>NZ_JADKRZ010000002.1 GCF_015350905.1 Curtobacterium sp. VKM Ac-2865 | reverse complement strand
AACTTCGCGGCGCCGTGGTAGCACTTCAGGTCCGAGGCGCAGATCCCGACGGCGTCGGTGCGGAGCAGCAGTTCCCCCGGTCCCGGGGTGGGCACGGGTCGGGTCTCGAGGCGGTAGTCCCCGGGGCCGTGCACCACGACCGCCCGCATCGTCGCAGGGATGGCGGGATCGGTGGTGTCCGTCGGGGTGGTGGTGTCCGTCGTCGTCGACATGCGCTGGGTCCTCCGTTGGTCAGCAGTGGTTCGACCACGACTGTACACCGCTCAGAACAAATGTACAGAACACAATTTCTGGACGATGGGGGCGTTACGATCGCAGCATGTCCGACGAGATGCCCGCCCCGGACTCCGCGCGCAGTCGCTTCCCGCTCGACACCGTCTACCAAGCCGCGCGGATGTACTACCTCGAGGACGCCACCCAGGTCGAGATCGCCGCTCGGCTCGGGGTCTCCCGCCCGACGGTGTCACGACTCGTCGCCGAGGCCCGCCGCGCCGGACTCGTGCGCATCGAGGTCGTCGACCCGTTCCAGGACGAGACCGTCGCGCTGGCCGAACGCCTGCAGGTCGTGCTGGGCCTGCACGCGGTGCACCTGGCCGCCGTGACCCACACCACGACGCTCGGTGCCGACCTCGCCGTGCCGCTCGCCGCCGCGCTGGAGGACATGGCGCTGGTCCCGGGTGACGCGGTGCTGATGTCCTCGGGCCGGACGGTGTACGACGTCGCCCGCGGGGGGATGCCGCAGCTGCCGGGCGTGCAGCTCGTCCCGACCGTCGGCGGTCAGGCGGACCCGATGCCGTGGTTCCAGACGAACGAGATCACCCGGACGGCCGCCGAGCACTCGGGC
Organism: Curtobacterium sp. VKM Ac-2865; assembly: GCF_015350905.1. GTDB lineage: Bacteria > Actinomycetota > Actinomycetes > Actinomycetales > Microbacteriaceae > Curtobacterium. The sequence goes on along the minus strand of NZ_JADKRZ010000002.1, from coordinate 742,550 downwards.
GCGATCCCGGCGTTCCTCTTCGCGCAGGCGCTGCCGTCCGAGGCGATGCGTGCCTCGCTCGACGAGGACCCTGCGTTCCAGCACGTCATCGGGCTCTGGAGCCGGGCGAAGGGGGCCGTGCTCGGCATCGGTGCGCCGACCCCGACGCGCGACGCCCTGGCCCGTGGCATCCCCGTCGAGGACCGGGCGTTCGACCTGGCCGCCGGCGACGTCTGCCTGAACTTCTACGCCCCCGACGGGTCGCCGATCGAGTTCCCGGGCAGTGACCGGATGGTGCGGACCTCGCGCGAGGTCCTCGCCGCCGTGCCGCACGCCGTTGGGGTTGCCGTGGGCGAGGCGAAGGTGCCGAGCATCATCGGCGCGGTCCGCGGGGGACTGGTCAACGAGCTGGTGTCGGACGCGGCGACCGCGCGGGCACTGCTCGACGCGCTGGCCTGACGCGCGGGCGCTCCAGCTTGCACCGGGCCGGCGCTCCGGCCTACATCTGGTCGGTGTGGGTCCGGCGGACGTCCCAGAGGTGGTGCACCGGGTCGTGCGCGTAGTACACGGCGAGCGTCGCGACCGTGAAGGTGCTGCCGTCGGAGCGGAGTCCGGTGCGCTCGAGCTGGTCGTCGCGGACCTCGTCGAAGGCCTTGGCGGCGCGGTGGGCAGCGGCGCCGAGCTCGCGGGCGACGGTGGCCGGGTCCTGCTCGGCGTAGCGGGCTTCCTCCGCAGTGGCGTCCTGGTCCCAGTTCGGGAAGGTCGGGGCGTCCTCGGTGAGCATGAGCGTCAGGCGCTCGGTCATCTTCGCGTGCACGTCGCGCACGTGGGCGCCGTACTCGAGCGTCGACCAGGTGTCCTCGTCCGGGCGCTGCCGGGCGTCCTCGCGGAGCAGTGCGCCGGGCCAGCCCGTGGCGTTCGCCTCGACGATGCCGGGCACGTCGCGGATCGTCGTCGCGCTGCCGTCGTAGCCGCAGTCGGCGCACGGGGTCTCGATGACCCAGGTCCAGTTCTTCGTGTCGGGTTCGATCGCCATGGCCCGATCGTAGGGGGCGTCCGGTGCGGGCGCGTCCGGCCGGCTCGACTCGAGCGACATCGTCGTTGTCGTACGACCTCGACCTTGTCGCGCCGCGCTCGGGCCGCACGTGTCCGCGACAACATCGGTGTCGTACGACACCGATGTTGTCGTTCCGAGTCGGGAGGGGGCGGGAGCGGGCGCGGGCGGGGGGCGTGCGCAGCCCGGCGGCGCCGACACAGGCGCCTCCGTAGGGTGGCTGCATGCGACTGCTGCTCATCCGCCACGGCCAGACCCCCGCCAACGTGACCGGTGTCCTCGACGCCGAGGTCCCAGGGCCAGGACTCACCGAGCTCGGGCAGCAGCAGGCCGAGGCGCTGCCGGCAGCCCTCACCGAGCGCGGCATCGAGCGGGTCTTCGTGTCGTCGATGCTCCGGACGCAGCTGACCGCGGCGCCGCTGGCGGAGGCGCTCGGCCTCGAGCCCGTGGTGCTGCCGGGCCTCCGCGAGATCGAGGCCGGCGACCTGCAGGGCCAGCGCGACCACGTCTCCGTGCAGCGCTACCTCGCCACGTGCTACGCCTGGGCGTCCGGGGAGCGGGAGGCCCGGATGCCCGGCGCCGAGACCGGTGAGGACTTCTTCGACCGCTACGACGACGCGATCGCCCAGGTCGAGGCGAGCGGTGCGGACGTCGTCGCTGCGTTCAGCCACGGCGCCGCGATCCGGATCTGGGCCGCGACGACGGCGCAGAACGTGCCGCACGACCTCGGCTCGCGTCGGCACCTGGAGAACACCGGCGTCGTCGAGCTCGAGGGCTCGACGACGGACGGCTGGCGCCTCGTCGACTGGGAGGGGGAACCGCTCGGTGGCGACGACCTCATCGACCGGACCGCGCAGGACCCGACCGGCGAGCAGTTCTAGCCAGCGGCGACGGTCCGCGACGCGACCCCGAGACGGACGGGAGGCCCGGTACCAGCTGGTACCGGGCCTCCCGTCCGTCACTGGGCCGTGATCAGGCGTGCGTCGCCGACGCGGTCAGGGGCACGACCACGCCGTGCGACTCACGCAGGACGTCGAGCGTGTGCTGGACCTCGTCCGCGCGCTGCTCGGCATCCCACCCGAGGACACCGGCGAGGACGTCGGCCAGCTCGTCGAGCAGGTCGATCGTGACGCCGCCGACGAACGCGAGGTTCGTGCGGCGCAGCACCACGTCGATCAGGTGCACGGCGTGCTCGTGCTGGGCGAAGTAGGCCACCTCGGCACGGGTCAGGCCCGCGTCGGACTCGAGCGGCTCGACCGGCCCGTCGGTGAGGACGTCCACGACCTCTGCGGCACGGGTGCCGTAGCGCTGCAGCAGGCCCTCGACCAGTTCGGCGTCGAGACCGTCGCGGTGCGACTTGACCCACAGGGCGCGCTGGGCGTCCGTGGTCGGGAACTCCTTGCCGCCGCCGATCGGCATGCCGGTCGTGTCGACCTTGCGGGGCATGCCGAGCTTCTGCGTGGCCTCGGTCGACAGGTGCGCGGCGAGGGCGCGGAACGTGGTCCACTTGCCGCCGACGAGCGACAGCACGGTCGTCTTCCCGAGCCCAGGGATCGTGGTGTCCACGATGCGGTAGTCGCGGGAGACGAAGCCGGGGGCGGTGTCCTCGTGACGGGGGAGCGGGCGGATGCCGGAGTAGCTGTAGACGATGTGGTCGCGGGTGACGTCGATCTGCGGGAACACGTGCTTCACGAGCCCGAAGAAGTAGTCGATCTCCTCGTCGGTGGTCACGACCGGCTTCGACGGGTCGGCGTCGATGTCGGTGGTGCCGATGAGGACCCGGCCCTTGAGCGGGTAGATCAGCACGATGCGTCCGTCGTCGTTCTCGAAGAACAGCTCGCGGCCCTTGGTGGCCTCGAGGAGCTCGTCGTTGTGCACGACGATGTGCGAGCCCTTGGTGCCGCCCATGAACTTCGTCTCGCCGCCGAACGCCTGGTTCGTCAGGTCGGTCCACGGCCCGGAGGCGTTGATGACGACGTCCGCCTTGACGGCGAACTCCTCGCCGGTCTCGCGGTCGCGCAGCAGGACGCCGCCGTCGCGGGTGCCGACGGCCTCGACGTAGTTGGTCGCGCGGGCGGTCGCGGCGGAGCCGGTCCCGGTGCCGGCGGCCAGACCGTCCTTGAGGACGTCGAGCGCCAGACGCTCCGGCTCGTGCACCGAGGCGTCGTAGTAGGTGCCCGTGTACTTCAGGTCCTTGTTGAGGGCCGGCATGTCCGCCAGCGCCGCCTTCTTCGTGCGGAAGACGTGCTTGGGGACCGAGCCGCCGTCGCGGGAGAAGGAGTCGTAGATCGTCATGCCGATCTTGATGAGCATCGCGCCGCGCTCCTTCGTGGAGCGCTGCTTGTGCGTCAGCATGCGCAGCGGGGCGTTCATGATGCCGGAGAACGTCGAGAAGATCGGCATCGTCGTCTGCAGCGGCTTCACGTAGTGCGGGGCGATGCGGATCAGGCCGTTGCGCTCCTGCACGCTCTCGCGCACCAGGCGGAACTCGCCGTTCTCGAGGTAGCGGATGCCACCGTGGATCATGTGGCTCGACGCCGCGGAGGCGCCGGAGGCGTAGTCGCCGCGCTCGACGAGCGCGACGTCGACGCCCTGGAGGGCGAGGTCGCGGAACGCGGCGATGCCGTTGATGCCGCCACCCACGATGAGGACCTGTGCGTTCGGGCGCTCGGTGAGGTCGGTCACCGTGCGTCGGGGCTGCGTCGTCTTCGACATGTGCGTACGCGTCGCTTTCTGGGGTCGGTTCTGTGGTCTCCACCGATCGTGCGCCTGGTGAGAAGTCGGGGCAACTCGCGTGCACGAACGTGCAGCACGTCTGTGGGCACGTCCGGCGACACGGTCTGGAGGCTCGACCGCGGTTGCAGAGGCCGTGCACGTCCGTGCATGGTTGGCTCCATGGATGTGCATGCGATCGTCGCGAGTCCGCCGGTGGTCGTCGCGACCTCGCTGGTGTGGTGGACCCGATGAGTGACGCCGGGCAGCCGATGCGGACGCAGCAGGCGCTGCGCGCCGCGCACCTGTACTACCTGCAGGACCTGACGATGGACGCCATCGCGGACGAGCTCGGAACGTCCAGGTCGTCGGTCTCCCGACTGCTCAAGCACGCCAGGGACACCGGGCTCGTCGACATCCAGATCCGGTCCCCGCTGGACCAGGCCGCGGCGCTCAGCCGGAACATCCGCGCGCGGTTCGGGGTGCACGCGCACGTCGTGCCGGTGCCGGACCACACGAGCGACGTCGACCGCCTGGAGCGGGTCGCCCTGTCGGCGGCCCGGATCCTGACGCAGTACATCGAGTCGAACATGGTGATCGGCCTGTCGTGGGGCTCGACGGTGAGCGCCGTCAGCCGGTTCCTCGTGCCGAAGACCACGCACGGGTCCACGGTCGTGCAGGTGAACGGCGCCGCGAACACCCGCACGACCGGCATCGTCTACGCGTCCGAGATCCTCCGGCGGTTCGGCGAGGCGTACGGCGCCCTCGTGCAGCAGTTCCCCGTGCCGGCGTTCTTCGACGACCCCGCGACGAAGGAGGCCCTGTTCCGCGAGCGGTCGATCCGCCGCGTGCTCGACCTGCACGAGCGGATGGACGTCGTCGTGTTCGGTGTCGGTGCGCCGCAGGCCCCGGTGCCCTCGCACGTCTACTCCGGCGGGTACCTCGACCCCGCCGACCGCGAGGAGCTCACCCGCGCCGGTGTCGTCGGCGACGTCTCGACGGTGTTCTACCGCGCGGACGGGTCCTGGCGGGACATCGGGCTGAACGCCCGCGCCGGCGGACCCGACCTGGACATCATCAAGCGCGCACCGCGGCGGATCTGCGTCGTCGCCGGGCGGGGCAAGGCCGCGTCGCTCCGTGGGGCGCTCGCGGCCGGGCTCGTGACCGACCTGATCCTGGACGAGAGCATCGGGCAGGCGATCCTGCAGAACTGACGCCGGCGGTGCCGTCCGGACGCGCGTGCTCGTCCGGACGCGCGTGCTCATCTGGCCGCGCGTGCTCGTTTGTCGGTGGTCGTCGATACGTTCTCGCGCATGGTGCTCTCCACGGAAACCCGGCCGACGGCCATGATGCTCGGCACCCCTCCCACGTCCCCGGTGGCCGGTGGGCACCCGCCCGTGGCCAGTGCCCAGGAACGCCCCGGGGCGCGCTGGTTCCGCCGGATCGCCGGCACCGACATCGACCACGCCGTCGCCTTCTTCTCCGAGGGCTACGACCTCCGCTCGCCCGTCGTCCGGCGCACGTCACGGCACACCCCGTGGGACTTCTCCGGTGTCGGCGACGAGCGCATGTCGCTGCGGACCGTGCGGGCCGCCGTCGACTTCCGTGGCGAGAGCCGCACCGAGGACGAGTTCCACGTGATCTGGCTGCGGTCCGGGTCGACCTCGTTCTCCCACCGCGGCGAGCACGTCGACCTGCAGCCCGGCGTCCCCGTGGTCATGCCCGTCGGCGACACCTGGGAGATGCACCACCGCGACATCTCCCTGAACATGGTGCAGCTCGACCGCCGGTTCGTCACGGCCCTCACCGGCGACCCGGACTTCGCGTTCGAACCGCTGCAGCGACCGTCGGCGGAGGGCATCCGGGTGTGGCAGGACGCCGTCCGCCGCAACTCGTCGACCTGGCTCGACCGCGGCACCGAGCTCGGCACCGTCGCACGCCGCGACATCGCCGAGTCCTTCGCCCGCGCCGCACTCACCGCCTTCCCGCGCCGCGAGGTCTGGCGGGCATCGGTGGACGGCAACGGCCCGGAGCACGAGCGACTCCGCCGTGCCCTCGAGTTCGTGCACGCCCACGCAGCAGAGGCGATCGGCACGCCGGAGATCGCGATGGCCGCTGGGCTCAGCCCGCGGGGGCTGCAGCAGTCCCTGCGCCGGCACCTCGACCAGACCCCGGGGGAGCTGCTGCGGCAGGTGCGGCTCGACGGCGCACACGCGGAGCTCCGTCGCGCCGACCGTGACGAGGTCTCGGTCGCCGAGATCGCCCGGGCCTGGGGCTTCGGGCACCTCGGTCGGTTCTCGGCCGCGTACCGGGCGCGCTTCGGTGAGCTGCCGAGCGAGTCCCTCCGCAGCAGGGGCTGATCTCGCGGGCCCACTCGGGTCCTCCGGGTCGTCTGCCGAATCGTGGCGCACGGATCTCGGCGTGGTCATCCAGATGTTCGGCCGTCACACGCTGGACACACGCAAGTGGCTGGATGGTCGGGTCAGCGCGGACACCCCGCGCACCGCCCACGAAGGAGTCCGCCATGCGCATCGGCGTCCCCACCGAGATCAAGAACAACGAGTTCCGCGTCGCCGCCACCCCGGCGGGTGTCGGCGAGCTCACAGCCCATGGGCACCAGGTCCTCGTACAGGCCGGTGCCGGTGACGGCTCGTCCTTCACCGACGCCGAGTACGCCGCCGCCGGGGCCACGGTCGTGCCGACGGCGGCGCAGGTGTGGGCGGACGCCGAGCTCGTGCTCAAGGTCAAGGAGCCGGTCGCGTCCGAGTACGACTCGATCCGCCCGGGCCAGGTGCTCTTCACCTACCTGCACCTCGCGGCCGACCGTGCCCTGACCACTGCCCTGACGGCGTCCGGCGCGACGGCGATCGCGTACGAGACCGTGCAGCTGCCCGACCGGTCCCTGCCGCTGCTGTCGCCGATGTCCGAGATCGCCGGGCGGCTGTCCGCCCAGGTCGGTGCGAACCACCTGATGCGTGCGAACGGCGGCCGCGGGCTGCTGCTCGGCGGGGTGCCCGGCACGCCGAGGGGCCGCGTCGTGGTCATCGGCGGCGGCGTCGCGGGCGAGCACGCCGCGGCCATGGCACTCGGGCTCGGTGCCGAGGTCACCGTGTTCGACATCAGCCTGCCGCGGCTGCGCGCCCTCGACGCCCGGTTCGACGGTCGCATCACGACGCTGCGGTCCTCGTCCCACGCGATCGCGTCGGCGCTGCGCGAGGCCGACCTGGTGATCGGCTCGGTGCTCATCCCCGGCGCCTCGGCGCCGAAGCTCGTCACCGACGCGATGGTCGCCGACATGCGTCCGGGCTCGGTGCTCGTGGACATCGCGATCGACCAGGGCGGGTGCTTCGAGGGCTCGCGGCCGACCACCCACGACGAACCCACCTTCGCCGTGCACGACGCCGTCTACTACTGCGTGGCGAACATGCCCGGGGCCGTGCCGCGCACCTCGACGATCGCGCTGACGAACGCGACGCTGCCCTACGCCCTGGCGATCGCCGACCAGGGGTGGGCGGCGGCGATGGAGTCCGACGCTGCCCTCGCCCGCGGGCTCAACGTGCACGACGGCCGCGTCACGAACGACGCAGTCGCTGCCGCCCACGGCCTGGTCGCGTCCGCGCGCTAGGCCCGGGCCGGACGAGGCTCGTGCTGCGCGACAGAACCCGCGCCCAGAACGCCGAGTCTCGTCGCGCAGCACGAGCCTCGTCCCCAGTGTGTGGCGGGCGGGCGGGCCGCGTGCGCGTCAGCTCACGCGGGCAGCGGAGGCCGAGCGGGCGGCGGACCAGCCCGTGCGGGCCCGCACCACGAGGGTGACGACCACCGCGGCCGCCGCGGCCACGATCGCCGCGACGGCGGTCGGCACGGAGACGAGCGGCCCGTCGAGCCGCGCGACCGCGACCCACGCCAGACCCCAGCCGAGGGAGACGGCCGGGGAGAGCCGACCCCGTCCGCCGATCGCCACGAGGACCCCGACGAGCCCGGCGACCCCTGCCACCCCGACACCCCAGACGTCCTGCCCGAGGCCGAACCCGCGGAAGCCCGCCGCCGTCAGCACCGCGGCCGTGTTCGCCGCCGTCGCTACGCACACCCACCCGAGGTAGAGGCCGAACGTGCCGTCGGTGACGATCGCCTCGACGATGCCGGACGGCTTCGTGCGCCGCAGGACCACGAACGCCCAGACGAGCACCCCGAGCAGCGCGACGATGATCGGCTCGCTGGCCCAGAGGAACCCGAACTGCACGGACAGGATCCACGCCGCGTTGAGCAGCAGGGACAGCGTCGCGGGCACGGCGATCCGGTCGTGGCGGACCTGGTCGGCACGGCGGGGCAGGAACTGCCACACCGCGAACGCGATGAGCCCGACGTAGATGACGCTCCAGATGCCGAACGCCGGGCCGCCGGGCGCGATGGCGGTCGACGATGCCGACAGTGCCCCGCCGGCTGCGTCCTGGATGGGCGTGCCACCGGCAGCGCCCGACCCGATGAACGAGCCCACCACGGCGATGACGGCACTGGCCGCGATCACGATCTTCCGGAACCATCGCATGGCGTCTTCCCTTTCGTCAGCATGCTGTCGACCTGCACGCTAGGCCCCGGGTCGGCCTCGGCGCGCAGCCGACACCCAGGCAAGCGGGGGCGGCCGGGAGGCTCGGGAAGCGCCCGCCACGCCCGATCCGACCCACACCGGGTGCCGTGGGGAGTGCGAACGCGCGTTGCTGGTCGGACGTTCACGCTCCCGACGCGCGAATCCGCCGCCTGAGCGCGGAGGCACCCGCCGCAGGTGCGTAGGTTGGGCACGTGACCGTCGAGCTCAACACCGTGTACATCGACCGCATCGCCCCGATCGCGAGTCCCTCGCTCGACGACAGCTTCCGGATGATGCGGGAGCAGGGGGCCACTGTCTGCATCGTCCTGTACCAGCCGGACCCGGTCGAGCTCGGCGACGTCGCCGTCGCCCTGGGCCTGCACGAGCTCGCGGTGGAGGACTCCGCCGAGGGGCACCAGCGACCGAAGCTCGAGCGCTACGGGTCCACGCTGTTCGCGGTCCTCAAGCCGGCGCTGTACAACGACCGCCGCGAGGAGGTCGAGTTCGGCGAGGTGCACGCCTTCGTCGGCGACGACTTCTTCCTCGCCGTCGTGCAGGCCGACCCGCGGGGTCGGAACGTCGTCCCGCGTGCGCTGCAGCGGATGAGCGGCAAGCCGGGTCTGGTGACGGCGGGGTCGCAGGCGCAGCTCTGGGCGCTCATGGACACGATCGTCGACGACTACCGTCCTGTCACCGAGGGGCTCGAGGAGGACATCAACCAGATCGAGGACCAGCTCTTCGCCGGGGTCCCCGGGGTGTCCCGCCGGATCTACGAGCTGTTCGGCGAGGTCGTCGACTTCCAGCGGGCAGCGCGGCCGCTCATCCACATGATCGAGAACATCCACCGCGGCGCCGAGAAGTACCACCTGCCCGTGGAGATGCAGCGGCGCTACCGTGACGTGCTCGACCACGCGATCCGCACGGTGGAGCGGGTGGACACCTTCCGGCAGCTGCTGCAGAACGCGCTGACGGTCGACGCGACCCTGGCGGCGCAGAAGCAGAACGACGACACCAAGAAGATCTCCGGCTGGGCGGCCATCCTGTTCGCGCCGACGCTCATCGCCGCGATCTACGGCATGAACTTCACCCACATGCCCGAGCTGACCTGGACGTGGGGGTACCCGCTGGCGGTCCTCGCGATGGTCCTGTTCGCCGCGGCGCTGTTCGTCGTCTTCAAGGTCAAGCGCTGGTTCTGACATACTTGCGCCATAGTTAGTTGCACGGCGGAAGAAATGACCCTGGAGATTCGATGACGCACCTCCCGCACGCTCTCGTCCACCTGTCCACCGCCGGGGTCTCCCTGGTCCTCGACTGCACGCGGGGCCGGTTGCCGGCCGTCGTGCACTGGGGCGCCGCGCTGGGGGAGCAGTCCACCGACGACCTGCTCGCGCTCGTCGAGGCCGGCCTCGAACCAATCGTCTCGAACGCGATCGACGAGCCGATCCGCCTGGCCGTGCTGCCCGAGCCGCACGCCGGGTGGTCGGGCAAGCCCGGCCTCTCCGGGCACCGCGACGGGCACGACTGGTCGCCCCGGTTCATCGTGACCAGCCTCGACGTCATCGGCGAAGCCCACGAGACCGCGCCGACCGCTCCGACCACGACGCACGGTGACAGCGCCGACACCGCCGGCGACACGGACCACGCCGGCACCGGCGCCCCCGTCCTCATCGACACCGGCGCAGCACTCCTGGTCGTCGAGGCCGCCGACGACACCGCCCAGCTCGCCGTCCGCCTCGAGATCGAGCTGCTCCCCGCCGGCCTGGTCCGCACCCGTGCAGCCGTCACGAACACCGGCGCGGGGACGTACACGGTCGACGAGCTCACCGTCGCCCTGCCGATCCCGACCCGCGCGCGGGAGATCCTCGACTTCGCCGGACGCTGGGGCAAGGAGCGCACCCCGCAGCGCGTGGACCTCGTCGTCGGCATCCACGAGCGCGAGGGCCGCAAGGGCCGCACGGGCGCCGACGCCGCCACGGTGCTGAGCGTCGGCGAGCCGGGCTTCGGCTTCGCGCACGGCGAGGTCTGGGGCGTCCACACCGCGTGGAGCGGCAACCACCGCCACCACGCCGAACGCCTGTTCAACGGCCGCCAGGTCCTCGGTGGCGGAGAGCTCCTGCTGCCCGGCGAGGTCCGGCTCGGCACGGGGGAGTCCTACGAGGGCCCGTGGCTCTACGGCGCGTACGCCACGGGCCTCGACGACCAGGCGCGCCGGTTCCACCGCCACCTGCGCAGCCGCCCGCAGCACCCGACGAGCGTCCGCCCGATGACGATCAACGTCTGGGAGGCCGTCTACTTCGACCACGACCTCGACCGCCTGAAGGACCTCGCCGACCGGTCCGCCCGCCTCGGCGTGGAGCGCTTCGTCCTCGACGACGGCTGGTTCCGCCACCGCCGCAACGACTTCGCGGGCCTCGGCGACTGGTTCGTCGACGAGACGGTGTGGCCCGACGGCCTGGGCCCGCTCGTCGACCACGTCCGGGCGGCCGGCATGCAGTTCGGCCTGTGGTTCGAGCCGGAGATGGTGAACGAGGACAGCGACCTGGCGCGGGCGCACCCCGACTGGATCATGCAGGCCGACGGGCGGCTGCCGGTCCGCTCCCGCCACCAGCAGGTCCTCAACCTCGCGATCCCGGAGGCGTACGAGTACGTCCTCGACCGCATGGTCGCGATCATCGACGAGTACCGGATCGACTACGTGAAGTGGGACCACAACCGCGACCTGGTCGAGGCCGGGCACCGGGACGGCGGGGCGGCCGTGCACGAGCAGACCCTGGCGGCCTACCGGCTGATGGCGGCGCTCAAGGACCGCTTCCCCGGGTTCGAGATCGAGTCGTGCTCGTCGGGCGGCTCCCGCGTCGACCTCGGCGTCATCGAGCACACCGACCGCGTCTGGGTGTCGGACTGCATCGACCCGCTCGAGCGGCAGCAGATGAACCGCTGGACCATGCAGCTCCTGCCGCCGGAACTGCTCGGCTCGCACATCGCCAGCGGGGTGAACCACACGACCGGCCGCTGGCACGACCTGTCCTTCCGCGCGGGCACGGCCCTGTTCGGGCACCTCGGCATCGAGTGGGACCTGGCCACGGCGACCGCGGCCGAGGAGCGCGACCTGGCCGAGTGGATCGCCCTGTACAAGGACGTGCGCGGGCTGCTGCACAGCGGGGACCTCGTCCGGGTCGACCAGGTCGACGAGACCCTCACCGTGTACGGCGCGGTGTCGTCCGACCGGCGCGAGGCGATGTTCTTCCTGGCCTCGCTCGCCGCCCCCGAGGTCAGCCTGCGCGGCCGGATCACCTTCCGTGACCTGGACCCCGAGACGCGCTACCGCGTGGACCCGGTGCTCATCGGCAGCGGGAGCGACGGCGTGCGCGAGCCGGTCTGGTGGTCGGGGGAGCGGGTCTTCTCCGGTCGCGTCCTCGAGACGGTGGGCCTCGAGGCCCCGTCGACGTACGCCGAGCGCGTGGTGCCGTTCCGCCTCACCGCGATCTGACCGCACCACGGGACGGACGGGAGGCTCGGTGCCAGCTGGCACCGAGCCTCCCGTCCGTCGTCGGTCCGCGCCCGTGACCCGCTCTTGACAAGCCGTTTCTTTTGCAGCGACACTAAACCCGACCGGCAGCGTTGCCGGACGGAACCGACGCGACGAAGGAGTCACGATGGCCACCGAAACACCGCTGCCGTCATCCATGACGGTGACCGCTGACCGGCGCAGCCGACCGGTGCAGGAGCGTGCCGGCACCGGGACGCCGGCACCGCGACGGCGCCGCCCGCCGAACGACCTGCGGCTCGCGCTCGTGTTCATCGCCCCGGCCACCATCGGGTTCGCGCTCTTCCTGCTGTGGCCGACCGTCCGCGGGATCTACCTCTCGTTCACGTCGTACAACCTGCTCACGCCGCCGGTGTTCACGGGGCTGCAGAACTACGAGCGGCTCGTGCAGGACTCGATCTTCTGGCACTCGATGCTCGTGACGGTCGAGTACGTCCTGTTGAACATCGGGTTCCAGACCGTCCTGGCGCTGTTCATCGCGGTGATGATGCACCGGCTGACGAAGTCGACGTTCGTCCGCGGGATCGTCCTGGCGCCGTACCTGGTGTCGAACGTGGTCGCGGCGCTCATCTGGCTGTGGATCCTCGACACGCAGCTCGGCATCGGCAACGAGGTGCTGTCCGCGCTCGGCATCGGGCGGATCCCGTTCCTGCAGAGCGACGTGTGGGGCATCCCGACGATCGCGTTCATCAACGTCTGGCGGAACGTCGGCTACACGGCGCTGCTCATCTTCGCGGGCCTGCAGGCGCTGCCCGAGCAGGTGTACGAGGCCGGCCGGATCGACGGGGCGAGCGAGTGGAAGATGTTCTGGGGGATCACGGTCCCGCTGCTCCGCCCGATCCTGTCGCTCGTGCTCATCATCACGATCATCGGCTCGTTCCAGGTGTTCGACACCGTCGCCGTCACCACCCAGGGCGGTCCGGCGAACGCCACGAACGTCGTGCAGAACTACATCTACAACCTGGCCTTCGGCCGGTTCCAGTTCGGCTACGCGTCCGCCGTCTCGGTGGCCCTCCTCATCGTCCTCAGTGTCATCACGTTCGTCCAGTACCGACTCTCGCGCTCCGGCGAGAGCGACCTGGACTGACGCGGCCACCCAGCAGCAACGGAAGCGAGTCGAAGATGACCAGCACCCTCCCGCCCGTGCTCGACCCCGTCACCACCCGGGCCGTCACCACCGCCGGCAGCAAGCCGCCCCGTCCCCGTCCGTCCGTCGGTCGTGTCCTCGCCTGGACCGCGATGACCGCCGTGATCGTCATGACCCTGTTCCCCTTCTACTGGATCCTCCGCACGGCGCTGTCGTCGAACGGTGCGATCTCCGCCGACCCGACGTCGCTGCTGCCCACCGGGTTCAGCCTCGGCGGGTTCGAGCGGGTCTTCGGCCTGCAGACCACGAAGGAGGCGCTGTCGCAGGGCGGCTCCGGCGCGACGCTGAACTTCTGGCAGTACCTGCTGAACTCCGTGCTGACCGCCACGATGATCACCGTCGGACAGGTGTTCTTCTCGGCCGCTGCCGCCTACGCCTTCGCCCGGCTCCGCTGGCCCGGACGCGACACGGTCTTCGGGGTGTTCCTCGCCGGCCTGATGGTCCCGACGATCTTCACGCTGCTGCCGAACTTCGCGCTCATCAAGTCGCTCGGGCTCGTCGACACCCTGCTCGGGATCTCGCTGCCGTCGATGCTCATGACCCCGTTCGCGGTGTTCTTCCTGCGGCAGTTCTTCCTCGGCATCTCGAAGGAGGTCGAGGAGGCGGCACTCATCGACGGCGCCGGCAAGGTCCGCGTGTTCTTCCGGCTCATCCTGCCGATGGCCGCCGCACCGATCGCGACGCTCGCCGTGCTGACCTACATCACCGCCTGGAACGACTACTTCTGGCCGCTCATGGTGTCGTACACGGACAGCTCGCGCGTGCTCACCGTGGCCCTCGGCGTCTTCAAGTCGCAGGCACCGCAGTCCGGCACCGACTGGTCGGGCCTGATGGCCGCGACGCTCGTGGCGGCGCTCCCGATGATCGTGCTGTTCGGCCTCTTCGCCAAGCGCATCGTCAACTCCATCGGCTTCTCCGGCATCAAGTAGGGACGCTCCCATGACGAACTCCATCTCCCGCCGCGCGCTGTTCGCCGGCGGCGCCTCCGCCCTGGCCCTCGGCGCCCTCGCCGCGTGCTCGTCTCCCGGACGGGTCAGCTCGACCGGCGGTGCGAGCGGCACCGTGTCGTACTGGCTCTGGGACTCGAACCAGCTGCCCGCGTACCAGGCCGTCGCGAAGGCCTTCGAGCGCGAGAACCCCGACATCACCATCAAGATCACGCAACTCGGCTGGAACGACTACTGGACGAAGCTCACCGCCGGGTTCATCGCCGGCACCGCGCCCGACGTCTTCACCGACCACCTGACGAAGTTCCCGCAGTACGCCGACCTCGACGTGCTGTACGAACTCGACGAGCTCGAGGCCACCGCCGGCATCCGCGACGCCGACTACCAGTCCGGCCTCGCCCAGCTGTGGAAGGGCCGCAACGGACACCGCTACGGGTCCCCGAAGGACTGGGACACGATCGCGATGTTCTACGACGAGGCGGTCATGCAGAAGGCCGGCGTCACACCCGCACAGCTCGCCGCCCTGGAGTGGAACCCCGACGACGGCGGAACGTTCGAGCGGATGCTCGCGCACCTCACCATCGACGCCAAGGGACGCCGCGGGGACGAGCCCGGCTTCGACAAGCGCGACGTGGCCGTCTACGGGATGAGCTCGAACGGCAGCGGCGGCGACGGCTTCGGTCAGACGCAGTGGTCGCCGTTCACCGGGTCGACCGACTGGTTCTACACGAACGCCAACCCCTGGGGCGACCGGTTCCGGTACGACGACGCCGGCTTCCAGAAGACGATCTCGTGGTACTTCGGCCTGGTGGAGAAGGGCTACATGCCGAAGTACGGCGTCTTCTCGACGACGACCGGCCCGGACGTGCAGCTCGGCGCGAAGAAGGTCGCGCTGTCGTTCAACGGCTCGTGGATGATCGGCGCGTACGGCAACCTGCCGGACATGAAGGTGGGCATCGCGCCGACACCGATCGGGCCCGTGGGACACCGCGCGTCGATGTTCAACGGGCTCGGCGACTCGATCACGAAGCAGGCGAGGAACCCCGAGGCCGCGGCCAAGTGGGTCGCCTTCCTCGGGGGAGCGACCGCGCAGCAGATCGTCGGCCGCGCCGGCATCGTGTTCCCGGCGCGTCCGGAGGGCACCGAGGCAGCCGTCGCGGCGTTCCGCGAGAAGGGCTTCGACGTGTCGGCGTTCACCGACCAGGTCGAGGACGAGACCACGTTCCTGTTCCCGGTCACGCGGAACCCCGGCGACGTGCAGGCCCTGGTGCAGCCCGCGTTCGACGACATCTACGCCAACGGCAAGCCGGTCAGCACGCTGACCGGGATGAACGACCAGGTGAACACGCTCCTGCAGCTCACGTAGCGCTGCGGGTCGCGACCAGAGCCGGACGGGAGGCTCCCCACCAGACCGGTGGGGAGCCTCCCGTCCGGTGCGTGGTGCCGTCGGGCGGTGGGTTCAGGCGCCGAGCGCGTGCATCTGGATGGCGACCGCGGCGGCGCCGCGTGCCCACTCGTTGAAGCGGAACGGCTGGACGACCACGGTCGGGGCGGGCGTCGACCAGTGCCGGGCGGCCTCGATCGAGCGGTCGAGCGCTGCCCGGCCGGTCTCGGCGACGCCGACGAGTTCGCCGGAGAGCAGGACGACCTCGGGGTCGACGACGTTGACGACGTCCGCGACGAGGAGTCCGAGGGCCTCGGCCGCGTGGTCGACGACGGCACGGGCCGCCGTGTCGCCGGCGCGGGCGGCGTCGAGCAGCTCGGCGGCGGTGACCTGGCGGCCGAGCGCGGCGCTGCCGGCCAGGCTGACGGCCCGTTCGCTGAGGACGGCGCGGGCGCACCCGCGGTGCCCGAACTCGCAGCGGACGTCGGAGTCGGCGACGGCACCACCGAGGCGCTGGTGGCCGATGCTGCCGGCAGTGGAGTGCGCGCCGGCGACGACGGTCCCGCCGAGGACCAGGCCGAGCCCGATGCCGGCGCCGATCGTCAGCAGGGCGAAGGAGCGGTGGCCGCGGCCCTCGCCGAACCAGTGCTCCGCGTGGGTGAGCGCCCGGACGTCGTTCTCCACCGAGCACGGCAGGCCGGTGGCGTCGGTGAGCAGGGCGGCGAGGGGGACGTCCTCCCACCCGAGGAAGGGAGCGCGGCGGACCTCGCGGCGACCCACGGTGGCGCCGCCGAGCGCGACGCAGACCCCGCGGACGCGGTCGTCCTCCGCGGTCAGTGCGCGGACGACCTCGGCGATCCTGGCGACGACGGCGGGGACGTCGGTGGCGGACAGGGGCTCCTCGCGCTCGGTGAGGACCCGTCCGCGGTGGTCGGTCGCCACGGCGAAGAGCCCGTCGCCGGTGAGCTTCACGCCGACGAAGTGGTGGGCGTCCGGGTCGATGTCGAGCGGGATCGAGGGGCGTCCGGTGGTGGTGGGCTGCACGACGTCGCGCTCGACGAGGATGCCGGCCTGGAGCAGCGGACGGGTGATGCGCGACAGGCTCGGGCCCGACAGCCCCAGGCGCTCGGCGAGCTCGGTGCGGGGGCGGGGGCCGGCGCGCAGGACCTCGAGCACGACCGACTGCGCACTGCCCGCGAGGGGTTCCCAGCCGTGCTGCACGGCCGTCGGGACCGGCGCGGGGTCGGGTGTCTCGTTCACCCGGTCAGCCTAGGCGCGGCTCGTGGTGCGGCCCCGCAGACGCGGGGCCGGTGCGGGAGGCCGGTGCGGGTGGCCGATAGGGTCGTGGCCATGCCGAACACCGCTCGCACGACGTCCGGCTGGGCACTCAAGCTCGGGGTCGTCACCGCACTCGTCGGTCTCGGGGGCGGCGTCGCCGGGATCGCCGTGTGGCTCGCCCTGCAGCTGATCCAGTTCGTCGCCTTCGGGTCCGCCTTCGGTGGGCACCTCGAGGCGGCCGACGCTCCCTCGCCGCTGACCCGGTTCACCGCGATCACGTCGGCCGGGCTGGTCACGGCGCTCGCCTGGTGGGCACTGCGTCGGTGGGGGCGCCCGGTCGTCTCGGTGCCAGCGGCGGTGGGCGGGAAACGGATGCCAGCGCTCGCGACGCTGGCGAACGCCGGCGTGCAGATCCTCGCCGTCGGGCTCGGTGCCTCCATCGGGAAAGAGGTCGCGCCGCGCGAGGTCGGCGCCTGGCTGGCCCAGGTCGTGACCGCCCGCGCCGGCCTCTCCGCCCGCGAGACGAAGATCCTCGTCGCCTGCGGTGCCGCCGCCGGCCTCGCCGCGGTCTACGACGTCCCGCTCGGCGGTGCGCTGTTCGCCGTCGAGGTCCTGCTCGGCGAGCTCACCTTCGCCACCGCGCTGCCGGCGTTCGTCACCAGTGCCGTCGCCGCCGGGGTGGCCCGCCTGGTGATCCCCGACGAGGTGCTCTACCACGTGCCCGCGACCCACATCTCGCCGTCGCTGCTCGTCTGGGCGGTGGTGGTCGGTCCCGTGCTCGGGTTCGCGGGGGTGGGGTTCGTGAAGCTGACGAACCGGCTGCAGGGCATCGCGCCGAAGGGCTGGCACCTGCTCGTGCTGCTGCCACTCGTGTTCGCGATGGTCGGGCTGATCGCCGTGCCCTTCCCCGAGGTGCTCGGCAACGGTCGTGCCCTCGCGGTCGCAGCGATGAACACCGCGCTCGACGACGGCACCGTGATCGGCATGACGCCCATCGTGCTGTTGCTCGTCCTCGGCATCGTGCGGACCATCACCACCTCCGCGACGATCGGTGCCGGAGCCGTCGGTGGCACCCTGACGCCGTCGATCGCCATCGGTGCCGCGTTCGGCGGGTTCCTCGGCGGGGCGTGGGCGCTGCTGTGGCCGGCGGACGGCCCGAGCCTGGTGTCGTTCGCGTTCATCGGGGCGGCCGCGTTCCTCGCGACCACGATGCGGGCGCCCTTCACCGCGCTGGTGCTCGTCGTCGAGTTCACGCAGCAGGGCACGGACATCCTGATCCCGTCCCTGCTCGCGGTCAGCGGGTCGGTGGGGGTCAGCTACGTGCTGGCCCGTCGGCGCAGCGCCCAGATGGTCTGAGGCGGTACGCGATCCGGGTGACCGGCCTACCATCGGCTGCACGCGGCGGGGCGCTGGAGTCCCGCCAGACACGAGAGGCACGGACATGGCGGGGTTCGACGACATCACCAAGAAAGCCCAGGCGTTCCTGAAGGACGGCAAGGTCCAGGACGCCCTGAAGAGCGAGAAGGCCGAGGGCGTCAGCGACAAGGTGCTCGACGGCGTCGCCGACGCCGTGAAGAAGGCCACCGGCGGCAAGTACGACGACAAGATCGAGGGCGCACGCGACACCGCGGACAAGCACCTCGGGAACGAGTGACCCCAGTCGTCGTCACGGACGGCCCCGGACCGCAGGCGCGGACCGGGGCCGTCCTGCGTCCGGGGCACTGCGTCCCGGGGCGCTGAACCGGAGCCGGCTCGGGTCTGCCTCGGCTGGACTCCTGGCGGAACAACGGGGACGATGGGTCGGTTGTCCCCGACGACAGCAGGAGGAACCAGCGCCGTGACGATCGAGGCACCAGACCAACCGCTCACCACCGACGAGGTCGAGCGGATCAAGGCCGACTTCCCGATCCTGCAGCAGGAGGTGAACGGCCACCCGCTCGCGTACCTCGACTCCGGCGCCACGGCCGAACGCCCGCGCCAGGTGCTCGACGCCGAGCGACGCTTCCTCGAGCACGACAACGCCGCCGTGCACCGGGGAGCGCACACCCTCGCCGCGCTGAGCACCGACGCGTACGAGGACGCCCGCGCCACCGTCGCCGGGTTCGTCAACGCCGCGAGCCCGAGCGAGGTCGTCTGGACCGCGAACGCCACGGACGCGCTCAACCTGGTGTCGTACGGCATCGCGAACGCCAGCCGCGGTCGCGGGGGTGCCGCCGCCGAACGCTTCCGCATCGGCCCCGGCGACGAGGTCCTGGTCACCGAGGCCGAGCACCACGCCAACCTGGTGCCGTGGCAGGAGCTCGCCGCCGCCACCGGGGCGACCCTCCGCTTCGTGCCCGTCGACGACGACGGCTGCTGGGGTGCCGCCGACGCCCTCGCGCTGATCACCGACCGAACCGCCGTCGTCGCGTTCGCCCACGTCTCGAACGTCACCGGCATGATCGCGCCCGTGGCCGAGATCGCGGCCGCCGCCCACGCCCACGGTGCCCTCGTGGTGCTCGACGCCTGCCAGTCCGCGCCGCACCGCCCCGTCGACGTGCAGCAGCTCGGCGTCGACTTCGCGGCGTTCTCCGGGCACAAGATGCTCGGCCCGAACGGCATCGGCGTGCTCTGGGGACGCCAGGAGCTCCTCGACGCCCTGCCCCCGTTCCGTACCGGCGGCTCGATGATCACCACGGTGACGATGGAGCACACCGAGTTCATGCCGGCACCCGAGCGCTTCGAGGCCGGCACGCAGCCCGTGTCCCAGGCCGTGGCGCTCGCCGAGGCCGTCCGCTACCTGCAGGGCATCGGCATGGAGCGCGTCCGGGTGCACGAGGAGCACCTCGCCGAGCGCATGCTCACGGGCCTGGCCGCCGTCCCCGGCATCTCCGTCGTCGGTCCCGCCGCCGGCGTCCCGCGCTCCGGCCTGGTGTCGTTCGACGTCGACGGGGTGCACGCCCACGACGTGGCGCAGTACCTCGACGCGCAGGGCATCGCCGTCCGCTCGGGCCACCACTGCGCCCAGCCGCTGCACCGCCGGCTCGGCCTGACCGCGACCAGCCGGGCGAGCACCTACGTCTACACGACCGACCAGGACGTCGACCGCTTCGTGCAGGCGGCCAGCGAGATCCGCGCCTACTTCGGAGCCACCGCGTGAACAGCCTCGACAGCCTGTACCAGCAGGTCATCCTCGACCACGCCAAGGCCCGGCACGGCGACCGCGACCTGCCAGACGCCGACGCGTCGCACTTCGAGCGGAACCCGACCTGCGGCGACGAGATCACCGTCAGCGTCCGGCTCGAACCCGGCACCGACCGCGTCGCCGGGCTCGCCTGGCAGGGGGACGGCTGCTCGATCTCGATGGCCTCGGCGTCCGTGCTCACCGACATGGCCGTCGGCCGGACCGTGCCCGAGCTGCTCACGTTGACCGAGGCGTTCCGAACGATGATGCGCTCCCGCGGCGTGGGCGAGCCCGACGAGGACGTCCTCGAGGACCTCGTCGCCTTCCACGGCGTCTCGAAGTTCGTCATGCGCGTGAAGTGCGGGATGCTCGCCTGGGTGGCGGCGGAGGCCGCCGTCCGCGAGGCGAGCGCGGCCCGCTGACGCGACCCGGTGCCGGACGGGAGGCTCGTGGCGGCGCCGCCACGCGCCTCCCGTCCGGGGTGCAGGCTGGTGGCATGACCACCCCGAACCGCGCCCTCGTCCTCGTCGACGTCCAGCAGCAGTACTTCTCCGGCCCCCTCGAGATCCAGTACCCCGCGCACACCGATTCCCTGCCCCGGATCACCGCGGCCATCGACGCCGCGACCGACGCCGGTGTCCCCGTCGTCGTCGTGCAGCACTCCGGCGGCGCCACCGCACCGGTGTTCAACCCGACGACCCCCGAGTACGCGCTGCACCCCGACGTGCAGTCCCGCAAGCAGGACGACTGGAAGCGCGTCACGAAGCAGTTCGGCTCGGTGTTCGCCGGCACCGACCTGCTCGCCTGGCTGCGGGAGCGGGACGTCGACACCGTCACCCTGGTCGGCTACATGACGAACAACTGCATCATCGCCAGTGCCGCCGACGCGGAGACCCACGGGATCGCGGTCGAGGTGCTCTCCGACGCCACGGGCGCGATCAGCATCGCGAACGCCGCGGGGCAGGCCGACGCCGAGACCGTCCACCGCACGCTGATGGCGGTCCTGCACTCGAACTTCGCCTCCGTCGCGACGACTGACCGCTGGGTCGCCGTGCTCGGGACGGACCAGGCCCTGGCCGGTGACGACCTGGTGACGTCGGCGCAGGCGGGTGCCGAGCGCTTCCCCGTCAGCTGACGGGACGCCGGGCGCCGGGCGCCGGGCGGGAGGTGGGCGTCGCGCGTCGGGCTGGTTCCGCGCGCGAGACGCCGGTGTCTCATCTCGAGACGCCGGTGTCTCGGTGGGACGCCTCAACATGGTCGAGACGCCGCCGGAATCGACGGCGTCTCGCGTGCGAAGAGGCGTTTCGCGCTGACGCCGGTGTGTCATCTCGAGACGCCGGTGTCTCGCGAACGGCTACGGGCGGTACTCGTCCCGCTTCTGGTTGTTCAGCGCCCGCTGGGACTCCAGGTCGTGCGTGTGTGCGCCGCCCATGGCCCCGATGGTCTTCGCTGCGGACACCAGCCCGGCCGCGACGGCCCTGGCGATGACGATGAGGATCTGCATGACGCCTCCTGTTTCCCCGGAACGTACCAGGGGCGCGGTCGATCCGTCCTGTGCCGGTGGAGCGGGGTCGGGTCCTCCGCCCCACCGGCTCGCGCACCCTGCCTTGCTAGGTCAGGACGGGTGCGGACCACACGGTGCCCGAGCGAGAGGGGGGAACGCGCTCGGGCACCGCGGGTTCTAGCGGCCTCGTCGGAGCGCTGCGGAGCGCACCGAGAGCCAGATCGAGAGTCCGTAGACGACGAACGCGAGCACGACGTGCCACGGGGTGACCCAGTCCCAGCCGAGCGTGGTGATGCAGTGGCCGAGCAGCCACTGGACCACGGCCAGCACGAACAGCGCCGCCGCACCGACCACGGCGCCCCTGGCCTCCCGCAGACGGAGGGCGCCGACGACCGCGGCGGCCAACGCGAACACCATGACCGGGTAGGCGATCAGGCCGTGTGCGTCCGTCCAGACCTCCTTCGCCCCCTGCGACAGCCCGTCGGAGATGAACTCCCCGGCGGTGAGCGACTGCAGGAAGACGAACAGGACGGTCAAGCCCACGAGGATCGCGAACGCGCGACGAGGCCCGGCGGGGACGGTGGCGTCGCGGCGTCCGGCGGTCCGGCTGGAGGGAACGGTCATGGGGCAGACGGTAACCCCGCCGTGCACGGTCGGCCGGGGTGGCATCACTCGAGAGTTCACACGAACGCCGGGGCGCGATGCTGGTTGGCTGAGCGGATGCCCCGACGCGAACCGTCCCGCCCCCGCCACGAGTGCGGCGTGGTCTGACCGTGGCGGCGATCCTGGTGGTCGAGGACGACCCGGCGATGGGCGCCCTGGTCGAGCGCGGCCTGACGAACGAGGGACACACGGTGGCCCTCGTCCTCGACGGCGCCACGGCGCTGCGGCAGGCCGAGACGGGCCCCTTCGACGCCGCCGCGATCGACGTGATGCTGCCGGACATGACCGGGTTCGAGGTGTGTCGGCGGCTCCGGGAGGCCGGGCAGGACCTGCCCGTCATCCTCGTGACCGCCAGGGACGCCGTGGACGACCGCGTGTTCGGCCTCGACTCCGGCGCGGACGACTACCTGACGAAGCCGTTCGCCATCGCTGAGCTGAACGCGCGCATCCGGGCGCAGCTCCGGCGGCGTGCTGCCGGCTCGGCCACGGTCGTGCAGGCGGGTGTCGTGCGCCTCGACGTCGTCGCGGTCCGGGCGTCCGTCCGCGGCCGGGACCTGCCGCTGAGCGTCAAGGAGTTCTCCCTGCTGCGCTTCCTGATCCAGGGTTCGCCGCTGCCCAGGTCGCGCACCGAGGTCCTCGAGGAGGTCTGGGGGAGCGCCGAGCACTTCGACCCGACGATCGTCGACCAGTACGTCAGCTACGTGCGGAAGAAGCTCCAGGCCTCCGGCGCCGACCTCGTCATCCGCACCGTCCGCGGCGTCGGGTACGCGCTCGACGTCGAGGCCACCCCGTGACGCCGTTCCGGTGGCTGTCGATCCGGGCACGGATCACGCTCGGCAGCGTCGTCATCGGCGCCGTCGTCCTGAGCGGCGTGGCCTTCGTCCTGCACGAGCAGATCGAGCACGCGACGCTCGAGGCGGACCGGTCGCTCGCTGCCGGGGACGCCGCGGCCTTCGTGGCCGACCTGCACCAAGACCCGGAGGAGCCGCCCGACGTCCCCGCCGCGGACGTCCTGGTCGCCATCCGGACCGCCGGCGGTCGCTGGATCACCGACTCCCTGCCCCGGGACCTGCAGCGCGTGCTGCCGCCGGGCATCCCCGACCGCACGGTCACCCTGCGGCTGCACACGGACCGCCGCGCGGCGACGGTCATCGGCACACCGGTGACGAACGACCGCGGGACGTACGTCGTCTGGGCAGCCCACGACGGTCGGGCCGGCGAGGAGACGGTCGCCAGCGTCGACCGGTCGCTGGTCATCGGCACGCTGTTGGCGCTCGCCGCCTTCGCGGGCACCGCCTGGCTGCTGACGACCCTCGCGCTCCGCCCCGTGTCGCGGATGCGCCGCACCGCCGAGCTGCTGAGCACCGGTGCCGTCGGCGGTCACCTGCCGATCGGGTCGTCCCAGGACGAGGTGGCCGAGCTCGCGCGCACCCTGAACGCCTTCATCGACCGGCAGCGGGAGAACGCCGAGCGCGAGCAGCGGATGATCGCCGACGCGAGCCACGAGCTCCGGACACCGCTCGCTGCCCTCACCGCGCGGCTCGAACTCGCGCACCGGGCCTCCGGTGACGCCGACGCCCTCGAACGCGAACTCGACGCGGCCGAGGTCGACGCCGGACGGCTCGTCGCCCTGGCGAACACGATGCTCGAACTCAGTCGGCTCGACGAGCAGGGCGCGCCCCCGGAGTCGCCCGCCGCCGACCTGGTGACCGAGCTGATGGGGTCCGTCGACCGGATGCGCACCCTGGCCGGCCCCGACGCGGACATCGACTTCGCGGTCGAGGTCCCGTCACCCCGCAAGCGGTACCCGGTGGGACCGGCCGCGTTCGCCCGCGTGGTCGACAACCTCGTCGCCAACGCGGTCGCCGCGGGGGACACCGGTGTCGTCGTGCGGATCACCCTGCTGCAGGACGACGCCCACGACCTGGTGCTGCGCGTCGTCGACGACGGCCCCGGCATAGCGGAGGCGTTCCTTCCGCGGGCCTTCGACCGGTTCACCCGCGCCGACCCCGCCCGCCGGTCCGGCCTCGGCGGCAGCGGTCTGGGCCTGGCGCTTGTCCGGGCGACGGCGGAGCGGGGCGGCGGGTCCGTCCGGCTCGCCAACCGTCCAACCGGCGGCGCGGAGGCGGACGTCCGGTTCCCCACGCGGTGACACCGGACGGGAGGCTCGTGGCGGGCCCGCCACGGGCCTCCCGTCCCACGGAACGGTCGTGCACGAAAACGTCTAGAGGGGACGTAGGACCCGACGACACTGTCGGACTCCCACGGGAGGCTCGCGATTCAGGGTGAGCGAGCCTCTGCTGCAGCACGGTCTTCGGGTGACCGCGCGGCATCCGAGGAGGTGTTCGGAGCGGTCGACGGACCGGATTGGTGCGATCATGCACTTCGTGTCGACCGAACCCGTGCCCACCGTCCTGTTCGTCTGCGTCCACAACGCCGGGCGCTCCCAGATGGCCGCCGCGTACCTGCAGCACCTCGCCGGCAACCGGATCGCTGTGCGGAGCGCCGGGTCCGAGCCGGCCGACCAGCTGAACCCCGTCGTGGTGCAGGCCATGCTCGAGGAGGGCATCGACATCCGGGATGAACAGCCGGCACTGCTCAGCACCGACGCGGTCGCCGCTGCCGACGTCGTCGTGACGATGGGGTGTGGCGACGCCTGCCCGGTGTTCCCCGGCAAGCGCTACGAGGACTGGGAGCTCACCGACCCGGCGGGGCTCGACCTCGACGCGGTCCGTCCGATCCGGGACGACATCCGGGAGCGTGTCCGGGTGTTGATCACCGAGACCGTCTGACGCGCGGCCCGCGTCGGGCGGCTGCTCAGCCGACGGCCCCGAGGGCCCCGAGCACGCCGGTGTGCTCGAGCACGATCTGCACGCCGATCAGGATGAGGATCACGCCACCGACGATCTCGGCGGGACGCCCGAACCGCGCGCCGACGCGACGACCGACGAGCACGCCGACGAAGGACAGCACGGCGGTCGTGATGCCGATGAGCAGCACCGCCCAGCCGATCGAGACCGGCAGGAACGCGAGCGTGACCCCGACCGCGAGCGCGTCGATGCTCGTCGCGAAGGAGAGCACGAGCAGCTCACGCACCTGCAGGCGGTCGGTGTCCTCCGCGTCGTCCTGTCCGCCACGGACGGCTTCCCACAGCATCTTGCCGCCGATGAGCGCGAGCAGCCCGAACGCCACCCAGTGGTCGACGCCGGCGATGTACTGCGCGAAGGTGGTGCCGAGCAGCCAGCCGATCAGGGGCATGGCTGCCTGGAAGACGCCGAACGCGACGGCGATGACGACCGCGTGCCGGACGTTGAAGCGCTGCATGTGCAGGCCCTTGCCGAGCGCGACGGCGAACGCGTCGGCGGAGACGCCGAGCGCGATGAGGAACAGGGCCCAGAACGACATGGGGAACACCTTCGGAGACGGGCGGGACGGAGACACCGGCGTCTCGGGACGCACCGATCCTGCCATCCGGATGACGGGCCTCCGACCAGAAAAGGCCTGATCAGGAGGATTCGTCGCGACGAATTCGAGGCGGAGGCGAGCCGAGCCTCCCGTCATGCTTCGTCATGTCACGTGACGGACGCGCCGGAGCGGTCGTAGCGTCGCGCTCGTGACGGACACGACGAACCCCACCCGGCAGATCCGCTTCAACGCGTTCGACATGAACTGCGTCGCCCACCAGTCCTCCGGGTTGTGGCGCCACCCGCGCGACCGGTCCAGGGACTACCGCGACCTGACGTACTGGACCGACCTGGCGAAGACGCTGGAGCGCGGGGCGTTCGACGGGATCTTCATCGCCGACGTCCTCGGCACCTACGACGTGTACGGCGGGTCGAACGAGGCCGCGCTCCGCACCGGGTCGCAGGTGCCCGTGAACGACCCGATCCTGCTCGTGTCCGCGATGGCGTCGGTGACCGAGCACCTCGGGTTCGGCATCACCGCCGGCACGGCCTACGAGCACCCCTACCCCTTCGCGCGGCGCGTCTCGACGCTCGACCACCTGACGAAGGGCCGCGTCGGCTGGAACGTCGTCACCGGGTACCTGCCGAGCGCCGCGCGGAACATGGGCCAGACCGACCAGCTGAGCCACGACGACCGGTACGACGTGGCCGACGAGTACCTCGAGGTGCTCTACAAGCTGTGGGAGGGCTCGTGGGAGGACGACGCGGTCGTCGAGGACCGCGAGACCGGTGTGTTCACCGACCCGTCGAAGGTGCACCCGATCGAGCACCACGGCGAGCACTTCGACGTGCCGGGCATCCACCTGTCGGAGCCGTCGGTCCAGCGCACGCCGGTGATCTACCAGGCGGGGGCCTCGCCGCGGGGCATCGCGTTCGCCGCCGAGAACGCGGAGGCGGTCTTCGTCGGGGCGCCCACCCTGCCCCAGCTCACCGCGACGGTGACGAAGATCCGCGACGCCCTCGAAGCCGCCGGGCGCGACCGGTACGCGGCCAAGGTCTACACGCTGCTGACGGTGATCACGGACGCCACCGACGAGCTCGCGCAGGCGAAGTACGAGGACTACCTGTCGTACGCGTCCGAGCTCGGTGCGCTCGTGCTGAACTCGGGCTGGATGGGCGTCGACCTGTCGCAGTGGGACCTCGACGAGCCCCTCGGGCAGGTCGACTCGAACGCGATCCAGTCGGCGGCGGCGAACATCTCCGCGGCGACGGGGTCGGACGGTGCGTCGTGGACGATCCGGGACCTGGCACGGCACACCGCGATCGGCGGGCTCGGTCCGGTGGCCGTCGGCGGTGGGGCCACGATCGCGACGCAGCTGCAGGAGATCCAGGAGCAGACCGACGTCGACGGGTTCAACCTCGCCTACGCGGTGACGCCGGGCACGTGGGAGGACGTCATCGAGTTCGTCGTCCCCGAGCTCCGGGCCCGGGGCGCCTACCCGGACGCGTACGTCGAGGGGTCCCTGCGGCACAAGCTGCACGGTCGTGGCGACCGGCTGCCCGACGAGCACCGCGGCGCGGGGTTCCGGGTGCGCAGCGGGGCGGCCGTAGGCTGAGAAGGTGATCGAGTCGTCCGTGGTGGTGCGTGCAGCCATCCCGGACGAGGACCCGGCCTGCGTCGACGTCTGGACCGCGGCCGTCGCGGCGCGGGACGGTGTGCCCGAGGACTCCGCCGTGCGGGTCCGGGCCGAGGCGAAGTTCCAGGTGCCGCGGGTGGCGTGCCTGGTGGCGTCGGCTGGGGCTGCGGCTGTGTCTGTTCCGGCCGTCTCCGACGAGCCGTCTCCTCCGATCGACGGGTTCGTGCTCGTCACTGCGCCCGGCACAGGCCGACCGACGGACCCGTCGGACGCCGCCTACCTCTCGCTCCTGGCCGTCCGTCCCGACCTGCAGGCGCGCGGCGTCGGCCGGGCGCTCCTCGTCGCCGCCGTCGACGCGGCGTTCGCCGTCGGCCACCCCGCGGTCGTCCTGCACGCCCTCGCCGACAACCTGCCGGCCCTGCGGCTCTACGAGGCGGCCGGCTTCCGTCCCACCGGCGTCACCTTCCCGCATGCCCTGACCGGGAGGCTCACCGCGACCTACGTCGTCGGCATGCCTTATGCTCCGGAACCGTGAGCAGCACTCCACGACGCCGTCGCGTCTCCAACGTCGTCTCCATCGGTGTCGTGGCGGCCCTGGCCGCCTCGCTGACCGGGTGCGGGCAGGGGAGCGGGGTCAAGGAGGACTACGCGCAGATCTGCCGTGACAACTCCACGCAGAAGCGTCTCCCCGACGACGACTGCAACAACCACGGCGGGCACGCGGGTTGGTACTACTTCCCGCTGCTGGCTCGCGGCGCGACGAAGGTCCCCGCGGTCGGCTCGAAGGCCACGGGCGGTGTCGACGCACTGCCCGCCGGCAAGACGGCCAAGTCCGGGCTGTCCTCCCGCGGTGGTGCGGTGTCGAAGGGCGGCTTCGGCGGGTCCGGGTCCAAGGGCGGCTTCGGCGGCTGATGGAGCGCATCGAGTTCGCCCCGCGCCCCGACTGGGAGCGGAAGATCCAGCAGACCGGGCTCATCTACTCGCGGGCACTGCGGGACGACGGCACCGTGGCCGAGTACTGGAACGACGGCGCCGCCTACGTGTTCACGCTGCCCGAGGTCGAGGCGCTCGAACGCCAGACCGAGGAGCTGCACCGGATGTCGCTCGAGGCCGCGCGGTACATGGCGTCGGGGGCGCTCGGCACGCTCGGCCTCAGCGACGAGGCCTTCGAGCTCGCCGGGTGGTCGCTCGGCCAGGGGCAGCCCGACGTCTACGCCCGCTTCGACCTGGCCTACCACGGCGATGGGTCCCCGGCGAAGATGCTCGAGTACAACGGGGACACCCCGACCGGGCTGATCGAGGCCTCGGTCACCCAGTGGCACTGGTACCGCGACCGGCTCGCGAGCGGCGACATCGCGGCCGACGCCGACCAGTGGAACGGCCTGCACGAGGCCCTGGTGGCCCGCTGGCGCACCCTGCTGCACCGGTCCCTGCGCGAGGGTGAGGGCGGACGCCTGTTCGTCGCGCACTCAGACCTCGACACCTACGGCGAGGACTGGGACACCGTCGCGTACATGCGCGACCTCGCCGCCGAGGCCGGCTGGGAGCACACCGGCATCGAGATGAAGGACATCGGCTGGCACTCCGGGCAGCGCGCGTTCGTCGGCGTGCCCGAGCCGGAGGGCTCCTCGCGCAGCGCGTTCGCCGTGCCCGGGGACACGCCGGGCACGCAGTACCCGGTGATCCGGAACCTGTTCAAGCTCTACCCGTGGGAGGACCTGCTCTCCGGGGACGACCGTGCCGAGGGCGACCAGGAGTTCGGCGACTTCCTGGTGTCGGACCGGGCGCGCGTCGGGCACTGGTACGAGCCCGCGTGGAAGACGTTCCTGTCGAACAAGCTGCTGCTGGTCGCACTGTGGCGGCTGTACCCGGGACACGACAACCTGCTGCCGTCGTACACCGACGGGCCGAACGGCATGACGGACTACGTCGTGAAGCCGGTCTTCGGGCGCGAGGGCGACGGCATCCGCGTGCACCGTGCCGACGGCTCGGTGGTGTCGAACGGCACCGAGTACCGCCGCCCGGGTCGCGGTGGCGAGCAGGTCTGGCAGCAGTACCACGAGCTGCCCGACTTCCCCGGCAGTGCGGGGTCGAATCATCCCGTGCTCGGGTCCTGGGTGGTCGACCAGGAGTCGTTCGGGGTCGGCATCCGCGAGTCCGACGGGCCGATCACCGACTACTTCTGCCGGTTCGCCCCCAACGTCATCGTCTGACCCGGGCCGCGTCTGCCGCCGGCGGCCTCGGCTGCGCCGTCAGACGGGCGTTCGCGGCTGCGGCCGCGGCGGTCATCCGCGCGAGGAACGCGATCACGACGCGGGTCTCCTCGGCGTCGGTGCCCTGGACGGTCTCCGCGATCTCGGCCCCGGCGAAGCCGAGGAACCGGGCGCTCTCGGCTCGAGCCGTGTCCGTCGGGCGGAGGGTGACCCGGCGTCGGTCGGTGCTCTCGCGGTGACGGGCGACGTGCCCGGCGGCCTCGAGCCGGTCGATGAGGATCGAGGTCGCCCCCGACGTCATGCCGATCTGCCGCGCGAGCTGCGCGGGTGACACGGGGTCGCCGTTCTGCTCCGCCCAGACGATCTGCCCGAGGGCGTTCGCGTCCGAGACGGGCAGGTCCATCCAGGTGGACAGGTGCCGGTTCAGCTCGTCGAACGTCACCGCCCAGTCTCGGAGGCGGTGCATCACCGTGACCTGGTCGTCGTCCCAGTCGACGGACAGGGGGTCGAGTCCGGGCATCCAGGTTCCTTTGCTGTGTAGTGTCTTTACTGTAAAGCATGACGGGCGCCGCAGACAGCGCGCGTCCGTCCCGCACACGAGGAGCAGCACATGACCGCACGGCACGCAGTGATCTCCGGAGCCAGCATCGCAGGCCTGTCGGCCGCCTGGTGGCTCCGTCACACCGGATGGGACGTCACCGTCGTCGAACGGGCCCCGGCCTTCCGCGACGGTGGGCAGAACGTCGACGTCCGCGGAGTCGCCCGCGAGGTGCTCGACCGCATGGGCCTCGTCGACGCGATCCGGGCGGTGAACACGACGGAGACCGGCACGGTGCTCGTGGACCGCGACGGCCGCGTCACCACCGAGCTGCCGTCGGACGGTCCGGACGGGGCCACCGCCGAGCTCGAGGTGCTCCGCGGGGACTTCGCGCGGGTGGTCCTCGACGACCTGCCGGACGGTGTGCAGTTCGTCTACGGGGAGACGATCCAGGACGTCGAGGACGGCGACGCGAGCGTGGTGCCGGACCGCGTGACGATCACGACGAGTGCCGGCCGGGTCCTGCACGCCGACCTGCTCGTCATCGCCGAAGGCGTGCGGTCGCGGACGCGCGACCGGGTCTTCACCGCGGACGGCGACGTGGACGAACGCGACCTCGGCGTCACGATGGTGTTCGGGACGATCCCGCGCATCCCGTCCGACGACGACCGCTGGCGCTGGTACACGGCGGTCGGTGGGCGGCAGGTGCACCTGCGACCCGACCCGTACGGCACCACCCGTGCGATCCTCGCGCACGCGGGTGTCGACGACCTGGTCGGGCTCGACCGGCCGGCGATGCTGGCGAAGCTGCGGGACCGGTACGCCGACGCCGGCTGGCAGACCGACCGGGTGCTCGACGGGTTCGCCGACTCCGACGACGTGTACCTCGACGAGCTGACCCAGATCCGGATGCCGCACTGGCAGCGTGGCCGGGTCTGCGTGATCGGGGACGCTGCCTGGTGCGTCACGCCGATGGGCGGAGGCGGTGCCTCGCTCGCCCTCACGAGCGGCTACGTGCTCGCCGCGTCACTGCAGTCGGTCGACCGCGGGGACGGCCTCACCCAGGCCGACCTCGATGCGGCGTTCGTGTCCTTCGACGACTGGCTCCGGCCGTTGGTCGACCAGATCCAGGGCATCCCGAAGGGCATCGTGCACTTCGCCTACCCGCAGACGCGGCTCGGCCTGGCTGCCCGGCGGGTGGCGGACAAGGTCCTGATGTCGAAGCTGTTCGCCCCGGTCACCGCGAAGCTCACCCGGGTGGCGGACACCGACCGCCCCCTGCCGGAGCTGACGCTGACCGACGCGTGAGCGCGTCCTGACGGATCCGGTCAACGTCACCCGAGTTCGGCGAACCGGATCCGTCACGGCGCGAGCGGAACGCGGTCGTCCGGCTGGCCGTGGCCCGATCGTGACCCAGCGCGGCGATCCCAGGTGGTTCACTGCAGGCGTGTGGGGAACAGTGGACCGGGGAACGACAGCCGTCCGGCCATCGTCAGTGGTCGGGCGAACGACCGGGAGACGCGGGGCGGTGGCCGCTGCGGCGCTCGTCCTGGTGCTCTCCGGCTGCGGGATGACGCAGTCGGGCGCCGCCGGCTCCTGCGCGGCCAAGGAGCTCGAGCTCGGCGACTCGGCCCTGCACCCCGGGGGATCGGTGCAGCTCAGCGTCGACTGGATGACCGCGACCTGCGAGGACACCGGTGGCGTCAACCGGACGGCCGAGGACATCGCGGTGTCCGTCACGCCGACGGCGACCGGTCACACGTCCCTGCTGGCGACCGTGGACCGTGCCTCCGGGGACCGGTACACGGTCAGCGGTCGGTTCGACCTGCCACAGGACCTGCCGCTCGGTCCGGCGACGCTCGCCGTGACGTCGTCCATGGGTGACGGCGCCGAGGCGACCCGCGCGGTCACCATCACGGCGCCCTGAGCCAGCGACAGCGACAGCGATAGCGACAGCGACAGCGACAGCGACAGCGCCTGCTACAGCGACTGCGACAGCGACCGGGTCAGATCGCGAAGGCGATCGAGTCCGTCTCCGACACCGGCGCCCACTTCGGCCGGGGCGCGTGCGCGAGGTACGGCTGCGGGGTCGGATAGCTGACGATCTCGAGCGTCGAGCCCCACGGCGTGCGGGTGTACACGAACCGGTTGCCGGCACCCGCCTCGGGGCCGCGCAGGTCACGCGGGTCGGAGTTGCGTCGGCCGCCCGCTGCCTCCACCTTGGCGAGGGTCGCGTCGAGGTCGTCCGCGTACACAGCGAGGTGCTGCCAGCCGAGGTCGGACGGGTGTGCGGGGCTGCGCTGGTCCGGGCCCACGTACTCGAACAGCTCGAGCCCGGGACCCTCGGGGAGCGCGAGCATGCGGATCGCCCCCTGCGCCATGGAGGACGGCATGCCGAGGTACCGATGCGCTTCGGGCGTGCCGTTCGGTGCCTCGTCGCGGAGCCTGATGTCGTACAGGACGACGGCGTCGAGCGCCGCCATGAAGAACATCGTGGCTGCGTCGATGCACGGCACCGTGACGCCCACGTGGTCGATCCTGATTCCCCTGGTCATTCGTGATTTCTAGCAGCGCACGGGGCACACCCGTCCGGCTGGACGGGAGCGATGCGTCATCGCTGCGGCAACCCGCACGAGCCTGCCAGGACGCACAGCAGCGCCGTCCCCCGTGCACGTCGGACGTCCGGTTCCGGAGGCGGGATCAGGCCGTCGGCGGCACCGGCGTCCACGTCGGGAACGTCGCCGACCGGCCGTCGCCGGAGGACCGTCGCGTGACGCGTCGACCCACCCACGGCAGGACGTGCTGGCGGTAGTACCGGAGCTCCTCGGACACCCGGGTGCGTGCGGCACCTGGCGGTGTCGGGACGACGGGTGCGGGGCCGTCGGCGACCGCGTGCAACGCCAGGTCCGCGACCCGCTGGTGCCCGGTCGCGTTCATGTGCAGGCGGTCGTCGGACCAGAACTCCGCACGCCCGAGGTGGGCGTCACGGGAGACGTCGACGAAGGGCAGGTCCAGGCGCGCCGCGAGGTCGTCGAGCGCATCGGCCCAGGCGTCACCGCGGTGGTTGATCAGGCTGCCGAGCGGCATCCGCGCGCTCGGGTCGGCCGGGCTCAGCAGGGCGAACCGGATGCCACGCGCCAGGACGCGTTCGATCTCCTGCCCGAGTCGCCCGGCCAGCGCGGCGGGGTCGAAGCGCGGCCGGAGCAGGTCGTTGCCGCCGGCGCAGAAGGTGACGAGCGTCGGCGCCGGGTCGAGGGCCAGCGCCGCGTCGAGCTGCCCGTCGAGGACCCCGGCGAGCAGGCGCCCGCGTACCGCGAGGTTGGCGTACTGCACCTCGGCCCCGGTCTGCGCGGCGAGGCCGCTCGCGAGGCGTCCCGTCCACCCGGGCAGGGGGACGGGGCCGGTGTCGCCGATGCCCTCGGAGAAGCTGTCGCCGATCGCGACGTAGCGGATGGTCTGGTCCATGGCCCCATCTTCCTGCACACGCCTGTGCACGTTCCGGTGGCGCCGATGCGGACCGGACCGCCTGGAGGCCCGCCACCGGTCCGTCGGACCGGCACCGGGCCTCCAGGCGGTCACCTGCTCAGAGCACCGACTTCGGGACCCGGTGCAGCGTCACTGCACCGACCGCGGCGAACGGGTGGAGCGGGTCCGGCGCTCCGGAGCCGGTCGGCCCGCCGAGCTTGGAGTCGCCGACGGCGCTGAGGACCGCGTAGGCGTCGTCGGCGTCCCAGCCGTGCTCGTCGACGAGGAACGCGAAGGCGTCCTCGTAGCCGCGGCGGACGCTCTCCTGCACGGGGTCGCCGAGGCCGACGAAGAGCCAGTCGTCGGACGTCTCGATGCGTGGTGCCCGCAGGGTCGGGCCGCCCTTGACGAGGTCGACGGACACGACGGCGGTGCCCTGGGCCTCGATCGCGACGAAGGACGACTCGCCCTCGGCCATGAGCGCGTGGATGTCCCCGATGGACAGCAGCGCCCCGGGCACACGGACGGGCAGGTACACGGTGGAGCCGGGGCGGGCCTCGGTCACGTCCATGTTCCCGCCCTCGGGGTACGCCGGCATGATCGTCGAGTTCTCGCCCTCGGCGGGCGCCGTGCCGATGCAGCCGATCATCGGGCGGACGGGGAACCGGTGCCGGTCGGACACCTGCACCATGCCGTCCTCGATCGGGCAGCGGCGGGCGAAGACGCGGTCGCCCATCACGTGCTGCAGCGCGCCCGAGCCCGGCAGCGACACCGACCAGCCGTGCGTCGTCAGCTCGATCGCGTGGATGGTCACGGCGAGGGTGTCGCCCGGCTCGGCGCCCTCGACGAAGACCGGCCCGGTGACGGGGTTGATCGGAGCCTGCAGCTGCGCCATGTCGTGGTGGTCGTCGAGCTCGGCGTACACGGCGTCCGTCGTCTCGAAGCCGATCGTCTCCCCGGTGCCGGGCCGCACCGTCAGGACGGGCTGCCGGTCGGCGGCGAACCCGGGGCGCCCGAGCGAGTTCGGCAGGAAGTGGTCGGGGGTCATCGGATCTCTCCTTCGGCGCCGACCTCGGTGGAGCGGCCGGTGAAGCGGTAGTACAGGAACACGAGGGCACCGACGGCGAGCCAGATGATGCCACCGACCTTCGCCTCGACGGCGGCGTTCAGCAGGACGTACCCGATGATCAGGAAGCCGATGAGCGGCACGACGAGGTGCAGCAGCCAGTTGCGGGACTTCCCCTTCACGACGTGGTGCACGAACACCGACACGTGCAGCAGCATGAAGCCGAACAGGGCGCCGAAGTTCACCAGGGACGAGATCGTGTTGATCTGCCCGACGAAGAACAGCACGAGGATCGCGGAGAGCACCGACACGACGATGATCGCGTTCTGCGGGACCTTGCGGCCGTTGAGCGTGTGCAGGAACGCGGGCAGCTGCCGGTCGCGGCTCATCGAGAAGAGCAGGCGGCTGGTGGCGGCCTGCGCGGCCATGGCGTTCGCGATGCCGACGGCGAGCACGTTGACGGCGAAGAACGCCGTCGCCCAGCCGCTCGAGGACGCCTGCTCGACGATCGTGAAGAAGGCGTTGCCCGCCTCGCTGTCCGAGAAGGCCTCCCGGCCGCCGGCGAGGGCACTCGCGAGCCAGGTCTGCAGCACGAACAGGAACGCGACGATCACGAGGGCCAGGATCATCGCCGTGCCCGCTCCGCCGCGGCGCCCGGTCGACTCCTCGGACAGGGTCGAGATGCCGTCGAAGCCGAGGAAGCTCAGCACCGCGATCGACAGCGCGGACGCGATCAGGGGTGCCGACACCTTCGCCGGGTCCCAGATCTGCTCGGTGCCGAACGACGCGTCCGGCACCGTCCCGCCGGTGAGCGCGGTCACGGCGATGATGACGAAGATCACGACGAAGACGAGCTCGATGAGCAGGAAGATGCGGTTCGCGAGCTTGAGCGAGGACACCCCGGCCAGGTTGATCACGGTGTTGATCGCCACGAAGACGAGCGCCCAGAGCCACCGCGGGGTGCCGGGGAAGATGCCGACCATGCTCTCCGCCGCGAACACGTAGAGCAGCGTCGGGACGAGCAGGTAGTCGAGCAGGATCGCCCACCCGGCGAAGAACCCGGCGGTCGGGTGGATGCCGCGGCCGACGTAGGAGAACACGCTGCCGGCGAGCGGGATCGACTTCGCCATCTGCGCGTACGCGAGGGCGGTGAAGATCATCGCCACGAGTCCGACGACGTAGACGAGCGGCACCATGCCCGACGAGGCGTTGTAGACGGTGCCGAAGATCGCCCACGGTGCGATCGGCACCATGAAGACGAGCCCGTAGATGAGCAGGTCGGTGGTGGAGACGGAGCGTTTCAGCTCCTGCTTGTAGCCGTAGGCCTCGAGCTGCTGCTGCGCGGAGAGCTCGGTGTGCTGCTGCGACATGACGGTTCCGTTTCGGGTTGAGGGACGGTGCGGGGACGGTGCGGTGGACGGGGCGGACGGGAGGCGCGGGGCGGGCTGCGGGGGAGCCTCCCGTCCGGCCGTGGTCGGGCCAGGCGGCGTCGGGGCTGGCTTCGTTGGGGCTGGCGTCGTTGGGTCAGGCGTCGTCGTGCGCGGCCATGAAGGCCGCGACGACGCGGCGGAACTCCTCCGGCTGTTCCAGGTGGCTGCAGTGGCTGGCCCCGGCGAAGACGTGCTGGCGGACGTCGGCGATCCGCTCGACGAAGGGCGCCCACGTGGCAGGGGTCGCCTCGTCGTGCTCACCGGCGACGACGAGCGTCGGGACGGTGACGCGGTCGAGCCGGTCGACGACGGTCCAGTCGCGCAGGGTGCCGATGACGTGGAACTCGTTCGGGCCGTTCATGGTGTGGTAGACGGTCGGCTCGGCCTCCATCTGGGCTTCCGAGTCGACGAAGTCCTGCGGCATCGGCACGGAGCGGCAGACGTGGCGCTCGTAGAACACCTGCGTCGCGGCGACGTACTCCGGGGCGTCGGTGGTGCCGGCCTGCTCGTGTCGGGTCAGGGTCTCCTGCACGTCGGCGGGCAGCTGGGCGCGGAGCTCGGCGGCGCCCTCGACCCAGAGCTGCATCGAGGCGGGGGAGTTGCAGATCATGAGCGACCGGAGTCCCTCGGGCTGGCGCACCGCGATCTCGGCGCCGAGCATCCCGCCCCACGACTGCCCGAGCACGTGGTGCTCCCCGAGGCCCAGGTGCTCGACGAGCGCGGTGTACTCGTCGACGAACAGCTGGGGCTGCCAGGACTCGACAGGGGCGTCCGGGCGGTGGGAACTCCGCCCGCAGCCGAACTGGTCGTGGTGCACGACGGTGCGCCCGGTCTCGTCCGCCAGGGCGGCGAGGTTCCGGAGGTAGTCGTGCGCCATGCCGGGCCCGCCGTGCAGCACGACGAGGGGCAGGGCGCCGGGGACGGGCTCGTCCGGAGTGGTGGTCCGGAACCAGGTCTCGCCGTCCTGGAACGGCATCGTGGACTCGTTGACGTGGGACATGACGGTCAGCATGGACGGCGAAAAGGTCCCAGGCAAGACCTTTTCTCCTCGTTTAACGTGGTCGTAACAGGGCAACGCGGTGGGAAGGGGTCTCGTGACGGTTCGCGCGCCGGAGACCCGTGTCGACGAGGTCGAGGACCGGCTCGTCACCGCCGTCGCCGTGGGGGAGTACCTGCCCGGCACGGGGCTGCCGCCGGAACGGGAACTGGCCACGCTGCTCGGCGTCGCCCGGGTCACCGTGCGCGGTGCCATCGCCCGGCTGGTCGACCGCGGACTGCTCGAGACCCGACGCGGTCGTGGCGGTGGGACCTTCGTCCGGACGCAGTGGCCGGACTCCTCGTCCGAGGCGGTCGGCCGCGTCCTGCTCGCCCGCTGGGCCGGCATTCAGGACAGCGCCGACGCCATCGCCCTGCTGCACGGGGCCCTCGCGACCGCCGCTGCCGAGCGGGTCACGCCGACCGAGGCCACAGCGATCCGGCGGTGCCTCGAGACCTTCCGCGTCGCGGCGTCCGGCGCCGGGAAGCAGCAGGCGGACGCCGTGCTGCACCGCGCGATCATCGAGGCGGCCCGCAACGAGGCGCTGCGCGCGGCGCTCGCCGGCCTCGAGGCCCAGATCTCGATCGCCGCTCCTGCCCACCTGTGGGGCACCGCGGACGGGATGAGCGCGATGGAGGAGCGGGCCATGCACGAGCACGAGGCCCTCGTCGACGCCGTGTGCGACGGACGTGCCGCAGACGCCGGGGTGATCGCGCGGAAGCACGTCGGGATCGACGTCGAACTCCTGCAGCAGGCGATGCTCCGCGCGGGACAGGTGCCGACCCAGGACTGACCGGCGGCGCCGGGGGAGCAGCGTGTTCCGGATGACCTGTGCATGCCATGGGATCCGCGGTGGTACAAGCACCCTCTACTGGGGGCACGGAGGCCCTGTCAACCCCGTTCCGCCGGCCGATCGTGCCACGTAACATCCACGGCGAGCGGCTGAGAGGCGGTCGCTCGGACACCCCTCGGGACAGGGATGTCCTGGTCACATCAGGGAGTGACAACGCATGCAGAAACGCACCACCAAGCGCGCTGTGCTCGTCGCAGCACTCATCTCCGCGACGCTCGTCGCGATGCCGGTCCAGGCACAGGCGGCGACGTCGACGGCACCGGTCAACGCACCCGTCGGCAACATCGGGAAGTTCCGCCAGGTCTTCACGCAGGACTTCGCCACCGCCGCGGCGGCGAACGGCACGATGGCGAAGACGTACGCGAACTCGTGGCAGCCGTACCCGGACGCCACGGGCAACATGTACTGGTCCGGGTCGCAGGTCAGCACGGCGGGCGGCGTGATGGATGTCAAGCTCGACGGCAAGCGGGGCGCAGCAGGGACCTTCGGCACGCCGAGCGGCGCCTGGGGCAACGTCGGCGGCAAGTTCACCGTCCGGGCGCGGGCCACGGGTGGCACCGGGAACGGTGCCGCGTTCATACTCTGGCCGACGTCGAACGTGTGGTCGGAGGGCGAGATCGACTACCCCGAGGCGAACTTCGAGTCCTCGCCGATGCTCCACCAGCACTCGACCAAGAAGGGTTCGGAAGGCAGCTCGACGAGCCTGTCCACCAAGGTGTCGTGGCGCGACTGGCACACCTACTCGATCGAGTGGATCCCCGGTGACCGGGTGACGTACCTGCTCGACAACAAGGTCATCAGCGTCGTGAAGCGGGACGTGCCGAAGACGCCGCACCGCTACATGTTCCAGGTGGGCAACTGGGGCGCGGCCGGGCACCTCTACATCGACTACGTGACGATGTACAAGTACGTGGCCTGACTCGGATCGCGCGGGTCGGATCGCGCGGGTCCGATCGCGCGGGTCCGATCGTGCGGGTCCGATCGTGCTCAGCGGGTCGGAACGCGCGTGGGAGGTCAGAACTTCTGACCCCCCACGCGCGTTCTCGCTTCCTACGCGCGATCGGACCCGCGCGTCGCGGCGAGCTCGGCGGCCAGCGAGCGGTTCCGCTCCTCGATCAGCCGCACCAGGTGGCGCCGGAGCACCAGGACCTCGGCGATCCTCCCGAGCGGCCCGAGCGGCGCGCGGAACTCGATGGTGTCGACCATCCGCGTCCCGCGAGCCGACGGCTCGAACCGGTGCTCGTGCCGGAACCGGGCGAACGGACCACGCACCTGTTCGTCGACGAACCGGTGGGGAGCCTCCAGGGTCGTGATCTGGCTGGTCATCCGCCAGACGACACCGAGGTGCCGGGCCCGCCACGTGACGGACTCGCCGAGCCCGATCGTGCCGGTGGTCGTGCCCGCGACCGCACGCTCGCCGGTGGCGGCCATCGACCGCTCGTGGGCGCCGATGTCGAGCGACAACGCGAAGGCCCGCTCCGGCGGCGCAGCGAGCTCGGTCTCGATGCGGAAGGTCACAGCCATGGTCCGATCCTGGCCGAGCAGGCGGCAGGATGGTGCAGTGTCCGCCATCACGACCGCCAGGAGGCTCGCCCCCGGTCTCGCACTCGCCACCGGGATCGCCGTGGTCGCCACCGTCATCGGTCGCTTCCTGCCCGTCGTCGGCGCACCGGTGAGCGGGGTGGTGCTCGGCGCGGTGATCGGGCTCGTCCGGCGGCCGTCCGACGTGCTGAAGCCCGGCATCACGACCGCGAGCAAGTTCGTGCTCCAGCTCGCCGTTGTGCTGCTCGGTGCGCAGCTGTCGCTCCTCGAGGTCGCGCGCGTCGGCGTCGAGTCGCTGCCCGTGATGCTCGGCACGCTCGTCATCTGCCTGGTGGCCGCGTGGCTGGTCGGACGGGCGCTCGGTGTGGTCGGCAACCTGCGGACGCTCATCGGGGTCGGCACGGGGATCTGCGGGGCGTCGGCGATCGCCGCGGTCACGCCGGTCATCGGGGCGCTCTCGGTCGAGGTCGCCTACGCCGTCTCCACGATCTTCCTGTTCAACGTCGCTGCGGTGATCGTCTTCCCGGTCGTCGGGCACGCCCTCGGGATGAGCCAGCACGCGTTCGGGCTGTTCGCCGGCACCGCGGTGAACGACACGTCGTCGGTGGTGGCCGCCGCCAGCACGTACGGCACGCAGGCGGCGAACTTCGCCGTCGTCGTGAAGCTCGTCCGGACGCTCATGATCATCCCGATCGTGCTCGGGCTCGCGTGGCTGGTCGGTCGTCGGGAGCAGGCCGCCGCCGCGGTGGCCGCGTCGGACGCCGGTGCCGAGCCGACGTCCGCCGTCCGATGGACGCCCCGCCGGGTGTTCCGCCTGGTCCCGTGGTTCCTCATCGGCTTCGTCATCACCGCGGCGGTCAACTCCACCGGCGTCATCCCGGGGCCGGTGCACCCGGCGATCGCCACGGTCGCCGCGTTCCTCATCACGGTGGCGCTCAGCGCGATCGGGCTGTCCACCGACATCGCCGGCTTCCGTCGCGCCGGGTTCCGGCCGCTCGTGCTCGGGCTGGTGCTGTGGGTCGTCGTGACGCTGTCGAGCCTCGGGCTGATGGCGGTCACTGGGTCGTTCTGACGGGTTGTACCGTCGGGGCATGACCTCTCCCTTCCCGGTGATCGACGGCCACAACGACCTGCCCTGGGAGCGCCGCGAGTCGCACGGCTCCGGGCTCGACGGCATCGACACCGAGCAGGACTCCCTGCACACCGACCTGCCGAAGCTGCGGGCCGGCGGTGTCGTCGGGCAGTTCTGGTCGGTGTTCGTACCCGCGGACGACCCCGACCCCGTGCGGACGACCCTGCAGCAGGTCGACCTCGTGCACCGGATGGTCGATCGGTACCCGGACGACCTCGCCCTCGCCAGGACCGACGGCGAGGTCAGGGCCGCGATCGACTCTGGGCGGATCGCCTCGCTGCTCGGCGCCGAGGGCGGGCACTCGATCGGCGACGACCTGGCGGTGCTCCGCACCCTCGCGCGGCTCGGCGTCCGGTACATGACTCTGACGCACAACGACGACACACCATGGGCCGACTCGGCCACGGGAGCCCGGGCGCACGGCGGGCTGACGGACCGCGGTCGCGAGGTCGTCGTGGAGATGGAGCGCATCGGCATGCTCGTCGACCTGTCCCACACCGCCCCGGCCACGATGCGCGACACCCTCGACGTCGCCACCCGCCCGGTCGTGTTCAGCCACTCGTCCACGGTCGCGATCGACGACCACCCGCGGAACGTCCCCGACGACGTGCTCGGTCGCCTGGCTGACAACGGCGGCGTCGTGATGCTGACGTTCGTGCCGAAGTTCGTCTCGCGCGCCTGGGCCGACTGGGAGGAAGCGGGCTCCGAAGGGGAGGGGCCGCTCGTCACGGTGTCGGACGTCGCCGACCACGTCGAGCACGCGCGCGAGGTCGCCGGCGCAGCGCACATCGGCCTCGGCGGGGACTACGACGGCACCCCGGTGCTGCCGCCGGACCTGCGCGACGTGTCGCGGTACCCGGTGCTCGCCGCCGAGCTCGAGCGCCGAGGGTGGGGCGCGGCGGACCTCGAGGCGCTGGCGAGCGGCAACGTGCTCCGCGTGCTCGAGGCCACCGACGACCGCTTCGCCCGCACGGCGCTCGTGCGCTGAACCGATCTCCGCCGAGCACTCGAGGAACATGGCCACGTCGGGTCCGGTGGCTAGGATCACAGGCGCACACCGCGCCTCCAGGATGGGTCGCGGACGCGACCGACGTGAGGACGGAACCGATGACCGGCACCATCTACGACAACATCTCGCAGGCCTTCGGGAACACCCCGCTCGTGCGGCTGAACCGGCTGCCGG
This sequence comes from Curtobacterium sp. VKM Ac-2865, assembly GCF_015350905.1. GTDB lineage: Bacteria > Actinomycetota > Actinomycetes > Actinomycetales > Microbacteriaceae > Curtobacterium. Next base: position 701,088 of record NZ_JADKRZ010000002.1, on the reverse strand, counting down.
CCGAGGGCGGCGCCGAGATCCTCGCGAAGCTCGAGTTCTACAACCCGGGTGCCAGCGTGAAGGACCGCCTCGGCGTCGCGATCATCGACGCGGCCGAGGAGTCCGGTGACCTGGAGCCGGGCGGCACGATCGTCGAGGGCTCGTCGGGCAACACCGGCATCGCGCTCGCACTGGTCGGCGCTGCACGCGGGTACAACGTGATCGTGACGATGCCCGAGACCATGAGCGTCGAGCGCCGGGCCGTGATGCGCGCGTACGGCGCCGAGATCGTCCTGACCCCGGGCTCCGAGGGCATGCAGGGCGCCGTCGCCAGGGCTGCTGCCATCGTCGACGAGACACCCGGCGCGATCCTGGCGCACCAGTTCGAGACCGCCGCGAACGCCGCCATCCACCGTCGGACCACGGCGGAGGAGATCCTCCGCGACACCGAGGAGCACGTGGACGTGTTCATCGCGGGCGTCGGGACCGGCGGCACCATCACCGGTGTCGGTCAGGTGCTCAAGGAACGTGTGCCCGGCGTGCAGATCGTCGCCGTGGAGCCCGCGGACTCGCCGCTCCTGACGCAGGGCAAGGCCGGCCCGCACAAGATCGCGGGCATCGGGGCGAACTTCGTCCCCGAGGTGCTCGACCGCTCCGTGATCGACGAGGTGTTCGACGTCGAGCTCGACGACGCCCTGCGCGTGGCCCGCGCCCTGGCCACCGACGAGGGCATCCTCGCCGGCATCTCCTCGGGCGCGATCATCCACGCAGCCCTGGTGATCGCGGCGCGGCCAGAGAACGCCGGCAAGCGCATCGTCGCGATCGTCTGCGACACCGGTGAGCGCTACCTGTCGACCGTGCTGTTCGAGGGGCTCACTGCGTGACCCGAGCTCGACGAGGCGTACTGCGTGCTGTCCGGGAGGACCTCGCCGCAGCACGCCGAGGTGACCCGGCAGCGCGCGGTGACCTCGAGAACGCCGTGGTCTACTCCGGGCTGCACGCGATCTGGGCGTACCGATTGTCGCACCGGCTGTGGCTGGCGCAGGGGCTGCCCGGCTCCCGCTTCGCCGCGCGCATCATCGCGCAGACGGCCCGCGTGCTCACCGGCATCGAGATCCACCCCGGGGCACGCATCGGCGAGCGGTTCTTCATCGACCACGGCATGGGCGTCGTCATCGGCGAGACCGCCGTCGTCGGACACGACGTGCTGATGTTCCACGGCGTCACGCTCGGCGGCCGCGGCGGTGCCCACGGCCCGGGCGCGAAGCGGCACCCGACCGTGGGGGACCGGGTGGTGCTCGGCGCCGGGTCGTCCCTGATCGGTGCGATCACGGTCGGGGACGACTCGGTCGTCGGGGCGGGCACGGTCGTCACGAAGGACGTCCCCGCTGGGTCGGTCGTCACCGGGGTCGCCGGCACTGCCCGGCCGCGCTCGGGCGGCGAGGGCGTGCCGGCACTCTGACCAGGACGATGCCGGGGCTCGACCCCGGCACCGGTGTCAGCTCTTCTCGCAGGCGATGCCGTCGTTGTCGCGGTCGGACTTCTTGTTCGCGTTGTAGAGCGCGTCGTCCTTCTTCACGGTGCCCTTGAGCGCCCGGTAGGTGACCTTGCCGCCGGACTTGACCGCGTTCCTGGTCACCGACTTCTTCGCGATGCCACCGGAGTAGACCTTGTTGATCGCGGTGCAGTCCTTGTAGACGGTCGGTGCTGCCTGGGCCGTCGCTGCTCCGCCGAGCGACACGGTGGTCGCCAGGACGGCTGCGGCGGCGGACAGGCCGATGGTGCGGATGACACGGTTGGTGCGCACGGATTCCCCCGGGAGGTCGATGCCACGTCGGGTACGCGGCATGCTGATCATAGGGATTCCTCAGGAAATGGGGAAGGGATGTCGTGTGTCTGCGGCATGCTGGCGGGATGGACGGGGAAGCCCTGCACGAGGTCGCGCTGCGGACGGCACTGGCGCTGCCCGCGACCGAGGAGACCCAGCCCTTCGGCGAGGGCGCGATCGTCGTCAAGGTCGTCGGGAAGATGTTCGTCATGACGACCGAGCTGCGGGGCGTCCCGATCGTGAACCTCAAGTGCGCACCACCGCACGGCGCCGCGCTGGTCCGCGACCTCGCCGAGGTCACGCCGGGGTGGCACATGGACAAGCGCCACTGGATCACGCTGTCCCCGGGGCCGGGCATCGACGAGGTCCTGGTGGAGGACCTCGTCGCGAACGCCTGGGACCTCGTCGTGGCGGGGCTCCCGCGTGCTCGACGGCCGCTCGACCCGACGCGCGGCGACGGCACGCAGCCGACCGAACGGGCAGCCGGACCGTCGACTCCGTGACGTAGGCGTCGCGGAAGGTCTGGTGCCGGGGGTGCCGGTTCGCGCCCCGGTGCGGGCATCGCGCCCAGTCGTGACGGGGCGCGAAGTCCGCGGGCGGGCGCGACGCGGTCCTGACCGCGACGGGTGGGCGCGACTCCGCGCCGGCCTGGAGGGTCGGTGCCGGTCCGCCGGGCCCGTGCCGGGCCTCCAGGCGGTTCGGTCCGGATCTGCACCGCGGAAGTCGGTTCGCGCCGCCTCTGCGCGTGGTTCGATCCGGCACCGGTGGTGCGGTGCCGGTTCTCGCCCCGGTGCGCGCTTCGCGCCCTGTCGTGACGGGGCGCGATGTCCGCGGGTGGGCGCGACTCCGCGCCGGCCTGGGGGCCGGTGCCGGTCCGCAGTGCGCGTGCCGGGCTTCCCGGTGGTGTGGCGCCGGTTCGCGCCCCGGTGCGCGCTTCGCGCCCTGCCGTGACGGGGCGCGATGTCCGCGGGCGGGCGCGACTCTCCGCCGGCCTGGAGGACCGGTGCCGGTCCGCCGGGCCCGTGCCGGGCCTCCAGGCGGGTCGGTCCGGATCTGCACAACAGAAGTCGGCTCGCGCCGCTTCGGTACGTGGTTCGAGCCGGTACCGGTGGTGCGGCGCCGGTTCGCGCCCCGGTGCGCGCTGCGCGCCCCGTCGTGCCGGGGCGCGGTGTCCGCGGGCGGGCGCGATGTCCGCGTGCGCGGACGCGCCGCCAGCCCGTCCGACCCGCGGTCCTAGACGGCGGCGCGGACGCGCCCCGGCGCCAGCGCCTTGCGGGCCTCGCGCTCGACCTTCGGTGCGACCGGCCGGTCGACGTCGAGCACGGCCTGCGCCTGCTCTGGCGTGAGCCCCGCGAACATGTCGCCGATGGTGACGCCGTGCGCCGGCCGCTCGACGACCGTGACCGAGTCGCCCGCAGCGACCGGTCCCGACTTCAGCACGCGGAGGTACGCGCCGGGGCGGCCCTCCTCGGCGAACCGCTTCACCCACTTCGCGACGCCCATCCGGCGGGCGAACGTGCCACAGGGGATGCGCGGGATCGTGACCTCGAGCAGCAGGGTCTCGCCGACGCGCCAGCGTTCCCCGATGACCGCTCCGGTGACGTCGACCCCGGACGTGCGGAGGTTCTCGCCGAACAGCCCCGCGGGCACGGGGCGGTCGAGCATCGCGGCGAAGTGCTCGGCGTCCTCGTCGGCGTAGGCGTACACGGCCTGGTCCTCGCCGCCGTGGTGCTTCCGGTCGGCCTGCACGTCGGCGTGGAGCCCGAGCGGGCGGACACGGACGGGCCCGTCGACCGGACGTTTGTCGATGGCCGTGACCCCGATGACGCCGGAGTCGGGCAGCAGACGGTCCACGCGGCAGACGGCGATCACGGTCGACATGGCTCCAGCCTGCCGCATCTCGGGTCCCGGGCGGAAGCTGGCAGTTGCCTGGACCCCGTGACGATCCATCCGAGCACGCCGTCCCATACGTGAACGACGAACACCACGACCAGCGACAGAAGGAGCACGACCATGACCGACATCACCCGCGCCACGAGCAGCGCCCCCACGACCACCGCCACCGGCAAGACCGTCATCGACGACGCCGTCGTCTCCAAGGTCGCCGGCATCGCCGTGCGCGAGGTCCCGGGCGTCCACGGCCTCGGCGGCGGCGCAGCGCGTGCCATCGGTGCCATCCGCGACGCCATCGGCCAGCGCGACCACGGCCAGGGCGTCAAGGTCGAGGTCGGCGAGCACCAGGTCGCCGCCGACGTCGTCATCGTCGCCGAGTACCCCGTCGCGCTGCAGGACCTCGCCGAGGCCGTCCGCTCGTCGGTCACCCGTGCGATCGAGCAGCTCGTCGGGCTCGACGTCACCGAGGTCAACGTCACGGTGCAGGACGTCTTCATCCCGGGCGAGGACGACGCCGACACGGACGAGCAGCCGGCTCGCGTCGCCTGACACCACGCTCGGCGTTCCCCCACCAGCAACCAGTAGAAGGTAAGCGTGCAGCACCAACACCCCGGGACGGCCCTCGTCGACCTGGACGACGGCGTCCTCGCCGGTCGTTCGGCCGACGGGGACGTCCGGGCGTTCGAGGTCCTGATCCGGCGGCACGCGCCGCTGCTCCGGGCCTACGCCCGCCGCACGCTCGGCTCCACCGACGAGCTCGACGACGTCGTGCAGGAGACCTTCATCACGGCCTGGGACAAGCTCGACGCCCTCGAGGACCGCGCACACGTCAGGGCGTGGATGATGCGGATCCTCTCGCGGAAGTGCCTCGACCGCCTCCGTGCGCGTCGTGACCACGACGACGTCACGGAGCTCGAGGTCGCCGCCCCCACCGACGGCGCCCCCGAGCGGGTCGCCGAGGCCCGGGACCGGGAGCACGCGGCCGAGGTCGCGCTGGCCTCCCTGCCCGAGGCGCAGCGACGGTGCTGGGTGATGAAGGAACTCCTGGGCTACCGGTACGAGGAGATCGCCGAGGAGCTCGACGTCCCGCTCTCGACCGTCCGGGGGCTGCTGTCCCGAGCCCGGAAGAACATGATCAGCCTGATGGAGGGATGGCGATGACCGCCGGACCCGACCCCCGCGAGACGGACCCGAACGTCCTCGCAGCCCTCGAGCCCGAGGACCTCGACGGGCACTCGATCGACGAGCTCGCCGACTACCTCGACGCCGGCATGCAGCCGGCGGACCCGACCATCGACGACTCACCCGCGTGCCAGAACGCCCTCGCCGCGATCATCCGGCTGCGGAACGCCTCGCTCAGCGCACTCGAGGCGGCGGCGCAGCACGAGGCCCCTGCCGACGAGTCCTGGATCGGCGGCGTCCTGGCGAACATCTCGCTGGAGGCCCGCGCCGGCCGCGACGTCCCCCTGCGGGCGGTGTCCGAGACCGAGCGCCCCGTGATGACCGAGGGCGCGATCCGCTCCCTGGTCCGTCGCGCCGGTGACGCCGTCCCCGGCATCGTCGTCGCCCGCTGTGCCATCGACGGCGACGTCACGGTGTTCGCGGCTCCCGTGCGCGTCACGGTCGAGGTCGCGATCATCGCCGGTCCGTCCATCCACGCGACCGCGGAGCTGGTCCGCACCGGGGTGACCGCCGCGCTGGCCGAGCAGACCGACCTCGTCGTCGAGGCCGTCGACGTCGTGGTCCGCGACCTGCTGGTGGAGCCGGCCGCCGTGACCGCGGCAGCCACCGGGCGCACCCCGACGACCGACACCACCGACACCACCGCAGGGGAGGCCGACGCATGAGCGACACCGACGACACCCGTGAGACCGACACGCAGGTTCCCACCACCCCGACCGAGCCGCCCACGTGGTCGGCCACGGCGCTCACTGCGATCGAGGCCGTCGTCCTCGAGGTCCCCGGCGTCGCCGACGTCTTCCGCGCCCGCCCGACGGTGCAGAGCGCCGTCTCCGCGATCCGGGTGGGCGTGACCCCCACGGTCAGTCGCCTGGTCCTCGACGGCGCGGTGCTCCACATCGTGATCGGCACCGACGGCTTCGCGCCGGCACCGGGGGTGGCCCGCGCCGTACACGACGCCGCCCTCGAGGAGGCGGCACGACACCGTCTCGTGCTCTCCCGCGTCGACGTCCGCATCGCTCGCGTCGGCTGACGCGACCCCAGGACGGACGGGAGGCCCGTGGCGACGCCGCCACGGGCCTCCCGTCCGTCACCTGGCTGGGTCAGGAGTACCGGTAGAAGCCCTCCCCGGACTCCACGCCGTACTTCCCCTGGTCCAGGTAGTTCGTCTGCAGGTACGCGGCCCAGAGCCGAGCGCCCTCGTCGTCGCTGGCCGACGAGATCGCGTGCACCGTCCGGAGCCCGACCACGTCGATGATCTGGAACGGACCCATCGGGGCCCCGGTCCCGATGCGCCAGGTCGCGTCGACCGTCTCCGGCTCGGCGACCCCGCGGAGCACGAGCTGCGCGGCAGCGCCGAGGAGCGGGACGAGGAGCGAGTTGAGGACGTACCCGGGCTGCTCCTTGCGGACGGGGATCGGGACCATGCCGATCTCGGTCGAGAACGCGAGGACCCGGTCGAACACCTCGGGGTCGGTGCGCGGGCTGCCCATCACCTCGGCGGTGTTCTGCCGCCAGATGTGGTTCGCGAAGTGCAGCGCGAGGAACCGCTCCGGTCGACCGGTGGCGTCCGCGAGCTGGCTCGGCAGCAGGGTCGAGGAGTTCGTCGCGAAGACGGTCGACTCCGGGGCGGTCCGCGCGAGTTCGGCGTAGACGCGTTCCTTGAGGGCGAGGACCTCGGGGACGGCCTCGATGACGAGGTCCGCCTCGGCCGCGCACGTGGCGAGGTCGCTGGTGAGGGTGATGCGGGCGAGCCCGGCGTCGGCCGCGTCGCGGTGGTCGTCGCCGACGTCGGTGAGGTACTGCGTGCGGATGGTCTGCAGCCGAGCGCGTGCGGCCTCGACCGCCTGGTCGTCGACGTCGTACGCGACCACCGGGATGCCGTGCACGGCGACCTGGAACGCGATCTGCGCGCCGAGGACACCGGCGCCGACGACGGTGACGTGGATGAACGTGGTGCCGTGAGGGCTCGTGGTCATGGGTTCCTGCTTCCTGGGAGGGGGACGGTGGCGACTCCCAGCACCACCACGATCGCGGCCACCAGCAGTGCGGTCGCGACGAGCGACACTGCCGGCACGGCGATGCTCGCGACGATCGCGAGGGTGAGGACGACGACGGTGACGTTCGCGCGGAGCGTGAGCGACGGCCGGAGGGCCAGCGCCCAGACGGCAACGACGAAGACCGCCACGGGGACCGCGACGGTGGCGGCGACCGAGGCGTGCGACAGGTCCGCGTGGCCGGCGTCGGCACTGACCGCGACCTCGATCCCGGCGGGCAGGGCGGCTGCGGCGGCGAACACGACGTAGTGCCCGTAGCCGAACAGGAGCGCGCTCGGCAGGCCGCGGATGTGCTCGTGCTGCTCGCGGGAGAAGTAGATCCACCACAGCCCGGCGACGATGACGAGCCCGCCGGCCGCCAGGACCAGCAGCGGCGCCAGGTGCTCGGCGTCGTGCAGGCCGTCGATGACCGCGCTCGCGGAGGCGACGAGCCCCTCGCCGAGGACGATCAGCGTGAACAGCGAGTAGCGCTCGGCGATGTGGTGTCGGTGCCAGGGGGTGGTCGCCGTGGCGGACTCCGCCCACACCGGGACGGCCATCTCGAGCAGCACGAGCACCGGGGCGACGAACGGCATGGAGCCAGCCGGCAGGAACAGCATGGCGACCCACAGCGCCTGCACGACGACGATGCCCACGGCGTACCGCACCGCGTTGGACCGGTACGCCGGGCTGGACACGGCGGCACGGATCCACTGGGCGACGAGGGCCAGGCGCATCACCACGTACCCGATGACGACGACGGTGAAGTCGCCGTCCTGCATCGCGGGACCGACCCCGGCGGCGAGCACGAGCACGCCGGCCATCTGCACGAAGGTCGTGACGCGGTACAGCCAGTCGTCGGTGTCGAACGAGGTGGCGAACCAGGTGAAGTTGATCCACGCCCACCAGATCGAGAAGAAGACCAGCGCGTAGGACAGGACGGCCGCCGTGACGTGCCCCTCGGCCTCGATCTCGTGCAGGTTCGTCGCGGCGAAGCCCACCGCGACGACGAACACCAGGTCGAACAGCAGCTCGAGCGGGCTCGCGGCGCGGTGGTCCTCGGCGGGGTCGCGGGGTGCCATGCGGCGGAGTCCGGTCAGCGGGGGCACGGGTTCTGCTTACACGGCAACGGGCCCCGAGGGGGACTCGGGACCCGTCGACCGTGCGTGTCGCCTGGTCAGGGGCGGTGGGCGCTCAGTAGAAGTCGTTGGCCTGCGAGTGGCCCCACGCGGCGCACGGGGTGCCGTACGCGGCCGAGATGTACTGCAGCCCCCAGGTGACCTGGGTGGTGGCGTTGGTCTGCCAGTCGGCGGCGACCGTCCCCATCTTCGACCCGGGCAGGGCCTGCGGGATGCCGGTGGCACCGCCGTTCGGGTTGACCGCCCGGTAGTTCCACCCCGACTCCTTCGTCCACAGGTCGTCGAGGCACTGGAACTGGTCGGCGCCCCAGCCGAACCGTGACGCGGCGAGGGAGCTCGCGGTCGCCTTGGCACCGGCGGGGGTGTTCGCGGCCGCCTGGGCAGCTGCGGCCTTCGCGGCGGCTGCTGCTGCTGCGTCGGCCGTGGCCTTCGCGGCTGCGGCGTCCGCCCGGGCCTTCGCTGCTGCGGCCCGTGCGTCGGCGTCGCGCTTGTCCTGGTCGGCGCTCGCCTGGGCGACGTCCTGCGCGGTGTCGACGGTCGACTCGATCCGGTCGCTCAGCGCGCCACCCGAGAGCGTCGGGTAGTCGGACAACGCCGAGATGTGCCGCTCGAGCACCGTCGTGTCGGTCTTGTCGTTCGCGTCCTGCACGACCGTGCGCGCGGTGACGATGGTCGCCGCGGCCTGGGCCCGGTCGAGGGCGGTGCCGTGGAGCGCCGGCGTCGCGGAGGCGCTGATGGTCGGGACACCGAGCGCCTCACCGATGGCCGGCTGGGTGCCGACGGCGAGGGCGCCCCCTGCGATCGCGAGGACCGCGGCGCCGCTCACGGCGAGGACACCGCGCTTGCGCAGGGCTCGGCGGAACCGGCGGTTCGGGCTGTCCAGCGCCTGACGGCGGGTGGTGGGCGTGGTGGTCGTGCTCGGGGTGTGGGGGTGCTGTCCTGTCATCGTTTCCGGTGGTCAGGCGACTCCGTGCGTGCGCGCTGCGTCGTCGCGCGGGCACCGGGAGCCGGGGGAGACCGGACGGTGGTGTGGGGCCCGTCCGTCCGCCGGTGCGTGGCCGTGTGGGGTGGCCGCCGCGGTGGCGAAGCGGCAACGATGACGCGTCACCCTGAACGGACGATCCGTCGTGGGCCCTGTGGAGCCCTCTTGGACGCTCGGTAACGGTTCGGTAACGGCCGGTTCAGCGGTCGGAGCTGGCATTCTCCTGAGCGGTCCGACCCTGCGCCACGCGCTCGAGGGCGTCGAGCGCCTGGGCGATCGCGGCGACGTCCTCGGCGGGCAGTTCCTCGATGAGCTCGGCGACCAGTCCGGTGCGTCGGGAGCGGGCTTCCTCGACCGCGGCGATGCCGTCGTCGGTGGCGCTCACCATGAACGCGCGGCCGTCGGTGGGGTCGGCTTCGCGGGCGATGAACCCGCGTTGCTCGAGCTCCGTCAGGATGCGGGTCATCGTGGGCTTCGTGACCACCTCGATCCGCGACAGGTCGCCCGGACGCAGGGGTCCGTGGGCCTGGATCGTGGCGAGTGCCGAGATGATCCCGTACCCGAGCGAGGCGGAGTCGGTGCGGGCGCGGCGGTTGATCCGGCCGACCGCTCCGGCGAGGCGTGCGGCGACCTCGGTGCGGTCCGTCTGCCGAGTGCTCATGTGCTGCTCCAGGAGTGCTCGTCGGGTGGGTTCCCGCGATGCTACCGGGTGGCCGCGGCGCGCTGCTGGGAGCCGTCGACGGGGTGTCGGGCGGGCGTCGGGGACGTGCGAACCGCCCGTCACGATGGTTGGGACGGGCGGTTGCTGTGTGGACGTTCAGGTGTTCGCAGGAACGGAGGTCGTCAGCGCTTCTCGCCGGGCAGCTGGTGGATGGCCTCGGTCGCGAGTTCGGCGGCGACGTTGTCCCCGTCCGCGGTGGCGGTGCGGAGCACGCGGAAGTCCTCGGTCATCCGGTCCCAGTCGACGAGCTGGTCGAGGTTGGGGAGCCGCAGACGGAACGCCAGCCCGTCCATCGTGTCGACGCAGACGCGCTGCAGGTTCGGGTTGCCGCACTCGGACACGTAGAGCGCGAAGACCCCGAGGGCGTCGGTGTTCACGGCGGCGACGTCGTGCGACTCGAGCTCGCCGATGGTGCGGTCGAGCGCGGCCAGGATCTTCTTCCGGGACGCCGTCGTGAGTCGGGGCACCGCGAGCCGCACGACGCCGCCGAAGAGCACGCCGAGGGTCTGCATGGCCTCGATCACCTCGGACGGGTCCGGTGTCGTGACCCGCGTGTAGCGGTTCGGCGCCATCTCGATCAGACCGGCGCGGGCGAGCTGGCTCAGGGCCTCGCGGATGGGGGTGCGGGAGACGCCGAGCCAGGAGATGAGCTCGTCGTCGTTGAGTCGCTCACCCGGCTCGAGCGTGCCGTCCATGATCGCCTCGTGGATCTTCTGACGGACGGTGTCGCGGAGCAGCTGGTGCTCGGTCGGGGCGCTGGTGGGGACCGGCATGTCGTTTCCTTCGGGTCGGGTTCGTCCGGCTCGACCAGGGATCTGTGCGGACGCATCGGTCACGATACCTGATATGCGAACGGCGTTGCGATCGGATCGTGCGTGTCAGCGCCCAGGGGCCAGGAGCGCTGTCGTCCGGTCGTCCTCGGCGCCGTCCCACCAGCGGTCGAGCACCGTGCGGAAGGGTGCGGGGTCCGGTGCGACGGCGGCGAACAGCGTCATCGAGGACCGGAGCTTCAGCGCGTCGATGCCGCCCATGAGCGCCTGCACGCTCGACGCCGGCGCGGTCGCGGCAGCGTCGGTGACCTCCCGCAGCCGGGGACCGAGCACGGGGTGCGCGAGGTAGGCCCTGGCCTCGTCGCCGCCGGTGACCGCGTACCGCTCGGCGGTGGCGCTGCGCCCGAGCCCGGCGAGCTGCGGGAACACGAACCACATCCAGTGCGAGGACTTGCGGCCGCGGCGGAGCTCCGCCAGCGCGAGTTCGTGCACGCCCTCCTGCGCCCGCACGAAGCGGTCGAGGTCGAACGGGTCGCGCCCGGCTGCGTCGCTCACCGGACCACGTCTCCCCAGGCGTACCGGACCGTCGTGCCGTCGAGCACGAGCAACGAGTCCGGAGCGCGGTCGAACAGCCCCGGCAGCCCGACGGCAGCGGGCAGGTCGCCCTCGAGCCGTTCGAGCCGAGCCTGGCGCAGGACGAGCTGCGGGTGCTCGCGCTGCCAGAACACCGTCTGCGCGAGGAGCTTCGCGTGGATGCCTGCCCGCGTCGTGAGCTCGGCAGCGAGGGGGGAGTCGTCGACCTCCCCGGCCACGACACGGACGGTCGCAGCGGGACGGGGCCGTGTCGAGCCTCCGTCCCGGAGCGACCGGAGCGACCGGAGCGACCGGAGCGACCGGAGCGGCCGGAGCGACCGGAGCGGCCCGAGCAGCCGGGACCCGCCGCGCCTCCGGTCCGTGTGCCGCACCGAGCGGTACTCCAGCGTGTCCCCGCGGCGGCGACCACCCGTGCGGGAGAACGTGTACGGCACGCCGAGCAGGGCGTGGGCGGCGACGATCGCCGGCACGTTGTCCGTGTCCACTGTGCGGTAGACCACCCCGTGTCGGCCGCGGTCGTCGACGGTGAGGACCTCGATCGTCACCTCGGTCATCGACCCGAGCCGACGTGACGGCGGGAACGGCGGCACGGCGGTCTCCCGGAAGACGTAGCTGGACAGCCCGGCCCAGGCGCTGCCGTCCACGACGTCGGGACGGACGCCGCGGGGGAGCAGCGGTGCGAGTGCCTCCGGGTCGTGCCGCCAGTGCGCGAAGACGACGTCGTCCCAGGCGTGCACGGTCACCGGGCGGTGGAGCAGCGGGACCGAGGCCCGGTCCCGCGGGGAGACGATCACCGGCGTGGTGCGTGCCGGCCGACGCGCAGGGCCCAGGCGACGAGCGGAGCCTGCAGCGGCAACCGGGCCACCGCGACGAGCCGCGAGGCCCTCGTCGAGCGCGCGCTGTCGAGCAGGTCGCGCGCCATCGTCACGTTGGCGGGGAAGACCGCGACGAAGAGCGCCGCTGCGGCGAGCCCGGCGGCTCGTCGGGTGGCGGGCACCGCGAGCCCGACGGCGATGCCGAGCTCGGCGACGCCGGACGCCAGGGTCGTCGTGCGCGGCGGCAGCCCCGGCGGCACGATGCGGTCGAAGTGGCGTGGGCGGATGAAGTGCATGACACCGGCGCCGCCGAGGAGGACGGCGAGCACGGCCGCCGTCCTGGAGGCGCGTCTGGCGCGGTCGGAGCGTCGTCCCATGGCGCCCATCGTGGCCCACGGACACCGGGATGCTCCCAGAGCAACCACAGGCTGTCGTCGGCCACGGGCCACTGGCCGCGGCTGCCGTCGGCTCAGGTCAGGGCGGTGGCGACCAGGTCGAGCAGGACCGTGGCGACCTCGGCCTTCGTGCCGGCGGCCTCCCGCACCACCGCACCGCCGGGCACCAGGACCTCGACCCGGTTCTCCTCGCGCTCGAAGCCCGCCGACCAGCCGACGTGGTTCACCACGAGCAGGTCCGCCGGCTTCCTGGCGATCTTGGCGCGGCCGAGCTCGATGCGGGCGTCCCGGTCGGGTTCGGTCTCGGCGGCGAACCCCACGATCACCTGGCCGGCACGGCGGTTCGCCACGAGGTCGGCGAGCACGTCCGGGTTCCGCACCAGCTCGAGCGTCATCCGCTCGCCCTGGGCGTCCTTCTTGAGCTTCTCCTGCAGGACCTCGGCCGGCCGGTAGTCGGCGACCGCCGCGGTCATCACGACGACGTCGGCCTCGGCGGCTGCGGCGTGCACGGCCTCGGCGAGTTCGAGCGCGGAGCCGACGGGCACGATCCGAGCGTCGAGGCCGGCGGTCAGGCCCGCGTCGACGTTGGCGGACACCAGGGTCACCGAGGCGCCACGCGACGCGGCGTCGGCGGCGATCGCCACGCCCTGTCGGCCGCTCGAGCGGTTGCCGACGAAGCGCACGGGGTCGAAGGGCTCGCGGGTGCCGCCGGCGCTGACGACGACGTGGACGCCGGCCAGGTCGCCCTGCTCGCCACGGGCGCCGGTGCCGGTCGCGTCGGCCTGGAGGCTCGGCCCGCGCCCGGCGGTCCGCCGTGCGTCCGTCGTCTGGTCCAGCACCGCCAGGGCGGCCGCCGCGATGTCCTCCGGTTCCGACATCCGACCGATGCCGGCGTCGTCACCGGTGAGCGCGCCCACGACCGGCCCGACGACGTGCACGCCGCGGGCGCGCAGCGTGGCGAGGTTCGCCCGGGTGGCGGGGTGCTCCCACATCTGCGGGTGCATCGCGGGGGCGACGACGACGGGCGCCTCGGTCGCGAGCAGGGTCGTGCCGAGCAGGTCGCCGGCGAGGCCCGCGGCCATCTTCGCGAGGGAGTCGGCGGTGGCGGGCGCGACGACCACGAGGTCCGCACGGCGCCCGAGCGACACGTGCCGCACCTCGGCGACGTCCTCGAACACGCTCGTCGTGACGGGGTTCCGGCTCAGGGCCTCGAGCGTCGGCAGCCCGACGAACCGCAGGGCGCCCTCGGTCGGGACCACGTGGACGTCGTGGCCGGCCCGGACGAACTCCCGGACGACCTGCACGGCCTTGTACGCCGCGATCCCTCCGGTGATGCCGACGACGATGGTCCTGCGCTGCTCCGGTGTCCCGTTCACGACGCTCACGCTACCCGGGCGGCCCGGACGGGCGGTCGCGTCGGGCGGCTGGGCGGCAGGGTCGGACGGCCGGGTCGCGCCGCCGGGTCGGGCGGCCGGGCCCCTGGTGGCAGGATCGGTCGCATGTGCACCGTCGTCGTCCGCGTCGATCCCCGATCGGCGTGGCCCGTCACCATGCTCGCCATGCGCGACGAGTCCCCGTCCCGCCCGTGGGACCCGCCCGCCGCCTGGTGGCCCGACCGCGACCCGTCGGTCCGCGGGGTCCGTGACCGTGAGGCCGGCGGCGCCTGGCTCGCCGCGTCGGACGACCACGGTCTCGCCGTCGTGCTGAACCGGTGGGAGGACGTCCCCGCCACCGACGGCACCTGGACGACCCGCGGGGAGCTGCCGCTGGACGCCGTCGCCGACGGGGAACTGCCCGGCCACGACGGCTCGGTGCCGACCACGCGGGCGTTCAACCTGGTGCGGGCGACGGCCGCCGGCGCCGAGGTGCTGTCGTGGGACGGTGTGCGCGTCCGCACGACGGAGCTCGGGCCGGGCGTGCACATGGTCACGCACGGCGAGCCCGACGACCCCGCGGCGCCGCGCATCGGCCGGTGGCTCGAGGCCTTCCGTGCCGCACCCGCACCGGACGGCCCGCCCGAGCTGGCCCCGTTCGACGAGCTCGGCGCCGCCGATGCCCGGTCGGCCGACGGCTCGGACCCCGCGTCGGGGACGGACGACGGCTGGGGGCCGTGGTTCGGGGTCCTCGCCGCCTCGGCCGCGCTGTCGCCGGACGACCCCGACGCGATCCTCCGCGACACCGTCGAGCCCGAGGGGCACTTCGCGACGCTCTCGATCGTGGCAGCGGCCGTCGGGCCCGGGCGCACGGTGCTGCAGCACGCGCGGCTCGCCGACCCGGGCGACATCAGCGGCTCCGTCGAGCTCCACCGCGCCTGAACCCGCATGGGGACACCCGCCCGGTGCGAGGTTGCCCACCCCGTGCGGCACGACGACCGCGCACCGGGTGTGCAACCTCCCACGGGCCAGGGGACCGCGCACGGTGCGCCGTGCCGGGCAGCGCCTGACGGACGGCAGCGGCTCAGGCCGGCAGGTGCGTCCCGGTCAGGTCCTCGGCCACGGCCCACAGGCTGCGCGCCAGGTCCGTGCTCCGGGCCGAGCGGGGGATCGACGCGACGGTGGTCGGTCCGGTGATGCCGAAGGCACCGGCAGGCCCGTAGTACGCCCCGCCCGTGGCCGACCGGCCGACCGCAGCGAACAGCAGCGGCTCACTGCCCTGCTCGACGCCCTGCGTCCACGGCCACGCCCGCTGGTCCGAGGACACCGGCGCCGACCGCCCGAGCGACCGCCCGGCCGACTGCAGGTTCGTGCGCGTGTAGCCCGGGTGCGCCGCGGTGCTCAGGAGCGGCCAGTCGAGCTCGACCGACAGCGTGTGCAGGTGCAGCGCGAACAGCAGGTCGGCGAGCTTCGACTGGGCGTACGCGCGGAACGGGCTGTACCCGCGCAGCCACTGCAGGTCGTCGAACCGGATGCGCCCCGGCACCGCTGCGAGGCTCGACATCGTCGCGACCCGCGGTGCCTCGGCCCGGAGGAGCGCCGGCATCAGCAGGTTCGTCAGCGCGAAGGGGCCGAGGGAGTTCGTGCCGAACTGCAGCTCGAACCCGTCGACGGTCTCGAAGCGTTCGCGCGGTGCCATCACGCCGGCGTTGTTCACGAGCACGTCGAGCGGTCGGTCGTCGTCGAGCACGCCCGCGGCGAAGCGGCGCACGCTCGCCAGGTCCGCGAGGTCGAGCTCGCGGACCTCGACCGAGGCGCCGGGGTGCGCTGCACGGATCTCGTCGGCGGCGGCCTCGCCCTTCGACGTCGTGCGGACAGCGATGACGACGTCGGCGCCGGCGGCGGCCAGACGGGTGGCGGTCTCCTTGCCGGTGCCGCTGTTGGCTCCGGTGACGACGATGCGACGTCCGGTCTGGTCAGGGATCTTCGGCATGGCCGCGACGGTACACGCGGGCCCTGCCGACCCCTCGCGTCCGTCGTCCCCCTGTGCTAGATTCATGCGTACGCATCAACCAGGAGGCATCGCATGAGCAACGCATTCGGCACCGGTCGTCCCTCGGACGTCCCGCCGCCCGCACCGGACCGCGTCGGTCCCGTGCAGCTCGGCCTCGACACGTTCGGCGACGTCACCGACCGCCTCGACGGCACCACCCGCACCCACGCCCAGAGCCTCCGCGACCTGGTCGACGAAGCCGTCCTCGCCGACCAGGTCGGCATCGACTTCATCGGCGTCGGGGAGCACCACCGCGCCGACTACTCCGTGAGCGCCCCCGAGGTCGTCCTCGCCGCCATCGCCGCCCGCACCGAGCGCATCCGGCTGGGCTCCGCCGTCACCGTGCTGTCCTCCGACGACCCGGTCCGCGTGTACGAGCGCTTCGCCACCGTCGACGCGCTCTCGAACGGCCGCGCCGAGGTCATCCTCGGCCGCGGGTCCTTCACCGAGTCCTTCCCGCTGTTCGGCTTCGACCTGTCCGACTACGAGGTCCTCTTCGAGGAGAAGCTGCAGCTCTGGGCCGCCCTCCGCGGCGGCGACACCGTCACGTGGAGCGGCACCAAGCGTGCCCCGCTGACCGAGCAGGACGTCTTCCCGAAGCTCGAGCACGGCCCCATCCCGACGTGGATCGGCGTCGGCGGCTCGCCCCAGTCGGTCATCCGCGCCGCGTCCTACGGCATGCCCCTGTTCCTCGCGATCATCGGTGGGCAGCCCGCGCAGTTCGCCCCGTTCTCGCGCCTGTACCGCCAGGCCCTCGACCAGCTCGAGATCCCGCAGCAGCCGATCGCGATGCACTCGCCCGGCTTCATCGCCGCGACGGACGAAGAGGCCGCCGAGCGCTACTGGCCGTACCACAAGGACGTCACCGACCGTCTGGGCCGCGAGCGCGGCTGGCCGCCCCTCGACGTCGCCCAGTACCAGGCCGGGCTCTCGGCCGGCGGGTCGCTCTACGTCGGGTCCCCGGAGACCGTCGCGCGCAAGATCGCGCGCAACATGCGGATCCTCGGCGTCTCCCGGTTCGACATGCGCTACGCCACCGGGCGCCTGCCGCACGAGGACATGATGCGCTCCATCGAGCTCTACGGCACCGCCGTCGCCCCGCGGGTCCGCGAGCTCCTGGCCGAGGCCGTCCCCGTCCCCTGACGGCACTGACGGCACTGCCGGGAGGCCCGGGGCACGTCCCACGGGAGCGCTCACGGGAGCGCCGGGTAGCGTCCACCGCATGCCACAGCACTCCAGCACGATCGAACGTCGCTTCCGAGGGCGGATCATGGGCGTCGGCACGACCTCGGGCGTCCGACTCGTCATCGGCATGTGGGAGCAGTCCCCGTTCGGAGCGTTCACCGACGTCTTCGTGGAGTTGCCGGACGGGTCGAGCGTGCTGCTCGCCCCGGACGAGATCGTCGCGGCCTACGTCTCCGGCACCTACCAGTTCGACGCGGTCGACGTCCTGCCCGTCACCGCCCGACGCACGGCGTCCGGCCTGGAGCTCGACGCCGGACAGCTCCGCGCGACGATCGACGTCGGCACCATCTCGCCGCTCGGTCGGCTGCTCCGCGTCGTGCCGAAGCCGATCGCCCGCGACCCCCGGTGGCTCCGGGCGATCAACCCGGTAGCACGGCTCATCGCGCCCGGTGCCGGCACCGCGGGCTCGGCGGGCAACGGCCGCCGCGAGTACTACGGCGTGACCGGGGCGCACGACGTCACCGGCGTGCGCGGGACCTGGGCGGGGGAGCCGCTCGGCGAGCTGGCGCCGCTCGACCCGCCCGTGCGGTTCGGCTTCGCGTCGATGCCCCGCATCCCGCAGGTCGTCGACGTCGAGACGACCATCCACGAGCCCGCCTGACGGACCCGGCCCGCGCGGTCCGCAGCCTGCGTGACGGAGTCGAGCCGGGCCTCCCGGCCGGGGTGAGGCCACCGGTCCGCGTGCTGGACGTGTCCAGGGTGGAGGGGCAGACTGACCCGAACGGTACGCCCCCGGGTTGCCCGGCCAGGTCGGTGCAACGGGGCACTCGATGCGAAGGAGCACCATGACCGACACGCAGGCAGACCAGCTCGCCGCCATCTCGGACATCGTCCACGGAGCCCGAACAGCCCTCCTGACCACGGTCAGCGAGGACGGGTCCCTGCATGCCCGACCACTCGCGGTGCAGGACAAGACCTTCCACCGGACCCTGCGCTTCCTGGTGCAGGACGGCAGCGAGAAGGTCGCCGACATCGCCAGGAACCCGCACGTCAACGTCGCGATCGAGTCGCAGGGCGGGTACCTCTCCATCGCGGGGACGGCCACCGTCACGCAGGACGACTCGGTCATCGACGAGCTGTGGTCGCCGTTCGCCGAGGCCTGGTTCCCGGACGGACGCGACGACCCCTCGATCCGGCTCCTCACCGTCGAGGGTGACTCGGTCGAGTACTGGACGCAGGACACCGGCACGGTCGGCACCCTCGTGCAGACGATGAAGGCCGCGCTCGGCAAGGAGTCCACACCCGACGTCGGAAGCCACGGGACGGTCGAGCTCTAGCGGGCGGGGGACCTCGCACCGTGCGCGATCACGCGGCCGGTGCGAGGTTCCCCACGCCGTGCAGCCCGACGGGCTCGCACAGGGTGGTCACCCTCGCACCGAGCGCCTGCCCGGCGCGGCCGCGCCGCCGCTCCGCCGTGGCCGCACGCGCGTGCGGCCACGTGCGTCCTCACGGAGGGCCGAGCAGCCACAGCACCGCGACGAGCACCGGCTGCCCGAGCACCGCGCAGGTCACCAGGGTCCGACGCATCCACGGCGTCGCGACGAGCTCGGGCGACCCGAGCAACGGCGCGAGCGGCATGAGCAGCCGCGGGGTCGAGGCCATCGGCAGCGACACCGCGAAGACGTAGAGCGCGTACGCCCCCGAGAACACCAGCGTCGTGGTGCCCAGCGTGCGGGTCGACCGCCGCAGCAGCCACAGCGGGTACCCGACGAGCAGCCCGACCACGATGAGGACCCCGCCGACGCCGAGCCACTTCGCCGTCGTCAGGAACCACGGCGTCAGCGGCATGAACTCGACACGACCGATGAAGTTCACCCACCAGGACATCTCCGTGGCCAGGTAGGCGTCCGGCTGCCCGGTCACGTGGGCGGCGACGACCGGCCACGCGAGCCCGGCCAGCACCATCGTCACGCCGGCCCCGACGACCCGCAGCAGTTCGCCGAGCGGGAACCCGTCGAGCACGCGGTCGGACCCGCGGCGCAGCTGGACCAGTCGCATGACGGTGATCACGCCGAGCGTCAGCGGCAGCGCCAGGGCCCCCGGCCGGGTGAAGGCGGCGGCGACCCCGAGCAGGGTCAGCAGCCCGTACCGCCGGTGCTCCAGCGCCAGGAGCGCGCCGAAGGTCAGCGCGAGGAACGTGCTCTCCGCGTACCCGACCTGCAGCAGGAAGGACAGCGGT
This sequence comes from Curtobacterium sp. VKM Ac-2865, assembly GCF_015350905.1. Classification (GTDB taxonomy): domain Bacteria; phylum Actinomycetota; class Actinomycetes; order Actinomycetales; family Microbacteriaceae; genus Curtobacterium. Next base: position 681,907 of record NZ_JADKRZ010000002.1, on the reverse strand, counting down.
CCGCACGTGAAGAAGAAGACCGCCCACATGGCGGCAGCGTGCCCGGCACGCTCGCGGACGAGCCGGTGCAGGAGCAACGCGGCGACGAACCCGGCGATCACGGCCACGGCCGGCGCGCCGACGTCGAACGGCAGCCCGGTCGACACGGTCAGCAGCCGGATGGTGAAGGGGAACGCGGGCAGGAACGCCCAGGCGTTCTGCGCGACGTGCCCGGCGGCGTCGAGCGGCAGCGTCGTCGGGTACCCGTGCAAGGAGATCTGCTCGTAGTACTGGCCGTCCCAGGACGTCAGGAACCGCAGGAACCCGTGCTCGTTCCCCCAGATCGCGTTCTCCGGCTGCGACCGCGCCATCAGCGGGTACGCCAGCGCGAGCCAGAGCGTCGACGCGAGACGGCCGCCGGTCCAGACCAGCAGCACGGCCGCCCACGCCGGCAGGCTCGCCACGGCGTCGATCGCGCGGCGTCGACCGGTCGCGATCGACTGCGGCAGGGTCCCGTCGAGGCGGGTCACGTGTGTGTCCCACGTCGTGCGGGCAGAGCAGACGGCACCTCAGCAGGGTAGCGAGCGAACGCTGGACGGTCCCCGTCGACCCGGCCGACACGCGGCGGGGACCGGACGGGAGGCTCGCCCCGCGTTGTGCAGGCCGGAAAGCGCTGGCCCCGTGGCCGGTCCCGGCAGCCGTGGCGGCCCTAGCCTGGAGGCCCCGTCCGTTCGCCCCCGTCCGTTCGACCCAGGAGGAGCCACCGTGCCGAAGACCGCCATCGTGACCGACAACGCCCCGAAGCCCGCCGGACCCTACAGCCAGGGCATCGTCGCAGGCGGCTTCGTCTACACCGCCGGCTTCGGCCCGCAGGACCCGGCCACCGGCGCGATGGCCGACGACGTCGCCGGGCAGACCGCGCAGGTGCTCGCGAACGTGGCAGCGGTCCTCGCCGAGCACGGAGCCACCCTGGACGACGTCGTGAAGTCGACCGTGCACCTCGAGCACTCCGACCGCGACTTCCCGGCCTTCAACGAGGAGTACGCCAAGCACTTCACGGCGCCGTACCCCGTCCGCACCACCGTGCAGTCGCACCTCGCCGGCATCCTCGTCGAGATCGACGTCGTGGCGGTGCTGCCCAGCGCGTCCTGACGCAGCACGCACGTCGACCCCCGGTCAGCCGGCTCTGCGGAGCCCCTGGCCGGGGGTCGCCTGCGTCAGCGCGCCGTCCCGGAGCACGGGGACGCCGGCGACGAGCACGTCGTCGATGCCTTCGGCCAGGCGCATCGGGAGCGCGTAGGTCGACCGCGCTGCCACCCGTGTCGGGTCCACGACGACGAGGTCGGCGACCGCTCCCACAGCAACCGTGCCGCGGTCACCCAGGCGGTAGCGCTCGGCCGCGGTGGTCGCGAGGTGGCGCGCGGCCTCGGCCCAACTGAGACGACCCGGCACCGTGTACTCCTCGAGGTACCGCGCGAAGGTGCCGTACGCCCGGGGGTGCGGGTGCGTGCCGACGAAGATGCCGTCGGACCCGGCGGTGTGTCCCGGTCGGCGGAACAGCGGCGTGAGCTCGTCGGCGGTCCTCGGCGTGGGGACCCGCATCACGACGGTCACCTGCGACGACGACGCGACCAGCACGTCGAGGGCGAGGTCGACGGGGTCGGAGCCGGTCACGTCGGCTGCCTCGGCGAGGGTGCGCCCCTGCAGTGCGTGGAACGCCGGCGCGGGCACGTGTGACAGCGTGACCTGGTCGGCCCACCCGGCACCGAGGTCGGCCCGTCCGAGCACCCGGTCGAGCACGGCCGCGCGGACACCGGCACGCCCGGCGGGCTCCGCCAGGGCCACCGCGAGGTCGTCCGTGCCGGGCCGCGCCAGTGCGGCGGGCAGCAGCAGCATCGACAGGATCGTGCACCCGCGCGAGTACGGGTAGGCGTCGAAGGACATCGGCGCTCCGGACCGCTCCAGGTCGTCGAGGACCGCGACCGCCAGGTCGACCGGGGCGTGCAGGTGCGACACGTGCGCACGGACCCCGGTGGTGCGGACGAGCGACGCGATCTCCTCGAGGCCGACCCGGGCGTTCGCCTCGTACCCGCCCCGCATGTGCGAGACGTACAGCGCGTCCGCGTCGGCGAGCTCGATGCACAGCGCCGTCAGTTCAGCGGTGTCGGCGTACAGCCCGGGCACGTAGTCGAGCCCCGTTGAGAGTCCGACCGCGCCCTCGTCGAGGCCGTTGCGCACGAGGGTGCGCATCGCGCGGAGCTCGTCCGCGGCAGCGGTGCCCGGACCGTCGCCGCGGACCACCTGCCGCACGGTGCCCGCGGGCACGAGGGTCGCCACGTTCAGCGGGGTCGTGCCGTCGTACGTCGCGAGCAGGTCGCCGATGCCGCCGCCGTCGTGGTGCGGGTGCTCGCCGTCGATCGTGGCGAAGGAGGTCCGGGCGTGGGACCCGTCGCCCGGGGCCGGACCGACGCCGTCCTGCCCGGTGACGATCGTCGTGACGCCCTGTCGGAGGAGCGCGAGCTGCACCTCGGGTTCGAACACGAGGGCACCGGCGTGCGAGTGCGCGTCGACGAATCCCGGCACCACCAGGCGCTCGCCGCAGTCGACGACGGTGGCACCGGGCGGCACGGGGACCGCGGGTGCGATGCGGGCGATGCGGTCGTCCTCCACCAGCACGTCGGCCGGTCGCACCCCGTCGTCGTCGACCACGGAGCCGCCGCGGAGCAGGACGGTCGTCATCGGGGCAGCCCGGCGAGGAGCTGTCCGGCCCGGACACGGAGCGCACCGAGGTCGCCCGTGTGCAGGGCGTCCCCGACGAGCGGCGACCCGAGCCCGACGGCGACGGCCCCGGCGGCCAGGTAGTCTGCCGCGTCGTCCAGCCCGATGCCACCGGTGGGGATGACGTCCACGAAGTCGAGCGGTGCCAGGACCTGCCGCAGGAACGCCGGACCGCCGAGCTGTGCGGCCGGGAAGACCTTGACCGCCCGGGCACCGAGCTGCCAGGCACGCACGATCTCCGTCGGCGTCGCGGCGCCCGGGTACCAGCCGAGGCCCCGCTCGTGGGCTCGCTCCCCGATCACCGGGTCGGTGTGCGGGCTCACGGCGAACGCAGCACCCGCAGCGGCTGCCTCGTCGAGCTGCCGGGTGTCCATCACGGTCCCGACGCCGATCGACGCTCCGCTGCCGTACCGGTCGACGGCCCACGCGATGCCCTCACGCCAGCGCGGGGTGTTCGTCGTGATCTCGATCGCCAGGACGCCGGCCTCCACCAGGGTGCGGACGACGTCCTCGACGTGCTCGCCGGTCCCACCGCGCAGGATCGCGATCGCGGGTCCCGCCTGGTGCCGGTGGCGCCGGGGAGCGTCGGCGGTCGTGGTGCTCGGTGCGGAGTCGGTCATCGTGCGCTTCCTCGTGGTGTTCATGGGTGGCGGGGGCCCGGTCAGCGGTCGACGCGGTCGTGGACGGTGTGGTCGACGTCAGCGTGGGCGGCGGCGTCGACGGGTCCGAGCACGCCGCCGTCCGGTCGTCGCCAGTCGCCGTGCACCGTGCACGCGAGCGCTCCGGCGTCGGCGGCCGCGTCGAGGGCCTCGGCGGGGGAGCGCCCCGCGAGGTCGGCGGCGAGCCACGCGGCGACGAAGGCGTCCCCGGCGCCGACCGGGTCGACCACGGCGACCGGGCTGGCTGCGCGGCGGTGGAGGACGCCGTCGACGGACGCCACGGCGCCGCGCGAGCCGAGCTTCACGACGGCGGTACCGTTCGCGAGCGCGGCGAGCTCGTGCGCCAGGGCCTCGTCGTCACCGGGTCGTTCGTCGCGGCCGAGGACGAGCCGGGCCTCGTCGTCCCCGGCGAAGACGACGGCGGCCCGGGCAGCGACGGCGCGGTACCACCCGCGCCCGGTGACGTCGTCGACGAGCTTCGGCCGGTGGTTGACGTCGAACGACACCGGGACCCCGGCGTCGGCGGCGCGCACGACCGCCGCGTGCACGGTCTCGCGGGCGGTGTCGGACAGCGCGAGCGTGATGCCGGTGACGTGGAGCAGCGCGGCCCGTTCGACGAGACCGGACGGCAGGTCGCCCGGCGTGGACGCCGACGCTGCCGAGCCCCGGCGGTGGTAGGTCACCCGCGTGCGGCCGTCCGGCAGTCGCTCCTTCATCATGATGCCGGTCGACCGCTCCGGGTCCCGCACGCCGACGACCTCGACGCCCTGGGCTGCCACGTCCGCGAGCACGCGGTCCCCGGCGGGGTCCGTCCCGACCCGACCGACCCAGGTCACGGGGACCCCGGCGTGCGCCAGCCCGATCGCCACGTTGCTCTCCGCGCCGCCGGTGTCGACGCGCATCGCGTCGAGCCCGACCAGGGCGCCGTGCCCGCCGAGCAGCAGCATCGTCTCGCCGAACGTCAGCACCCCGCGCGCAGTGGTCACCGCGGGCTCCTCGCCAGGGCGAGCTGGGCGGAGGACGACCCGAGCGCGACCGAGATCTCCAGGGCGGTGCGCACGACGCCGTCGCCGAGCGCCCGGACGGCCGAGGCACGGAACCCGGAGGCCAGGCCCGAGATGCTCATGGCGCCGACCACCTGGTTCGCGTGGTCGAGCACCGGCGCCGCGACGCACCGGATGTCCGGCTCGTTCTCGCGGTCGTCGATGCCGTAGCCGCGTTCCCGTGTCCGCCCGATCTCCTGACGCCAGCGGTCGTCCTCGGTGATCGAGTGCTCGGTCGTCGCGGTGGCGGGCGTCGCCAGGACCCGGGCGAGCAGGTCCGGCTCGCCGAATGCCACCATCGCCTTGCCCGACGCCGTGTTGCGCATCGGCAGGCGGTTCCCGATCCGGGACGCCATCCGGACGGTGCCGCGGGTCTCGACCTTGTCCACGTAGACGATGTCCGTGCCGTCCGGGACGACGAGGTGGCAGGTCAGCCCGGTCTGCTCGGCGGTGCGCCGGAGGAAGGGGGCCGCGGCGGCGCGCAGGTCGATGCCCTCCAGGTAGCTCTGGCCGAGGAGCAGCGACCCGAGCCCGAGCGTGAAGCCCGCGTCCGCGGTGCGGCGGAGCAGGTCGTTCTCGAGCATCGGGGCCGTCAGCCGCAGCACGGTGGACTTCGACGTGCCGAGTTCGCCGCTCAGCGTGGTGAGGCTCACGGACGGCTCGCCGTTCCGGGTCCGGTCGGCGACGAAGTCGAGGATGCGCAGCCCACGGCGCAGGGAGAGAGCGGCGTTGCGGACCGGGGTCTCGGCGTCGGGCGTCGTCACGGTGGTGGTGGTCACGGTGGTCATCAGAACCACGTCGCGATCGTCTCGAGCACGGTGTCGTCGTCGTCGATGACCTGCACCGCCCGCCACTTGTCGAACACCGTGCACGGGTGCGAGATCCCGAACACGACGACGTCACCCGGTGTCAGCACCGTCTCCGGGGCCAACGCGAGGTAACAGTGCTGGTCGTCGAGGCGGGTGACGGTGACCGCCCCGGGAACCGGCGGCGTCCCGGGGAGCCGCTCCGGGCCTCCTGTCCGGATCTGCCGCACGACGGGCAGTCCCTCGTCGAAGGAGATGTCGCGCTTGCCGACCGCGATGAGTGCCAGGCCGGGTTCCGGGCACGAGGTGACACGGCCCCAGACCTCGATGGCGGCGCGGAGCGAGCCCTCGGCGGGGTGGCGGCCGAAGGGGGTGCGGGCGGCGTAGAAGCCGTCGTCGTGGGTCAGGTACGCGCCGGAGCGGAGCAGGACGTCGAGGTCGGCCGGGCGCGTGGCGAGTGCGTCGCCGACGGCGTCGAACCAGGCGCTGCCGCCCATGCTCAGCAGCGCGCGCTCGCCGGGGACGAGGTGACGGACGGCAGCCGCGACGGTGAGGACGCCTGCGACGTAGGCGCGCGCGGCGTCGACACCGGGCAGGCCGCCCTCGTAGCCGGCGACGCCGCGGAGGACGACACCGGGGCCGGTGGCGACCGCGTCTGCTGCTGCTCCTGCTCCTGCTCCTGCTCCTGCTCCTGCTGCTGCTTCCGCGACCGCGGTGGCGGCCTCGGGGGACCGGGCGCCGGTGCGGCCACCGGGGAAGCCGACCTCGACGAGCACGTGCACGGCACCGTCGACGGCCCGGGCGGCTTCGGCAGCGGCGCGGACACCGGCGGCCGAGTCGACGTAGCAGAGGACGTCCGATCCGGGGTCGACGGCTCGGCGCGAGGCGAGCCAGCGCAGGCCGGCGGGGTCGAGGACCTCGTTCGCGACGAGGAGGTGGCGCAGCCCGTGCTCCCACGCGACCATCGCCTGCTGGACCGAGGCGACCGTGACGCCCCACGCGCCGGCGTCGACCTGGCGGTGGGCGAGGGCCGGGGCCATGTGCGTCTTCATGTGCGGCGCGAACAGCATGCCGTGGCGCTCGACCCAGGCCTGCATGACGGCCGTGTTCGACGCCAGGGCGGACTCGCGGAGCGTCATCACGGGCAGGTGGGCGTCGTCGAGGACGTGCCGGGGCGCGGCGCTGTTGCCCGGTTCCGGGGTGCCCTTCGTGGTCACGGTGGCGGGGGTGGTCGGCATCGATCCTCCTGTCGCGTCCGGTCGGTCGACGAGGTCCACGTTCGTGCAGGTGCTGAGCGCAGGACAACGTCGTCGCGTCCAGCGTTCCACCATGCAGAACATCGCGCCAGGGTCGGGACCCGGCGTCGTCGTGGCGTCAGCCTGGCGTCGCCGTGGCGGACCCGGGCATAGCATCTGGGGGACATGACGACGACGACATCGGCCAGACGGCGCACGGGCAGCACGGCGGTGGCGGTGCTCGTCGCCGGGACGTTCTTCATGGAGCTCCTCGACGGCACGATCCTCGCCACGGCGGCCCCGGCGATGGGGCGGGACCTCGGCGTCGACTCCGCGGCGATCGGCATCGCGATCACCGCCTACCTCGTGACCCTCGCCGTGCTCATCCCGGTGAGCGGGTGGCTGACCGACCGCGTCGGCTCCCGCACCGTGTTCGCGGCCGCGATCGCGGTGTTCACCGTCGCCTCGGGGCTGTGCGCGCTGTCCACGGGACTCGTCGACCTGACGCTCTGGCGGATCCTGCAGGGCGTCGGCGGTGCGCTGATGGTCCCGGTCGGTCGGCTCGTCGTGCTCCGGAGCGCCGGCAAGGACCAGCTCGTCACGGCCATCGCGATCCTGACCTGGCCCGCCCTGGCGGCCCCGATCATCGCGCCGTTCATCGGTGGCGTGCTCGTGGACACCCTGTCCTGGCACTGGATCTTCTTGATCAACCTGCCGCTCGGGGCGATCGCGTTCGTCGCCGCGCTCGTGCTCGTGCCGCAGGAGCGGGCCCCCCAGCGCGTCCCGTTCGACTGGCTCGGGTCCCTGCTCGCGTGCTTCGGCCTCGGTGCCCTCGTGGTGATGGCGTCCCTGCTCGCGCTCGACACCGTGCCGGTGGTGGCCGTCGTCGTGTCCGGCGTTGTCGGGGCCGTCTGCACCTGGCTCGCCATCCGGCACTTCCGCCGTGCGCCGCACCCGATCATGGGGCTCGACGCGTTCCGGCTCGAGACCTTCCGGGTGTCGCACGCCGGTGGCAGCCTGTTCCGCCTGGCCGTCTCCGCGGTGCCGTTCGTGCTGCCGCTGCTGTTCCAGGACGCCTGGGGGTGGACGGCGCTCGAGGCCGGCAGCGCTGTGCTGTTCGTCTTCGTCGGCAACCTCGGCATCAAGCCCGCGACGACCCCGCTGCTCCGCTGGTTCGGGTACCGACCGGTGATCATCGTGTCCGCCGGCATCGCCGCGCTGACGGTCGTGGCGATGGCCTTCCTGACGCCGGACACCCCGTTCTGGCTGCTCGCCGTGCTCCTCGTCGTGAGCGGTGCCGCCCGCTCCGTCGGCTTCACGGCGTACAACACCATCGCCTTCGCCGACGTCGAGCAGGCCGACATGACCCCGGCGAACACGCTGTCCTCGACGCTGCAGCAGACTGCGGCCGGGTTCGGGGTCGCCGTCGCGGCCGTCGTCATCCGTGCCGGAGCCGGGCTCGAGGGCTCCGGGGCCTACGCCGTCGCCTTCTGGGTCATCGCCGTGCTGCTCGTCGTGGCCCTGGTGGAGGGCGTCCTGATGAGCCGTTCAGCCGGCGAGGCCATCCGTCCTGCGCGTCGGGTCCGCGTGCAGGCCTGACCGACCACGGGCTGGTCGCGCGGGCGGGGCCGCGAGCGGGGGTGCGGGCGGGGGCGGGCGCGCGGGCGCGTCTGTGACCGTTCGCGCGCTCGTCACGCGCGCGAAACCACCACCCGATACAGTCACAGCAACTGCTTGACGACGCCGAGTACCGTTGCGGCGGCAGACTGAGCGGGACGCAGGGACCCGGCTCCGGAAGGAAGGCAGCATGACCGTGCCAGACCACGAGGGGACCATCCCGATGGACACCGACGTCCAGCCCACCGCGATCCGCGTCGTGAGCTACAACCTGCGGGAGCACACCGCGAACAGCGAGCTCGCCGCCCTCGCCGAGTCGTCCCAGGCGGACGTGCTCTGCGTGCAGGAGTGCGACAGCAACGACCTGGCGCCGTCCATCGGCGGCCTGACGCTCGCCGCGTCGACCAAGGCGAACCGCCTGGGCCTGGCGATCTACAAGCGCGACGACCGCTTCGAGCTCCGGGACTTCCGCGTGCACTCGCTGCAGAAGTCCCTGCACGACCGGGTCCTCGCGCCCGCGCACGAGCGGCTCATCGCGATGCACCTCCGCGACGCCGAGGCCGACACCGACGTCATCGTCGCCTCGTTCCACGCGTCGCCGCTCACCGCCACCAACTCCCTGCGCCGCAAGCAGATCGAGGCAGCGCACCAGTTCGTCCGTGACCTGTCGAGCGAGGCCCCGGCGATCATGGTCGGCGACTTCAACTACCCCTGGTTCCAGACGAACCTGCGCCGGAAGATCGAGTCCCACGGTTTCGCGCTGTCGCTCTCGGACCAGCCGACGTACTTGCGCTACCGCAAGTTCACCGGGCACTTCGACTTCGCCACGAGCGTCGGGCTGCACATCGCCGGCGTGGAGACCCTGCCCGCGGGCATCTCGGACCACCGGCCGATCCTGGTGCGGGCGCACTACGAGACCGCAGCCGCAGCCGGCGCCGGTTCGTCCGCCGCGGACGCCGTCGCGGCCGACCCCGCCGCCTGACCCGCCCGGTCCAGTCCTGGTCCACGGGCAGGGCTGAGATCGCACTCCGTGTCGCCTCGGGCACCGCGCACCCGACACGAAGTGCGATCTCACCGCCAGTGGGCGTGGCTCGTCGCTCTGCAGCCGGGAGGCTCGGTGCAGCCCCGCCGCGCCGGCACGAGTGGTCGGGACACCCCGCCGGGTGGACGTCGAGTGGGCGCAGCCCGTCGCTCCGTGACGGTCCGAGCGACGTCTGGTGACCGCTCGGCGGACGTGAGCGGTGCGTCCTGACCGGTCGGCGGGCCGCAGGCGGCGATGCGGTCGTGTTCCGAGCCTCCCGTCCGGATCGTCGCCCGGTGAGGTCGCAGTCCGTGTCGTCTCCGGTGACAGGGAGCCGACACGAAGTGCGATCTCACCGCCAGTGGGCGTGGCTCGTCGCTCCGCAGCCGGGAGGCTCGGTGCGGCCCCGTCGCGCCGGCGCGACTGGTCGGGACACCCCGTCGGGTGAGCGCCGAGTGGGCGTAGCCCGTCGCTCCGCGACGGCCCGAGCGACGGTCGGTGACCGCTCGGCGGACGTGAGCGGGGTGTCGTGACCGGTCGGGAGGCGCGGCGCGGCCGCGCCTCGCCGCCGCGGCCCGGCCCGCCGGCGCGGCCCGGCCCGCCGGCCCGCCCAGCCTGGGTGAGATCGCAGTTCGTGTCGCCTCCGGGACGGGGGAGGCGACACGAACTGCGATCTCAGCGCGTTCGGCCCGGCGGCGCTAGCGCCGCAGCGTCGCGCGCGCCAAGCGGTTGCCGACGAACTGGCCGAGCTGCACGATGATGACGATCGCGGCCACCGAGACGTAGACGATCCACCAGTCGTAGCGCTGCGACCCGTAGGTGATCGCGTACTCGCCCAGGCCTCCGCCGCCGATGAGCGCACCCTGCGCCGTCATGTCCACGATGCCGATGAAGATGAACGTGTACCCGAGGATGAGCGGCCCGAGGCCCTCCGGGATGAGCACGGTCAACAGGATCGACACCGGGTGCGCGCCGGAGGCCCGTGCGGCCTCGACCACGCCGGGGTCCACCGACAGCAGGTTCTGCTCCACGATGCGGGCGACGGCGAACGACGCCGCGAGGGAGATCGCGAACGTGACCGCGGGCACCCCGATCGTGGTCTGCACGACGACGCGGGACAGCGGAGCGATCGCGGCGAGGAAGATCACGAACGGGATCGGGCGCACCAGGTTCACGAGCAGGTTGATCACCGTGTACGCGGTGCGGCTGCCGAGCAGGTTGCCCGGTCGTGTGGCGTACAGGGCGAGGCCGAGCGCCAACCCGATGAGCCCCGCGATGACCAGCGAGACGATCGACATCACGATGGTGTCGCGCACCGAGGACAGGAAGACGTCGAACGTGTCGATCACGCTCTGGAAGGAGTTGTTCATCGTGCGTCCTCCTCATCGGTCGTGACACCCGCGGCGCGGAGTGCGGAGACCGCGGCGTCGACGGCGCCGGACCCAGGCCCAGGCTCAGCGCCGGCCCCGGCGTCGGCCAGCTCGTACGTCAACGACCCGATCCGACGCTCCCGGATCTCGCCCACGCCGCCGTAGACCAGCTCTGCCGTGACACCCGCGGTGCGGAACGCCTGGTCGATGCGGTTCTGCAGCCCGGCCTCGTCGGTGATCTGCACCGTGACCAGGCGCCCCGGGTGCCGTTCCCGCAGTCGGACCAACGTCTCCGCGGAGGGCCGGTCGTGCAGTGCCGTGCGGACGAAGCGCTGCGCGGCCTGGGTCTGCGGCGTGGAGAAGACGTCGTACACGTCGCCGACCTCGACCACGCGGCCCTGCTCCATGACGGCGACCCGGTCGGCGATCTGTCGGACGGCGTCCATCTCGTGCGTGATGACGATGATCGTGACGCCGAGCTCCCGGTTCACCCGCCGGAGGAGCGCGAGCACCTCCGAGGTGGTCTCCGGGTCGAGCGCGCTCGTGGCCTCGTCGGCCAGCAGCAGCTCGGGGTTCGACGCCAGTGCCCGGGCGATGCCGACACGCTGCTTCTGCCCACCGGAGAGCTGCTCGGGGTAGGCATGTGCGCGGTCGAGCAGCCCCACGAAGTCGAGCAGCTCGGCCACGCGCCGGTCCCGCTCGTCCTTGCCGACACCGGCGACCTTGAGCGGGTACGCCACGTTGCCGGCGATGGTGCGGGAGCGGAACAGGTTGAACTGCTGGAAGATCATCCCGATCCGGCGCCGCGCCAGACGGCGGTCCCGCTCGGGGATGGCCGTGAGCTCCTGGCCGGCGACCGTGACCGTCCCCGCCGTGGGCAGTTCGAGTGCGTTGACCAGGCGGACCAGGGTGGACTTGCCGGCACCGGAATACCCGATGACGCCGAGGACCTCACCCTGTTCGACGTCGAGGGTGACGTCCTCGACGGCGGCGACGGTCTCACCGGTGTCGGCGCGGCGGTAGCTCTTGGAGACGCCGCGGAGTTCGACGAGGGCAGCCACTACTTCGTTGCCGCCTTCGCGTCCTTCTCGACCGTCGTCAGCTCCTGCTGCAGGGCAGCGGGGCTCTCGTCGCTCGGCACCGCGTCGGGGTAGTCCTTCGCGAACACCTTCTGCACCGCGTCGTCCTGGAACAGCTTCGCGAGGTCGAGGTAGGTGGCGTTGTCCTTGTCGGCGTTCCGCGCGGCGAACACGTTCACGTACGGGGCGGCCGAATCGCTCTTCGGGTCGTCCTGGAAGATCGCGTCCTTGGTGTCGAGCCCGGCGGACGTGGCGAAGTTCACGTTGACGATCGAGCCCTCGACCGAGCCCTGCTGCAGCGCGTTCGCGGTCTGCGAGGCGTCGAGCGGCTGCACCTCGACCTTGTGCGAGGTGATGTCGGCGACGGTGGAGAACGCGTTGCCACCGTCCTTGAGTTCGAGCAGCTTGGCCGACTGCAGCACCAGGAGCGCACGGGCCTCGTTGATGGCGTCGTTCGGGATCGCGATCTTCGCGCCCTCGGCGAAGTCCTCGACGTCCGAGACCTTCGTCGAGTACAGCGGCAGCGGGTAGACGGCCGTCGCGCCGATCGGCTGCAGGTCGTCGTCCGAGGTGACGTTGTAGTTCGCCAGGTACTGGATGTGCTGGAACTGGTTGAGGTCGACCTGCTTGTCCTTGAGCGCCGGGTTCGGCAGCGAGTAGTCCGAGAAGTTCTTGAGCTGCACGGTGACGTTCAGGTCCTTCTTCGCGAGGTCCACGTACGTCTTCCAGTAGGGCAGCGACTTGTCCGAGACACCGATCGTCACCGTCTTCGGCGCGGCGCTCGACGCGGACCCGGCGGTGTCGTCACCCCCGTTCCGGACGGCGACCACGACGATCGCGACGATGATCGCGACGACGACGATCGCCGCGGCGACGATCCAGCCGACGGGGCGCTTGCGCTTCGGCTTGGCGGGCAGTGCGGGTGCGGTCATTGGGTGCTCCTCGTGGGGTGGCGGGGTCACACGCTCGTGGACTGCCCCCGAGTGTGGTCGTCGGCGGGAGCGCGGTCGACTTGCGTTCCGCCGTGTTACGCGCAGCACGACCCGGGCAGACTCGGACGGGTGCGCAGCATCGAACTCGTCCTCGACGGCCCCTCGGACCAGGCGGTGCGGTCGCTCTGGCAGACCCTCGTCGCCGCGGAGCTGCCGAGCCTCGGCCACTCCGGCACGAACGACCCGCACGTGACGCTCGCAGCGGGGGAGTCCCTGCCCCTCCCGACGGACCTCGACGCTCCGATGCCCGAGGCCCTCCGCACCGCCGGCGTGCTGCTGTTCCCCGCCGGACCCGGCCGACACGTGCTCGGCCTCGGCGTGGTCGTCGACGGGCCCCTCGCCGAGTTCCACCGCGCGGTCCACGCCGCCGCTCCCGGGTCGCTCGACGCGTCGCTCCCCGGGCGTTGGGCGCCGCACGTCACGCTCGCCCGGCGCATCCGCGACGTCGACCTGCCCGCGGCGCTCCGCGCCCTCACCGCCGACGCGCCCCTGCCAGAGGTGCTCACCGTGGGTGGCCTGCGCCACTGGGACGGCGACGCGAAGGTGGTCACCCCGCTGTCGTGAGCCGGGTGGCGGACCGGTGCTGAGCCTCCTGGCCGGTCTGGAGGCTCGGATCAGGCCAGCAGGACCCGCTCACCGAACGCGGATGCGAACGTCCGGTGCGGGTCGGTGCGCGCGATGAGCGCACGGACGTCCGGCAGCCGCGGGTAGAGCGCGGCGACCGCGTCGCCGTCGAGGGAGCTCATCTTGCCCCAGTGCGGGCGGCCGCCGAAGGGGGCGAGCCGGGCCTCGAGGTCGGGGAGCAGGGCGGCGACCTCCTCGGGGTGTTTCTGCCAGGTGAAGGCGATGCAGAAGACGTCCTCGCCCTGGGACGGGCTGAGCCACAGGTCGTCGGCGGCCATCGTGCGGAGCTCTGCGACGTGCAGGTGCGGCTGGATCCGGTCGGCCAGGCCGCGCAGGGCATCGAGCGCTGCCGCCGCGTGCCGGAGTGGGACGAAGTGTTCGCTCTGCACCTCGGAGCCGTGCGAGGGGACCGAGTCGATCGGGAAGTGCGGCAGCCGGTCCCACCACGGACCGACCGAGCCGTCGCGTGCCGTGTGGTGGTCGTCGCCGGGGCTGCCGGGCAGTCGCGGGGCGCCGAACCGGCTGTCGGGGACGTCGGCGGTCGCGTCCATGCGGGACTTCACGAGGACCTCGCTGACCTCGTTGCCGAACCGCGTGTACGAGCAGACGGAGTACCCGCTGGCGTGGATCTCGGCGGCGTGGTCGAGGAACGTGCGCCAGGGGAACGGGCCGTAGGTGTCCTGGCGCATCCGGTAGGTGGGCTCGACGTCGAGCGTGACCCGGGTGACGATGCCGAGCAGTCCGAGGTGCAGGACGCTCCCGGCGAAGTCGGCGTCCCCGCGGTGGAGGGTGCGGGTGCTGCCGTCGGCGCCGACGACCTCGAACGCACGGACCGCGGTCGACAGCGAGCCGAGGGTCGTGCCGGAGCCGTGCGTGCCGGTCGCGATCGCGCCGCCGACGGAGATGTGGGGGAGCGAACCCATGTTGTGCAGGGCGAGGCCGGCGGCGTCGAGCTCGGGGGCGACCCGGCCGTAGCGGGTGCCGGCGCCGAGGGTGGCGGTGGTGCCGGTGCCGGTGCCGGTGCCGTCGTCGTCGTCGTGTCGGTCGATGACCAGGTCGGTCGGGATGCCGGTCAGGTCGAGCAGCACGCCCGGGGTGTCCGCGACGTCGTTGAACGAGTGGCGCGTGCCGAGGCCGTGGACGCGCGGGGACCGGGCGACGAGGTCGGCGACCTCGTCGAGGGAGGCCGGGCGGACGACGCGCTCCGCGGTGTAGGTGACGGTGCCGGACCAGTTGAGCTCGCTCGTCGTCGAGTGCATGCGTCCACGATGCCACCCGCTGGTGTGCGGCGTGGGCGCCTGCGGGCGTCGGGTGGCGCCGCACAACGGAAACCGGCTCGAACCGCGGAAGTCCGTGGTTCGAGCCGGTTCTGGTGGTGCGATGCCGATCCGCGCCGCGGTCGCGCAGCAGCCGTAGCCGCAACCGCAGCAGCAGCAGCCGTAGCAGCAGCCGCTGCTGCGGGCTAGTGCGCCATCGGGGGCGTCGGCGCGCCCGCGGGGACCACGGGCTTGCGCACGAAGCAGGCCGCCAGGATCGTGAACAGCGAGATGATCCCGCCGACGAGGAAGGCCGTGCGGACGCCGGACGACGTCGCCTCGGCCAGACCGTCCGCACCGGAGCCCGCCGTCGCCGTCGCAGCGCCGATGGTCAGGAGCGTGATGAACAGGGCGGTCCCGGCAGCACCGGCCAGCTGCTGTGCCGTGCCGAGCACCGCGCTGCCGTGCGAGTACAGCTTCGGGGGCAGGCCACCGAGTGCCGCGGTGAACAGCGGCGTGAAGCTGAGGGCGAGGCCGATGCTCAGGACGACGTGCGCGGTGAGGACGAACCACACGCTCGTGTCCGTGCCGACGGTCGAGAGCGCGAAGAGCACGACGCTGATGATCACCGCGCCGGGGATGAGGAGCACGCGCGGGCCACGACGGTCGTAGATGCGGCCGACGACCGGGGACAGCAGGCCCATGAGCAGGCCGCCGGGGAGCAGCAGCAGGCCGACGTTCAGGACCTCGAGCCCGAGGACGCGCTCCAGGTAGATCGGCAGCAGGATCAGCGTGCCGAGCATCACCAGGAAGCTCAGGCCCATCCCCACGATCGGGATGGTGAAGCCCTTCGTCTGGAACGTGCGCAGGTCGAGCAGGGCGCTGTCGCTGCGCTGCAGTCGCGTCTGCCGGATGATGAACAGCGCCAGGGCGACGGCTCCGACGACCAGGGCGGTGACCGGCATGACCGGGCCGGTGGTCGCGATCTCGCCGATGCTCGACAGCCCGTAGACGATCCCGCCGAACGCGAAGGCGGACAGGATCACGGAGGCCACGTCGAGCGGGGCCTTGCGCGGGGTGCCGACGTTGCGGACCTTCACCATGCCGAGGACCAGCGCGGCGATCGCGATCGGCAGCACGAACCCGAACAGCCAGCGCCACGAGAACGCGTTGAGGATCAGCCCGGAGATCGTCGGGCCGACGGCGGGGGCGACCGAGATGACGATGGAGATGTTCCCCATCACACGACCGCGGTGCGCGGGGTCGATGAGCGTCAGGACGGTGGTCATGAGCAGCGGCATCATGATCGCGGTGCCGCTGGCCTGCACGATGCGCCCGAGGAGCAGCGTCGTGAACCCGGGGGCGAGCAGCGCGATGAGTGTGCCCGCGGAGAACAGGCTCATCGCCCACATGAACACCGGTCGGGTGTTGAAGCGCTGGATCAGGAACCCGGTGATCGGGATCACGACGGCCATCGTCAGCAGGAACCCGGTGGTGAGCCACTGCCCGGTCGCGGCGCTGATGTCGAGGTCGTCCATGAGCCGGGGCAGGGCGACGCCCATGATCGTCTCGTTGAGGATCACGACGAACGCCGAGACCAGCAGCAGGCCGATCACGAGTCGGTCGTCGGCCGCGGACCGCGTCGGAGCGGGCAGTGACCCGGTCCTCGGAGCGGTGTCGATGGCGTGGTCGGTCATGGTGAGGCTCCGAACGAGAGTCGATGGGTGATGCCACGGGTGCAGCACCTGAGCACTTTCGATTATTCCGCGCCGCACCGACAGATCTCGGTCTGGTCGCTCAGCGCAGGATGTCGAACCGCTCGGCGTCACCGTGTGGCACGACCGGTCGGGTCGACACCTCCGTCACCGTCGCGGCCGGCGGGCCCGTCCGGAGCAGCTCGACCAGGGCGTCGACGGCGGCCGACGGCCCCTCGGCCTCGACCTCCACCGTGCCGTCGAAGAGGTTCCGCGCGTACCCCGCGAGTTCGAGCCCGTCCGCCTTGCGTGCCGTCCACCAGCGGAAACCGACCCCCTGGACCGTCCCCGCGACGACGACGTGCACCCGTGTCACCGTTGTCATGTCGCCAATGTAGGCGGCCTGGGTTTCCCACCGGTCACCACCGTGCTTCCGGCGGATGTCGGAGTGTTTCGACCAGGTGTCGCTGCGCATCGCACGCAGTGATAGTGTCCTCTCAACCCGATCACTTACAGTCAGGATGACCTGAATCATGGACGACACCGGGATCCGCCTCGCGGTCTCCACCGTGATCGTGGCCCTGCGCCCGCATCCCGACACCGGGGCCCCGGCGCTGTGGATGCCGCTCGTCCGTCGCACGGCCGAGCCGTACGAGGGGTCGTGGGCGCTGCCCGGGGGATGGGTCGGTCCGGACGAGGGGCTCGAGGACTCGGCCGCCGCCCGGCTCCGCGAGACGACGAACGTCCAGCCGCGGTACCTCGAGCAGCTCTACGCGTTCGGCGACGTGGGCCGTTCCCCGACCCGGGTCGTCTCGATCGTGTACTGGGCCCTCGTCCGTCCGGCCGAGGCCAGCTCGGTGCCCGACGACTGGAACGTGCGCTGGTTCCTGGCGGACGAGCACCCGCCGCTCGCGTTCGACCACGACCGCATCGTCGAGTACGCCCTGTGGCGGCTCCGCACGAAGATGTCCTACTCGCGGATCGCCCAGGCGTTCCTCGGCGACCGCTTCACCCTCGCCGAGCTCCGCGGCGTGTACGAGGCCGTGCTCGGCCGCACGCTCGACCCCGCCAACTTCCGGCGGCAGGTCGCCCAGTCCGACGCGGTGATCGCCACCGACGAGACCACGAGCGGGGACCGGCACCGTCCGGCCCGCCTGTACCGCTCGAACCCCGACCTGGCCTACGCGGACAACGGCCCGCTGCAGTCCGGCCCCACCACCCGCACGACCTGACGGGAACCACCGTGTCCATCGCCACCACCATCGAACTGATCTCCAACGGCCGGGTCGAGGGCAGCACCTGCACGCCCGACCTCGCGATGCCGACGTGGGACTTCGACGCCCGCCCCGGCTACGGCCCCGGGTCGTCGGTGTCCGACGTCATCCCCACCACCGCCCCGCGCCAGGGGGTCCTGCCCGAGGAGTACAAGCAGGCGCCGGTCGAGGAGCTGCACGCGCGCATCGAGCGGGCGAAGGCGACGCTCGGTGACCGGGTCGTGGTCCTCGGGCACTTCTACCAGCGCGACGAGGTGGTCCGGCACGCGGACTTCCTCGGCGACTCGTTCCAGCTCGCGAACGCGGCGCTGACCAAGCCCGACGCCGAGGCCATCGTCTTCTGCGGCGTGCACTTCATGGCCGAGACGGCGGACATCCTGGCTCGCGACGACCAGCACGTCGTCCTGCCGAACCTGGCCGCCGGGTGCTCGATGGCGGACATGGCCGACATCGACAGCGTCGAGGCCGCCTGGGCCGAGCTCGAGGCCGTCTACGGCACCGAACCCGACGCCGACGGCCGCGTGCCGGTCATCCCCGTCACGTACATGAACTCGGCCGCCGACCTCAAGGCGTTCTGCGGTCGGCACGGCGGCATCGTCTGCACGTCGTCGAACGCGGCGACGGTGCTCGAGTGGGCGTTCGAGCGGGGCCAGCGCGTCCTGTTCTTCCCCGACCAGCACCTCGGCCGGAACACCGCCAAGGCCATGGGCATCAGCACCGACCTGATGCCGATGTGGAACCCGCGGCTGCCGGGCGGCGGCAACAGCGCGGCGGAGCTCATGGCGGCGAAGGTCGTCCTGTGGCACGGCTTCTGCTCCGTCCACCGGCGCTTCACCGTCGACCAGATCGAACAGGCGCGTCGCGACCACCCGGGCGTGACGGTGATCGTCCACCCGGAGTGCCCGATGGCCGTCGTCGACGCCGCCGACGTGGCCGGCAGCACCGACCTGATCCGGAAGACCGTCGCGGCGGCCACGGAACCGACGACCTTCGCGATCGGCACCGAGATCAACATGGTCAACCGGCTGGCGGCGGAGTACCCGCAGCACACGATCTTCTGCCTGGACCCGGTCGTCTGCCCGTGCTCGACGATGTACCGGATCCACCCGGGCTACCTGGCGTGGGTGCTCGAGGCGCTCGTGCGTGGCGAGGTCCTCAACGAGATCGTCGTCCCGGACGCGGTGAAGGCGGACGCCAAGGTCGCGCTCGAGCGCATGCTCGCAGCCAAGCCGAGGGCCTGACCGTGCACGTCGTCATCGTCGGCTCCGGCATCGCCGGACTCACCGCCGCCATCCGCGCCAGTACCCGCCACGACGTGACCCTCGTGACGAAGGGGGCCCTCGCCGACGCCGTGACGAGCCACGCCCAGGGCGGGATCGCCGTCGCGCTCGGCGCCGACGACTCGGCCACCCTGCACGCGGCCGACACCCACGTCGCCGCGGCGGGCGGTGCGGACGCCCGCGCGGTCGACGTGCTCTGCACCGACGGCCCAGCCCGAGTCCGGGACCTCCTCGCCCTCGGGGTGCCGTTCGACCGCACTGACGACCCGGGCAGCCTCGACCGGCACGGTGACGACCTGGCCCGCGGGCGCGAGGCAGCGCACGGCCGGTGGCGCGTCGTCCACGCCGCCGGGGACGCGACCGGCGCCGCGATCGAGCGGACGCTCATCGCCGCGCTCCACCGCCGGCACGTCACGATCCTCGAGCGCACGTGCCTGACCGACCTCGTCCTGCGGGACGGCGCCGTCGTCGGCGTCGACGTGCTCGACCTGCTCGGCGAACCCCGACGGATCGACGCCGACCAGGTCGTGCTCGCCTCCGGGGGAGCGGGCCACCTGTACCGCGACACCACGAACCCGCTCGTCGCGACGGGCGACGGGGCCGCGGCGGCCTGGCGCGCCGGAGCTGTCCTCGCCGACCTGGAGTACGTGCAGTTCCACCCGACCCGGCTCGCGGTCCCCGGCGGTGGCCTGGTCTCCGAGGCCGTCCGCGGCGAGGGCGCCGTCCTCCGCGACGCCCGCGGCCACCGCTTCATGCGCGCACTGCACCCGGACGCCGAACTCGCCCCCCGCGACGTCGTCGCCCGGGGCATCGCCGCCGCCATCCGCGACGACGGCGCCGTGTTCCTCGACGCCAGCGGTCTCGACGCCGCCTTCCTCGTCGAGCGCTTCCCCGGCCTGACCCGCGCCACCCGTGCCGCCGGCTTCGACTGGACCCGCGAGGGCGTCCCGGTCGCCCCCGCCGCGCACTACTCGATGGGCGGCATCGCCACCGACGCTGAAGGGCGCACCAGCCTGCCCGGCCTGTCCGCCGTCGGCGAGGTCGCCTGCACCGGCGTCCACGGCGCCAACCGCCTCGCCTCGAACTCCCTGCTCGAGGGCCTCGTCTTCGCGGTCCGTGCAGCGGACGCGCTCGGCACCCCGCGACCCGGTCGGCTCCGCCTCCGCGGCGACGCGACGCTCCCCGTCACCAGGGTGACGGACGCACCGGAGCCGGTCCGAGCCTCCCGTCCGGTGGATGGTGACCAGGGACGGACTGGGCCCACGCGGGCCGGTACCGGCGCGCCGCGGAGCGTGCGGAGCGGCGTGACGGCCGAGCCCGTGGGGGGAGGCCCGGATCGCCTCCCCGAGCCCGCGGACGTCCGGCGGGCGCTGCAGTCCGTCATGACCGAGCGCGTCGGGCTGCTCCGGGACGCGGCCGGGCTCGCGTCCGCGCGACGCGACCTGGACGCGCTCGTCGTCGACGCACCCACGACCGTGCGGGGACACGAGGACCGCGCGCTCCTCGACCTCGCCCGGCTGGTCGCCCGCGCTGCCGAGGCCCGTACCGAGTCCCGCGGCGCCCATGCCAGGACTGACCACCCCGACACCGACCCGGACGCCCCCGCGTCGCTCGCGTGGACGCGTGCCGTCGCGCCCGGCCCCGTCCCCGTCCACGCTCCTGCTCCCGCTCCCGTCCCCGTCCCCGAAGAGGCCATCGCATGACCAGCCCCACGTCGCCCCTCGACCCCGGCTCCATCCCGCCGCACGTGCTCCGCCGCGTCATCGAGACGGCGCTCGAGGAGGACGCCCCCTGGGGGGACGTGACCAGCGAGACGCTGATCCCCGCCGCCGCGACGGCCACCGCGACGCTCGGCGCGCGGGAGGCCGGCGTGCTCAGCGGTGGTCAGGTCGTCGTCGCGGTGATGCACGCGGTCGACCCGACGATCACGGTGTCGCTGCACCATGCCGACGGCGCCCCCTTTGCGGCGGGGGACGTCCTGGCGACCGTGTCGGGTCCTGCGCGGTCCGTGCTCCGTGCCGAGCGGGTCGCGCTGAACCTGGTGCAGCGGATGTCCGGCATCGCGACGGCCACCGCGCGGTACGTCGACGCGGTCTCCGGTACACGTGCGCGGATCGTCGACACGCGCAAGACCACGCCGGGGCTCCGCGCGCTCGAGCGGTACGCGGTGCGGTGCGGCGGCGGGCACAACCACCGCACGTCGCTGTCGGACGCGGTGCTCGCGAAGGACAACCACCTGGCGGTGCTGCTCGCGAGCGGGATCGGCATCGGCGACGCCGTCCGTGGCGCTCGGCAGCGGCTCGGGCACACTGTGCACCTGGAGGTCGAGGTGGACCGGATCGACCAGGTCGAACCCGTCGTCGCCGCGGGCGTGGACACGATCATGCTCGACAACTTCAGCCCGGCGGACCTGGTCACCGGCGTCGGCATCGTCGCCGGACGGGCGCTCGTCGAGGCCTCCGGCGGGGTGTCGCTCGAGACCGTCGCGGCGATCGCGGCCACAGGGGTCGACGTCATCTCGGTCGGGGCGCTGACGCACTCGGCGCGGGCGCTCGACCTGGGCCTGGACATGTCCGTGGCCGCCCCGTCGGCCGTCCCCGCGCCGGTCTGACCCGCGTGTTCTACCTGGACCGGGCGGCCACGACGCCCGTCCGCCGCGAGGTCCTCGAGGCGATGTGGCCCTGGCTCACCGGCGGCTTCGGCAACCCGTCCTCGACCCACGGCATCGGCGACCAGGCCGCTCGGGGTCTCGCCGACGCCCGGGCCCAGGTCGCCGCGGTGCTGGAGTGCCGCCCCGCCGAGGTCGTGTTCACCGCCGGGGGGACCGAGGGGGCGAACACCGCGGTGAAGGGCCTGGCGCTCGCCGCACCCCGGGGACGGCACGTCGTCACGAGCGCGATCGAGCACGAGGCGGTGCTCGCCAGCTGCGACTACCTCGCGCGGTTCCACGACTTCACCGTCACGGTGCTGCCCGTCGACCGGGACGGCCTGGTCGAGCCTGCGGTGCTGGCCGCGGCGCTCCGGCCCGACACCACGCTCGTGTCGATCGCGCACGCCGACAACGAGATCGGCACCGTGCAGGACGTCCCCGCGCTCGCCGCGGTCGCGCACGCGGTCGGTGCCCGGTTCCACACCGACGCCGTGCAGTCCGCGCCGTGGCTGCCGGTCGGGCTCGACCGGCTCGGCGTGGACGCGTTGACGTTCTCCGGCCACAAGCTCGGTGCGCCGAAGGGCACCGGCGTGCTCGCGCTCCGGGCCGGCGTGCCGATGGAGCCGCTCGTGCACGGCGGGGGACAGGAACGGGGCCGACGCTCCGGCACCGAGGACGTCGCCGGCGCGGTCGCGGTGGCCACGGCGCTGACGCTGTCGGACGCCGCGCGGGACACCGCGGCGCGGACGGCGAGCGCGACGCGGGACGCGGTGATCACGGGTGTGACGGCGCGGGTGCCAGGCGCGGTGCTGACCGGGTCACCGTCCGCGCGGCTGCCGGGGCACGTGTCCTTCTGCTTCGGCG
Organism: Curtobacterium sp. VKM Ac-2865; assembly: GCF_015350905.1. Lineage (GTDB taxonomy): Bacteria > Actinomycetota > Actinomycetes > Actinomycetales > Microbacteriaceae > Curtobacterium. The sequence continues at coordinate 659,686 of NZ_JADKRZ010000002.1, read as the reverse complement.
GGACGGCGGAGCTGCCCGGGGTCAACGGCGAGACGGTGCTGCTGGAGCTCGAACAGCGGGACGTCGTGTCGTCCTCGGGGAGCGCGTGCGCTGCCGGCAGCACCGAGGCGTCGCACGTGCTCACCGCGCTCGGCCTGCCCGAGGACGTCGCTCGGAGTGCCGTCCGCCTGACGTTCGACGCCGGGCTGACCCTGGCGGACGTGCCCCTCGTCGTCGACGCGGTGGCCTCGGCGGTCGAGACCGTCCGGGCGATGGGATGACGACACTGAGGGTGTACTAGACGTTCTACTCCATCTCTGGGGTCCTGTCCCCCCTTCTGCGGACAAGCGATCTGCGACAGAGTGTTCACATGGCAAACGCGATGATGACCCGGACACCCCGGGAGGACCGCTTCCGAGCGGTGCAGCTCCTCCCGGCACCGGCGACCGTCCTCGCGCTCGCCGTGGCAGCCGGACACGACGTCGGCACCGCCCCACTCGGTCTGATCGCCGCCGTGGGTGCGCTCGCCACGATCGGGAGCGCCCTGCTCCCGATGCTCTGCCGGTCCATGCCCGTTCCGACCGAGTCGGAGCGGTACCGAGAGGACACCGAACACCTCTGAGGACCCGCGCCCTCGGTTCCGACACCCCCATGGGACCCGATGGGCGCGACCAGACCGGACGCGACCCTGAAACCGCGTCCGGAGCGGGCGAGACGAACCCCTGTCGCCGCCGTCCGCTGCACCCGAGGCCCGTCGTGGGCTGCGGGACGTCAATCCCCTGAACGACGTCCACATCGCACCCACGACGGGCCCGGGTGCACTTCCGCGCGTGCCCCCGACGGACCGCACGGTGCTCGCCGCTAGCGTGACCGGGTGCCCTCCTACCGCGTGACCCTCGCCGTCGGTGCCCTCGCCCCCGGGGTCGCCCCCGACGCCGTCCTGCCCGAGGCCGCCCGACTCGTCGCCGAGCGGACCGTGGTCGAGGCCCAGGACGTCCGCCTGCTGCGCGGTGTGCCGTGCGCCGTCGTCCGCTACGAGGCCGCCGAGGACAGCGACGCCGTCGCCATCGCCCACCACGCGGTGGACGGCCTGCGCGACACCGTCGAGATCCGGTCGGACCGGGTCACCCGGCGCGACGGGGCGCGGTGGACGCCGATCGCTTGAGCGCACTGGAGGACGGCACCGGCCAGACGTACTCGAGGTCGTCCGGCGCGTCCGGGAACAGCGGTCGGTAGAACTCCGGCGCCTTCTGCACGAGCTTCGAGCGGTGCGACAGGTGCACTCGCTCGTCCTCGTTCCACGCCGGTCGCGGGTAGTCGCCGCGCTCGTAGGCGGCCAGGTCCTCGGGGACGCGGGCCAGGTCCTCGAGTGTCTTCGCCAGGCAGGTGTCGGCGTGCCCGCGTTCCAGCCACACCGAGCAGGTGGCGTCCTGGTAGGCCATCAGCGCCGGCCGGTACCCGCGCCACATCGCCGTGACCGGGTGGTGCTGCCAGCCGTAGTCGGGCAGCGTCAGCGCACGCATCACCTGCAGGGTCTCGACGCGTTGCTTGCCGAGCCGCTTGTCGTCGAGGACCTCGGCAGAGGCACGGAAGTCGGCGAAGGGCAGGAACGTCTGCATGCCGCGAACGGTACGCGGCGCGGCTGGGGCGACACATGCCGTCACACGCGAGCAGCCGCTCGGCGCCCGTGTGAGCATCGAACCCATGAGCGGAGCACACGTCGTCGGCGTCAGCGGCAGCCCGTCCGACCCGTCCCGGACCTCGACGCTGGTCGCGGCCACGGTCGCGCGGCTCGGCGAGGAACTCGACGGGGCCGAGACCCTGACGGTGGAGATCGGGCCGCTGCTGGCCGACCTCGGCGCAGCGTCCGACCGGGCCTCGATGGCACCGGCGACGATCGCCGCGCTCGAGGCCGTCGAGTCCGCCGACGTCCTCGTCGTCGGCAGCCCCGCGTTCCGCGCGGCCTACTCCGGCGCGTTCAAGCTCTTCTTCGACTGGGTCGGGCAGTACGACCTCGTGGACACCCCGGTGCTCCTGACCGCGACGGGCGGCAGTGATCGGCACGCGCTGCTCGTCGAGCACCAGATGCGTCCGCTGTTCGGCTTCTTCCAGTCCACGACGCTGCCCCTCGGGGTGTTCGGCAACGAGCGCGACTTCACCAAGCGCGAGGGCGGCTACGACATCACGAGCCTCGACCTCGAGCTCCGCATCGACCAGGCCGTGCGGCGCGCGCTCCCGATCATCCGCGGCGGCTTCGCGACGGCCGCCACCGCCGACCTGCGTCGTCCCGCCGACTTCTGAGGCGCGCGCTCGCGCCTGCCTTCCCTCCCACCCCCGCTGAGATCGCACTCGGTGTCGCCTCCGGTTCCGGGGACCCGACACGAACTGCGATCTCGACGCGGCTGGCGTCCGCCACCACCGGACGGGAGGCTCGTGCCGGCGCCGCCACGAGCCTCCCGTCCGCCCCGTCCCTCCTCGCCCCCCCGCGGTGAGATCGCACTCCGTGTCGCCTCCGGCTCCGGGGACCCGACACGAAGTGCGATCTCGACGCGGCTGGCGTCCGCTGGCGTCTCGACGACGGCGCCGTGCGCGTCAGCGCCGCAGGGACGCCAGGTGCGCCACGGCCAGACGGTAGCCGTCAGCGCCGGCCCCGGCGATGACCGCGGTCGCGGCCGTGGCCACGTGGTCGACGTGCCGGAAGGGCTCGCGCTTCCAGGTGTTCGAGATGTGGACCTCGACCACGGGGACGGACAGCGCCTCGGCGGCGTCGTGCAGCGCGACCGAGGTGTGCGCGTACGCCGCGGGGTTGATCACCACGCCGTCGAAGTCGTCGAGGGCCTCGTGCAGCCACTCGACGAGCTCGCCCTCGCGGTTGGTCTGGCGGAAGTCGACGCCGAGCCCATGGACCTCGGCCTCTGCGCGGACGATGCCCTCGATGTCCGCGAGCGTGACCGTGCCGTACTGCTCCGGGTCGCGGCGCCCGAGGATGTCGAGGTTCGGGCCGTTGAGGACGAGGATGCGCGACTGCTCGGTCATGCGGCGAGCCTACCGACGACCACGTGCGGTCCCGGCTGCCGATCGGTCGGGCAGGATGGTGCCGTGCGTGACCTCGTGATCGGCGACGACGACGGCCTGGCCCGGCCGGTGTGGGCGTCGACGGACCCCATGCTGCGGGACTACTACGACACCGAGTGGGGGATGCCCGTCCACGACGAGCGGGGCGTGTTCGAGCGGCTCTCGCTCGAGGCCTTCCAGTCCGGGCTGTCGTGGCGGACCATCCTCGCCAAGCGTCCGGCGTTCCGCGCGGCCTTCGCCGACTTCGACCCGGACGCCGTCGCGGGCTTCGGGGAGCACGACGTCGACCGGCTGATGGCCGACGCCGGCATCGTGCGGAACCGGGCGAAGATCCTGGCGACGATCACCAACGCGAACGCCACGGTCGCCCTGCGTGCCGACGGTGGGCTCGCCGACTTCGTCTGGTCCTTCCGGCCGTCGACGACCCCCGAGCCGCACACCTTCGCCGAGGTCCCGACGACGAGCGAGGAGTCCGTCGCCCTGTCGAAGGCCCTGCGGAAGCGCGGGTTCGCCTTCGTCGGGCCGACGACCATGCACGCGCTGATGGAGGCCCTCGGGATCGTCGACACGCACCTCGTCGGCAGTCACCGCCGCGGCAGCTCGGGCGTCTGGGCCTGACCGGATCGACGCCGGCGGACCGGACCGACAGCGGACGACCGGACCGACACGACACGACCGGGGCTAGGGTCGCGGGCATGACGACCGAGAGCACCGTCCGGATCGCGTTCCTGCTCGTCCCGGACCTGACGCAGCTCGACCTGACCGGTCCAGCGCAGGTGCTCAGTCGTGTGCCGGGCGCCCGCGTGGAGTACGTCGCGGCGACGCTCGACCCGGTGCCGAGCGACTGCGGGCTCGCGCTCGTGCCGACCGTGACGTTCGCCGACGCCGCACCGGCGGACGTCCTCGTGGTCCCCGGGGGCGACGGTGCCTTCGACGCCATGCTCGACCCCGACGTCGTCACGTTCGTCCGCCGTCAGGCCGAGCACGCCACGTGGGTCACCTCGGTGTGCACGGGGGCGTTCGTCCTCGGTGCCGCCGGGTTGCTCGCGGGCAAGCGGGCGACGACGCACTGGGCCTCGAAGCCGATGCTCGCCGCGTTCGGGGCGACGCCGGTGGACGAGCGGTACGTCGTCGACGGCGCCGTCCTGACCGCGGCCGGGGTGAGCGCGGGCATCGACATGGCGCTCTGGCTCGCGGCCGACCTCGCCGGGCAGGACGCCGCCGAGCGCATCCAGCTGCAGATCGAGTACGACCCTCACCCGCCGTTCGACGGGGGGTCGGCCGAGCGTGCCGACGCCCGGGTCGTCACCGCGGCGCGGACGGTTGCCGAGTCAGCGCGCGGCGACCGCGTGGCGCGCGCTGCTGCGGCAGTGCTGTCCTGACGACCAGGTCGTCAGCGGTTGCCCTTGGAACCCCGACTGGGCTTGCCGCGCATCTTGCCGCGGCCGGGGGTGGGCCCCTTGCCGGTGTTCGACTTCTTGCCGGCGCCGGACTTGCCGCCGCCGGGCGACTTCGCCTTGGCCTTGCCGCCGGGTGCTTCCTTGGAACGAGAGCCGTTCCCGGATCCGGACGCACCACGCGCCGGACGCGAGGGTTCGTCGGCGGGCCGCTCCGAGCCTCCTGGCTGGTCCGGCTGGCTCCGCGAGCTGTTGGCGGTCCGCCCACGCACCACGCCGATGAACTCCTCCGTCAGCTCGGAGGAGTCCTCGTCGCGCCAGACCAGCGCGACCCGGGTGCCCTCGGCGTCGGCGAGCGGGCGGGCGACGAGGTCCTTGCGGCTGGCCTTTCGGAACAGTGACTGCGGGAGGACGACCACGCCGACGTTCGCCTCGACGAGGTCGAGCGCGGCGTCGACGTCCGCGGGGACGGGCCCGGCGTCGATCATCTGGACGGTCTCCAGGTGCGCCGCCGTGACCTCGGTGGCCTTCGCGAGGTCCGAGTCCTTCGGGGTCGCCACGACGGCGGTCTCGGTCCAGAGGGGGATGGCGCGGAGGTCCTCGGGGACGGGCATCCTGGCGAAGACCATGTCGACGACGTCGTCCTCGTCGCAGAGCACCGCGACGAGGTCGCCCTGCCCGACGGGGCGGAGCCGGAGCTCGACGGAGGGGAAGCGGTCGCGCCAGACCCTGGCCCACTTGGCGGGTGAGACGCCCGGCACGAACGCGATGGTGAGTGCCACGGTCATGCAACCGAGCATAGGGGCCGTACCCTTGACCCCATGGCGCAGGAACAGACGATGAAGCCCGAGACGGCTGCGAAGAAGCTCGGCATCCTGCTGTCGGCCGCTCCGGAGTCCTTCCGCGACGCGCCCGTCACGCGGACCGCCTTCGAGGAACTCCGGACCGAGCCGCCGACGTGGCTCGAGGAGCTCCGCCGCGACGGCCCGCACCCGCGACCCGTCGTCGCGCAGAAGCTCGGTGTCTCGATCTCCGGGCTGTCGCGCTCCGGCATCGAGGACGCGCTGACCACGGCCGAGATCAAGCAGCTGCTCGTGGAGAAGCCCGAGTGGCTCGTCCAGGAGCGTGCGACCCAGGCTGCCGTGCACGAGGAGAACGCCCGCGTGAAGCACGAGCGCGCCGCCAAGGCCGCCGCCCGCGCCGAGGCCTGACACCCGCTCCACCACGAACTGACCCGCCCGGACCGACCCAGGACCGCCCGTGCACGAGACCGTCGCCGACGCCATGCTCGTCGTGCCGCAGTTCGCGTCGGTGTGCTGCATCGTCGGGGACCGCTACCGCCCGCGCCCCGGGGTGATCGTGCCAGCGGGCGTGATGCTCGTCGCGATGCTCATGCCCGTCGTGCACGCCGGGTCCTCGTGGACGCTGCTCGCCGCGACGGTGCTGCTCCTGCTGGCGCCGCTGCCGGTCATGCGCCGACGCCGAGCCGACGGGCGTCGCGCTGAGCCGATGGACGTGCACCGGGCGCTGTCCTCGGTCGTGATGGCCGGGATGCTCCTGATGGGACACGCCTCCGGGCTCGCCGACCCGCACGCCGGACACGGCATCGCGCTGTCGGCCGTGCTCGGCGGCGGCGTGATCGGGTACTGCGCGTTCAGCGGCTGGTTGCTGCGGTACGAGTGGGGACGCGATGACCGTCGGTCCGTGCGCAGCGGCGAGGTCTTCGCGATGACGGTCGCCGTGATCGGCATGACGCTCGCGATGTAGGTTCCCCGCGCCCGTGCCGACCTCGGGGAACCGGCCGACCCCGCGCTACGGTGGTCGCGTGTCCGACCGCCCTGTCCGCCGCCCCGACCCGGTGCCGCGCCTCGACGAGGTCGACGAGCGCATCCTCTGGACCCTGGCCGCCGACGCCAGGATCCCGAACAACCGACTGGCCGCCGCGGTGGGCATCGCCCCGTCGACGTGTCTGACGCGGGTCCGGGCCCTCGAGGACGCCGGCGTGATCCGCGGCTACCGCGCTGACGTCGACGTCGCGCGCCTCGGGTTCTCGATCGAGGCCATGGTGTCGGTCCGGGTCCACGCGGCTGCGCGACACGAGCTCCGTGACTTCGCCAAACGCCTGCTGCGGGTGCCCGTCGTGCTCGACGTGTCGTTCCTGGCGGGCGACAAGGACTTCCTCGTGCACATCGCCTGCACGTCGACCGAGCAGCTGCGGGACTTCGTCGCCGACGAGCTCAGCGGGGACCCCTCGGTCGCGACGACGCAGACGAACATCGTGTTCGAACGGCTCGTCGCGGACCGGGAGCGGCAGGCACGGTCGTACGACGAACTCCGGCGCTGGCAGGCCTGAGCGACGTCCTGCGGCCCGGCGTCAGCGCGTGCGGGTCATCGGGACGTGCGGGATGGCGTCCTCGACGAAGTCCTCGCCCGAGCGCACGAAACCGAAGCGGCCGTACCAGTGCTCGAGGTGCGCCTGGGCGTTGAGCGTCACGACGGGGGACCGGGTCTCGGCGATCGCGGCCTGCATGAGCGCTGCCCCGAGGCCGGCGCCGCGGGCGTGTGCGGCGGTGGCGACGCGGCCGATGCGCTCGGTGCCGTCGTCCTCGCGCAGGAGTCGCAGCGTCGAGTCGACCGAGCCCTCGCCCGCCCAGAACTGGATCGTGCCGGGCTCGAGGTCGCGGCCGTCGATGTCCCCGTACGCGCACTCCTGCTCGACGACGAAGACGTCCTGCCGGAGCCGGAGGATCTCGTGCAACGTGACGACGTCGAGGTTGCGGGTGGGGGCGCTGAAGGTCGATGGCAACTTCGTTCCTGACTTTTTCTTGGGAATCTGGCGGCGCGGTTCCGACGGAGGCGTACCGTGCCGTTCAACCACTCTACGTGCGCAGCCAGATCAGGAGGTGAGCGCATGGACAACCCGTTGCGCGCACCCTGGCGCGCTGCGATCCGGTACGCCCTCGTGGGCACCGGAGTCAGCGCGGCCGCCGTGCTGCTCTCGTTGACCCTCGGCGCGCAGACCGCGTCCGCCGCCGAGGACGCTCCGAGCGCCCGGACGACCGCGTCGTCGTCCTCCGGACTGCTCGGCGGGGTCGTCGGCGGCGTGGCGAACACCGCCGACCAGGCCGTCAGTGCCGTGGTCACGCCGGTCCGCCAGGTCATCGCACCGGCACCGGCACCGGCTGCGCCTGCCCCCGCTGCGCCTGCCCCCGCGCCCGCTCCCACACACGTCGTGCCGGCCCCCGCAGCTCCGGCTCCGGCCGCACATGCACCGGCGCACGCGCCCTCGACTCCCGTCGTCGCACCCGCCCCGGCGCACCAGCAGCCCGCAGCAGCCGTGCCGACGACGACTGCCCCGACGACGACCGGCCCTACATCGGCCGCCTCCACTCGGCCCGCAGCGCAGCCCGCCGGTCCGACTCCGGCAGCGGTCCCGACCACCCCGACCGCGGCAACTGCCCTGACGGACGTCACCCGGGCCTCCCGTCCGGTCACCGGCACCGTCGCGTCCCTGCTCCGCCCCGTCACCGGGACCGTCCAGGGACTCACGGGCGCACGCCCGGTCTCCTCGCTCGTCGACACGCTGGACGGCGTCGTCGGAGCACTGCCGGTCGTCAGCGGCGTCGTCGGTGACGACACGCTCGGCACCGTCACCGCACCGGTCACCGGGGTCGTCGACGACGTCCTCGGTGGCGTCGGCACGGTCGTCGGCGGCGTCCCGGACGTCGTGGCGGACCCGCTCCCGCCGGTCCTGGGCACCCTGCCTGGAGGCTCCACCCCCCTCCCACAGCTCCCCGCGCCCCCGGTGGGTGGCGGCTCCGGAGCGGTGGGAGACCCGGGTGGGTCGGCGGGCGGTGCCGCGGATCCGCGGCCCACGATGCGGGCCGTGGCCACGTCGCCGACCACGGCGACGCGCGCCCCCGCATCGATCGCCCCCGCGTCGATCGGTCTCGTCGTCGAGAGCAGTGCGCCGACCCCAGGACCGACCGCATCGCAGCTCAGGACGGACGGCCCGCTGCTGGCGCCGACCGTGACCGTGCGCACGCCGGACTCGGCGACGCTCGGTGGCAAGGCGCTGTTCGTCCCGCAGGGGACTCCCGGAGAGGCGCCGCTCGGCGACTCCGGACTCGGACTCACCGGCGGCACCACGACCGGCAGCACTGCCGGTGCGGGTGTCGTCGGGACGGTCGGCGCCTCCGCCGACCAGGACCCCCTCGCCGCGGGGACTCGCGGCTCGATCGCCGACGACGTGGTCCCCACGTCGCTCCCCGGCGACCACGACGTCGCACCTGACTGAGGTCGGCGCACCTGCCCGTTGGCAGGACGCGCCATCCGATCGCACCCGCGATCGGCACACAAGACCTCGATGCAGGAGTGATGACCATGAACAAGCACGTCTCGAGAGGGCTGTGGTTCGCCCTCTTCCTCGGTGGACTGACGCTCGGGGGGACGGCCGCGGCGAACGCGGCGACGACCTCCGGTGCGGACGGCATCGTGTCAGGAACCCAGGTGGCGCCGTCGATCGACGCCCCCGTCTCCGTCGGGCAGAACGCGCTCGGCGTCCTCGGCGACGCGGTCTCGTCGGCCGTGGCAGCTCCGGCTGCTGCACCGTCGCCGGCTGCTGTCCCCGTGCCGGCTGCTGCCGCTCCCACCACCTCGGGGTCGGACGGCATCGCCTCCGGCACCCAGGTCGCGGGAGCCGTCAGCGTGCCCGTTGCGGTGACCGGCAACGCGGTGGCCGCGCTCGGTGACGCTGCGGCGTCGGCGGTCCCGGCTGCTCCCGCGGCCCCGGCACCTGCTGCGGCGCCTGCTGCGGCTCCGGCCACGTCCGGGTCGGACGGGATCGCCTCGGGCACGCAGGTCGTGCCCGCCGTACAGGTCCCCGTGACCATCGGTGGCAACGGCATCGGTGTCCTCGGGGAGGGCACGGCATCGGGCTCGACGCCCACGACGGGCTCGGGGACTGCCAGCTCCGGATCCGCTGGCTCCGGATCCGCCGGTTCCGGGGGGACGACCTCCGGCGCTGACGGGACGCTCTCCGGCACGCAGGTGTCGCCGGTCGTCTCGGTGCCGGTGACCATCGCGGGCAACGGGATCGGGCTGCTCGGTGACGGGACGGCGACGGGCTCGGGCTCGTCGCCCGCGTCGGCACAGCCGGCCGCTCCCAGCACGGGGACGGGCGCCGCGCCCGTCACCTCGGGTGACGACGGCATCGGGTCCGGGACGCAGGTCGTTCCGGGTGTCAGCCTGCCGGTGACTGTTGGTGGGAACGGCATCGGTGTCGTCGGTGACGGCACGAGCACGAACACGAACACCGGGTCGGCCACGCCGGTCGGCACGGGCGCCGGGAGCACGACGTCCGGCAACGGTGGCACGGGTTCGGGCACGCAGGTCGCGCCGGTGGTCAGCCTGCCGGTCACGGTCGGTGGGAACGGCATCGGCATCGTCGGTGACGGCACCAGCACGAACACGAACACGGGTACGGGCACCGGGTCGACCACGCCGGCCGGCACGGGTACCGGGGGCACGACCTCCGGCGACGATGGCATCGGCTCCGGTACGCAGGTCACGCCCGTGATCAGCCTGCCGGTGACGGTCGGTGGGAACGGCATCGGCATCGTCGGTGACGGCACCAGCACGAACACGAACACGGGCTCGACCACGCCGGTCGGCACGGGCACGGGGACCGGGGGCACGACTTCCGGCGACGGTGGCATCGGCTCCGGCACGCAGGTCGCGCCGGTGATCAGCCTCCCCGTCACGATCGGGGGCAACGGCATCGGCATCATCGGTGGCGGCACCAGCACCGGGACGACCCCGAGCGACGGCACCACGCCGGTCACCACACCTGGCGACGGCACCACGCCGGTCACCACTCCCGGCAACGGCACCACCACCCCGGGCGGGACGACCGTCCCCGTCACCACCCCTGGTGACGGCACCACCCCCGGTGACGTCACGACGGTCCCTGCCGGCACGACCACGACCGGCACCACGCCGACCGTGACCGCCGCTGCCGCAACCACCACCGCCCCGACCACCGCAGCCGCCCGCACCACCGCCACGACCGCCTCGGTCGGGACGGGGACGACGGCGACCGCATCCGAGGCGAGCACGGGCAACGGCACCACCCCGGCAGCGCTCGCGTACACGGGGGCGTCCTCGCCCCTCGTGCCTGCACTGCTCGCACTGCTGCTGATGCTCCTCGGCGCGGGGACGCTCGTCCTCCGTCGTCAGCACTAGCCGGATCAGGGCCGAGGGACACCGGTACGCCGGTGTCCCTCGGTGGCGTGCCTGGGAGCGCTCTGACCGCCGACTGTGGGGCGATGATGTCGATGCTGTGAACAGTGGAAGCGCCGCAGCAGCCGCTCGGGAGCCAGCGGGCTGGACGATGGACCCGTGTTCACCGAACTGCTCCGCACTCCGATCGTGACCCCGGGGGTCCTGGTCCCCGTCGACGTCGTCGCCGGACTGCTGACCCTCTGGGCCCTCGTCGGCCCCCTCGGCCGACGCACCGCGCGGAGCGGTGGCCGGACCATCGTGAGCGGTCGCGGGCGACTCGCCGTGCGCTCAGGTGCGCTGCTCGTCGGAGCCGGGGCGGGCCTCCTGGCCGTCTGGTGGTTCGGCGACGTGCAGGACGACTTCGGCGTGGCCTTCACGCCGGTCACGCGGATGTGGGTCGCCTTCCTCGGCGCGACCGTGGCCCTGTGCATCGCCGTCCTGGTGCAGGGTGGCTGGGGCCGCAGGGGAGTGGCGATCGCCGCGCTCGCCGGCGTGGCGTTGGCCTCCGGACTCGGCATCAACGTCGACTTCGGTGCGTACCGGACCATCGAACAGGCGATCACGACCGACCCGTACCCGATGGGCTCGCTCGGGCACCAGCGTGCTGCCCCGGCGGACGCGCAGGTCGTCGACGCAGCCACCTGGACGGCCCCGGCATCGATGCCGGACCACGGCCGCACGATCTCCGTGCAGATCCCCGGCACGGTGTCCCACTTCCACGCGCGCCACGCGGTCGTGTGGCTGCCACCGGCAGCGCTCACCGCGCACCCGCCGACGCTGCCTGTGCTCGTCGCGCTGTCCGGGCAGCCCGGCCAGCCGTCCGACATGTTCCAGGCGGGCGAGCTCGGCGAGGACCTCGACACCTACGCCCGGGCCCACCACGGTCTGGCCCCGATCGTCGTCAGTCCCGACCAGCTCGGGGCGCCCAACCGGAACCCGATGTGCGTGGACTCCCGACGGCTCGGGCGGAGCGCGACCTACGTGATGACCGACACCGTCGACTGGATCCGGCAGCACCTCGACGTGGCCGCGGCCCCGAGCGCCTGGGGGATCACCGGGTTCTCGGAGGGGGCGACCTGCGCGATGCAGTTCTCCACGGCGCACCCCGAGGTGTTCGGCTCGGCGCTGGCCATCTCCAGCGAGCTCACCGTGAAGAACGGGTCGGAGGCGCACACGGTCAAGGTCGGGTTCGACGGCTCCCGGTCGGCGTACCAGGCCGCTGCCCCCGTCGCGGCCATGCGTCGGCACGCGCCGTACCGGCAGCACCTGACGGTCTTCGGGTTCGGCCAGGACGACGCGCCCTACCGGGCCTCCACCACCACGCTCCGCACCGCGGCGGAGCACGCGGGGATGCAGACGTCCCTGGTCGTCTCACCGGGGTCCGCCCACGACTGGAACACGGTGCGGTACGTGCTGACCCACGGGCTGCCCGAGGTCCTCACGCACCTCGGCCTGCCGGCACAGGGCGGTGCGCTGTGAGCGCCGCGCCGACGCCAGCGTCCGCGCCCCCGGCCACGTCCCGTCGTCGTCCGTCCTTCCGCGACGTCGTCCGCCGTCCGCTCCGCACCGCGCGTCGGGCGCCGGTGACGGCCACGATCGTCGTCCTGGTCCTCGCGACGTCGGTCATCGGGGTCCTGATGCGACTGACCCACGGAGGCGCAGCCGGCCACCACGGCCACGCAGCCACGCTCGGGGACGCCTTCGGTCCGGCGTCGTTCGGTCCGCTCCGCGTGTTCGTCGTCTCGACCGGCGTCGTCGCGCTCCTGCTCACCCTCGCCGGGGTCGTCGTGCTGGTCGGCGCAGCCGAGCGCCTGATGGGCTCGTGGCGCACGGCCGTCGCCTTCGTCGTGACGACCGTGGTCGGCACGGGGATCGGGGCGCTCAGCGCATTCGTCGACCTCGACGGCCGCAACGCCGGGGCGCTGATCGCCGGACGCGCGACGGCGTTCGACCCGTGGACCGCGATCGTCGGCACCATCGCGACCGCGAGCGCCTTCGCCGGTCCGCTCTGGCGTCGGCGCATCCGCGTGGGCACCCTGGCCGTGGTGGCCGCACTGTTCCTCTACGCGGGGCACGCGTCCGACCTCTACTCGGTGCTCGCCGCCGCGTCCGGGTGGGTGCTCGGCGAGACGCTGCGCAACGCCCCGAAGCGCGTCGGCTGGACCCGCAGCTCGCACCGGGAGACCCGCGTACTGCTCGGCACCGCGGTGCTCGTGTCGGCCGTGGGGCCGGTCATCGCGCTCGTGTCCCGCGCGCGGGTCGGGATCCTCGCGCCGATCGCCGCGGTCGTCGGTGCCGGTCCGGTCACCCCGGTCGCCGGCTGCCGCGCGGACGGGGTCGCGGGGCAGTGCCTCCGCGGGCTCCTGGCGTACCGGGCGACGGACCCGTGGACGCTGCTGCTCGCGGTCCCGCCGCTCCTCGTCCTGGTCGTGGGCGGGCTCGGGCTGTTCCGTGGCAGTCGGTTCGCGGTGTGGCTGGTCGTGGTCGTGGACCTGGTGACGGCGATCGCCGCCGCGGTCACGTACGGCCTGGTGCCCGGCCGGGTCGAGCGGCTGCACGGCCCCGAGGACCGGCTCATCGTCACGCTGTCCATCGTCGCGTCGATCGCGGTGCCGCTCGCGACGGCCGTCGTCCTGGTGCTGCTGCGTCGTTCGTTCACCGTGCTGCCCACCCGCCGACGCCTCGGCGGGTTCGGGATCGCCGTGCTCGGCACCGCCGTCGTGCTCGTCGTCGTGATGCTCGTCGTCGCCGACGCCTCCCCGGTCCGCATCGCCGAGCCCTGGCGGATCGTCGTTTCCGCGCTCGGCCCGCTCGCCCCGACGACGTTCTGGGAGCACCTGCCGCGGCTCGACCCCGGGCTCCGGCTGACCCTCGGGCTCGCCGGTCCGGTCCTGTGGCTCGTGGTCGCCGTCGCCGCCGTCCGCCCGACCGGAGCCGCGCCGACCGACACCGACCTCGACGGCAGCCGGGCCGCGCGGGAACAGGCAAGGGCGCTGCTCGTGGCCGGCGGTGGGGACACCTTCGGCTGGATGACGACCTGGCCGGGCAACGCCTACTGGTTCGCCGCGGACGGCCGTGCCGGCATCGCGTACCGGCGGAACGGCGGCGTCGCGGTGACGCTCGGCGGCCCGTTCGGACACCTGGACGCCCGCGGGGACGCGCTCACCGCCTTCGCCCGGTTCTGTGACGACAACGGCTGGACCCCGGTGCTGTACGGCGTCGACGAGACCGTCGCCGCACCGCTCCGTGCGCTCGGCTGGGGCACGCTGCCCGTCGCCGAGGACGCGGACTTCGACCCGCGGGACTGGACGACGAGCGGCAAGAAGAAGCAGGACGTCCGCACGTCCGTGAACAAGGCGGCGCGTGAGGGCATCACGGCGACGTGGTCCAGCTGGCAGGACCTGCCCACGGCCACGGTGCGGCAGATCGAGGCGATCTCCGAGGAGTGGGTCTCGGAGCGGGAGCTCCCGGAGATGGGCTTCACGCTCGGCGGCGTCGACGAGATGCGCGACCCGGCGGTCCGCACGCTCGTCGCGCAGGACGCCGAGGGCACCGTGCTCGCCGTGACGAGCTGGCTGCCCTCGTACGACCAGGGCCGCGTCGTCGGGTGGACGCTCGACGTGATGCGACGGACCAGCGCGGCGCCGAACGGCGTGATGGAGTTCCTCGTCGCGAGCGCTGCGGACCGGATGCGCGAGGACGGCGTCGCCCGCCTGAGCCTGTCGGCCGCTCCGCTCGCACAGGCGCCGGATGCAGCAAAGGCACCGGATGCCGCGAAGGCGCCGGGAGCCGCTCCGGCGCAGGGGGCCGCCTCGGCGCCGGGGTCGGCGTCGACGTCGTCGCCGGGCGAGGGCGTGCAGAACCTCCTCGAGCTCGTCGGCGGGGTGCTCGAACCGGTGTACGGGTTCCGGTCGCTGCTGAAGTTCAAGCTGAAGTTCGGGCCGGAGCTGCACCCCCTCGTCCTGGCCTACCCGGACCCGGTGGCGCTGCCGTCGATCGGCATCGCGGTCGTCCGCGCGTACCTGCCGGACCTGTCGCTCCGCCAGGCGGTGGCGCTGGCCCGCGGGCGCGGATGACCACGTGTGACCCCGCTGCCGCGCGCGTCAGGGGGCTGGGGTATCGTTCGGGGTACGCAAGCGCTCCGGGGTCGGTGCAAGTCCGAACCGGTGGTGACAGTCCACGAGCTGACGACGGGTGAACTCCCGACCGATGCTGACCCGGTGGGATTCCGGGACCGACGGTGAGAGTCCGGATGGTAGGCGCGCTGGCGGAGGACACGACCATGCCCACCACGCGGCGCGGACGCGACCTCCGCACTGCCGACGACCGTCGTGCACACCCGGAGTCCCGTTGAGAGGACACCAGTGTTCACCGGCATCATCGAGGAACTCGGCACCGTCACCGCCGTCGAGGCCCAGGGCGACTCCGTCGCGCTCACGATCCGCGGCCCGCTCGTGGTCTCGGACGCCCGACACGGCGACTCGATCGCGACGAGCGGTGTCTGCCTGACCGTCGTCGAGCAGACCACCGACACCTTCACCAGCTTCGTGATGAAGCAGACGCTCGACATGAGCGCGCACGGCTCGCTCCGCGTCGGCGACCCGGTGAACCTCGAGCGCGCAGCGTCCGTCGGCGACCGGCTCGGCGGGCACATCGTCCAGGGGCACGTCGACGGCACCGCGACCGTCCTCGAGACCGCGGACGGTGACGGCTGGCGCCGGGTCCGCTTCGCCCTGACGCCGGAGCTCAGCCCGCTCGTCGTCGACAAGGGCTCGGTCGCGCTCGACGGCGTCTCGCTCACCGTCAGCGCCGTCTCGCCGGAGTCCACCGACCCTGCTGCCGCCTGGTTCGAGGTCAGCCTCATCCCTGAGACCCTCGGCGCCACCACGCTCGGCGACCGGGTCCCCGGTGACCGCGTCAACGTCGAGACCGACGTCCTCGCGCGCCACGTCCGC
This sequence comes from Curtobacterium sp. VKM Ac-2865, assembly GCF_015350905.1. Taxonomy (GTDB): domain Bacteria; phylum Actinomycetota; class Actinomycetes; order Actinomycetales; family Microbacteriaceae; genus Curtobacterium. The sequence goes on along the minus strand of NZ_JADKRZ010000002.1, from coordinate 643,998 downwards.
CGGATGCTCCGGCTCGACGCCGGTGTGCGGTCCAGCCTGGAGGCCCGGTGATGGTCGTCGACGCATCGCACCACTCCGACGTGGCGGCGCCAGGGCACGTGGCCGGCGCCGCGCCGGTGGTCGCGCCCGCACGCGTGCCCGGCCTGTCCACCGTGGACGACGCCGTCGCCGCGATCGCGGCCGGCCGCCCGGTGATCGTCGCCGACGACGAGTCCCGCGAGAACGAGGGCGACGTCATCCTGTCCGCCGAGCTCGCGACACCGGAGTGGATCGCATGGACCGTGGCGCACTCGTCGGGCTTCATCTGCGCGCCGGTCAGCACCGAGATCGCCGACGCACTCGACCTGCCGCCGATGGTCGAGCACAACGAGGACGTCCGCGGCACCGCGTACACCGTGACCGTCGACGCCGCAGTCGGGGTCACGACCGGCATCAGCGCCCACGACCGCGCCCGGACACTGCGGGTCCTCGCCGACCCGACCTCGGTGCGGGACGACCTGCACCGCCCGGGCCACGTCGTGCCCCTGCGCGCCCGACCCGGCGGCGTCCGCGAGCGCTCCGGGCACACCGAAGCCGCGATCGACCTCGTCACCGCAGCAGGGCTGCGTCCGGCGGCGGCGATCTGCGAGATCGTCGACGAGGACGGCAGCATGATGCGGCTGCCGCGACTCGTCGAACTGGGGGCGCGCGAGGGCGTGCCCGTCATCACCATCGCTGCGCTGGCCGAGTGGCTCGACGCAGCCGACCGGGCGACGACCTCCGTCGCGCCCACGGAAGGAACCACACGATGAGCGGAGCAGGCGCGGCGGACCGCGACCAGGTCGACGGCAGCGGGATCCGGGTGGCGATCGTCGCCGGGCAGTGGCACGACACCATCGCGGCAGGACTCCTCGCCGGGGCCCAGCGCGAGGTCGAGCGGCTCGGTGCCGAGGCCACCGTCATCCCCGTCCCCGGCAGCTTCGAGCTGCCGGTCGTGGCGAAGGTCGCACTCGAGTCCGGCTTCGACGCCGCGGTCGCGCTCGGCGTGATCATCCGTGGCGGCACCCCGCACTTCGAGTACGTGTCCGACGCGGCGACGAGCGGTCTCACCCGCGTCGCGATCGACACCGGCAAGCCCGTCGGCTTCGGTGTGCTCACCCTCGACGACGAGCAGCAGGGGATCGACCGGGCGGGTCTGCCCGGATCGAAGGAGGACAAGGGCGCCGAGGCCGCCCACGCCGCCATCGCGACGGCCGTCGCCCTGCGGACCCTGCGCGTCCCCGCCTGATCGTTCCGGCAACGCAGAACGGCCCCGCACCGGTGAGGTGCGGGGCCGTTCTCGACGCTGGGACTACTTCTTGCCGAAGACGTGGATCGGCAGGAAGAAGGAGAGCGACATGAGCAGGACGCCCGCCATGAAGACGAAGGCCTGACCCGAGTTCACCTGGAACGCGACGCCGAACAGGTACATCGACACCAGCAGCAGCAGGATCGAGAAGAAAGCGGCGATGACGCGGCCCACAGGGTACCTCCGGAGGTCAGACGGGTGGAACACCCCAAGTCTATCCCCAGGGGCGCCCGCGCTGGTTCACGCAGCGGGCTTGGTGGACACCAGTCGGTCGACGACGCCGAGCAGTGGCTCCATGTCGACCGTCGCACGGTCGGGCCGGACGTCGCTCGCAGCGCCGAGTGACGCGGCGTGGTACAGCCCGTCGCCCATCAACTTGATCGCCTGCGCGGTGGGCGCGTCGCCGAGGGCCTCGACCAGGGTGGCGAGCCAGGCGTTCTCGGTCTCGTCGAGCGTGCGACCGGCTTCCGCGTACCCGGCCTGCTGCAGGCGGCTCGCGGCGAGGAGCGCCAGGTCGAGCTCGCTGCCGACGAACTGGCAGTTGCGGACGAAGTAGCGGGCGGGGCCGTCCTCGGCGACGCGCATCCGTTCCACGTCGGCCGTGGACAGGTCGACGAGCCGGTCGCAGAGCCCCTCGACCAGGGCGGCCTTCGAGCCGAAGTGGTAGAGCAGTCCGCCCTTGGACACCCCGGCGCGTGCGGCGACGGCGTCGAGTGTGGCGGGACGCTCGCCCTCCTCGCACACGATGGCGACGAAGCTGTCGAGGACACGGTCACGGGCACTGGCCATGGGGGAAGTCTAGGGAACCACGGGCTCGTACTGCTCCCACGACTCGATCGTGAACGCTCACGGCCCTTGATCCACGGGGAGGAACTGGCCTAGTGTCGTCCCGACCGTGAAGGTTCACGAGACGAACAGGATCCGCATGTCAGCGCAGACCGCGACCACCACCGGCACCACCCCGACCCCGTCCGGCGACACCCCCGGCTGGGCCGTCCTCGGCCCGGGCAGCATCGCCCGTCGGTTCCTCTCCCAGCTCCCGGCGAGTGCGTCGGGCGCCACGCTCGTCGCTGCGGGCAGCTCGTCGCTCGAGCGGGCGCAGGCGTTCGCCGAGGACGCCGCCGGCCACGGGTTCGCCGACGTCACGGCGACGACCTACGACGAGGTGCTCGCCGACCCGCGCGTCGACGCGGTCTACGTCTCGACCGTGCACACCGGCCACGCCCACCTGGTGCTGGCGGCGCTGCAGGCGGGCAAGGCCGTCCTGTGCGAGAAGCCCCTCGCGCCGAACCACGGCACCGCGATGGCCCTGGTCGACGCCGCCCGGGTCGCCGGGCTGCCCCTGGTCGAGGCCTACATGTACCGCTTCCACCCGCAGACCGCCGCACTGCTCGACCTCGTCCGCCAGGGCGCGGTCGGCGACGTCACCCACGTCGACGCGTCCTTCGCGTTCCGCGCGGGGGAGCGCACCGGCCGCCTGTTCGACGTCGACACCGCCGGGGGCGGCATCCTCGACGTCGGCGGGTACCCCGTCACGATGACCGCGGCGATCGTGCAGGCCGCCACGGGCACCGCCGTCGCGGAGCCGACCGAGCTCACCGCCACAGGCACCCTCGGCCCGACCGGCGTCGACGAGTGGACCACCGCCGACCTCACCTACCGCGGCCGTGCCGATCGCACGATCACGGCGAACGTCCGCACCGGGGTCCGCGTCGAGGACGACAACGCCGTCACCGTGTACGGCACGCGCGGCCGGATCACCCTGGCGGACCCGTGGACCCTCGGGGACGAACCCACCATCGTCGTCAGCACCGTCGACGACGACCCCCGCACGCTGTCCTTCGCCGGTGAGCACCCCTACGCCCGCGAAGCCGACGCCACCACCGACGCCCTCGCCGCCGGTCTGGGCCAGGCAGCGCAGATGACCCTCGACGAGTCGCTCGCCACCGCCCGCACGCTCGACCGCTGGCGCGCCGCGATCGAGCTGCGCTACCCGTTCGAGGCCGAGACCGCCGACATCCCGACCGTCAGCGGCCGGCCGCTCACCGTCGCGTCGGACACCACGATGCTGTACGGCGAGGTGCCGGGCGTCGGCAAGCGGATGTCCCGCCTGGTGATGGGCGTCGACAACCAGCCCGACCTGGCGCACGCCAGCGCGATCTTCGACCTGTTCGTCGAGCGCGGCGGCAACGTCTTCGACACCGGGTACATCTACGGCGGCGGCGTGCTCGAGGGCCGACTCGGCAAGTGGATCCAGAACCGCGGCATCCGCGACGACGTCGTCGTGATCACCAAGGGCGCCCACACCCCGTACTGCGACCCCGAGTCCCTGAGCCGCCAGCTGCTCGAGAGCCTGGAGCGCCAGGGCACCGACCACGCGGACATCTACATGATGCACCGCGACAACGAGGACGTCCCGGTGGGGGAGTTCGTCGACGTGCTCGACGAGCACCGTCGCGCCGGCCGCATCCGCGTGTACGGCGGGTCGAACTGGAGCCTGGCGCGCTTCGACGAGGCCAACGCCTACGCGGCGGCGAACGGCAAGCACGGGTTCGAGGTCCTCAGCAACCACTTCGGCCTCGCCGAGGCGTACGACGTGCCGTGGGAGGGCTGCCGCCACGTGACCGACGCCGCGTCGAAGGCCTGGCTCGAGGAGCGACAGGTCCCGCTGCTGCCCTGGTCGTCCCAGGCGCGCGGGTTCTTCACCGGTCGTGCGACCCCGGGGGACACCAGCGACGCCGAGCTCGTCCGCTGCTACTACAGCGACGACAACTTCGAGCGGCTCCGGCGCGCGACGGAGCTCGGCGAGCAGTTCGGCGTCCCTGCCACGGCGATCGCCCTGGCGTACGTCCTCAACCAGCCGTTCCCGACCTTCCCGCTCTTCGGACCGCGCACCATCGCCGAGGCCCGCTCCTCGATGACCGGCCTCTCCGTCGAGCTCACCCCGGAGCAGGTCGCGTGGCTGGACCTCCGCGCCTGAACGAGACGCCGCCGCCCCCCGCCGGCCGCGCGACGATCATCGACGTCGCCGCGGCCGCCGGGGTGTCCCGGCAGACGGTCACCCGGGCGATGAACGGCATGACCGGCATCAGCGCGTCTACCAAGGAGCGGGTCCTCCTGGCGGCCGAGGCCCTCGACTACCGACCGTCCCGCTTCGGCCGCGGGCTCGTCACCGGCGGCGACCACCAGCTCGGCCTGGTCGTCGACGACCTGCGGAACCCGTACTCGCCGGAGCTCGCCGCCGCGGTGCTCGGGCTGGCCGCCGACCGCGGGTGGAACGTGATGCTCGCGGACGTCGGGCTCGCGAGCGACCCGTCCCGCATGGTGCAGGCCCTCGGCGTCCAGACCGACGTCGTCATCGGGTACCTCGGGCTGCGCGCCGCGGAGTGGATCGAGCAGCTCGGCTCGGTGCCGGTCGTCGAGCTCGACCCCGCCGGCCCGGTCACGCGGGCGGCGGTCCGCATCGACCCCACCGAGGCCATCGACGCGCTCGCCGACCACCTCGTCGCCACGGGCGTCAAGCACCCCGTGGTCCTCGACGCCTCGTCCGACGGGGCGCCGACCCACCGCGGCACGCTGATGGCCGACGCGCTGCGCCGACGCGGGTACCTGCCCGAACTCGTCCACGGCGGGGCCCCGACCGCTGCTGCCGGTGCCGAGGCCACGGAACACCTGCTCGGCAGCCACCGCCGGCTCGACGCCGTGCTCGCCTTCAACGACGTGACCGCGCTGGGCGTGCTCTCGGCGTGCCGTCGCGCGGGCGTCGACGTGCCGGGTGACGTCCGCGTGGTCGGCGTGGACGGCCTGCCGCTCGGCGGCCTCGTCGCGCCGACCCTCACGACGCTCGCGGTCGACCTCGACGCGGTCGCGCAGCAGGCGCTCGACCTGGCGCTCGGCATGCTCGCGGGGGACCTGCCGCGGCAGGGCCCGGCGGTGCAGCGCACCGTGCGCCACCGCCTCCTGGTGCGCGAGTCGGCCTGACGGCTCGGCCGGGCAGTGGTCCGGACCACCGCCGGACTGGAGGCTCGGCGCACGACCGCGGAGGAGCCTCCCTCCCGACGTTGGTTGCATTTGCAACCACAACCGTCCAGACGGTACAGTAGACGGAGTCCTGCCGGGCCGCGTGACGACTTCCGCGCCCGTTGCACCTCCCTCGAAGTCCTCGGAGCACCACCATGTCCGCACTCCTCACCAGTCCCGTCGCCACGCGTGTCACCGCGAGCCGCGCACGACGGTTCCTGGCGCTCGCGGTCCTGATGCTGCCTGTCCTGCTCATCTCGGTCGACAACACGATCCTGAGCTTCGCGCTGCCGTCCATCGCCCGCGCGCTGAACCCCGACGCCACCACGCAGCTCTGGATCGTCGACGCCTACCCGCTCGTGCTGGCCGGGCTGCTCGTCGTGATGGGCAGTATCGGTGACCGCATCGGACGCCGCCGCATCCTGGTGGTCGGCGCGACCGGGTTCGCCGCGATGTCCGTCGCGGCCGCCTTCGCCACCGACGCCTGGATGCTCGTCGCCGCCCGCGTGGCGATGGGCGTGTTCGGCGCGATGCTCATGCCGGCCACGCTCTCGATCATCCGCAACGTGTTCCCGGACGCGGGGGAGCGGCGGATGGCCCTCGCCGTCTGGTCGACGATGTTCGCCGCGGGGAACGCCCTCGGCCCGCTCGTCGGCGGCGCGCTCCTGGCGCACTTCCACTGGGGCAGCGTGTTCCTCGTCGCGGTGCCGATCCTCGTCGTGATGCTCGCGGCCGTGCCGTTCTGCGTGCCGGAGTCCCGCGACCGCAACCCCGGCCCGGTCGACGTCGTGAGCATGCTGCTCTCGCTCGGCACGCTGGCGCCGGTCGCGTGGGCGATCAAGTCGATCGTGCACCCCGAGGAGCGCGGCCTCGCCATCGCCATGGTGGCCGTCGGTGTCCTCTGCGGCATCACCTTCGTCCGCCGGCAGCTCCGCACGCGCACCCCGATGCTCGACCTCCGGCTGTTCCGCAGCACGGCGTTCACGGGCAGCGTGCTGATGAACATGGCGGCGATGTTCTCGCTGACCGGGTTCCTGTTCTTCATCGCCCAGCACCTGCAGCTCGTGGCCGGGCTCGACCCCTTCGCGTCCGGCATCGTCCTGATCCCCGGCTCCGTGCTGACCATCGTCGCGGGCATCGTCGCCGTGCCGATCGTCGCCCGGGTCGCACCGCGGTGGGTCGTCAGCGTCGCCCTGCTGTTCTCCGCCGCCGCGTACGGCCTGGTCGCGGTGCTCGGACACCACGCGTCGATCGCCGCACTGGCCTTCGCCTTCGTGCTGCTCGGCATCGGGATCGGCGCGTCCGAGACCGTCACGAATGACCTGATCATCTCCACCGCGCCGGCGGACAAGGCCGGTGCTGCCTCTGCGGTGTCCGAGACCGCCTACGAGATCGGTGCCGTGCTGGGGACCGCGATCCTCGGGACGATCCTGGCCACGGCGTACCGCGCGCACGTCATGGTGCCGGACGGGCTCTCCTCGACGTCGCACACCGCGGCGCAGGAGACCCTCGGCGGCGCGGTGTCGGCGGCGAACGAACTCGGCGGGACCGCGGGGCAGGTGCTCCTCGAGTCGGCGCGGGCCGCGTTCGACTCCGGCGTGACGATCACGGCCGGTGTCGCCGCGGTGCTCATGGTCGTCGCTGCCGCGGGTGCGGTCGTCATGCTCCGTCGCCGCTGACCCCGCCCCGCGACCGTCCGCCCGACTCGGCCAGCCGGCGATCGGCGGTTGGGGCGTCGGTTCCAGATCGGTCGCCCGACTCCGGGAGCTGGCCATCGGCGGTCGGGGTGTCGGTTCCTGTTCCGGTTGATGACGAATCTGGTTCGCGGAAGTCGGGTGTCGGGTACTGCATCCGTCACGGCGCAGATCGAAGTCCGGCGCCCGTGCGTCGTCACGCTGCCGCCCGGGTGCTCCGCCACGCCCCGCGCTCCCGACCCGCGCGTCCGACCAGCCAGCCCGACCTGCTCCCGCCGACCAGCCGTCGCAGCCCTGCACGGGGAGCCGGCCGCCGGCGGTCGGGGCGTTGGTTCCCGTTCCAGTCGATGACGAATCTGGTTCACGGACGTCGGGCATCGCGTACCGGATCCGTCACCGCGCAGATCGAACTCCGGGAGCCGTGCCTCGTCACGCTGCCGCCCGCTCCGCGCCGCACCGTCCGGTCGCCGCGCCCGGGATGCCCCGAACCTGGGAATCGTTGACCTCAACCAGGGTTCAGGTCATACGTTGGGACCTGGCCACGAGGACCACGGCCACACCGCACCCGAACGAGGAACGAACGACGACTCCCATGCCCGAAGCCACCCCCGCGGACGCCGTCCCGACCACCATCGCCGACGCCTACAAGTCCGCGTTCCGTGGTCACCCTGCCGGCGTCGCCGTGATCACCGCAGAGGGACCGGACGGCCCGACCGGCCTGACCGCCTCCAGCGTCGCGAGCGTGGCGATCGACCCGCCCGTCCTGGTGTTCTCCCTCTCCACGAACTCCGGCTCCGCCGGCACGATCCTCGGCGCCCCGCTGTTCGTCGTGCACCTCATGGACTCGCACGGCGTGGCCCTCGCCCGACGGTTCGCGTCGACCGGCAGCCCCGCGGCCGACGACCCGATCTGGGGCACGCTGCCCTCGGGTGACCGCTACCTGCCGTCAGCGGCGTCGGCGCTCCGGTGCCGACCCCTGTCGACCACACCGATCGGCAGCTCGACCGTCGTCGTCGCCGAGGTGCTCGACATCGTGCTCGGGTCCGAGCGCGGCGAGCCGCTGGTCTACCACAACCGGGAATTCCACTCCCTCACTGATCGTTCCCGGCTCTCGTGAGCTGCGGAGCACCGTCCGCCAACCACTGATCGAAAGGAACTCACATGGCTGAGTACACCCTGCCGGAGCTGCCGTACGACTACGCCGCGCTCGAGCCGCACATCAGCGGCAAGATCATGCAGCTGCACCACGACAAGCACCACCAGGCCTACGTCACCGGCGCGAACACCGCCCTGCAGCAGCTCGGCGAAGCCCGCGAGTCGGGCAACTTCGGTGCCGTGAACAAGCTCGAGAAGGACCTCGCGTTCCACCTCGGTGGGCACGTGAACCACTCGATCTTCTGGACCAACCTCGGCCCGGACACCAAGGTCCCCGAAGGCGAGCTCGCCGCGGCGATCGACGAGTTCTTCGGTTCCTTCGAGACGTTCAAGGCGCAGTTCGCCGCCGTCGCGAACGGCATCCAGGGCTCCGGCTGGTCCGTGCTTGCCTGGGACACCGTCGGCCAGAAGCTGACCACGTTCCAGCTCTTCGACCAGCAGGCGAACGTGCCGCTCGGCGTCGTGCCGATCTTCATGCTCGACATGTGGGAGCACGCCTTCTACCTCGACTACCTCAACGTCAAGGCGGACTACGTCAAGGCCGTGTGGAACATCGTCGACTGGGAGAACGTCGCCGCGCGCTTCGCGAACGCGAAGTCGCAGAGCTTCGTCACGCTCTGAGACACCGACGGCGGGTCACGATCGTGACCTGACGACGGACGGGAGGCCCGGTGCCAGCTGGCACCGGGCCTCCCGTCCGTCCGGGGTGCACCTGGACGGTCAGGCCGTCGCGACGGCGGTGCGGGCCGCCAGGCCGGCGGCGAGGGCGCGGAGCGCTGCGTCGGCGTCGGTGCGCTCCGGGTCGACGACTGCACCCCACTGGATGCCGCGGGCCGCGAGGACCACGCCCTGCGCGGTGCGCGCCGCCTCGGCGTCACCGCGGCCGTGTGCGCAGCACCAGGCGGCGAGGGCGTCGATCTGCGCGCGGTGCACGGACCGTTCGCGGTCCCGACCGCACAGCGACTCCACGGACCCGAGCTCGAAGGTCAACCGTGCTGCGAGGGCACGTTCCGGGTCGTCCAGTCCACCGAAGACGGCGACGAGGTACACGGCGAGGGCGTCCTGGTCGGCCTCGGGGTCGAGGGTGTGACAGGCGGTGGCATCGGCCAGGTGTTCGACGACGGCGTCGACGAGGGCGTCGCGGGAGCCGAAGTGGTAGACGATCGGGTAGGCGCTGGTGCCGAGCACGCGCCCGAGGCTGCGGACCGAGACGTCCTCGAGCTTGGTGTCCTGCAGGTGCTGCGCGACTTTGCTGATGATCGCCGGCTTCAGGGTCGGGTCGGGCTTGCGAGGCATGGGCGTCTCCGCGGTGACAGTGGATGGCGGGTCGCCGGTAAACGACCACACCACATGGTAGCGGTGATGTTCCAGTACCGGTCTGCGAGCGAGCCGCGGACTGGGACCTGGCTGGGCATCTGGCCGTGACCCTGTACGAACGGAAGTGGAGAAATTCTCGGCTTCACGTATCGTGGAGGTGATGACCCTGCCTCCCGAACGCCCCGTGCCGCCCCTCAGCGCCGCAGCGCCCGGTCACGGGCGGTCCGTCGGCGGCCGACGTCGTGGCGCCGGGAAACGCTTCCTGGTCGTCGGGGACGTCCTCGACGGCGTGCTCGTGCAGACGAGTGCCCGGACCACCGGCGACCACGACCCCGCCGCCGTGATCCGCCACCGTCCTGCCGGAGCTGCGGGTGCCGCAGCGACGTGGCTCGGGTGGCTCGGCGCCGAGGTGGACCTGGTCGGGCGTGTCGGCGTCGACGACGTCTACCGCCACGAGCGCGCGCTCGAGGACGCCGGCGTCCGCGCGCGGATCGGGTACGACTCCAGGACCTCGACGGGCGCCGTGGTGTCCGTCCGGAGCGGTGTCGGCCGGACGTCGATGTCCGACGGCGGGGCCAGCGCGCTCCTCGGTGCCGACGACGTGCCGCTCGACCTCGTGCAGCGCGCCGACGTCGTCCACCTCACCGGTGCCGCGATGCTCGGGTCCGGCGGGACGGAGCGGATCGCGGCGCTCGTCGCCCGGGCCCGGTCCGGCACGGCCCGCGTGGCGCTCGACCCCTCGTCCGTCGCCGTCGTCCGGTCGATCGGGGGTGCGGCCTTCCTGGCGGCGATCGCCGGCGTGGACGTCCTGATGCCCGGACAGGACGAGGCCCTCGCGCTCACCGGGGCGTCCGACGTCGTCGAGGCAGCCGCCGAGCTCGCCCAGCACGTGCCGCTCGTCCTCGTCACGCTCGGCCCCGCGGGCGTGCTCATGGCCCGACCCGGGCGCACCCCGCAGCCCGTGCCGGCGACACCGGCCACCGTGGTCGACACGATCGGCGCGGGGGACGCCTTCGCGGCCGGGTTCCTCCGCGCGTGGGCGACCGACGCCGTCCGGGTCGGGGCGGCCACCCGCGAGGGCACCCGGGTCGCGGCTCGTGCGCTCGGCTTCGTCGGCGGGCGGCCGCCGGTCTGACGACGAGGTCGTCAGGCCTGCTGTTCGGTCGGTTCGGCGGTGACGGTCAGCGTCTGGACACGTCCAGCGGCCAGTGGTGCCAGGCGGATCTCCACGCGCAGCCGACCCGCGGTGCCGGGCAGCCACCAGCGGAGGTGCGTCGGCGTGTTCGACCGCTCCTGCACCGGGGAAGCCGCCAGGTCGGCGCCCACCTGGGTGACCGCGGCCGCGAGCGCCTGCCGACGGCGGTCGTACGGCACGTCCATGGCGACGTTCGGCGTGCAGATCGTGTCGGCGAGGTCATCGTCCCAGGCCGTCAGGAGCCGGGACACGGCTGCCTGCGCGGCACGGGTCTCGGGGAGGACCGTGGGCGTCGGCGGGGTCGTCCCGCTCGTGGCCGCCAGCAGCAGGTCGTGGGCCGTCTCGGCTGCGATCGAGACCTTCGCCTGCGTGGCGTTCTCGAAGGCCACGACGCCGAGGCCGTCCTGCACCGACCACCGCATGTGCGCCGAGAACCCCGGGTATCCGCCCGAGTGCGACGCGATCACGCCGTGGTCGTCGTCCTGCTCGACGAACAGCCCGAAGCCGTACCCGACCGGACGCCTGGCGCCGGGGAGGCCCGTGCGCGGGACGTGCCGCATGGCCTGCTGCATGAGCCGTCGGTCGGCGGCGGAGACCGGGCCGTCCTGGGCCGCTGTGCCCGGCCGTCGGATCGGCGCGAAGGCCGACGAGAGGTGCCGAGCCCACCGGGACAGGTCCGCCACGGTGGAGTACAGGCCGCCGATGGGCGAGAAGGCGCCCGGCCCGGTCAGCGGGAGGGGTTCGAAGTCACCCTGGTGCGGGCGGACACCGGTCACGACGTACCCGCGGGCGTCCTGCTCGGCGAACACGGTGTCGTCGAGGCCGAGCGGTCGGAGCACCACGTCGCTGGCGACCTCGGTGAACGGGCGACCGGCGACGACGGAGACCGCGCGCCCGAGCAGGGCGTAGCCGAGGTTGGAGTACGCGAAGGCGGTGCCCGGCACCGAGTCGAAGAGGAGCCCGGCGCGTAGGACGTCGTCGAGCTCGTCGTCGGAGATGGACTCCTGACGGTCACCCCACGGGTCGTCGGTCGGGAACCCGGCCGACATGGTCAGGAGCATCCGCAGCGTCGGCACGGGGGAGTCCGGTGTCGGCAGCACGACCTCGGCGAACGCCGGCACGAACTCGGCGACCGGGGCGTCGAGTGACACCAGGCCCTCGGCGACCAGGGAGAGCAGCGTGGCCGCGGTGACGCTCTTCGTGCACGACGCGATGCGGTAGACCGTGTCGGCGTCAGGAGCCCGACCGTCACCGCGGTCGCCGTGCCCACCCGACGCGACGAGTCCGTCGGCGTCGAACACGCCCCAGACCGAGCTCGGGGCGGTGCCGCGCTCGATCCGTTCGCGGAACAGGTCGTCCACCTGCCGGAGCACGGCGGGGTCGACCGACGCCGGGGCGTTCGCGGGTGCCTCGGACGCCGGGGTGTCCTCGGGTGCCGCCCTGTGGTCCGGGGTCACGACCGACGCATCTGGTCGTAGGCGTCGAGGGCTCGCTGCCGGGTCTCCTTGAGGTCCACCATCGGCTCCGGGCGTTCCTCGTCCGCCGGCACCCAGTGCCGCACGTACTCGCGGTGCTTGTCGAACCGCTCGAGCTGCCGGTCGGGGTTGAACACGCGGAAGTACGGTGCCGCGTCGAACCCGGACCCGGCGACCCACTGCCAGTTGCCGGCGTTGTTCGCCGGGTCGGCGTCGACGAGGGTGTCCCAGAACCACTGCTCGCCGATGCGCCAGTCCACGAGCAGGTTCTTCACGAGGAAGCTCGCCGTGGCCAGGCGGACCCGGTTGCGCATCGCGCCGGAGCTCCAGAGCTCCCGCATGCCGGCGTCGACCAGGTCGAAGCCCGTCCGACCCTGGTACCAGCGCTGCAGTTCGTCCTCGGACGCATCGCGCCACGGGAAGGCGTCGAACTCCCGACGGACGTTGACGGTGGCGAGCTGCTCGCAGTGGAAGTACTCGTTCCAGTTGAACTCGCGCCACGCGAGCTGCCGGAGGAACGCCGGTGCCTGCTGTCGCTGGTGCGGCTCGAGTCGGCCGTGCAGTCGGTGCCAGACCTGGTACGGGCTGATCTCGCCCCAGCGCAGGTGCGGGGAGAGGTCGCTCGTCGCGGCCATCGCGGGTTCGTCGCGCTGGTCGTAGTCCTCGAGCGCGTTGTCGACGAAGTCCTCGAGGAGCTTCGCCGCGCCCCGCTCACCCGGGTCCCAGGCGTCACGGAGTCCTCCGGCCCAGTCCGGCGCGGTCGGCAGCAGGGCCCAGTCGTCGAGGTCGTCACCGGCGGCGTCGGACGCGGCGGGCAGCTCGCGAGGCTTCGGGAGGGGGTGCCGGGGTTCGGGAAGCGTCTGGGCCGCGCGCCAGAACGGCGTGAAGACCTTGTACGGCTCGCCCTGCCCGGTCCGGACCGTCCAGGGCTCCCAGAGCAGGGCGGCCGCGAAGCTGTGGGCCTCGATGCCGCGGTCGGTCAGGGATGCCTTGATGCCGGCGTCGATGTCGCGCTCGACCGGGCCGTAGCGGCGGTTCCAGAAGACGCCGTCGGCGCCGGTGTCCGCGACGAGCTGGTCGATGACGTCGGCTGCGGCACCGCGGCGCAGGACGAGCCGCGAGCCGCGCTGGCGCAGGTCGGCGTCGAGCGAGGCGAGCGAGTGGTGCAGCCACCAGCGTGCAGCTGCGCCGAGCGGGCGGATGCCGGCGCTCTCGTCGTCCAGCACGTAGACGACGGTCAGGTCGCCGCCGTGTTCCATGCCCGCGCGGAGGGCCGGGTTGTCGGCGAGCCGCAGGTCGTCCCGCAGCCAGACCAGTGCGCCGGTCATGCGGAGGCCGAGTCGGTCGTGGCGCCGCGTCGTGCGGCCGGGAGCTCCCCGGTGGCCACGCGGAGCTTCGTGCAGAGGTCGGTGAGCGTCCGGAGCTCGGTGTCGTCGAGGCCGGCGCTGAGCTGCTCGGCGATGCTGGTGGCGTGCTGCACGGCGACGGCGCGGTAGACGTCGAACCCGTGCGGCGTCAGCGCGACGATGACACCACGGGCATCGGTGGGGTCCGGCTGCTTCTCGACGATGCCGCGGGTGGTGAGCCGGTCGACCAGGCGGCTGACGCTCGGCTGCGTCAGGAGGAGGTGCCCGGTGAGGTCGCGCATCCGGCACCGTCGGCCCGGCTGCGTGGAGAGGTTGAAGCACACGTCGTACTCGTTGAACGAGATCTCGTCCCCCGGGAACTCGCTGTTGAGGTTCCGCATGACCGAGACCTGCGCCCGGAAGAGGGCTTCCCATGCGGAGACGGCGACGGCCTTCTCGCTGCGGGTGGGGTCCGGGACGACGGTCCTGTCGTGCCCGAGCGTCCTGGCGTCCAGGAGTGTCGGCTCGTCCACGAGCGCCTTGTCGTCCACGGTCGCGGTCCTCTCGGTCGGGTGGCTCACCACACTACCGACGGCATCGGACACTGGCCGGCCACGCCGACCATGGTCCGTCGGCAGGGCGGGCCGGGGAACGGACGAAGGCCGGTCGTCCAGGGGACGACCGGCCTTCTCCCTTGCACCAAGAGTGTCCTGCAATCACATTCCACAGCCGCTGCCACAGCAAACAACGACTGCAGAACCGACTGTATAACGAAGGGGTAACGGGCGCCAGCGGCAATCTGCTCCGTTGCCTGCGAGTTCCCCGGGAGCCCCGTGGGGGACGGCCCGCGCGGACCGACGCGCGCTCAGAACAGGTCGGGCGACGGGGTGGAGGCGTAGCGGACGGCGACGTCGGCGTGGCGGTCGAAGCGGTAGCCCACGCCGCGGACGGTGCGGACGATCTCCTCGAACGCGCCGAGCTTGGAGCGGAGACGGCGGACGTGCACGTCGATCGTGCGCTCGTTCGGGGTCTCGTCCTCGCCGTCGGACCACAGGCCCTCGATGATGGCCGAGCGGTCGACGGTCCGGCCCTCGCGGAGCACGAGGAACTGCAGCAGCTCGAACTCCTTGAACGTCAGGGGAGCGGCTTCGCCGTCGAGGGTGACGCGCTTCCGGGAGATGTCGATGACGACGCCGGTCTCCTCGGGCTCGGGCTTCTCGGCCTGCTTCCGTGCGGCGACGGCCGACCGGTCCTGCAGGGCGAGTCGGACGACGTCGACGTCACGTCCTCCGGAGTGCTCGGCGGCGACGGCCACGGCGGCGTAGGTCTCCGCGGTCGGGACCAGCTGGGCGGTGAGGGCCTTGAGCTGCTCGACGACGGCCGCGAGGGTGGTGCCCGCGGCGGCGGCCTTCTCCTCGTCGATGCCCACGTAGAGCGCGAAGCCACGTGCCTCGGTGCCCTCGGGCAGGGCGCGGTTCCGCTGCGGGGCGACCACGGGGCTCGTCGGGATGGTCGTGCGCTCCGGCTGGACCGCGGCGCGCCGGGGGCGGATCGGCGTCACCGGGCCGAGGTCGACCGGGGCCGGTGCGGCGGCGTGGGGGGTGGTCCGGGGCTGGGCGATGGTGAGCGACATGGCGGTTCTCCGTGCGGTGTGGCCGCGACTGCTCCCGCAGTGCGGCCGATGTCGAATGCGTCGTCCCGGCGGCGTCCACCCGAGGGGCCGGACGCCGAGGGGCCCAGCGGTCCTCGTGCGGACCGGGGCTGACCGGGGATGCAGGGGGACGACCTCGAGACGGGACGTGTCGCGTCGTCGGTGGTCGTCACCCGGGGATCACACGCTCGCGACGGGGGTGGTGTCGCTGGGGATCCGGCTGGAACGGGTACCGGTCAGGCACACATTCGACAACGCATGACCGCCGTCGCAGGCATCATCGTGCCGGTCGTCCCCACTGCCCCTGTGGAGGAGCACGCCTCGGAGAGGACGCGGGTGGACACGAGTGCAGTCATGGACTCGAGTATCAGCGGTATACCAAGCCGCTGTCAACCGTCCGACCGGACGGTGCGATCTGCTCGTTCTGGTTACTCGGCCAGGCCGTACAGGCGGTCGCCGGCGTCACCGAGGCCGGGGACGATGTACCCGTTCTCGTCGAGCCGCTCGTCGAGCGCACCGAGCACGATCGTGACGTCACGGTCGCCGACGGCTTCCTCGACGGCCTTGAGTCCCTCGGGGGCCCCGAGGATGCACACGCACGTGACGTCCTCGGCCCCGCGGGCGAACAGGAAGTCGATCGCGGCTGCGAGCGTGCCGCCCGTGGCCAGCATCGGGTCGAGCACGAAGCACTGGCGTCCCGACAGGTCGTCCGGCAGGCGCTCGGCGTAGGTCTGCGGCTCGAGGGTCTCCTCGTTGCGTGCCATGCCGAGGAAGCCGACCTCTGCCGTCGGGACGAGCTTGACCATGCCCTCGAGCATGCCGAGGCCGGCACGGAGGATCGGCACGACGAGCGGTCGCGGCTTCGCGATGGCGACGCCCATGGTCTGCGCGACCGGGGTCGAGATCGGCGTGGCGGTGACGCGGACGTTCCGGGTGGCCTCGTACGCCAGGAGCGTGACGAGCTCCTCGGTCAGCGCCCGGAAGGTGGGCGAAGGCGTCGTGCGGTCGCGGAGCACCGAGAGCTTGTGGGTGATGAGCGGGTGGTCGGCGACGTGGACTCGCATAGGGTCGAGCGTACCGTGCCCCGTGCCGACCAGCGGTCGCGGTCGTCACCGAGGAACCCCAGGAGGACCCGTGGAGCACCCCGCCGGCCGTCCGTACGTGGCGGCGATGGAACGGGCACTCGACGAGGCCCGGGCGTGCCTGGCCACCGGGGACGTCCCCGTCGGTGCCGTCGTGCTCGACGAACACGGCGTCGTGGTGGCGACCGGTCGCAACGAACGCGAGGCGACGCAGGACCCGACCGCGCACGCCGAGGTCCTCGCGCTCCGGGCAGCGGCCGCCGCGACGGGGGACTGGCACCTCGACCGGCACACGCTCGTCGTCACGCTCGAGCCCTGCCCGATGTGTGCCGGCGCAGTCCTCGCCGCCCGGGTGCCACGGGTCGTGTTCGGCGCGTGGGACCCGAAGGCCGGCGCGTCCGGCAGCGTCTACGACATCGCCCGCGACCGCCGACTGCCCCACCGGTCCGAGGTCGTGGCCGGGGTGCTCGAGGACCAGTGTGCAGCGCTCCTCGACGACTTCTTCCGCGAGCGGCGCTGACGCAGGGACCGCTCAGTCCGCCGCGCGGATCACGATCGCCTCGGTCGGCGGCCGTGGACCGGTGCGGAGCACGTCGGGTTCGACGTAGATGACCCGGGCGACCGGGACGGCCGCGCGGACCCGCTGCTCGACGGTGTCGATGCCGGCGGCGACGTCCCCGAGGCGTCGGTCCCCGTCGACCGCGACCTTCACGCCCACCATGAGCTCGTCGGGTCCGAGGTACAGGGTCTTGATGTGGATGATCGACTCGACCTCGGGACCGTCGAGCACGGCCGCCTTGATCGCGGTCACGTCCGCGACGCTGGCGCCCTCGCCCACGAGCAGGCTCTTCGTCTCGACGCCCAGCACCAGCGCCACGGCGATGAGCAGCACGGCGATGAGCACGGTGCCGATCGCGTCGAAGACGCTGTTGCCGGTCAGCGCGGTGAGCCCGACGCCGAAGAACGCGAAGACGAGCCCGATCAGGGCCGCGGTGTCCTCGAGCATCACGACGGGCAGCTCCGGTGCCTTCGCCCGGCGCACGTACTGCACCCACGAGAGCGAGCCCTTGTTCGGCTTCGCCTCCTTCAGCGCGGTGCGGAGCGAGAAGCCCTCGAGCCCGATGGCGATGAGCAGCACCAGCATCGGCAGCCACCAGTTGTCGAGCGGGTGCGGGTCGGCGAACTTCTCGATGCCTTCGTACAGCGAGAACACCCCACCGACCGAGAACAGCACGATGGATACGACGAAGGCGTAGACGTAGCGCTCGCGGCCGTAGCCGAACGGGTGTTCCTCGTCCGCGGCACGTCGGGCGCGTCGGCCGCCGAGCAGCAGCAGGAGCTGGTTCGCCGAGTCGGCGAGCGAGTGCACGCCCTCCGCGAGCATCGACGCGGACCCGCTGATCGCGGCGGCGATGAACTTCACGACCGCGATGCCGACGTTCGCCCCGAGTGCGGCGAAGATGGCCCGGTTGCCTCCGGAAGCGCTCACTGTGACCCCTGTCTCGAACCTGCTGCTCGATCCTACGGGCAGCCCGCTCGGTAGGGTCGGGCCATGACGATCGAACTGCCCCGCACCGCCCTCCTCGGCGTCGGTTCCATGTCCGGCGCGGTCCTCGACGGCCTCCTCGCCGCGGGACTCGCCCCCGAGACGGTGGTCCTGACGACGAAGTCCGAGGCCTCCGCGGCGGCGCACCGCGAGCGCGGGCTCGACGCCACCGCGACCGAGACCGACGCCGACGCCAACCGTGCCGCCGTGCGCGGGGCGGGCGTCGTGGTGCTCGGCGTGAAGCCCTTCGTGATCGGCGACCTCCTCGACGAGGTCGCTGGTGACCTGGAGCCCGGCGCCGTCGTGGTGTCCGTCGCAGTCGGTGTCACGACCGCAGCGATCCAGGCCCGCGTGCCCGACTCCGTCCGGGTCGTCCGGGCGCTGCCGAACACGCCGATCGGCGTCGGGCACGGCGTCACGGGCATCAGCGGTGGCGCGTCTGCCGACGCCGCGGCCGTCGCCCTGGCATCGAGCCTGTTCGACGTCTCCGGCTCCGTGATCGAGGTCCCCGAGGACCGGCTCGACGCCCTGTCCGCGGTGTCCGGCTCCGGCCCCGCCTACGTCTTCCTGCTCATCGAGCAGTGGCAGCAGGCCGCCGAGTCCCTCGGCTTCACCCCGGAGCAGGCCGAGACGATGGTGCAGGGCACCATGCGCGGCGCGGTCGAGCTCCTCGAGCGCTCCGGCCGCGAGCCCGCGGACCTCCGCCGGGCGGTCACGAGCCCGAAGGGCACCACCGAGCGAGCGGTCGCCGTCCTGCAGGACGCCGACCTCGCTGCGACGCTCCGCCGGGCCGCGGACGCGGCGATCGCACGTGCCGAGGAGCTGTCCAAGCTCTAGACGCGACCAGTGGACGGACTGGAGGCCCGTGGCGGCGCCGCCACGAGCCTCCAGGCTGCCCCTGTGGTCACTCGAGCGCGGCGAAGCGCTCCAGCGCGGTGGTGGAGCCGGAGACGATGATCACGTCGTGCTCGCCGATCACGCTCTCCGGCGTCGCCGGTACGAACGGTTCGCCCGGCGGCTTGATGCCGAGGACCGTGAGGCCGAAGCGCGTGCGGATGACGGTCGTGGCGAGGTCCTTCCCGCGCACCGTGCGGGGCGGGAACATCTTGACCACGGCGAAGTCGTCGTCGAACTCGATGAAGTCGAGCATCCGGCCGGAGACCAGGTGGGCGGTGCGCTCGCCGGCCTCGCGTTCGGGGTAGACGACGTGGTTGGCGCCGATGCGCGACAGGATCGTGCCGTGCGAGCGGCTGATCGCCTTCGCCCAGATCTGCGGGATGCCGAGGTCGACCAGGTTCGCGGTGATGAGCACGCTCGACTCGAGGTCGCTGCCCGTGCCGACCACGGCGATCGGGAAGTCGCCCGCGCCGATCTGGCGCAGGGCGTCGATGTCCGTGGCGTCGGCCTGCACGGCGTGCGTGACGCGGTCCGACCACTTCTGGACCAGGCCGGCGTCGGTGTCGACGACGAGGACCTCGCGGTCCTGTCGCTCGAGCTGGCCGGCGGTGGCGGCGCCGAAGCGGCCGAGGCCGATCACCAGGACGGGCGCGTCGTGGCTGACGGCGCCGAGCGGGTGCGGCGGGCGGGTTCGGTCAGCCAACGATCGGCCTCTCCTCGGGACGGCGGAACAGTTGCCGGCTCTGGCTGGCGGCCAGTGCTGCGGCGATGGTCACTGTACCGACACGGCCCAGGAACATCGTGGCGGCGAGCACGTACTTGCCGGATTCCGGCAGGTCTGCGGAGACGCCGGACGACAGGCCGCACGTCGCGAAGGCCGAGATGACCTCGAACAGCACGCGGTCGAGCGACTCGTGGGTGATCTGGAGCAGGACGATCGTGGCGACGGCGACGATGGTCGCTCCCCACAGCACGACGGCGACCGCGACGCGGAGCACGTCGCTCGGGATCCGGCGGCCGAAGGCCTCCATGCTCTGGCGGCCACGCGCCTCGGCCACGGCAGCCAGGAAGAGCACCGCGAGCGTGGTCACCTTGATGCCGCCGGCGGTCGACGCGGAGCCGCCGCCGATGAACATGAGCATGTCCGTCAGGAGCAGGCTCGACCCGTTCAGCTGGTCGAAGTCGACGAGCGAGAAGCCGCCCGAGCGGGTCATCGTCGACAGGAACAGGGCCTGGAACGCGGTGCGGCCGGCGCCCTCGCGGCCGAAGGTCGCCGGGTTCGAGGCCTCGAGCGCGATGTAGACGACCGCGCCGCCGACGAGCAGGACCGCGCTCGTGGCGAGCGTGAGCTTGACGTGGATCGGCCACCGACGGGGCGTGCGGAGCTGCTTGGTCAGGGCGCGGATGACCGGGAAGCCGATCGAGCCCGCGACGACGCCGATCATCAGCAGGGTCAGGAACCAGTAGTCGTGGGCGAACGGGTCGAGTCCGCTGGCGTTCGGTGCGAAGCCGGTGTTCGTGAACGCCATCGCCGCGTAGTAGAAGGAGTCGCCGACGGCTGTCCAGAACGGCATGCCGGCGAGCAGCACCGACGGCAGGAGCAGCAGGCCGAGCACGATCTCGATCGACAGGGTGCTCACCGCGACGGTGGCGAGCAGCGTGCCGACCTCGCCGAGCCGCACGGCCTGGCCCTCGGGCACGGCGCCGTGGTGCGTGCGGAGCGGGTTCGAGTCACCGGCGGCCATCAGCTTGGCGCGCAGCCCGAGCTTCCGCGTCACGAAGAGGCCCAGGATCGACGCGAAGGTCAGCACGCCCACCGCACCGATCTGCGTACCGATCACGACGAGCGTCTTGCCGAAGACCGACCAGTGCGTCGCCATGTCGACGGTCGCGAGCCCGGTGACGCAGACGACGGACGCGGCGGTGAAGAGCGCGTCCGCGAAGTGCGTCGACTGCCCGTCCGCCGCCGCGAGCGGGGTCATGAACAGCGCCGTGAAGACGAAGATCAACGCGACGAAGACCACGATCGCCAGGCGTGAGGGCGACGAGCGGAGCACCGTGCCGATGCGTGAGGGTCGCTTGCGACTCGAGGTCGTCAGGACCTTCGGGGGCTCCGTGCGATCGAGCATCGTATGCCTCCGAGGACATGGGCGGGACGCATCGCATGGTACATCCGTGGTCGGCCGGTTAGCCTCTCCCCATGGCCGACATCTTCAGCGTGGTCGCGGACCCGACGCGGCGGGAGCTCCTCGGCACGCTGCTGACGGCGTACGGCTCCGACGCCACCGCCGGCGAGCTCAGCGTCGGTCAGCTCGTCGAGAAGCTCGGGGTCAGTCAGCCCACGGTCTCCAAGCACCTCCGCGTGCTGCGGGACATCGGCCTCGTGACCTCACGCGAGGAAGGGCAGCACCGCTACTACCGGCTCGACCCGGAGCCGCTGCTGCACCTCGAGGAGTGGGTCATGCCGTTCACCGGCGCGGTCGACGCCGACGGCACGCCCGCGACCACCGCGTGGACGCCCGACGGGCAGCCCGTGTCGGTGCGGCGGAACGGTGTCGCCGGCAAGGCCACGGTCGAGGTCGGCATCGAGCTCGGGCGGGTCATGGCCGAGGCCTCGCACCGCGCGACCGCGGCGTTCTCGGGCGCGCAGCAGGGGTGGGGCAAGGTCGTCGAGACCTCGCGTCGTCGCTTCACCAAACGGCCCGACCAGGACTGACTCCGCAGTCTGGACACGGGGCCGCACGCGCCCCTAAAGTTGCCAGTGACCACTCAGGTCACACCAATCTCTCGCGTTCGGGTCCGAGCGCGAGCGACCGAAGGCGGACCATGGCCGGCAGTTTCGACGACGTGCGCTTCCTCACCGTCGCTGAGGTCGCCGAGATGATGCGCGTCTCGAAGATGACGGTCTACCGGATGGTCCACGCCGGGGAGCTCCCCGCGATCCGGTTCGGCCGGTCGTTCCGCGTGCCGGAGTCCGCCGTGGCCGAGGTCCTGCGCGGCGGGATCGCCGACGTCGGCTAGCTCCACCCCACCCCACCCCGGTCGTCCGGCGCGTTCGACATCACAGGCGCGCTCCGGTAGCATCGATCAGGTTGATTTTCCGCGGCTTCATCGGCCCGGTGTCCGTACATCACCATCAGTCCGAGCGAGGTCCACATGGGTTCTGTCATCAAGAAGCGTCGCAAGCGCATGGCGAAGAAGAAGCACCGCAAGCTCCTTCGCAAGACGCGCCACCAGCGTCGCAACAAGAAGTAAGTCGAAGGACTTGCCGCAGAAGCCCCGGTTCGCCGGGGCTTTCGCATTTCCCGGGCGGTCTACGCTGGATGCATGCCAGCCGTGACGCTCCTCACCAAGCCCGGATGCCATCTCTGCGACGACGCGCGACCGGTCGTCGAGTCCGTCGTCGCCGCCCACCCGGGCGTGACGCTGACCGAGCGGTCGATCCTCGACGACGAGGCGCTCCGGCTCGAGTACGCGGAGGACATCCCCGTCGTGCTCATCGACGGACGGGTGCACAGCAACTGGCGGGTCGACGCCGCCCGACTCGCTGCGGCGCTCGAGCGGGCCGGCGCGCGGGCCTGACCCGAGCCTCCTGTCCGGCGCCTGCCCGCGCCGGGGTCGCCGGTTCGTTGCGGCGCCGCACAAGCAGAACCGGCCCGAACCACGGACGTCCGTGGTTCGAGCCGGTTCTGGTTGTGCAACGGCAGTCCGCGCCGCGGGGGCCCGCACCGCGGTGGTGCCTACGGGGTCAGGCGCGTCGGGCCGCGGAACAGGTACGTGACCTCGCGGATCGACGGCTCGCCGAGCATGAGCATCAGCACGCGTGCCAGGCCCATGCCGAAGCCACCGTGCGGCGGCACGCCGTAGCGGAAGAAGTCGAGGTACCAGCCGAGCTCGGCGGGGTCGAGGCCCTTCTCCTCCGCCTGGGCGGTGAGGACGTCCACGCGGTGCTCGCGCTGGGCGCCCGTGGAGATCTCGGCGCCGTTGAACAGCAGGTCGTAGCTGTTCGTGAGCGTCGGGTCGTCGGCGTGGCGCATGTGGTAGTACGGCCGGATCGAGGCGTCGTAGTCGGTGACGAAGACGAACTCGGAGCCGTGGTGCTCCTTCGCCCAGGCAGACACGCGGCGCTCGCCCTCGGGGTCGAGGTCGCCGTCGGCGCGCACGACGTCGTGGCCGCTGTCGGCGACGATCGTCCGGGCCTCGGCCAGGGTCACCCGGGGGAACGGCGTCGTCGGGACCTGCAGCTCGAAGCCGAAGACCTCTTCGATGTCCTTGCCGTACTTCTCCTTGACCGCGGTGATGCCGGCGACCAGGACCTCCTCGTGCATCGCCATGACGTCCTCGTGCGACTCGATCCACGAGAACTCGGCGTCGACGCTCGTGAACTCGGTGGCGTGGCGCGAGGTGAACGAGGGGTCGGCGCGGAAGGCGTCCGCGATCTCGAAGACGGCACCGAAGCCCGCGGGCTGGGCCATCTGCTTGAAGTTCTGCGGCGACTGCGACAGGTACGCCGTGGTCTCGAAGTACTCGAGCTGGAACAGCTCGGCACGCGACTCGGACGCCGAGGCCATCAGCTTCGGGGTGTGGATCTCGATGTAGTCGCGCTCGACCCAGTAGGTCCGGAACGCGTGCTCCATCGTGGTCTGGATGCGGAAGATGAGGTTCTGCTTGCGGTTGCGCAGGTCGAGGAAGCGCCAGTCCAGGCGCTTGTCGAGGGAGGAGTCGTCGGCGATCGGCGTCTCCGGGATCGCCGCGCTGACGACGGTGAGCTCGCCCACCTTGACCTCGAGGCCGCCGAGCTTGACGCGCTCGTCGTGCTTCAGGGTGCCCTGCACGTGGATGAAGGAGCCGTGCGCCAGGCCGGAGATGGACTCCGTCGTGGCGAGCGCGGTCGCCGAGGCGTCGTCGCCCTCCACGGCTTCGCGTGTGGCGGGGTTGACGAGCTGGACGGCGCCGGTCTCGTCGCGGAGGACGACGAACTGCACCTTCTTCTGGTCGCGGACGGTCTCGACCCATCCGGCCACGGAGACGGGACCGTCGGGGAGTGCGGCGAGGTCGCTGAT
Organism: Curtobacterium sp. VKM Ac-2865; assembly: GCF_015350905.1. Lineage (GTDB taxonomy): Bacteria > Actinomycetota > Actinomycetes > Actinomycetales > Microbacteriaceae > Curtobacterium. The sequence goes on along the minus strand of NZ_JADKRZ010000002.1, from coordinate 620,230 downwards.
GCGGGTGCGTTCGATCACGGTCGTCGAGTCTACCGGGCCGGGCGCGTCGGTCGAGGTGCGCGGAGTCGCTTCCCTCCACAGGTCGGCTCACGTCGGGTGTTCTCCACCGATGCGGACGGGAGGCTCGGCTCGACCTGGGCGCTCCGTAGCGTTCTCGACGTGGCCGGGTCGCGAGCAGGGGAGGAGGTCCTCATGACGGCGGGGACCGAGGTGCTCGCGGCCTGGCCGCCTGCGGCGGTGGCGACGGTGGTCGCCGCGCTCGGGGCGGCCGCGCTGACCTTGACCGGCGCGCTTGCCGGTGGTGTCTGGGCGGCGGTGCGGTGGCGGCGCGATGTGTACCGGGAAGAGCGTGACCGGGCGTGGACCCGGATCGTGTGGGCCGTCGACCTGGTCTGCGCCGAGGACGTCGGGCGGAACGAGATCGGACGCCGCGCGTTCCAGGCGGTGTACGACATGCAGATTGCTCGCGACGAGGACGTGGTGTTCGTCACGATCGTCCGGGAGTTGATCAACACGGAGAAACAGAGGAGGGATCGACCATGGGAGCGGTGAACGACGAGTGGAACGCCCGGATGTGGGAGCAGTGGAAGGTGAACGTCCGGCGGCGGCACCGCTTGCGTCCTTGGAAGGCACGCGCCGTCATCGCCGAGCAGGAGGAACGGCTCCGTGTGTACCGCGCCATCCTGCTCGAGGAGCGGGCCGAGCGCGCGGAGTGGGAGCGGGGGCGCTGGTCAGGGGAGGGCGGCGCGGAGGGTGCCGAGCGTGCCGATGAACTCCTCGGCCATGCCCGCCCGCTCCACGAGCTTCGCGTGCCGGGCTCGGGCGTCCTCGAGGAAGGCGTCGAGGCGCGCTGCCCGTGCGGCCGTGTCCTCCGCGTCGGCGCCCGGCAGCCCGTCGACGATGCTGAGCAGGTCGCCCATCTCCTCGAGTGAGAACCCGAGGGGCTTCATCCGCCGGATCACCAGCAGCCGCTCCAGGTCACCGTCCGTGTAGACCCGGAAGCCCCCGGTGGTGCGGCCGCTGGGCACGAGCAGGCCCACCTCGTCGTAGTGCCGGATCGTGCGGAGCGACATCTCGGCGCGATCGGCGAGTTCGCCGATGTGCATGGTCTGGGTCACGTCGGACATGGTGGCAGACCTCCTGGGGTGGGTGCTGGTGGAACTGTACCCTCACGTGACGGTAGAGTCGCCGATGATGTCGACCACCATGCACGCCCCGACCGTCCTCTCGGCCCTCCGCTCACCCCGGCTGCTCTCGCGCGAGGTCCTCGCGGGCATCGTCACCGCGCTCGCGCTCATCCCCGAGGCGATCTCGTTCTCCGTCGTTGCCGGCGTCGACCCGGCCGTCGGGTTGTTCTCCAGCGTCGTCATCGCCGTGGTGATCTCGATCGTGGGCGGTCGCCCGGCGATGGTGTCGGCCGCCGCGGGTTCGGTGGCGCTCGTGATCGCCCCGCTCGTCCGCGACCACGGCATCGACTACCTCGTCCCGACGATCGTGCTCGGCGGCCTGATGCAGCTCGTGCTCGGCTTCCTCGGGGTCGCCCGGCTGATGCGCTTCATCCCGCGCAGCGTCAACGTCGCCTTCGTGAACGCCCTGGCGATCCTGATCTTCACCGCGCAGCTGCCGAACCTGCTCGGTCCCGACGTCCCGTTCGTGGTGTGGCCGCTCACGGTCCTCGGCGTCGGGATCATCGTCGGCTTCCCCTTCCTGACCAAGGCCGTGCCGGCACCGCTCATCGCCGTCGTCGTGATCACGCTCATCACGGTCGTGTTCAGCGTCGCGGTGCCGACCGTCGGCGACGAGGGTGCCCTGCCCACGGCACTGCCCGGCTTCAACGGCATCACCGTGCCGTTCACCTTCGAGACCCTGGCGACCATCGCGCCGTACGCGTTCGGCATGGCGATCGTCGGCCTCATCGAGACCCTCCTCACCGCGCAGCTCGTCGACGCGATCACCGACACGGGGTCGAGCAAGTGGCGGGAGTCGTGGGGGCAGGGCGTCGCGAACATCGCCTCCGCGTTCTTCGGCGGCACCGGTGGGTGCGCGATGATCGGGCAGACCGTCATCAACGTGAAGACCGCCGGTGCCCGCACCAGGATCTCCACCTTCGCGGCCGGCGCCTCCGTGCTGGTCCTGACGATCGTGCTGCACGACGTCGTCGCGCAGATCCCGATGGCGGCGCTCACGGCGGTGATGCTCATGGTGTGCGTGGCGACGTTCGACTGGCACAGCATCCGCCCGCGCACCCTCGGGCGCATGCCGCTCGGCGAGACCGCCGTCATGGTGATCACCGTGCTCGTGGTGGTCGCGACGGACAACCTGGCGACGGGAGTGCTGGTGGGCGTGGTCCTCGCGGCCCTCGTGTTCGCCCGCCGGGTGGCGCACGTGGTCGAGGTCGTCCGGGAGCCCGTCGACGAGCGGACCGTCCGGTACCGCGTCCACGGTGCGCTGTTCTTCGCGTCGTCGAACGACCTCGTGACCCGGTTCTCCTACGCCGACGACCCGGAGCACATCGTGATCGACATGTCCGAGGCGCACGTGTTCGACGCCAGCACGGTGGCCGCGCTCGACGGCATCGAGCAGCGGTTCGCCAAGCACGGCTCGACCGTCGAGGTGGTGAACCTGAACACGGGATCGACCGCCCTGCACGGCAAGCTCTCGGGGCACCTCGGCTGAACGTCCCCGAAGCCGTGGATCCGCTGGGCGGGCAGTGGGGTCGGTGGATCGACCTACACTGGAACCCATGCCCGCGACCCGAATCCACCTCGTGCGACACGGCGAGGTACACAACCCGGACCGTGTGCTCTACGGACGACTCCCGGGCTTCGGACTGAGCGAACTCGGCACCCGCATGGCGGCTGCGTCCGCGACCGCGTGGATGACCGCGGGCGTCGACGTCCGCCGCATCGTGGCCTCACCGCTCCAGCGCACGCAGGAGTCCGCGGCGCCGTGGTCCGAGCTGTACGGGCTCGACGTCTCCCTCGACGAACGACTGATCGAGCCGACGAACCGGTACGAGGGCCAGCCGCCCGGGTTCACGAAGCGCTCGGTCCGCCGCCCGGCCGAGTGGCCCTGGATCGCCAACCCGTGGCGTCCCAGCTGGGGCGAGGCCTACGAGTCGATCGCGAACCGCATGGTCGCCGCGATCACGACCGCCTGGGAGAGCGTCGAGGACGGCGACGTCGTCCTCGTCAGCCACCAGCTCCCGATCTGGATGGTGCACCGCCGACTCGCGGGGGAGCCCCTGTGGCACGACCCGCGCAAGCGCCGGTGCGACCTGTCGAGCATCACCACCCTCGAGCGTGTGCCCGCCACCTCGAGCGGTCGGTTCACCGAGGTCGGGTACGCGGACCCCGCGCTGGAACTGCGCGCGTCCGCGATCGACGAAGGAGCAGTGTGACCGTCAGCAGCATCAAGAAGCGCCTCGTCGTGGTCGGAGCGACGGCCCTCGTCTCCGCCCTCGCCCTGACCGGGTGCTCCGGCGGCAGCGACTCGCTGTCGAAGCAGTACGGCAACGGCACCACGCAGAACTACATCTCCGGCGACGGCGCGGTGACCGAGGTCTCCGCGAAGGACCGCAAGGACACCGTCGACTTCTCCACGAAGGACTCCGACGGCGACCGCGTCTCGTCGAAGGCCCTGCGCGGCAAGGTCGTGGTGCTGAACTTCTGGTACGCCAGCTGCCCGCCCTGCCGTGCCGAGGCGAAGTACCTCAGCACGGTCCAGGCGAAGTACGCCGACCAGGACGTCCAGTTCATCGGCGTCAACGTCCGTGACCAGGCCGCCACCGCCGCGGCGTTCGAGCGCACCTTCAAGGTCGACTACCCGACGGTCCTCGATGCCGACAAGGGCACCATGCAGCTCGCGCTCTCCGGGCAGATCGCGCCGAACGCCGTCCCCGCGACGATCGTCCTCGACACGAAGGGCCGGGTCGCCGCGCGCGTCCTCGGTGCCGTCGACGGCACGAGCATCCTCGACACCCTGGTCGGCGACGAGCTCAAGGCGTCCTGACCCCATGAGCGGCAACCCCTTCTCCGACGCGATCCTCAGCGGGCAGATGCTCGTCGCCCTCCCGGTGGCGCTGCTCGCGGGGCTCGTGTCGTTCCTGTCGCCGTGCGTCCTGCCGCTTGTCCCCGGGTACCTCGGGTACGTCAGCGGCATCGCGGACGCCGGTCGTCGGGGCCGCGGACGCGTCGTCCTCGGGGTGCTGCTCTTCGTGCTCGGCTTCACCGCGGTGTTCGTGGCCTACACGACCGTCTTCGGCGCGCTCGGCTTCTGGCTGGTGCGCTGGCGTGACGTGATCACGCAGGTCCTCGGCATCGTGGTCATCCTGATGGGACTGGTCTTCATCGGCCGGTTCACCTTCCTGCAGCGCTCGCTGAAGCCCTCGTGGACCCCGGCGACCGGCCTGGTCGGCGCCCCGCTGCTCGGCATCGTGTTCGGCCTCGGCTGGACCCCCTGCCTCGGCCCGACGCTCGCCGCCATCAACCTGCTCAGCGTGCAGTCCGGCAGCGCCTGGCAGGGCATGTGGCTCGGCGTCGCCTACTGCCTGGGACTCGGCGTCCCGTTCATGCTCGTCGCCCTCGGCGCCGGGTGGGCGGCCGGAGCGATCCGCGCCGTGAAGCGCCACATGCGCACCGTCAACATCATCGGAGGATCCATCCTGATCGTCATCGGCCTGCTCATGGTCACCGGCATCTGGTCGGCCGTCATGTCGAGCGCCGGGGCGGTGATCCAGAGCTTTGTCCCCGCGGTCTGACCCCACCAACGACGTCACCGACGAGTCCGGCGCTGACGTCGCCTCCGACCCACAGCGGCCGTCCGACCACGTCGACGGCACCGCGCAGGCGCCCTCCGACGGCGTCAACCAGCCGAAGCTCGGCGTCGTCGGCTACGTCCGGTACTTCTGGCGCCAGCTCACGAGCATGCGCACGGCACTGTTCCTGTTGATGATGCTCGCCCTCGCGGCGATCCCGGGGTCCCTCGTGCCGCAGCGCACCGCGGACCCGAACGGCGTCGTGCAGTACAAGGCCGACCACACCACGCTGTACCCGATCCTCGACAAGCTCCAGGTCTTCGACACCTACACCTCCGTGTGGTTCTCGGCGATCTACCTGCTCCTGTTCGTGTCCCTCATCGGCTGCATCATCCCCCGCACGCGACACCACTGGCAGGCGCTCCGCACCCGTCCGCCGAAGACCCCTGCGCGACTGACGCGGCTCGCAGGCTTCCGCAGCGCGGCGGTGCAGGCCGACACCCTGACGGGCGGTGGCTCCGGCACGGACGCGACCACGAGCCTCCCGTCGGTGGACCACGCGATCTCGCGCGCGACCGCTGTCCTGAAGCGGTCCGGGTACCGGGTCGAGCGCTTCGGCGACTCGGTGAGCGCGGAGCGCGGGTACCTCCGCGAGACCGGCAACCTGGTGTTCCACGCGGCGCTGGTCGGCGTGCTGGTGGCCGTCGGCATCGGCGGGGGGTTCGGGTACACCGGGCAGCGCCTGCTGGTGGAGGGCCAGACGTTCTCCAACGTCCTCGGGTCCTACGACTCCTTCAACCCGGGGCGCTGGTTCCAGCAGACCGACCTCAAGGGCTACAACCTGACGCTCGACAAGTTCGTCACGAAGTACGAGGAGCGGAACCTCAACGCCCTCGGCCAGGCGCTGGACTACTCGGCGACCGTGACGAGCCAGGAGAAGGGCGGCACCCCGAAGACGACGCGTCTCGGCGTGAACGACCCGCTGTCGGTCGGCGGGACGAACGTCTACCTGCTCGGCAACGGGTACGCGATGCAGGTCACCGTGCGCGACGGCGAGGGGCGAGAGGCGCTGACGGACACCGTGCCGTTCCTGCCGCAGGACGCCAACTACACGTCGCTCGGCGTCATCAAGGTCCCGGACTCGAAGCCCGACCAGCTCGGCATCCGCGGGTTCTTCTACCCGACCGCGGTGAAGAACGCCCGCGGCGCGTTCACGTCGAGCTACCCCGACACCGAGAACCCGCTGCTGACGCTGCAGGTGTACACGGGCAACCTCGGGCTCGACGACGGCGTCCCGCGCAGCGTGTACTCGCTCGACACCACCGGTCTGAAGCAGATCGCAGGGACCGACGCGGCCACGGCCAGCCTCGAGCTCAAGCCCGGGCAGACCAAGACACTGCCCGACGGGGCCGGTTCGATCACGTTCGACGGCGTCAAGCGGTACGTGTCGCTCGACGTCCACCACGACCCGTCGCAGCTGTGGGTCGGCGGGTTCGCCATCCTGAGCGTGCTCGGGCTGCTGACGTCGCTGTTCGTCCCACGCCGTCGCGTGTGGGTCAAGGCGGTGCCCCGGAACGGTTCCGACCAGGGCGAGTACGACCTCGAGTACGCGGGTCTGGCCCGCGGCGAGGACCCCAACCTCGAGCGCGCCGTCGCCGAGATCGCCAACCGGCACTTGTCGGACCTCGGAGTTAGGATGCCCTCGTGAATGACATGACTGCGAACCTCGCGACCTATTCGGTCGTCCTCACGTACTCGGCGATGGCCGTCTACGTGGTCGCGTTCATCTCGTTCGCGCTGGACATGGCCAAGCGCTCCGGTGACGTCCGCGTCGCCGAGGGCGCCGTCGGCAGCGCGGACGCTGCTGCGACCGCGTCGAAGCGGCAGGCCAAGACCGTCGCCACCGTGCAGGGCGGCACCGTCGTGCTCGAGCGCGTCGAAGCCCCCGTCAAGTCCGGCTCCGGGCGTGGTGGCGGTTCGCGGTTCGAGCGTGTCGGCATGGCGATGACGATCCTCGCGCTCGTGCTGCACGTCGCGGCAGTCGTCCTCCGGGGCATCGCGGCCGACCGTGTGCCGTGGGGCAACATGTTCGAGTTCTCCCTCACGGGCACGGCGCTGATCATCGCGATCTTCCTGCTCGTGCAGCTCTGGCAGAACCTGAAGTTCCTCGGCGTCTTCATCACCGGCCTGACGATCATCCTGCTCGGCATCGCGACGGTGAACTACTACGTCCCCGTCGTCCCGCTCCAGCCGGCGCTGCAGTCGTACTGGCTCGTCCTGCACGTGTTCGTCGCCATCTCCGGCACCGGGTTCTTCGCCCTGGGTGCCGGGCTCGCGGTCTCGCAGCTCGTCCAGACCTACCGGCTCGGGCACAGCGCCGCGTCGAAGAAGCTCCGCTTCATGGAGACCCTGCCCGACGCTGACCGGCTCGAGGTCCTGACCTACCGCGTCCTGCTCGTCGGCTTCGTGCTGTGGACCTTCACGCTCATCGCCGGCGCGATCTGGGCCGAGCGCGCCTGGGGCCGCTACTGGGGCTGGGACACCAAGGAAGTCTGGACCTTCATCATCTGGGTCATCTACGCGGGCTACATCCACGCCCGTGCGACCCGTGGCTGGCGCGGTGCGCGGTCGTCCTGGCTGGCACTCATCGGCTTCGGGGCCGTGATGTTCAACTTCTCGGTCGTCAACGTCTTCTTCAAGGGGCTGCACAGCTACTCCGGTCTGTGAGTCGCCGCTGACGCGCCCTCCCAGGAGGCCCGGTGCAGGTCCGCCTCGCACCGGGCCTCCGGTGCGTCCGGGGTCCGGGTGCTTGGGGCCGGTCTCCGTCTGCTGTGTCCGGCGTGTACGAGGTCCGCGCTGCGCACACTTCGTGCGCGCCGGCCCGTCCGCTGAGATCGCACTTCGTGTCGCCTCCGCGCCGCCGGAGGCGACACGAAGTGCGATCTCACCAGCCGCGCGCTGCGCTGCGCTGCGCTGCGCTGCGCGTCGACCGGCGACCCGGACGCGCCGGACCTTGCCGAGTGGTCGCGACACCCCGTCGGTCGACGGCCGACCGGTCAAGGATCGTCGGACCGGTGGCGCTGGACCGACGGTCTGCGACTGCTCGGCGAACCTGAGCGGGGTGTCGCGACCATTCGCGAGGTCGACGGGGTGCAGCCGGAGCGCGCACTGCGCGCACTGCGCGCCGGCCGCGCGCGCGGCGTGCTGCGCCGGCCCGGCCCGGCCCGGCCCGGCCGTGAGATCGCACTTCGTGTCGCCTCCACGTCGCGGCAGGCGACACGAAGTGCGATCTCACCGAAGACGGGACGGGACGGGACGGGACGGGACGGGACGGGACGGGACGCGCGGCGGGGCGGCGCACCTCGGCCGCGCTCAGCGGCGCTGCCGCGCGGCGGGGCCGCGCTACGCGGCCGCGAGGAGCGCGTGCACGCGCTCCAGGCGCGCCCGCCACCACGCTGCCCGCTCCGGCGGGGCACCGAAGCGAGCCACGAGATCGGGCGAGACGTCGACGCGACGGACGGCGATCCTCCCGGCCGTGGGCAGGAGCGGCGCCGAGGTGACGTCTCCCTCGAAGAGCACGGCGGTCCCGAGCCCCGCGGCGTAGCCCGGGGACATCGCCGACGCAGCGAGGAACGCCCCCATCCCGAGCCCGACCGACGTGTCGAGCGCGCTGGAGACCACGCAGGGGAGCCCGGCCTCGGCGATGACGGCCTGCGCCGCGGTGATGCCGCCGAGGGGCTGCGCCTTGACGACGAGGACGTCGGCGGCTCCGGCCCGGGCGACGGCGAGCGGGTCCGAGGCCTTGCGCACGCTCTCGTCCGCAGCGATCCGCACCCCGAGGCCGTCGATCCGGCGCCGCAGCGCTGCGAGTTCCGGGACGGTGCGACAGGGCTGTTCGGCGTACTGCAGGTCGAAGGGCGCGAGGCGTTCCAGCGCGACGACGGCCTGGTCCACGCTCCACAGTCCGTTGGCGTCGACGCGGACCGCGGCGTCCGGGCCCATCACGCGGCGCACCTCGGCGACACGCGAGACGTCGTCCTCGACCGTGGTGCCGGGTTCGGCGACCTTGACCTTCGCCGTCCGGCACCCGGGGTACCGCGCGAGCAGGTCCGCGACGCCCGCAGGTGCGATCGCCGGCACCGTGGCGTTGACCGGGACGGCGTCAGCAGCGGGCTCGTGCGCCGTCCAGCCGAAGTCGATCGCGGCGCGCAGCCAGGCAGCGGACTCGCGGTCGTCGTACTCGACGAAGGGGGAGAACTCGGTCCAGCCGGCCGGGCCGCGGAGGACGAGGGCCTCGCGGACGGTGATCCCGCGGAACCGGACGCGCATCGGGAGGGCGACCACGTGCGCGTCGGCGAGCAGGTCGGTGAGCGGAGGAAGTGTCGGGACCACGTCCCCATCCTCCCAGCGTCGGCCCGTGCCGGTGCCGTCTGGGCACCGACCAAGGCCCTCGACTGCTGCCCAGCGGACCCCACGGTTCCTCGGAGGGGACCGCCAGCGCAGGGCATTAGCATGCATCGGTCGGCCCGGGTCGACCCGCGACCATGACGACAGAAGGAGGCTCCGTGACGCCAGATCCGCACCAGCGGTCGTCACGAAGCCCCTCGTCGTCCCGAGCAGCGAAGCCCGCGGCAGCCCCGAAGGCCGCGGCAGCCCCGAAGCCCGCGGCGGCCCCGAAGGCCGCGGCGGCCACGTCGCCCGCCGCCAGGGCACAGGCGGCAGCACGACCCTCGGCGGCGAGGACCCGACCGGCGTCGGGCAGCGACGAGTTCGCCCGGCTGATGCGGAACAACACTGTCGACGTCCGGCAGCAGCAGGGATCCGCTCGGCGTCAGCGCAAGAGCCCCCTGGCCGGCAAGCTCGCACTCGGCCTCGCGGTCGTCTCGGCTGCCGTGGACGCCAGTGCCTTCGCGGTCTACATGGGCGGCGACACCACCTTCGCGTTCGGCATCTGCTTCGTCGTCGTGTTCCTGACCCTGATCGCCGCGATCCTCGGGTTCATCGCCGCCGTCGGGGGACTCGGCCGCTGGTACGGCGCGATCGGCGTCGTCCTGGCGTTCTTCGCGAACCCGGTGATCCTGATCGTGCTCGTCGTCATGGTGGCCCCGGAGCTCCTGACCGACATGAGCTCCTAGCCCTCAGGACTTCTGGCAAGCGGCAGTACCGTGGGGGCATGCCCGCTCCCGTCTCCGACCTGTTCGACCCCGACGTCTGGACCGAGGCCCCGGTGGCCGCCTCCTTCACGGACATCACCTACCACAAGCACGTCGACCACGGCATCGTCCGAGTGGCCTTCGACCGGCCCGAAGTCCGCAACGCGTTCCGTCCGCGCACGGTCGACGAGCTCTACCGCGCCCTCGACGACGCCCGCCAGGACCCCCGCGTCGGCGTCGTCCTGCTCACGGGCAACGGCCCGAGCCCGAAGGACGGCGGCTGGGCGTTCTGCTCCGGCGGCGACCAGCGGATCCGCGGTCGCAGCGGCTACCAGTACGTCGGCGACGAGGGGGCCCCGCCCGAGGGCGTCGACCCCGCGGCAGCGCAGGCCTCGATGGGTCGGCTGCACATCCTCGAGGTCCAGCGCCTCATCCGGATGATGCCGAAGGTCGTGGTCGCCGTGGTGCCCGGCTGGGCAGCCGGCGGTGGGCACTCCCTCCACGCGATCTGCGACCTCACGATCGCCAGCGCCGAGCACGGCAGGTTCAAGCAGACCGACGCCGACGTGGGCTCGTTCGACGGCGGGTACGGCAGCGCCTACTACGCCAAGCAGATCGGCCAGAAGCTGGCACGCGAGGTCTTCTTCCTCGCCGAGGAGTACTCCGCCCAGCGCGCCTACGAGATGGGCGCCGTCAACAAGGTCGTGCCGCACGCCGACCTCGAGCGCGAGGCCATCCGGTGGGGCGAGACCATCCTCGGCAAGTCCCCGACCGCGATCCGCATGCTCAAGTACGCCTTCAACGCGGTCGACGACGGACTGGTCGGCCAGCAGGTGTTCGCCGGCGAGGCCACCCGGCTCGCCTACGGCACGGACGAAGCCGTCGAGGGCCGCGACTCCTTCCTCGAGAAGCGCGCCCCCGAGTGGACGTCCTTCCCCTGGCACTACTGATGCCCCGTCCGCTGGTCGCGCTGGACGCGTCCGACCCGATGGCCGTGCTGCGCGGCCTGGAGGCTGCCCTCGCCGGCGGCCCCGCCCTGCTGCCGGTCGACCGGGACGCCCCGGCGCTGCCGACCCCGCCACCGGCCGATGTCCAGCAGCGGGTCGCCCTGGTCGTCACCACGAGCGGGTCCACCGGCACCGGCAAGCGGGTGGCGCTGTCCTCGGAGGCGCTCCTCGCCGGGGCGGCCGCCGCCGACGCGGCGCTCGGCGGACCGGGTGGGTGGGTGCTCGCGCTGCCGACGCACTACATCGCGGGCCTCAACGTCCTGACGCGGTCGATCACCGCCGGCACGGCACCCAGCGTCATCGCCCCCGGGCACTTCACGGCGGCGGCGTTCGCGGACGCGGCCGAGCGGCTCGTCACCGGGCCGGCGGCACCACGGCGGTACACCTCGCTCGTGCCGGTGCAGCTCGCCCGGGTGCTCGACGACCCGCGTGCGGCGCGGGCCCTGGCCGGGTTCGACGCGGTCCTCGTCGGCGGGCAGTCCACCCCGGCGCCGCTGCGGGCACGAGCGGACACAGCGGGCGTCCGCGTCGTCACCACGTACGGCGCCAGCGAGACGAGCGGCGGCTGTGTCTACGACGGCGTGCCGTTCGGGACCGTCCGGGCCGAGCTGGTCGAGGGCGAACTGCAGCTCGCCGGCCCGATGCTCGCCGAGGGGTACCTCGGGGACGACGACCGGACCGCGGCGACCTTCGTCGTGCGGGACGGCCTGCGGTGGTACCGCACGGGCGACGCCGCCGACCTCGAGGACGGCCGCGTCCGGGTGCTCGGTCGACTCGACGACGTCGTGATCTCCGGCGGGGAGAAGGTCCCGCTCGGGGCCGTCGAACGACTCGTCCGGGAGCTCCCGGGCCAGGACGGCGCCGTCGTGACACGACGGTCGTCGGGGGAGTGGGGCGAGGTCCCCGTGGTCGTGACGGCGGAGCCCCTCGACCTCGAGCGGGTCCGTGAGCACGTCGGGGCAGCCCTCGGTCGAGCCGCGCGCCCGGCGGCGGTGGTGCTCGTGGACGCGGTGCCGATGCTCGCGTCCGGCAAACCCGACCGTCGGGCCGTCCGCGCCGTCGCCGATCCGGACGCCTGACGCCGGTACGCTTGACGGTCGTGGCACGAGCGAAGAACACGACCCAGAAGAAGGGCCGCTCCGGCAACCCGGCGAAGGCCGCGGGACCGGCACGGACGAAGCGACGCGCGACCGCGAGCGACTGGATCGGGGGCGCCCGCCTCCGCACCCTGACGCTCGGAGTCGTCCCGGTCGTCCTCGGCACCGCAGTCGGCTTCGTGGACAGCGGCACGACCGGGGACTTCGGCGCCTACCTGCAGCAGGACGGCCACCTCGCGCTGGCGGTCCTGGCGCTGCTGGTCGCGCTGTTCCTGCAGATCGGCGTGAACTACAGCAACGACTACTCGGACGGCGTCCGCGGCACGGACGAGTTCCGCGTCGGACCCGCCCGCCTCACCGGGGCCGGTCTCGCCGCCCCGCGGACGGTGCTCACCGTCGCGCTGACGTTCTTCGGGCTGGCCGCGGTCGCCGGGATCGTCATCGTGGTGCTCACGCAGCTGTGGTGGCTGCTGATCGTCGGCGCGGCCGCGATCGTCGCCGCGTGGTTCTACACGGGCGGCAAGAAGCCGTACGGGTACAACGCCCTCGGCGAGGTCTTCGTGTTCGTCTTCTTCGGCCTGGTCGCGGTGCTCGGCACGCAGTACACCCAGATCCGCGAGGTCACGGCGAGCGGCTGGGTGGCTGCCGTCGCGGCGGGGTTCTTCGCCTGCGCGGTGCTCATGGTGAACAACATCCGCGACATCGACGAGGACCGGCTCGCGGGCAAGCGGACCCTGGCCGTCCTGCTCGGACGCCCGGTCGCCCGCGCGCTGTACGGCGTCTTCCTGATGCTGCCGTACGTCGCGCTGCTCTGGTTCGTGCTGCTGTACTTCCGGTCCGGGTTCACGTACTTCACGCTGCTGCTCGCCCTGCCGGCGCTGCTGATCGGGGTCACGTCGCGGAAGCCGCGCGAGCTCATCACCGCGTTGCAGCTGTCGTCGTTCTCGGCGCTGGCGTACGGCGTCGTGCTCGCGATCACCCTGGCCGTCCAGCCGTAGCGAGCGGAACTGGCGCAGCGACCGGAACTGGCGCAGCGACCGGAGCGGGCACAGCGACGGAGTGGCTGCGCCCGGCGGTCAGTCCGCCGCCGGGTGGTCCCGGCGCTCCGCGTGGCGCTCGGCGTCCGACACGGGCCGCACCGCGGGGGCGTCGGTGTCCTCGGCGTCGACGAAGTCGTCCTCGAAGTCCGCGTCGGCGTCGTGGTCCGGACGCACCCGCCGGGTGGCCAGGCTCGTGGTCACCTGGTCGCGGAGCCGGGGCAGCGCGATGTAGGACACGAGCAGCCCGACGAGGGCCGCGCCGATGGTCGCCCAGTACCAGGGCAGCCCCACCACGAACAGGACGACGAGCGCCGCCGCGAAGATGCCGAGCCGGGCGAGGGTGTACACGAGCCACGCTTTCACGCGGCAAGTCTACGGACGCCCGACCATGAGTCGGGTCACAGAATCCCGACCTAGACTCCCCGCATGGTCCGTCTCTGGCTCGTCGTCGTCGTCGCCGCCGTGGCGTTCACGGTCTACGCGGTCATCGACTGCGCGACCATGCCGCGGCCGCGGATCCGGTCGCTGCGACGCGGACTCTGGATCGCGCTGATCATCATCCTGCCGGTGCTCGGCGCCGTCCTGTGGTTCCTGCTCGGTCGTGCGCCCGCTGCCCCCGAGCGCGTGGCCCGGTACCGTGGTCCCGAAGACGACCCGGACTTCCTCGGCGAGCAGGCTCCCGAGCGGCCCCGCACGGACAAGGACCAGGACGACGTCACCCTCCGAGATCTCGAAGACCAGTTCCACGACACCGACGACGACGGCCGCTCCGATCGCTGACGGCCCGGGCGCCGACGGGGCCGCGTCCGACGCGGGACCGACGGCCGCCCACGGCACCGGGTCCGGCAGTCCAGCCTCGGACTTCGCCCTGGCGATGCTGCAGGAGTTCGCATCCGCCGGGGTCACCGACGTGGTGGTCAGCCCCGGGTCCCGCTCGCAGGCCCTCGCCCTCGCGGCGGTCGCCCTCGAGCGCGCTGGCGGCATCACCGTGCACGTGCGCCTGGACGAGCGGACGGCCGGGTTCTTCGCGCTGGGGCTCGCCGTCGAGAGCGGTCGACCTGCGGCGATCGTCACGACCTCGGGCACCGCGGTCGCGAACCTGCACCCCGCCGTCCTCGAGGCCCACCACTCCGGCGTGCCGATGATCGTCCTGTCCGCCGACCGACCGGGGGAGCTCCGCGGCATCGGGAGCAACCAGACCACCGTGCAGCCGGGCATCTTCGCGTCAGCGGTCGCCTTCGTCCGCGAGGTCGAGGCCCCCACCGCCCACGGCGTCGACGCCTCCACCCGCCAGACCCTGCGCGAGCTCGTCCGCCAGACCGTGGCCGCCGCTGCCGGGCACACCGGGCAGCCGGGTCCGGCGCAGCTCGACGTCGCCTTCCGCGAGCCGCTCTCGGCGACGCTGACCGACGTCCAGGGCGTCCCGGACGACGAGATCGACCTCGACTTCGCCCGACGCCGTGTCCACACGGGGCTGCCCGTCGCGGAGCTCACGCCGGACGACGACCCCGGCACCGTCGTGATCGCCGGGCACGACGCCGGCGAGGACGCCGAACGGATCGCGTGGGAGCTCGGTGCGCCGCTGCTGGCCGAGGTGTCGAGCGGGGCGCGCTTCGGGCGCAACCTCGTCGTCGCCTACCGCGAGCTCCTCCGCGACCCCGACTTCGGCGGTCGCGTCCGCCGCGCCGTCGTCCTCGGGCACCCGACGCTCTCGCGCGAGGTCCCCGCGCTCCTGCAGCGCGCCGACGTCGAGGTGGTGACGGTCCGTGGGGCGGGATCCGACGCGTTCGACCCGAGCCGAGCCTCCCGGCTGGTCGCCGACGTCCGCGTGACGGGCCGCACCGCTCCGACGCACCGCGCGTGGGTCGGGCGCTGGGTCGCCGCCAGCCGGACCGCGCTCGGTGACGGCGACGCCGGTCCCGACCTCGACGCCAAGCGGTCCGAGGACCGCGCCGAGCGCAACCGGTTCCTGCAGGACGAGGTCGCGCTGCGCCGCCGGCCCGTCGACCGAGCCATGCTCGCCGAGGCCGTCTGGGGCGTGACGTGGCCGCACGACCGGCTCGTGCTCGGCGCCTCGCAGATCATCCGGGTCGCCGACGCCCGCGTCCTGGGCAAGAAGATCCGCGTGCATGCCAACCGCGGACTGGCGGGCATCGACGGCACCGTCTCGACGGCACTCGGCATCGCCGCCGCGCTCGAGAGCACCGCCGCGGCGGTCGGCACCACGCGTGTCCTGCTCGGCGACCTGACCCTGCTGCACGACGTGGGCGCGTTCGTCACCGGCACCCACGAGCCCACCCACCGCGTCCAGGTCATCGTGGGCAACGACGACGGCGGAGCGATCTTCCGCGGGCTCGAGGTCGCCGAGACGACCCCGCCTGAGGACATGGCCCGCATGATGACCACCCCGCAGCACGTCGACGTGGAGCGGGTCGTCACCGGGCTCGGGTGGGAGTACCGCCGGGCCGCGACGTGGGGCGACCTCGAGCGCGTCCTGACCGACCCCGCCGAGCGCGTGGTGATCGAGGTGCCGCTGGCCGACTGACGGACAGGAGGCTCGGTGCCGGACCGGCACCGAGCCTCCTGTCCAGTGGTGCGCGGGTCCGCGCATGCCGGCGCGCGTGGTGCGAGGTTGCCCACCCCGTGCGCGCCTGGCGGCCTGCACAGGGTGACCGAGCTCGCACCAGCCGAGGAACCGCGCACGGTGCGAGGCACCTGGGCGCGAGCAGCCGCCGCTACGCGAGCGCGTCGCGGATGGGGCGGAACTTCAGTGCCGTCTCGGCGACCTCGCGCGCCGGGTCGGACCCGGCGACGATGCCGGCGCCCGCCCAGGCGGTGACGGTGCCGTCATCGTCGATCTGGGCGCTGCGGAGCGCGAGCATCCACTCGCCGTCCCCGGACGCACCGAACCAGCCGACCGGACCCGCGTAGCGGCCGCGGTCGCCGCCCTCGAGCTCGGTGACGAGCCGGACGGCGACGTCCGTCGGGGTGCCGGCCACGGCGGCCGTCGGGTGCAGGGCGTCCGCGACGTCGAGCGAGGTGGTGCCGACCGGCAGCGTCGCCTGGACGTCGCTGGCCAGGTGCCACAGGTTGGGCAGCTGCAGGCGGAAGGGCTCAGGGTCCACGCGGAGGTCGGTGGCGAGGGGGCGGAGTGCGTCGACGAGGCTCGCGATGGCGAAGGTGTGCTCCTGGACGTCCTTCGCGCTGCCGGCGAGGGCCTCGGCCGCCGCACGGTCGGACACCGGGTCGCTGCCCCGCGCGGCACTGCCGGCGAGCACCCGCGCGGTGAGCCGGGTGCCGTCGGTGCGGGCGAGCGTCTCCGGGGTCGCCCCGACGAGTCCGTCGACGGCGAACGTCACGCACTGCGGGTAGGTCGCGGCGAGGTCGAGCAGGAGTGCGCGGCGGTCGGCTCCGGCCGGCAGCGACCCGACGAGGTCGCGGGCCAGGACGACCTTGCGGGCGTCGCCGGCGGTGATGCGGCGGACGGCCTCGGCGACCGAGGCGGCGTAGGCGTCCTCGTCGATGCGGCCGGGGCCGAGTGCGACGGAGACGTGCCCGCCGACCTGGGGGACCGGGACGGAGGTCCTGGTGAAGGCGAGCGGCTCCGGGTCGGCGGTGGTGTCGACCGCGGTCAGCCAGGCCTTGCCGCGGCGCCGACCGACGACGACCCGGGGGACGATGAGCACGCTCGTCGCCGCGGAGTCGTCGGCGAACGCGAACGAGCCGAACGCCACGAGCCCGGACCCGCGCAGCTGCACGGGGTCGTCCACCACCGCGGTCGCGACGATCGAGCGCCAGACCCGGGCGGCGTCGCGCATCCGGTCGGGCCCGGAGAACTCGTACCGGACGGCTTCGCCGATGCCGACGATGCCGTCCCCGTTGCGCACGAACGCGAGCGGCTGGTCGGGGAGCGTGTGGCGGAGCACGGCGCCCGGGTCGTCGAGGATCCGGGTCGAGACCGTGAGCGGCGGGGCCGCCGTGGCGGATCGGGACACGCTCTGATCGTACGCGTCGGGCAGGGCGTGGGCCGACTCGCCGGACGTCCCCGGGAACGCACGGCACGGCCCTCTAGGATTGGTCCTGTGAGCAGAGCGGACATGCAGAAGCGGCCGGACGAGGTGGCGGCCATGTTCGACGACGTCGCGGAGAAGTACGACCTGACGAACGACATCCTCTCCGCCGGCAACGCCCCGCTGTGGCGGGTCGCGACCGTACGCGCCGTCGACCCCCAGCCGGGCGAGCGCGTCCTCGACATCGCCGCGGGCACGGGCACCAGTGCTGCGGTGCTCGCCAAGAAGGGCGCCGAGGTCACCGCGCTCGACCTCTCCGCGGGCATGATCGCGGTCGGTCGGCAGCGTCACCCCGAGATCACCTTCGTGGAGGGCGACGCCGAGCACCTGCCGTTCGAGGACGACACCTTCGACGCCGTCACGATCTCGTTCGGGCTGCGCAACGTGAACGACCCGATGCAGGCCCTCGGCGAGATGCTCCGGGTGCTCAAGCCCGGTGGCCGCGTCGTCATCTGCGAGTTCTCCACGCCGCCGCTCGCCGCCCTGCGGTTCGGGTACTTCTCGTACCTCAAGCGTGTCCTGCCGGGGATCGCCCGCGTCTCGAGCAGCAACCCCGCCGCATACCGCTACCTGGCGGAGTCCATCGAGGCCTGGCCCGAGCAGCAGGTGCTCAGCCAGTGGCTGCGCGGCGTCGGCTTCACGATGGTCGCCCACCGCAACCTGACGGCTGGCATCGTCGCGCTGCACCGTGGCCGCAAGCCCGTCGCCGGCACGGTGCGCGAGTCGGCGGCCCGCCGGGCCAAGGCACGACGCGACCACCACGCCACCGGCGAGCAGCCGACGGTCGACCAGGCCACCGGCGAGCAGCCCAGCGCCGGTCAGCCCAGCGCCGATCAGCCCAGCGCCGACCGGCCTGATGCCGAGTCCGCTGACAGCTGACCGGTCCTTCCCCCCGCACACGGACTTCCCCCGAACACGGAGCACCACTTGAACCCGAGCGTCCCGGTCGCACGCCGCGCACCGAGTCTCCGAGCGTCGCTCGGCATCGGCGAGCGGTTGTTCGCCAGCCCCACGGAGCGCCGGTTCATCAGCGCCGTGGACGACGGACTCGAACTCGTCGAGCAGGGGCTCGAGGACGCCATGCGCTCCGCCGACACCCTGGCCGACACCACCAGCCGGTACCTGCTCTCCGCGGGCGGCAAGCGGATCCGTCCGACCCTGACGCTGCTCATCGCGCAGCTCGGCAACGGCGTGACCGACCACGTCGTCAAGGCCGCGGTCAGCGTCGAGACGACCCACCTGGCGTCGCTGTACCACGACGACGTCATGGACGAAGCGCCCGTGCGACGCGGGGTGCCGGCCGCGCACGTGACCTACGGCAACAACGTCGCGATCCTCACCGGGGACCTGCTGTTCGCCCGTGCCAGCCTGATCACCGCCGATCTCGGGCCCGAGGGCATCCGGATGCAGGCCGAGACCTTCCAGCGCCTCTGCATGGGGCAGCTGCACGAGACGACGGGCCCGCAGCCCGAGGACGACCCCGTCGAGCACTACATCCAGGTGCTCAGCGACAAGACCGGCTCGCTCATCGCGACCGCGGCCCGCGCCGGGGTGCTCTTCTCCGGAGCGGACCGCGCCTACCTCGAAGCCGTCGGCACCTTCGGCGAGAAGGTCGGCGTGGCCTTCCAGCTCGTCGACGACGTCATCGACCTCGCCCCGGCGAAGGACAAGACCGGCAAGATCGCCGGCAACGACCTGCGCGCGGGCGTCGACACCCTGCCGCTGCTCCAGCTCCGTCGTCGTGCGGCGAGCGAGCCCGGCGCGGCAGCACTGGTCGAGCGCATCGAACGTGACGTCACCGGTGCGCCGGACGACGCCGTCACCACCGACGCCTACCTCTCCGCCGTCGCCGCTCTGCGCGACCACGAGGCCACGGCGGCGACCCGTGCGCTCGCGGCGCAGTGGGCCGGCGAGGCCGTCGTCGCACTCGAACCCCTGCCCGACGGCGTGGTGAAGCGCGCCCTCACCCGCTTCGCGGAGTCCGTCGTGGACCGCAGCCGCTGACGTCGGCACCACCGCCACACGGACGACGGCGACACCGCCCGTCCCCGGAGCACACCGCTCGAACGAACTGGAGACCCACGTGCCCACCCTCCGCCTCGCCATCGTCGGCGCCGGTCCCGCCGGCATCTACGCCGCGGACATCCTCCTGCGGGAAGCACACGCGTACGACGTGTCGATCGACCTCTTCGAGCAGCTGCCGGCGCCGTACGGCCTGGTCCGCTACGGCGTCGCCCCGGACCACCCCCGCATCAAGGGCATCATCAACGCGCTCCGCGACGTGCTCGACAGCGGGCACATCCGCATCTTCGGCAACGTCGAGTACGGCAAGGACATCACCCTCGACGACCTGAAGCAGCACTACAACGCGGTCGTCTTCTCGACCGGTGCGGTGAAGGACGCCGACCTCGACGTGCCGGGGGTCGAGCTCGAGGGCTCCTACGGGGCCGCCGAGTTCGTCAGCTGGTTCGACGGACACCCCGACGTCCCGCGCACCTGGCCGCTCACCGCCGAGAGCGTCGCGGTCATCGGCAACGGCAACGTGGCGCTCGACGTCTCCCGGATCCTCGCCAAGCACGCCGACGACCTGCTGCCGACCGAGGTGCCGGACAACGTCTACCAGGGGCTCAAGGCCTCGCCCGTCACGGACGTCCACGTCTTCGGCCGCCGCGGCCCGGCGCAGGTGAAGTTCACCCCGCTCGAGCTCCGCGAGCTCGGCGAGGTCCCGGACGTCGACGTCGTCGTGTACGACGAGGACTTCGACCACGACGAGGCCTCGCTCACCGCGATCCAGACGAACAAGCAGGTCATGGTCATCGACCGCGTGCTGCAGCAGTGGCGGAAGCGCGAGCCCGGCACGGCCAGCCGCCGCCTGCACCTGCACTTCTACGCGAAGCCGCTCGAGTTCGTCGGGGACGACCAGGGCCGCGTCGCCGCGATCCGCTACGAGCGCACGCGTCCGAACGGGCAGGGCGGCGTCGAGGGCACCGGTGAGGTCCGCGAGATCCCGATCCAGGCCGCCTACCGCGCGGTCGGCTACTTCGGGTCGCCGCTGCCTGGGCTCCCCTTCGACGAGCGTCGCGGTGTCATCCCGAACCACGAGGGCCAGGTCCTCGACGACGACAACCAGCAGATGCCGGGCGTCTACGCCACCGGGTGGATCAAGCGCGGGCCGGTCGGCCTGATCGGTCACACGAAGTCCGACGCGATGGAGACCGTCCAGCACATAGTCAACGACCAGGCCCAGTGGTGGACGCCGGTGGACCCCTCCGACGAAGCCGTCCCGGCACTGCTCCGCGAGCGTGGGGTGGAGTACACCGACCTCGACGGCTGGCACCGCCTGGACGAGCACGAGATCGCGCTCGGTGCGCCCCACGGCCGCGCCCGCGTCAAGGTCGTCCCGCGCGAGGAGATGGTCGACGCGTCGCTCGGACGCATCGAAGCGCCGAGCGCCGACACCTCGCGCGCCGGCGCCGACCAGGTCTGACGCATGACCGCCGTGCGCCCCGCTCCCGTCGCCCGGGTGCGGGGCGCTCGCCTGTCCGGGGTCGACGTCGCCCGTGCGGTCGCGCTCCTCGGCATGATGGCCGCCCACGTCGGAGGCGTCACCGACCACCTCGACTGGGCCGACCCGTCCTCGTGGTCCGCCGTCGTGAACGGCCGATCCTCGTCGTTGTTCGCTGTCCTCGCGGGTGTCTCCGTCGGCCTGGTCAGCGGGCGCACCACCCCGCCCGGCCCGCCGGAGATCGGTCGTGTCCGTGCGCGGCTCGCCGTCCGCGCCGTCCTGATCGTCGTGATCGGGGTGGCGCTGATGCTGCTCGGCACGCCCGTCTACGTCATCCTGCCGACCTACGGCGCGCTCTTCCTGCTCGTCCTGCCCGCGCTCCGCTGGCCCCGGTGGGCCGTGTTCACCGCGGCGGGCGCCTGCGCGCTGCTGTCCGCGCCGTTCGCGGTCGCCATCGTGCCGCTGTACGCCGACACCGGCTCCTTCGAGCAGCAGCTCGGGCTGGTCTACCCCGTGGTCACCTTCCTGACGTACGTCCTGGTCGGTCTCGGCGTCGCCCGGAGCGGTCTGGAGGGTCGGCGCACCCAGGTGGCGCTACTCGCGTCCGGCATCGTGGTCGCCACCGTCGCCTACGTGGTCGGCACCCTGCTCGCACCGATCCCGGCCGACGCCGGCAACGCGTTCCCGGGGGTGCCGTACGTGTCCGAGGGCTCGACCGCCGGACAGGCCGTGGCGCAGGTGTTCCTCTCGCCGCGCGACCACTCGTCGTCGATCGTCGACGTCCTGGGGACCGCCGGGGTGGCGATCGCCGTCATCGGGCTGTGCTCGCTGCTCGTCGACGGCCGCGCGCGGACCGTCCAGCGCATCGCGTTCCCGCTCGTCGCGATCGGCTCGATGCCGCTGTCGATCTACGCGCTGCACCTCGTCGTGATCGCCGCGGTGCCCGGGCTCCCGCAGGGCCTCGCCACGTGGTGGTGGTTCGCCGTCGGTGCGGCGGTGTTCGCGATGCTGTGGCAGCGGTTCCTCGGGCGGGGGCCCCTCGAACGCCTGGTCTCCCACATCGCCGGCACCGTCGGGCGCTGACCGGCACGCGCACGGTGCGGACCCTCTCGACCGGTGCGAGGTTGCACACCCCGTGCGAACTCGTAGCGCCGCACCACGTGCGCAACCTCGCACGGGGCGGAGGAACGCGCACGGTGCGGCCGGCGCGCGCCAGCCGGGGCGAGCCTCCTGGCCGGCGACTACTGCAGGGCGGCGGTGAGCCGCGCGACGTTGTCGAGCACCTGCGACCGACGCGTCCGTCCGAGCCACTCGTCCAGGTCGAGCTCCCGGCTCTGCTCCCGGTAGGCGTCCTGCACCCCGCGCAGCGCGTCGACGAACCGCTCACCGCGCACGAGCACCGAGATCTCGAGGTTCAGGCTGAACGAGCGCATGTCCATGTTGCTCGAGCCGATGACCGCGACGTCGTCGTCGATCGTGAAGTGCTTGGCGTGCAGGACGGTCGGGGCCTTGTACAGCCAGATCTTCACGCCCGCGCGGAGCAGCCCCTCGTAGTAGGACCGTTGCGCGTGCCACGTCATGGCGTGGTCGCCGATCTCACCCACGAAGAGCTCGACCTCGACCCCACGCTGCGCCGTCGTCGTGATGGCGTAGAGCATCGAGTCGTCCGGCACGAAGTACGGCGAGGTGATCGACACCCGCTTCTGCGCCGAGTACAGCAGCGCGTTGAACAGGCGCAGGTTGTTCTCGCCGTCGAACCCGGGCCCCGACGGGACGACCTGGCAGTCGAGCGCGTCGCCACGGTCGGCTCGGTGCACGGGGTCGCTCTCCCGGAGCAGGAGCTCGTCGGTCTCGCTGTACCAGTCGGTGACGAACAGGGCGTTGATCCCCGCGACGACCGGCCCCTCGAAGCGGGCGAACAGGTCCTTGTACGCCAGGCCCCTGGCGATGTTGCCCTTGAGGTCGTACGACTTGTCGATGAGGTTCTGCGACCCCGTGAAGGCGATCGAGCCGTCGATCACCATGATCTTCCGGTGGTTCCGCAGGTCCGGGCGCTGGAACTTCCCCTGCAGCGGCTGCAGCGGGAGCATCAGGTGCCACTCGATGCCGGCGTCGTCGAGGAACGCGAGGGTGTCCTTGAACGCCGGGTACCCGCGGCTGGCCCAGTGGTCCATGAGGAAGCGGACCCGGACGCCGCGTGCCTGGGCCCGGGCGAGGGCGTCGAAGAACGGGCGGGTGGTGTCGTCGAGCGTCGCGATGTAGAACTCGACGTGCACGAAACGCCGTGAGCCGTCGATCGCGCGGGCCATCTCGAGGATCGCGTCCTCGGAGTCGGGGTAGAGCTCCGCCGAGTTGCCGCCCACCAGGGGCATCGCGCCCAGCTTCCGGTTCAGCTCCGTGATGCTCTCGAACCACGGGGGCCACGGGTGGTCACGGCGCACCCGCTCGATGCCCTCGGTCTGCTCGAGGATGTACGCGTTGATCTCGGTCTGCTTCTCACGCCGCGCCTTCGGCAGCTTCGTCGACCCGATGATGAGGAAGACGATGAACCCGATGTACGGGATCAGGAAGATCGCCAGCAGCCACCCGGTCGCCGTCTGCGGCTTGCGGTTGATCGGCACGTAGATGATCGCGAACACACGGATCGCCAGGTCCAACAGGACGAGCAGGACGGTCAGGGCGACGGTGAGCCAGTGCTCCACGGGGACGTCGTGTCGTCAGCGGTTCGGCGAACGCGGGCGCGTCAGCGGAAGTTGATGAACTGGAGCGGGACGTCGAACTCTTCGCCCTTGAGCAGCTGGATGGTGTTCTGCAGGTCGTCGCGGCTCTTCGACGAGACCCGGAGCTCGTCGCCCTGGATCTGGCTCTTCACGGTCTTCGGGGCCTGCGCCCGGAGGAACGCGCCGATCTTCTTCGCCACGTCCTGCTCGATGCCGTTCTTGAACTTGACCTCGATGCGGAACTCCTTGCCCGAGGCGTAGGGCTCGCCGGCGTCGATGCTCTTCAGGCTGATGCCGCGCTTGATCGCCTTCGACTCGAACACGTCGAGGACGGCCGTGGCGCGCTCCGCGGTGTTCGCCTTGATGAGGACGTCCTCACCGCTGAACGCGACCGAGGCGCCGACACCCTTGAAGTCGTAGCGCTGCTCGATCTCCTTGGCGGCCTGGTTGAGGGCGTTGTCCGCCTCCATCTTGTCGACCTTGCTGACCACGTCGAAGGAGCTGTCTGCCATGCCGACCACCCTATCCGGCGACGCTGACCTCGGTTGGTCACGACCACGCTCGGCTGTCCGGTATGCTGTTCTGGCGCCTCCGGTTGGTGATCACACGGGCTGGGTGCGCACATGGCGAGTTACCCAAGCGGCCAAAGGGATCTGACTGTAAATCAGCCGGCGTAGCCTTCGGGGGTTCGAATCCCTCACTCGCCACGTGTCCATTCGCTGAAGAACTCTCTTCGAGTGGCCGAGTCACCAGAGCAGGGCCCCGTTTCTGACGGGGCCCTTTCTCGTTTCGCCCAGGTCTGGACGCGGGCCTCTCTCGTCGTGCCCCGTTCTGAACGGGGCCCCTTCTCGTTTCGCCCTCGCGTGACGAGGGCGTGCCGGACTGGAGGCTCGGTGCCAGCTGGAACCGAGCCTCCAGTCCGGCAGTTGCGGACTCCGCACCGCGCGGGTGCGCGCGTTTCTTCCCCTCACGCCCGCGATGGGAAGTCGAATCGCGCGTCGGAGGCGGGAAGAACCGACGGACAACGCGCGATTCCACGTCCCACGCACGGAACGACCACCCGCCCGGGCAGGGTGGATCCGCGTGATTCCACGTCCCACGCACGGAACGACCATCCGCCCGGGCTGGGAGGATCCGCGCGCTCCCACCTCCCACGCCTGGGACCACCACCCGCCCGGGCTGGGAGGATCAGGCCATGAGCGCTGCGCCGACCCCGACCGAACTCGCCGACCTCGCCGAGTCCATCGCGACCGAGGCTGCGGCCCTCGCCGCCCGCCGCCGAGCCGAGGGCGTCGAGGTCGCCGACCGGAAGTCGAGCATCGTCGACGTCGTCACCGCGGCCGACCAGGAGGTCGAGGACCTCATCCGCTCCCGGATCGCCGCCGCCCGCCCCGACGACGCGTTCTTCGGCGAGGAGACCGGCGCGAGCAGCGGCAGCACCGGCATCACCTGGGTCGTCGACCCGATCGACGGCACCGTCAACTACCTCTACGGCAGCCCCGCCTACGCCGTGAGCATCGGCGTCGTCCGCGGCGAACCCGACCCCGCACAGTGGGAGCCCGTCGCCGGCGTCGTCATCGCACCAGCGACGGGCGACGTGTTCCGTGCCGTCGCGGGGGAGCCGGCGACGCTGAACGGCGTCCGCCTCAGCGTCTCCGAGCCGGCGTCCCTCGCCGAGACCCTCGTGGCCACCGGCTTCGGCTACACCGTCGAACGGCGCCGGGAGCAGGTCGCGGTGCTCGCCGGACTCCTCGGCGACGTGCGGGACATCCGCCGCGGCGGGTCCGCCGCGCTCGACTGCTGCGCCGTCGGAGCGGGCACGGTCGACGCGTACTACGAACGGGGCATCAACCCGTGGGACATGGCCGCCGGGTCGATCGTCGCCGTGTGCGCCGGCGCCGTCTCCCGCACGTGGGAGGCCGGGGGGACCCGGTCCTTCCTGTTCGCAGCGCCCTCGATCGCCGAGCAGCTCGAGTCCCTGGTCCGCCGCGCAGAGGCCGACGTGCTCGCTGGTTGAGCGCTTCCGCGCCCCGCACTCTGGGCACAGGTGTGGGCATGCCTACGACTGGCGTCACACCGTGACCCCTGGTAGCGTCGTCGAGTCCCGTTATCTGCTCGTTACCAACGAGCGCATCTGCCTCGATCAGGATCATCACCGCACGTATGCCCCAGACTCCGCTCTCGCCCGTCGTCTCCGGACGAACCACCACCGACGCAACGGCGCAGTCCCCGCACCCGACTCCGGTCACGCACCTCACCCGCCGAGCCCGCATCGAGGCGGAACGCGCGGCCGTGAAGCAGGGCGTCCAGCGCATGTCGTCGTCGGACACCGCCGTCGTGCCGGCTCCGGTCGCCGCTGCTCCGTCGAGCGCAGCTCCGGTCTCGCCCGTCGCCGACGACTCGGCCGCAGCGATGCCCGTCACGCCGCCGGCCCCCGCGTCCCCGGTCCTGCCGCAGTCCGCCTTCGGCCCCGTGACTCCTCCCGCGCCCAGCTCGCCCGTCGTCGCACCGACCACGAAGCGTGCCGGCAGCCGGCGTCGCACGGTGCAGTCCGCGTCCACGGCGAAGTCAGCCGTCCCCGCCGCGAAGGCCGCTCCCGCTGCCGTCCGCGTCGACCGAGCCACCCGTCACCTCGGCGCCGTCCCGCGGCCCGCGGCGACGACCCAGCGCGGGGGAGTGGCCTTCCGCCGGAACGCCTCCCGCGTCACCGCCGTCGGCGCCCTGCTCTTCGCCGCCGGCCTCGTCGTGTCGACCTCGCTGCCCGCCCAGGCGCTGTACACCGCCGAGCCCGGGTCCCCGCTCGCGGCCGCGGCCGCTGCCGGTGACGCGCAGGACTTCCGCTCCGGCGACACGACCACGGGGTCGATCGACCGCGACGCCTACACGGTGACGGCCGCCGCAGCGCAGCCCAAGGTCACGGACTCCTCCTCCTTCACGAACGACCCCGCCGGCACGATCCAGTGGCCGTTCCCCACCGGCGTCCCGATCACCTCCGGGTTCGGCGGACGCCAGGTCGCCGGCTGCTCGTTCTGCTCCACGAACCACCAGGGCGTCGACTTCGCTCCGGGTGCTGGCACCCCGATCCACGTGATCGCCGCCGGCACCGTCGTCAAGGTGCAGGCGCACGACGGCGGCTTCGGCAACGACGTCTGGGTCGAGCACGAGGTCGACGGCAAGCAGTTCACGAGCGTGTACGGCCACATGCAGGACGACTCCTTCCAGGTCATGCAGGGCCAGGAGGTCGAGGTCGGCGACGTCCTCGGGCTCGTCGGCAGCACCGGCAACTCGACCGGCCCGCACCTGCACCTCGAGGTGCACCTGGACGGCGTGCCGGTGGACCCGCTGGCGTGGCTCAGGGCCAACGCGAACTGACCTCCGCGGACGGCACGCCCGGGCGTCGCAGTCGGTTCTGGAGCACCGTCCGGGTTCTGCTATCCTCGTGTGGTGCCGCTCGCGGTACACGCCCCGATAGCTCAGTGGTAGAGCACTTCCATGGTAAGGAAGGGGTCGTCAGTTCAATCCTGACTCGGGGCTCCGACCCGGCGTGAACACAGCGCCGGATCTCTGGCGGGGTAGCTCAGTTGGTTAGAGCACACGACTCATAATCGTGGGGTCGCGGGTTCAAGTCCCGCCCTCGCTACCGCAAGCCCGGCGTCCGCGCCGGGCTTTCGTCGTTCCCGGGGGGCGTGCCTCCGGGTCGTGCCACGCGCGTCGTGCGTCGCTCCGCCCGCCTCGGGCGTCAAGTGGCGCGGCACCACCGACGTGGGCTCGCGCCAGGGACGTCCGCGGCGCGAGCCCACGTTCGTGGTGCGGTACCAGCGCACACCGCCGCCGGACGGGAGGCTCGGTGCCGGACCGCCACCGAGCCTCCCGTCCGATGTCGCGACCCGTCGCGCTACCGCGCCCGGTCCACCCGCCCGACGAGCACGCCCGCTGACCGCAGCGCCCCCTCGACCGACGACGTGACCTGCTGCCAGCGCGCACGTCGCCGCGCCGCACCGATCGACCCGCCGGCGACCGCCGTCCCGTGTCCGGCGTGCCGGAGCGTCAGGAGCGACTGGCACCCGGTCGTCGAGACGACGACCTCGTAGCGGCGGTACTCCCGCGACGGGTGGACCATCGCCCCGAGCAGCGTCGTCAGGACGCGGTTGCCGGTCGTGGCGGTGATGGAGCCGGGCAGGGCATCGACCCGGTGCCCGGCGGTGCGGAGCGCGGAGCCCGCGGCCTCCATCGCGGTCAGACGATCGCCGGTGTGGACGGCGAACTCGATCGTGTCCTCCATGGTTCCCCCCAAGAGTCGTGACGACCCGGGCGGTGCCGGGCCTGGCGACGTCCCCCGACGCCACCGGTGCCAGGATAACCGATGCGTGCTCATGGACTCCAGCGGTGTCCGGGGGCGTCGGTAGACTGCCGGTCGTGTCAGTGAACCCCGAGCTCGTCGGCAGGACGTTCCCGCCGGCCCCGCCGTACCTGGTCGGCCGTGAGAAGGTGCGCGAGTTCGCCCGCGCCACGTTCGCCACGAACCCGATCCACCACGAGGTCGACGCCGCGCGAGCCGCCGGCCACGACGACGTCGTCGCACCGGCGACCTTCGCGGTGGTCGTGCAGGAAGCCACCCTCGCGCAGCTCCTGGCCGCACCGGACGCCGGCATCGACTTCTCGCGCGTGGTCCACGGCGAGCAGAAGTTCACGTACGCCCGGCCGATCGTCGCCGGTGACGAACTCACCGCCACGCTCACCGTCACCAGCGTCAAGACCCTCGGCGGCAACGCGATGGTCACGGCGGAGAGCACCATGACCGACGCCACGGGGGAGCACGTCGTCACGGCGACGTCGACCCTCGTCGTCCGAGGAGACGACGCATGACCACCGACACCACCACCGCCGAGGTCGGCACCGTCGTCGCCGAACACGAGGTCCACCTCACCCGTGACTCGCTCGTGCGGTACGCAGGGGCCTCCGGCGACTTCAACCCCATCCACTACCGCGACGACGTCGCCGCCGCCGTGGGGCTCCCCGGCGTGCTGGCGCACGGCATGCTCACGATGGGCCTCGCCGTCCAGCCGGTGTCCGAGTGGCTGGGCGACCGCGGCTGGATCGTGTCGTACGGCGTCCGCTTCACCCGTCCCGTCGTCGTCGACCCCGAGCAGGGCGCCACGGTCGGCGTCGTCGCCAAGGTCGGCACCGTCGACGACCAGGGCCGTCCCGCCCGCATCGACCTCATCGTGACCGCCGCCGGGCAGACCGTGCTCGGCAAGGCGCAGGTCACCGTGGCGTTCCACTGACGATGGCAACGACGACGCTCGCCGACCTCACCACCCTCGGCGTCGGTGGCGACGCGGGCCGCCTGCTCGTGGCACACACCACCGACGAACTCGTCGCGCACGTGCAGGACGCCTGGGACGACGACGACTGGCTCGTCGTCGGCGGTGGCAGCAACCTCCTGGTCGCCGACAGCGGCTTCGACGGCACCGTCGTCCTCGTGCGCACGCGCGGCGTCGAGCACGAGCGCACCGCCGACGGCGTCACCGTCCGTGTCGCCGCTGGCGAACCGTGGGACGCGTTCGTCGCGTCGACCGTCGAGCTCGGCTTCACCGGCCTGGAGGCCCTGAGCGGCATCCCGGGCACCGTCGGTGCGTCCCCCGTGCAGAACATCGGGGCGTACGGGGTCGAGCTCTCCGACGTGCTCACCCGCGTCGAGTTCCTGGACGCGGCCACGGGGGAGCGCGCCTGGCTCGACGCCGCCGAGCTGGAGCTCGGGTACCGCACGAGCACCCTGAAGCACGGTCGCCGGGGCGTCGTGCTCACCGTGGAGTTCGCCCTCGGCACCGACACCGACGGCGGCGTCCCGGTGCGGTACGCCCAGCTGGCGGGGTCACTCGGTGTGGAGCTCGGTGCGCGGGTCGACCCGGCCGTCGTGCGCTCGACCGTCCTCGGACTGCGGGCGTCCAAGGGCATGGTCCTCGACGCCGCCGACCCGGACACCCGGAGCGCCGGGTCGTTCTTCACGAACCCGATCGTCTCGGCGGGCTTCGCCGAGGGCCTGCCGGCCGACGCGCCCCGGTGGCCAGCGGGCGACGAGGTCAAGCTCAGCGCCGCCTGGCTCATCGAGCACGCCGGGGTCCACCGCGGGTACGGCATCGCCGGTTCGCGGGCAGGGATCTCGACGAAGCACACGCTCGCGCTGACGAACCGCGGCGGTGCGACCGCCGCCCAGGTCGCGGAACTCGCCCGCTACGTCCAGGTGAGCGTCCTCAACCGGTTCGGTGTCACGCTCGCACCGGAGCCCGTCGTGGTCGGCGACCTGCTCGCCTGAACCGCGCCGGGCCTCCCGGTCGAACCGGACCCACCGGTCGCGCCCCCGCAACGGCATCGCGCCCCGTCGGGACGGGGCGCGATGCGTGCGACGGGGCGCGATGTCTGGGTGCGCGGGATGCGCGGGCGCGCGTCAGCTGAAGAACGCGGCCAGGCGGGCGACGCCCTCGGCGATGTCCTCGTCACCGAGGGCGTACGACAGCCGCAGGTAGCCGGAGGGGCCGAAGGCCTCGCCGGGGACGACCGCGACCTCGGCGTGCTCGAGGACCAGGTCCGCGAGCTCGAGCGTGGTCGTCGGGGTGCTGCCGGCCCACTCGCGGCCGAGCAGCGCCGTGACGTCGGGGTAGACGTAGAAGGCGCCCTCCGGTGTGGGCGTGACGAAGCCGGGGATCGCGTTGAGCCCGTCGACGATGGCCTTCCGGCGGCGGTCGAAGGCCTCGCGCATCGCCACGACGGGCTCCTGCGGCCCGGTGAGCGCTGCGATGGCCGCCCGCTGCGACACGTTCGACACGTTCGACGACAGGTGCGACTGCAGGTTCGACGCGGCCTTGACGGCGTCGGCCGGGCCGATGAACCACCCGACGCGCCAGCCCGTCATGGCGTAGGTCTTGGCGACGCCGTTCACCAGGATCGTGGTGTCGGCGAGGGCGGGCACGGCGTCGAGGATGCCGGTGAAGGTGATGCCGTCGTAGACGAGGTCCTGGTAGATCTCGTCGCTGATGACCCAGATGCCGTGCTCGAGCGCCCACTCGCCGATGGCTCGGGTCTGCTCGGCGGAGTAGACGGCGCCGGTCGGGTTCGAGGGGGAGCAGAACAGCAGCGCCTTGGTCTTCGGGGTGCGTGCCGCTTCCAGCTGCTCGACCTTGACCAGGTAGCCCTGGTCGCTGCCGGCGAAGACCTCGACGGGTTCCCCGCCCGCCAGACGGATCGCCTCGGGGTAGGTGGTCCAGTACGGCGCGGGGAGCAGGACCTCGTCGCCGTCGTCCACGATCGTGGCGAAGGCCTGGTAGACGGCCTGCTTGCCGCCGTTCGTGATGATCACCTGGGACGGGTCGACGGTGATGCCCGAGCTGCGGGCCGTCTTGTCGGCCACGGCCTGCTTCAGCTCGGGCAGGCCCGTCGCGGGCGTGTAGCGGTGGTTCCTCGGGTCCTTCGCGGCGGCGACCGCGGCGTCGACGACGTGGTCCGGCGTCGCGAAGTCCGGTTCACCGGCAGCGAAGGAGATCACCGGGCGACCGGCTGCCTTCAGTGCCTTCGCCTTGGCGTCGACCTTGAGGGTCGCGGACTCGGCGATCGCGGCGATGCGCGAGGCGATGCGCGGTCGCTGGTGGGCGGTGGACTCGGGGCCGGGGGCTGCGGTGCTCACCGGCCCAGCCTATCGGCGCGGCACGCCGGAGCACCGCTCAAGTGGACACCGCGTGACGCACTCCCGTACACTCATCTGCGGTGGTCACGGCCTGCCTGATGGCGGACGTGTCCACTCGGGAGACGAAGCGTCTCCTGAAGGGCGGTGGCTCAATTGGTAGAGCAGCGGTCTCCAAAACCGCAGGTTGCAGGTTCGAGTCCTGTCCGCCCTGCACATCTGGAAAGGTGACGAGTTGGCCAGCAAAGACATGGACACGACGGCGGACGACGTCGTCGCCCAGGCGAAGCAGGACCGGGCCACGCGCCGCGGGCCGTTCGCTGCCATCGCGCTGTTCATCCGCCAGGTCATCGGCGAACTCCGCAAGGTCGTGACGCCGACCCGCAAGGAGCTCTTCAGCTACACCGGCGTCGTGCTGGTGTTCGTCGTCGTGATGATGGTCCTCGTGTCGATCCTCGACTTCGTGTTCGGCCTCGGCGTCGGGTACGTCTTCGGCAACGGCCCCACGGCCTGACCCGCTCGGACGTCCGTCCCGACCCACCGGCAGGCCGCCAGCGGTCGTCGTCGGCGCAGATCGAAGACCGTGCCGACGGACCTCGTCCGCACGGACAACGGGCCGACCGCAACCCGATCCGAACCACCGAACGGAAAGAACCGACAGTGTCTGACTACTCCCGCGACGACATCGACCTCGCGACCGCTGCAGAGCAGTCCTCCGAGGTGGAGGAGAACCAGGAAGGCAACGTCGAGACGGGCGAAGGCCGTTCGGCCGAGTCCGCCGAGGAGCGTGCGATCGGCATCGAGGACGAGGACGACGAGTCCCTCGGTCTCAGCGCGGAGCCGGACGACGGTGACGTCGACGGCATCGACGAGACGCTGACCGCCCTCGCCGAGTCCCGCGACCCCGAAGCCGACGCCGTCGTCGACGACGCACTCGAGATCGACACCCCCGACGAGGCCGAGGCCGCCGTCGAAGCCGTCGAGGACGAGGAAGAGACCGAGCTCGAGGACGAGACCCCTACAGAGGCGAACGCGACCATCGCCGCCGAGGAGTCCTCCGACACCCTCGGTGCGATCGCGCCCGAGTCCGAGGTCGACCTGGCTCCCGACACCGAGGTCACCATCGTGGCCGAGGACGACGCCGACGCCGAGGACGACGAGCCCGCCGAGGTCGACCCGTACGAGTCCTTCAAGGCCGAGCTGCGGATGAAGCCGGGCAAGTGGTACGTCATCCACTCCTACGCGGGCTTCGAGCGCCGCGTGAAGTCGAACATCGAGAACCGCATGGTCTCGATGTCGATGGAGGACTACATCTACCAGGTCGAGGTCCCGATGGAGGACGTCGTCGAGATCAAGAACGGTCAGCGCAAGCTCGTCACGCGCGTCCGGATCCCCGGCTACGTGCTCGTCCGCCTCGACCTCAACGAGGACTCGTGGTCCGTCGTCCGGCACACCCCGGGTGTCACCGGCTTCGTCGGCAACGCGCACAACCCCACCCCGCTCCGCTTCGACGAGGCCTTCGGCATGCTGAAGTCCCTGGTGCAGGTCGCCGAGACCGCACCGACGAAGGGCGGCAAGGGCTCCGGCCTCACGCAGGCCCAGCCGGCCGCCGAGGTCGACTTCGAGGTCGGCGAGACGATCACCATCAAGGAGGGCTCGTTCGCGGGTCTCCCCGGGTCGATCTCGGAGATCAAGCCGGAGAGCGGCAAGCTCACCGTCCTCGTCTCGCTGTTCGAGCGCGAGACCCCGGTCGAGCTCAGCTTCGACCAGGTCACCAAGCTCTAGCGGTCACACATCCACTAGACTCATCGAGTTTGGGTCTGCGGCGTCCGCGCTGCAGGCTCGTCACCGCGAGCCGGATCCGCCGGCCACGCGGGAGAGTGCACGGATTCCCCGTGCGTTCGATCCCAGGAGGAAAGCGAACATGGCACCGAAGAAGAAGGTCACGGGCCTGATCAAGCTGCAGATCAACGCGGGCGCCGCCAACCCGGCACCCCCGATCGGTCCGGCGCTCGGTCAGCACGGCGTGAACATCATGGAGTTCTGCAAGGCGTACAACGCCGCGACCGAGTCGCAGCGCGGCAACGTCGTCCCGGTCGAGATCACCGTCTACGAGGACCGTTCGTTCACGTTCATCCTCAAGACCCCGCCGGCCGCCGAGCTCATCAAGAAGGCTGCGGGTGTGCAGAAGGGGTCCGCGACCCCGCACACGGTCAAGGTCGCGAAGATCTCGATGGACCAGGTCCGTCAGATCGCCGAGACCAAGCAGGCCGACCTGAACGCCAACGACATCGAGCAGGCCGCGAAGATCATCGCCGGCACCGCCCGCTCGATGGGCATCACGGTCGAGGCCTAGGCCTCACCGCCTCAGGCACACACCCCAGACACCCTTCCGTGGGAGAGCCTCGCCGGCTCGCCAACCACGTATCTCGCAAGGAGACCACCATGGCGAAGAAGTCAAAGGCCTACCAGGCCGCGGCCGCGAAGATCCAGGCCGACAAGTTCTACACCCCGACCGAGGCCGTCGCCCTGGCCAAGGAGACCGGCTCTGCGAAGACCGACTCCACGGTCGAGGTCGCGCTGAAGCTCGGCGTGGACCCCCGCAAGGCGGACCAGATGGTGCGCGGCACCGTCATCCTGCCGCACGGCACCGGCAAGACCGCCCGCGTCATCGTCTTCGCGACGGGTGCAGCGGCCGAGGCCGCCATCGCCGCGGGCGCCGACGAGGTCGGTGGCGACGAGCTCATCGCGAAGGTCGCCGAGGGCTACACCTCGTTCGACTCCGCCGTCTCGACCCCCGAGCTCATGGGCAAGGTCGGTCGTCTGGGCAAGGTGCTGGGCCCGCGTGGCCTCATGCCGAACCCGAAGACCGGCACCGTGACCCCGAACGTCGCGCAGGCCGTGAACGACATCAAGGGCGGCAAGATCGAGTTCCGCGTCGACAAGCACTCCAACGTGCACTTCGTCGTCGGCAAGGCCTCGTTCACCCCGGAGCAGCTCGACGAGAACATCTCGACCGCGCTCGAGGAGATCAACCGCCTCAAGCCGAGCGCCTCGAAGGGCCGCTACGTCATGAAGGGCGCCGTCTCGACGACCTTCGGGCCGGGCATCCCGCTCGACGTCAACAGCATCTGATCGTCCTGATCTGATCATCACGAACGCCCCGGACCGACATCGGTCCGGGGCGTTCGTGCGTCCGGGCCACTAGCGTGGCACCGTGCGCACGTTCGTCAACACCCTCCGGCTCGTCGCCGTGGTCCTGGTCGTCGCCGCGATCATCGCGCAGTTCCTGCGGAGCATCGCGAGTCCGACGTTCAACCCGTTCAACTTCTTCGGGTACTTCACGATCCAGTCGAACGTGTTCATCGCGGTCGCGCTGGCGGTGACGCTCGTCGCCGCGGCGAAACGGCAGCGCGAAGGCGTGGCGGCGTCGGTGTTCCGCGGTGCGTCGACGGTGTACATCGCCACGACGGGCATCGTCTACAACACCCTGCTCGTGCACGCGTCGCTCGACCAGTCCTTCACCGTGCAGTGGTCGAACGACGTGCTGCACCGGGTCATCCCCGTGTACGCGGTCCTCGACTGGCTGCTGTTCTCGGACCGGGCGCGCCTGTTGCTCCGGCACGTCTGGCTGTTCCTGATCTACCCGGCGGTCTGGCTGGTGGTGGTCCTGGTCCGCGGTGCGACCGACGGCTGGGTGCCGTACCCGTTCCTCGACCCGGGCCAGGGCTACGGCTACGGCGTCGTCGCGCTGTACAGCCTCGGCGTCGCGGTGTTCATCGGGCTGATGGGGATCCTGGTGGTCGGGATGAGTCGGCTCAGGCTGGTGCGGGTCTGACGGCACGAGAAGCACGCCAGGACGCTCGGTCCCGGCTGGGACCGGCGGAGCCCGTCGGGTCCGGCACTCCGCCGGTCGGTCGAGGGCGGATCAGGTGCGCTCGGCCAGCCAGGTCCGCGAACGGCGTCGTCGTCGTCGCGTGCGGATCATCACGGCGGCCGGGGTCCGGGGCTGCAGTGCGGTCAGCATAGATCAGGACCGAGGGCAGGTCCAGTGTCGATTCTGACCGGTCAGCGCGCGGTGCGCAGGCGGTCGAGCACGATGTCCGCGAGGCCGACGAGCCCGCGGATCTGGTCGTCGTCGCGGTCGATCCACCGGCACTCGGGCTCGTCGGCGACGGGCACGAAGTCGTCGTGCTTCTCCCAGACGAACAGGGTGCGCTCGGCGCCGAGGACGTACTGCTGCCACCACACCTGACGGAGGTAGTGGCGGGGGATGCGCTTCCAGCCGTTCGCCGTGGTCTTGATCTCGGCGAGCAGCAGGCGGCCGTCGCGGTCGTGTCCGACGCCGTCGGGGGTGGCGAGGTGCGCGCGGTTCGCTGCGGCGTGGAACAGGTGCGCCGACGGCAGGATCCCGTGGGTCGCGGCGACCCAGGCGGCGAGGACGGGCTCGCGGTCCTTGCCGTGCTCGGTGTAGACGTTGCCGGAGAACCGGGAGCCGTACCGCTTGTCGGTGACGACGGCCTCCACCGCGTGGAGCGACGCCAGCCGGGCGACGTCGGTGGCGGTGATGCCCATCGCGCGGGCGCGGAGCCAGGCGACGCGGTCCGAGGAGTGCGCGACGATCCGCTCGGTGTGCCCGCGCAGGGCGGTGAAGCTGTCGCGTCGGACCGGCGGGGTGTGCGCGACCGCCGGGGACGCGTCGGGGCCGGCCAGGGCCTCCAGACTGTCCCACAGGGTGGGTTGCACGATCGTCACCAGACGATTCTCCACCCGCGCACCGACGTGCCGGAACCGGCGCGCGGTCAGGACACGAGCTCCCGGCCCTCGGCGTAGGTGACGAGCTCGTCGACGCCGGCGGGGGAGAGGGCGTACCCGATGGCGAGTGCGGCGGCTCCCTGCAGTGCGGCGATGCCGCCGGCGCGGGACTGCGCGATGACGAGGTGCTCGGTGGCGAGGGGCATCGAGCGGGAGTAGACGACTTCGCGGACACCGGCGAGCAGGTGCTCCCCGGCCTGGGTGATCGAGCCACCGAGGACGATCACCGACGGGTTCATCAGCGACACGCACGTCGCCAGGACCTCGCCGATGTCGCGTCCGGCCTGTCGCACCGCGCCGATCGCGTCGAGGTCCGAGCGGGTGACCAGGTCGATGACGTCCGCGCTCGTGTGCACGTCGTGTCCCTTGGCCCGGAGCGAGCGGGCGATCGCGGGGCCCGACGCGACGGCCTCGAGGCAGCCGGTGTTGCCGCAGTGGCAGGGGACGCTGCCGGCGCTGGACACCCGGACGTGGCCGATGTCGCCCGCGGTCCCCTGGGCACCGCGCTGGAGTCGGCCCTCGGACACGATGCCGGAACCGATGCCGGTGGCGACCTTGACGAAGAGCAGGTGGTCGACGTCTGCCCAGCCGTGCTCCCGTTCGCCGAGTGCGGCGATGTTGACGTCGTTGTCGAGGAGGACGTGGGCCTGGATGTGCTGCCGGAGCCACGCGGGGACGTCGAAGCCGTCCCAGCCGGGCATGATCGGCGGGTTCGCGGGGCGTCCGGTGGAGAACTCGACCGGGCCGGGCACGCCGATGCCGATCGCGATGACGTCGTCGCGGGTCCGGCCGACCTCGTCGAGGAGCTCGTCGATGGCCTGCACGAGCCAGGTGAGCGTGGGGACGGGGCCGGCGGCGATGTCGATCTGGGCCTCGCGGGTGGCGAGCGGCCGTGCGACGAGGTCCGTCACCGCGACGCGGCCGTGGGAGGCGCCGAGGTCGGCGGCGATGACCAGGCGGGAGGTGGGCCGGAGCGCGACCTGGGCGGGCGGGCGTCCGCCCGTGGACGCGGCCGTCTCGACGGCGCCGACGAGACCGACGTCGATGAGGGCGTCCAGGCGCACGCCGATGGTCGAGCGTGCTGCTCCCGTCAGGGCGGCGAGTTCCGACCGGGTCCGCGGCACACCGTCGCGGAGGATCTGGAAGAGCTCGCTCGTCCCGACCGGAGGCGACGCTGCCGTCCGTGCCGAGTCGACCATGGTGCGAGTGAAACACACTTCGAATGCGCCACGCAACGAAGTGCGTCGAACGTCTGCGGACTTCTGCTTGACGACCGACAGAAGTACTCGTAGTGTGACGATCGGTCAGTGACGACCCGCACCAACTCGATGAGGAGAACACCGGTGACCCAACCGCTTTCGGTCCAGCTCTACACGGTCCGTGACGCGCTCTCGGCCGATCTGCCCGGCACGCTGCAGCGCCTCGCCGGCATCGGCTTCACGAACGTCGAGCTCTTCGGCTACGTCGACCGCGCCGACGAGTACGCGACCGCCCTGCGGGACGCCGGCCTCGTCGCCCCGAGCGGCCACGCCCGTCTGCTGGACGCCGGCGAGCAGGACCTCGAGCAGATCTTCCACGCCACCTCGACGGTCGGCACGGGCACGCTCATCGACCCGCACATCGACGAGGCCCGCTGGACCACCCGCGATGACGTCGAGGCGATCGCCCGCGAACTGAGCGCCCTCGCACCCCGCGCCGCCGACCACGGTCTGACCCTCGGCTACCACAACCACGCGTTCGAGTTCTCGAACCGCATCGACGGCGTCAGCGCCTACGAGGTCTTCGCCGACGCGCTGTCCGACGACGTCGTGCTCGAGCTCGACACCTACTGGGTCACGGTCGGCGGTGACGACCCGGTGGCGATCATCGGCAAGTACGGCGACAAGGTGCAGTTCCTGCACGTCAAGGACGGCGACGGCTCGCACGACGACACGAAGCAGGTCGCCGTGGGCAACGGCATCATGCCGATCGCGGACATCATCGCCGCGGCGCCGGACGCCCAGCACGTGATCGAGCTCGACGACCACGAGGGTGACGTGTTCCAGGCCGTCGCCGACTCGTACGCATTCCTGCAGGGAGCACACGCATGACCGACATCGCGACCGACACCACGTCGGCCCCCACCACCGCGACCAACCGGAAGACGGGCCCCGTCGGCGTCGGCGTCATCGGCGCCGGGGTCATCTCCGACCAGTACCTCGGGAACCTCACGGTCTTCCCCGACGTGCAGGTGCGCTGCATCGCCGACATCGACCTGGAGCGCGCCGCCGCCCAGGCCGAGAAGTGGGGCGTCCCCGCCTCGGGCACCGTGGCGGAGCTGCTCGCGGACGACGACATCGAGATCGTCGTCAACCTGACCATCCCGGCCGCCCACGTCGAGGTGGCCCTCGAGGCCGTCGCCGCCGGCAAGCACGTGTGGGGCGAGAAGCCCTACGCCCTCGACCGCGAGAGCGCCACGCAGCTCCGTGACGCCGCAGCCGCAGCGGGCGTCACCGTCTCCGTCGCCCCCGACACCTTCCTCGGCGCCGGGCTCCAGACCGCCCTCCGGACGATCCGCGACGGTCGCATCGGCACCCCGCTGAACGGCCTGACGCTCTTCCAGAGCCCCGGCCCGGAGTCGTGGCACCCGAGCCCCGAGTTCCTCTTCGCCTACGGCGCCGGCCCGCTGTTCGACATCGGCCCGTACTACATCACCACGCTCGTCCAGGCCTTCGGCCCGGTCAAGAAGGTCACGGCCACCGCGTCGAAGTCCCGTGCCACCCGCACGATCGGCTCGGGCCCCAAGGCCGGCACCGAGTTCCCGGTCGACGTCCCGACGAACCACTCCGCGCTCATCGAGTTCGAGGACGGCGGGAGCGCACAGAGCGTCTTCTCGTTCGAGTCCGACCGCGGCCGGACCGGCTTCGTCGAGATCGCGGGCGAGACCGGCACGGTCGTCTTCCCCGACCCGAACAACTTCGACGGCGACACCGAGCTGTACGCGCTCGGTTCCGAGGAGCCGGAGACGATCCCGGCCGTCGGCTCCACCTACTCGCGGGGGACCGGCGTGGTCGACCTGGCCCGCTCCCTCCGTGCCGGCGAGGAGAACCGAGTCCCCGGGGCCCTCGCCTTCCACGTCCTCGACGTGATGGTCTCCATCGCCGAGGCCGCAGAACGTGGCGAGGCGGTGCTCGTGACGAGCACCGTGTCGCCGTCCCAGACCCTCACCGAAGGCTGGGACCCCGCGGAACAGACCCTGGTCTGAGCTGCCGAACACCCGCACCACCGAACACCCGCACCACCGAACACCCGCACCACCGAACACCCGCACCACCGAACACCCGCACCACCGAACACCCGCACCACCGAACACAGCAGCACCCGAACCGCTCCTCCCGGAGCACAGCACCATCCCCTTGCACCATCTCAACGACGAGAAAGTAGAGAGTCATGCGCACTGTCACCCGCGCACTGGCCATCACCGCGGCTGCGGCACTCACCGTGACCGGCCTCGCAGCCTGCTCCGCCGGAGGGTCCGGTTCCTCCGGCGACTCCAAGACGCTCACCTACTGGGCGTCGAACCAGGGCACGTCCCTGCAGAACGACAAGGAGGTGCTGACCCCCGTCCTCAAGAAGTTCACCAAGGAGACCGGGATCAAGGTCGACCTCCAGGTCATCGGCTGGAACGACCTGCAGACGAAGATCCAGACCGCCGTCACCTCGGGCCAGGGCCCGGACGTCGTCAACATCGGCAACACCTGGGCGACCTCGCTCCAGGCCACCGGCGCCTTCAAGGAGTTCGGTGACTCAGAGATGAAGTCGATCGGCGGTGCCGACAAGTTCGGCAAGGTCGCGCTCTCCACCGGTGGTGCCCCCGGCAAGACCGTCACGAGCGTCCCGCTCTACGGCCTCGCCTACGGCCTGTACTACAACAAGCAGATGCTCAAGGACGCGAACATCACGCCGCCCACCAACTGGGAGGACCTGGTCGCCGACGCGAAGAAGCTCACCACGGGCAGCACGTACGGCTTCAGCCTCGCGGGTGGTTCGTACACGGAGAACGCGCACTTCGCGTTCATCAACTCGGCGCAGAACGGCGGCGAGTGGTTCGACAAGAGCGGCAAGCCGACCTTCACCTCGAAGGCCAACGTCGACGGCATCAAGCGCTACCTCGACCTCATGCAGGTGTCGAAGGTCGCGAACCCGTCGAACGCGCAGTACGACAACGCGACCCAGTCGGTGACGGACTTCGCGAACAAGAAGGCCGCGTTCATCCTCAACCAGAACAACGCGAACAACACGATCGACTCCCTCGGGATGAAGTCGGACGAGTACGGCGTCGTCGCGCTGCCTGCACCCGCGGGTGGCAAGGACATCGCCAGCTTCCCGGCCGGCATCAACCTGTCGATCTTCAAGAACACGAAGAACGAGGACGGCGCGCTCAAGTTCGTCAAGTACATGACGAGCGCGAACACGCAGACCACGCTCGACAAGCCGTACTCGGCCCTCCCGGTGCTCGCCGCCGCCGCCGACTCGGTCTCTGACGAGCAGACGAAGACGTTCCTCGACATCTACAACAACAAGGCCAAGCCGCTCCCGCTGGTGCCCGCCGAGGACCAGTTCGAGTCCACGGTCGGCAAGGCGATGAACGACATGTTCGCCAAGATCGCGACCGGTGGCACCGTCTCCGCCAGCGACATCAAGTCCGCACTGCAGACCGCCCAGGACCAGGTGTCCCAGGCGAACGGCTGATCCACACCCAGCCCGGAGGCCCGGGGCGCGTCCGCAGGACCGCCCCGGGCCTCCACCCCGCACCACCAGACTCGAACTCCTGACGCCGAAAGGCCCTGCCCATGTCCACGACGGTCCTGCCTGACTCCGAGGCCATCGACCTGACGCACACGAAGGCCCCGACGCTGTCGGGTCCTCCGCCCAGGGGGAAGCGCCGCCTGCAGTGGCTGCCGTACGCCCTCGTCGGTCCTGCCATCCTCTTCGAGCTGCTCATCCACATCGTGCCGATGCTCGTCGGCATCTGGATCAGCTTCGTGCAGCTCACCAAGTACTTCATCGCGAACTGGGGTGCCGCGCCGTTCGCCGGGCTGCACAACTACTCCGTCGCGATCGACTTCAACCAGGCGATCGGCCGTGGGCTGCTCAACTCGTTCCTGATCACGTGCGCGTTCACCGTGCTCGTCGTCGGGCTCTCGTGGGGCTTCGGCATGGCGGCAGCGGTCGCCCTGCAGAAGGAGTTCCGAGGTCGCGGCCTGTTCCGCACCCTGTTCCTGGTGCCGTACGCACTGCCCATGTACGCCGGCGTCATCACGTGGAAGTTCATGTTCCAGCGTGACTCCGGTGCGCTGAACCACCTGCTCGTCGACCAGCTGCACCTGTTCAACCAGGCGCCGTTCTGGCTCATCGGCAACAACGCCTTCGTGGCCGTGGTCGTCGTGGCGATCTGGAAGACCTGGCCCTTCGCGTTCCTCATGCTGATGGCGGGCCTGCAGTCCGTGCCGGCCGACGTCTACGAGGCCGCATCGGTCGACGGCGCCAAGCCGTTCCGCCAGTGGCGCTCGATCACGCTGCCGATGGTCCGCCCGGTGAACGTGACGCTCGTGCTCGTGATGTTCCTCTGGACGTTCAACGACTTCAACACGCCGTTCGTGCTCTTCGGCTCCACCGCGCAGCCGCCGGCAGCCGACCTGCTCAGCTTCCACATCTACAACGCGTCGTTCATCACCTGGAACTTCGGCTCCGGTGCCGCGATGAGCGTGCTGCTCCTCATCTTCCTGCTCATCGTGACCGGCATCTACCTCGCCGTGACCAACCGGAGGTCCGTCCGTGCGTGAAACAGTCGGCGCCAAGTCCTTCAAGGTCGTCGTCCTGACGCTCCTGACGATCTTCACGGTCGTCCCGCTCTACGTGATGATCACCACGGCCATCAAGCCGCTCGGGGACGTGCAGAACGACTTCACGTGGATCCCCACGCGGATCACGTTCCAGCCGTTCATCGACATGTGGTCGACCGTCCCGCTGGGCCAGTACTTCATCAACTCGCTCGTGGTCTGCACGGTCGCGACGGTGTTCTCGCTCATCATCGCCACGTTCGCCGCCTACGCGGTGTCGCGCTGGAACTTCAAGGGCAAGAGCGCCTTCACCACGACGGTGCTCTCCACGCAGATGTTCCCCGGCGTGCTGTTCCTGCTCCCGCTGTTCCTGATCTTCACGAACCTCGGGCAGACGCTCGGCATCCAGCTCGTCGGCAGCTGGCTCGGCCTGATCATCACGTACCTGACCTTCACGCTGCCGTTCTCGATCTGGATGCTCGCGGGCTACTTCGAGACGATCCCGCGTGAGCTCGACGAGGCCGCGATGGTCGACGGCTCGGGCCCGATGGGCGCACTGTTCCGGATCATCCTGCCGTCGGCCCGCCCGGGTCTGGTGGCGGTCGGCATCTACTCGTTCATGACGGCGTGGGGTGAGGTCCTCTTCGCCTCGGTCATGACGAACGGCAACGGGCAGACGCTCGCGGTCGGTCTGCAGCAGTACTCGACGCAGACGAACGTGTACTGGAACCAGATCATGGCGGCGAGCCTCGTGGTGAGCATCCCCGTCGTCATCGCCTTCCTCGTGGTCCAGCGGCAGTTCGTCGCCGGCCTGACCGCCGGTGCGGTGAAGTAGGGCGGCCGCACGCCCGACCGAGTCTCGGCTCGGCGGACATCGTGCGGGGTGCAGACCCCGCAGGACGTCCGCCGGGCCGAGTCTCGTTTCCGCTCGACCCAGGAGGATGGACCCATGAGCGACACCAGGGGGCGGCAGCTGCTGCCCGGACAGACCAGCCGCGTGCACGTGTACGACGTCGCCACCAGGACCGCACGGCTCGTGTTCGCGTCCGACACGGTGCTCGTCGAGGCCCCGAACGTGCTCGACGACCACACCCTCGTGCTGAACGGCAACGGCGACCTGTGGCTGCTGCCGCTGCCCGCACCCGGGGACGACACCGTGCTCGACGAGACCGCGCTCGTGCCCGTGCCGATGGACGGCGTCGACGAGATCAACAACGACCACGTGCTCGACCCGTCCGGCACGTCGGTCGTGGTGAGCGCCCGGAACGGCGAGCTCTACCGCGTGCCGCTGCCCGCCGGCGGCCCCAGCGAGCGGATCACCGACGTCGCTCAGGCGCTGCCCGTCGCCCGCAAGTACTACCTGCACGGCATCGCACCGGACGGGTCCTCGCTCGCGGCCATCGTCGGCGAGCTGTCCGAGGACGGCGTCTGGACCACCGACGTGGCACTCGTCGACCCGACCTCCGGGGACACCACCTTCGTGACGCGGGACGAGCACCCGACGGACGGCTGCTCGTTCGCCGGCGACGTGCTCGTGTACAACTCGGAGCGCTTCACCCCCGGGACCGCGCAGCTGGTCGCCCTGCGCGCGGGCTCGAGCGACCCCGTGCAGATCACGACCGACGACCGCGTGAACTGGTTCCCGCACGTCTCGCCCGACGGCGCGCACCT
Organism: Curtobacterium sp. VKM Ac-2865; assembly: GCF_015350905.1. Classification (GTDB taxonomy): domain Bacteria; phylum Actinomycetota; class Actinomycetes; order Actinomycetales; family Microbacteriaceae; genus Curtobacterium. The sequence continues at coordinate 576,896 of NZ_JADKRZ010000002.1, read as the reverse complement.
GCTGTACCTGTCGTACGAGCCCGGCGTGCAGGGCCACCCGGCCGACCACCGCGTGGAGCTCCGGCTGCTGCCGGGGACCCTGGTGCGCGGTGCCCGGATCGCGGTCCTGCCCGAGACCCTCGTCGCGCTCGACGGCGGCCAGGGGACGGTCAACGTGCCGCCGTGGGCCCCGGACTCGATGTGGTTCGCGTACTGCGACTACCCCGTCGCCGGCTGAGCGTCCCGCCCGAGCGCCTGGACATGACCGCCTGGAGGCCCGGTGCCGGTCTCGTGGACCCGCACCGGGCCTCCAGGCGGTCACCGTGGGTCGGCCGCGTCAGGGGCGCGGCGGCAGCTCGCGCACCTGCCCCTGCTGCAGGAGCAGCCGCCGCTCGGCGCGCCCCGCGACCCACGAGTCGTGCGTGACGATCACGACGGTGAGGCCGCGGTCACGCCACTGCCGCTCGATGATCGCCATGATCTCATCGCGGGTGCCCTCGTCGAGCGCCCCCGTCGGTTCGTCCGCCAGGAGCACCCGCGGGTCCTTCACGAGCGCGCGGGCGATCGCGACGCGCTGCTGCTGCCCGCCCGAGAGCTCAGCGGGCAGGTGGTCCAGGCGTTCGCCGAGGCCGACCTCCTGCAGCGCCTCGGTGGCACGTCGGCGCACCTGGTGCCGGGACTGCTTCGCCAGCGAGCCCGCGAACGCCGTTTCGACGTTCTCGAGCGCGGTCAGGGTCGGGATCAGGTTGAAGCTCTGGAAGACGAAGCCGATCTCGGTGGCCCGCAGGTCGGTCAGCGCCCGGTCGCCGAGGGTCGCCACGTCACGACCGGCGAGCTCCACCGATCCCGCGCTCGGCCGGTCGAGCGCGCCGAGCATCTGCAGCAGCGTCGACTTCCCGCCGCCGGTCGGCCCCTGGATCGCCACGAGCTGCCCCGCGGGGACCACCAGGTCGACGTCCCGCAGGGCGCTGACGGTCCGTTTCCCCTGCTGGTACGTCTTGCTCACGTTCGTCAGGCGGTAGACGGGCCGGGAGGCCGTGTCCCGCTCGTCCGTGCCGGCTGCGGTCGCGGTCGTGGTCACGATGGCTCCTTCGGGCTGTTCGGTGTGGTCGTGGGGTTGGGACGTCGTGCGCATCAGGCGACGCTCCGCAGGGCCTCGGCGGGACGCAGCCGGGAGGCGCGCCAGCCGCCGAGCGCACCGGCGACGAGTCCGCCGAGGACCGCCAGGCCGATCGCGAGGAGGAACACCTCGACGGTGACGGGCGCGTGCAGGACGACGTCCATGGTGGCCGCGGTGCTCGCGCCGCCGCCGAACCCGCCGGCGGGGGCCCCGCCGGTCGTGCCGCTGCCGGCCGCGGCCGTGGCTGCCGCACCGGGCATCCCGCCGGAGCCCGGGCCGCGGCCGGTCGTGGTCGCGGCGCTGGCGGAGACCGTCGGGGCGATGACGTTGATGACGAGGATGCCGATGAGCCCGGCCGCGGCGCCGATCACGCCGCCGATGAGGCCCTGCACGAGGGACTCGCCGGCGACCTGCCGGGTGATGCGACCGTTCGACCAGCCGATGGCCTTGAGGGTGCCGAACTCGCGGGTGCGCCGGGTGACGCCGGAGATCGTGAAGAGGATGGCGATGAGGAACGCGGCGGCGAGGACGAGGATCGACAGCCACCGGCCGAGGTTCGCGACGAGGCTCGAGGCCGTGGCGAGGGACCCGGACACGCTCGAGGCGAGGTCGGCCTCCGTGGAGACCGTGGCGCCCGAGAGCTTCGTCTGCAGGGCGGTCTTCACCGCGGCGACGTCGGACGACGAGGTCGCCGAGACGTACACGGTCGTCACCTCGCCGTCGAGGTCCGCGAGCGCCTGGGCCGTGTCGAGGGGCACGTAGGTGTTCGAGCCGGTGGTGCTCGCCGACCCGGTCGAGGCGACGATCCCGATGACGGTGAACTTCGTCCCGCCGATCTCGAGCGTGTCCCCGACGGCCTTCGACTCGCTCTTGGCGTACGCGGCGTCGAGCACGACGACGTCCTTGCCGGCGTCGCTCGTCCGGAACGCACGGCCCGTCGTGACCTCGGTGCTCGTCAGCGGACCGACGGTGTCGCCGGACACCGGGATGCCGGTCACCGTGAAGGAGTCGACGCTGAACGAGCCGCCGCCGAAGCCGCCGCCGCCGGTGCCCGCGTCACCGCTCGGGGCCTGTCGGGTGGCGGCGCTGTCGTTGCTGTTGCTGCCGCTGCCGCTGCTGCTGTCGGTGCCCTGCTTGACCGAGCCGGAGAACGTGCTGTTCTCGAGGGTCAGCACACCGGTGGCGGCCTTGACGCCGTCGGTCGCGGCGACGGCGGACAGGTTTGCGGCGGACAGGCTGGACGTGCCGCGGGTGACGGCGAGGCGGGACTGGGAGAGGTCGGTGCTGCCGGAGGAGCCCGACGAGCCCTGGTCGCCGAAGTCGAAGGACGGACGCCCGCCGCTCGTCGACGACGGGGTCTCGGTCTTCGTCACGGTGATGTCCGTGCCGACGCCGTACACGGACTGCAGCACACTCGACTGCGCGGTCTGCACGCCGCTGGAGATCGAGGAGACGATCACGACGAGGGCGATGGCGAGCGCCATGCCGATCGCGATGATGACCGTCTGCTTCCTGCGGTTCGTGAGTTCGCGCCTGAGGTAGGTCAGGAACATGGTTCTCCTCGGTGGGGGCCGGCAACCAGGTCACCGTCCGCGCAGTGGACGCGCGGCGGGGCCGACCGAGGAGACGCTAGGCAGCCGTCCAGTGGCTGCCCCATGCCCGTCCGATGAACCGCCTATGGGGCGTAGGTCTGCCGGAGGTGCTCCGCGTAGCCGCCCGGGGTGCGCCCGGCGAAGCGGCCGCTCGTGACGACGGGGAGGTCCGTCGTCGCCTCGACCCGGAGCCCCAGCGCGTGCGCGCGCTCGACCAGGCGGACGTCCTCGTGCTCCGGGACGGGGTCGAACCCGCCGAGCGCCGTGTACGCCGCGGCGAGCACGCCGAGGTTCGCGCCGTGCACGTGGCCGAGTGCCGCGCCGGGCGGGTGCGCGATCGTCCAGCGCTCGAGGACCTCGGGGTCGAGGTCGCGCGGGTCGGGCACCACGGCGCCGATCAGCACGTGCCACTCGGCCAGGAGCGCGTCGGTCTGCTGGACGAGCCACCACTCGTCGACGCGCGAGTCGGCGTCGGTGTGGGCGAGCCACTGCGCGGTCGGGTCGGGGGTGCCGGCGGCCCGGACGGCGTGCGCGACACCGAGCGAGCGGGCGCGCCCGACCCCGACGTGCGCGGTCTCGATGTGGTCGACCCCGTGCTCGCGGACGATCGCCGCCGAGTCGTCGGTGCAGCCGTCGAGCACGAGGGTGACACCCACCCGGACGTCCGGGCGCTCCGCGGCCAGGCGCACCACGGCGGCGTCGAGCGCGTCGAGGCAGGCGCCGATCCGTTCCGCCTCGTCGTGGGCAGGTACGACGACGTCGACGCGGTACCTCCCCGCGCCGGGTCCCCGGCCGGTCGGGTCCGTCACCTGACGAGTCCTTCGCCCCGTGCGACGGACACCACACCGGGGCCGGGCAGGACGCTCAGCACGAAGTCGTCCTCGACGTGCCGGACGATCGCGGGCCGGGGCCAGCGCTCCGTGAGCCGGGCGTCGACGACGTCTCCGCTCGAGACGGCCTCGTCGTCGGGGTGGCGCCAGTGGCAGGCGACGAGCACGCCGTCGTCCGCGAGGGACGCGATCACGTGGTCGATCGTCCGGTCGAGGTCGCCGGGGGAGAGGTAGTAGCCGACCTCGGACATCACGACGAGGTCCCAGGTGCCCTCGGGCCAGTCGTCCGGGAGCGCTGCCTGCAGGAACCGGGCACGCGGCGCACGGGAGCGTGCTCGCTCGAGCGGCGCGGCGGCGATGTCGGTCCCGAGGACGTCGTCGGCACGGTCGGTCAGGGCCGCGGTCAGCACGCCGGTCGCGCAGCCGATCTCGAGCGCCGACCGGTACCGCTCACGGGGCAGCGCCGCCAGGGTGACGGCACGCTTCCGGCGCTCGTACCAGGAGCCGTCGAAGTCCCACCCCTCGGGCTTCCTGGCGTAGTGGGCGTCGAAGGACTCGCGGGAGCGGGAGCGCTCGCCGCCGAGGAACCACTCGGTGCGGCGCAGGTGGTGCGCGGCGTGCCGGTCGTCGACGACCGGCTCGTCGCCGGGCGCGGGGGAGAGCGGCAGCACCTGGGACCGGTAGGCCGCGAGGGCGGCGCGCTTCCGGTCGAGGACGTCGTCGGTCAGCGCGAGGGCACGTGCGGTGGGCCACGGCGCGACGGGCTCGGCGGCGTCGTCCCAGTGCCAGGCCCAGATCGGGTAGGACAGCAGGTCGACCTCGGGCCGTTCGCCGCTGACCGCCTCGGCGACCTCCCCGGCGACACGGTGGTCGCGGTGGCCGTCCCCACGCCACGGTGCGACGAGGAGGGAGCGGCCGGGGGTGGCGTCGAGCCGGGCGACCAGGGCGTCGCGCAGCGTGTCGGGCTGCTCACGGAGGCCGACGTCCGGCACGCCGAGCGACCCCGCCGTGACCTCGGGGTGGAGCAGTTCGAGGGCGTCCCGGAACTCGGTGGCACGCACGGCCGCGAGCTCGTCGGGGGTGGTCGTGGGGGAGTCGGGGTGCGATCCCTCGCCGAGCGTGACGAGGACGACGTGCACCGGGATCCCGGCGTCGGCAGCGGTGGCGATGAGGCCGCCCGCGCCGAGGGTCTCGTCGTCGGGGTGTGGCGCGACGACCACGACCGCGTCGTACCCGCGCAGGTCGACCGGTTCGGGGGAGAGCGTGTCGAGGAACGTCGTCCAGGCCTCGGGGTCGGTGCCCGGCTCCCGGTGGTCGAAGCTCACCACGCGACACCGCCGCGCTCGAGGACCATACGGCCGATGCGGGCGAGGTCACGGTCGCCGTGGTCCTGCAGCACGTACAGCTCCAGGTCGGCGACCCGCGCGGCCACGGCGGGCTCGGACGTCAGCGGACCCGGGCCGATCGCGGCGACGACCCGCGTGCGGACGGCGTCCACCGCCCGGCGGACCCGGGAGCGGACGGTCTGCGCGACGAGGGGCCAGTCGGCGTCCTCGTCGGCGTCGATGCGCGCGGCCGCGTCGGCCAGGGCGTCCTCGGCGTCCGCGAGGTCGGCGACCACGGCACCGAGCGCGACGCGGAGCAGCTCGGCGTCGGGACGCGCGGCGGCGTGGTCGCGGAGGACCCGGGCAAGCCCGACGGCTCCGCCCCACCAACACGCGGCGACGCCGATGCCACCCCATGCGAACCCGGGTCGGGTCAGGTACCAGCCGGGGTCGCCGACCGGGACGGCCACGACCCGAACGAAGTCCACCGGACCGCTCGGCACGTCCGGCATGCCGCGCGCGACCCAGGCGTCGTCGTGCGCGGTGACCCCGTCCTGCCGCAGGTCGACGGCGAACAGCTGCCGCTCGTCCCCGCGGTGCGCGGTCACGAGCGCGTGCGAGAGCTGCGACGCGAGCGAGCACCACGGCTTCGCGCCGTCGAGCACGACCCCGCCCGCTCCGTCGTCGGAGGCCTCGAGGCGCAGTCCCGGCCCCTCCGCGGCGAAGACGCCCCAGGTCGAGCCGGCCAGGACCTCGGCGTCCGCCTGGGCCAGGATCGAGAGCGCGTCCAGGTGCGGCTCGACGGTGCGGGCCAGGGCGACGTCCACCGCGGCGACCGCCGCGAGCGTGACGAAGGACCTGGCGGCCGTGCCCGCGGTGAGGGGCGGGGTGGCGGCGGCGACCGACCGCGCGAACGCGAGCCGGTCCGTCGGGGCCGAGCCGAGCCTCCCGTCGGTTGCCGACAGCGCGGTGGCCGACAGCGCCGTGGCCGACAGCGCGGCGACGTCGACGGCAGCTGCGTCGACGGGCCAGGCAGCAGAACGGATCATGCTGCCCACCGTACGGACGCGGACATGTTGGGCGACAGATCATCCACAGACCGCCGTTGGCTGCTCCACAGACGACTCATAGACTCGTCTCGATACTCATAGACGTGACCATCTCCCAGCCCTCCGCAGCCCCACGCCTCACGCGTGCCGACGGTTCGCCGTTGCGCATCCTCGTCGTCGACGACGAGGCCAGCCTCACCGACCTGCTGTCCATGGCGCTGCGCTACGAGGGCTGGGACGTCACGAGCGCGAACGGCGGGCAGGACGCCCTGACGAAGGCGCGGGAGTTCAAACCGGACGCGATGGTGCTCGACGTGATGATGCCGGACCTCGACGGTCTGCAGGTGCTCAGCCGGCTCCGCCAGAACAACGACGACACCCCGGTGCTGTTCCTGACCGCGAAGGACAGCGTCGAGGACCGTGTCACCGGCCTCACCGCCGGCGGCGACGACTACGTCACCAAGCCGTTCTCGCTCGAGGAGGTGGTCGCTCGGCTCCGCGGGCTCATCCGTCGCTCGCAGATCTCGATCTCCGAGGCCGGTGACTCCCGCATCGTCGTCGGTGACCTGGTGCTCGACGAGGAGTCGTACGAGGTGTCCCGCGCCGGCCGACCCATCGAGCTGACCGCCACCGAGTTCGAGCTCCTGCGCTTCCTGATGCGCAACCCCCGTCGTGTGCTGTCGAAGGCGCAGATCCTCGACCGCGTGTGGTCGTACGACTTCGGCGGCAAGTCCTCCGTCGTCGAGATCTACATCTCCTACCTCCGCAAGAAGATCGACGCCGGCGAGCAGCCGATGATCCACACCGTGCGCGGTGTCGGGTACGTCATCAAGCCCGTCGTCTGATCCCGTGACCCTGCGCCGCCGGCTCGTCCTGAGCATCGTCGCCCTCGTCGTCGCCGTCAGCGCGGTCATCGGCGCTGGCAGCATCGTCGCGCTGTTCTCCATCCAGCGCTCCGCGATCGACCAACAGCTGCAGTACGCCACGAGCCGCGCCCAGAAGTCGATCGAGGGGCAGGGGACCGGCGGGCCCGGGCTCGACATCGGCCGTCCGTCCGGGCAGGCCGCCGGCACCCTCACCGCCTACTTCCTCAACGGCAACGCCGTCATCGGCAGCGTGCTCGAGGACGACGGCCACCTCGACAGCCTCGCGGCGTCGGCCGTCGAACCCCTCGGTGGCGTGCGCGTCGACGGGGAGCCCCGGACCGTGGACCTCGGCTCGGACCTCGGCCGATACCGCGTGACCGCCGCCCCCGTCGGTTCCGCCGTGCTCGTCGTCGGCCTGCCCATGGCGCCCGTGTACGAGAGCGTCTGGAAGCTGTTCGGCGTCGTGCTCGTCGTGATGCTGCTGGCGCTCGTCGTCGCCTCCGCCGCCGCGGCGCTCGCCGTCCGGCGCTCCCTCCGCCCGCTCGAACGCGTGGCCGAGACCGCCACGACCGTCGCCGGCATGCCCCTGGACCGCAGCGACGCGCTCGACGGCATCCGCGTGCCCGACGCAGACCCCCGCACCGAGGTCGGCCGCGTGGGCACCGCGTTCAACCGGATGCTCGGCCACATCGGGAACGCGATGCAGGCCCGTGAACGCTCGGAGCAGAAGGTGCGGCAGTTCGTCGCGGACGCCTCGCACGAGCTGCGCACGCCGCTGGCGTCGGTCCGCGGGTACGCCGAGCTCACCCGCCGCATGGGCGGTGACCTGCCGCCGGACGTCGTCTACGCGATGAGCCGCATCGAGTCGGAGTCGCTGCGGATGACCTCGATGGTCGAGGACCTGCTGCTCCTGGCCCGGCTCGACGAGGGCCGCGAGGTCCAGCTCGACGACGTCGACCTGACCGGCCTGGTGCTCGACGCCGTCAACGACGCCCACGCTGCCTCGCCCGGGCACGTCATCGAGGTCGACGTCCCACCCACCCCGGTCGTCGTGCTCGGTGACGCCGCCCGGCTGCACCAGGTCATCGTCAACCTCGTCACGAACGCCAGGACCCACACCCCCGACGGCACGCGGATCACCGTGGGCATCGAGACCGTCGCGGACGGTGTCGACCTGACCGTGCGGGACACCGGGCAGGGGATCGACCCGGCGTTCCTGCCGAAGTTGTTCGAGCGCTTCGCCCGGGCCGACAGCTCGCGGTCGCGCACGGCGGGGTCGACGGGCCTCGGGCTGGCGATCGTCGACGCGGTCGTGCAGGCCCACGGCGGCACGGTCGGGGTCGAGAGCCGGCCGGGCGACACGGCCTTCACGGTGCACCTGCCCGCGCGGGCGGGTGCGGCTGCTGCTGGTGCTCCTGGTGGTGCTGCTGGTGGTGCTGCTCCTCCCGCGGCCGCGGACGCCTGGTCCGGCGTGCCCGACCGCGCGTAGCGAGTCGGTTCGCGCGTGGGAGGTCGGGTCTTCCGACCGCCCACGCGCGATCCCGCATGCCAGGGCGCGCGTCATGGGTGCGTTCGCACCCACCGGACGGGAGGCTCGTGGCGGGCCGGCACCGGGCCTCCCGTCCGGGGGTTGGTGGCGTCCACCGCATCTGCTACAGTTCTCGAAGCCAAAGACCGCCGGTTTGCTGCTGTGCTCGCACAGCAGTCGAAGGTCCTCATCATGAGGCATCCAGCGCAGGTGTTCCGAACCACTCCATCCGCTTGCGGGGGAGCAGCTCCGAGCCTCTGCGCCGGAGCTTTTTTCATGTGCTGTGTTCGTTGCAGTGGGACCTGGGGCTGCCGGCAAGACCCCCAAGGAGAACCATGGCGAACAAGGAAGCTGCGGTCGCCGAGCTCACGGAGTCCTTCCGTAGCTCGAACGCCGTTCTGCTCACCGAGTACCGCGGTCTCACGGTCGCGCAGCTCAAGGAGCTCCGCAACTCGATCCGTGAGCACGCCACGTACGCCGTGGTGAAGAACACGCTGACCAAGATCGCGGCGAACAACGCCGGCATCTCGTCGTTCGACGATGAGCTCGCCGGTCCGTCCGCTCTCGCCTTCGTCCACGGTGACACCGTCGCCGTCGCGAAGTCGCTGCGTGCATTCGCCAAGGCGAACCCCGAGCTCGTGGTGAAGGGCGGTTACTTCGACGGTAACCCGCTCACCGCGACCGAGGTGGACAAGCTCGCCGACCTCGAGTCCCGTGAAGTGCTGCTCGGCAAGCTCGCCGGCGCACTCAAGGCCTCGCTGTTCGGTGCTGCGTACCTGTTCCAGGCACCCCTCTCGCAGGCCGTCCGCACGGTGGACGCCCTCCGCGAGAAGCAGGAGTCCGCGGCCTGACCAGGCACGCGTTCATCAACCACACGTACTAGCTAGCAGTAGGAGAAAATCATGGCGAAGCTTTCGCAGGACGAGCTCATCGAGGCCTTCAAGGAGCTCACGCTCATCGAGCTCTCGGACTTCGTGAAGAAGTTCGAAGAGGTCTTCGAGGTCACCGCTGCCGCCCCCGTCGCGGCTGCCGCGGTCGGTGGCGCTGCCGCTCCCGCCGAGGAGGTCGAGGAGAAGACCGAGTTCGACGTCGTGCTCAAGTCGGCCGGTGACAAGAAGATCCAGGTCATCAAGGAGGTCCGCAGCCTCACGTCGCTCGGCCTGGGCGAGGCCAAGGCCCTCGTCGAGACCCCCGACGCCAAGGTGATCGAGGGCGCGAACAAGGAGACGGCCGACAAGGCGAAGGCTTCCCTCGAGGCCGCCGGCGCCACCGTCGAGCTCGTCTGAGTCTGACCTTCTGGTCACGAAGGCCGCTGCCCCTCGGGGTGGCGGCCTTCGTCGTGTGCGGGGTCGGCGGCACGAGGCTCGCACCTCGCGACACGACTCGTGCGTGTGACCGCGCGGTCGGTCGCGGGGCACGAGGCTCGTCCGTGCGTGTGGCTCCATCATGCGAACACGACGCCGTGTTCGCGGAAGAGTGCTCGCAGTCGGTCGAGTTCGACGAGGTGCCACCAAGTGACCCGGACGACCGTTCGGACCTCGGGGTGAGCAGTCAGCCGGTCCTGTCGCAGCTTCTCCTGCCAGAGCACGTCGGCGGGGTCACGTCCGCCGAGCATCTCCGGGTCGACGTACTTCTGCCGGCCGTCGAACTCGACGACGACGCCGAGGGACGGGATCCAGAAGTCCACTCGGTCCACGTGACCGCTCGGTGCCCGGAACTCCTGCTGCGGGACGATCTGGGGAGCGCCGAGCTCGACCAGTCGGATCGCGGTGTACGACTCACCCGGCGACTCGTGCCTCGGGTCGAGGGCGGTCGCGACCGTCCGAGACCGGACGGAGCCACGAGCCCGACCCAACGGGAGCGCTGCGACGAACTCCTCGACGGTGAGCATCTGACGTCGGACACCACCGTCGACGGCGATGGCCGCCGTGGTGACCGGCAGGGTGGTCGCGAGTGCCACGGCTGTCTCGAGTGCGGTGGTGACCGGGATGCCCTCGAAGTGGGTCGACCGTGCGGCTGGGTCCCCACGGTCGACGTGCCGGACGAGTCCAGCGCGGTGCTCGACGTCGGTCACCGCCCTGTCGAGGACGTGGACGCGCTCCGGCGCTGATCCCCGGAGCGGCCACCCGAGGATGAGTGCGGCCGTGAGGTGGGAGAAGGTCGAGGTGACCCGGAGCCGGGGAGCGATCGCTCGTGCGCGAGTGAGATGGCGTTCCACCTCGCCGAGTTGGTCCCAGTCGTCACGGAGGAGGTAGACGCCCGGGCACAAGCGGTGCAGTTCACCCGCGCGGTGCCGACGCTGGAGCGCGCGGTCGTGCGCGCGGTCGACGCGGCTGAGTCGGAACAGTGTCGGTCTCGGTGTGCTCGTCATGGACCGACGCTGCCCGGCGACCGGCTCGCCGTGTGCTCGGGCGGTGCCCCTGTGGACAGTGCCCGGTCCCCGACGGCATGTGGAGGGCCCGTGTCGTGCGCGTCGTACGCGTCGTACGCGTCGTGCGCGCCGTGCGCGGACGAGGCTCGCGCCCGGCGACGCCGCTCGTGCCGCAGCGCGCACGGTGTGTCGCGCAGCACGAACCTCGTGCGGGCGGGGGGTCAGCGGAGGGTGCTGTGGCGGCGACCGTAGAGCGCGTAGAGCACCGCGCCGGCGACCATCCAGATGCCGAACGCGATCCAGGTGCCCGCACCGAGGAACACCGCGAGCAGAGCGCAGCTCAGGGTGCCGAGGACCGGGACGACCGGGAAGAGCGGGACCCGGTACGAGCGGTCGAGACCGGGCTGCGACCGCCGGAGGATGATCACGGAGACGTTCACCAGCGCGAACGCCACCAGGGTGCCGATGCTCGTCGCGTCGGCGAGCTCCCCGAGCGGCACCAGCGCCGCGACGACCGTCACCACGAGGCCCACGATGAGGGTGTTCACGACGGGGGTGCCCGTGCGCTCCGACACCCGCCCGAAGGCCTTCGGTACCAGACCGTCGCGCGCCATCGTCAGCAGGATGCGGGTCTGGCCGTAGAGCACCGTGAGCACGACGCTGGCGATCGCGATCACGGCGCCGACGGAGAACACCAGCGCCACGAGGGGCTGGCCGGTGACGTCGACGACGATGCGGACGAGGGACGCCTCGGTGGAGGAGAACGACGTCCACGACCGGGCGCCGATCGCCGCGATGGCGACCAGGATGTACAGAGTGGTGATGAGGGCGATCGACCCGATGATGGCGCGGGGGAGGTCACGCCGGGGGTCCTTGGCTTCTTCACCGGCGGTCGAGGCCGCGTCGAAGCCGATGTAGGAGAAGAACAGGCGCGAGGCCGCCGCGGTGACCCCGGCAGCGCCCATCGGTGCGAGCGGCTCGAAGTTCTGCGCACGGAACGCGGTGAAGGCCACGACCACGAAGAACACCAGCAGGGCGATCTTCACGATGACCATGAGGGTGTTGACCCAGGCGCTCTCGCGGGCCCCCGGCAGGAGCACCGCCGTCGCGAGCAGGACGAGCACGGCCGCCGGCAGGTTGACCACGCCGCCGTCGCCGGGCGGGGCCGACAGGGCGAGCGGCAGGTGCGTGCCGAACACCTTGAGGGTCTCGTCGACGTACTCGCTCGCACCCACGGCGACCGCGGCGACGGACACGGCGTACTCGAGCACGAGACACCAGCCGCAGACCCAGGCGATGCCCTCACCCATGGTCGCGTAGGTGTACGAGTAGCTCGACCCGGACGTCGGCACCGCGCCGGCCATCTCGGCGTACGACAGGGCGGACAGCAGCGCCGCGATGCCCGCCACGACGAACGAGATCCAGACGGCGGGCCCGGCGAGGGGGACCGCCGTGCCGAGCACGACGAGGATCCCGGTGCCGAGCGTGGCGCCGACGCTGATCATCGTCAGGTGCCACACGCCGAGCGTCCGGCGGAGCGGATTGCCGTCGACCCCGGCCGCTGCTTCGGCCTGCAACTGGTCGATCGGCTTGCGCCGGGCCAGTTGGTGACGGAGGGACGTGGCGGGGCGGGACTGCGCGGACGACATGGGACCTCGTGGAGCGGCGAACGGGACGGGTCATGCTCGCACGGCCCCGGATGGGGGTCAATTCCACAGGACCTCGCCGGCGGCTCATCGATGTCCGCCCGCGGGGTTACATTGACTCGGGAGAGCGGACCGTCCGGTCACGCCGGGCGGAAGGAGCTCGCATGAGCATGCGTGGTGGCGGTGGACACGGCGGCGGCCGGATCTCCAGCGGTGACTTCGACGCGCAGCGCGCGGCCAACGCGGCGGCACCGCGGATCCCGAACCTGCTCGGTCGCATCGCCGGGCTCTTCGGCCCGCACCGCCGGTCGATCGGGTTCACGGTGGCGCTCGTCCTGCTCGGTGCTGCGCTGTCGGTGATCCCGCCGCTGCTGACCCAGCGCGCGTTCGACGAAGGGCTGTTCCCGAAGTCGGGCACCCCGGACGTGCCGGTGCTCGCCTGGCTCGTGACGGCGATGGTGCTCCTCTGGATCGCGAACGCCGGCGTGGGGGTGTGGCAGACGTACCTCACGGCGACGGTCGGCAACAAGGTCATGGGGTCCCTCCGGATGCGGCTGTTCGCGCACCTGCAGCGGATGGAGCTCGCGTTCTTCACCCGGACGAAGACGGGGGTCATCCAGTCGCGTCTGCAGAACGACGTCGGCGGTGTCGCCAGCGTGCTGAACAACACCATCTCCTCGGTGCTCGGCAACACCGTGACGGTGATCGCCGCGGTGGTCGCGATGCTGCTCCTCAGCTGGCAGATGACCATCGTCGCGGTCGTCCTGCTGCCGCTCCTCGTCATCGCACAGCGCCGGGTGGGCCAGGTCCGCGCGAAGATCGCCGGGCAGACCCAGGAGTCGCTCTCCGACATGACCGCGATCACACAGGAGGCCCTGAGCGTGTCGGGCATCCTGCTCGCGAAGAGCTTCAACCAGCAGCGCAGCGAGACCCACCGGTACGGCGACGAGAACCGCAACCAGATCGCGCTGCAGGTCCGACAGCAGATGTCCGGGCAGTGGTTCTTCGCGATCGTCCAGATCTTCCTGTCGATCATCCCGGCGATCATCTACCTGGTCGCGGCGTACCTGATCCTCGGCGGCGTCCCGATCACCGCGGGCACGATCGTGGCGTTCACGACGGTGCAGTCGCGCCTGCTGTTCCCGACGGTCGGGCTGCTCCGCGTCGTCCTCGACCTGCAGACGTCGGGAGCGCTGTTCGCCCGCATCTTCGAGTACCTCGACCTGAAGCCCGCCATCACCGACGCACCGACCGCGCACAAGGTCGACGAGCAGCGGGTCGGTCACGTCGCGTTCGACGACGTCACGTTCACCTACCCGGACGGGGAAGCCGACAAGCCGACGCTGCGGGGTGTCTCCTTCGAGCTCCAACCAGGGCAGTTCGCCGCGTTCGTCGGCCCGTCGGGTGCCGGCAAGACGACCGTGTCGTACCTGGTGCCCCGCCTGTACGAGGCCACGGAGGGATCGGTCCGGTTCGCGGGGTCCGACGTCCGCGATCTGGAGCACGAGGACCTCATGCGGCACATCGGCATCGTGAGCCAGGAGACCTACATGTTCCACGCGACGATCGGCGACAACCTCCGCTACGCCAAGCCCGACGCCACGGCCGAGGAACTCGAGCGGGCAGCACGGGCCGCGAACATCCACGAGACCATCGCCTCGTTCCCGGACGGCTACGACACCGTCGTCGGGGAGCGCGGCTACCGGCTCTCCGGCGGCGAGAAGCAGCGCATCGCGATCGCACGGGTGCTGCTCAAGGACCCGCCGGTGCTGGTGCTCGACGAGGCCACCAGCGCGCTCGACTCGATCTCAGAGCGGGTGGTGCAGACCGCGCTCGACAACGCCGCTCGCGGCCGCACGACCATCTCGATCGCGCACCGCCTGTCGACCGTCCGCGACGCCGACGTCGTCTTCGTGCTCGACCACGGGCAGATCGTCGAGCAGGGCACGCACGAGGAGCTGCTCGCCCTCGGCGGGACGTACGCGACGCTGCACCACCAGCAGAACGCGCCGGCCGATCTGGTCTGACGGGCAGCGGGCGACCGACGGGAGGCCCGACCCACCTCCGCCACGGGCGCTGCGGCCCGCCCCGCTGGAGGGTTGTCACCCGGCGTCGCATGCCTGGGAGGTGCGGAGGTGCGCCGCCTAGGATCAACGCGTGCGTTACGCGAACTCCGTCGTCGACCTCGTCGGCGACACCCCCCTCGTCAAGCTGAACCGGGTCACCGAGGGCCTCCGGGCGACGGTCCTGGTCAAGGTGGAGTACCTCAACCCCGGCGGGTCCTCGAAGGACCGCATCGCGACGCGGATCCTCGACGCCGCTGAGGCATCGGGCGAGCTGCGCCCCGGCGGCACGATCGTCGAACCGACCTCGGGCAACACCGGCGTCGGCCTGGCGCTCGTCGCCCAGAAGCGCGGGTACCGCTGCGTGTTCGTCCTGCCCGACAAGGTCGGCGAGGACAAGCGGAACGTCCTGACGGCCTACGGCGCCGAGATCGTCGTCACTCCGACGGCGGTCCCGCCCGAGCACCCCGAGTCGTACTACTCGGTGTCCGACCGGCTCGTGCAGGAGATCCCGGGCGCCTACAAGCCGAACCAGTACGCGAACCCGAACGGCCCGCGCAGCCACTACGAGACCACGGGTCCGGAGATCTGGCGCGACACCGAGGCGCAGCTGACCCACTTCGTGGCGGGCGTCGGCACCGGCGGCACGATCTCCGGCACGGGCAAGTACCTGAAGGAGGTGTCCGAGGGTCGCGTGCGCGTCATCGGCGCCGACCCCGAGGGCTCCGTCTACTCGGGCGGCACCGGTCGCCCGTACCTGGTCGAGGGCGTCGGCGAGGACTTCTGGCCGAGCGCCTACGACCCCGACATCGCGGACGAGATCATCGCCGTGTCGGACGCCGAGTCGTTCGCGATGACCCGTCGTCTCGCGCGCGAGGAGGGGCTGCTCGTCGGCGGCTCCAGCGGCATGGCCGTCGTCGCGGCGCTGCGGGCCGCCCGCGACCTGACCGAGGACGACGTCATGGTCGTGCTGCTGCCCGACGGTGGCCGCGGCTACCTCGGCAAGATCTTCAACGACCGCTGGATGCGCTCGTACGGCTTCGCCGAGACCGACGAGGCCCGCACGGTCGGGTCCCTCATCGCGGGCAAGGACGGGCGCCTGCCCGACCTCGTCCACGCGCACCCGGGGGACACGGTCCGCGAGGTCGTCGACATCATGTCGAAGTACGGCGTCTCGCAGATGCCCGTCCTCAGTGCGGAGCCGCCCGTCGTGATCGGTGAGGTGATCGGCGCCGTCGCCGAGAAGGACCTGCTCGAGCACGTCTTCACCGGAGCCGCCAAGATGGCCGACCGCCTGGCCGAGTCCGTCGGCGACCCACTGCCGCTCATCGGCGTCGGCGAGTCGGTGTCCTCGGCCCGCCGTGCCCTCGAGACCGTGGACGCGCTGCTCGTCGTCGAGGACGGCAAGCCCGTCACCGTCCTGACGCGACACGACCTGCTCACCTACCTCTCGGAGTGAGCGCGCCAGCGCGAGCGGTGCGCGCCACGGCAGCGCACCCGACCGAGCGGTCCGCGCGCGACGCGATCCGAGCCTCCCGTCCGCTCCTGACCTGGAGATACGCACCATGACCGAGTTCAGCACCCGCGCCGTCCACGCCGGCCAGGAACCCGACGCCACCACCGGCGCCGTCATCCCGCCACTGCACCTGACGTCCACCTACGTGCAGGACGGCATCGGGCAGATGCGGAACGGGTACGAGTACTCGCGCTCCGCGAACCCGACCCGTGACTCGCTGCAGACCCTGCTCGCGGACCTGGACGGCGGCGTGGCGGCGTACTCGTTCGCCTCCGGCCTGGCCGGGGAGGACGCGCTGCTGCGAGCGACGCTCGCCCCCGGCGCCCGCGTGGTGATGGGCAACGACGTCTACGGCGGCACCCACCGCCTGGTGAGCCGCCTGCACGTGCCGTGGGGCGTGGAGCTCGTCGTCGTCGACATGAGCGACCTCGACCTGGTCCGCGGCGCGCTCGAAGGTGCCCCCGAGAAGACCGTGCTGTGGGTCGAGACGCCGACGAACCCGCTCATGAAGATCGCCGACATCGCGGCGCTCGCCGAGATCGGGCACGCGGCCGGAGCCCTCGTCGTCGTCGACAACACCTTCGCGTCGCCGTACCTGCAGCAGCCGTTGTCGCTCGGCGCCGACGTGGTCGCGTACTCGACCACGAAGTACCTCGGCGGGCACTCGGACGTCGTCGGCGGGGCGATCGTCCTCAAGGACCAGGAGCTCGCGGAGAAGGTGCAGTTCCTGCAGTTCGGTGCCGGTGCGATCTCGTCGCCGTTCGACGCCTGGCTGACGATCCGCGGCATCAAGACCCTGGCCGTCCGGATGGAGCGCCACTCGCAGAACGCGCAGGCCGTCGCCGAGGCCCTCGTCGAGCACCCGTCCGTGGAGCGCGTCTTCTACCCGGGGCTGGCCGACCACCCGGGGCACGACGTCGCGTCCCGCCAGATGCGCGGGTTCGGCGGGATGCTGTCCGTGGCGCTCGCCGGCGGTCCCGAGGCGGCGAAGCGCTTCGCGGAGTCGACCGAGCTGTTCGCGCTCGCGGAGTCGCTCGGTGGGGTGGAGTCGCTCATCGGGTACCCGAGCGAGATGACCCACGCGTCGGTGAAGGGCACCGAGCTGGCCGTGCCGGAGAACGTCGTGCGGCTGTCCGTCGGCATCGAGGACGCGGGCGACCTGGTCGCCGACGTGCAGCAGGCGCTCGCGCGGTAGTCCCGAGCGCAGCAAGCGCTCGCGCGGTGGTCCCCGCGCAGCAGGTGTCCCCGGCCGCTCCTACGATGGTCGCGTGACCACCGACGGACGCAGGACCACCGATGGCCGCGGGCCCACCGCGGCACCGCGGCCGTCCCTGTTCAGCCGGGGGTACGCGCTGCCGACGATCGGCATGGTCGCCATCGTCGCGGTGGCCGCGTTCCAGAACCTGGCGATGACGACGATCATGCCGGTGATCAGCCGCGACCTGCACGGGGAGACCCTCTACTCCCTGAGCTTCGCCGCCCCGCTCGCGGCGGGCGTCCCGGGGATGGTGCTCGCGGGCAACTGGACCGACCGCGCCGGCGGCCGGGTCGTGGCGTGGGTGTCGGCGATGCTCTTCGCCATCGGGACGGCGATCGTGATGCTCGCCCCGACGATGCCCGTGTTCCTCGCCGGCCGCCTGGTCGAGGGCTTCGGCGCGGGCGCGATCGACGTCGTCCTGTACGTGCTGGTCGCGCGGGTCTTCCCCGAGGACCTGCACGGCCCGGTGTTCGCCGGGTTCGCCGCCGCGTGGGTGGTGCCGGCGCTCGTGGGTCCTGCGATCGCCGGCTACGTCACCGAGCTCGCGAGCTGGCACTGGGTCTTCGCCGGTGCCCTCGTGATCGCGGTCGTCGCCTTCGTGCTGCTCGTGCCCACGCTCCGTCACCTGCACCCGCCGGCGCCCGAGCTCCGGCCACCGTGGCAGCGCGCCCGCATCGGGTGGTCCGTCGCCGCGGCCGTCGCGGTGCTGCTGCTCAACGTCGCGCCGGACCTGCCCGTGGTGCTGCGGGTCCTGGCGGTGGTGATCGGGCTCGTCGGTGCGTGGTTCGCCCTCCGCCCGCTGTTGCCCCGACGGACGCTGACCGCGGGCCCGGGGCTGCCGTCGGTCGTGTTGCTGCGCGGCGTGCTCGCGGCCGGGTTCTTCGGCAGCGAGGCCTACGTCCCGTTCCTGCTGCAGGCCCAGCACGGCCTGTCCGCGTCGGACGCCGGGCTGGCGCTGACGGTCTCCGCACTGAGCTGGGCCAGCGCGAGCTGGCTGAACGGCCGGCTGGGGGAGCGGCGGCTGCCGGCCGCGCGGGTGTTCGGCATCGGGCTGGCGCTCGTGCTCGTCAGCCTGGTGGCCGCGCTCGCGGTGGCCGCGTGGGACCTGCCCGTGTGGGTGCTGGTGGCGGGGTGGTTCGTCGGCGGGGCGGGGATGGGCTTCGCCTACCCCAGGACCTCGACGCTGACGCTCCGGTTCTCCACCGAGGGCGACGACGGCTTCGCGAGCTCGGCCCTGACGATCGCGGACGCCGCCGGCAGCGTGGTGGGGCTCGCCGTCGCGGGGCTGCTGTTCACCTCCGCCGGCGGTCGGGACCATCCCACGGCCTTCGCCTTGGTCTTCGCGGCGATGACCGTCATCACCCTGGTCGGGCTGGCCGCGGTCCGGCGGCTTGGTCCGGTCCCGGCTCCGTCCTCCGGGAACGGGTAGCGTCACCAGGACCGGGGCCCGGGGACCGGGAACGGGTAGCGTGGGGGACCCACGACGAGGAGGAACCGTGCGCCGCATCCTGGCCGCCGCCATCGCGCTGAGCACCGTCGCCGCGCTCGCCGGGTGCACGGGCACGACCTCGATGGCGCCGACCCCGGTCAAGAGCACGGACCTCACGAGCTCGGACGGCGGCTTCGACCAGCACGCGGTCGTCGGTGTGGTCCTGCTGGCCACCGACGCGACGCCCGGTGCGAGCTCCGGTGGCGTGGCACTGCCCGACCGGTTCCGCGAGGACCTCACCACAGCGGGCTTCCGCCCGGACGTCCGGGTCGCCAGCCCGACCGATCCGGCAGCGTCGCAGGCATCGGCCATCCGCGAGCTCGTGCGCGACGGCGCGAAGGCGCTCCTGGTCGAGGCCGCCGACCCGGACGCCCTGACGGGAGAGGTGCAGACGGCGCACGACGCCGGCGTCGTCGTCGTGGCGCTCGGCGACCCGCTGCCGTCCACCGGCACCGGTGGCGACGGCATCTCCTCCGACTACCGGGTGCAGGGCCGCGACTCCGACGCCGCGCTCGTCGGGCGGGCCGTCGCCGTCGTCGAGGCCCTGCAGCGCGGGACGAAACCACCCACCGACTGACACCGACAGCGGCACGGCACCTGCGTCGTGTGGCCGGGACGCATCGGACGGGAGGCTCCCCACCAGCTGCTGGGGAGCCTCCCGTTCGTCATCTGGTCGCGCCGACCGGCGCAAGACCGGACCCCGGGTTCTCGGCGCGGACCCAGCTGGTCCGCCGTCGTGCCGCGGAACTCCGCGCTTCCTCGCTGAGCAGTGCGACAGCTTCCGACCCCCGTCCGGGTGACGTGGTCCGTCGGTGGAACCACTGACTGTCAACTGGTTCCACTTGCTCACTACAGTCAGCTCACCGCAGCCCACGAAGCCGCTGGGAACGCCCGGCCGCACGCGCGGACGGCCGACCGGCGGCGGGCTCCCCCGAGAGGACCCCGACGTGCACCGACGCCCACCGACTCCCCGGTCGACCATCCTGTCCACGAGGCCCCGGACCACCGCGTTCGCCCTCGCCACCGCTGCCTGCACCATCGGTGCCGTGCTGTTCGCTGCCGGCCCCGCCGACGCTGCGACCCGGCACGTGCTGCCCGACTCCGTGCCGACGTGGGCCACCCCGGCCGATGACACCGGCACCGTCGCCGCCTCGACCGACGTCGAGGGCGAGGTCTACCTGCCCCTGAAGGACCAGGCCGGTGCCGAGGCCCTGGCGACCGCGGTCTCGACACCGGGGACCAGCCGCTACCGGAAGCCGCTCAGCCCGAAGGCGTGGATCGCGGCGTACGCGCCGACCAAGAGCGACGTGGACCAGGTCACCGGGTTCCTGCGGGCCCAGGGCCTGTCGATCACGGCCGTCCCCGCGAGCCACGAGTTCGTCGTGTTCCGCGGAGCGGCGTCGGTCGTGAACTCGGTGCTCGGGATCTCCCTGCACTCCTACCGGCACGCGCAGCAGACCCTCGTCGCCCCGTCGACCGCCCCGAGCCTGCCCGCGTCCGTCGCGGGACTCGTCAGCGGCGTCAGCGTGGACCAGGGGCGGCTGCTCACGCACCCGGAGCTCGTGCAGCAGGGCGAGACGCCGGCGTCCGCGGCCCCGACCCACACCCTGCGCCAGCAGGCGGCGGCACCGACCGGCATCAACGCCCAGTGCTCGGCGTACGACGGCCAGCACACCGCGACGGTCCCGGCCGCCTACGGTCGCACGAGCGTCCCGACGTTCGCCTGCGGCTACGTGCCGAACCAGATCCGGTCGGCGTACGGCGTCGACGCGCTCGGCAAGCGGGGCATCTCCGGCCAGGGGCAGACCGTCGCGGTCATCGACGCGTACGCCTCGCCGTCGATCATCCACGACACGGACAGCTACTCCGCCCAGCACGGGGAGCCCGCGCTGACCAGCGCGACCTTCGCGCAGCGCATCCCCGCGCCGTTGCAGTTCACCGACCAGGTGCTCTGCCAGCAGCCGAGCGGGTGGCAGGGCGAGGAGACGCTCGACGTCCAGTCGGTGCACGCGGTCGCCCCGTCGGCGAAGATCCTCTACGTCGGCGGCACGAACTGCGGTGGTGGCCTCGACGTCGCGATGTCCCGGATCCTCGACCAGGGACTCGCGGACCTGGTGAGCAACAGCTACGGCGACGTCGGTGAGAACCTGTCGCTCTCGAGCATCCGCGGGCAGGAGAACCTGCACGTCCAGGCTGCCGGCGAGGGCATCGGCCTGTACTTCTCGAGCGGTGACAACGGCGACGAGTCCGCCTCGCTCGGCAGCGCGCAGCCGGACTTCCCCGCCTCGAGCCCGTGGGTGACCGCGGTCGGCGGCACGAGCCTCGGCGTCGCGAAGGACGGCCACAAGACGTACGAGACCGGGTGGGGCGACCTGCTCGACCAGATCGTCACGAGCCCGCGCGGCAACGTCTACACGACGCCGCTCCCCGGCGGCACCGTCGGCGGCGGTGCCGGCGGTGGCCGGAGCACGCTCTTCGACCAGCCCGCGTACCAGCGCGGTGTGGTGCCGGCCGGACTCGCGAACGGCAAGCGCGTGTCGCCCGACCTGGCGGCGCTCGCGGACCCGTACACCGGGTTGTCGATCGGCATCCGGCCGATCACCGACGACGGCACGCTCGCCACGGGTGCGTTCGAGAACGAGACGTACGGCGGCACCTCGCTCGCCTCGCCGATCACCGCAGCGTTGTCGGCGCTCGTGCAGCAGTCGACGAACACCCGGCTCGGGTTCGCGAACCCGACGCTGTACGCGACGTACCGGGCCGCCCCCGCGTCGTTCACCGACGTCGCGCCGCCCGCGTCGCCGATCGCGCTCGCCTACACGAGCGCGACCTCGGGGCACGACTTCCTCGTGACGCTCGACCACGACACGTCGCTGACCACGGCGACGGGCTACGACGACGTCACCGGTCTCGGGGCGGTCTCGTTCCGCGGGCTGTCAGCGGTGGCGCGCCGGTAGGCGCACGGCCGGGTCGTGGGGGGGGGGGGGGGGGGGGGGGGGGGGGGGGGCCCCCCCCCCCCCCCCGCCTCCAGGCCGTTGGTCGCGTCAGCGACCTACTTGCTCCACGTCCACTGGGACGGGTGGAAGTTGGCCAGCGAGTCCTGCTCGAACCCGGTCAGACCGTTCTTGACGACCGAGATCTGGTAGTCCGGGCTCGGCAGCCAGATCACCGGTAGGTCCTTCGCGACCGCTTCGCTGTAGTCCTGCACCGCGGCGGAGTCGGTCGACGTCGTGGTCGCGCTGACCAGGTCGTCGACGGACTTGTTCGAATAGCTGCCGAAGTTCGCCGAGCCGCCGGTGGAGAACAGCGCCTCACCGGTCGGGTACGCCGGGAAGTACCAGCTGCCCGCGGTGCCGAAGAAGGACAGGTCCCACTTGCAGCTGTCCTCGTCGCTGGTGCACGTCGGGGTCTGCGAGAGGACGCTCGACACCGGCGCGGTCTTGATGGTGAAGCCGATGCCGGTCTTGGCGAGCGAGGACTGGATCGCGCTCATCATGTTGTCGGTCACGGACGAGCCGGACTGCGACAGCACCTGCATGGTGAACTTCGTGCCCTTCGCGACGCCCTCGCCGCACTGGCTGTCGCCGCTGCCCGGGTCGGTGCAGACCATCGTGCCGCCCTGTTTCGTCCAGCCGTGGCTGGTCAGGAGCGCCGCGGCCTTCTTCGTGCTGAACGGGTACGGATTGTCCTTCTGCGCGTCGGAGACGTAGTCGGACGCCTGGGCCTGCGGGACGGGGCCGTAGGTCGGGGTGGCGGTGCCGTTGAAGACGACCTTCGACAGGCTGGCCTGGTCGACCGACATCTGGACGGCCTGGCGGGCGTAGAGCTGCTTGAAGACGGCGCCCATGGTCGGGTTGTTGAAGTTGTACGGCATGTACGTGATCGCCCAGCCGGTCCACGGCTTGACGTCGTAGCCCTTGCCCGTGAACGAGTCCTTCTGGTCCATGTCCGTGGCCTGGATGTAGCCGTAGTCGACCTCGCCGGAGCGCACCGCGTTCGTCTCGGCGTCAGCCGTGGTGAACGGCAGCAGGTTGACGGTCTTGATCTGGGCCTTCTGGCCGCCGTCGTACTTCGTGTTCGCGACGAGCTGCACCTTGCCGGCGGTCGTGAACGACTTGACGCCGTACGGGCCGGAGATGGTCTTCCACAGCGGGTCGGAGTCGTAGTCCGCGATCTTGCCGGCGGCGGTGTTGATGTACTTCCAGACCTGCTTGGCGCCGGCGGGGGTCTCGTCGGCGTCGGTCACCGTCGCGTCCGCGCCGGTCTTGTCCCAGGCGTGCTGCGGCAGCGGGACGACCAGGCTGAGCTGGTTGGCGAGCATCCAGTCCGAGTTGTAGGCCTTGTCGAACGTGATCGTGAAGTGGGTGTCGTCGACGGTCTTGAACGCGGTCCAGTTGTCCGGGACCTTGCCCTCGGAGTAGGAGCCCCACTGCGCCTTGTTGGCCTTGATGAGGTTGTACCAGAACTCGACGTCGCGGCTGGTGATCGGCTTGCCGTCCGACCACGTGCGGTCGCCCAGGGTCACCGTGACGCTCTTGCCGTCGCTCGCGAAGTCGGCGGCGGTGGCGATCGAGCCCTTCTTGTTCCAGGCGATCTTGCCGGTGGAGCCGTCGTACGCCACCAGGGGCTCGTACAGGGACTGCGCGATGGAGCCGTTGTTCGTGTTGAGGTGCGCGGCGGTGCCGATCGGCAGGATCCAGTTCGGCGTGAAGTTCGCCGGCAGCGCGTAGTTGATCTCGTCGGACTTCGCGTTCGTGGTGGCGGAACCGCCTCCGGAACACCCGGCGAGCAGTGCGCTCACCGCGAGCGCGGCTCCGGTGAGGAGGGCCCAGCGACGGGGCTTGGTCATGCGGACTCCTAGTGCGAGTGGTTCTGGTGGTCGGGGTGGGCCACAGTCAATGGCAAAAGGTGTTGGAAAAACAAACGTTCTCGTGTAAATACTTCGTTTCTGCGGATCGGGCGAAAGGGCTCCCGGCTCCGTCGGGCGGTTAGGCTCCCGGAACGACGGCGGTTTCCGTGCCGTCACCGGCCGCAGTGCTGGTCTTCGTGCCGGATTGGAGAAAGTCGTGCCGGACCTCAGTTCGCGGGTGCTCGAGCTCGTCGCGTCGGGGCAGGCGTCGAGCCGCACCGAGATCGCGCAGCTCCTCGGCGCCGCGCCGTCGACCGTCTCGCACGTCGTCGCCCAGCTGCTCGACCACGGGATCCTCGCCGAGGAGGGCACCGACGTCTCCACCGGCGGTCGCCCCCGCAAGGTGCTCCGGATCGGCGGGGTGGACGAGTACGCGGTCGCCGCGGACGTCGGTGGCGGACACGCGCGGGTCGGCATCGTCCTGCCGGGAGGCTCGCTCGAGTCCGTCTCGAACGTCCCGTTCGCGCTCTCCGACGGTCCGACCGCCGGGCTGGCCCGGCTGGCGGAGCTGCTGGGACAACTCGTCGAGTCGCGCGGGCGCGACGGCCTGCGCGGTGTCGGGCTGAGCCTGCCCGGCCCGGTCGACGTCGAGGCCGGGGTGGTCGACCTGCCGAGTCGCATGCCCGGGTGGAACGGCTTCCCCGTGGCCGCCTGGCTCGAGGAGCACTTCGGCGTCCCCGCGGCCGTCGACAACGACGCGAACTGCATGGCGGCGGGTGAGCAGACCGTCCAGCCGTCGTCGCGGCGGCAGGCCATCACGATCAAGGCCGGGTCGGCGATCGGTGCCGGGATCGTCATCGACGGCCGGCTGTACCGCGGCTCGACCGGGGCCGCCGGCGACATCACGCACGTGCGGATCGACGCGGCCGGGGACACCCCGTGCTCGTGCGGCAACACCGGGTGCCTGGAGACCGTGGCGTCCGGGGCCGCCCTCGTGCGGATCCTCAGCGCGGCCGGCGTGCCAGTGTCCTCGACCGCCGACGTCGTGCGGCTCGCGTCGGACGCCGACCCCGAGGCCACCAGGGCCGTGCGCCTGGCCGGTCGGTACCTCGGCGAGGTGCTCGCCGCCAACGTGAACTTCTTCAACCCGGACGCCGTCTACCTCGGCGGCATCCTCTCCACCCTCGACCCGTTCGTCGCCGCGGTGCGGAGCCAGCTCTACGAGAGCTGCCACCCGCTCGTGACGCAGCACCTCGTCATCGAGCGCGCCTCGCTCGGTGCCGATGCGGGTCTCGTCGGTGCCGGGCAGTTCGCGCTGCAGCGGGGTCTCGCGGCCTCGTTGCAGGAGCTGTCCACGCCGATCCCCCAGTCGACCACCAGGAACAGGAGTGTCCGTGTCTGACACCGTGCCCACGCATCGTCCCGTCATCGCCATCGCCGGGTTGGCCATCGAGACGTCGACGTTCACGCCGACCAGGACCCAGGCCGAGGCGTTCCACCCGGACCGCGGGGACGAGGTCGTGGCGCGCTACGACTTCCTCGCCGAGCTGTCCGCCGTCGCCGACTTCCGCGGTGCACTGATCGGGCACGCGCTGCCCGGCGGCATGGTGACGCGGGAGGCGTACGAGTCGCTCGCCTCCGAGATCGTCTCGCGGCTGCAGGCGCTGGTGTCGTCGACGTCCTTGGACGGCCTCTGGTACGACATCCACGGCGCGATGGTCGTCGAGGGCCTGGACGACGCCGAGACCGACCTGCTCGGACGCATCCGCGCGGTGATCGGCCCAGACGTCATCGTGTCGGCGTCGATGGACCTGCACGGCAACGTCACCGCGGAGCTCGCCCACCAGGTCGACCTGGTCACCTGCTACCGGATGGCCCCGCACGAGGACGCGATGGAGACGAAGGAGCGCGCGGTCCGCAACCTCGTCGACGTGCTCACCACCCGCCCGGTCGGGTCGCAGCGCCCGGTGAAGGCGTGGATCCCGATCCCCGTGCTGCTGCCCGGTGAGCAGACCTCGACGCGCCTCGAGCCCGCGGCGTCGCTCTACGCCCAGGTGCCCGCCGTCGAGGCCGTCGACGGCGTGCTCGACGCCGCGATCTGGGTCGGGTACGCGTGGGCCGACCAGCCGCGCGACCGTGCCGTCACCGTCGTCACCGGGTGGTCGTCGGACGCGGTCGCCGCAGGTGCCGAACGGCTGGCGCAGGCGTTCTGGGACGTCCGCGAGGACTTCGTGTTCGTGGCGCCGACGGGCTCGTTCGCCGAGTGCCTCGACGCCGCGCTCGCACCCGGTGCCGCCCGGCCGTACTTCGTCTCGGACTCGGGCGACAACCCGACCGCCGGTGGGTCCGGCGACATGACGTGGGGGCTGACCGAGGTGCTCGCACGGCCGGAGTTCCAGTCGGCCGACGGCCCGACCGTCATCTACGCGAGCGTCCCCGGCCCGGACGCCGTCGCCACCGCGGTGGCCGCGGGCGTCGGTGCGACCGTCACCGTGACCGCCGGTGCGGCGGTCGACGACCTCCACGCCGGACCGATCACCATGACCGGGCGGGTGCACGCGGTCAAGCACGGTGACCGCGACGCCGAGACCGAGGTCGTGCTGCAGGTCGGCAGCGTCTTCGCCATCCTCACGACGCTGCGCAAGCCGTACCACCACGAGCACGACTTCACGGACCTCGACCTCGCACCGCGCCAGGCCGACGTCGTCATCGTGAAGATCGGCTACCTCGAGCCGGAGCTGTTCGACATGGCCGCCGACTGGATGCTCGCGCTGACGCCCGGCGGCGTCGACCAAGACCTCGAGCGCCTGGGACACCACCGGATCGCGCGGCCGATGTTCCCGTACGATCGGGTGTTCCCGTCGGCGCCCGACCTCGGTGCCCGGATCATCCCGCCCTCGAACGAACCGCTCGGAGCCATCGCGTGACCACTGCCCCCTCCGCCGCTCCGGCCGCCGCTGCTGCTCGCTCCGTCGCGCTCGAGATCGCGGTCACCTCGCCGGCCGGGGCGGTCGTCGCCCGTGACGGTGGCGCCGACCGCGTCGAGCTCTGCGTCGGGCTCGAACTCGGCGGGCTGACCCCGTCCCAGGGGCTCGTCGAGGCCGCGGTCGCGACGGGCGTCCCCGTGCACGCCCTGGTCCGGTGCCGCCCGGGTGGCTTCGTGTACGGCTCGGACGAGATCGACCTGATGGACCGCGAGCTCGAGGCCGTCGTGCGCTCGGGCGTCGCCGGCGTCGTCGTCGGTGCGCTCGGGGCGGACGGGTCGCTCGACCTCGAGGTCCTGCGACGCTTCGTCGGCACCGCCCGCGCACTCCGTGACGACGTCGAGGTCACCCTGCACCGGGCGATCGACCACGCGGCGGACCCCGTCGCCGCCGTCGCACTGCTCGCCGACCTCGGGTTCACCCGCGTCCTGACCTCCGGCGCGGCCCCCACCGCCCTCACCGGCGCGGCGACGATCGCCCGCATGGTGTCGGCCGCCGGGCCCGTGCAGGTCATGGCCGGCGCCGGGGTCATCCCCGCGGACGTGCCGGCCCTGGTCGCCACCGGAGCTGCTGCCGTGCACCTCTCCGCGAAGCGCCCGGCCGCCGACAGCGCCCACGCGGGCGTGCCGATGGGCGGTGCCGACGACGGCTCCGCGCACTTCGTCACCGACAGCGACGTGGTCCGGGCGGCGCGGGCCGCACTCAGCAGCTGACGAGCCCGTCACGGGTCAGCGGAAGTCTCGTGCGCTCGTCGGCATCCGGAGGAAGGGACGATCTGCACGGTCGATCGCGACAGCGACCTCGAAGGCCTGAGATCCGGTGATCTCGTTGAACGCCACGAGCTCCTCGAGGACATCGCGTGAATCGCGCGTGATGATCCCCATGGTCCGCGCAACGCGAAGGGCGCCGCCGTCCTCGCTCATCCAGACGCTCCCCGCGAACTCTGGGCGGGTCCAGAGCAGGTGCAGGGTCTGGCTCTCTCCGAGGTGTTCGAGTGGACGTTCGTCGTCGCCGCCGAAGCGGATCCGACGCGTGCTCTCGATCGCCCGCTGGTCCTTCTCGTCCTGGAAGCTGATGGCATCACCGAACCACTCGTTCGTGTCGAGACCTCGGAGATGCGGGACGTGTGCAGAAGACCGCTCGATCTCGTACTCGACGGCTTCGACGATCCGTCCGGAACCGTGAAGACTCGTCCGCAGGAGTCCGAGTTGATCGACGGCGGCGAAGTTGCAGATCAGTGAGTTGTCCGGGAACCAGTGGATCGGCATGGCTCAGTCCTCGATCAGACCGGATTCTGCGTCGAGCTCGTCACCGTCGAGCGCGAAGAACGCTTCGGTCTCCTCCGTGGTCCATCCGAGAAGACGCGCGACAGGCTTCACTGTCGTCTCGCCAGCGCGGTACGCGTCGACACAGGCGTTCACCAGCAGCCATCCCGGGCGTGGTTCTCCTGCCGCGAGGGCCAGGTCGAAGTAGTCCGCAGGCTTGCCCATCTGGAGGTAGATCGACTTCGCAGTGAGTCCGCGGAGCCGCTCGCGGGTCGTCTCGTCGATCAGGTCCTCGTTGAACAACCGCCAGGCCATCGCGTCCGGGGAGAGCTGGAACCGCTCCACGAGCTCGGGGAAGACGTCCGATGCCGATCGGTCACCGAGCAGGTTCCGGAGTTCCTCCGCTGGCGCGAGGAACGCGGCCGCGAACGCGTTCGCCCGTGACTCCGTGTTCGACCGGACGGCCCACAAGCGTTCCTCGAGCATGCCCTGGCGGGCGTCACCGAAGGCGATGTGCGCGAGCTCATGAGCGAGCGTGAATCGCTGCCGCAGCGGGTGGTCGGTCGGAGCGAGGATGACCACACGGGCATCAGCGTCTTCGTAGGACAAGCCGTCGATGCCGTCCGGGAGCTCGTCGATCACGACGATCACGCCGAACTCGCGCTCGATCGCCGCCACCAGCTCCTGCATCGTGAGACCTGCGACACGGCGTCCGAGAGCGTCGACGTACCGAGCTGCGAGTTGCGCGGCTTCGACGAGGTACCAGCTCGATCGCTGCGCGAGCTGCGGAAGCTCGGGCAGCGCAAGGGGGCGGTCGAGTTCTGCGAGACCTCGCACAGCCAGGACCAGGCGTTCCACCACGCTCGCGCCCGCCTCGTCTCCGACGTCGACAGCTCGCGCTCGTCGGGCGAAGACCGGGCGGAACGGTGCGCTCCCGGTGATGAGCCAGTCGACACTCATCCGGCCGACATCAGCGACCCTGGCCAACTCCAACGACGAGAACCGACGCCGTCCCGACAGCGACTTCGAGAGTTTCGTCGGGTCCATGCCGATGGCGTCAGCGAACTCGGCCTGGGCCATGCCGGAGCCGTCGATGACGCTCCGGACGCGTTCTTCGAGCGTTTCGGACATGCCTCGATCGTACCGAACTTGCGATTTTCGCAACAGGCTTCTCACCTGTGCGAACCAATAGGGTTCTCCCCATGCAGGTAGCCCTTCTCCGTCCCACCGTCGACGACGTCCGCCGCGCCGCCCGCGCGGCCTGAGACCGGGGACCGCACATGTCCGTGGGACTGCTCGCCGTCGTCGACGACATCCTCTCCGCCGCGCTCAAGGCGAGCGCGAAGACCGCCGGGGTCGTCATCGACGACGCCGCCGTCACCCCGCAGTACGTGCAGGGACTCGCGCCCGCCCGCGAACTCCCCGTCGTCGGGCGGATCGCCCTCGGCAGCCTGTTCAACAAGTTCGTCATCATCATCCCGGTGGCGCTGCTGCTGTCGTCGTTCGCGCCGTGGGTGCTGCCGTGGCTGCTCGTCATCGGCGGTACGTACCTCTGCTTCGAGGGCGCGGAGAAGGTCGCCGAGTGGTTCGGCCACCACCACGTCTCCGCCGAGGACGACTCCCGCGACGAACGCAAGCTCGTGTTCGGCGCGATCCGGACCGACCTGATCCTCAGCACCGAGATCATGCTCATCGCCCTCGCCAGCCTCGACCCGGACATGGGCTTCTGGCTGACGCTCGGCGCGCTGGCGCTCATCGCCCTCGGCATGACGGCGCTGGTCTACGGCGCAGTCGCACTGCTGGTGAAGATCGACGACGTCGGGCTGCGGCTCATGGAGCACCCGTCCCAGGGGCTGCGCCGCTTCGGCGACGGTGTGGTGCGCTCGATGCCGGCCGTGTTCCGCACCATCGGCATCGTCGGGACCGTCGCCATGCTCTGGGTCGGTGGGCACCTCGTGATCGCGAACCTCGCCGAGACGTTCTGGCACGGGCCGTACGACCTGCTGCACGTCATCACCCACGCGGTGGAGCCCGCCGGCCCCGTCGTCGAGTGGCTCGCGGACACGGCGTCCTCGGCCGTGTTCGGTCTCGCGCTCGGCGCCGTCGTCGTGCTCGTCGTCACCGGCATCCGCCGCCTGCGTCCCGCGCCCGCCGAGACGCCGGCGTCCCACCCCCAGACGCCGGCGTCCCACTGACCCCGGCCTCACCCCGCACGCAAGACACCGGCGTCTCGCTGAGCTACCGCGCGCACCACGTCGAGACACCGGCGTCTCGATCTCAGACGCCGGTGTCTCACTGGAACACCTCCGAGTGCCCGAGACGCCGCCGAAAACCACGGCGTCTCGCGAACAACGAGGCGTCTCGCACAGACACCGGCGTCTCACACCCACACGCCGGCGTCTCGACAACGACCAACGACCGACGACCGGCGATCGGTCATCTGCTCCGTCGGCGCTGGACACGGACCGCGATCAGTGCGGCCCAGGCGAAGCCGGCCAACATCGCGATCGACGCGAACGCAGCGAACGCGATGAACGCGACTCGTCTCGGACCGTCACCAACCGATGCCGAGGGCGCCTGCTGCATGAGCGACACCAGCCACAGCGGCAGTGCGATCGCGCAGAGCGACAGTGCGATGGCGACGACCAGGAGCAGGACGACCCACCACGGCCACCGTCGGCGCTGCGTCTCTGTCGTCATCCTCCGACCGAACCAGAGCGACCTGGACGACTCCTCGGTTGACAGTTAGAGATCGAACACTTAGAGTTCTGATCATGCAGGCACCGCACTTCGACACGCCCCTCCAGCTCATGCGTTGGATCGGGTGGGCCCAGCGCAAGGCCGCCGAGGAGTGGGTGCGGGAGCGCGAGCTCTCGCACGAGCAGAGCTTCGTGCTCGGCTACCTGCAGCAGAACCCGGGCGCCATCCAACGCGACATCGCCGAGATGACCCGGACCAGTGCGGCCAGCGTGTCGAGCCTCCTGCAGGGGCTCGAGAAACGGGGCCTCATCGAACGACGAGCCGACGCCGGCAACGCCCGGACGAAGCTCGTGTACGCCACCCCCACCGGCATCGACCTGATCGCCGGGTTCGAGGACGCGATGCTCGCCCTCGACGACCGCCTGCTCGCCCCGCTCAGTCCGGACGAGCGCGCCACGCTCCGCGAGCTCCTGCTCAAGGTGACCGCAGAGCTGCCGGAACCCACCCGGTAACCGCAGCAGAGCCTCCCGGCCGTCCGCCGGAGGCGCCAGCCTGCCCACGCGACGGTTCCGCCCGACGCGCCGTCCGCCATGCCGTGCCGACGCCCCGTCGGCGCGCGATCCGTGCTGCCCGCACGGAAGGGAACGACCATGACCACCACACCCACCACCGCAGCGGAGAAGAACCGCTGGTACCTCTCCGCCGCCCCGATCGCCAGGGCCCTCGTGCACCTGTGTGTGCCGATGGCCGCCGCGATGGTCGTCAGCGCCCTGTACAACGTCATCAACGCGGGCTTCATCGGCGCGCAGCACGACACCTCGTTGCTGGCGGCGATCACGTTCGGCACGCCGCTGCTCGGGCTGGTGATGGCGGTCGGCGGCGTGTTCGGCGTCGGCGGCAGCTCGCTCATGTCGCGGTTGCTCGGCGCCTCGGAACACGACCCGGCGAAGGCCGGCGAGATCAAGCACGTCGCGTCCTTCGCCGTCTGGGGGTCGGTGGTGACGGGCATCGTGCTCGGTGGCCTGGGGCTGCTGTTCCTGCGGCCGCTGGTCGGCCTGCTCGGGGCGGATGCCGCCGCGGTGCCCGCGACCAGCGCCTACGTCAGCGTGATGCTCGCCTTCGTGCCGGTGCTCGCCGCGTCGTTCTGTCTGGAGCAGATGATCCGCGCCGAGGGTGCCGCCCGCCAGGCGATGGTCGGGCTGATCCTGTCCACCGTCGGCAACCTGGTGTTCGACGTGCTGTTCATCCTGGTGCTGCACTGGGGCGTCGCCGGGGCTGCACTCGCGGTGGGGCTGGCGAACCTCGTGAGCATCGTCTACTGGGTGCACTGGCTGGGGGTGCACAGCGAGAACGTCAGCCTGTCGCTCCGCTGGTTCACGCTCCGTCGCTCGGTCCTGCAGCCGGTGTTCGGCATCGGCGTCAGCGAGCTGCTGCAGGCCGGGTTCCTCATCGTCACGACGCTCGTGCTCAACAACCTGGCCGCGCAGTACGGCGACGACCCCCTGGCCGCGATGGGCGTCGCCGTCCGCATCGCGCAGGTGCCGGAGTTCCTGGTGATGGGCGTCACGATCGGGGTCCTGCCGCTGCTGGCCTACGCGTACGGCAAGGGCGACCGGGAGCGTCTGCGCTCCGCACTGCGGGCATCGGCACTGACGGTCGGGGCGATCGTGCTGCTGTTCTCCGGCACGGTCTTCGTCTTCCGGGAGCAGGTCTTCACCGTGTTCTCCTCGGACCGCTCGGTGCTGGCGATCGGCCTGACCATCCTGGTCGCGCAGCTCGTCGCGACGGTGGTGAACGGGTTCACGGGGCTGTTCACGTCACTGTTCCAGGCGGCGGGGCTCGCCACGCCGGCGATCGCGATGTCGCTGGCGCAGGGCGTGCTGTTCATCCCGATCGTCCTGCTCGGCAACCTGTGGTTCGGGCTCGCCGGCATCATCTGGGCGCTGACGATCACCGAGGTCCTGGTCTTCCTGGCCGGTGTCGTCATCTGGCTGGCAGCGCGAGCCCGCATCGACCGCGGGCTCGACGCGGGCAGCGCGGAGCGCGCCGAGGCGGTGCTGGAACAGGCGGCGGCCTGACGGGCGGGCGGACCACCGGACTGGAGGCTCCCCACCGGTCCGGTGGGGAGCCTCCAGTCTGTTCACCCGCGCGTTCACCGCAGGTGGCAGGCTGGTCGGCGGGCACCGCCGCCCGCAGCCCCACCAGCCGCGAGCGGAGACCGATGCCAGACCCCGACCTGATGGTCGTCACCGACCTCGACGGCACCCTGCTCGACCACCACGACTACACGTTCGCCGCGGCGCTGCCGACGCTCGACCGGCTCCGGCGAGCGGAGGTCCCCGTGGTGTTCTGCAGCAGCAAGACCGCGGTCGAGATCACGGCGCTGCAGGCGCGGACGGGGCTCACCGGACAGCCGTTCGTCGCCGAGAACGGGGCGGTCGTCGTCGGCGTGGACCGCCGAGTGCTGGTCGGCCCGATCGACGGCGACCTCGACCGGCTCCGCACCGCACTCGAGCGGGTCCGGCGGGCCCTCGACCTGCACTTCGCGACGTTCTCCGGCGCGTCCGACGCGGAGGTCGCAGCCTGGACGGGCCTCGACCTCGACGCGGCGAGCGCTGCCCGCTGCCGGACCGCGTCCGAGGTGCTGCGCTGGGACGCACGCGACGACGACCGCGCGGAGACCTTCCGGTCGGCCCTGACCGAGGTCGGCTTCGACCTGGTCCGCGGCGGCCGGTTCTGGCACGTCCTGCCCGTTGGACGCGACAAGGGCGCCGCCGTCCGGACACTCATCGCCGACCACGAGCGACGGACGGGCTCCGGGCCACGGACCATCGGCCTCGGCGACGGACCGAACGACACCGCGCTGCTCGACAGCGTCGACCTGGCCGTCGTCGTCCGCGGCGTCGGACCCGCACCAGGACCGCTCGCCGACGACCGCGCCGAGCGGGTCCACCGCACGACCACCACGGCCCCGCAGGGGTGGGCCGAGGGACTGAACCACTTCCTGAGGGGCGACCGATGAGCGACTTCCACCAGAACGGCGTCATCACGACGTTCCACGACCTGACCCGACGCAGCACCGCGAGCATCGAGGACGAGCTCCGGGGCTTCGCCGAGAAGCGCCCGATGAGCCTGATCCTGCCGGCGCTGTACTCGGAGCTCGAGCGGCCGGCACTCGAGCGCATCGTCGACGAGCTGGCCGAGGCGGACTGGCTCAGCGAGATCGTCATCGGGCTCGACCGGGCCGACCGCAAGCAGTTCGAGCACGCCCGCGAGTTCTTCTCGCGCCTGCCGCAGCGGCACCGGATCCTCTGGAACGACGGCCCACGCCTCCGTGCCCTCGACGCCGAGCTCGACCGCGCCGGGCTGGCACCGGGCGAGCCGGGCAAGGGCCGCAACGTCTGGTACTGCACCGGGTACGCCCTGGCGTCGGAGCGGGCCGAGTGCATCGCCCTGCACGACAGCGACATCACCACGTACGAGCGTGGCATGCTCGCGCGGCTGCTGTACCCGCTCGCGAACCCGGCGTTCGACTACGAGTTCTCGAAGGGCTACTACGCCCGTGTCGCCGACGGTCGGATCAACGGGCGGGTCGGACGGCTGCTCGTCGGGCCGCTGCTCCGGTCACTCCGCCAGGTCTACGGGGAGTCCGAGTACCTGGAGTACCTCGCGAGCTTCCGCTACCCGCTGTCCGGCGAGTTCGCGATGCGCGCGCACGTGCTCAACGGGCTGAAGATCCCCGGCGGCTGGGGGCTCGAGATCGGGATGCTGTCCGAGGTGTACCGCGACTACGCGACGCGGCAGGTCTGCCAGGTCGAGATCGCCGACGACTACGACCACAAGCACCAGCCGCTCGCCGAGGCCGACGGCAGCGGCGGGCTCGCGCGGATGGGCAACGACATCGTGCAGTCGCTGTTCCGGAAGCTCGCGACGATGGGGGTCCCGCTGACGTCGGACTCGTTCCGCGTGCTCAAGGCGACGTACTACCGGAACGCGCTCGACATCGTCGAGGTCTACCGGCACGAGGCCGTGATGAACGGGCTGGCCTTCGACCAGCACGCCGAGGAAGCAGCGGTCGAGCTCTTCACCCAGGCGGTCCTCGACGCCGGCGGCGCGTTCACCGCGAGGCCCAACGACAAGCCGTTCATCCCCAGCTGGAGCCGGGTGCGGTCGGCGGTGCCGGACGTCCTCGAGCGCCTGAGCGCGGCGGTCGAGGCCGACCAGGTGGACTGAGCCCGACGGCTCAGCGCACCCAGACGTTCGGCGCGAGCGCGTGCATGGCGTCGGTGCCGCGGTCGGTGAAGCCGTCGGACACGAGTGCGGTGTCGTGGCCGTCCTCACCGAGCATGTCCACCACGACGCCGGCACGCTCGATCGGGCCACCGCCGCCACCGCACACGGAGTAGTTCTCGGCGCTGGCCGCGTCGGGGTTCGCCGCGATCAGGCACGCCCCGCCGTCCCGCAGCGCTGCGATCCAGTACGTCGTGCCGTCGTGCTCCACCGCGCGCCGTTGGCTGTTCAGCACCATGTCGTCCGGCGGGTCGACCACGTCGTCGGGCAGGGCGTCCGTCGCTGCGAACGCCCGGTGCAGGATCGCGAACCGGTCCGCGGCGTCGGACGTCGAAGCCCGTGTGGGTCCGGCCACGGCGGACCGGGTCGGCGTCGCGTCGGACGTGACCCCACCCCCGGTGCAGCCCGTCAGTCCCACCACCGTCAGCGCCACCGCCGCCAGTGCCACCGTGCTCACGGCGATCGTCCTCACCGTGACTGCAGCGCGCAGTGCCCCCATCGTCGCTCCCCCGTTCGGTGCCCGAAACGTAGCAGCCCGGCGCGACCGACCGGAAGAGCGCACCGCTGACGTCAGCGCTGCAGTGCCTCGGCGAGCTTGACCCGACCACCGGTCCGGAGCAGGGCGTTCGAGTAGACCCGGGCACCGATCACCACGACGAGCGCTGCCGACGCGACGACGACGAGCAGCGACACGATCGGTTCCCACCACTCGGCGGACCCGAGGAAGATGCGCATCGGCATGCCGATCGGGGCACTGAACGGCACGTAGGACATGATCCCGAGCACTGTGGGGTCGTCCGCCGCGAAGATGATCAGGAAGTACGGGATCATCACGAGCATCATCACCGGCATCGTCACGCTGCCGACGTCCTCCTGGCGGGACACCAGCGCTGCGGACGCCGCGAACAGCGCCGCGATGAGCACGAACCCGACCGCGAAGAACACCACGAACCAGAGCATGCTCGGCCCGAGCAGCGTGAACAGGTTGTCCTGCCCGGTCACCGCGAGCGCCACCGCCGCGGCGATCGCGACCGCGACGATCTGCGCGAGGGCCATCACGCTGTTGCCGAGCACCTTCCCCGCCAGCAGCGCACGAGCGGGGATCGCGGCCATCAGGATCTCGACGACCCTGGTCGACTTCTCCTCGACCACGCTCTGGGCGATGGACTGCCCGAACGTGACCGCGGCGGCGAAGAACACGACGCCGAACGCGATCCCGACGAACGACACGAGCCCCGGCGGCAGGGCGTCCGGGTCGAGGAGCTCGACGGGCGGTGAGACGGCGAGCGCCTGCACGACGTCCGTCGGCGCCTGGTCGAGGCCGACCACCCCGAAGCCGAGCGGACCGGACTCGGGGACGATCGCGGCGTCGACGTCACCGCTGCGGACGAGCTGCTCCGCGGCGGCGCGGTCGTCGACGCGCGTCACGTCGAGGCCGCCGGTGGAGGGCAGCGAGACGCCGTCGACGACCGCGACCGGGGTGGTGTCGCCGGCGCTGGCCTTGCCGACGATCCCGCCGACGACGATCGACGCGACGACCATCACGAGCAGGATGGCGGCCGACACGACGAAGGCCTTGCTGCGGATCCGTGCCTGGATCTCGCGGACGGAGACGAGCCGCACCGCCTGGCTGAAGCTGTTCACTTGACGACCTCCCGGAAGACCTCGCTGAGGCGGGGCACACGGCGGCCGAACGACCCCACCGTCCCCGTGGTGACCGCGCGCTGGAGCACGCGTTGGGCGACGGCGTCGTCGGCCTCGAACACGGCGTACCCGCCGTCGAACTCGCGCACGTGCACGCCGGGCTCGTCGCGGATCCAGGCGGCGTCCCCGTCGACCAGGAGCTCCCACGCGGCCGGGCCGGCGCTGCGTCGGAGTTCCTCCTGCGGACCGGCTGCTCGGATGCGGCCGTCGGCGATGACCACGACGTCGTCGCAGAGCCGCTCGACGACGTCGAGCTGGTGGCTGGAGAACAGCACCGGGACGCCCGACGCAGCGGTCTCGCGGAGCACCCCGAGCACGGTCTCGACGGCCATCGGGTCGAGGCCGGAGAACGGTTCGTCGAGCACGAGCACCTCGGGCCGGTGTGCCAGCGCCGCGGCGACCTGCACGCGCTGCTGGTTGCCGAGGGACAGCTTCTCCACCGGGTCGCCGGCGTGCCCGCCGAGCTCCAGGCGGTCGAGCAGCTCCGCGGTGCGGGCGGCGGCAGCCCCGCGCTCGACGCCGTGCAGTCGGGCCAGGTACGTGACCTGCTCGGCCACGGGCATCTTCGGGTAGAGCCCGCGTTCCTCGGGCATGTACCCGAAGCGACGACGATCGGCCGGTCCGACGGTCTGGCCGTCGATGGACACCGTCCCGCCGTCGGCGGCGAGCACCCCGAGCATGATCCGCATGGTGGTCGTCTTACCGGCACCGTTGCCGCCCACGAACCCGGTGAGCCGTCCGCGGCCGACCGTGAACGTGACGTCGTCGAGCACGCGGCGGTCACCGAAGTGCTTCGTGACCCCGTCGACACTGAGCATCGCGTCTTCCCCTCTCGGCGGCGGGGTCCCCCACCGCACGTCCGACGGTACGGAGCGGGCCGACCCCGCGCCTCCCTCCCGGGGCGGGTCCTGGCCCTCCCCCGCGGGGAGGAGACCGGTCACCCGCGCGAGCGGACCACCCCGTGCTCGTACGCCCACACCACGGCCTGCACCCGGTCGCGGAGCTGGAGCTTCTGCAGCACGTTCGACACGTGCGTCTTCACCGTGGCGTCGCCGACGAAGAGCAGGCCGGCGATCTCGGCGTTGCTCAGGCCCCGACCGAGCAGCTGGAGCACCTCGGTCTCGCGCTCGGTCAGTCCCGGCACCACGCACGGCGCAGCGACGTTCGCCGCGGACGGGACGGCGACCGCAGAAGCCGCAGACGGCGCGGCCGTGGGCCCAGCACTCGCCCCCGCCGTCGCCCGGCTGATGACGCGCCTGGTCACGTCCGGCGCGAGCAGTGCGTCCCCCGCGGCGACGGTCAGCACGGCGTCGACGAGCTGCTCCGGTGAGGCGTTCTTCAGCAGGAACCCGCTCGCGCCGGCGTCGAGGGCCTGGAACAGCGTGTCGTCGTTGTCGAACGTCGTCAGGACGAGGACGGCCGGCGGGTCGTCCAGCGCCGCGATCCGACGGGCGGCCTCGATCCCGTCGACACCCGGCATCTGCACGTCGAGGCACACGACGTCCGGCCGGTGCTGCTCCACCGCGAGGACGGCAGCGGCACCGTCCACCGCCTCGCCGACGACCGAGATGCCCGGTTCCGACTCGAGGATGACCCGGAACCCGGCCCGCACCAGGTCCTGGTCGTCGGCCAGGACCACACGGACGTTCACGATGTCGGCAGCCATGCGCGCACCAGGTACCCTCCCCGGGCGCGCGGCCCGATCTCCACGGTCCCGCCGACGGCGGCCACCCGTTCGCGCATCCCGACGTGGCCGAGTCCGCTGCCCCGGCTGCGGTCGTCCTCGTCCCCGGTGGACGGCCTGGAGGCTCGGCCCCCGTTCCCGGTGTCCGTCACCTCGACCTCGACCGCGTCCGGCAGGTAGCGCAGGCGCAGGTCCGCGCTGGCGTCCGGCCCGGCGTGCTTGAGCACGTTCGTCACGGCCTCCTGCGCGATCCGGAAGGCCACCGTGGCGACGGTCGGCGGGACCGGGCGTTCCTCACCGACGACGGAGTACCGCGACGGGTGCCCGGCGGTGGTCGCAGCGTCCACGAGTTCGGCGAGACGGCTGATGCCCTCGGTGCTCGGGGCGTCGTCGAGGGGCGCGCGCGTGCCGTCGCCGTCGTTCTCGCGCAGCGTGCCGAGCATCCGCCGGAGCTCCTCCACCGCGGTGCGCGCGTTCTCCTCGACGACGCCGAGCGACGCCGCGGCCTGGGCGGGGTCCCGCTCGAGCACCCGTCGAGCAGCGCCCGCCTGGACCCCCATGAGCGACACGTGGTGCGCGACGACGTCGTGGAGCTCGCGCGCGATGCGGACCCGCTCGAGCGTGACGGCCTGCGCCGCGGTGCGCTCGCGCTCGACGGCGAGCTCGAGCGTCCGTTGGTCGAGGGCGTCCTTGGCGACCGCCGAGGCCCAGGCGCGGTTGCCCGAGTACCAGGCGGCGGCGAAGTAGACGAGGTTGATGATGATCGTCAGGAGCGAGCTCGCGACGTACGACGGGATCAGGGTGTCGCTGTCCCCGGACACCGCCGAGGGGACGGACCAGCGGAACACGATCGCCAGGAACACCCACGCGAACATGCCCACGATGAGCGTCCACCGCACCGCTTCCGCACGCACCCGGTCGGAGCACCACGCGCCGACCGTGTACAGCCCGATGAACAGCGTGAAGTTGATGAACAGGCCCTCGGGGACGCGGAGGAGCTGCGTGGCCGCGAACGCCAGCGCGACGAGCACCGCCACGGTCATCGGGTACCGGCGCCGGAACGCGATCGGCCCGGCGTTCGCGACGACCATGAGGGCACACACCCACCACGCTGCCGGGTCGTCGAACATGCCCGACGAGCCGTACAGCACCGTCGAGATCGCGATGCCCCCCGCGAGCACCAGGGCGAGCACCAGGTCCTGCCGGTGCTCGCGAGGCCCGACGGGCAGGCGGGACCACTCCCCGCTCGTCGCCCCCGCGCTCGTCATGCCGACAACGGTAGCGGGTGCCACGTCCGGCCCGCAGGCCCCGACGTCGCCCCACACGACCCCTCGCGCCGGACCCCGTCCGTGCGTAGCATCCTCACCACCGGGGCCAGGGGTGTCCCCGCCAGGGATCAGGGGCCCTCATGACCGCACGACGATGGACGACGGTCGGCATCACGACCGCGATGACACTGATCGGGGTCCTCGCTGCCCCGGTCGCCGCATCTGCCGCGACGGAGGACGGTGCACTCACCGTCATGCTCACGGGCCCGGACAAGCGCCCGCTCGCGATGGACGGCGTCGTGGTCGACCTCCGCGACGCGTCCGGCCGCACCGAGGACACCGCCACGAGCGACCAGCGCGGGCGGCTCACCTTCGACGACGTCCCGGCGGGGACCTGGCAGCTGCACGGGGAACGCCCGGGGTCGCACGGCTTCGACGACGTCATCCCCGCCGACCGCTCCGGGGTCGTCGTCGCACCCGGCAGCCACGACGCCGTGGTCCTGGTCGTGCGACGCGGTGCCTCCATCGGCGGCACCGGCCACAACCCGTACGGCGCCGACCTGTCCGGCGCGGCCGTCGTGGTCCGCGGATGGAACACCGGCACGGTGAAGCGGACCGTGACCGGCGTGGACGGGCGCTACTGGGTGCACGGGCTGCCGAGCGACGACTACAGCGTGCAGGTCAACGCGCACGACGAGACGCTGCCGTCGTGGCCGTCGCACAAGGACCAGTCGTGGGGCTTCCACCGCGACCCGGGCAGCACCGCCGATCGCACCTACGTCCGGGTCGCGCACCAGGCCGCCGGCCGAGCCGAGACCGTCGTCGACGGCATCGACGCGAGCTCGACCGAGGGCGTGTTCATCACCGCGATCGTCAACCCGCAGCTCGACACCGACTTCACGAACGCCCAGGTACACCTGTACGGAGAGTCGATCGGCAGCAGCTTCGACACCCGGCTGATCTCCTGGTCGCCGGGCCGCGGCGGCCTGGTCGGCTCGGTGCTCAGCCCCGGTCGCTACAAGCTGGAGATCGTCGGCTGGTCGCCGAGCCAGCACCGGTGGATCTCGTACTGGTACGGCGGCGAGGGGAACCGGCCCGTCGCCGACAGGGCGTCCTCCCACACCATCGTGATGCGGGACGAGAGCCGGACCGTCAACTTCTGGAGCACGCGCTGACGCGACGGACGGGAGGCTCCCTGCCAGCTGGCAGGGAGCCTCCCGTCCGTCACCTGCTCAGTTGGCGGGCGGTGCGTACAGCTGCAGGTCGTTGCCCTCGCTGTCCTTGAAGGGGACGATCTTGCCCCACGGGTGCTCGCTGATCTCGCCCTGGATGTCGGCGCCCTTCTCGCGGAGCGAGGCGAGCTCGTCCTCGATGCTGCCGTCGGGCTGGAAGGACACGACCGCGCCGCCGTCCTTCGAGGGACCGGCGGACTCGCGCGCGTTCAGGCCGATGCGCAGGCCGTTCGCGTCGATCTCGCTCCAGTCCTCGGACTGGTCGGTGACGGTGAGCCCGAGGGTGTCGCGGTAGAACGCGACAGCGCGCTCCATGTCGGTGACCGGGACCCAGACTGCTGCAACTCCAGTTGCCATGGTGGTGCTTCCTCTCGTCGGTGGTACGCCCGGAACGGTAGGCAGCATCGGTGCGTACCGGCTCAGGAATGCGCCGGGAGCGCTGCCGGCGTAGGTTGCGCCCCATGAAACGGCTGACGGTCTCCATGAGCGTCTCGCTCGACGGGTTCATCGTCGGGCCCGACGGCGGCTTCGACTGGGCACCGCCGGACGAGGAGGAGTTCGGCGCCTTCCTCGACGAGATCCGCGGCGTGGACGTGCACCTGCTCGGCCGACGGCTGTACGAGACGATGTCGTACTGGGAGGACCCGGACCAGACCGACTCGTGGGACGCCGCCGAGCGGGAGTGGGCCGAGCGCTGGAAGCAGCTGCCGAAGGTCGTGTTCTCGAGGACCCTGACGAGCGTGACGGGCACGAACACCCGGCTGGCCACGGTCGGCGTCGCCGAGGAGGTCGCACGGCTCCGCGACGAGCCCGGCGACGGCGAGATCGCGGTCGGCGGGGCAGAGCTGGCGGCCTCGGTGGCGGAACACGACCTGGTCGACGAGTACCGCCTGCGGGTCTGCCCGGTGCTCGTGGGCGGTGGCCGGCCGTTCTTCCCCCGCGGCGAGCGCCAGGTGGGGCTCGAGCTGCTGTCGACGCGGACGTTCAGCACGGGGGCGGTGGCGCTGCGGTACGGGGTCCGGCGCTGATCCGCGTCCGGCCCGCGGGCTGCCATGACCGGTCGCGTCCATGGAGCATCCCCGTCTCGCGCGCTGACGGATCCGGTCGGCGGAACCCGACGATCGTGAACCGGATCCGTCACGGCGCGATCCGAACTCCCGGGCACCGGTGGCCGACACATGGGAATGGACGAGACGCGCTCGGCTTTGCACCGGCCATGACATCGTCAGCAGAGCGCCGCGGGTGGCTCAGCGTGGTCTCCGTCGCACTCGGGTCCTTCGTCCTGGTGCTCTCCGAGTTCCTGCCCATCGGGCTCCTGCCCGCCATCGCCACCGACCTCGACGTGCCGATCGGCACGGCCGGCCTCATGGTGGTGGCGACCGGACTGGTCGGTGCCGTCGCGGCCCCGGTCGTCACCGTCGCCACGTCGCAGCTCGACCGCCGGGTCGTCCTCGTGGCCCTGACCGTCCTGCTCGTGGTCGCCGACGGCCTGGCGGCCATCGCCCCGACGTTCTGGCTGCTCCTCATCGCACGCATGCTCCTCGGCGTCGGCATCGGCGGCTTCTGGGCGATCGGCGCGGGCATCGCCGGGAGGCTCGTCAAGCCCTCCGCCACGATCCGCGCGACGTCCTTGATCACCGCCGGCGTCTCGGTCGCCACCGTCGTGAGCCTGCCGCTCGGCGCGTTCGTGTCGTCGATCGGCAGCTGGCGGCTGGGGTTCGTCATCGGCGGCGTGCTCGGCCTCGTCGCCCTGGTGCTGCAGCTCGCGATGCTGCCGAGCATCCCGGCCGTGCAGCGGGTGCGCTTCGGCACGCTCGGCGCGCTGCTCCGAGTCCCTCGGGCGCGTGTCGGGCTCATCGCCGCCGCGTTCGTCTTCGCCGCGCAGTTCGCCGCCTACACGTACGTCGCGCCGTTCCTCCAGCAGCTCGTCGGGGTCGGCCCGGACACGGTGACGCTCGCCCTGCTGGTCTTCGGCGTCGCCGGCATCGTCGGGAACTTCGCCGCGGGCTGGACCCTCAACCGCAGCGTGCTCGGCACGATCGGGGCGTCGAAGTTCGTCCTCGCCGCCGCCGTCGTGGCGCTCCCGCTCCTGGCGCACTCGGTCGCCGGCGTCTTCGCCCTGCTGGTCGTGTGGGGACTGGTCTGGGGTGCCCTGCCGCTCGGGATGCAGACCTGGATGTCGACCGCCTCCCCCGGCGGCAGTGAGACCGGGCTCGCCCTGTTCGTCACGACGATCCAGCTCGCCATCGCCGCGGGATCGGTCCTGGGCGGACTGGCCGTCAGCACCGTCGGCATCGCCGGGGACTTCTGGCTGTCGGCAGCGATCGCCGTGGTCGGGGCGGTCGTGCTGGTCGGGCTGGGCCTGCGGCGGTCGAGTGCCGTGCCGCAGGTCGCGGCCGCCGAGGTCGTGGACCCGACACCGACGGCATCGACGCCGGTCGCCTAGCTCGCAGGCGACGCGAGCGCTCGGTGCCGCGCCGTCACCAGGCCGACCGCCACGCGTGCTGCCCGGTCGGAAGCGTCGTCGAGGTGCAACCGGAACTGCTCCCCCGTCGGCGCGCAGAGGTCGCTGATGCCCCGCACCGAGACGAACGGCACGTCGTGGACGTGGGCGAACTGGGCGATCGCCGCCGACTCCATGTCGACCGCACCGACGTCCGGGAAGACCGCTCGGAGCGCCTGTGCTCGCTGGTCCGCCACGAAGACCTCGCTCGAACCGATGACGTGCTCTCGGACGCGGAACGGAACGACGGCGTCGAGGGCGTGGTCGACCAGGTGTGTGTCGGCGGCGTAGCGCTCCGGCATCCCGGGGACCTGCCCGAGTCGGTAGCCGAAGACGGTGGCGTCCGCGTTCAGGTTCACGTAGTGCCGACCGACGACGACGTCACCGAGTTCGACGTCCGTCGCGAGTCCGCCGGCGGAACCGATGCTGATCATGGGCACCGTCGACCCGAACAGGTGGAAGCAGCGGGCGGCGGCGATCGTCGCGTTCGTGAACCCGATCCCGCTCCGCACCAGTGCGACGCGCGCTCCGTCGACGGTGACGAACCAGGGCGCGCCGCCGACGGGTTCGACCGGCGGGTCCGTGGCGAAGGCGGCAAACGCCGCAGCTTCCTCGGCCATGGCGGCGATCACCACCACCGACGGGGCACCCGGGGCTGCTGGTCCCGCCGCAGCGTCGTTCTCCATGGTGCTCA
This sequence comes from Curtobacterium sp. VKM Ac-2865, assembly GCF_015350905.1. Classification (GTDB taxonomy): domain Bacteria; phylum Actinomycetota; class Actinomycetes; order Actinomycetales; family Microbacteriaceae; genus Curtobacterium. The sequence continues at coordinate 533,091 of NZ_JADKRZ010000002.1, read as the reverse complement.
CTGATTGATCCTGACACGGATGTCAGCTCGCCCCGTCATCGCGCGAGCAGCAGGACCACCAGGGTCGCGACCGCGAACACGAACAGCACCGCCGCCGGCTGCAGGTGCTTCTCGTGCGCCCGCACGTGTGCGACGACCGCGCCAGCGAAGTAGACGACCGCACCGATCGCGGCGGCGATGCCGATCCCGGGGACCCACAGGCCGACGACGAGTCCGATCGTGGCGAGGACCTCGAGCACGCCGAGGACGCGCATCTGCGGCACGGACACGTTGACCACGCGCATGTTCTCGGTCATCTGCGCGGTGCCCATGAGCTTCATCACCCCCGACCCCAGCATGGCGACGGCGAGCAGGAGCGAGAGGACGACGGCGGCGATCTGCACGGGGACTCCAGGGTCGAGACGAACGAGGTCTGCTCATTCTCCCTGGGTGGCGGCCCCGGCGGCAGTGGCATGCTGCGTTCACGTCGTCCAGGGCGGACGGCGGGTGGAGGAGAACTCGATGTCCGGAGTGACGCACGTGGTCCTGGTCCAGTGGAACGCCGACGGGGACCGGTCCGCCGAGGCCGACGCGCTCGCGCGGGAGCACCTGACGAAGATCGAGGGGGTGCTCTCCGTGCAGTCGGGGTCGAGCGTGAGCACCGAGGGCAAGGAGGGCGACTTCGACTGGATGCTCGTGGTCGAGTTCCGTGACCGCGAGTCCCTGGCGGCCTACCTGCCGCACCCGTCACACCAGCCCGTCGGCCAGTTCATCGGTGCCGGCAGTCAGCACGTGGTCGTGTTCGACATCGACCAGAGCTGACCGACGACGACGCCTGCTGGCTCAGCTCGCGAGCTCGAGGTCCCAGACGGGAGCGACGTACTCGCGCGCCCAGCCCTCGCGCAGACGGGTGACGGCTCGGTCGTAGGCCTCGAGCAGGTCCATGTCCGGCCGGACCATCGACTGCAGCTGCAGGCCCTCGTACGTGGCGAGGAGCTGCTCTGATCCGCGGGCGGGCTCCATGGTGGCGGGTTCGCGGCCGAGCTGGACGTCCCGCTCCAGCGCGCGCTGCACGAAGGCGTGGAACCGGCGCCACCGCATGTGCAGCATCGGTGCGAGGGGGTGGTCGGGTGCGGCGGCGATGTTCAGCGTCGAGGTCAGGAACCGCATCAACGACGGGTCGGCGATGTTCGACGTCACGATGGCGCGCAGGAACCGGATCGTGCCGTGCTGTTCGGCGATCGGCATGAGCGGCCCGGTGCGGTGCTCGTTCCACTGGTCGATCGTCGCGAGCAGCAGGCCGTCCCAGCTCGGGAACACGGCCTCGACGGTCTCGACGGTGGTGTCGGCCTCGTGGGCGACGCTCGCGACGGAGACCTCGTGCAGGGGGTGGGTGCGCAGCGACTGCATCATCCCGGCGACGATGCGCGATCGCATCGAGTCGGCGTCCCCGACGGGTGCGTGAAGTTGGTGCGTGTGCATACACCGATCCCACCAACCGGCCAGTCGTCGAGCCAGCCCCAGAAAGAGGGGAACGCGCTTTCCGGCAGTCTGCTGGACCGCCCGACCGCCTTGGTAGCGTGCCCCCATGACGACGCTGCCTGCCGACCGACCGTCCTCCGAAGCCGAGGTCCGCGCCGCACTGCTGGCCCTGGACTCCTCGACGAAGCACCCCTTCACGGTCGTGCTCGAGGACGGTGCCGTCGTCGCCGGGTGGCGCGGCGAGACCGGGATCGAGCGGTTCACCTACCGGTACGTCGTGCGGCTGCTGCCCGAGACGGCCGAGTACACGCGCCTGACGAAGACGACCACCAGGACCTCCAGCAGCTCGTCCGGCTCGTACACGTTCAACTCCCTGTGGATCTCGAAGCCCGTGAACGAGGTGCTCCGGGCCCACGGGTGGCGGCCCCGGCGGACCGCGGTCGGGAAGTTCCTCCGGCGGCTGGTCGGGCTCGCGGACTGAGCGCGCCCTGCCCCGCCGGTCAGCTGATCGCGGCGAGCAGCACCGTCGGGTCGCCCTCCATCCAGCGGCAGTCCATCGTGAACCGGGCCACGCGCGGCCCCTCCGGGGTGACACGGACGTGGAAGGTCCAGGTGTTGCCCATCAGGGCGTGCCGGGTCGAGGTCGTGTCGGGGCCCTCGCCGGGCAGGAAGTGCTGCGCGAGGGCGTAGGCCTCGACCAGGTAGCCGTCGCTGAGGCCGCGGGCGGTGACGTTGCTGACTGCGTGCATCGTGTCGAGCGGACCGACGGCGCCGATCATGGTCGGGATGACCGTCTCGCGCCCCTGCAGGACGGGGAACTCGAGGCCGATCTTCGTGGTCGCCGGCGTCATGTCGACGACGACGTCCTCGGTGAGGAGCCCGTCGAGCACGGAGGCGTCGGCGGTGTCCAGCGCGCGGGCCCAGAGGAGCGGCAGGCGCCCGAGCTCCCACTCGGTCTCGAACGGCAGGGGCGTGGTGGTCTCGGTGCTGGTCGCGGTGCTGCTCACGGTGGTGTTCCTCCGGTCGTGGGGTGGTGGCGCCGCCCCTGCTGGGGCGGATGTGGACGAGCACACCAGCGCCCTGTCGACATCGCGTCGACGGCCGATCGACGACTCGTCGACACGACGGACATCGTCGCCGGGACCGACCCCGCCGTCATCCGTGGAAGCACGGAGCGACGGCCACCGGTCGGGATGCTGCATGATCGGTGGGGGACCACGCACGCTGACGGGGATCGGGGGGCTCGTGAAGCGACCACGGCTGCTCGTCGCGCGCGCTCGCGCCCGGCTCGCGCTCCTGGTGCCGGTCGCGTCCGTCCTGGCAGCGGCCGTCGCCCTGCCGCTCCTGGCGATCGGGATCGGCGACGCGGGAGCCGAGTCGGGCGCCGCCACCGTCCTCGCCGCACAGCCGGCGCACGCTGCAGCCGCCGTGGTCACCCAGCAGCTCGGCGACACGCCCGCCACCCAGGCTACCCGGGTGCGCGCAGCGATCGCTGACCGACTGCCTGCCGGCAGCGCCCACGTGACCTGGTCCGCATCGGTGACCGCGGCCGTCGACGCGGGGAGCACCGGACAGGAGGCCCGGATCACCGCCGTCCCGAGCCTCCCGTCCGTCACCCACGTCGTCTCGGGCACGTGGCCGGTCGACCCGGCCACGCGCGGTCCGGTGCCCACCGCCGTGCAGGCGGACGCCGCACGGCGCCTCGGTCTCCGGGTCGGCGACACGGTCGCCGTCGGTCCCCGCTCGTCCCTGACGCTCCGCGTCGCAGCGACGTGGCGAGCAGACGACGCCGGCGCCGCGGTGTGGTCGGGCGCCTCCGACGTCGGGTCGGGGACGGACGACGGCGTGGCCGGACCGTTCGTCGTACCCGCTGGGTCGATCTCCGGGGTACCGGGGTCCGCCACCGCGACCTGGACGATCACGCCGACCACCGACCAGGGGCGACTCGTCGCGCCGGACGGGCTGCGTCGTGGGCTGCGTGCGGTCAGCGCGGCGACCTCCGGCGACACTGGTCCGCTGGCGGGGGCGGACGTGTCCGGCACCCTCGCCGCGACGCTGGCGCGGATCGACGTCGGCATCGCGACCGCGCGCGCCCTCGTCCGGATCGGCATCGCGATCGCCGCGGTCCTCGGCGTCGTCGCCGTGAGCGTGCTCTTCGTGCTCCTGCGCGACGCACGGACCCGCGAGGACGCGCTCTTCACCGCCCGCGGCGCGACCCGCGCCCAGCTCGTCCGCTGGACCTGCCTGGAGGCGCTCGTGGTGGCGGGTGCCGGCGCGGTCGTCGGTGCCGTCGTGGCGGTCGTCCTCGCCGGTGTCCTCGGGCACGGGGCCACACCGCCCGTGTGGGTCGGCGTCCTGACGCCCGTCGTCGCGGTCGTCGTCGCGGTGGCCACCGCCGGGGTCGTCGCGGCGCGGCGGACGTCGTCGTCCGTCGGGACCACCGGCACCTGGGTCGCGGTCGTGCTGACCGTCGCCGTGGTGGCGGCGGCGGCGTTCGCGACCTGGCGGCTCTTCACCGTCGGCGTGCCGGTCTCCCGCGTCCGCGGACAGGTGGAGACCGACCCGATCGCCGCCGTGTCACCGGTCGTGACGGTGTTCGCGAGTGCGCTGGTCACGGTCGTCCTCGTGGGGGTGGTCGCCGCACTCGTCGCCCGCGCCGTCCCGCGGTGGCGCGGGTTCCTGCCCGGTCTCGTCGTCCGTCGGCTCGCCAGGACTTGGGCGTCGACGGCCCCGGTCGTCGTGCTCGTCGCGATGGCGGTCGCGGTGGGCGGGCTCGCGGCCGGACTCGCGGCGACGACCTCGGCCGTGGACGACGCGACCGCCTCCGCCGTCGTCGGCCCCGCGGTCCGGGTGTCCGCCGACGGTGACGACGCCGTGGACGACGGGGTCACGGTCGTCGCGCCGACGGCGGGGGTCACCGGGCGTGACACCGTCTCGACACCCGTGCTCACCGACGAGGTGACCGCGGGGGACCGCCGCGTCCCCCTCGTGGCCATGCCGGCGGCTGCGGCGACGGACGTGCTCGGACGCGCGGGTGCCGCGGCCTTCCGGGACGTCGCCGTGCCGGGCAGAGCCGGCACCGCGCTGCCCGCCGGCGCCCGCCGGGTCGAGGTCACCGTGCGTGCTGGGCAGGCCACGCTCGACGGCACGCCCAGGCCCGACGCACGCGGCGCGGTCAGGTCCGCGCTCTGGGTGGCGGACCAGGACGGTGTGGCCGCCGAGCTGCCGCTCACCGCCGACGACGGCGCCGACGTGGCGCTCGGGGAGACCGCCCGCCTGCACGCGGTGCTCCCCATCACCGCCGGGGCGCGGGGGACGACCTGGCGGCTGCTCGCCGTCGAGCCCACCCTGACCTTCAGCAGCCGTCCCGCCGACGTCGACGCGGGGATCACACCCTCGCGGCTCCGGGTGACGGTCGCCGTCGCCGTGGCCGACGTGCCGGCAGCGGCTGGTGACCGCGTGCTCGAGGACCTCGGTGCTCTCACCCGGATCCCCCTCGGAGCGGCGGCGTCCGGGAAGCCGCTGCCCGTCGTGGTCACCACCGCGCTCGCGGCGGAACTCGGGCTGCGGCCGGGGTCGCCGCTCGACCTCGGCGCGGCGTCGACGGCGCGCACCCTGCACACCCGGGTCGCCGGTGTGGTCGAGCGGGTGCCGGGCAGCGCCTCCACGACCGCGGTCGCCGCCGACCTGCCCGCACTCGTCGACGCGTCCGTCCTCGGCGGCCCGGCGGTGGACGGCACGGCGGGCGCGGTCCCCCGGGTCGACGAGACGTGGATCGCCGGCCCCGACCCGACGACGCTCGCCGCTCAGGCCGCTCGGAACATGACCGTGTCCGGGTCCGTGAGCACCCGGGCCGCCGTGTCGTCGACGCCCGTGCTCACCCCGGCGGTCGGAGCCCTCGCGGGGGTGGCGGCGTTCGGCACCCTGCTCGCACTCCTGGCGTTCGTCGGGGGTGTCGTCAGCAGTGCCGACCCGCAGCGCTCCGCGACCTCCCGAGCGCTCGGCGTCTCCCCCGCTGCGGCAGGACGGGCCCGCGTCGCGGAGCTCGTCCCCCCGGTCGTCGCTGCCACGCTCGGCGGGCTCGTCGGCGGAGGCGTGACGGTCGCGACGGTCGCCGCTCCGTTCGCGATCGCCGCCGTCCCCGGTGCGACCGGCCTGGTCACGGCCGATCCCGTCGTGGTCTCCGCCGGCACCTTCCTCGTGCCCGTCGTCGTCCTGACGGGAGCCGGTCTGCTGGCGGCCGTCGCTGGCCGCCGCACCCGCAGAGCCGTGGCCGAGGGAGGACGCCGATGAGCGGCCGGCACACCCGTCGGCGTCCTGGCAGTCCCCTCGGGCGAGTCGTCGCGGAGCACCGCGCACCCCTCGTGGCCATCGCGGTCGTGACCCTGCTCGCCGCACTGCTGGCCGGGTCCGTGCTGTCGGTCCTCGGCGCGCTGGCGACGGCCGGCACCCGAGCCGACCTCGACCGGGCGACCGCGACGGACCGGGACCTGCAGACGACCTTCGCCGTCGTCGCCGGGGACGCCGAACCACCCGCGACGGCGCAGACCGTGTTCGACGGGCTCGGCGACGACCTCGACGCCGTGCACCGGTCGATGCCCGGTGCACTGCGCGCCGCCACCGGACCGGCCGGCTGGTACGCGGCGACCGGGTACCTCGGGCTCGACGCCCTGCCGTCGAAGGTCCCGGCGTCGGTGTCCGTCGCGACCGACCCCGCGTTCGCCGACGTGGTGCGCTTCAGTGAGGGCCGGGCGCCACGACCGGCGCGGGACTCGGCCACGATCGAGGTCGCCGTCTCCCCCGCCGTCGCCGCGGCCGTCGGGTGGCGGGTGGGCCAGGTCAGGACCGTCGCCGGCGAACTGTCGCTCGAGCTCGTGGGTGTCTACCAACCGCTCGACCGGCACGACCCGACGTGGGGACACGTGCCCACGACGCTGCGGCCGGCGACCGCGGGAACCGGGGACGGCGGCACGACGGTGTCGGCCACGGCGTTCGCCGCGGCGGGGTCCTTCGGCCACGTCGCCGACGACGGCCGCACCACCCAGGGCCACGCGTGGTTCCCGGTCCGCACGGACACCGTCTCCGCGGCCGGACGCCCGGGCCTGGTGGACGCCGTCGGTCGGTTCCTCGCCACCCGGCAGCCCCTGCCGAGCACGGCGGCCGGGTCGGTGGCCTTCTCGACGGGCCTGCCGGGGCTGCTCGACGCCGCCGTGGCCCGCGACGCCACGGTCGGCACGCTCGCGGCGGCCATGGGCTCCGGGCCGGCCGGCGCGCTCGTCGCACTCGGTGCACTCCTCGCCCGACTCGTGCTCGACCGTGCCGAGGCCGGCCTGCGGCTGCTGGGAGCGCGCGGCGCCTCCGACCGTGTGGTCCGCTCGGTCGCCGCCGGGCTCGTCGCCGTCGCCGCGGTCCCGGGTGCCGCCGCGGGCGGGGTGCTCGCGGTCCTCGTGCAGCTGACGCCGCTGGGCGGGTCGGCCCCGTCCCCGGTGCAGGCCGTGGTCGGTGCGCTGCTCGCCGCCGTCGTGCCGTGCGCCGCGGCGGCGGTCCTCGCGCCGACGCTGCGGGTCGGAGCACGTCGTCACGCCGTGCGACCGGTCGTGGAGGCAGCCGTCCTCGTGGCGACGGCGGCGGCGGTCGTCGTCACGACCAGGAGCGGCGTCACGACGAGCGCGCCCGGTGGCTCGGTGGACCCCCTGGCCGCGGTGCTGCCGCTGCTGCTCGCGGCGTCCGGCGTCGTGGTCGTCCTGCGCCTGCTGCCCGTCGTGCTCGGACGACTCGTCGCCGTCGCACGACGTCGCCGTGGCGTCGCGATGCTCGTCGGGGTCGTGACCGCCGCGCGCTCCGCCGTCGCGCAGGCCGTCCCGCTCGTCGTCGCCGTGATCGGCATCGCGGTGGCCCTGTTCGCGACCGTCGTCGGCAGCACGCTCGAGGACGGTGTCGCCCAGGCAGCCCGCCGGAGCGTCGCGGCGGACGTCGCCGTGTCGTCGGTCGCCCTCGACCCCGACCAGGTCGCCCGCATCGCCCGTGTCCCCGGCGTCGCCGCCGCGGTCGGTGTCTCCACCACGGACGAGGTGTCCTTCGACACCCCGGACGGCGCGGTCCAGGCCGTGGTCCTCGTCGCGGACTCGGACCGACTCGCCGCCGTGCAGCGCGACGTCCCAGGGGCACTCCCCGCTCCGGCGGCACTCCGGACGACCCGCGGCGACCGTGTCCCCCTCGTCGCGTCGCGGTCCCTCGCCGAGGCCACCGGGCGGGACTCGAGCGTCCTGGGCACGGACACGCGCGTGGTGACGACCGCCCCGGACGCGGTCCCGTTCACCCTCGCGAAGCGCTGGGTGCTCGTCGACACCCGCACCGCAGAGGCCCTCACCGAGACCGGCAGCGTCGACCGGGTGCTCGTCCGGACGGCTGACGGTGCGTCGCCCGACCGCGTCGCCGCGGCCCTCCGACGCCTGGTGCCGTCCGGGGACGTCGACACGGCCGTCGGGGTGGCGCGGACCATCGACGCCGACCCCCGGATACCGGGCACGCGTGCCGTCGCGGTCTCGGCAGCGGTGCTCGGTGGCGTGCTCGGCCTCGGCACGCTCGTCGTCGCGGGGCTGTCGGCAGGGGCGTCGCGCCGCGCTCGCACCCGCCTGCTCGGGGTGTTCGGCACGACCCCGGGCGACGCCCGGGCCGTCGTCGTGGCCGAGACGCTCCCGCTCCTCGTCGCCGCACTGGTCACGGGGACCGCCGTGGCCGTCGGGGTCGTCGCGACCACGCTGCCCTCGGCCGACCTGCGCTCGTTCACCGGCGCCGTCGTCCGGCCGGTGGTCTCGGTCGACCCCGGGCTGCTCGCCGGGGTGGCCGGTGGGCTGCTCGTGGCGCTCACGGGTGTCCTCGTCCTGACCGTCCGTGCCGGCGCCCCCGCGCACCACCGCCCGACCAGGAGGAACCGATGACCCCCACCCTCGACATCGTCTGCCGCGACCTCGTGCGGATCTACCGGTCCCGCGACGTCGAGGTGCAGGCGCTCCAGGGCCTGACCCTGACAGTCCGAGCGGGCGAGATGGTCGCGCTCGTCGGTGCCTCGGGCAGCGGCAAGTCGACGCTGCTCGGGATCCTCTCCGGGCTCGACGCCCCCTCGGCCGGGCAGGCCGTCGTGGCGGACGTCGACCTCGGGTCACTCGACCGTCGCGGTCGCACCCGCTTCCACCGCCACAGCGTCGGCTTCGTCTGGCAGCAGACCGCGCGGAACCTCGTGCCCTACCTCACGGTCACCGAGAACGTCGCAGCGGTCCTCAGGGTCGCGGGCGTGCGTGGCCGTCAGCGCGACGAGCGGGTCCGCGAGGTGCTCGACCTGGTGGGCATCGCCGACCACGGCCACGAGCTGCCCGGGGCGTTGCCGGGTGGTGTGCAACAGCTCGCCGCGATCGCCGTGGCCCTGGCCAACCGCCCGCGGGTCCTGCTCGCCGACGAGCCGACGGGTGCGCTCGACCGTGCCGCTGCCCGGGCAGTGCTCGCGACGATGCGGGCGGTGAACGAGCACGAGGGCGTCACCGTCCTCATCGTCACCCACGACCAGACCGTCGCTGAACAGGTGCGGCGGACGGTCCGGATCCGGGACGGACGCACCTCGACCGAGACCATCCGCGACGACCTCGGGGACAGCCCGGGAGAGGAGTTCGCCGTGATCGACGAGGCGGGGCGCCTGCAGCTGCCCGAGTCCTTCCAGCTGGCGCTCGGGCTGCGCGACCGCGTCCGGCTCAGCCTGCAGGACGACCACGTCGTCCTGCGCCGCGGCGACGACGAGGTGGACCGGTGAGCGGCCCCGTGCTCGAGGCGTCCGGCCTCGGGTGGGACGTGACCACGCCCGCCGGTCCGCTCCGGGTCGTGCACGACGTCGACCTGCGCGTCGACCGTGGCGAACTCGTGGTCGTCCGCGGTGCCTCCGGTTCCGGCAAGACCTCGCTGCTGCGACTACTCGCCGGCCTCGAGCGTCCGGACCGCGGCACGGTCGCCGTCGACGGGACGACCTTGGCCGACCGGAGCGAGGACGAGCTCCGCGCACTCCGCCGCGACCGCCTGGCGATCGTCTTCCAGGACTTCTCGCTCCTGCCCGTGCTGACCGCGGCCGAGAACGTCGAGGTGCCGCTCCGCATCCGGCGGACCGACCCGGCCGAGCGGGACGCGATGGTGGCCGAGGCGCTCGAGCTCGTCGACCTGACCGGCCACGAGCACCAGCGCCCCGACGAGCTCTCCGGCGGTCAGCAGCAGCGGGTCGGCATCGCCCGAGCGGTCGTGGGTCGACCGGGGCTCCTGCTCGCCGACGAACCGACGGCCCAGCTGGACAGCGCGACCGCCGCGGGGATCGTCGACCTGGTCGCCGGGCTCGTGCGCGACACCGGGCTCGCCGCGGTGGTCACCACGTCCGACGACGCGTTCCTCGACCGGGCGACACGGATCGTCGACATCGAGCGCTGAGGGGCAGCGGCCGTCAACGCCAGAGGAACAGCAGCACCACGAGCCCCGACATCGTCAGCGCCATCGCGCTGCAGATCACCGCGACCACGACGTCGTCCTGCGGCACCTCGTCCACGTCGACCTCGCCGGTCCGACGGGGTCCGTACGGCTCGACCTGGCCCGTCCGCCCGTCCCCGTTCACGAGAACCGCGCGACGAGGCCGGGCACGACGGCGTGCGGCTGGATCGCGACGAGGCGGTAGGACGCGCCCTGGTCGAACGTCAGCACGACGGTGTGCGGGCCGAACAGGTACGGCGCCGCGGTGAGCCGGGGCCGGTTCGCGGTGAACTCGTAGACGACGTCCGTCCTGGCGATCCCGGAACCCGTATTCTCGTAGATCGACACCTCGTCTGGTGAGGTCGCCGTCGCGCCGTCGCAGGTGCTGTCGACGAGCCACTGCGTCGTGCCGATGCCGCGCAGGTCACTCGCGCTGATCACCACGGACGACACGTCGTCGCCGCAGATCTGCAGGCCGGGGTGGTCGGCGGCGCGGACGGCCGCCGTCAGCCCGGGGACGGTGTCCGTCCACGGCAGCGGGTCCTGCACGCCGGGCCGCGGTGGCTGACCGGGTGGGAACACCGCGGGCGACGCCGACGCAGCATCCCCGTCCGCGGCCGGCGCGTCGGTCCCCTGGCCGGACGCCGACGGGCTCGACGACGCGGCGCTCGACGACGACGCGGGGCCTGACGACGCCGTGCGCGACGGCCCCGGGCTGCCCGACCCCGTCTCGGGCTCGGTCACGACCGGCGACTGCGCGCAGCCCGCGAGCAGGCCGGACACGACCAGCACCGCCGCGACGACGGCCCCCGCCGTGGTCCTCGTCCGTTCCATGGGTCCTCCTCCTCGTGGGGCACGACTGGGTGTCCGCTCCCGATGTCTGCGAACCTACGGAGCCACGGTGTCGACGACGTGACGGCCGTACCGGCAGGATGGCACCGACGGCACGGACGCCCGCGGCCCCGCGCGGCTCACGCTGTCACCGGACTGTCACACGCCTGCCGCCGTCGAGCCACGCCGGCGCTCCAGACTCATGGGCATCCGGACCAGGAGGACCCCATGCCGAGAACCGCCAGACTCCCCCGCCGCACCGGGCTGACCGCGACCACCGCTGCCGTGGCCATCGCCGTCGTGACCTGCGTGGCCGCCTCGCTGAGCATGAGCGCGCTCGGCGCCCCGCTCGACGACGGCAGGCCCGTGTCGACGACCACGACCGCCACCAGCGCGTACTTCGCCGGCTGCGGGCGCGAGGCCGTCTCCTCGCCCCTCACGATCCCGATCTGGTGCGCGTCGACCGACCAGGTGCTGCAGGACCTCACGTGGTCCTCGTGGGGCGGGCAGACGTCCCGCGGCGTCGGGAGCTTCGTCGACAACCCCTGCGACTGCGCGAGCGGGGAACTGCACCGGTACGCGGTCGCGGTGGCCTTCCACGACCGGGTCGACGTCACCGGCACCACCCGGTACGAACGTCTCCGGATCACCTTCGCGAACGGCCGCCCCGCGTGGGCCACCCGGCCGACGATGTCGTTCCGCTGGAGCGACCAGGGGTTCGTCACCGACCAGGTGCTCCCACCCCTCGAGCGATCCGTCGGGCGGCCAGCGTGACGGACGCGGGTGACGGCGGCGCGATGGTGCTCCTGGCCGAGGACGACGACGACGTCCGCGAGACGACGCGCCTGCTGCTCCTCCGGCGGGGGTTCCGCGTCCAGGAGGCCCGCGACGGCGTCGTCGCCCTCGAGCTCGCCCGGGCCGCCCTGCCCGACATCGCCCTGGTCGACGTCGCCATGCCGCGGATGGACGGCATCGCCCTGGCGCGGGAACTCGCCGAGCTGGCCGTCCCCGTGGTGTTCCTCACCGCCAGGGACCTGCCGACCGACATCGCCGGCGGGCTCCACGCCGGTGCGGACGACTACGTCACGAAGCCGTTCGACCCCGACGTCCTCGCGGCCCGGCTCACCGCCGTCCTCCGTCGGACCGGAGCACGGCCGGCGCGGACGGAACGGCTCGGCGCCCTGGTCGTCGAGCACGACGCCAAGCGGGTGCTGCGCGGATCGACCCCGATCACGCTCAGCGCGACGGAGTTCCGCGTCCTGCAGGCACTCCTCGCGAACCGCGGTGCCGTGCTGTCCCGCGAGCAGGTGGTCGCGATCGTGTGGGGCTCGACGTGGCAGGACCCGCGCATCGTCGACACCAACGTGCAGCGCCTCCGCCGGAAGCTCGGGGGCGACGTCGTCGAGACCGTCCGCGGCTTCGGCTACCGGGTCGCGGCGGCCGTAACGTGACGACCTGGAGCTCGACGCCGGGGACGACGACCCCGCGCCCGGTCATCACCACGCACGTGCCGTGGCACCGCTCGCTCCGGGTCAGGACCGCCGCCGCCATGGCCCTGCTCGCCCTGACCCTCGTCCTCGCCGCCGGGGCCGTGTTCGCGCACACCTCCATCACGGGTGCCCGCGACCAGCTCCGGGCGCAGGCCACGACGCAGCTCCGGGAGATCGCCGCCACGGACGCGTTCGGCGGCGCGCTGCCCTCGCGTGCGACCCGTGACCCCGCGGCACTCCCCGCGCGGCTCCGCGAGGCCCTCAGCGCACGAGCCGTCGTGACCTACGACGACGGCACCTCGATGTGGGCCGCCCGAGGACAGGGCGACGACCTGCTCGCCACCCGGGTCTCGGGTGCCCCGGTCCGGCAGCAGTGGGCCGACCTGGTCCGCACCTTCGCGGTGAGCGGAGCCGGTGCCGCGCTGATCGCCGCGCTGGTGTCCTGGTTCGTCGCCGGACGGCTCACCCGACGGCTCCGCACCACAGCCAGCACCGTCAACGACGCCATCGCGGGTCGGCAGGCGGAGCGCCCCACCGCCGAGGACGACGAGGTGGGCGTGCTGTCCCGCGGCATCACGGACACGGCAGCGGCGCTCGCCGTCCGGCTGGAACAGGAGCGCGCCGTCAGCGCCGACGTCGCCCACGACCTGAAGACCCCGCTCACCGCGCTCAGCAGTGCGGCCGCGCTCCTCGGGGACGACGAGGACGCCGAACGCATCCGTCGGCTCGTGCGGCGGCTGCGGGACCTGGTCGACGACCTCCTCCGGCTCGCCCGCGCACAGCACGACGCCCCGGCATCCGACGTCCGCCCCCGGTCCCTCGCGCGGTCCGTCGAACGGGTGCTCGCCGACTCCCCGTCGAGCCAGATCCCGGTCCGGGTGCTCGCGGACGCCACCGTCGGGCTCGACCCCGACCGGCTGGCCCGTGCCCTGACGAACCTCGTCGTCAACGCCGAGCGCCACGGCGACGGCGACGTCGAGGTGGTCGTCGACGGCACCGAGGTCCGCGTCACCGACCGCGGCCCGGGCTTCCCCGAGGCGCTCCTCGCGGACGGACCGCGGCGGTTCGGGGCCCTCGGCACCGCCGGCGGCACCGGGATCGGCCTGGCGATCGCCCTGCACCACGCCGACGCCACGGGCGCCCGGCTCGTGCTCCGCAACACCGACCGGGGCGCGAGCGCGAGCCTGGTCTTCGACCCCGCCGGCTGAGCCCCACCGATCGCCCCGGCCGGCTGAGCCCCGCCGACCGACCCGGCCGGCTGAGCCCCGCCGACCGACCCTGTCACCGGACTGACACACGGCTGCCGCAGCCGAGCCACGTGCCGGGCACACGCTGGACCCATGACCACAGCACGCGTACGGACCATCCTGCCGATCATCGGCATCACCGCCATGGCGGTCCTGCTGACCGCCTGCTCCGGCGGCGGCAACGGAGCAGCAACGGCCGCGCACCCGCCGACGGGGGCCTCGACCGGCACCTCGACGTCCGCCAGTCCCACCACCGGCCCGACCACTGCGCCGAGCCGCTCCACGCCCGCCGCGACGGCACCCTCCACCGTGGGCAGCACCTCTGCCCCGGCGCCCTCCCGCGGCTCCGGCACGGCCGCCGCGCCCGCCCCCGCCGGCACCGGCGCGTCCGCAGCGGGTGCCCGGTGCGCCACCTCCCAGCTCTCCGGGTCGGTCGCCGACGGCGGCGGCAGCAGCGCGGGCGCCACCCGGGTCGCGATCATCCTGCGGAACACCGGCGCACAGTCCTGCACGCTGCAGGGCTGGCCCGGCATCTCCTTCGTGGGCGGCGGCAACGGCACGCAGATCGGCAACGCGGCGACGCTCGACCGCTCGACGCCGCACCAGACCCTCACCCTCCGCCCGTCCGGCGAGGTCCAGGCGGTCGTCACTGTCCGGGACGCCGGCGACTGGGACTCCGCCACGTGCCACCCGCGTGTGACGGACGGCTTCCGCGTGATCCCGCCGGGGTCGCGCCAGGCGCTCTTCGTGCCCGCCTCCGGGGCGCTGTTCGAGTCCTGCGCCGCGCCAGCCGTCCACCAGCTCAGCACCAGTGCGCTCGCGTCGTTCTGACGCCTCCACCCACCGGACGGGAGGCTCGTCCCGCGACCGAGCCTCCCGTCCGGCACGTGGTCACCGCCGCCGGCAGCGCCGGAGGTGCGCGACGGCCGCCGTCGCCCTAGGGTGGCAGCTGCACCACGCTGTCGGGGGATCTGGGGGGACCATGGCTGGGGAACTGCGAGTCGACGCGGGCGGGCTCTCGTCGCTGGTCGGCGACCTGAACGTGAACGGCGGGACCGCCGGCGTGCAGGCGGCTGCCGCTGACGCCGCGCTGAGCGCGGCCGCCGCCGCTGCCACCTCGCCGCAGCTGAGCGGTGCCCTCGGTCGGCTCGCCGGCCGCTTCCGCGGGCGCAGCGACGACGTCGGTGTCCGCATGACGAGCCTCGCCGCGTCGCTCACCACGGCGCACGACGCGATCACCGCGACCGACAGTCACCTCGCTGCCGATGCCAGCGGCATGGGTCGGTGAGCGTCCTCGCGGGCGCGCTGACCGCCGCCGACGTCACGGACGTCACCGACGACGCCGCCGCGCTCCGCTCCGCAGCACAGCGGTTCGCGACCGCCACCGACGGCGTCCTGTCCGCCGCGACCGCCGCGTCGCGGTCCTGGTCCGGCCTCCCCGCGGTCTTCACCTCGGACGCCCTGCAGCCGGCGCTGACGCCGCTGATGGACCCAGCCGTGACGAAGGCCAGGCACCTGCAGAGCGCCGGGGACGCGTTCCTGCGGGTCGCCTCCCGCGCCGCCAACCGCATCGAGGAACTCGAGCAGAGCCACGACGCGCTCGTCCGGCAGATCGACGCCTTCCACGCCTCGGCCCCCGGCCAGGTCGCCGCCGAGGCCGCCAAGGCTGCCTCCCAGGGGGACCTCCTCGGCGCGGTCGGGGCCGTCGTCAGCAACTGGCAGCAGGTCCCCGCGCTCGTCACCGAGGAGCTCGGGCTGCGGATGCGTGTGCAGGCCCACAACGACCACGTCACCTCGACGCTCGACGCCGTCGCGGCCGAGCTCGACGGGATCACGCCGTCGACGGTCGACGCCCACGCCGTCAGCACCGCTGCGTCGGCGACCAGCAACGAGGCCGGCGGCGGTGACAACTGGTTCGAGGACGCCTGGCACACGGTGAAGACCGTCACCGAGCTCGGGGTGACGATCGCGGGCGTGCAGGCCACCGCCGGGCTGCCCTACCTGCAGGACGCAGCCGCCACCGCCGGCAACGTCTTCGCCTCCCTCGGCAACGCGATGGTGAACCACCCGGACGAGGTGCTCGAGCTCCTCGGGGGCCTGGCGACGATGGCCCTCGGGACCGCGATGGAGGGCGGCGGGGTCGCCCTCGACCTGACCGTCGTCGGAGCCCCCGCCGGCGTCGCACTGAACGTCTCCGGCGCCGGCGTCATCGCGGCCGGCGCAGCCCTCGCCGGCACCGGTGCCATCGGGCTCGGCGTGCACGCGATGACCGACGACCGGAGCACCCCGTACCGGACGGACAACGCCGAACGCGCTCGGAACGCCAAGGAGCCGAACGAGCAGCACCCGGGGCGCAGCAACGACGGGACGTACCGGTCGGACGGGAACCAGCTCTCGCAGGCCGAGGTCAAGGAGAAGGAGCTCCGCGGCGTCCGCGAGGTCGCCGAGGACGAGGGGCTGCCGTTCCGCACGGACCAGAAGCTCGCCCATGTCGACGGTGCACCGAACGGTCGCCTGTTCGACGGTCTGCTGGAGAAGCCGGACGGCACGCTCGCCGGGGTCGAGGTGAAGAGCGGCACCGCGTCGAGGAACGCGCAGCAGCGGCTCTTCGACGACATGGTCAGCTACGACAACCCCGCCACCGTCACGATCGACGGCAAGGTCTGGAAGATCACATCGGTCATCCTGAAGGAAGTCCCGTAGCGTCGACTCCGACGCCCACACAGCCGCGCGCTCCGCCGTGCTCACACCACCATCCAGACGGGGACCTCGTGTTCATCCACACTGTCAACAGCGCCAGCAACTCGAAGCTGTCGAACGAATTCCGCTCTTACCGCGACCAGATCCGGCGCATGCTCGGGCTGCTCGACGGCACGAGCGAGGGCCGCTTTGCCTACCAGCTCTGGTTCGTCCCGGACGAGGCTGGCTGGCCCGATGCTCCGGGCTACTCGAACGAGGACTGGAACAGCCGGTACCTGCAGGCCGGTGGCAGCGCCGACCGCATGAGCGTGGAGCTGCAGCGCGTCGAGGACGGTCAGCTGCGCCACTACGTCGTCGGGCGGCCGCACGACCTCGGCGAACCACTCACCGAGGCCGTGAACGTCGCGGGCACCGACCACGCCGTGCACTCAGCAGAGGTGTTCGACGCCGACGAAGCCACCGACCTGTTCTTCCACTACATCGGCGACAGCGGCACCGTCCCCGACGGGTACGTCCTGCGGCTGCTCGACCTGTCGTAGGACGTCATCCTCCAGGGCGCCCCGGTCGGGGGAAGGCAGCTTCGCGACATGCGTCGTGCGAATCCATCGCGTACTGTTGTCCACGGCTCGGAGCTTCTCGAAGTTCCGTGGCCGTGCACCCCGACGGTCTCGCCACCGTCGGGGTGCTTCTGCGTGAGCCGGCGCTGAGGTCGCCGTCAGACCGTCCTCCGCGCAGATGGATTGGGCATGGTCATCCCGCGACGGGAGGCTCCCTCCGGCAGGACCTCAGAACGGCACGCCGCACACCAGCACCGCGTTCGCGAAGGCCGTCGCTTCTCCCGTCCGAACGAACAGCCGGGCGTCGGCGGACATCGCCTTGAGCTCCTCGTGCGACACCGCACGTCGCTCGGGGAACCGCTCCGCGAGCCACGCACCGGCGTCGGTGCCAGCCGCCTCGGTCGCGACGACGCACTCCTGGAACACTGCGTCGCCGAGCAGCGCATCGAGCACGTCGACGAATCGCGGAACCCCGTGCACGAGCGCGAGGTCGACGACCTGGACCCCGGGTGGGATCGGCAGCCCACAGTCCGCGACGACCACGAGGTCTCCGTGCCCGAGTCGGCTGAGCCCGGCATTGAGCTCCGCGTTGAGGATGCCTGTCTTCTTCATGGGGTTGCTCCGGTCGTGGTGCTGACGCCGTTGGGCGCGGGCTCCGGCAGGACGTCGGAGATCGTCGGGTACGACGGCCGCGTCCCGGCGGACTGCACGGCGAACCCACCGGACCGGACGGCCGGACGGGCAGCTTCGAGCAGGCTGTCGCCCGCGGTGAGCCCCGCTGCGAGCGAGTCGATCCCCTTCGACATGAGCGCGCCCTGGGCCCCGGGCCTCACGACGACGGAGCGCATGCTGAGTGCACGGAGGGTCGGGTCGTCGATGTTGAGCGACTCGCTGTCCATGGCCCCTCCCCGGGTCAAGCGAATCATAGGTCGGGTCCCCACTCGCGCTTCACGGCACGCCGGCTCCGCGAGGGCACAACGTTTGCACCAGAGGCGCTCGCACAAAGAAGAAAACCCCCGCGTGAGCGAGGGTTTTCTGTGGCGGTACCGGTGGGATTTGAACCCACGGTGGAGTTGCCCCCACACATGTTTTCGAGACATGATCCTTCGGCCGCTCGGACACGGTACCGGGAGAGAGTTTACACGATCCAGGAGGCCCCCGGCGACACCGCAGGTCGGCCTGCCCTCCACAGGCGGCCGACTCGAAGGCCGCTCCACACACCCAGCGTCCGCTCTGATCCGATGAGTCCCGCGGGCGTAGCGTCCTCGACATGAAGACGCGCACCCTCATCGCCCTGATCTCCTCCGTCGGCGGCGGCCTCGTGGTCGCCGGTGGCGCGGCCGTCGGCGCGCGCGCCGGGGTCAAGGGACAGAAAGCGGCCTCGCAGCGCGTGGTCGAGATGCTCCCCATCCACGCGGACTGGTGGCGCGAACGGCTCCACCACGAGGGGCAGATCACCTACCTGGCGATCGGTGACTCCGCGGCGCAGGGCGTCGGCGCGACGGTCCCGTCCCGTGGGTACGTCGGCCTGCTCGCCCGACGGATCCGGCACCGTTCCCGCATGACGGTGCGGGTCGTGAACCTCAGCGTGTCCGGAGCGACGACGTGGGGCGCGAAGCGGGACCAGCTCCCGAAGCTGCAGCACTTCACGCCTGACGTCTGCACGGTGTCGATCGGCGCGAACGACATCGCCGACTTCCACCCCGACAAGTTCGAGCGCAACATCCGGGCGATCTACGGCGCCGTCCCCTCGCACGCCGTGGTGGCCGAGCTGCCGTGCATGTTCTCCCCCGACCGCGAGCGCAAGGTCGCCGTCGCGAACGAGATCATCCACCGCGTCGCCGACGAGCTCGGGCTGACCGTCGCCCCGCTGCACGGCATCACCAAGCGCGTGGGCATCCGCCGCACGTTCTTCAACACCTACGGGGACCTGTTCCACCCGAACGACCGGGGCTACGAGGTCTGGGCCAGCGCCTTCGAACCGGCGGTCGACGCCCGCGTGGACACCGTCGCCGCGATCCGGCACTACCTCTCCGCGCGAGAGGCCGAGGACCTCGGCCGCGAAGCCGGCGCCGTCGCGAACGCCCGCGCGGAACAGGACACCGAGGGCGCCGACGACCTCGACCTCGCCCACCAGGCCGGTCCCGTCGAGCGCCTCCGGCAGCGGATGACCGGGTCGGTCCCCACGCAGCAGGAGCCCGACGAACCGACCGACCCCGACGCCCCGTCTGAGCAGTCGGGTGATGTCGGCGGCCGGGCCTAACCTCGTCGCATGGCCCGCCCCCAGTCCACGTTCCGCTGCTCCGAGTGCGGGTGGACCACGATCAAGTGGGTCGGCCGCTGCGGTGAGTGCCAGTCCTGGGGAACGGTGGAGGACACTTCGGCCACCACCGCCAGTGCCCGCGGCACGAACGCCATCGCGGTCACCGGCACCCGCGTCGCGCAGCCGATCACCCAGGCCCGCGTCGGAGCCGTCCCCCGCTGGCAGACCGGCATCGGCGAGTTCGACCGCGTGCTCGGTGGCGGGATCGTCCCCGGTGCGGCCGTCCTGCTGAGCGGTGAGCCTGGCGTCGGCAAGTCGACGCTCCTGCTCGAAGTCGCCTCGCGTGCGGCAGCGATGGGCAAGCGTGTGCTCTACGTCAGTGCCGAGGAGTCCGTCGATCAGGTCCGCCTGCGCGCCGAGCGCACCGGTGCGATGCACGACGACCTCTACCTGGCGAGCGAGGTCGACCTCGGCGTCATCCTCGGGCAGATCGACCAGGTGCAGCCGGACCTGCTCATCGCCGACTCTGTGCAGACGATCTCCTCGGCCTCGATCGACGGCATCGCCGGTGGCACCTCGCAGGTCCGCGAAGTCGCCTCGACGCTCATCCGCGAAGCCAAGCAGCGCAACCTGCCGGTGCTGATCGTCGGCCACGTCACCAAGGACGGCAGCATCGCCGGCCCGCGTCTGCTCGAGCACCTCGTCGACGTCGTCTGCCACTTCGAGGGCGACCGCCAGACCGCACTCCGCTTCGTCCGGGCCTTGAAGAACCGCTTCGGCCCCACCGACGAGGTCGGCTGCTTCGACATGGCTGGCGACGGCATCCACGAGGTCCCCGACCCCAGCGGCCTGTTCATGTCCCGCAACGGCGCCCCGGTGTCGGGCACGTGCATCACCGTCGCGATGGAAGGCCGCCGCGCGCTCCCCGTCGAGATCCAGGCCCTCGTCGTCCCCAGCTCCGCGCCGCAGCCCCGCCGGGTCGTGAACGGGGTCGACTCGTCACGCGTGGCGATGCTGCTCGCGGTCCTCGAACGCCGTGCGGGCATCAAGCTCTCCGACGTCGACGTGTACGTCTCCACCGTCGGCGGCATCAAGATCACCGAGCCGGGCGCCGACCTCGCCATCGTGCTCGCCCTCGCCAGCGCTGCGCGGGACCGCCCCTACCCGCATACGCTCGCGGCCATCGGCGAGATCAGCCTCGCCGGCGAGATCCGTCAGGCCACCGGAGCGAAGCAGCGTGCCAGCGAAGCCAGACGCCTCGGCTTCACGACCGTCCTCGGCGCAGATGCCGAACACCTGCGTGAGGCACTCCGCGTCGCGTTCTCGATGACGAAGTCCGTTCGAGAACGTGAGCTCGACGCCGCGTTCTGACCGAACGGTGGGGCTCAGGTGCGCAATGCGGCCAGCAGGTCAGCGGGGTCCGACTGCATCGTGTTCGGGCCGGCGATGTCGAAGAAGACGCCCTCGAGCGAGTCGAGGTGTGCGGCGAGGAACTCCTCGAGGCGCTCGGCGTCGTAGACCATGACCTGCCGGACCTTCTCGTCGGGGACCATCGCGGTGTAGGCATCAGCCGACGAGAACAGCAGCAGGATGCGCTTCTCGGACCCTTCGCGGCCGAAGACACGCACCTGCATGTCCTTCTTGCCGGTGACCAGGCGGGGGACGATCACGATGTCGTTCCGCAGCGCGAACGCGACCGCGGCGACGTCCTGCTGTGCGAGGGCTTCCTCGAGCTGTTCACTCCGGAAGCGCTGTTCCTTGTCTGCCATCAGGACCAAGTTCACCAGATTTTGCTCGATCACGGCGACTTCGTCTGGTCCTGGCGCTCCAGACGCGCTAGGTTGGTGGAACCGCTTCGGCGGCGCCCAACGTCTGGACGAGGTGCAATGCCCCTCAACCGGACTCACGGGTCACTGGCCTCCGGGTCTGACCCCGAACCCGTCCCGCCGGCACCTGCCCGCGTGGCGCATCACCCTCGTCGACATACGACGAGGCTCCGTCTGCGTGTCATACCGCGATGGAAAGCAAGAACAGTTAAGGAAACGCCATCATGGCAACTGGAACCGTCAAGTGGTTTAACAACGAAAAGGGCTTCGGGTTCATCGCCCCGGACGACCAGAGCGCCGACGTCTTCGCGCACTTCTCGGCGATCTCGGGCAGCGGCTACCGCGGCCTCGAGGAGAACCAGAAGGTGGAGTTCGAGATCACCGAGGGCCGCAAGGGCCCGCAGGCGGAGAACATCACCGTCATCGGCTGAACCCCTGAGGAACGCTGACCGTCATCCGGTCGGCTGACCTCGAACACGACCGCGGTCGGACTCGATCGATACTTCGTCATGACGAAGTTCGATCGGCCGGCCGCGATTGTGTTTTCATGCACAAAACACTTGCAGCAGTCGCCGCCCTCGCCGCGGTCACCCTCACCCTGACGGGCTGCTCCCAGCTCCACCAGCAGGTCGGCGACGCCTGGGCGGTCACGTACCAGGTCAGTGTCGACGCCCCCGACGCCAGCATCCTGCACGACGTCCGCTACCTCGGTGCCGAGAAGCGTGGCGACGCAGCGACCACCCGCACGATCTCCAAGGCCGCCACCCGCCCCGGCGCTGCCCACGGCGGTGTGGCCACCTGGACGCACGAGTCCATCGTCCTCGCGAAGGACCCCGCTTCGGTCCGGGCAACGCCTCCTGCTGGCCGGACCGCGAGCTGCAAGATCCTGCTCGACGGCCAGAAGGTCATCGCCGAGGAGCACGGCTCTGCGGGCAAGCCGGTGCGGTGCCACGCGGAGACACCCGCGTTCAAGTAGCACGCGACCCGCGCTCGAACCTCGGTCGCAACCAGTCCGCTGATATGCTGCCGTACCATGTCCAGTGGGTACATCGTTTACGTGGACGAGAGCGGCGATCACAGCCTCACGAAGATCAACCCGGACTACCCGATGTTCGTCCTGGCCTTCTGTGTCTTCCCGATCGACGTCTACGTCGACCACGTGGTGCCCCTGGTCCAGCGGATGAAGTTCGACTTCTTCAACCACGACATGGTCGTGCTGCACGAACGCGAGATCCGCCAGGCCACCCCACCGTTCGACATCCTGCTCCGAGCCGACGTCCGCGCGTCGTTCATGGACCGGATCGACGCCGTCTTCGAACAGCGGTTCGGGATCGTGGCGACCGCCATCCGGAAGACGGAGTTCCGAGAGCAGAACGGCGGGGCGAGAAGTCCCTACGACGTCGCCCTCGAATTCGGACTCGAACGCGTGTTCCTCCAACTCCAGCGGTGCGCCGCCGCGGGTCAGGAGACTGTTGTCATCTTCGAGAGCCGAGGGCGACGGGAAGACCAGGATCTCGAGCGCGAGTTCGACCGGATCATGTCGACCACCCGCATGCGTGGGATGTCCGGCTCGTTCCGTTTCAGGATCGCCAGCAAGCAAGCGAACAGCACAGGGCTACAGATCGCGGACATGGTGGCACGTCCGATCGGTACGCACCTCCTCAAGCCGGATCAGCCCAATCGGGCGTGGGAGGCGATCCTGAGCAGGATGCCTCGCTCACCACAGGGACGGGTCGAGGGGTGGGGGCTGAAGATCTACCCCTGAGATCGAGCCGTGGGACAGCATCACCCAGGACAGCGAAAACCCCCGGACAAGCCGGGGGTTGAACGCCGATCGGGCTTTCCCAATCCACTTGATGAAATGTTACCACGCACCGCGGCCACCCCTCAGTTCAGGACGAACTGCGCCGACCCCTTCGCCTTCACGTCGCCCACCGCAACCTCCAGGTGGTAGCTGGCCCCACCGGCGGTCACGGCGGGCCGTGCGGCGTCGCAGGTGTCCTTCGACGACCGGGTGCGGTCCCACGCGATCGCCGGCGTGGTCAGGGTTTGCCCGGCCTTGATCGTGACGTCCTGGTTCGTCCCTCCGGTCTGGCAGTCCTTCGACGACCAGTACTGCTCCGCTCCGGAGCTGATCGTCAGGACCTGCTGCGCCGAGCCGAGGTCCATGCTGCACGCGTTCGACCCGGTGTTCGCGATCGACATCGCGATCTTCGGGTCCTCGGTCGGGCCGTAGGTGCTCTTGTCGAGGACGGGCTCCAGCGTGATCTGGTCGGCCGTGCACGCTGCCCCGTCAGCGGCAGCGCTGGCCGACGGCGCCGGGGCCCCCGACGCGCCAGACCCGGACGGACCAGACGGCCCGGAACCCGCATCAGACCCACCGGCGTCAGCAGCAGCACCAGCGCCCGCGGACGCAGACGCTGACGACCCAGCCACCGGAGCCCCGGTCCCCCGCCCCACGACGATGAGCACGACGACGACCACGATGACGACGATGGCCGCGATCACGAGCAGACGACGGCGCCAGTAGACGACCGGCTTCTCGGGGCCGACGGGGTGACGGAGCGACGACATGCGCTCAGGCTAGACAACGCCGCCCAGCCCAGAGCGGAACCCCGCCGAGCACCGGGAGAACCCGTCAGAGGATCTTCAGCATGCGGGTGTTGCCGAGTGTGTTCGGCTTCACCCGGGCCAGGTCGAGGAACTCCGCGACGCCCTCGTCCGACGACCGCACGAGCTCGGCGTACACGTCCGGGTCGACGACCTGCTCGCCGATCTCGAGGTAGCCGTGCTTGGCGAAGAACTCGACCTCGAACGTCAGGCAGAAGATCCGGGCGACCCCGAGTTCACGGGCGTCGTGCTCGAGCGCCTCGAGCATCCGGTGCCCCACGCGCTTGTGGATCCAGTCCTCGTCGAGGGCGAGCGTGCGCACCTCGGCGATGTCGTCCCAGAACACGGCGAGGGCACCGCACCCGATGGGCGTGCCGTCGGGTCCCTCGGCGATGCGGAACTGCTGGATCGAGCCGTACAGCGCGACGTTCTCCTTGCCGAGCAGGATGCGTCGGTCCACGTACGGGGAGATGAGCCGCTGGATGTGCGGCACGTCCGACGCGAGTGCGGGGCGCACCAGGATGCCGTGGTCGTCCCGTTCGTCGAACGCGTGCTTCCCGTGGTGAGTCATCCGCACCACCCTACGGCGGGCTGGCGGACCAGGCGGACAGCAACGACACCCACGGCCCAGCAGAGCCGTCCCGACAGCACGAGCGCGCCCGGGGGACATCGACGGGGCCCGCGTCCAGGGCATCGGCCTACGTTCGGCAGGGCAAGACGACGAGACAAGAAGCTCAAGGAGTTCCAATGCCCCAGATCATCGAGACCGTCGACGTCAGCGTCCCCGTTCGCGCCGCCTACGACCAGTGGACTCGCTTCGAGGAGTTCCCCACCTTCCTCGACGAGGTGGAGAAGATCGTCCAGGTCGACGACACCACCACCGACTGGACCGTCAAGGTCGCGGGCCAGGAGCGTCAGTTCCGCGCGGTCATCACCGAGCAGCACCCGGACGAGCGTGTCGCCTGGACCGTGAAGGACGGCGAGACCGACCACGCCGGCGTCGTCACGTTCCACAAGCTCGCTGACGCCGAGACCCGTGTCACCGTGCAGATCGACTGGCAGCCCTCCGGCTTCCTCGAGAAGCTCGGCTCCGCAGTCGGTGTCGGTGGCCACGCCGTCAAGAAGGACCTGCAGAACTACAAGGAGCGCGTCGAGGCGGCCCCCACGGCCGACGGCTGGCGCGGCGACGTCCAGGCCTGATCAGGCCGACTCGCGTCGCATGACGTGAGCGCAGACGGACGGGAGGCCCGGTGCCAGCTGGCACCGGGCCTCCCGTCTGTCATGTGGTGACGTGACGTCCCTGTCGGGACCTAGCTCTCGATCTCGCCCTGGGGCGCGTCGGTGCCGGCCTCGACTGCCGGCGCACCGGCGAGGACCTCTTCGCGGCCCGGCTGACGCCCGGTCTCGAACTCGAACTTGCCCTCGCGGAAGTCGACCTTCACGTGGTCGCCAGCGGTGAGCTCACCCTGCAGGATGTGCTCGGACAGCTGGTCCTCGACCTCGTGCTGCATCGCGCGACGCAGGGGGCGAGCACCGAGGGCGGGGTCGAACCCGACCTTGATGAGCTGCTCCTTGGCGGGGACCGTCAGCTCGACGGTCATGTCGCGGTCCAGCATGCGGTCCGACAGGCGCTTCACGAACAGGTCCACGATCTGCAGCAGCTCGGGCTGCGACAGCTGCGGGAACACGATCGTGTCGTCGACGCGGTTCAGGAACTCCGGCTTGAAGTGCTTCTTCAGCTCCTCGTTCACCTTCGAGCGCATGCGGTCGTAGCCGACGCCCGAGTCCCCCTCGACCTGGAAGCCCACCGGGCCACCGGCGATGCCCTGCGAACCGAGGTTCGTGGTCATGATGATGACGGTGTTCTTGAAGTCGACCACGCGGCCCTGACCATCGGTCAGGCGACCTTCTTCGAGGACCTGCAGCAGCGAGTTGAAGATGTCCGGGTGGGCCTTCTCGATCTCGTCGAACAGGACCACGGAGAACGGCTTGCGGCGCACCTTCTCGGTGAGCTGGCCGCCCTCCTCGAACCCGACGAACCCGGGAGGGGCACCGAACAGGCGCGAGACGGTGTGCTTCTCGCCGAACTCCGACATGTCGAGGGAGATCAGTGCGCCCTCGTCGTCGAACAGGAACTCCGCGAGCGCCTTGGCGAGCTCGGTCTTGCCGACGCCCGTGGGCCCGGCGAAGATGAACGAGCCCGAGGGGCGGTTCGGGTCCTTGAGGCCGGCGCGCGTGCGGCGGATGGTCTTGGACAGGGCCGAGATGGCCTCTTCCTGACCGATGACGCGCTGGTGCAGGGCCTTCTCCATGAAGACGAGACGCGAGGTCTCCTCTTCGGTGAGCTTGAACACCGGGATGCCCGTGGCCTGCGCCAGGACCTCGGCGATGATGCCCTCGTCGACGGTGCCGGATGCGGCAACGTCTCCGGCACGCCACTGCTTCTCGAGGCGGAGACGCTCGCCGAGGAGCTTCTTCTCCTCGTCACGGAGCGACGCGGCCTTCTCGAAGTCCTGCTCCTCAATGGCGGCTTCCTTCGACCCGCGGACCGTCGAGATCTTCTCGTCGAACTCGCGGAGCTCCGGCGGCGCCGACAGGATCGACAGACGCAGGCGGGCGCCGGCCTCGTCGATCAGGTCGATGGCCTTGTCGGGCAGGAAGCGGTCCTGCACGTAGCGGTCCGCCAGGTTCGCCGCGGAGACGATCGCCCCGTCGGTGATGGACACCTTGTGGAACGCCTCGTACTTGTCGCGGAGGCCCTTGAGGATGTTGATCGTGTGGGGCAGCGACGGCTCGTTGACCTGCACCGACTGGAAGCGGCGCTCGAGTGCTGCATCCTTCTCGAAGTGCTTGCGGTACTCGTCGAGGGTGGTGGCACCGATGGTCTGGAGCTCACCACGAGCCAGGAGCGGCTTGAGGATCGACGCCGCGTCGATCGCGCCCTCGGCAGCACCGGCACCGACCAGCGTGTGGATCTCGTCGATGAAGACGATGATGTCGCCGCGGGTGCGGATCTCCTTCGTGACCTTCTTCAGGCGCTCCTCGAAGTCACCGCGGTAGCGGGACCCGGCGATGAGCGACCCGAGGTCGAGCGAGTAGAGCTGCTTGTCCTTGAGCGTCTCGGGCACGTCGCCCTTGACGATCGCCTGGGCGAGGCCTTCGACGACGGCGGTCTTGCCGACGCCGGGCTCACCGATCAGGACGGGGTTGTTCTTGGAGCGTCGGGAGAGGATCTGCATGACCCGCTCCATCTCCTTCTCGCGCCCGATGACGGGGTCGAGCTTGCCGTCGCGCGCGGCCTGGGTGAGGTTCCGACCGAACTGGTCGAGGACCTGCGAACCCTGCTGCGCGTTCTGCTGCTGCTCGCCGCCGACGGCGACCGCTTCCTTGCCCTGGTAGCCGGACAGGAGCTGGATGACCTGCTGGCGCACCCGGTTCAGGTCGGCGCCGAGCTTCACGAGGACCTGGGCTGCGACACCCTCGCCCTCGCGGATCAGGCCGAGCAGGATGTGCTCCGTGCCGATGTAGTTGTGGCCGAGCTGCAGCGCCTCGCGCAGGGACAGCTCGAGCACCTTCTTGGCGCGCGGCGTGAACGGGATGTGCCCGGTCGGCTGCTGCTGGCCCTGGCCGATGATGTCCTGGACCTGCTCACGGACGGCATCGAGCGAGATGCCGAGCGACTCCAGCGCCTTGGCAGCGACGCCCTCGCCCTCGTGGATCAGGCCGAGGAGGATGTGCTCGGTCCCGATGTAGTTGTGGTTGAGCATCTTCGCTTCTTCTTGAGCGAGGACGACAACACGACGGGCCCGGTCGGTGAATCTCTCGAACATGTGCTCTCCCTTGGCCCCTGCGATCGGAGCCGACAGCTGTGCCGGTCTCGTGTGAGTCCGGCCAAGTACTTCGAGAGTAACCAGCGCTCCGCCCCGGGGCTGCCCCTGTTCGCCGTGGGCGTGACCTGGGTTGGCTGGGTGCGTCCAGCGGTGACGGACGGACCGCCGGGAGGCTCGGGGCGCGTCCGGCGCGGAGGCTGCGGTCCGCCTGTCGTCGCGTCAGGAGCGGCGGGCCGCCCGACGGATCGCGCGGCGGAAGCGGCGAGGCTCGACGCCCAGGCGCTCCAGCACGTCGTTCGCGGCGCCCATCAGCGGGTCGTCGATGCCGTCGAGCACGGCGAGGACCACGTGGTGCGGCCGGACCCGCTCGTGCGGACCCGCGATCTGCGCCGCTCGTGCGAGCACTCGCGCTCCCGCCGGCGTGCACACGACGCGGTCCTCCTCGGACGGGTACGGGACGGACCCGGCGCCGACGAAGACCCGGATCGACTCACGGACCCGTGCCGGCGTCACACCGTGCGCATCCAGCACTGCCGCGAGCCGCGGCACGCCCCCGCAGAGGACGACGGCCGCGACGAGGAGGTGCTCCGCGTCGACGAAGCCGAAGCCCGAGTCCTGCGACTCGTGTTCGGCGAGGAGCACGATCTCGCGGCCGTGTCGGAGGGTGGGCACGGCAACGGAGAGGGCGGCGGTCTGCATCAATACAGAATATCGCGTTTCGTGTGTGTATGGAAGCCGTTCAGCCGGAGTCCACTGTCTGGCGCAGGTCCGCCCGGTAGCATCCGGCCATGGAGCAGCCCGTCGTCGGCCTCGTCGTCCACCCGACCAAGAACGTGCAGGAGTCCGTCACGACCCTGCGGCGCTGGAACTCCTCCGGCCTCGGTCGCCTGGTCGCTCGGCGCATCGACGCCGCCCGCATCGGGGACACGATCGAGGTGGTCGAGGACGACGACTTCACCGCCACCGTCGACCTCGTCGTCGCACTGGGCGGCGACGGCACGATGCTCGGAGCCATGCGACTCGTCGCGAAGCGCCCGGTGCCCGTGCTCGGCGTCAACTACGGCAACGTGGGCTTCCTGGTGGAGATCGAACCGCCGGAGCTCGAAGCCGCCCTCGAACGGCTGTCGGCGGGCGAGTACCAGCTCGAACCGCACCACGCGCTCGAGGCCCGGCTGGCCTGGAGTGGCGCCCGGACGGACTACCTGGCGTTCAACGACCTGACGATCGTCCGACGTCCGGGCTCGGGGCAGGTGTCGGCCGACCTCAGCGTGGGCGGCCTCGGCTACGGGTACTACCGGGCGGACGCCATCGTCGCGGCCACCCCCGCCGGGTCGACGGCCTACAACTACGCGGCGGGTGGTCCGGTGCTCTCCCCGGCGCTCTCCGGCTCCGTCGTCACCCCGGTCGCGCCGATGGCCGGCATCGACCGCGCCGTGGTCCTGGCGGCACGGGAGCGCTACCGCTTCGACATCGCCGAGGGCACCAGGAGCGCAGCGCTCGAGGTCGACGGGCTCGTCGTGGGCGAGGTGGCCACCGGCGCCCAGATCGACATGCGCCTGCGGAAGGACGCGGGCAGCGTGGTGCGCCTCGACGCCGAGCGACACGGCCGCACCGGCCGCGTGAAGCTCAGCCTGCTCGACCTGCCGGTGCGCCCGGACCAGCTCGTGGAGCTCATCCCCAGCGACCTGCGCCAGAAGCTCCGACGCGAGGTTGAGGACTGAGACCCGAGCGCGCGTCAGGCGAGCAGACGCGCCCGGAGCCGGTCGACGCCATCGTCGGGCAGGCCGTGTGCCCACAGGTAGCCGGCCGCTGAGCCCCACTGGTCGTCCACGTGGTCGATCGCCGCGGCGAGGGCAGCGCGTGGTGACCGGGTCGCGAGCGCCAGGACCGCGTCGTCGTCGACGGCGATGCCGCGTTCCCGCACCTGACG
Organism: Curtobacterium sp. VKM Ac-2865; assembly: GCF_015350905.1. Lineage (GTDB taxonomy): Bacteria > Actinomycetota > Actinomycetes > Actinomycetales > Microbacteriaceae > Curtobacterium. The sequence goes on along the minus strand of NZ_JADKRZ010000002.1, from coordinate 503,847 downwards.
GGCCATCGCGATCGCCGCGGGGCCGAAGGACGCCGGCAGGAACCGTTCCGTCGCCGTGTAGTCGTCGAGCACGTCGTCCCGGTCGACCCCGAGGGCGAGCAGGACGAGCGCGACCACCACGCCGGTCCGGTCCTTGCCGGCAGAGCAGTGGACGAGCACCCCGCCCGGCCGTTCGAGGAGGACCCGCACGGACTCGACGATGCCGGCTCCCTCGTCGTCGAGCAGACCGCGGTACAGGTCGTGCAGCGTGGGGACGGACACCATCGAGGACGCAGCACCGGCGAGCAGCGGGATCGTCATCCCCTGCGCCGCTGACCCCACCAGTGCGTCTGGGGCGGCGGAGCGCTCCGGATCGGTCCGGAGGTCGACGACGGACCGGACGCCCAGCCGGTCCAGCTGTGCGCGACCGGCACTGCTCAGGCCGGCGAGGCTGCCCGACCGGAGGAACCGGCGGCGTGCGAGAACCCGCCCGTCCACGGTGGGCAATCCGCCGAGGTCACGGAGGTTGAAGGTGCCGCCGACCTCGAGCGTCCGCTCGTCGACGGTCGGGGTGACGGTCGGGGTGACGGACGGGGATGCAGCAGCGGACACGGGGACCTCCTCGAGACGATGCAGAACACCGTACATCACATGCCGCGGAGGTCACTCGGCGTCCCGGAACGATGTGAGGCCCGCCCGAGCATCGCTCGGGCGGGCCTCACGTCAAGGGGTCGCTGACCTACTCGGTCAGGTACAGCTGCATGTCCTGCGAGACCGCCTTGGCGAACAGGCGGAGCTTGGCGCGGGACTCGACACGGCTGACCGCCTGGCGGGTCGTGTGCACGATCTTCGAGATCTCGTCGAGCGTCATCGGCTTGTCGTCGTCGAGGCCGTAGCGCATGCGGATCACGTTGGCCTCGTCGCTCGGGAGCTCCGCGACGATCGAGCGGATGTCGCGGTGCAGGAGCGTCGTCTCGGTGAGCTCGTTCGGGGACGCGGCGTCCTCGTCCTCGATGAAGTCGCCCAGTTCGCTGTCGTCCGAGTCGCCGACGACGGTGTGGATCGAGACCGGCTCGTGCGAGCGGCCCTTGAGGTCGACGAGTTCCTCGACGCTCATGCTCAGCTCGGCGGCGACCTCGTCGGGCATCGGCGCACGGCCGAGGTCGACGGTGAGGTCACGCTCGGTGCGGGAGATCTTGTTGATCAGCTCGACGGTGTGCACCGGGATGCGGATGGTGCGGGCCTTGTCGGCGAGGCCGCGGGAGATCGCCTGGCGGATCCACCAGGTGGCGTACGTGGAGAACTTGTAGCCCTGCGTGAAGTCGAACTTCTCGACAGCGCGGACGAGGCCGAGGTTGCCCTCCTGGATGACGTCCATGAACGGCAGGCCGCGCTGGGAGTAGCGCTTCGCGATGCTGACGACCAGGCGGAGGTTCGAGGTGATCATCCGCTCCTTGGCGCGCTCACCGTCGCGGACGAGCCACTTGAGCTCACGCTGCAGCGCCTTCGGCAGGCCCTGCTCGGTGGCGAGCTTCTCGCCGGCGAACAGGCCGACCTCGATGCGACGGGCGATGTCCGCTTCTTCCTCGGCGGTGAGGAGTGCGAGACGCCCGATGTGGCGGAGGTAGTCACCGACCTGGTCGACGGATGCACCACGGACGCCGGCGAGCTGCTCGTCTGCCTCGACCTCAGCTGCTGCGGCGTCGAGCGTGGTGCTCTCGACCTTGGCGGAGTCGGTCTTGGTAGTCGCCTTCTTGGTGCGGCGTGAGGTGGTGCTCGGCGTTGCCGTTGCGATCGTCATGTGACTCTCCCTGCATTCGACGGTGATGAACCTCGTCGGTGTTGGCCCTTGTCGGGTGAGACCGAGTAAAGCGGTCCGGAGGTGTACCCCACAAACCCGCTGCATCGATTCCCAGGGTTCTCCGTGCTTCGCCATCACCACCCCTTGGTAAGGGGTACACGATGCTGACGGCATTTCCCCTCGACTTCCGCGGAAGTGCGCGGTTCGCGGTGTTTTTCCGGCGATGTCGGCATGTGTCGGGCAGGTTTCAGCAGGTGTACCCCGGGGCACAGCGCTTCGTGGACATCAAAAAGGGGTACGTCGGTCCGGATCAGTGCGATCCGGCCTCCGTACCCCGAAGAGCAGGTGCGTGGGGGTCACCAGGACGGTTCGAGCCACCCCGATCGCCGCTTCGAGACCTCGAGGTCGGCGTCGCGGTCGTACTCGTCGTACTCGCTCTCGATGTCGCCGACGAGGCTGCGAGAACGGAACATCTGCGTGAGGGACATGCGGATGATGCTCACACCGGTCGGCAACAGCCGCGTGAACGCCGGACGACCGGGACGTGTCGGGCTGCTCGGACGAGTCGGACTGCTCCGACGGGTCGGGCTACTCGGAGGGCGTCGACGTGGGCGCCGTGGTGCCGTGGACACGCTCGAAGCGGGCGCGCTCCTCGGCCTCGACCTTGGCGTACGCGGACCGCTCGTTGCGGTCCGCCCGCATGATCGCGCGCATGACGAACCAGAACACGAGGCCGACCACGACGGTCGGCGTCAGCGCGAAGATGATCCCGGTCACGACTCCATGCGGCACGCGGTCATCGTACCTCGCCCTGTCAGGAGGCTCGGTGTGCGTCGGACGCGCACCGAGCCTCCTGGCTGGCTCACTTGACGAGCGGGAAGAGGATCGTCTCGCGGATGCCGAGACCGGTGATCGCCATGAGCAGGCGGTCGACGCCCATGCCCATGCCGCCGGACGGCGGCATGGCGTGCTCGAGGGCCCGCAGGAACTCCTCGTCGACGCGCATGGCCTCGGGGTCGCCGCCCGCGGCGAGCTTCGCCTGCTCGACGAAGCGCTCGCGCTGCACGACCGGGTCGACGAGCTCCGAGTAGGCCGTCGCGAGCTCGAACCCGCGGATGTACAGGTCCCACTTCTCGACGATGCCCGGGCGGGTGCGGTGCTCACGGGTCAGCGGTGAAGTGTCGACCGGGAAGTTCATCACGAACGTCGGGCGGTCGAGCGAGTCGATGACGAAGTGCTCCCACAGCTCTTCGACGTACTTGCCGTGCGTGGCGTGCGCGACCTCGACGCCCTCGGCGGCCGCGAGCTCCTGCAGCTCGGCGAGCGGGGTCTCCGGCGTGATCGTGCGCCCGGCGGCCTCGGACAGGGAGCCGTACATGTCGATGCGGGGCCACTCGCCACCGAGGTCGTACGCGGTGCCGTCGGGCAGCGTGACCTCGAGCGAGCCACCGGTCACCGCGCGGGTCGCGTTCTGCACGAGCTCCTGCGTGAGGTCGGCCATCTGCTCGTAGTTGCCGTACGCCTGGTAGGCCTCGACCATCGCGAACTCGGGCGAGTGCGACGAGTCGGCGCCCTCGTTCCGGAAGTTGCGGTTGATCTCGAAGACGCGGTCGATCCCGCCGACGACGGCCCGCTTCAGGAAGAGCTCCGGCGCGATGCGCAGGTAGAGCTCGGTGTCGAACGCGTTCGAGTGCGTGACGAAGGGCCGGGCTGACGCGCCACCGTGTTGGGTCTGCAGCATCGGGGTCTCGACCTCGAGGTACTCGTGGCCGGTGAACGTCTGGCGGAGCGACGCCATCACGGCGGCACGGGCACGGACGGTCGCGCGGGCCTGGTCGCGGACGATGAGGTCGAGGTACCGCTGGCGGACGCGGGTCTCCTCGTTGAGTTCGTTGTGCAGGTTCGGCAGCGGCAGGATCGCCTTCGCCGCGATCGCCCACTCGTCGACCATGATGCTCAGCTCGCCACGACGCGACGAGATCACGCGGCCGTGCACGAACACGTGGTCGCCGAGGTCGACGTACTCCTTCCAGCGTGCCAGGGAGTCCTCGCCCACCTCGGCGAGGGAGACCATCGCCTGGATGCGCTGGCCGTCGCCGGACTGCAGGGACGCGAAGCAGAGCTTGCCGGTGTTGCGCGAGAACACGATGCGGCCGGCGATCCCGACGACGTCCTGGGTCTCCTCGCCGGTCTCCAGGTGCTCGTACTGCGCCCGGACCGCGGGGATCGTCGTGGTGATCGGGAGCTCGGCGGGGTAGGCCTCGATCCCGGCCTCGAGCAGCCGCGCGCGCTTGTCGAGCCGGACCTGACGCTGCTCGTTCGTCTCCTGTTCGGCCAGGGCGGCGGCGTCGGCGATCGCGGTGTCGGTGGTGGCGGTCTCGTCGGTCATGGGGTGCGGCTCCGGAGGTCGTGGGGGATCGCGTCGATGCTACCGGCCAGCGCCCCGCCGCCCGTCACCGGCGGGATGCGGCCCCGCCCTCGGCGAAGGCCCCGGCGGGCGGACGGCCCTGCGACCGCAGCACGAGCAGGGTCACCGAGGAGCCGACGTAGGCCGCCGCGACGAGGAGCATCACGACGGTGCCGGCCACGTCGTACGCGCTCGAGACGGTCGGCCGCGCGAGCAGCCCGTCGGCGACGAAGTACGCGGCCAGCAGGAACCCGGCGAAGGGCCTCGCGGTCATCCGCCACCACGCACGCGGCGGCGCGACGGGCTCGTCGTCCCCGCGGAACACCCGGACGCCGATGCCGACCATCAGGACGAAGCCGATCGCAGCGATCAGCGGCACGACGGCGTCCGGCAGACCGAACGCGAAGAGCAGCAGCGTGAGCAGGATCCCGATGACGGTGGCCGCGACGACGTACCCGACCTTGGCCTGGGCGGTGGTGATGCGGAACGGGCCGCCCTTCACAGCGCCGACTGCCCGTCCGCCGCCGTCAGCGCGTTGTCGACCGCCGAGCGCACGAGCGCCCCGAGCACACGGCCAGGCCGCTCCACCCCGATCGACGACAGCGTGCCGGCGGACTGGTCCACGATGGCCGTCGAGAAGCTCACGGCAGCGCGCACGGCATCGGCGTACGCGGGCCGGTCCTGCTCGGCGACGACGAAGGGCTCGGCCCCCATCTCGACCACGAGCGCCTGGGCGATCGGGAGCACGGGACCGGGAGCGGTCACGGCGCAGTAGGCGTCCCGCAGCCGCGACAGGTCGACGCTGGTGCCGGTGAACGCCATCGCCGGGTGGATGGCCAGCGGGATCGCGCCGGCGGCCATCGCGGGCGCGAGGATGCCGACGCCGTGGTCCGGACTCGTGTGCACGACGAGCTGTCCCGGCTGCCAGATGCCCGCGTCGGCGAGCCCCTGCACGAGCTCCGCGAGCTGGTCGTCCGGCACCGCGAGCAGCACGAGCTCGCTGCGCTCCACCAGCTCCGGCGTCGTGAGGACGGGGACGCCGGGCAGCAGGGCCTCGGCACGGTCGACGCTCGACATCGAGACGGCGGTGATGCCGACGACCGCGTGCTCCGCGTTCGCCAGCGCCGCGCCGAGGACCGGGCCGACCCGTCCGGCGCCGACGACGCCGACTCCCAGCCGTCCCGCCCTCACCGGGCGGCTCCCGTCCCGGGGACGTCCTGCCAGCCGGGAGGCACGGCGAGCCCTGGGCGGGCCGCTTGCGGGACCGCAGGGTGCGCGTCGGGGGTGGTGCGAGCCTCCTGGCCGTCAGCTGCTGCGGGTCCACGCGACCGCCAGCGGTGCGAGGTGTCGGTGGCCGCTGCCTCGACCGCGCGTTCGGCGGTGCCGGACCACAGGAGTTGGGCGTCCTTCGCATCGAGCGCACCGACGCGCGCCGCGACCGGACCCGACACGGTGTGGACGTGGACCGAGGCCAGGCGGAGCGCACGCTCCAGCGGTCCCTGCTCGACGCGGACGCTCTGCACGCGGGGCAGCGGGACGACGACGAGCGAGCGCCAGACGGCACCGAGGCGGAGCAGCACGGCGCCCTCGACGAAGCGGTACCCGTTGCGGCGCGCCGAGAGCGGGCGGAGCCAACGACCCCGACGCGGCGAGTGCACGAAGCCACCGGCGTCCCCGGTGGTGGTGAGACTGTCGTCGACGACGCTGACCGCTTCCGCGGAGCCCTCGCGGAGGCGGTCCTTCGAGGCCTCCGGGCCGACCACGGCGGACCCGACGAGTGCCGGCAGGATGATCTCGAGCACCTGGCGGACGTCGGCGGCGGTCCCCACGGGGAGGACGATGGACGACACCTGCTGGTTGCTCGACGCCCCGTTGCCGGCGTTGGTCGCGCGGTTGATGCGGACGTCCCACCAGCCGAACGGGCGCCAGAGCAGGGGCTGCGCGACGCTCACGGCGTGGATGCGGCCGGGCGGCAGGGTCTCGTTCGTCGTCGAGACCAGGCCGAAGCCGATCCGGATGCCGTCGCGGGTGTCGGCGATCGTGTACTGCAGCGACTTCGAGAACTTGCGGACGTAGTAGCCGCCGCTGCCGATGACGGCGGGGAACAGCGTCACGAGCAGGAAGTACTCCCCCGTGATCGCGATGCTGACGATGATCGCGACGACCAGCGCCAGGATGACCACGGTCGTGCCGGAAAGCAACATCGAGGCGATGAGGCGCCCGGGACGGACCTTCACGATGCGGGTGGCGTGCACGGCGTCGGCGTCGAGCTCGGGCGAGAGGAACTCGTAGACGCGGTCCGACACCACCCCGTCCGAGCTGTACTGGCGGCGGGCGGTCGCTTCCTCGGGCTCGTCGCGCGCACCGGACGCGAGCGACAGGATGCGCTGCCGGAGGTCGTCCGACGCCTTCGCCCCGAGGTACGCGAGCTGCACGTTGGCGTCGTTGCCCGCCTGCGCGATCTCGAGCTTCGCCGTCCCGAACAGGCGGGGGATCAGCGGACGGGTGATGTTGATGCCCTGGATCCGGTCGAGTCGGGCCTTGCGGTGGTTGCGGAAGAGCACGCCGGAGCGCACCTCGACGATCTCACCGGTGACGCGGAACTCGTGCATGCGCCACGACAGGTAGAACAGCCCGATCAGCACGATCAGGAACACCGCGATCCCGAGCAGCACCCACCCGAACGCGCCGTGCTCCCACACGTAGCGAACGGGGTCACCCTGCTCGCGTGAGCCGCTGCCCGGGATGAAGGTCTCGAACAGGGTGTCGCGGAGGTTGTTCACGACGATGCCGAGCACGACGACCAGGAAGATCCCGCCGCGCAGCAGCGGTGTCAGCGGGTGCAGTCGGTGCCACTCCCCGTCGGTCAGGGGCGCTGCCGCGGCCGCGTTCCCCCGGCGGTTCGGGGCGGGCGGTGCGGGCGGCGGCGGTCCGGGTCGGAAGGTCACGTCGGCCCCTACAGCCCGGCGCGACGGGACTCGGCGAGCTCGACGAGTCGGTCGCGGAGCTCGTCGGCGCGGTCGGCGGGGATGCCCGGGATCCGGACGTTCGTCGACGCTGCGGCGGTCACGAACTTCAGCTCGCTCATGCCGAGCGCCCGGTCGAGCGGACCGCGGTTCACGTCGACGAGCTGCAGACGGCCGTACGGCACCGCGGTGAAGCGCTGCCACATCAGGCCCTTGCGGAGCACGAAGTCGTCGTCGCGCAGGGCGTACCCGATCGCACGGACCCGGCGCGGCGTGAGGACGGCCGTGACCAGCGTGATGATGCCGATCGCGACACCGATCAGCGTCCAGACGAGGCCGGACGTCTCACCGGGCCCACCGCTCGCGACGCCGATCAGCACGCAGCCGACGGTCACGACGACGCCGGCCAGGACGGTCGTGATGAGCTCGGTCCAGACGAGCTTGGAGGACACCCGGGTCCAGTCGACACCGGTCAGGCCGAGGCTGGGCTCGTCGAGTCGTTCGCGCGGCATCGCGGCCTCCTGTGGTGTGGCGTCGGTGGGCCGTCGCGCGGTGGTCGTGCGGCCGTCGGTCAGTGCACCGCCGTGCCGCCGCGCGGGTCGTCGTGGTCGTCGTCGTCCGGGGGGACGACGCACATGCGTTCGGCGGCGAGGGCGCACACGGTGAGCACGATCCCGCCTCCGACCGCCACGGCGTTCGGCAGGGTCGAGCCTAGCGAAGGCACGACCGAGCGGGTCAGGAGGTACACGACCAGTCCGAGCGCCAGCGCACCGAACAGGGTGCCGCAGATGCTCGAGGCCTTCGCGAGCAGGACCACGCGGGTGGCGTAGTGCGGGTCGACGCGGCGCTCGGCACGCCCCCGGACCTGTCGACGGATCGGGAGCGCCATCACCACGAGGGCGATGCCGATGAACGCGAGCGTCAGGCCGAGGGGGGCGGACAGGATGAGCGTCGGGGCCTGACGCGAGGCGAGCGCTGCGTCGAGGGCGAAGCCGGCCACGACCGCGACGATCGCGACGCTGACCAGGGTCGAGGCGCGGGTCGGCTTCACGAGGGAGCTCCGGGGGTCGCGTCGGCGGTCGGCGCTGCTGCGGCGTCGGTCGGACGGGAGGCTCGGGTCGGCTCGTCGAAGAGGCGCGGCTCGTCGACGCGCTCGGTGTCGTCGCCGACCGCGGCGAGCAGGTCGGCCACCGGCCCGGCACCGGGCAGCACGGCCGAGGGGTCGGCGTCGTGCCAGGGTGCGAGCACGAACGCCCGCTCGTGTGCCCGGGGGTGCGGCACGGTCAGCGTCAGGGTGTCGACGAGGACGTCCGTGCCGTCGTCGTCCTGCAGCGCGACGACGTCGAGGTCGAGCGTGCGGTCGCCCCACCGGACCTCGCGGGTGCGGCCGTGGGCGTCCTCGATGGCGTGCAGGGCGTCGAGGAGCTCCTGCGGACCCAGGTCGGTGTCCACGACGACCACGGCGTTGCGGTACCGGGGCTTCGCCGTGTCCGGGCCGTCGAGGGTCACGGCGACGGACTCGACCTCGTGGCTGGACGCGACCGGTCGGACGCCGGGGACCGCTGCGACGGCGGCCGCTGCGGCGCGGAGCGTGCTGCCCCGGTCGCCGAGGTTGGCGCCGAGGGCGATGACGGCACGGCTCACGCGGGGGCCTCGCCAGCGGCGCGCTCGCGGCGAATCGTGATCGACACGTCGGTGAACGGCACGGTGATCGGCGCCTGCGGCTTGTGCACGGTCACCTCGGTGGCCAGGGCGGCGCGGTGGGTGAGCACGGCGGCGGCGATGCGCTCGGCGAGGGTCTCGATGAGGTCGACCGGGTCGCGCTCGATCTCGGCGACGACCTGCTCGGCGAGGACCCCGTAGTGCACGGTGCGGTCGAGGTCGTCGGTGCCGGCCGCGGCTCGGGCATCGACCTCGACCGCGACGTCGACCACGAAGTCCTGGCCGTCGGCACGCTCGTGGTCGAAGACGCCGTGGTTGCCACGGGCACGGACCCCGGTGAGGCGGATGGTGTCGTTCACGATCGAGCTGCCCTCCAGGCTTCCCACACGTCCAGGACGGCGCGGGTCGGTGCGGGGTCGTGCACGCGCACGCCCCAGGCGCCTCGTTCGGCGGCCAACAGGCTGATGGCGGCCGTGGCGAGGTCACGGTCCTTCGGTGGAGCACCCTCGGCGCTGCCGACGCCCTCGAGGAAGCGCTTCCGCGAGGCGGCGACGAGCACGGGCAGACCGATCGAGGCGAAGCGCTCGTACCCGGCGAGGATCTCCCAGTTCTGCGCGCCCTGCTTGGCGAAGCCGAGGCCCGGGTCGATGACGACCTGCTCCTGACGGACGCCCAGCACGATCAGCTCGGCGACGCGCATCTCGACCTCGCGACGGACCTCGTCCACCGCGTGCTCGTAGACCGCGTCGCGGTACATCCGGTCGCTGTGGCCCCGCCAGTGCATCACCACGAAGCCGGTGCCCGTCGCTGCCACCACCCGGGCCATGTCCGGGTCGGCGAGACCGCCGGACACGTCGTTCACGATGACGGCGCCGAGCTCGACCGCGCGTTCGGCGGTGCTGGCGTTCATCGTGTCGATGCTGACCGGCACGCCCTCGGCGACGAGCTGCTCGACGACGGGAAGCACCCGCGCCTGCTCGACGTCCACGGGCACACGCTCGGCCCCGGGACGGGTGGACTCCCCGCCGACGTCGACGATGTCGGCACCGGTGGCGACGAGGTCACGGGCGTGGGCCAGGGCACTGTCGTACGCCTGGTGCAGCCCGCCGTCGGAGAACGAGTCCGGCGTGACGTTGAGGATCCCCATCACGCGGGTCCGTCCTCCGACGGACGAGCGGCCACCTCGGCGGCGTTCCCGTCTCGTCGGCAGGTCCGTCATGCCGGCTACGCGGGTGCGATGCCCGGGTTGCCGAACGGACGGGCCCGACGGTTCTTCGACGCCTCGGTCTCCTGCTCGGCGGCGGTGTTCGCGGCCTTGCCGGGGACGGCGATGGCGGGCAGGTCGCTCACCGGTCGCTTCTCGCTCGAGAGCCACTGCGGGCGCTCGGGGAGCTTGCGGACGTCCTTGAACAGCTCGACGAGCTCCGGCGCGTCCAGCGTCTCCTTCTCGAGGAGCTCACCGGCCAGGCGGTCGAGCAGGTCGCGGTTGTCGTTGAGGACCTGGTAGGCCTCGTCGTGTGCGGCCTCGAGCAGCGCGCGGGTCTCGGCGTCGACGGTCTCGGCGATGTTCTCCGAGTAGTCGCGCCCCGTCCCACCGCTCATGTCACGGCCGACGAACGGCTCGGTCGACCCGGCGCCGAGCTTGACGGACCCGACGGCACGGCTCATGCCGTACTCGGTCACCATCTTGCGCGCGGTGCCGGTGGCCTTCTCGATGTCGTTCGACGCGCCCGTGGTCGGGTCGTGGAAGACGATCTCCTCGGCGACGCGGCCGCCCATGGCGTAGGTGAGCTGGTCGAGGAGCTCGTTGCGCGTGACGGAGTACTTGTCCTCGAGCGGGAGCACCATCGTGTAGCCGAGGGCACGGCCGCGCGGCAGGATCGTGATCTTCGTGACCGGGTCGGTGTGGCGCATCGCCGCTGCCGCGAGTGCGTGGCCGCCCTCGTGGTACGCGGTGATCAGGCGTTCCTGGTCGGACATGATGCGCGTGCGGCGCTGCGGGCCGGCCATCACGCGGTCGACGGCCTCGTCCAGGGCACGGTTGTCGATGAGCTGCGCGTTCGACCGGGCGGTCAGCAGCGCGGCCTCGTTCAGCACGTTCGCCAGGTCGGCACCGGTGAAGCCCGGCGTCTTGCGGGCGAGCAGCTCGAGGTCGACGCCGGCGGCCAGGGGCTTGCCCTTCGAGTGCACCTCGAGGATCTGCTTGCGGCCCTGCAGGCCCGGTGCGTCGACGCCGATCTGGCGGTCGAAGCGGCCCGGACGCAGGAGCGCGGGGTCGAGCACGTCGGGACGGTTCGTCGCGGCGATGAGGATGACGTTCGTCTTGCCGTCGAAGCCGTCCATCTCGACGAGGAGCTGGTTCAGCGTCTGCTCGCGCTCGTCGTTGCCGCCGCCGATGCCGGCGCCACGGTGACGTCCCACGGCGTCGATCTCGTCGATGAAGACGATGGCCGGGGAGTTCTGCTTGGCCTGGTCGAAGAGGTCACGGACACGGCTCGCACCGACACCGACGAACATCTCGACGAAGTCCGAACCGGAGATCGAGTAGAACGGCACGCCCGCTTCGCCGGCGACGGCACGTGCGAGCAGGGTCTTGCCGGTGCCGGGAGGGCCGTACAGCAGCACGCCCTTCGGGATCTTGGCACCGACGGCCTGGAACTTGGCCGGCTCCTTGAGGAACTCCTTGATCTCGTGGAGCTCCTCGATGGCCTCGTCCGCACCGGCGACGTCGGAGAAGGAGACCTGCGGGTTCTCCTTGTTGTTCATCTTCGCCTTGGACTTGCCGAACTGCATGACCTTCGACCCGCCGCCCTGCGAGTTGGCGATGAGGAACCAGAACAGCGCACCGATGAGCAGGAACGGCAGGAGCGTCAGGATGAGCGTGACGAACCAGTTCGACTGCTGGACGGTGTCGTTGTAGCCCTTCGGCAGGTCGGCCTGCGCGATGGCGTCGACGACCTCGGGCCCGCGCGGCTCGGAGTAGTAGAACTGCTCCGTCGCGCCGCCGTCCTTGAGGACGAGGTCGACGCGCTGGTCGGTCGAGTTCACGACGGCGGAGGACACCTTGCCGTCAGCGATCTGCTCGAGCCCCTTCTGGGTGTCGATCTGGGAGGTACCGGTCGAGGACAGGAGCTGCCAGCCGACGATGATCCCCACGAGCGCGAGCAGTACCCAGACGTACGGTCCGCGGAAGATGCGCTTGAAGTCCATGTGATCCGGGCAGAGTGCCCGACACCTTTCTCTGCCGAAGTTGCGTGCAGGTCAGCATACGGCTGCGACTCTGTGGCGAGAATGGGTGTCCTCTGCGGGCGAACTGGACGGTTCGCCAGCGGGACTGGACGGTTCGCCAGCGGGACTGGACCGTTCGTCAGGAGTAGACGTGCGGGGCGAGGACCCCGATGCCGCGTAGGTTGCGGTAGCGCTCGTCGTAGTCGAGACCGAAGCCGACGACGAAGGCGTCCGGGATGTCGTAGCCGACGTAGCGGACGTCGACCTCGACCTTGGCGGCCTCGGGCTTGCGCAGGAGTGCGACGATCTCGACGCTCGCGGCTCCGCGGGACTCGAGGTTCTGCTTGAGCCAGGACAGCGTCAGCCCGGAGTCGATGATGTCCTCGACGATGATGACGTCGCGACCGTGCAGGTCGGTGTCGAGGTCCTTGAGGATGCGCACGACGCCGGACGACTTCGTGCCGGAGCCGTAGGACGACACCGCCATCCAGTCCATCTTCGCCTGCAGGGTCAGGTGCCGCGAGAAGTCCGCCATCACCATGACCGCGCCCTTGAGCACGCCGACGAGCAGCGGGTCCCGGTCGGCGTAGTCGCGATCGACCGCCGCCGCGAGCTCGGCGATCTTGTCGTCGATCTGCTCGGGGGTGAAGAGCACTTCGGAGAGGTCGTCCTGCACGTCGGAGAGTTCCACGCGCCAAGCCTAACGGCCCGCGGACTCAGTGCCCGGCGCTGAACGACAGCCGGTCGCCGTCGCGCGAGGCCCGGACGCCGGGCAGGTCGATCGGCCCCTGCCCGCTCCAGTCGGTCACGAGCCGGCAGACCTCGAGCGTCTGCACACGGGTCAGCGTCACGCCGAACTCGCTCTCGACGGCCAGGCGCACCAGCCGCTGCCGGAGCGCGGGCGGGTTCGCCTGGAGCTGCCGCACGGACAGCGCGATGCCGGCCTCGGAGTGCTCGGCGAGGTCCTCGGCCATCTCCTCGGCGAAGTGGTCGAGCGCGGCCGAGTCCTCGCGCAGCTGGTCGGCCGTGCGGGCAAGGGCCTCGGCCACGTCGGCACCGAGCTCCCGTTCGAGCGCGGGCAGCAGCGTCGTGCGGACCCGCACCCGCGTGTACGCCGGGTCGTCGTTCTGCGGGTCGTGCCACGGTGCCAGCCCCGCGGCGGCGCAGGCCTGCCGCGTCGTGGGCCGTCGGACCGCCAGGAGCGGTCGGCCGTAGGCGAGCCCGTCCGTCCGTCGCGCCAGCGGCGGCATGCCGGACAGGCTGTCCGGCCCGCTGCCGCGCAGCAGGCCGAGCAGCACCGTCTCGGCCTGGTCGTCCAGGGTGTGCCCGAACAGCACCAGGGGTGACCCGGTGGCGGCGGCGACCTCGGCGATCGACGCGTGGCGGGCCTCCCGGGCGGCGCCCTCCGGACCACCGTCGGAGCCGACGGTGACCCTGCGGACCTCGACCGGTGCCAGGCCCAGCTCGGCGGCCTGCCTGGAGGCTCGGCTCGCCACCGCCTCGGAGCCCGCCTGGAGCGCGTGGTCGACGACGACCGCGCCGGCGCGGAGGTCCTGCTTCGGGGCCTCGAACGCGGTGGCCGCGGCGAGGGCGAGGGAGTCCGGTCCGCCGCTCAGGGCGACGAGGACCAGGTCGCCGTCACGGACGATCCCCTCGGTGCGCGCCTGGGCGAGGAGCTCGCGCACGGCGCGGCGTGTGCCGGCGACTGCGGGATCCAACCGGGGACGCGGAGAGTTCACCCGGTAACGTTAGCCGCGCTTTCCCGTGCAACCGACAGACCAGGAGCAACCAATGGCCGCGTACGACGTCGTCGTCGAGATCCCCAAGGGCAGCCGCAACAAGTACGAGGTGGACCACGAGACCGGTCGCGTCTACCTCGACCGCGTGCTGTTCACGTCGTTCGTCTACCCGACGGACTACGGCTTCTTCGAGCAGACCCTGGCGGACGACGGTGACCCCGTGGACGCCCTGCTGCTGCTCGAGTACCCGACCTTCCCGGGCGTGGGCGTGAAGGTCCGCCCCGTCGGCGTCTTCAAGATGAGCGACGAGGCCGGCATCGACGCCAAGGTCCTCGTGGTCCCCGCGAAGGACCCGCGCTGGGCGCACATCCAGGACATCTCGGACGTCGACGACCAGACCAAGGCCGAGATCGCGCACTTCTTCGAGCGCTACAAGGACCTCGAGCCGAACAAGTGGGTCAAGGCCGAGGGCTGGGGCGACGCCGCCGAGGCCGAGGCCATCGTCACGGCCGGCCAGGCCGCGTACGTGCCCGCGGGGCACTGACGCCCGTCTGCTGACGCCCGAACGGCCCGGTCCCCTCGTGGGGCCGGGCCGTTCTGCGTGTGCCGCCGGGTCGCTCCTGCGGGGCGTCTCGGGTTGCGCCCCCGCGTGCACATCGCGCCCCGGTGCGACGGGGCGCGATGTGCGCGGCGGGGCGCGACGTCCGGCCTAGAGGGAGCCGCTCGGGCGGCCGACGTACGGCAGGAGTTCGCCGGGCGACCAGATGGCCCGTTCGACGACGCCGACGCGGACGTTCGCGGCCTCGACCATCATCCCGCCGCCGGTGTAGATGGCGTCGTGGTACCCGCCGGACGCTGCGCCGTTCTTCGAGAAGAACAGGACGTCGCCGGGCTGGCGCTGCGACATGGGCACGAGCCGTCCGACGCTCTGGAAGTAGTAGTACTGCGACACGACGTTGTGGGCACCGGTGGCGACACCCTGGCTCGAGTAGGCCATCTTCACGAGGCCGGAGCAGTCGTAGGCACGAGGGCCCTCGCCGCCGAACTCGTACGGCTTGCCGATCTGTGCCCGGGCGTAGCCGATGGCGCCGGCGGCCTTGGACGGGGAGCTCGGGGCGGGGGCGGGCTTCGGCGCCGGAGCTGGGGCTGGGGCTGGAGCCGGCTTCGGCGCGGGGGCAGGCGCTGGCTTCGGGGCGGGCGCGGGAGCCGGGGCTGGGGCCGGCTCGGCGCCGGAGCCGGAGCCGCTCGACGCGGTGTCGCCACTCGTGCTGCCGCTGGGCCTGCTGCTGTTGGGCTTGCTGCTGTTGGGCTTGCTGCTGCTCGGCTTGCTGCTGCTGGGCTTGTCGTTGCTGGGCTTGCTGCTGCCCGACGTGCTGCCGCCGGCCGTGCTGCCGCCCGTGTTCTCATCGCCGGAGGAAGTCGTCGTGGTCCCGCTGCCGGTCGAGGTCGTCTGCGCGGCGAGCTGTGCCTCAGCCTGCTCGGCCCGCTGCTGCGTGTAGTAGGCGCTCTCGGCGGCGGCCGTCGTGCCCTTGAGGAACGCGAGCTGCTCGAGCACCTCACCCTGCTGCGCCTGGCTCTTCTCGAGGCGCCCGTTCGCCGTGGCTGCGGCGTCGTTCGCGTCGGCGAGCGCGGCCTTCGTGGTCTCGGTGGCCGCAGCGAGTGCCATCGTCGCCTTCGACTTCTGCGCGGCGAGGGCGTCGACGGTCTTCTGGTCCGCCTCGGCACGGGCGAGGACCATCGCGGACCGCTCGGACAGGTGCGACATCGTGCCGACCTGGTAGAGCAGGTCCTTCGCGTCGCCGTCGTCCAGCAGCAGGCTCGTCGAGAGGTCTCCGCCACCCGAGCGGGACAGTTCGACGACGAGCGCGGCGACCTGCGCCGCTGAGTCGTCGGCCTTCGACTTCGCCCGCTTCGACTGCGCGCTGAGGTCGTCGAGCGTCGACTGCGCCTCCTGCTGCTGCGACGCGGCGGCCGAGTACGTCTGGCCTGCCTGCTGCACCACGGCGCCAGCGGCGTCCGCGGCGTCCTGCAACGAGGACAGCCGCGACGCCAGCTCGTCGACCGTCTGCTGCGTGTCGGCCTGGTCGGCCTTCGCTGCCTGCACGTCCGCCCACGACGGGGCCTTCGGTGCCGCCTCGGCCGGTCCGGCGATCGACACGGACAGCCCGATGCCGATCAGGGTGACGGTGGCGATGCCGCAGGCGAGGGAACGCGCAGGCTTCTTCATGTGGTGTCAGGGCCTCTCGGGCGCGCACACGGTCATACCGAGATCCCCCGCGCAGCCATGAAGGGGACCGGGTCGACGGCAGCACCGTTGACGCGGGTCTCGAAGTGGAGGTGGCAGCCGGTCGACCACCCGGTCGAACCGACCTGGGCGATCTGCTGGCCGGCCTCGACGTGCTGGCCGCTCGCGACCATGATGCCGCCGTCGACCACGTGCCCGTAGGCGGTGGAGATCCCGCCGCCGTTGTCGAGGATGACCTCGTTGCCGTAGCCGCCGCCGTTGCCCGCGAACACCACGGTGCCGGACGCCGCGGCGTAGATCGGGGAGTAGCAGGCCGGGGCCAGGTCGACACCCGCGTGCAGGGCGTGCGCGTGCGTGTACGGGTCGACGCGGTAGCCGAAGGGACTCGTCTGGTACCCGGCAGAGGGGCGGACCCACCCGGACGCGTTCGCGGTGCCTCCGGCGACGGCCGGGGCGCTGCCGCTGGGCTGCGCCGGCGTCGGTGCTGCTGCGGCCGCCGCAGCTGCCGCTGCCGCTTCTTCTGCGCGCTTCCGAGCGAGGGCCGCCTGCCGCGCCTTCTCGACCTGGACGCCCTTCTTGTACTTCGACTCGACGTTGCTCGCGTTCGTCGTGAGCAGGGTCAGCTGCGCTTCGAGACGTTCCTGGTTGGCGTTCTGGGCGTCGACAGCTCGCTGCGCGGAGTCGGCGGCCGACTGCGCGGCCTGCATCTTCTGCTGGGCGGCATCAGCCAGTGCGCCGAGGGCCTTCTTGGCGACGTTCGACTTGTCGGCGAGGGCCTGCGCCGTGCCCCGGTCCTGTGACGCCTGCGAGTAGATGCCGTCCGCCTGCTCGCTGAGCTTCGACATCGCGCCGAGCTCGTACAGCAGGTCACCGGAGTTCGTGGGGTGCGTGAGGAGGTCCGTCGTCACGTCGCTCGAACTCGCGCGCCCGAGCTGAGCGGCCAGCTGACCGGCCTGCTCCTCGGACTGGGCAGCGGTCTTCTCGGCGGCGTCGGCCTGACCCTGGAGCTTCTGCTGCTTGAGCGTGGCCTCGTCGAACGCGGTCTGTGCCGTCTGGTACGCCGAACCGGCAGCCGCGGCGGACTTCTGCTTCGCCGAGGCGTCCGACTTCAGGCCCGCGATGAGGCCACGGATCTCGGTCACCTTGTCCTGCTGCGCCGACGCCGAGGCCTTCGCGGACTGCACGTCGTCCCAGCTCGGGTACGACACGGCAGAAGCGGCCCCGACGGGTCCGACCACAGCGAGGGTCCCTGCGGTGAGCACGACAGCGACCGCGGCGGCGACGAGGCGGCGGCGGAAGCGGCGGGACTGCGGGAATGAGGTCGACATGTATCTCGATTTCGTAACAGCGCGGCAAGGCTCACGCACGTAACACTGTTAACAGACGCAACAGTAACAACAGGTGCCGACCCGATGCAGCCCCTCGGAGGAGGGGCGCGGGCCGACGACGATGGTCCCACTCGACCATCGACAGCGCAGAATCGGAGCCAGTGCTCCACGGTGAGTGAAGACCGGCGGGATGAACACGACCACGCGACACGCCGGGCGGACCGGCTCGGACGCATCCGATTTGGCATCGGGGCGAGGCATCCGTATGCTTGTCCATCGGTAGCGCGATGCACTGCTTGCGGCCCTATCGTTTAGTGGCCTAGGACACCGCCCTTTCACGGCGGCAGCACGGGTTCGAATCCCGTTGGGGTCACTCTCCGGAGTGAGCAAGTAACGTAGTGCGAAGCAACACCGAGCAAGACAGTACGATCAAGTAATTCCATATGGCCCTGTAGCGCAGCTGGTTAGCGTGCCGCCCTGTCACGGCGGAGGTCGCGGGTTCAAGTCCCGTCAGGGTCGCCACGGCTGGGTAGCTCAGTTGGTAGAGCGTTCGACTGAAAATCGAAAGGTCCGCGGATCGACGCCGCGTCCAGCCACATGGTGAAGAGCCCCTCGCGGAAGCGAGGGGCTCTTCTGCGTTTCCCTGGCCTCAGGCCTCGCGGGTCTTCGGGCTGCTGTCGTTCGTCTTCGCCGGGTCGCTCTCCACGACGCCACCGAGTGCGTCGTCGATGCGGGACATCAGCTCGGCCGGGATCGTCATGCCCGCGGCGCCGGCGTTGTCGTGCACCTGCTCCGGTCGGGACGCACCGATGATCGCCGAGGCGACGTTCTCGTTCTGCAGCACCCAGGCCACGGCGAGCTGCGCCATCGATAGGTCGAGCTCCTTCGCGATCGGCTCGAGCTCCTGCACGGACGACAGGACCTCGTCGCGCATGAAGCGCTTGATCATGTCCGCGCCGCCCTTGTCGTCGGTCGCGCGGGACCCCTCGGGCAGCGGCTGACCCGGCTTGTACTTGCCGGTGAGCACGCCCTGGGCGATCGGCGACCAGACGATCTGCGAGATGCCGAGTTCCTTCGAGGTCGGGACGACCTCGGCCTCGATGACCCGGTACAGCGCGGAGTACTGCGGCTGGTTCGAGATGAGCTGGAAGCCGAGCTCCTTCGCGAGCGCAGCACCGGCGCGGAGCTGGTCGGCGGTCCACTCGGACACGCCGACGTACAGCACCTTGCCCTGGCGGACGATGTCGGCGAACGCCTGCATCGTCTCTTCGAGCGGGGTCTCGTGGTCGTAGCGGTGCGCCTGGTACAGGTCGACGTAGTCCGTCTGCAGGCGACCGAGCGAGCCGTCGATCGACTCGAGGATGTGCTTGCGCGACAGCCCGGTGTCGTTGTGCTGCTTCGGGCCGGTCGGGCCGAAGACCTTCGTGGCGATCTCGAGCGACTGGCGGCGCTCACCCTTGAGGGCTTCACCGAGAACGGTCTCGGCGCCGGTGTTCGCGTAGACGTCGGCGGTGTCGAACGTCGAGATGCCGACGTCGAGCGCGGCACGGACGCAGGCGATCGCCGCGTCGTTCTCGACCTGGGACGCGTGGGTCAGCCAGTTGCCGTAGGTGATCTCGGAGACCTTGAGGCCCGAGTTGCCGAGGTAGCGGTACTCCATGTGCAGTTTCCTCCCGTGCCGCGGCGTCGCGGCGTCCGCCCCGACGGTAGTCCACAGCTCGGGGCCATCGACCCAGCCGGAACTACCACCCGTGATACATGTGTATTTGAGCGGAACACGGAGAAGCGGGAAAGACGAAACCCCGGCGATGTGGCTGGGCCAGTGATCGTTCCGGGGTCTTCAAGATCAGTCTACGAGGAGGGCGGATGGGAAGCAACAGGGGCACACCGAGCACTGATGCAGTCCGCGCGCTCTTGACTCCGAGTCGCCTGCGGTCGTACGTCGACGCGACTCCCGACCTCCGCGGCGCGCTGACGCTCTACGAGTGGAACATGCGGGCGTCGGCCGGCGTGACGGAACTCGTCGGCATCGTGGAGGTCGTCGCGCGGAACGCCCTCGATCGTGAACTGACCACCTGGGTCAGGAGGCGACACCCGGACAGCACCTGGTTCGAGGAGGTCCGCCTGGACGCCCAGGGCAGGAGCGATCTGGCGAAGGCGAGGGGTCGCGCGACGCGGAACGGGCGACGTCCCGAGGTACACGGCCGTGTCGTGGCGGAACTGACCTTCGGGTTCTGGCGGTACCTCGTGGAATCGCGCTACCTGACGACTCTCTGGATCCCAGTTCTCCACGCCGCGTTCCCCCACGGTCCTCATGACCTCCTGACCCGTCAGCGCGAGGTCCGGGCGCGCCTGCAGCAACTGCACTTCGTCCGCAACCGCGCCGCACACCACGAGCCCCTCCATGCACGCGACCTCGATCGGGACCACGACTACGCGATCGAACTCCTCGGCTGGATCCACCCAGCGGCCGCGGAGTGGGCCCAGGACGTGACGAGCCTCCGGGCGGTACTGGGCGCCCGGCCCAGCGCGTGAGGTGCAGGATCGGGAAGAGTGCAGTGCGCACGACCACCACGACGAAGGAGTCATCAATGACCGGAGCGAGCGTCCTGTTCATCGGCGGGAGCGGCGTCATCAGCGCCGCATGCGTCACGGAGGCCACCCAGCAGGGGTACGACGTCACGGTCCTGAACCGTGGGACCACCGGAGGCAGGCCGATCCCGGACAGCGTGACGCGCCTCCAGGCCGACGTGTCGGACCGCACCGCCCTGGCGGAGGTGCTGGGCGACCGCCACTTCGACACGGTCGTGAACTGGATCGCCTTCACGCCGGACCAGGTGCAGGCGGACGTGGAGTTCTTCGCGGGCCGGACCCGGCAGTACGTGTTCATCAGCTCCGCCTCGGCGTACCAGACGCCGGCGACGCACCTGCCGATCACGGAGTCGACGCCGTTGAAGAACCCGTTCTGGCAGTACTCGCGCGACAAGATCGCGTGCGAGGAGCTGCTCATGGAGGCCTACCGGGAGCAGGACTTCCCGGTGACGATCGTGCGGCCGTCGCACACCTACGACGAGACGAAGCTGCCGCTGACCGGCGGGTGGACGGCGATCGCGCGCATGCGCGCCGGCAAGCCGGTCATCATCACGGGTGACGGCACCTCGCTGTGGACCCTCACGCACAGCCGCGACTTCGCGGTGGGCTTCACCGGGCTGCTCGACAACGCTTCGGCGATCGGCGAGGCCTTCACGATCACGAGCGACGAGGCGCCGACCTGGAACGCGATCGCGGCCGAGCTCGCCGCCGCGGCAGGCGTCGAGGACCTGAAGATCGTGCACGTGCCGGCGGAGGCCATCGCGGCCGTCGACGAGGACTGGGGCGCGGCGCTGCTCGGCGACAAGGCCAACAGCTCGGTGTTCGACAACAGCAAGATCCGGTCGCTGGTGCCGTGGTACCGGCCGCGCACGACCTACCGGCAGGGCGCTCGCGAGGTCATCGCCTGGTACGAGGCACACCCGGAGGAACAGGTCGTCGACGAGGGACTCGACGCGCGGATGGACCAGCTCGCGGAGCGCTGGGCGGTCTGACGCGGCGGCCCGACGCGGCGGCGGCGGGGGGCACCGGCCGCTTGAGGAAGGTGCCGCACAACGGAGATCGGCTCGCACCACGTAATTGCATGGTGCGAGCCGATTTCTGTCGTGCGAGACAGGACCGGCACTCCGCCGCCCGGGAGGTTCGGCGCGGGCCCGGTGGGTCAGCTGCGGTCATTCAGGACCGCCGCCAGGGCCCCAATCGCCATGGCGACCTCGTCGTCCGTGACAACGAGCGGCGGTGCGAAGCGGATCGTCCACCCGTGGGTGTCCTTCACGAGGACCTCGCGGGTCGCCATGGCCTTGGCGATCTCCTTGCCGGTGCCGATGGCGGGGGGTCGATGTCGATCGCGCTTATCGCCGAGGAGACGAGTGTACGGGTCGCTCGAACCTGCCGCAGTTCACTGACCACGTCCGCCGACAGAGGTAGTACTGCTCCCCTGGCCTGGCATGATCGCAGCCAGACACAAGAGATGGACCTCTTTCGCCTTAAATCTCGGGGGGGGGGGGAGGAGGAGACTCTCCGGCTTACCGAAGAGAGGTTAGCCGCCTTCCACTCCTGCAGGAAGTGCGCCGATCTAGATCTCTTGGGTACGATATTCAGATGACCATTCAAACGCAACACCCGATTTACTTTGGCATTGGCTGTTACACCTTTGAAGCTCCTGACGCCGATCTCCTTACGATGGTGAACCCAGAAGGAAGCTATTCAATTCACTCATGGTCCCAGGATGTGGAAGCTGCACTCCGATCAATTCCAAGCTTGGACAATATCGAGGTCAGTGGCTTTCACTCGGTCCGCGGTGACCACCCTTTCAATTGGCGCGAGACTACTAGAGCTGCGCTGCACTCGCTACCACATTCCTCGCTTCACCGCGGTGGAGATTTTCGACCTCACCCCGTCAACGGTCAAATCCGGTTCGATGCCACCATTCCGGTGCACATACAGAACGAAGTTTTTCCATACGTCGAAAATCGGAGGGGGACTCGATTCACCGTGCATATTTCCTACGCATTTGGCATGCCGGTCGCCTTCGTTCGCACGTATGACGACCATCAAGACCCTTCCACTGCGGTCGCCATCGTTCGAGAATTTCTGAAAAGAGAATTCGACAAACAGATCCCAGCAGGCAACCCGATCAAGTTCGTCTGCATGGGCCCAAGTCCTGCATGGCTTAACCTGGTACTGAATGCACCCGAGTCTGGCCCCGTCGACGAGGCTGACAGAGTGACTGTGATCGATACGCCGGGCTACAAATGGGTGACCATGCGCATCGCCCAACAACCTGGAGTGATGACGGTCGAGGACGCCTATGACTTCCTCAGAGCCGTTATCTCTGAATCCGCTGCGGTGTTTTATGATCTGGTATCCGAAATGGCTATCAGCGCCTTAACCAGGCAATATATTGAAACTCAACTACAGAAACTCGTGGAACTTCACCGAGCGCCTGGTTTCCGAAGCTGGCTTCGTCGCGTGTGGAGCGCAGGTAAGTCAGCAAATGACTTGATGCTCGAAATACTCGCAGTCGACCTCGAGGAGAAGCGAAGCTTCGCAGCAAGTAAAGAACGTTGGAATTCTATTCGTTCAGCCTCGGGTAAGAAGATTATTGCACCGGTGTTCAACATCGAATCTTCTCGAGACATAC
This sequence comes from Curtobacterium sp. VKM Ac-2865, assembly GCF_015350905.1. Taxonomy (GTDB): domain Bacteria; phylum Actinomycetota; class Actinomycetes; order Actinomycetales; family Microbacteriaceae; genus Curtobacterium. The sequence goes on along the minus strand of NZ_JADKRZ010000002.1, from coordinate 481,259 downwards.
CTGACTACGTTCCACATGCTCGAGCCGTGGTGGACCTTCTCAGCACGCGGCAGTCGCGTAGCATCGAGTTGATTGGCGTCATTACTTCAGCAGTGATTGGCGGTGCCGCTGGTGCCGCCCTTACCGCATTCTTCCAGTGAAATGGGTGCGCTGCCTCGGTCAGCTGCGGTCGCGCAGGACCGCGGCCAGGGCTCCGATCGCGGTGGCGACCTCGTCGTCGGTGACGACGAGCGGCGGGGCGAAGCGGATCGTCGATCCGTGGGTGTCCTTCACGAGGACCCCGCGGGCGGCCATGGCCTTCGCGATCTCCTTGCCGGTGCCGATGGCGGGGTCGATGTCGATGCCCGCCCAGAGCCCGGCGACGCGGTGCGACACGACGCCGTGCCCGACGAGGTCGTCGAGCAGGCCGCGCAGGACCGGCTCGCCCGCGAGGGCCCGCTGCTGGAACGTGCCCTCGTCGAGCATCGCGACGACCTCGGCACCGACGGCTGCGGCGAGCGGGTTGCCGCCGAACGTGGAGCCGTGCTCGCCCGGACGCAGGACGCCGAGCACCTCGCGCGACCCGACGACCGCGGACACCGGGACGATGCCGCCGCCGAGGGCCTTGCCGAGCGTGATGAGGTCGGGCCGGACGCCGACGCGCGACACCGCGAGGGTGTGCCCGGTGCGACCGAGGCCGGACTGGATCTCGTCGGCGATGAACAACGCGCCGAACTCGTCGCAGACCTCGCGCACGGCCGGCAGGTACTCGGCGGGCGGGATGACCACGCCGCCCTCGCCCTGGATCGGCTCGAGCAGCACGGCGACGACGGTCTCGTCCATGGCCTCGCGGAGCGCAGCGGCGTCGCCGTACGGCACCGTGCGGAACCCCGGCGTGTACGGGCCGAAGTCGTTGCGCGCGTCGGGGTCGTCGGAGAACGAGATGATCGTCGTCGTGCGGCCGTGGAAGTTCCCGCCGGCGACGATGATCGTGGCCTGCCCCTGCGGCACGCCCTTCACCCGGTAGCCCCAGGCCCGCGACACCTTGATCGCGGACTCGACGGCCTCGGCACCGGTGTTCATGGGCAGGACCATGTCCGTGCCGGTGAGGGCGGCGAGCGACTCGGCGAACGGGCCGAGCCGGTCGTTGACGAACGCGCGGCTCGTCAGGGTCACCCGGTCGAGCTGCGCCCTGGCGGCGTCGAGCAGCCGCGGGTTGCCGTGGCCGAAGTTCACCGCCGAGTACGCGGCGAGGCCGTCCAGGTAGCGCTTGCCGTCGACGTCCGTCACCCAGGCGCCGTCACCGGAGGCGATGACGACGGGCAGCGGGCTGTAGTTGTGGGCGAGCGCACGGTCCTCGACGGCGAGGGCGGCAGCCGTGTTGGTGCCGGTCACGGAGGTGCCTGCGGCCGTCGCGCTGCCGGGTGTGGTGTCCGGTGCGGTGTCCATCAGGACCGCGCGACGGAGTTGCCGGTGCCGACCGGGTGCAGGTCGAGCGTGCAGCACTTCACGCCGCCGCCACCGAGGAGGAGCTCGGACAGGTCGACGCCGATCGGGTTGTAGCCCTTCGCGCGCAGCTGCTCGGCGAACGTGGTCGCACGGGCCGCGATCACGATGTTGTAGCCGTCGGAGTAGGAGTTCAGGCCGAGGATGGCCGCGTCCTCCTCAGTGGCGATGATCGCGTCCGGGAACCGCTCACGGAGGATCGCCAGCGAGGGCTCGTCGAACGCGGACTCGAGGTACGCGATGTTCGAGGTGCCGTCGGCGGTGGGCTCCGGGTCGAGCACGGCGATGGCGGTGTCGAGGTGGTAGAAGCTCGGGTTGATCAGCTTCAGGGTGATGACGTCGCGGCCGTAGACCTTCGCGATCTCCTCGTGCGAGGTGCTGTCCGAGCGGAACCCGGTGCCGGCGAGGATCACGTCGCCGACGAGCAGGAAGTCGCCCTCGCCCTCGTTCGTCTCGACGGGCTCGGCGACCTGCAGGCCGGCGGCGCGGAACCAGTCCATGTACGCCGGGCCCTCGGGCTGACGCTCGGGGTACTGGAACTTCGCGCCGTACGCCACACCGTCGAGCACGAACCCGCCGTTGGCCGCGTAGACCATGTCGGGCAGGCCGTCGACGGGGTCGATCAGGTGGATCTCGAAGCCGAGCCCCTGGTAGACGTCGTACAGCTCCTGCCACTGGGCGACGGCCTTGGCGGTGTCCGTCGGGTCCTCGGGGTGCATCCAGGGGTTGATCCGGTAGCTGACCGTGTAGAAGTCGGGCTTGCACATGAGGATGGTGCGCTTCGTCGCGGTGCGGGCCGGAGCGGCCGCAGACACGGTGTTGGGTGCGGGGTTCGACACTGGAGTCCTCCTGGGACTTCGGGCCCGAGCCTGCCAGGAACCACCACTGGACCAACCTCGGCGAGATGCAGGCTCACTCGCCGGTACCGCGGCGGACCAGGTCGACGCCGAGCATCAGTCTAGGAGTGCACGCCGACCGCCACAGCACCGGATCGCGCACGTTTCGTGCGTGCACCCCGACGTCCTCGCAACGACTGCGCGTACGATGGCTGCCGATGGACTCGCTCGACCACCGCATCCTGGACCAGCTCCGGGAGAACGCCCGCGCCGGATACGGCGACATCGGGTCGGTCGTCGGGCTCTCGGCGTCGGCCGTCAAGCGTCGCGTGGACCGTCTGGTCGCCGACGGGGTCATCCGCGGGTTCACGATCAAGGTCGACCCCGCGGTCGAGGACCGTGGCACCGAGGCCTGGGTGGAGCTCTACTGCCGCGGCACGGTCTCGCCCGACGAACTCCGGACGCTGCTCGACTCCGTGCCCGAGGTCGTCGACGCCGGCACGGTCACCGGCAGTGCCGACGCCGTGGTGCACATGCGCTCGAAGGACCTGCCTGCGCTCGAGGAAGCGCTCGACCGCGTCCGGCTAGCGCCCCAGGTCGACCACACGCGCTCCGCGATCGTGCTGTCCCGCCTGGTCTCTCGCGAGTCCGCGTAGTCCTGCGACCGGGGCTCAGCCAACCGCCGGATCCAGCGGAGGCGCTCGGCGTAGGTTCGACTGCATGCGAAGGCATGCGTCTCACTTGACCGACACCCGACCTGCGGGAGCCGCACCGAGCCTCCCGTCCGCTGCCCCCGGCCTGACGGGCCGTCCCTGGATCTCGCAGGACTGGCTCGACGTCGTCTTCGTGCACTGGCGGGTCGACGTGTCCGCCGTCGCACCCCTGCTGCCCGCCGGCACGCGGCCCGACACGATGAGCGTCGACGGGGTGGACGACGGGGTGACCACCTGGGTGGGCCTCATCGGGTTCCGGTTCGAGGACACCCGCTTCCCGCCGCTCGGGCCGCTCGGACGGACGGGGTCGATCGGCGACTTCGTCGAGGTGAACGTGCGCGTCTACACGGTGGACGAGCGCGGGCAGCACGGGGTGGTGTTCCTGTCGCTCGACGCGGGGAAGCTCCTGCCGACGATCGGTGCCCGCGTGGCCACCGGCCTGCCGTACTGGTGGGCGAACGCCGAGTACCGCTCCGGTGACGGTCGCGTCGGGTACGCGACGCGGCGGCACGGGTCCCACCTGCGGTCCCTCGTCGAGGTCGACGTGGGCGAGGCGATCGCGGAGCCGAGCACGCTCGAGACCTTCCTGACGGCGCGGTGGGGCATGCACGTGCGGCGGGCCGGCGCGACGCGGTACTGGCCGAACGAGCACGAGCCGTGGGCACTGCACCGCGGGACGGTCGCGACGCTGCGGGACGACCTGATCGGTGCCGCGGGGCTGCCGCTCGCGCTGACGTCGCTGGCGCCGGACTCGGTGCTCTACTCCCCCGGTGTGACGACGCGGTTCGGCGCCGGGCGCTGACGGCGCTAGTTCGGCTCGCTCACTCGAGCGGCGCTGTGCGGGCCGCACGGAACTGGACGACGGCGACGACTGCGGCCAGGACCGCGACGAGGGTCCCCGGGCCGATCCAGACGGCCTGGCGCGCCTCCGGGACGTCCGGCAGGACCACGCCGAGCACCGCGAGGGTCACTGCACCCGCGGCGAGCGCCGTCGCGCAGACGGCAGCGACGAGCCGGTCGAGCCTCGGGACCGAGCGAGCGAACTGGAAGACCTGCCAGGCCATGAAGACGCCGCCGGAACCCACGCCGATGAAGTGGCCCCTCACCAGGCCGGCGAGGGCCAGGATCGTCGCCGCGCCGAACCCGAGGACTGTCCCCACGACGTGGAACCTCCAGGACGCCGCGCGCGACTGCTCCCGGTAGGCCGTCCGTCCGGCGACGGCCAACATGACTGCACCGACCCCCACGGGGACGCCGGACAGGACACCGACGACGATCGAGACGGGGCCACCGAGCCACACGGGGATGACGACGAGCACCACGGCGAGAGCCGCTGCGAGCGCCGGCAGGGGCCAGACCTCCCGCCGCCGGGTCGGCGTCCGCAGCACCCAGGAGGGCGGGGCTTCCTCGATGACGTCGTCCTCGTGGGTGGTCATGGTGCTCAGTCTGCTCGCCGGACAGCGCGCCCGGGGGACATCGCTGAGTGGCGGCGCCCGGGCGTGCGTACAACTGGAGGCATGACACGTGTGGCAGTGGTGACCGGTGGTTCGGCAGGACTCGGACGAGCGACGGTGCGGGAGCTCGCCGCCAAGGGGTGGGACGTGGCCGTGATCGCCCGCGGCCAGGAGGGCGTCGACGCCGCGGCCGCCGAGGTCGTGGCCGCCGGACAGCGTGGACTCGCGCTCTCGGTGGACGTGGCCGACCGCGAGGCCGTCGAGCGCGCCGCCGACCGCATCGAGGCCGAACTCGGCCCGATCGACCTGTGGGTGAACGGGGTCATGGTGGGTGTCTTCGGCCGCTTCCTCGACACCGCGCCCGAGGACTTCGAGCGGGCCCTGAACGTGACCTACCTCGGCTTCGTGAACGGAACCCGGGCCGCACTCACCCGCATGGTCCCGCGCGACCGCGGGCACGTGATCCAGGTCGGGTCGGCGCTCGGCTTCCGGGGCATCCCGCTGCAGGCCGCCTACTGCGGTGCGAAGCACGCGATCGTCGGCTTCACCGAGTCGGTCGTCTCCGAGCTCATCGAGCAGGGCAGCAAGGTGCAGGTGTCCCGCGTCGACATGCCCGCGCTCAACACGATCCAGTTCAACTGGGTCAAGTCGCAGCTGCCGCACCACCCGCAGCCCGTCGCACCCATCTACCAGCCCGAGGTCGGGGCCCGCGCCATCGCCGCCACCGCCGAGCGCCCGCGCCGCCGGACCTGGGTCGGCGAGTCAACCGTCTACACGATCCTCGGGAACCGGATCAGCGGGCGCTTCGCCGACTGGTACGCCGCGAAGACCCTGGTGTCCGGGCAGCAGATCGCGTCGAAGGACGGCCAGTCGTTGCCGTCGAACCTCTACGAACCCGTCGAGGGCGACCACGGCGCACACGGTGTGTTCGACGACAACGCGCACGCGTGGTCGCCGCAGACCTGGTGGGTCGAGAACCGTCGTCTCGGCAACGGGATCATCGGTGCCGCGCTCGGCATCGTCGGTGCCGTCGCCGTCGCAGCAGGGCGCCGACGATGAGCCGCCAGCGCGCGGTCCGCGCCGCTCTCATGCAGCGTCAGACCGTCGTCGAGGGCGTCCGCGCCGGGCTCGGCGTCGCGCACCTCGCCAACGCCCGTCGTGCGGTCGACGCCACGAGCGGCACGGCGGCGTTCCACCGCGTCCTCGGGGCGCGGCACCTCGTGCAGGCGGTCCTGCTCCTCCGTGCGGGTTCCGGCAACGCCCACACCCTCGGTGCAGCGATCGACGCCGGGCACGCGGTCACGATGCTGCCGCTGATGCTGCTCGGCGGCCGGTGGGGTCGGATCGGCACGCGGCAGTTCTGGCTCGCGACGGGCCTGGCCGTGGCCGAGATCGCCCTCGTGGGGACCGGCCGGAAGCGCTGATCCGGAGGCATCCGAGCAAGGGCGCTCCGGCCCGGGCGCAGGGACGCTCCAGAGGGGCCGGAGCGTCGATGCTTCGTGCGAACCTGCGGCAGTCAGGGGAACCGCCGATCGGGTGTGGCTCGCTGGGGACGACACTAGCCGGTCCACCGAAAGGGGGACAGAGCACCTGTCTCCCCCAGTTCGAGGGACAGAGTGGACAGGCCGACGGGCGCGCACGGGATCCGCGCGTAGCGTCCAGATCATGAGTGACAACGAGCAGACCGAACCCGTCATGGACGGCGCCACGGACGCGACCAACCACGAGAAGCTGTCCGGCCTCATCGAGCAGGTGAACCACGACCACGGCACCGAAGGTGCCGCGTCGATGGCCGACCACCTGCGCGACCGCATGGACGAGACCGGCGTCGAGCCCGAGGACGAGGGCGACACCGAGGACTGATGGGTCTTCGTTCACAGACCTGACGGATCCGGTCGGCGGAACGCGCGTTCCGCCGACCGGATCCGTCATGTCTGGCGAGGGGAACCAGCGCCCGTCGGCCTCCACCAGCAGCCGCCCGACCCCATCGGCAGACTGGGCACATGACCGGCTGGCAGCAGGACCTGCTCGAACACCTCGTCAGCGTGCTCCCGGTGGAGTCCGTCTCCGCGTACGGGTCGGTGACGCGTGCCGGTGACCTCGATCGGTGGAGCGACCTCGACGTCCGCGTCCGCGTCCGCATCCGCCATCCGCTGGACGTCGAGCGGGTCCTCGCCGCACGGCTCTGGGCATGGCAGGAGCACCGCGGGACGACCGCGCACGAGCTCCGCCTCGTCACCGCCGACGGGCGCCGTGTCGACCTGACGATCGACGGCCCGCCACCGGTGCTGCCACGCCCTCCCGCAGATCTGGCGGTCCGCTTCGACGCGGCCCTCGCCGCGGTCCGACTCGGCCGCGGGAACCTGCTGATCGGCCTGCACCTGGTACTGGGGATCGGACGGGAGGCGCTGGTCCGGTCCATGGAGACGGCCGACCTGGCGACGGGCACCGTCCACCACCGACTGCCGACCCCGTTCGACGCGCGGGCCGCCGACGTGGCTGCCCTCACGGCCGACGGACTGCACCCGGCCGTCGCACTGCGAGCCTACGAACTGTACGGGCAGTGGCGTGCCGAGCTCGAGCCTGACTACAAACCGGACGTGAGCGGGCTGGTCAGCGTGCTGCAGCGCGGGAACGCACCAGCCAGCTAATCCGGCTCAGATGCGCAGGGCCGCGAACCGGGGGTCGATCGAGCCGAAGCGGTGCGTGGTGACCGACACGGACTGCTCGCGGAGGTACGGCAACATCTCGATCAGGCCGGCCTCGACGACCGGTGCGTCGAAGATCGCGACGTCGATGCTGGCACCCAGCGCTTCCTCGAGCGCCAGGGTGTCCCCGCCGATCAGTCGGATGCGCGCACCAGGGCCACCGAACGCCGTGTGCTTCGGCTGCTCACGCGCCTGCGAGAGCACGATGTCGAGGGCGTCCTGCGGCTCGTCGGTCGGGTTCGACCAGTTGTCGCGGAACACCGCACCCGACTCCGCGCGGGCGAGGAACTCCTCGTCCGACTCGACGAGGTGGTCCACGACGTCGAGCGGCGGTCGGTTCGCCGCCAGCAGCTGCGTGAGGGGACCCGGCAGCGGGCGGGCCGTGCTCAGCAGGACGTGGGCACGAGCGGCCGTCGCGGCGACCAGCGCCCGGACGAAGTCACCGTTGGAGGCGGCTTCGGCCTGGCGCAGGATCACGGACTGGGGCCGGTAGCGGACGACGTTCCGCTCGACACCGAGCCCGGCGGTGTCCCGCGCGGTGCCGAACCGGGTCTTCCGTGCCCGGACGTCACTGAGTGCGCCCGCCCGCACCTGGTCGAACTCCTCGAACCGCAGTCCGCTGCGGGCGGCCTCGATGACCGCGGCGACCCGCGCCGGCAGCCCGTGCAGCTGGATGCTCTGGTGCGCGGTGCGCCTGACCGGCTCCCACCGTCCGAGCGACGCGACGTACGACGGCCCGCCGGGCTTGGTCCCGGGGCCGACCGCGGATCGCTTCCAGCCACCGGTGGGCTGGCGTCGGACGACGGACCCCGTGGTGGGGCGGTTGACGACGAGGTTGCCGGCCCGGACGCGGTGCAGCCAGTCGGCGACCTCGTCGACGTCGAGCGAGTGGAGCCCGGCGGTGAGACCGAAGTCGGTGTCGTTCTGGATGGCGATCGCCTCGCGGAGCGTGTCGGCGCGCATGATGCCGAGCACCGGCACGCCGTACTCGGTCTGGTGGAAGGCGCTGCCGGGTCGGACGCCGTCGCGGATGCCCGGCGACCAGAGCCTGCCGGAGTCGTCGAGCGCCTCCGGCTGCACGAGCCAGGTCTCCCCCGGGCCGAGCTCGGTGAGCCCGCGCAGTGCGGCACCGGCTGGTTCGTGGACGAGCGGACCCATCTGCGCTGCAGGGTCGTCGGGCCAGGCCACCAGGAGGGAGCGCGTGGCATCGACGAGCTGCCGACGGAACCGCTCGCTCTCGCCCACGGAACCGACCAGCACCACGAGGGACGCCGCCGTCCGCTGCTGACCGGCACGCCCGAACGCCGAACGGACGACGTCCCGCACGGCCAGGTCGAAGTCCGCCGACGGGGTGACCACGATCGCGTTCTTGCCGGTCGTGTCCGCGGTGAGCGGGAGTCCGGCGCGCCACCACGTGAAGGACCGCGCCGTCTCGGTGGACCCCGTGAGCAGGATGCGGTCGACGGCCCGGTGCGCGATCAGCTGGCGGCCGAGGACGTCCTGGTCGAGGTCGATGAGCTGCAGGAGCGAGTGCGGCACCCCGGCGTCCCAGAGCACGTCGGCCAGGACGGCCCCGGTGCGCTTGGCCTCGGGTGCCGGCTTCAGCAGCACGCCACTGCCCGCGGCGAGCGCGGCGAGCACCCCACCGGCGGCAGCCGCGATCGGGGAGTCCCACGAGGGTGCGACCACGGTCAGGCGCGGGGGCACGAACGCCGCGTCGGTGACCTCGAGCAGCCCGCGGGCCTGCTCGGCGGCGATGTAGGCGTGGTCGACCGCCTGGCTGACCTCGACGTCGGCCTCGGTGAGCGTGGCAGCGGTCTCGGCGACCGCGGCCTCGACCAGGTCGGCGCGACGGGTCTGGAGTTCGTGGGCGATCAGCTCGAGGAGTTCGGCGCGGTCGACGGGGTCCTGTCGGCCCCAGTTGACGCCGGCCTGGGCGGTGCTGCGGATGATCCGCTCGAGCTTGGTGCGGTCGAGCACCCGGGAACCGCGGATCGTCTGCGCTCCGGCCTTCGACGCCGGGACACGACGCAGCACGTCGGCGGCCCAGCGTCGGTTGGCGGGGACCGTGGGGTCGGTGTCCGGCGTGGTCGTCGTCGGCACCACGGGCACCGGCTCGCCCAGTGGACGACGGCGGTCCTGCGTGCGGTGCGTCGCCGCCACGGGCGCTTCGAGCGCGGCGACGGCGGTGGTCCAGCGCTGGTGCGCCCGCTCGAACGCGGCCTGGTCGCGGTCGATCTCGAACGCGCTGGCCGCGGTGCCCTGGGGGTCGGCGTTCTGCTGCAGCCGTCGGGCCAGGTACGCGATCGCCGAGCGGAACTCGTCGGGGTGGACCACCGGGGTGGACAGCACGATGCGACCCACGTCGGCACGCACGGCGTCGGCGTGTGACGCGGTCATGCCGAGCTGCATCTCGACCTCCACGGCGTCGGTCACCCCGCGCCGTCCGGCGAGCACCCACGCGGCGGCCACGGTGAAGAGGTCCTGCGTGGCGACCCCGACGTGCACGGCGTCCGTGCGCTCCGGCGTGAGCGCGGTGTCGAGCAGCCGCAGGGCCGCGGTCGTGGTCTCGGTCGCGCTGCCCCACGTCGCGAGCGGCCGGTCGTGCAGCAGGGCGTCGACCCGCTCGGTCGCCAGCGAGGCGCCCTCGGTCAGCCGGACGGTGATCGGTGCCCCGCCGCGGGCGCGACGTGCGACGGCCCACTCGGTGAGGGACTCGAGCACACCGGCGGTGTCCGGCAGGGCGGCCTGCAGCAGGACGCCGGCGGGCAGCTCGAGGAACTCGTCTCGGTCGAGCAGCTGCCGGAACGCGGCGACGGTCACGTCGAGGTCGTGGTGGTCCTCGGTGTCGAGGGTGACGAACGTGGTCGGGCGGCCCTCGGTGCCCGGGGTCGATGCCGCAAGCCGGAACAGGGGTTCGAGCCGGTCGGCGATGCGCTCCACGGTCTGGTCGAACGCCCAGAGCGACATCGCTGGCACGACGGTTCCGGCCGAGACGGTCACGCGGTCGACGTCGTCGCGGCGGACGAGGTCCATCGTGCGCTGCAGCTGGCGGTCGCTCTCCGCCACCCCGAGCACGGTCCCCCCGAGCAGGTGCACGTCGAGCACCGTCGCGCCGCCAGCGACCTTCGCGAGGGCCGGTCCGAGCCTGGCCGGTGCGGCGTCGACGACCAGGTGCCCGGCCATCCGGCGCAGGATCCGACGGGCGGTGGGGACCACGGCCCACGGGGCCATCGTCGCGAAGCCACCGCCGAGCGTCACCGCACCGCGGAGGTACCACGCGAGCTCGTCGGGGACGTCCTGGCTGATCTCCTCGAGCTGCCGGGCGGCGACCCGCGGGTCCTCTGGCCGGACGACCCGGTCCACGAACCCGAGCGTGAAGTCGAGACCCTGCTCGTCGCGCAGGACCGCCGCCAGGCGTGCGGCACCCGGGTCGGGCTTCACCTCGGCGGACGCGGCGACCCACCGCCGCACGAGGGCGACGACGTCGTCGGTGCAGTCCTGGAGTCGAGCGGTCGCCATGGATCGATCGTATGGCGACCCACCGGCATGACCTCGGAGCGCGCCGGACGACGGCGAAGAGTCAGCTGAGCGTCATCCCGAGGGATGATCCTGCCGACGGGTGGCCGTCCGGATGGACGCGGGTGCCCGTCCGCATGGATACGCTGACGACATGTCGAAGCAGGGCGACGTGGACCGTGACTGGGCCACGTGGGACGCGTACCACGACGTCTGGCGACGACTGGACCGGGCCCTCGACCACGCCGTGCAGCAGGGCGCCGGGATCTCCACGCCCGAGTTCGAGATCCTCATCGGTCTGCACCGCCAGGTCGACCACCGCCTGCGTGTCCGCGACGTCGCGGCGGGCATCGGCTGGGAGAAGTCGCGCGTCAGCCACCAGGTCACCCGCATGGTGTCCCGAGGCCTCGTCGAGCGCACCGACTGCCCGACCGACGGCCGTGGCAGCTGGGTCGTGATGACCCCCGACGGGCGTCGCGCAGTGCTCGCCGGCATCCGCGCACACACCGCGGCACTCGAGCAACTGTTCTGGAGGCCCGTGGCGGGCGACGCGGACACGCTGCGGTCCGTCAGCGCCCGGCTCCAGAGCGCACTGGGCCCGGCCGACATCCTCGACTGAGCCCAGCAGAACGCCGCCGCACCGTCCATGGACGTCGCGGCGGCGCTCTCAGCGGGTCACGCGGACGTGCCCTGCAGGGCGATCGCCTTCCAGACGTCGAACTGGCGATCGTTGCCGATGGTCGGGTTGCCCCACAGGTTGACGGCCTGGGTGACCTCCTCGCCTTCCTTCAGGCTCTTGTAGTACCCGGGGCCGATGATCGCGATGCCGCGGTTGGTGGACTGGATGAGCTGCATGGGTGTTCTCCTTGCTCGTGTCGAAGTGTCGTGAGGTCAGGCCGCGGTGCCGCTGATGGCGATCGACTTCCAGACGTCGAACTGCCGGTCGTTGCCGATGACCGGGTCGCCGAACAGCGCCCTCGCGCAGGTCTCGAACTCCTCGGTCGGCAGTGCCCGGAAGTAGCCGGCGCCGAGCACCGCGGCGCCGCGACCGGGCGACTTGATGATCGTGAAGTCGTCGTCCCGAGGCGTCGACGGCGCGGTCGAGTCGTTCGCGTAGGGCGCGCCGATGATGAACGGCGCCGGGTCGATGAAGGTCCCGTTCAGGGTCACCCCGAGGTGGAGGTGGTTGCCAGTGGAGTCGCCCGTCGTGCCGACCCGGCCGATGAACTGGCCGGCGGACACGGATGCGCCCTTCGCGATGTCGATGTGGTTCTGGTGGCCGTAGTAGCTGACGTAGCCGTCGGCGTGCTGGATCCTCGTCAGGTTGCCGTACCCGCCGGACACGCCGGTGAAGATGACGGTCCCGCTCGCGACCGCGTGGATCCGGGTGTCCTGCGCCGCGGCGAAGTCGATGCCCTGGTGGTTCGTGCTGCCCACGCCACCCGGCGACGGTCGCGGGCCGAACCCGCTCGACACCGGGTACGCGCTGGTGAACGGGTATCGCCACGCGACTGCTGCGAACGCCGGTGTCGCTCCGAAGCCGATCGTCCCGACGGCGGCGGCTCCGGCAGCGGCTCCCGCGTACGCGAGCAGCTGACGTCGGGTCGGCCCTCCGGCCTGTTCTCGATGGCCCATGGTTCCCCTCTCCGGGGGGACGACCCCTTCGTCTCCCCGTCCACGACGCTATCGACGGACCGACCGGTGATGCAGTCCGCAACTCCACCGACCGTTCTGTCCCCCGCCTGCTCAGTGGTGGCGGTGGTCCTGGATCGTGATGCGCGGTCCGAACGCCGGCTTCCGGAAGCCGCTGCCGCCGATCAACCGGACGACCCGGTGCCGGTGTCCGCGCCACGGCTCGAGCAGCTCGAGCATGCCGTCGTCGTCCACGGGGCCGCCCGTCAGCGCCCACCCGACGAGCGCCGGCACGTGGAAGTCCCCGACGCTCGGGGAGTCCGGGTCGCCGTGGGAACGCTGGGTGGTCTCGGCGGCCGTCCACACCCCGATGCCCGGGACCGACTGCAGCCGCGCGGCCACGACGGCGCCGCCGCGGCCGAGGGACAGGGTGCGCTCGAGGGACGCCGCGACCTTGACGGCCCGCATCACCGTGGCGCTGCGTCCGGGCTCGATGCCCGCACGGTGCCACTCCCAGCTCGGGATGCGGGCCCACTGCTCAGCGGACGGCGGCACGACCATGCCGTCGGGTGCCGGCCCCGGAGCCGGGGTACCGTGGCGCCGCAGCAGGTACCGCCACGCGCCCCAGGCCTGCCGCGAGGTGACCTTCTGCTCCATGATCGCCGGCACGAGCATCGCGACGACGGTGTTCGTGCGGCACAGCCGGAGCCCGGGCTGCCGGTGGCGGGCGTCGGCCAGGAACCGGTGCGCCGTGACGTCGAGGTCGGACCAGTCGTCCCCGCGACCGAGCAGGTCCGGGGCGTGCTCGAGCGCCCACGCGGCGCCGTCGCCCCACGCCGAGATCGCCACCGCGTCCCCAGTGCGCCGGAGCAGCACGGACGCAGGCCCCTCCGGCGTCCGGAGCGCGAGCCACACGTCGGAGCCGACCACACGGAAGGCCGGGTCGCCGGAGCCGCGCTGCAGGGGCCGGAGGGTCGCTGCCAGGTCGAGGGGGCCTCCTGGGCGGTAGACCGTGTCGAGACGCGCGCCGCCTGCGTGACGCGACTCGAGACGGACCTGCTGCATGACAGGGATGGTAAGCGAAACCACCGTCAGCCAAGATGGGTCCAGTCCCACCCACCCGACATCGGAGTCTCCCCATGCGCATCGGCATCCTCACCTCCGGCGGCGACTGCCCCGGCCTCAACGCCGTCATCCGGGCTGCGGTCCTCAAGGGCATCGCGATCCACGGGTACGAGTTCGTGGGCTTCCGGGACGGCTGGCGCGGCGTCGTCGAGGGCGACATCGTCCCGCTCGGGCGCAAGGACATCCAGGGCATCGCCAAGCAGGGCGGGACCATCCTCGGCACCAGCCGCACGAACCCCTTCGAGGGCCCGAACGGCGGCGTCGAGAACATCGAGCGCGTGCTCACCCGGCACGGCATCGACGCCATCATCGCGATCGGCGGCGAGGGCACCCTGGCTGCGGCGAAGCGCCTGACGGACGCCGGTCTGAAGATCGTCGGTGTGCCGAAGACCGTCGACAACGACCTCGGCGCGACGGACTACACGTTCGGGTTCGACACCGCGGTGGAGATCGCGACCGAGGCCATGGACCGCCTCCGCACCACGGGTGAGTCGCACTCGCGGTGCATGGTCGCCGAGGTGATGGGCCGGCACGTCGGCTGGATCGCGCTGCAGTCGGGCATGGCCGCGGGCGCGCACGCGATCCTGATCCCCGAGCAGAAGACGTCGCTCGACCAGATCGCCTCGTGGGTCCGCTCGGCGTACGACCGCGGACGCGCCCCGCTCGTCGTCGTCGCCGAGGGCTTCGTCCCCGACCACGAGGACAACGCCCACTCGGAGCGCGGCCTCGACGCCTTCGGCCGTCCGCGGCTCGGTGGGATCGGCGAGCGCCTCGCGCCGCTCATCGAGGAGATGACCGGCATCGAGACCCGGGCGACCACGCTGGGCCACATCCAGCGCGGTGGCACGCCGACGGCGTACGACCGGGTGCTCTCGACGCGGCTCGGACTCGCCGCCGTGGACTCCGTGGTCGAGCAGCGCTGGGGGCGCATGGTCGCGCTGCGCGGCACCGAGATCGTGCACGTGTCGTTCGAGGACGCGCTCGGCGAGCTGAAGACCGTGCCGCAGTCGCGCTTCGACGAGGCCGCGATCCTGTTCGGTTGATCGTGCTGGGTGCGCCGGCGGTCGCCGTCGCGCCGCTGGTCGCCGTCGCGTCGGCGGTCGCTGTCGCACCCGGCCGGGAGGCTCGGGGTAGCGTCCGGCGCATGAGCCGCGCCGTCCTCGTCTCCCGTTCCGCCGCCCCGACCGTCACCGAGGTCGACGTCCCCGACCCCGGCGAGGGCGAGGCGCTGGTCGACGTCACGTACTCGAGCGTGAACTACAAGGACGGTCTCGCGCTCGCGGGCGACCCCGGCGTCGCCAGGATCGACCCGCTCGTGCCCGGCGTGGACGTGGTCGGCACCGTCGCCGCTGTCGGGCCGGGCGTGCACGACGTCGTGATCGGTGACCGGGTCACGCTGAACGGTGCCGGCGCGGGCGAGACCCGGCACGGCGGCTGGACCTCGCAGGCGGTCGTCCCCGCGGCGTCGCTCGTCGTGCTCCCCGATGCCGTGTCCGACGACTTCGCCGCCGCCATCGGCACGGCCGGCTTCACGGCGGCACTGAGCGTGCTGGCCCTCGCTCGGTTCGTGACCCCGACCGACGGCCCCGTCGTGGTCACCGGCGCGTCCGGCGGCGTCGGCTCGGTCGCGATCCCGCTGCTCGCGGCCCGGGGGTACGCGGTGACCGCCTCCACCGGGCGGATGACCAACCGGGCGTCGCTGCAGGCGCTCGGCGCGACGGACGTCATCGACCGCGCCACGCTCGGCGAACCGGGCAAGCCGATGCAGAAGGCCGCGTGGGCTGGAGCCGTCGACAGCGTCGGCGGGGCGACCCTCGCGAACCTGCTCGCGGCGACCCGGTGGGGTGGGGCCGTGACGGCGTGCGGGCTGGCACAGGACGTCCAGCTGCCGACCACCGTCCTGCCGTTCATCCTGCGCGGGGTCTCCCTGCTCGGCATCAACTCGGTCGACGCCCCCGCTGCGCTCCGTCGGCAGGCGTGGGACCTGCTCGCCGCCGAACTCGACCCGCGCCTGCTCGCCGGGGTGACCCGCACGGTCGGGCTCGAGGACGCGATCGCCCTCGGGCCGGACGTCCTCGCCGGCGCCGTGCACGGTCGGACGATCGTCGACGTCCATCGGTGAGCCCCGCGCCCCGTATTCCGCAAGCGTTTGCCGAATGCGTCGCTAGGATGTGGGATACAAGACCGTCCGTCACGTGAGGAGTCCGGAATGCCGGTACCCAAGTCGACCGTCGAGAACTCCCCGCGCAAGCTGCTGCGCGACGTGGTGCTCGAGAAGATGCTCGCTGCGATCCAGGACGGCACGCTCCAGGCCGGGGAACGGCTCAACGACGACGAGCTCGTCCGCTGGCTCGGCGTCAGCCGCACGCCGATCCGCGAGGCCATCGCGAAGCTCGTCGACTACGGCCTCGTCGACATGGAGGCGAACCGCTACACCCGCATCGCCACCCCCTCGGCGAAGCAGTTCGACGACGCCCTCCAGGTGATGCTCGGGTTCGCCGAGCTCGGTGCCCGCTGGGGTGTCCCGCAGCTCGACGCCGCCGGCGAGAAGGCAGCGCTCGGGATCATCGAGGACCTCCGCACCCACGCCGAGGCCGAGGACCGCGCGGTCAACCGCGACCTCACCGCCCTGCTGGTCCTGCTCGTGCGTGCGACCGACAACGCGCTGCTCGAGACGTTCACGAGCTCGCTCGTCCCGCGCGTGCAGTTCCTCGCCCTGACCGCCGAGGAGTTCATCTTCTGGGACGTCAAGCAGGCCCTCGACCCGCTCCGTGCCGCCGTCACCGGGCGCGACGGCGAAGCGGCCGCTGCCGTGATCCGCGCACTCGCCCGCACGCTGGACGACCACCTGCAGACGCTCCGCGCCGCGCGGGCCTGACCCCCGCGACGGAGACCGGGACCGGGACCGGAGCCGGAGCCGGAGCCGTGACCGGTCTCCGGATGGGCGACGATGGGACGGTGAACTCCGTCCTCCTGCACACCGAGGGTGTCCGCGTGACACGCTCGGGCCGTGACCTGCTGCACGACATCGACCTGACCGTCCGGCGCGGGGAGCACTGGGCGCTCCTCGGGCCGAACGGCGCCGGCAAGTCGACGCTGCTCGCCGTGCTCGGCGCCACCGGGCACCCCTCTGGCGGGACCGTCGAGATCCTCGGGGAGCGCCTGGGTCGGGTCGACGTCCGAGCCCTCCGCGAGCGCATCGGGCACGTCGACCCACGCCACCGCATGCTGTCGCCGCTGACCGTCCGCGAGACCGTGCTCACCGGGCTGACGGGCACGACCGACCTGATGACGCGGTGGTCCCCCACGGACGACCAGGTGGAGCGCGCCGAGCAGCACATCGCCGACGTCGGGCTCTCCGCACGGAGCGAGGCCCGCTGGCCCGTGCTCTCGCAGGGGGAACGCGGTCGTGCGCTCATCGCCCGGGCGCTCATGGCGGAGCCCGAGCTGCTGCTGCTCGACGAACCCGCGACCGGACTCGACGTCGCCGCCCGCGAGCACCTGCTGGACACCGTCGACGCCCTGCGACAGCGGCACCCTGCGCTCGGGAGCGTGATGGTCACCCACCACCTCGAGGACCTGCCGACGTCGACCTCGCACGCGCTCCTGCTGCGGGACGGCGCCGCGGTGGCGCAGGGGCCTGCGGACGAGGTCATCACCTCGGCGACGGTGTCCCACGCGTTCGACTTCCCCCTCGCCATCACGCGGGACGGGGGCCGCTGGCACGCGCGTCGCGCTGCGGAGCCGGGCCGAGCCTCCCGGCCGTCGCGCGGGGCGTGAGACGGCCGAGCCTCCCCCGCCTCAGACCGTCCGCGCCGGATCGTCAGGGTGACTCGAGACGCCGGTGTCTCGGTGCCGACAGGACCGTCAGGGAGACTCGAGACGCCGGTGTCTCGACAAGACGCCTCCCCAGCGCCGAGACGCCGCCGGTTTCAGCGGCGTCTCGAGACTCTGGCGGCGTCTCGGCCAGACACCGGCGTCTCGCCAACGCCCACGCGCAAGACGCCGGCGTCTCGGTGCCGACAGGACCGTCACACCCGAGACGCCCCCGTCTCGATGTGGCCCGGGTCGTCAGGGTGACTCGAGACGCCGGTGTCTCGACGAGACGCCCCGCCAACGCCGAGACGCCGCGGATTTTGGCGGCGTCTCAGCGTCTCGACGGTGTCTCAGTCAGACGTCGGCGTCTCGCCATCGCCCACCCGCAAGACGCCGGCGTCTCGGTGAGCCGCCCGCGCGGCCCCCGCGTCAGACCGTCGCTGCTGCCGCTGCCTTCGCCGCAGCCGGCAGCGCGTCGAGCACCCGCCCGACCGCACGCTCGTCGTGGGCCGCGGTGACGAACCACGCCTCGAACACACTCGGCGGCAGGGTCACCCCGGCGTCGAGCATGGCGTGGAAGAACGGCGCGTACCGCCAGACGTCCTGCGCACGGACGTCGTCGTAGTTGCGCGGCGCCTGCTCGGAGAACGCGAACGAGAACAGGTTGCCGGCACGCTGCACGCTGTGGGCGACACCCTCGGCGGAGAGCGCCTCGCTCGTCGCCGCCGCGATGGCGGCAGCGGTGCGGTCGAGGTGCGCGTAGACCTCCGGCGTCGCGGCCCGGAGCGTGGCGATGCCCGCGGCGACCGCGAGCGGGTTCCCGGACAGGGTGCCCGCCTGGTAGACGGGGCCGAGCGGGGCGAGGAAGTCCATCACCTCGCGTCGGCCACCGAGGGCCGCGAGGGGCATGCCGCCGCCGATGACCTTGCCGAACGTGATCAGGTCGGGCTTCCACCCGGCACCGTCGGGGACGACCTTCGAGGCCTCGAGGCCCCACCAGCCGGCCGCACCGACACGGAAGCCGGTCAGCACCTCGTCGACGATGAGCAGCGCGCCCTGTGCCTGCGTGATCCGGGCCAGCTCGCGGTTGAAGCCGCGGTCGGGCGCCAGGACGCCCATGTTGGCGGCGGCGCTCTCGACGATGACCGCGGCGATGCGTTCGGAGTGGGTGTCGAACGCGGCGCGCACGGCGTCGAGGTCGTTGTACGGCAGCACGAGCGTCTGTGCGGCCGTCTCGGCGGTGATGCCCGCGCTGCCCGGCATCGCCAGGGTCGCGACACCGGAACCGGCCTCGGCCAGCAGCGAGTCGGAGTGGCCGTGGTAGTGCCCGGCGAACTTCACCAGGAGGTCACGGCCCGTGTAGCCGCGGGCGAGACGGATCGCCGTCATCGTGGCCTCGGTGCCGGTGGACACCATGCGGAGCTTCTCGATGGGACCGTCGCCGTCGACCGACACCCGCTGCTTCACGAGTTCGGCGAGCTCGGTCTCCCCCGGCGTCGACGCCCCGAAGGACAACCCCCGCGCGGCTGCCTGCTGCACGGCCTCGACGGTGCCCGGGTGGGCGTGCCCGAGGATCGCCGGACCCCACGACGCGACGAGGTCCACGTACTCGCGGCCCTCGGCGTCGGTGACGTACGCGCCCTTCGCGGCGACGAGGAAGCGGGGCGTGCCGCCGACCGAGCCGTACGCGCGGACCGGCGAGTTCACGCCGCCGGGGATGCTGTTCTTCGCACGGCTGAAGAGCTGGCCGTTCGTGGTGGGTGCCGTGGTCATTCGGGGGCCTTCCCGGTCGAGGCGATGCCGGCGACGTCCGCGGTGCTGCCGGAGGTGCGGAGGCCCGCGTCCTCGTTGAGCTTCCGCGCGATGTCCACGGCGAAGTAGGTCAGGATCGCGTCGGCACCGGCACGCTTGATGCCGACGAGCGACTCCATCGCGGCGGCGTCGCGGTCGATCCAGCCGTTCTGGGCGGCCGCGGTGATCATCGCGTACTCCCCGGAGATCTGGTACGCCCACACCGGCACGGGCGAGGTCGCCGCGGTCTCGGCGAGGACGTCGAGGTAGCTCATCGCGGGCTTCACCATGACGATGTCCGCGCCCTCGTCGACGTCGAGTGCGACCTCGCGCAGCCCCTGTCGTCCGTTCGCGGCGTCGATCTGGTACGTCCGGCGGTCCCCCACGAGCGAGGACGACACGGCTTCGCGGAAGGGGCCGTAGAACGCGGACGCGTACTTGGCGGCGTAGGCGAGCAGGGCGGTGCCGGCGTGCCCGGCGGTGTCGAGGGCGTCCCGCGCGGCGGCGATCTGGCCGTCCATCATGCCGCTCATGCAGACGAGCTCGGCGCCCGCCTCGGCCTGGGCGACGGCCATGTCGCGGTAGCGCAGCAGCGTGGCGTCGTTGTCGACCGAACCGTCGGCCGCCAGCACGCCGCAGTGCCCGTGGTCGGTGAACTCGTCGAGGCACAGGTCGGACTGCACGACGAGGGCGTCGCCCACCTCTTCGCGAGCAACGCGGATCGCCACGTTGAGGATGCCGTCCGGGTCGGTCGCGCCGGAGCCGTTCGCGTCCTTCGTGACGGGCACGCCGAACAGGTTGACCCCGCCGACGCCCTGCTCCGCCGCACCAACGAGCGCCCGACGGAACGAGTCGAGCGAGTGCTGCTGCACGCCCGGCATGCTCGAGATGTCGATGGCCTCGGTGGCGCCTTCGCGGATGAACATCGGCAGCACGAGCTCGGCCGGGTGCAGCCGGGTCTCGGCGACGAGTCGTCGCATGGCGGGGGTGGCGCGCAGTCGTCGGGGGCGGACCTGCGGGAAGCGTCCAGTCACGAGTGACCTTCCTGGTGGGGGTCGGGTTGGTGCAGTGCCTCGACGACGGCGTCGAGGAGGGCTTCGGCGGACCTGGCGGGAGCGACCGCGTGGACCGGCAGGCCGACAGACCGGGCGTCGTCGGCGGTGCCGGGACCGATGCAGGCCACGAGGGTCCGGGGGTCGAGCGGGGTCATCCGGCGGGCGATCTCGCTGGCGACACTGCCGCTCGTCACGAGCACCGCGTCGGGCGGCGGGTCGAGGGCGACCGGCTCGTCGCCGGTCCCCACGGTGCGGTAGGCCTCCACGTCGTCGACGGCGATGCCGCGGGAGCGCAGGCCGTCGACGAGCGTCGGTGCGGCGATCTCCGACCGGGGGAAGAGGACGGTGCCGTCCGTGTCCGGCAGGGCGGTGACGAGGGCGGCAGCGGAGGCGTCCTGCGGCACGAGGTCGACGGGCCACCCGGCAGCACGGGCGGCACGCGCGGTCGCCGCACCGACCGCCGCCACCAGCAGTCCGGACGGGAGGCTCGGCACACGTCCGGCGAGCACGGTGACGGCCGTCGCACTGGTCACCACGAGCCAGGTGTACCCGGCCATGTCGGGTCGGTCACCGCCGGACGGGGCCGAGGAGGGCCTCCTGTCCGTGCTGGAGGCGACCAGACGACCGACGGCGCGGTCGAGGTCCGCTGCGTCAGCCGGCGGCTCGGTCGTGATGAGCGGCACGACCACGGGGTCGAGCCCGCGCTCCCGTGCCGCTGCGGCGACCCGGTCACCCCACGCGCCACCGCGCGGGACGAGGACCACCGGGGGTGGGTCCTGGTCCGTGGCGGGGGCGGCGGAGTTCGTGGTGGCCGTCCTACTCTGCCGGGGTCGCGAGACCCGGGCCGGCGGTGTACGGGCCGTCGGTGGTGTCCTCGGCGACGGTGTCGGCCAGGTCGGCGAGCTCGCCCGCGCCGTTCTCGAGGAGCTCGGTCGCGACACGGCCGCCGACCTCGAGCGCTTCGTCCAGGCGGTCCTGCGGCGTGCCGTCGAGCACCGCTGCGTGGGACGACGTGCGGTACTCGGCGCCGTCGGGGCGGTAGACCGTGGCGGAGACGAGCAGGATCTCGCCGTCGACGATGGCCGTGGCCCCGATGGGCGCGGAGCAGCCGGCCTCGAGCTTGGCGAGGACCTCGCGCTCCGCGGCCACCGTGAGACGGGTCGGGGCGTGGTCGATCTTGCGCAGGGCAGCGAGCAGGGTGCGGTCGGTCTCGTCCGCGCGGGTCTCGATGGCCAGCGCGCCCTGGCCCGGCGCGCTCGGCCAGAAGCCGAGGTCGAGCAGCTCGGTGGCCTCGGCGAGACGGTCGATGCGGCTGAGCCCGGCGGCGGCGAGCACCACGGCGTCGAGGTCGTCGTGCACGCGACCGAGCCGGGTGTCGATGTTGCCGCGGATGTCGACGACGTCGATGTCCGGGCGCTTCGCGCGGAGCTGGGCGGCCCGACGGGGCGACCCCGTGCCGACCTTGGCGTGCTCGGGCAGGCTGTCGATCGTCGCGGCGTTCCTGGCGACCAGGACGTCGCGGGCGTCCGCGCGCTTGGGCACGGCGGCGATCGTCAGCCCCGGGTACGGCGCGGTGGGCAGGTCCTTGAGCGAGTGCACGAGGACGTCGACCTCTCCCGCGACGAGGGCCTCACGCAGGGCGCTGGCGAAGACGCCGGTCCCCCCGAGGCTCGCGAGGGAGGCGCGGTTCGTGTCGCCCTCGCTCGTCACGGTGACCAGCTCGACGGGCCGCCCGGACGCGCTCGCCAGGCGGTCGGCCACGTCCTGGGACTGGGCGACCGCCAGACGACTGGCGCGGGTGCCGAGGCGGATCGGCGTCGGGGTGTCCTCGGTCACGGCGCCAGACCCGCGGCAGCCGGCTTGAACCCGGCCCGCTCGTTCTCGCAGCAGCCCGGACGGCAGACGTCGTACCAGGGGCCGATGTCCGTGACGTGGGGACGCTCGGACGTGGGCACGCCGTTGACGCGCTCGAGCACCAGGTCGATCAGGCCCGCGACGTAGGCCGGGTCGATGCCGGGCGTCTGCGTGCGGAGCGACCAGTAGCCGAGCTCACCGGCGGTCTCGGTGGCCTCTTCGTCGAGGTCCCACATGACCTCCATGTGGTCGCTGACGAAGCCGAGCGGGACGATGAGCACGGCGCGGGTGGGACCGCCCTTGAGCTCCTCGTTCATGTAGTCGTTGATGTCGGGCTCGAGCCACGGCTGCGTCGGGGGGCCCGACCGCGACTGGTAGACGAGCTTCCACGTGGGCTTCGTCGTGCCCTGCAGGTGCGCGTGCTCCGGCTGCTCGACGAGCTCGGCCCAGGCCTGGTCGAGGACGACCTGCGCGACGGCCTCGTGCTGGGCGGCGTACGCACCACCGTCGCCGAAGCCACGGAAGTCCGGACCCGACTTGGCGGCGTCGGTGGACGGGATCGAGTGGGTGGAGAACAGGATGCGCAGCTCGGTGGCGACGTCGAGGCCGTCGTTCTCGGCGATCGCGCGGGCCAGGCCGTCGCGGACGCCGTCGACGAACGGCTGCACGAAGCCCGGGTGGTCGAAGAACTGCCGGACCTTGTCGATCTGGATCGTGTCGATCAGGCCGGTCTCGTCGAGCACGCGGGCGTAGTCCTCGCGGTACTGGCGGCAGCTGGAGAACGAGGAGTACGCGCTCGTGGCGATCGCGATGAGCTTGCCGTAGCCCTTGTCGGCTGCTTCCTTGAAGGCGTCCGCCAGGTACGGGTCCCAGTTGCGGTTGCCCCAGAGCACGGGCATGTCGATGCCGCGGCGCTGGAGCTCGGCTTCGAGTGCCGCCTTGAGCGCACGGTTCTGCGCGTTGATCGGGCTGACGCCGCCGAAGTGCCGGTAGTGGTGGGCGACCTCTTCGAGTCGCTCGTCCGGGATCCCGCGGCCACGGGTGACGTTGCGGAGGAAGGGGATGACGTCGTCCTGGCCCTCGGGGCCACCGAACCCGGCGAGCAGGATGGCGTCGTACGCCGTCGGGACCTCGACGTGCTCGGGGCCGGACGCGGCAGCTGCCGTGGCGGCGAGGACGGGGCGACCGTTCGAGATCTGGCTGGTGTCGGTCATGACAGCACCTCCGGGAGTTCGGCGGTCGTCACGCGACGACCCGTGTAGAAGGGGACTTCTTCGCGCACGTGCATGCGGGCTTCGGTGTAGCGGAGGTCGCGCATCAGGTCGACGAGGTCGACGAGGTCGGGGCTCTCGAGCGGCAGGATCCACTCGTAGTCGCCGAGCGCGAAGGACGCGATGGTGTTCGTCAGGACGCGGCGGTACTTGGCGCCCTGGATGCCGTGGTCGCGGAGCATCTTCGAGCGCTCTTCCTCTGGCAGGAGGTACCACTCGTAGGACCGGACGAACGGGTACACCGTGATCCAGGCCTCGGGGTCCTTGCCACGGAGGAACGCCGGCGTGTGCCGCTTGTTGAACTCGGCTTCGCGGTGCATGGCCATCGCGTGCCAGACCGGCTCGGCGTCCTGGAAGAGCTCGGTCCGGCGGACGTCGCGCAGCACGGCCTGGATCGCCTGGGCGTCGTCGCCGTGCAGCCAGATCATCACGTCGGCGTCGGCGCGGAAGCCGGACACGTCGTAGAAGCCGCGGATCGTGACGCCGTGCTGGGCGCCGCGGGCGACGACGGCGTCGAGTTCGGCCACGCCCTCGTCACCGACGCGGGTGACCGCGCCGACCGGGCGGCGGAACACGGCCCACAGCGCGTAGGCCGTGAGCAGGTTCGGGTCGATGCCCGAGTCCGGCGCGGTCTCGTGTGGCGAGGAGCCGTGGTGCGGGGTGGTGCTGTCGTGCGGGGCGGTGCTGTCGTTCGAGGCGGTGCTGTCGGGGCTGGTGCTGTCGTGCGCGGGCACGGTGGAACTCATGAGGTCCATTGTCCTATCGGTTGCAAGGAACGTGTCGTCGCCGGTCCCCACACCGGCGAGCACCCCGTGACCGCGGGCGACCCCTGTCGGATCTACCGCCGTCGGAGTACCAGCACGACGATACCCCCGACCACCGTCACGCCCGCTGCGACCCCGGCCAGGTACTCGGGGCGCTTCTCGACGACGCCGCGCTTGACCTTCGACGCCGCGATGCCGAGCTGCTTCGGCAGGTTGAGCTTGTCCTCGATCGCGTCGAGGGTGTCGAAGAGCTGCGCGCGGGTCGTCGCGACGCGGTCGGCGATGTCGTCGTGCTGGTCGGTCACTGGGACTCCTCGGTGTGGTGCGGGAACGGTCGTCACGTCGGACGTCAGAACCGGCCGCTGACGTCCGGCTTGCGGGACGCGTGCTGGACCTCGGGCGTGGGCTTCTTGCCCAGGCCCTTGACCGCGTTGATGTCGTTCTTGACGCTGTCGATCGTGCGCTTCGGCGTGATCGGCAGCCCCTTCTTGAACCGCTTCCAGCCGACGAACCCGAGGATCGCGGCGACGACGAGCATCACGAACGCGAGCACGAGCGCGGCGAGCCACGCAGGCATGATCGTCGCGAGGCCCATGACGGCCGCCGTCAGCAGCACGCCGATGGCGTACAGCACGATGACGAGCGCGCCGATGAGGAGACCGGCGGCGAGGGCGAAGACCTTCGCCTTCCCCATCAGCTCGGCCTTCAGCAGCGCGATCTCACCCTTGACGAGGTTCTTGACGAGCTGGGGGACGTCCCCGACGAGACCGAAGAGCGATCGCGACTTCCGGTCACGCGTGTCGGTCATGAGGTCGGTGCGTCCTTCTTCTGGCCGACCTTGCGGACGACCTTCTTGGTCTGCTCACCGATGAAGTCGGCGACGTCCGGCGTCTTGTCGGCGACGAACTCCTCGACGCCGTGCACGCTCTTCTGGACGTTGTCGTTGTTCCAGATCTTGCCGCTGACGGTCTTGATCTGTTCGTAGCGCGCCCGGCCGGCTCGCGATCCCAGGACGTACCCGAGTGCTGCGCCGGCGACGAACAGGAGCCTGCCTCGCATGGTTCCTCCGAAAGTCAGTGTGCGTGTCATGCGCCGAGAGGGACCCGGCGTTCCACCAACAGTAGCCCTCGGCGGGTCGGCGGTCCGCTCAGGAACCGAGGAGCTCGCGGACCGCTGCCCTGGTCGTGGTGACGATGCCGGAGAGCCCACGGCCTCGCGAGGCCTCGCCGATGCCGACGACCCCCTCGGCCAGTCCCGCCGCCTGCGTGTCCGGGCCGTGCCAGCGCACGGACGCGGCACCGAGGACGCGCGCCGCGTCCACCGGCAGGCCGAGCAGGGCGCTCGCGTCCGTCGTGGCCCGCACGCCCGTCTCGCCGCGGGGGTCGACCGGGAGGCTCGTGGCCACGTCCGCCGCGTCGGCCGCCGGGGTCGCGTAGCTGAGCCGCAGGACGTGACGCCCGCCGGCAGCGTCGGCCAGCCACGGCCACTTCACCGTCGCGTGCGTGAGCGCCTTCGCCCGGACGCCCGTGGCCGCCGGGTGCACGAGCATGCCCGTGCCGCGGGGCGCCGCGTCGAGTTCCGGCTGGTCCACCACCAGCGTGACCAGCTCGATGCCCGTCCGCGTCGCCGCGGTCGCCCGTGTCGGGTCGGACACCGCGGAGAGCACGTGGTCGGCCACCAGGCGCTCGGTCGTGCCGTCCGCGCCGACGACGTCGACCGCGGCCCGTTCGACCCGGGTCACGCGGGTGTGCAGCCGGACGTCGACGTGCCAGGTCTCGAGGTCGGCGATGAGCTCGTCCACGATCCGCACGATGCCGCCGCGGATGCCCTGCACGGCGGACCCGGCGGTCGCCCGTTCACGGAGCGCGAGGACGGCCCGCGCGAGGGAGCCCTCGCGGAGGAGCGCGTCGCGGAGCCCGGGAGCCACCCGGTCGGGGTCGAGGTCGTCCGGGTGCGTGGAGTGGACACCGGCGACCACGGGCACCACGAGGTCGTCGAGGACCTTGGCGCCCATCCGCTTCCGGACCATCGCGCCGAGCGACGTCGCCCGGGCACCGACGGGCGCCGGCAGCAGCGAGTCCATCTGCGCGCGGATCCCACCGCCCTGGCCGACCACGGCGAGCACGTCGGCCGCCATCGGGACGCCGGGGATGCCGAGCAGCCCGGTCGCCGGCATCGGGGCGGTGCGGCCGTCGCGCGTCATCAGCCAGGCGCCGCGCGGGTCCGGGGAGACGATCTCGTTGCCGAGTCCGAGCTCGATCGCGAGCGAGGAGACGGCGTCCGTCCTGGTGGCGAACGAGTCGGCGGCCATGTCGAGGTCGATCCCCGCGACGGTGTGCCGACGGATCATCCCGCCGAGCGCGCCCGAGGCCTCGACGAGCACCACGTGCACCCCGGCCTTGGCGAGGTCACGTGCCGCGAGCAGCCCGGCGACCCCGCCACCGACGACGATCGCCTCGGTCATGCGGCGGCCTCGGCGCCGCTCCCGAGGCCGTGGACGAGCTCGACGACCCGGGTCAGCACGGCGGGGTCGGTCTCCGGCGGGACACCGTGGCCGAGGTTCACGACGTGGGCGCGGGCGGCACCGCCGCAGCGCACGACCTGCCGCACGTGGGCCTCGAGGACCTCCCACGGGGCGGAGAGCATCGCCGGGTCGATGTTGCCCTGCACGGTGACGCCGGTGCCGACCCGCTCGACGGCCTGGTCGAGCGGCAGGCGCCAGTCCACGCCGACGGCGTCGACCGCGACCGCGTCGCCACCGAGGGTCGTCATGTCCCGCAGGACCTCGCCGCTGCCGACGCCGAAGTGGATGCGCGGGACCCCGAGGTCGGCCACGTGCGACAGGGCCTGCGCCGAGTGCGGTGCGACGTGCGCCAGGTAGTCCTCCCGCGAGAGCGAGCCCACCCAGGAGTCGAAGAGCTGGACCGCCGAGGCGCCGGCGAGCACCTGCGCCCGGAGGAACGTCCCCGACACCTCGGCCGCCCAGGCCAGCAGCCGCGACCAGGTCACCGGGTCGGCGTGCATGAGCGTGCGGGCGCGGATGTGGTCCTTCGACGGGCCGCCCTCGACCAGGTACGCCGCCAGGGTGAACGGCGCCCCGGCGAACCCGATGAGCGGCGTGCTGCCGAGTTCGGCCACGGTGCGGGCGACGGCCTCGGCGATCGGCGCCAGCGCGGCGGGGTCGAGGGCCTCGAGCGCGTCGACGTCCGCCACCGTGCGGATCGGCGAGCCGAGCACCGGTCCGCGGCCCGGGACGATCTCGACGTCCACACCGGCGAGCTTGATCGGCACGACGATGTCGCTGAAGAAGATGCCGGCGTCCACCCCGTGCCGACGGACCGGCTGCAGCGTGATCTCCGACGCCATCGCCGGGTCGAGGCAGGCGTCGAGCATGGCCGTGCCGACACGGAGGTCGCGGTACTCGGGCAGCGACCGGCCCGCCTGGCGCATGAACCACACCGGCAGGGTCTCCGGACGGTCACCCCGCAGGGCCCGGACCAGGGCCGATCCGGCGGTCCGTCCGTCGGCGAGCGGGTGCGTGGCTGGCAGTGCGGCTGTGGATGCGTCGGTCACCGCACGATTCTCCCACCGAGCGCGGTACCATCGAGTACGTGCTCATCTGTCTCACGGCGTCGCATCGCAACGCCAGCTTCGACCTCCTGGAGCGACTGAGCATCGGCGCACCCGCGGCGGCCAGCAGACTGGTCACCGACTCGGACGTCCTCGACGGCGCCGTGGTCCTCGCGACCTGCAACCGCTTCGAGGCCTACCTCGACATCGCCGGCGACGACGCCGACTCCGCGGTGACCACCACGGTCGAGGCCGTCGCCCAGGCGAGCGGGCTCGTCGGCACCGAGGTCCTCGAGTCCGTGTCCGTGCTCGGCGGCAAGGACGTCGTCCAGCACCTCTTCGCCGTCTCGAGCGGCCTGGAGTCCGTCGTCATCGGCGAGACCGAGATCTCCGGGCAGGTCCGCCGTTCGCTCGAGGACGCCCGCGCCAACGGCACCACCACCTCCGACCTCGAGCGCCTGTTCCAAGAGGCCGCCCACACCTCCCGCGGCGTCAAGACCCGCACGCGCATCGGCGCTGCCGGCCGCTCGCTCGTCCGCCTCGGGCTCGAGCTCGCGTCGTCCCGCGTGACCGACTGGGCCCGCGCCAACGTGCTGCTCGTCGGCACGGGCAGCTACGCCGCCACCACGATCGCCGCCCTGCGCGACCGCGGCGCCGAGCGGATCCAGGTCTACTCGCCGTCCGGCCGCGCCCCGTGGTTCGCCGCCAAGCACGACCTGGTCGCCGCGCACGACCTGCGCCAGGCGATCGCGTCGAGCGACGTCGTCATCACCTGCACCTCGAGCGAGACGCCGGTCATCGGGGCATCCGACCTGGACGACGGCGTGCGGCGCATCGTCATCGACCTCGGACTCCCCCGGAACGTCGACCCCGCCGCCGCACAGGTGCAGGGCACGGACCTCCTCGACCTCGAGACGATCAGCATCCACGCGCCGGTCTCCGAGCTGAACGCCGAGTCCGAGGCCCGTGCCATGGTCGAGGACGCCGTGTCCCGGTTCCGCGCGCAGGCGATGGAGCAGTCGACGACGCCCGCGCTCGTGGCGTTCCGCAAGCACGTGTTCGACATCCTCGACGCCGAGATCGAGCGCTCGACCCGGCGCGGGGACGTCACCCCGGAGTCCGCGGAGCAGACCGAACGGGCGCTGCGGCACCTGGTCGGGGTGCTGCTGCACCGGCCGTCGGTCCGCGCCAGGGAGCTCGGTCGCGCGGGGCGTGGCGACGAGTTCGTCCAGGCGCTCGACGCCCTCTACGGCGTCCGACCGGAACCCGAGGCGGAGCTCGACGTGCCCGCCCCGGTCGTGCCGCTGGCGGACCGCACCGCCCCGGTCCACGGCGACGACGCTGCGGACGCCAGCTGAGCCTCCCCATGCCCTCGGCCGGCCCGCCGCTCCGCGTCGCGCCGGAACCGGGGCACGTGGGCCCACAGGCCGTGTTGCAGGTGAGCGCACTCCTGCTGGTGCGCGACCGCCGCGTCCTGATGGTGCGGGCGCGCGGACGTGACGTCCTCTACCTGCCCGGCGGCAAGGTCGAGCCCGGCGAGACGGCCGTGCAGGCCGCGGTGCGCGAGGCCCTCGAGGAGACCGGCCTGCGGTTCACCGCAGCCGACGTCGACGAGTTCGCGGTCGTGACCGAACCGGCCCACGGGCAGGCGCCCGGCACGGTGGTCGCGATGACGCTCTTCCTGGCCAGGCCGGGAGGCCCGCTGGACGCCGCCGCGCCCGTCGCCTCCGCAGAGGTCGACGAGGTCGAGTGGGTCACGTCGCGGGACTCGGACCGGTGCCCGCCGGCGGGCGTCGAGACGCTGCGCCTGCTCACGCAGGCGCAGCTCGTCGACTGACGACGCGGACTCAGCCGTTCTCGGTGTCGTCGGTGCCCGTGCCGGTGTCGACGTAGTGGCCGACCTCGGCCGAGGCCCGTGCGGTGTCCTCGTCCACGCCCTCGCCGGGGATGTCGCTGTCGACGTACTCGCCGTCGGTGTCCGTGCTGGTCGGCGTCGCCTCGCCCGGGATGTCGCTCTCGACGAACTCGCCGACGGGCTCCTCGGAGCGGGGCGTGGCCTCGCCCGGGATGTCGCTGTCCACGAAGGCGCCGGCGGCCGGTTCGACGCCGTCGGCGCGGTCGGACTCGCCGCGGATCTGCTCGTGCTTGCCTGCCATGGTCGGCCTCCTGGGTGCGTGGGCGGCATCGCTGCCGTGTGCTGGCGAGTGTGCTCGTGCACCCTGAGTGTCCTCCGGACCGGACGGAGCGTCGGGCGATGTCCCCCGACCACGGTCATCGACCCGGTGTGGGCACGGATGTGAGGATGGGCGCGTGAGCACGTCGTCCAACGGATTCCGCCGACTGCGGTTCTCGGACGAGGACGGCACCGACTACGACGCCATCTTCAGCTCGGAGTACCGCGGGTCGGAGTTCGCGACCCAGACGCGGGTCGCGCCCGGCACCCGGTACGAGTACACGGTGGTCGGTGACGACGACCTGTCCCTCCGGACGATGCGCGCGACGGGCGGGCGGCGCACGGGCGTCATCGGCCCGCGCGAGGACCACGTCGTCTTCTGGTTGTCCCAGGGCACGCTCGAGATGCACTTCGCCGACCGGGTCCGCGTCGTCCGACCGGGCGCGCCCTACATCGCCTCGGCGTCCGAGGCCTACCGGTTCGAGTCCGAGGAGACCGTCTACAACGGCGTGCACGTCGCGGACCGGTTCCTCCGGGCGGTCGGACGCGAGCTCGGCTACCGGCAGCCCGACGGCCCGCTGCTGTTCGCCCAGCAGGACGAGGTCGTCGCCCGGCGCGAGCCACTCCGACGGCTGCTGCGCGAACTCACCCCGGCGCTCCTCGACGACCGGGTGCAGGGGGCCATGCGCACGGCGTTGAACCGCCGCCTGGCCGTCGTCGTCCTCGACACGTTCCCCCTGCGGGACGTCGACGACGACGTCCCGCTCGCCAACCGGCTGCGCGACGCCATCCGCCACATCGAGGACCATGCGCGCGAGCGGCCGTCGGTCGGGGCGATCGCCGCCGCCGCGGGCCTGGGTGAACGGAGCCTGCAGGACGTGTTCGTCCGCACGCTCGGGGTCGCCCCGAGCCGGTTCCTCCGCGACCACCGCCTGGACGAGGTCCGCCGACAGCTCCTGCACGGCGACGCCACCGACGGGGTCATCGACGTCGCGCGCTGCTGGGGCTTCACGAACGCCGGCCGGTTCGCCGCCACGTACCGAGAACGCTTCGGTGAGAGCCCCGGCGAGACGCGCGCGGCAGCACGTGGCCCGCAGGTCGCGACCGGGGAGCCCTCCGCACGCGTCCGGCAGGCCTTGGCGTTCATCGCCGAGCACGCCGACGAGCCCCTCACCGTCCAGGCGATCGCCGACGCGACCGGGGTACGTCCCCGTCGGCTGCAGCAGCTCTTCCAGGACGAGTGCGGCACCACACCGATGGCGTCCCTGCGTGCCGTCCGGGCCGCGACCGCCGCCCGAGCAGAACGCAACCCGGCGGACGAAAACGGCGTCGAGCGCTGACTCGTCCACAGAACGGGGGACAAGAACCGCTGGAACGGCCCGCTGTCTGGCAGAAGTCTGGGAACCGCGATCGGCGTGTGACTTCTCTCGACCCCAGCCCGTCTCATCCGTGAACAGCAACCGCTGGGAACACCCGGCGGGCCCTCGGAAGGAGACACCCATGGCCGACACCACGACCACCCCCACCACCGCTGCGACGACCGCGAACGCGACCCGCTCGCACGCGAACACGAACGGCTCCACCACCGGCAAGACCGTCATCGACGACACCGTCGTCTCGAAGGTCGCCGGCATCGCCGCCCGCGAGGTCAACGGCGTGCACGGCCTCGGTGGCGGCGCAGCCCGTGCCATCGGTGCGATCCGCGACGCCATCGGCCAGCGCGACCTCTCGCAGGGCGTCAAGGTCGAGGTCGGCGAGAAGCAGGTCGCCGCTGACATCACCATCGTCGCCGAGTACCCGGTGCCGCTGCAGCAGGTCGCCGAGGGCGTCCGCTCCTCGGTCGCCCGTGCCCTCGAGCAGATCGTCGGCATGGAGGTCGCCGAGGTCAACGTGACCGTCCAGGACGTCTTCATCCCGGGTGACGACGACGAGGACGACGACAAGAAGGAAGCGCGCGTCGCATGAGCACCACACTCGCAGGCGCCCTGATCGGCGCCGTCCTCGCAGTCGTCGCACTGCAGTTCGGCTTCTGGGGCTTCGTCCTCGTCGTCGTGTTCGCCGCGATCGGCGCCCTCGTGGCCGCCCTCGTGTCCGGACGCATCGACCGCGGTGCCCTGACCGACGTGCTGACCGGACGCCGGAGCTCCAAGTGACCGGCGGCCCGGAGGTCCCGGGCCGCGTCGAGATCACGGCGCGCGCCCTGACCTCGTGCGCCCGCGCCGTGGCCGCCGAACACCTCGGTGCTCCGGCCCGTCGTGTCCGGGTGACCCTCGGTGACCACCGAGGGTCCCTGGCACTCGACGTCACCGGCCCGATGGCCGCGTCCGACGACCTCGTCGGCCGGGCCACGACCTCGGCCTCCGAGGTCCGCGACCGCGTGAGCGAGCTCACCGGCCGTCGGGTCGGCAGTGCCCACATCGAACTGACCGGGATCGTGCGCGAGCACGACACCCGGGTCCGCTAGGAGACCATCATGAGCAGCAGTCCCAACGGCGCCAGTGGCGTCGAGCGACGCATCCGGCGCCGGAGCGTACACCGCTCCCGTTCCACCGCCGTGTCCGTCGCGCTCGTGGTGCTCGCCCTGGTCGCCGCCTGGATCGGCACCGAGTCCGTCCTCCGCGCGGTCGGCGCAGCACCCCTGCTCGCCGACCCGCAGACGGCCGTGGACACCGCGCTCCGCCCGGACGCCGCCTTCGTCACGATCGCCGAGGTGATCGCCGGCGTGCTCGTCGTGCTCGGGATCGTCCTGGTCGTCCTGGCGTTGAAGCCCGGTCGACAGCACCGCTCCCCCGTGCCGCACGACCGTGGCGCGGTCATCATCGACACCCGCATCATCGCGGCCACGGCAGCGAACGCCGCCGGCACCGCAGCGGGCGTCCCGGACGGCAACACCACCGCCACGTCGCGTGGCACCAGCACCGAGGTGCGGGTCGTCCCGGTCTCCGGCATCGCCGTGGACGAGGGCGTCGTGCGCGACGCCGTCAAGGAACGCCTCGGCCAGCTCGACGAGCGCTTCGGTCGTCGGGTCAAGGTCCGCATCGCAGAACAGGGGACGCTGTCATGACCAAGAGCAACCGCACCCTCAACCGCATCATCCTGTTCGTCCTCGGGCTCGTCGCCGTCCTGGTCGGTCTGACCATCGGCGCCGGCGTGCTCCCCGCGGTCCGCGACGCGGTCAAGCCGTACCTCGAGCTGCCCCGCAGCCTCGACGTCCCCGCGGAGTCGCTGTGGATCGTGGCCGTGGCGTGCGCGGTCGTCATCGTGATCGCACTGATCTGGGTGTTCACCCGCGGCGGCGGCGGGACCTCCATCGCCGTCCGGGAACGCTCCGGAGACGACGCCGTGACGATCAACGTCGCGCTCGTCCGTGACGTCGTGGAGCACGAGCTCCGCGAGGTCCGGGACGTCGTCAACGCGAAGGTCGACGTCTTCCTGGTCCGTCGGCAGCGTGCCGCGCGGATCAAGGTGGCCGTGCGCCGCGGCGGCGACGCCGTCGCCGTGCTCGACGCCGTCGACCACGCCCTCGCGGTCCTGGACCGCACCCTCGGACGGCCGGTCCCCGTGCTCGTCCACCTCACCGGCGGGACCCGTTCGGTCCTCGCCAAGCCGTCCCGCGTCGGCTGACGCCGGCCCGCGGACGCACCCAGAGCCTCCCGGCTCGAACCCACCACCCCACCGGGCTCGCGCCCACCTCGAGAAAGGACCCCTCATGGGACTCGACGACAAGATCAAGAACGCCGCTCAGGACATCGCCGGCAAGGCGAAGGAGGCCTTCGGCAACGCGACCGACGACGACTCCAAGGTCGCCGAGGGCAAGAAGGACCAGGCCTCGGCCAGCGTCAAGCAGACCGGTGAGGACGTCAAGGACGTCTTCAAGAAGTAGGACACCCACACCGACGACGACGGGGTACCCGCCACGGGTGCCCCGTCGTCGCCTGTCCGGCACCGGACGCACACAGACCGAGGAGGAGAGACCATGCAGAACGACACCCACGCCCGCACGCACGTCATCGACGTGGAGCTGCCCGCGTCGCTCACCGAGCCACTGCCCGAGGACGCGAGCACCCTCACGATCGCTGCTCGGACCGCGGCCGTCACCGCACTCGGTGTCGACGGGGTCCACCACCTCGGCAGCCTGGTGGAGCGGGCCGCCGACCAGGTGCGCTCCCGCCTCGGCCGTGCCGGCAGCGCCCTCGGCGTGACCGTCGACGACGCCGACGCGGCGCTCGACGTCCGGGTGTCGCTCGTGGTCGAGTACCCCCACCCCGTCACGACCGTCGCCGAGGAGGTCCGCTCACAGGTGTCGCACGCGGTCGGGCAGATCGCGCAGCGCCCCGCACACGTCGAGGTCCACGTGACCGACGTGCACGGACCGTTCGACGACGAGCCCTCCGTGATCGACCGGGCCTCCGACGCGGTCAAGGACGCCACGGACCAGGTGCGTGCCACCGCCTCGGACGTCTCCGACCAGGTCCGCGAGACCGCCGACCGTGCCCGCTCCGCCGGGTCCGAGGCGCTCGAACGCGCCTCCGAGACCGCCGCCGCCGCGGCCGACTCGGCGAAGCAGACCGCCCGCCACGCCCGCGACGCCGTCGAGGACGCCGCGGAGACCGCCGGCGACCGCACCGCTGACGCGGTCGACGCCACCACCGACGCGGTCGACACCGCCCACGACCGCACCGCCGACGTGGCGTCCGACGTGGCCGAGAAGGCCGCGGACGCAGCCGACGCCGCCCGGGACGCCGCCGCGAGCGCCGCTGACCAGCTGCACGACGTCGTCGACGCCGAGGCCGACCAGGCGACGGCATCCGTGGACGCCGGTGCCGAGCACGCCAGCGACGCCGCTGACGAGGCCCGGGCCGCAGCCGACGACGCCCGCACCACCGCGGACACGACGCCGGACTCCCGCGCATGACCGCCTGGTCCGGACGCAGCGGCCGTCGGTTCGGGCGCGAGCGTCCGCCCCGTGCCCGCGGCGTCTGGATCGCCACGGTCGTCGGTGTGCTGGTCGTCCTGCTCGTCTTCACCGCCGGCTTCCTGCCGCTCGTCGGCTTCCTCGGCGGCGTGACCGCGACGACGGCCGGCCTGGTGCCGTTCCCGGTCATCCGGGTCACGCTCGTCACGGTCCTCGGCGGCCTGGTGGTCCTCGGCCTGCTGGTCCTCGCGGTGACCAGACGCCGTAGCGTGGCCGCGTGGATCCCCGTGGTCCTCGCGGTGCTGGTCACGATCGCCGTGACCGTCTACCCGCTCGTCACCGTCGCCGTCGGGTCCGCCGACCGGGCCGGCGACGTGTGGCCCATCATCACCGACCTCGTACGACGGGTCACCGGCTGACCAGCCGGCACCCACCACCGAAGGGACACCCCATGCGCAACCGCGTCATCGTCATCGGAGCCATCGTGCTCATCGCGTTCGTGATCGGATCGCGGTCGAACCGCCCGGTCATCAAGCAGTCCAAGGGCGAGACCGCCCGCAAGATGTGGAACGACCCGCGCGCCCGCAAGGGACGCAAGAAGCTCGCGAAGAAGATCGCGAAGGCCGCGAAGAAGCACGGCTGAGGCTCCTTGCGGAACGGCCCCGACACCTGGGTGTCGGGGCAGTTCTGCGTCCGCGCTGTCGCTGCTCAGCGGGTGACGGTCGTGTGCACCGCTTCGAGGACCTCGGTGCCCATCGTGCGCAGGGCGTCCACCACGGCGAGCCGCTGGTCGAGGGTGTCGTCAGCGAAGGTCACCGTCACCGCGTAGCTGACCGAGGACCCCGGGCCCCGCAGGACCCCCGCCTCGGCACGGACCCCGCGTCCGACACCGGTGACGGAGACCGCCTGGAGGCCGTGGTCCAGTGCGCGGTGCGCCAGCGGATCGAGACCGAAGGCCCCGGCGACGAGTGACAGGTCGGCCGCGAGGGACAGCCACCCGAGGACCCGGTTCGAGACCCCTTCGTCGACGACCTCGCCGAGCGCGAGCCCGCGCATCAGCCAGCTGAGCTCACCCGAGGCCGCCACGGCGATGTCGGGGGCGTCGTCGGGACCACGCCGGTCCCGCACCCGGTCGATGAACGCCGAGCGCTCGACCCCGAGCGCCTCGGCACGCTCGCGGACGGCGTCGATCCCGACCAGCGAGAGCAGCGCGTTCGTCGCCCACGCGTCGGCGGTCGCCGCGACCAGCGTCGCGAGGTCGGGGACCTGCATGGTCGGCTCCTGCAGGAACTGCCAGAGGCCCGGCCCGGTCGCGGTGTCGCGCGCCATCCGCTGCAGCCGGTCGCCGTGCAGCCGGCCGTCCTCGAGCCGTGCCGCGACCTCGGTGAGGAGCAGCACCCGCCCGAGGCTGCCGACGGGCTGCACCAGTCGGTCGTCCACGGCCAGCAGTGCCCGGCCGGTAGACGTGTCGATGACCGACGCGCTGACGCCTGCGCCGTCGTGCGCCAGGGACCCGAGGGCGTCGACCGTCGCGACGAAGCGGTCCTCCGCCCCGCCGCGGTGTCGTCCCCGAGCACGGGTGCCCGCGCCGGAGCGACCGTCCTGGCGACGCCGCCGCGAGGACGGTGCCGCGTCCGGCTCGACCATCACCAGATCGCGACGCGCTCGGCGGGGTCGAGGTACATCGCGTCCTGCTCCGTCACGCCGAAGGTGTCGTAGAACACGTCGATGTTCTTGACCACCTGGTTGCAGCGGAACTCGGTCGGCGAGTGCGGGTCGATCGTCAGCAAGCGGGCTGCCTCTTCCGGGCGGATCGCCATCTGCCAGGCCTGCGCCCAGCTCAGGAAGAACCGCTCGGCACCGCTCAGGCCGTCGATGACGGGGGGCTCCTGGCCGTCGAGGGAGATCAGGTACGCCTTCCACGCGATCGACAGGCCGCCGAGGTCGCCGATGTTCTCGCCGATCGTGAGCGCACCG
Organism: Curtobacterium sp. VKM Ac-2865; assembly: GCF_015350905.1. GTDB lineage: Bacteria > Actinomycetota > Actinomycetes > Actinomycetales > Microbacteriaceae > Curtobacterium. Next base: position 444,601 of record NZ_JADKRZ010000002.1, on the reverse strand, counting down.
TTGACGTGGCCGTCGGGCACCTCGGTCGGGACGAGGACGTCGTACTGCGCGATGAGGGCCTTGGTGCGCTCCTCGAACGCCTGGCGGTCGGCCTCGGTCCACCAGTCCTGCAGGCGCCCGTCACCGTCGTACTGCGAGCCCTGGTCGTCGAAGCCGTGGCCGATCTCGTGGCCGATGACGGCCCCGATCGCGCCGTAGTTCGCGGCGGCGTCGCGCGAGGCATCGAAGAACGGGAACTGCAGGATCGCGGCCGGGAACACGATCTCGTTGAAGCCCGGGTTGTAGTACGCGTTGATCGTCTGCGGGGTCATGAACCACTCGTCGCGGTCGATCGGGGTGCCGATCTTGCCGAGCTCGCGGTCCACCTGGAACGACGCCACGGCGCGGACGTTGCCGAGCAGGTCGTCCGGTGCGACGGGCAGCGCGGAGTAGTCGCGCCACTTCACCGGGTAGCCGATCTTCGGCGTGAACTTGTCGAGCTTGTCGAGCGCACGGGCCCGGGTCTCGTCGGTCATCCAGTCGAGCGCAGTGATGCTCTGGCGGTAGGCCTCGACCAGGTTCGCCACGAGGTCGTCCATCGTGACCTTCGAGGTCTCGTCGAAGTGCTCGGCGACGTAGATCCGGCCGACGGCCTCGCCCATGGCGCCCTCGACGAGCGAGACACCGCGCTTCCAGCGCTCGCGCTGCTTGGGCGCACCGGTGAGTGCGGTGCCGTAGAACGAGAAGCTCGTCGCCGAGAACGCGCTCGTCAGGTACGGCGCCGAACCCCGGATGACCTGCCAGGCCAGCCAGTCCTTCCAGACGGTCAGCGGCTGGTCGCGGAGCAGCTCGGCGAGGCCGGTGAGGAACGAGGGCTCCCGGACGACCACGGTCTCGAAGGCGCCGACGGGGGCGCCGATGGCCTCCCACCAGAGCTGCAGGTCGACGCCGGGTGCGAGCGCGGCGACCTCGGCCCACGGGAGCTTGTTGTAGGTCTTCTGGCTGTCACGGGTGGCGACGTTGTCCCAGTGCGCGGCGGCGAGCGCCGTCTCGAGCGCGACCACGTGCTCGGTGCGCTCGGCCCCGGCCTCGAACCCGGCGAGCGGGAACATCGCGGCGACGAACTCGCGGTACTTCGCGCGGATGTCGGCGAAGCGCTCCTCGCGGTAGTACGACTCGTCGGGCAGGCCGAGCCCGGACTGCTCGAGGAAGACGACGTAGGAGTCGGGGTCGCCCGGGTCGTTGTCGACGAAGAGCTGGATGAAGCTCGGCAGGCCGAGGCGCTCGAAGCGACCGACCATCCGGACGACGTCGGCGGTGGTCTCGATCGCGGCGATCTCGGCGAGGAGCGGTTCGATCGGACCGGTGCCCAGCGCCTCGAGTGCGACCTCGTCGGTGAAGGCCGTGTAGAGGTCGCCGACCTTGCGCTCCTCGGTGCCCTCGGGAGCCTGCTGCGAGCGCTCGACGATCGTGCGCACGGCGGCCTCTGCCGCCTCGGCCAGCACCGTGAACGAGCCGTACCGCGCCTTGTCGTCGGGGATCGGCGTCGCCGCGATCCACTTCCCGTTGACGTGCCGGTAGAGGTCGTCCTTCGGGGACACGTCAGGGTCGAGTTCGTCGGTTCGGATTCCGGTGGTGCCTGCGACGTCGGTCATGCGCTCCACGATAGTCACCGGGCCCCCGCAGGTCCCCCCGGCGAGTCCTCCACAGGACGTCCACGGGCTGGTCGCTGGCCGGTACGGTCATCGCATGGGACTTCCGTGGAAGCTGCACGGTGACGGCGCGACCGTCTCCGCGACGACGATCGTGGCGCCGGACGAGCGCTTGACCTGGCCGCGGACGATCGGCCTGGGCGTGCAGCACGTCGTGGCGATGTTCGGCGCGACGTTCCTGGTGCCCCTGCTGACGGGGTTCCCGCCGTCCACGACGCTGCTCTTCAGCGGCATCGGCACGATCCTGTTCCTGCTGATCACCGGCAACCGCCTGCCGAGCTACCTCGGGTCCTCGTTCGCGTTCATCGCCCCGATCGGTGCCGCGACGAAGATCGGCGGCATCCCGCTCGCGCTGTCCGGCATCATCGTCGTCGGTGCGCTGCTCGCGGTCGTCGGCCTCGTGGTGCACCTGGCCGGCGCCGGCTGGATCGACCGCCTGATGCCGCCGATCGTCTCCGGGGCGATCGTCGCGCTCATCGGCTTCAACCTGGCGCCCGCCGCCCGCGACAACTTCACGAAGTCGCCCGTGATCGCGCTCATCACCCTGCTCGCGATCATCCTGGTGACCGTCCTCTTCAAGGGGCTGATCGGGCGCCTGTCCATCGTCATCGGCGTCGTGGTCGGCTACGTGGCCGCCCTGATCGCCGGGCAGGTCGACTTCTCCGCCGTCGCCGACGTGCCCTGGATCGGCCTGCCGACCTTCACGGCGCCCGCCTTCGACCCCGCGCAGCTGCCGATCTACCTGGCCTTCGTGCCGGTCGTCCTGGCCCTGGTCGCCGAGAACGTCGGGCACGTCAAGGGCGTCGGGCAGCTCACCGGCCGCGACCTCACCCCGCTGACCGGCCGGGCGCTCTTCGCCGACGGCATCTCCACCGTCCTGGCCGGCATCGGCGGTGGCTCCGCGACGACGACCTACGGCGAGAACATCGGCGTGATGGCCGCCACCCGCGTCTTCTCCACGGCCGCCTACTGGGTCGCCGCGATCGCCGCCGTCCTGCTCGGGCTGTCCCCGAAGATCGGCGCGGTCATCTCCTCGGTGCCCGCCGGCGTGCTCGGTGGGGCGACGACCGCGCTCTACGGCCTGATCGGCGTCATCGGCATCCGGATCTGGGTGGAGAACCGCGTCGACTTCGCCAAGCCGAAGAACCAGCTCACCGCGGGCATCGCGCTCATCATCGGCATCGCCGACTTCACGTTCTCGTTCGGGCAGGCCAGCTTCGGCGGCATCATCGTCGGCACCGTCGCGGCGATCGTCGTCTACCACCTGATGGACCTGATCGGCCGGGCGCGGGGCACCGACCCCGCCGAGCCGGAGGCCTCGGAGTCCGCGCACGCGGCCACCGGTGCCGTTCCGGCGGAACCGCGCGCCGACCGCCGCTGAGTCGCTGACGGACAGGAGGCCGTGGTCGCGACCGCCCCGCCGGCGCGGCGTGCGCGGACGGTGGCACCACGGCCTCCCGTCCGGCCAGACGTGACCGCTCGCTCAGGCGAGCAGGCCGACGGCGCCGGTGACGAGCTGGACGACCGCGAGCAGCACCAGCACGACCACCAGGAACACCGAACCCCACCGGGCGATCCACCCACGCATCGCGGCGAGCGCGCGCTTGGCACGGTCACCCAGGGTGACGGCGAGGACGATCGGCAGGAACGCCGTCGATCCCCCGACGAGCACGAAGAGCGCACCGGCGACGACCGTCTCGGCTGCTGCGGGATCGGCGTCCCCGAAGGCCAGGCCGGCACCGAGCGCCAGGACCAGCGCCTTCGGACTCGACACGAACCACAGGACGCCGACGCCGAACGCGCGGCGTGGACCGATCGACTCCATGGCCGCTGACCACCGGGAGCTGGCGGGTGACCCGTCGGGCAGCCGACGGACCGCCCACTGCCAGGCGGCGAGCGCGAGGAGCACGACGCCGGCGCCGAGGGCCACGAGCGCCTCGACGGGCGTGCCCCCGGCACCGGTCCGCGACGGCAGCCGTTCGCCGACGAGCACCGCGACCACGAGCGCGACGGCGATCGTCGTGATCCAACCGGTCGCGCACGCCACCGCGGACCCGTACCCACGGCGGTGTCCGAGCAGGAAGACGACCGAGGCGACGGTGAGCGGGCTGAGGGCCAGGCCGACGGCCCCCGGAACGAGCGCGACGACGTCCACACGGCGAGGCTAGTCGGCGGCATGATGTCCTGATGCCCTCGTCCCGCCGCGCCGTCGACCGCGACATCGTGCGGCTGGCGCTGCCCGCGCTCGGTGCGCTGGTCGTCGAGCCGCTGTTCCTGCTGACGGACACCGCGCTCGTCGGGCACCTCGGGGCGGCCCCGCTCGCGGCCGTCGGGCTCGCGAGTGCCGTGCTGCAGACCGTGACGGGGCTGCTGGTGTTCCTGGCGTACTCGACGACACCGGCGGTGGCCCGGGCACTCGGAGGTGGGGACCGTCGGAGTGCCGTGCACGCGGGCATCGACGGGATGTGGCTCGCGCTCGTGCTCGGCGTGGTGCTGGCCCTGGTCGGCTGGCCGCTCGCCGGACCGCTCGTGTCGGTGTTCGGCGCGTCGGCCGAGGTGTCCGCCGCGGCCACCGCGTACCTCCTCGTGTCGCTCATCGGGCTGCCCGGGATCCTCGTCGTGACGGCGTCGACCGGGCTGCTCCGCGGCCTGCAGGACACCAGGACGCCGCTCGTCGTCGCGTCGGTGGGGTTCGTCGCGAACGGGCTGCTCAACGCCCTGCTGATCTACGGGCTCGGTTGGGGCGTCGCGGGCTCGGCGGCCGGCACCGTGCTCGTGCAGTGGGCGATGGCCGCCGTCTACGTGGTGATCGCCGTGCGGGCTGCCCGTCGCGTGGGGGCTCCGCTGCGTCCCGGGGCGTCGGGCGTGGTGCGGGCGCTGCGGTCGGGCGCCTGGCTGTTCCTGCGCACGGCGTCACTGCGCGTGGCGATGCTCGCGACCGTCGGGGTGGCCGCCGGCCTCGGCACGGTCGGGCTGGCGACGACGCAGGTCGGCCTGACGGTGTTCAGCACCCTGGCGTTCGCGCTCGACGCGCTGGCGATCGCGGGGCAGGCGCTCGTCGGGCACGCGCTCGGCGCTCGTGACGCGGACCGGGTGCGGCTCGTGACGACGCGGCTCGTCGTGCTCGGCATCGGCGGCGGGGTGCTGCTCGGGCTCATCACGCTCGCGGTCAGCGGGGTGCTCGGCCCGGTGTTCTCGGACTCGGCGGCGGTTCGGGGAGCGCTGCCGCTCGTGCTCGTGCTCATCGCGGCGGGGATGCCTGTGGCCGGGTACGTGTTCGTGCTCGACGGGGTGCTCATCGGCGCTGGGGACGCCCGTTACCTGGCGATCGCGGGAGCGGTGAACCTCGTCGTGTACCTGCCGCTGCTGTGGTTCGTCGGGGACGGGCTCGCGTCGCTGTGGGCGGTGTTCTCGTTCGGGTACATCGGCGTGCGCGCGGTGACGCTCGGCGTGCGGGCGCATCGGCCGGGGTGGATCGCCGTCGCGATGGCGCGGTAGGGGCAGGCGGGGTCGACGGACGGGCGCGGGCGGTGGCGGCTTCGGGCGGTGCGGGTGCTCGATGCGGGGATGGCCACTCGGTGCGAGGTTGGCGGGTCGCACGGGGTGCGCAACCTCGCACGGGCCGAGGGTCCGCGCACGGTGCGGGCGGGGCGAGGGACCGCGCACGGTGCGGGCAGGCGGCCGGGCGCTCAGCCCCGCGGGGCCGCCGTCGTGTCGCCGACGCGGAGCTCGGAGCGGAACGCGGCGCCCTCGGCTGACTCGCCCTCGAGCATCGCCAGGGCCGCCCGCGCCGCCGCCTGGCCCTTCTGCACGAAGGGCTGCACGAGCGTGGTCAGCTGCCGGATCGGGGAGCGGTGGAACAGGCTGTCGTCGACCTGGATGCCGTCGAAGCCGACGACGCTGACGTCCTCCGGCACGCGGAGCCCGGCCTCGAGCGCTGCCGAGATCACCCCGACGGCGAGCAGGTCGCTCTGCGCCACCACCGCGGTCGGGCGGCTGCCGTCGACCGCGAAGAGCGCGGCGCCGGCGACGCGGCCCTCTTCCACCGAGCTGCCACCGGCCTCAATCGCGACGGCGTCGGGGAACACGTCCCACACCCCGCGGAGCCGTTCCATGGTGGTGAAGGCAGCGCCGGCAGCGAAGCGCTCGGGGCTGATCGGCCCGCGGTGGTGCGAGGCGTCGAGGGGCAGCGCGACGACCGTCACGGCGGCGTGGCCGAGGTCGCGGAGGTACTCGGCCGCACGCGCTGAGCCCTCGCGGTTGTCGAGCTTGATCGGGACCGCGCCCTCGATGTCGTCGGCCTCGATCGCGACGACGGGGATCCCGCGGCGACGGAGCACGGCGACCGCGGGGTCGACGCGCACGTTGCAGCCGACGAGCACGACGGCGTCCATCGGGGCGTCGACGAGCGGTCCGGCGCCGCGCTCGTCGTCGAGCGGGCTGCGGACGAGCAGCAGGGAGGCCCCGGCCTCGCCGGCGACCTCGGCGATGCCGTCGAGCGTCAGGACGTTGACCGGGTCGCGGAACGCGTCACTCAGGCGCTCGTCCATCACGACGCCGATGACGCCGGACCGGCCGCGGCGCAGCGACCGCGCGCGCGGGTCGGGCCCGTCGTAGCCGAGTTCGGCCGCCGCGGCGAGGACCCGGGCGCGGGTCTCCTCGGACACCGGGCCGGTGCCGCTGAAGGCCAGGGAGGCGGTGGACGGTGCCACCCCCGCGGCGCGGGCCACGGCGACGAGCGTCGGCCGGGCAGCTCGCGTGCTCGCTCGGACAGCGCCTGCCGCCCGGGGAGTCCCCGACGCGCCGCCGTGTGTTGCCGTGTCGTCCATCGCCGGTTAGCGTATCGGAGAACCCCACTCGAATCGATTCGATCGGAAGCACCATGACGACGGCGTCCGCCACCACGACCGCACCGAGCACCCGAGCGTGGCGCAACGCCGTGTTCGTGGTGTTCACGCTCTCGGGGCTCGACATCGCCACCTGGCTCGGACGCATCCCCAGCGTGCGCGACGAGCTCAGCGCCAGCACCCTGACGATGGGACTGCTCGTCGTCGGGATGAGCGTCGGGTCGATCGCCGGCCTGACCTTCGCCGGCCACATCGTCGGGCGCCTCGGGGCCAAGCGTGGCGTGCAGATCGCCGCCGTCTGCCTGGCCCTCGGGCTCGTGATGGCCGGCATCTCGGTCAGCCTCGGCTGGGGCTTCGCGGCCATCTGGATCAGCCTCATCGCGTTCGGCTTCGGCAACGGCCTGTGCGACGTGTCCATGAACGTCACGGGCGCCACGGCCGAGCGCCTCGGCGGGCGCACGATCATGCCGCTCTTCCACGCCGCGTTCAGCCTCGGCACGCTCGCCGGCGCCGGCCTCGGTGCCCTGGCCGAGCGACTCGAGGTGCCGGTCGCGTTGCACTTCATCGTCCTGGGCATCGTCACGAGCCTGGCGATGGTCACCGTCGTCCGCTGGTTCGGCGACGAGCGGGTCATCGAGGCCGAGGCCACCGACACCAGCCCCGTGCCGCTCCCGGTCTCGCGCTGGGACGTCTGGCGCCAGCCGTCGACGCTGCTCATCGGCGTGATCGTGCTCGGCATGGCCCTGGCCGAGGGCTCCGCGAACGACTGGCTGCCCCTCGCCATGATCGACGGCCACGGGCTGGAGAACGACGGCGGCTCGGCCGTGCTCACCGTGTTCCTGGCCGCGATGACCGCGGGTCGCATCGCCGGCAGCCCGCTCATCGACCGGTTCGGCCGGGTCCCCGTGCTCCGCGCCAGTGCTGCGGTGGCCGTCGTGGGCCTCGGCATGTTGATCTTCGTGCCGAGCGTGCCGCTGGCGATCGTCGGCGTGGTCCTCTGGGGCCTGGGGGCGTCGCTCGGCTTCCCGATGGGCATGTCCGCCGCCGCGGACGACCCCCGCACAGCGGCGGCCCGGGTCAGCGCCGTGGCCACCATCGGCTACGTCGCGTTCCTCGCCGGCCCGCCGATCATCGGTCTCGTCGGTGAGCACTTCGGCCTGCTCCACGGCCTGCTCATCGTGTTCGTGTTCATCATCGCGGCGGGTCTGGCATCCGGTGCTGCCCGCGAGCGCACGCCGGAGGCGACCGGGACCGCCGGGGCCGGCCCGAGCCTCCAGGCCGGACCCGGCGCAACCGGCGCAACCGGCGCGACCGACGAGACGGATGCGACCAGCGCGACCGGAGCGCGACGCGACGCCCGTTAGGCTTCCCGGGTGCGTCTCGTCATCGCCCGTTGCTCCGTCGACTACGCCGGTCGCCTCGCGGCTCACCTGCCCCTCGCGACCCGGCTCCTCATGCTCAAGGCGGACGGCTCGCTGCTCGTCCACTCGGACGGCGGCAGCTACAAGCCGCTGAACTGGATGAGCCCGCCGTGCTCGATCGAGATCGGTGAGCCCTCCGAGGACCAGGCCTCGGCCGGCATCGAGCAGGTCTGGACGGTCACGCAGAAGAAGACCCAGGACAAGCTCGTCGTCAGCATCCACGAGGTCATCGCGGACCAGACCCACGACCTCGGCGTCGACCTGGGGCTGGTGAAGGACGGGGTCGAGGCCCACCTGCAGCAGCTCCTGTCCGAGCAGATCGAGCTCCTCGGTGACGGCCACACGCTGGTCCGGCGCGAGTACATGACCGCCATCGGGCCGGTCGACATCCTGGCGCGGGACGACGCCGGCGCGAGCGTGGCCGTGGAGATGAAGCGGAACGCCAACATCGACGCGGTCGAGCAGCTCACGCGCTACCTCGAGCTGATGAACCGCGACCCGATGCTGCGTCCGGTGCAGGGCGTGCTCGCGGCGCAGACCGTGGCGCCGCAGGCCCGCACCCTCGCCGAGGACCGCGGCATCCGCGTGCTGGTGCTCGACTACGACGCGATGCGCGGCATCGAGGGCGGGCACACCCGCCTGTTCTGAGGGGTGGTTGCGCGGGTGGTCGCGCGCGTGGCGGGTCGTCCCGCGCGTGGTGAGTCGAATCGCGCGTGGCGGGTCGTTCCCTCCGACCCCCAACGCGCGATCCCACTTGCCAACGCGGCCGTGATGGGAAGGAACACCCGACGGCCAGGAGGCTCGGCCCGACTCCGCAGCGCGCGTCCCGCCCGCTGACGGTCGCCTCCACCGCCCCGGTTAGGCTGGTCCTGACATGACCAGCCCGTTCAGCGCCATCCTCTTCGACCTCGACGGCACCATCAGCGACTCGGCGCCGGGCATCCTCGAGAGCCTGACGTACACGTTCCGCCAGGTCGGCGTGCCCGTCCCCGACCGCGCGACGATGATGTCGTTCGTCGGTCCGCCGATCCTCGACACCTTCCACATCGCGATGGGCATGGACGACGAGCTCGCCGACCGCACGCTCGCCGTGTACCGCGAGCACTACTTCTCGCACGGGGCGCTCGACTCCCGGATGTTCGAGGGCATCGACGTCGTGCTCCGCACCCTGCACCAGGCCGGGCTGCCGATCTCGACGGCGACGAGCAAGCCCGAGACCCCGGCGACGTACATCCTCGACCACTACGGACTCGTCGGGGACATCGACGTGATCACCGGGGCGAGCGACGACGAGGTCCGGTCCTCGAAGGCCGACGTGGTCGAGGAAGCGCTCAAGCGTCTCGACGCCCGCGGGTTCGACATCAGCCGTCCGGTGCTGATCGGCGACCGGGTGCACGACGTCGAGGGCGCGACCGTGCACGGGGTCCCGGTGGTCTTCGCCGAGTGGGGCTACGGCTCCCCCGCCGAGGCCGTCGGCACCATCGCGACCGCCGCCACCCCGCTCGACCTGCTGCCGATCCTGCTGCCCGGGTCGGACACGGGAACGCGCTCGGGCTCGGGCTCGGGCTCGGACGCTTCCGGGTCCGACGCTTCTGGGACGTCCGCCGCCGACCTCGCCGGCCGGGCGTGAGCACCCGGGGCGAGCTGGTCCGCCGCGCGGGCTGGGTCCTGCCGGTCGCGATCGTCCTGGTCGCGCTGAACTTCCGTGGGCCCATCGTCGCGCCGGCACCCGTCATCGGGGACGTCCGGATGGACCTCGGGCTCACCACCACCGTCGCAGGGCTGCTGACGACGATCCCCGTCCTCTGCTTCGCCCTCGCGACACCGCTCGCGAGCTGGGTGATCGCGAAGGCCACCCCGGAGCGGGCGGTGTCGCTGTCGCTCGTCGTCGTGCTCGTCGGCACGGTGATCCGGTCGCTGCCGAGTGCCGCCGCACTGCTCATCGGCACCGCGGTGATCGGCATCGGCATCACGATCGGCAACGTCGTCGTCCCGGTGGTCATCCGCCGCGACACCTCGCCGGAACGCGTGGGGATCGTCACCGGCGTCTACACGTCGGCGCTCAACGTGGGGTCGATGACGACCTCGCTCGGTACCGCCCCGATCGCCGACCTGTGGGGCTGGCCGGTCGCCATCGCCCTGTGGGGTGTGTTCGCGCTGATCGCCGGCCTCGCCTGGACGTACACCGTCGGTGCGCGTGCCGCCTGGCTCGGCCCACGGTCCGGTGCGGTCGCCGAACCGCTGCCGGTCACCGGGCCGATCGACCAGGTGCTCGACACCGGCGCGGTCCGCACCACGACCAGGCCGACTCGGGTCTCCGTCGTGCGCCCGACCCGCTGGGTGACGATTGGACTGACGTTCGCCTTCGGTGGGCAGGCCTTCTCGTACTACGCCCTGACCGCCTGGATCCCGACGCTGCTGCACGACGAGATCGGCTTCTCGAAGGCGTCGTCCGGGGCGAGCTCGTCCGTGTTCCAGATCCTCGCGGTGGTCGGGGCGCTCGGCGTTCCGGTCCTCGCGGCGCGCTGGCGACCCCGCGCGATCCTGTCCCTCGTCGGGACCCTGTGGCTCGCGATGCCCCTCGGGCTGCTGTTCGCGCCGCAGCTCTGGTTGCTGTGGTCGATCCTCGGCGGTGCGGCCCAGGGCGGCGGCATCACGGTGATCTTCATCATCATCGTGCGGCTCGTCTCGAACGACGACGATGCCCGCCGGATGTCCGCGTTCGTGCAGGGCGGCGGGTACCTGCTCGGGTCCGCGGGGCCGATCGTCGCCGGGGCGCTCCACGGTGCGACCGGGGACTGGACGGCGCCGCTGCTCGTCGTGCTCGTGGCGGTGCTGGTCCTCGGTGTCGTCGGCACCTTGGCCGCGCGCCGGGTGCCCTGAGCCGCGCGGAACTCAGCCCGCGCGCAACACGTCCCGCAACGACATCGGCGCCCGACCCGTCACCCGCTCGACGTCACCCGTGACCCGCGCGAGCGCCCCCTCCGCGATCGCCGTGTACGTGCTCACCCACGCGTCCGCCTGCCACGGCTCGGGGTTCCACCGCGCCCGCGAGGCGTAGGCCTCCTCCACCGTCTCCGGCTGGTACCGCACGGCACGACCACGTTCCGCGCTCACGACCGCCGCCGCCTCCGCGAGCGTGATCGCCACCGGCCCGGTCAGGTCGTACGTCCGGTCGAGGTGCGCCGCCGGGTCCCGGAGCACGGCCGTCGCCACCCGCGCCACGTCCGCCCGCGCGACCGCTGCCATCGCGCCGTCGCCCGCGGGTCCCCGGATCACGCCGTCCTCGCCGACCAGGTCCTCGACGAAGTCCAGGTAGAAGCTGTCCCGCAGGAACGTGTGCCCCATGTCGGTCGCGCGGATCGCCTGCTCCGTCGCCCAGTGGTCGCGCCCGAGCGTGAAGGTCGCGTCCTCCGCGGCGCCCATGAAGGACGTGTAGACGACGTGCCGGACACCCGCGTCCGCAGCCGCCGCCACGAAGGTCCGGTGCTGCTCCAGCCGGTCCCGAGCCTCCGCTCCGGAGACCATGAGCAGCAGGTCGACGCCCTCCAGCGCGGCCCGCGACGCCGCGGCGTCCGCGAACGTCGCGGTGCGCACCTCGGTGCCCGGCAGCTCCGGTGCACGGGCGGGGTCGCGCACGACCATGCGGAACGGCGCGCCGTCCGCGGCGAGCGCGCGGGCGACGGCGCCGCCGATGTTGCCGGTCGCTCCGGTGATGGCGATGGTCATGAGGGCTCCTGTCGTGTGGTGCGGGTCGCGACCCGCAGGTGGTCAGGTCCGGACGATCCGGGAGGCTCGGCTCACCGTGGCAGCGACCCGTGCGGCGTTCACGCCGTCGACCTCCACCGCCCAGGTGCGGGCCGCCTCGTGGTCGCGGCCGTGTCGCATGTGCCGACCGACGAGGCGGTCGACGCGGACGTCGTCGTCGACCGTGCAGAACCAGGTCTCGGTGAACAGGTCGGGCAGCGCTGCCCAGGGGGTGGAGTCGTCGAGGAGGTAGTTGCCCTCCGACACCACGAGCCTGGCTGCCTGCGGCACGGCGATGCTGCCGGCGACGGGCTCGTCGACGCGGCGGTCGAAGTCCGGCGCCCACACGACGGGCTCGTCACCGTTCACCAACCGGCGGACGAGGGCGACGTACCCGTCGGCGTCGAAGGTGTCGATCGCGCCCTTGCGGTCGTGCCGACCGAGGCGGTCGAGTGCGGCGTTCGACAGGTGGAAGCCGTCCATGGGGACCTGCACGGCGGTGCCGGCGCCGAGGTGCTCGTCGACGGCGACGACCACGCGGCGGGCCAGGGTCGACTTGCCCGCGCCGGGGGCTCCCGCGATGCCGAGCACGACCCGCTCGCCGGACGCGGCCAGCTCGACCGCGCGGCGGACGGCGTCGTCGACCGTTCCCTCCGTGCGCACGCCCTCATCCTCCCAGAGGAGTTCACTGTCGGCATGACGATCGACGCGACGAAGGCGTTCAGCGGGTTCTCCGTGCGGGACCCGGCCGAGGCGAAGGCGTTCTACGAGGACGTCCTCGGGCTCGAGGTCACCGAGGACCACGGCATGCTCGCGCTCCAGCTCGGCGGCGGCCGATGGGTGCTGGCCTACCCGAAGGGCCCCGCGCACGAGCCCGCGGCCTTCACGGTGCTCAACTTCCCCGTGCCCGACGTCGACGCCGCGGTCGACGAGCTCACCGCGAAGGGCGTGACGTTCCTGCAGTACGAGGGCATGACCGACGCGAAGGGCGTCAACCGCAGAGGTGGCCCGCTCATCGCCTGGTTCACCGACCCCTCCGGCAACGTCTTCAGCGTCATCGCCGAGTGACGACCGGGCAGTGCCGACGCTGAGATCGCACTTCGTGTCGGCTCGGGCAGCGCCGACCCGACACCAACTGCGATCTCACCGCCGAGACCGCGCCCCGGGCGGTGCGGCACGGCTCAGCCGAGCGCGCCCGCCCACCCCAGCGCGATCGGCACGACCAGGCCGTGCCGGTGGTGCGGGAGCTCCGCGATCGGGATCCAGTCCGCCCGCTCGGTGGAGCCGTCGGCCTCGTCCCGCAGGGCTCCGCCGGTGATCCGCACGCGGAACACGACCTGCACGGCCTTCATCGGCCGGCCGTTCTCGTGCATCCGTCGCTCCGCGGGCACCAGGTGGTGCCGCACACCGAGCAGTCCCCCGACGGTGACCTCGTACCCGGTCTCCTCCATGAACTCGCGGACGACGGCCTGTTCGACGCCCTCGTCGTACTCGACGCCGCCGCCGGGCAGCGCCCAGGTCCCGGCTTCGGGGAAGCGCTGCATCGCCAGCAGCACACGCCCCTCGTGCGTGACCACGCCGTACGCCGCCAGCCGGGTGTCGTAGTCCGTGTACTCCATGACCCGACCATCCCAGGAAGCCGCGGGTGCGCACGCGTGCCGCGCCGAGCCTCCCGTCCGGGTGGTCCCGGTGCTGCTGTCAGCGGGTCGGCTGCGCGACGGGGCCGCTCGCCCAGCCCACCCGCATCCGGGCCACGGCGCGGTCGTACCCGCCGAGCAGGTCGACGTCGTCGCGGAGCAGGGACTGCAGCTGCAGGCCCTCGTACAGCGCGAGCAGCTGCTCAGCACCGTGGCGGGGTGCGGTCCCGCGGGCCTCGCGCCCCATCACGACGTCGCGGGCGAGGGTCAGCGTGAGGTCCTCGAACGAGCGCGCGTACTGCTTGCGGAACCACCCGGCGGCGGCGTGCCCGGGGTTCGACGCGGCGCTCAGCAGGGCGATGCGCAGTCGGACCAGCGCGGGGTCGCCCTCGCCGGTCTCCAGGCGGGCGCGGACGTAGGCGACGGCACCCTCGCGCTCGGCGATGGGGCGCAGGATCTGCCGCGTGGCGGTGTTCCAGCGGTCGACCACCGCGACGATGAAGAGCTCCCAGACCGGGTAGGCGAGACGGAACTCCTCCACCGTGATGTCGGCGTGGACCGCGACCTCCTCGGGTCCGACCTGGTGGAAGTCGGCTGCGCGGTACGCGAAGATCCCCGCGGCCACGATGCGGGCACGGAGGTCGGGATCCACGGACACGGGCATGCCCCGATTCTCCGGGGGTGGAACGACCGTGGATACCGCCAGTTCAGGGGGTGCCGGCCTGGGCCACCCGCTGCCGACAGCCGCGGGCGAACGCCGCCGTCGCCCACGGGCGGACGCCGCAGTCACCCGCGGTCGAACGCCAGCGTCTCGTCGCTCGGCGCCGTGACCCGGCCGGTCCGCGCGAACTCGGCCCAGATCGCCCGGATCCCGGGGCCACGGCGTTCGGCCTCGGGCCAGTCGCGCTCGGACACGAACAGGCTGCCGGCCCAGGCCTCGCGCCCGCCGAGCAGCATCGGGAGCTCACCCATGTGTGCCGCACCGGTCGGCCGTCGCGTCGCACCGCGGAGCAGTCGGTACCGGACCGCCGTGCCGCCGCCGGCGCGGTGCCGTTCGGCGAACCGACGGGCATCGCGGCCGTAGATGACCTCGGTCAACGGGCGGACGAGCCACCACCGCACGAGCGCGCGGCCCACCCGGGTGCGGGCGACCTGACGCACGCCCGGCAGGACGGGCACGTACATCGCGGTCTCGTCCGCGGCCGAGCCGATCATCAGGTCGATGCGGGGCGCGACCCGTCGCCAGGCGTCGGCGAGGTCGCGCTCCGCGGGCAGCGGCGCGAAGCCGTACTGGGTGCCGTAGGGCATCCCGCCGCGCAGGCCGAACGGCATCGCGATCCGTTCCGCGCGGGCCTGTCGACCGAGCAGGTCCTCGAGCGCCGTGTCCGGGCCGACCGCGCCGATGGTCCGCACCATGGCGCGGTTCATCCGGGAGCGCCCCCGCGACAGACCCAGCGGCGCGCTCTGCACGATCGCCCGGTGGAACAGGCCCTCGGTGCCCTCGCTGATCATCAGGTGCGCGACGGCGTCACCGCCGGCGGACTGCCCGAACACGGTGACGTTCGCGGGGTCGCCGCCGAACGCGGCGATGTTCTCGTGCACCCACCCGAGCGACGCGACGAGGTCGAGCAGCCCGAGGTTCGCCGGCACCCGGTCGCCGTCGCCGAGGAACCCGAGCACCCCGAGCCGGAAGGTGACGGTCACGACGACGACCCGCTGCTCGGTGACCAGGTCGGTCGGGTCGTTCATCGGCAGGTCCCCGCCACCGATGACGTACGAGCCGCCGTGCACCCAGACCATCACCGGCAGGCGCTCGTCGGCGCCGACGTCGGCCGGCAGCGTGATCGAGAGCCGTTGGCAGTGCTCGTCGACCTCGGCCTCGACCACGTGCAGGAGCTGGTCGACCACCGGGGAGGCCGACTGCGGCGCGAGGGGCGCCGGGGTGTCGGCGTCGAACACGTCGGGGAACGGCGGCACCGGCTGCGGCGGCTGGAAGCGCTCGGCGTGTGCGTACGGGACCCCGAGGACCCGCACCACCCCGTCGTCGCGCTGGCCACAGATGCGTCCGGCGGGGCTGTCGAAGGTCAGGGTCGCGTCGTGGAGCACCGGTCCACGCTAGCCCGGGAGGCTCGGCGCACGCCCGGTGCGCCGGCCGCGGCTGACGGGGCGCGGACGCTCGTGACGACGGGGCGCGGACACGGGCGACGCAAAACTACACACCGGGTGGTTTTCGGTGTAGCGTCGTCCTCGATCTCGCCGCGGAGCATCGCGTCCTCGACGGGTCAGCACAGCCCAGTCAGGACCGAAGGAGCCCCGCGCAATGCCCATCACCTCCGTGCAGCTGTACTCGCTGCGAGACGCCATCGCCGACGACCTCGATGCGGCCATCGCCCGCGTGCGCGAGATCGGGTACGAGAACGTCGAGCCCTACGCGTTCGTCGAGCGTGCCGCCGACCTCGAGCGGGCCTTCGCCGCCACCGGCCTGAAGGCCCCGTCCGGCCACGTCGCCGTGATCGACGCCGCCGACACCACGCCGATCTGGGACGCCGCCGAGCGCCTCGGCATCACGACGGTCATCGACCCGTTCATCCCGACCGACCGCTGGCAGACCGCCGACGACGTCAAGGCCATCGCCGACCGCGTCAACGAGCTCACCGCCGAGGCCGCAGCCCGTGGCCTGCAGTTCGGCTACCACAACCACCAGTGGGAGTTCACGAACAAGGTCGAGGGCCGCACGGTCTACGAGCTCTTCGTCGAGCAGCTCGCCCCCGAGACCGTCCTCGAGGTCGACACCTTCTGGGCGACCGTCGGTGGCGCGGACGCCCCCGCCGTGCTCCGCTCCCTCGGGGACCGCGTCGTCGCGATCCACGTCAAGGACGGCCAGGTCGACGGCGACATCCGCGACGCCCTGCCCTCGTCCGAGAGCGCCCTCATCGTCCCTGAGGCCCTGCAGCGCGCCTTCGAGAACCAGACCCCCGCCGGCCAGGGCGACGTCGACGTGGTGTCGATCCTCGCCGCTGCGCCCCAGGCGATCCGCGTCGTCGAGTTCGACGCGTACAAGGGCGACGTCTTCGAGGGCATCGCCGAGTCCCTCACCTGGCTGAAGGACAACGACAAGTGAGCCGTGTCGGGATCGGCATCATCGGTGCCGGCAACATCTCCACGCAGTACCTGGGCAACCTGACGCAGTTCGCCGACGTCGAGGTCCGCTTCGTCGCCGACGTCCTGCTCGACCGCGCTGCTGCCCAGGCAGCGGAGTACGGCGTCGGGGCCTCCGGTTCGGTCGAGGAGCTCCTGGCCCGGGACGACGTCCAGATCGTCATCAACCTGACGATCCCGGCCGCGCACGCCGAGGTCGACCAGCAGATCATCGACGCCGGCAAGCACGTCTGGAGCGAGAAGCCGATCGCCACGGACCACGACTCCGCCGCCGCGGTGCTCGAGTCCGCGAAGGCCAGGGGCCTCCGGGTCGCGACCGCGCCGGACACGGTGCTCGGCGCCGGCATCCAGACCGCGCTCCGGGCCATCGCCCGCGGTGACATCGGCGAGCCGCTCACCGCGACGACGATGTTCCACGTCCCCGGGCCCGAGGCCTGGCACCCGAACCCGGACTTCCTGTTCGCCACGGGTGCCGGACCGCTGTTCGACATGGGTCCGTACTACGTGACGACGCTCGTGCACGCCCTCGGTGCCGCCACCCGCGTGCAGGCCGTGTCGTCGAAGTCGCTCGAGCGTCGGACCATCGCGTCCGGCGACCGCGCGGGCGAGACGTTCCCGGTCGAGGTCCCGACGCACCACGCGGCCCTCATCGAGTTCGCCGGCGGGCAGTCGGCACAGTCCACGTTCTCGTTCCAGCACGCGATGCCGCGCATGGGCTTCGTGGAGATCAACGGCACGCTCGGCACGATCTCGCTCCCCGACCCGAACACGTTCGAGGGTGACTCCACCCTGTGGCGGTACGGCCAGGACGAGCCCGAGACGATCACCGCCGTCGGGTCGACCTGGGGCCGCGGTACCGGGGTCGTCGACCTCGCGCGCGCCATCGCCGAGGACCGCCCCGAGCGCGCCTCGGGTGCCACCGCACTGCACGTCCTCGACGTGCTGCTCGGCATCCGCGACGCTGCCGAGTCGCACACGGCGGTCGACATCACCTCGACCGTGGCGTCGATCCCGCCGCTCCCCGAGGACTTCGACCCCGCCGCGGCGGTGCTCACCGCGTAGCTCGGGCACGCTCCCCCGCTCGCGTCAGGACGCGGGCGGGGGGACGAGCTGCTCGAGCAGGCGCAGGACCCGCTCGCCGTCGACGGCGTCCGGGTCGAGCAGCCACTGCACCTGCAGCCCGTCGGACGCCGCGATGCTCAGGGACGCCAGGTCCGTGGGGTCGAGGTCGGCCCGGATCCGGCCGAGGTCCTGGTCGCGCTGGATCAGCAGGGCGAGCTCCGACCGCAACCGCGCGAAGCGCTCGCGCATGAAGTCGCTCGTGGCCGGGTGCCCCTCGCCGACGGCGTCCGCGGCCAGGGTCGTGTAGAGCTGCACGAGCCCGGGCACCTCGCGGTTGCGCCTGGCGCTGTCCCGCATGTCGCCGATCGCCGACGCCAACCGGTCGGGCGAGTTCTGCTCGCGCACCTCGTGCTCGCGGTAGACCGCCAGCAGCAGCTCGTCACGCGAGGGGAAGTAGTGCCGCAGTGCGGCGTGCGTGATGCCGAGCGCCTCGGCCACGGAGCGCAACGAGGACGCGTCGACGCCCTGCTCGGCGACCATCCGGATCATCTCGTCGAGGATCTGCACCCGCCGCTCGGCGCCCTTGCGGTACCCGCGTCGCGGAGCGGCGTCGGCGTCCTCGGCGGCGGTCATGCAGACAACTTACCGCTGGAAGGTTTCCGGTGGGGCAGAAGACGGGAGGCTCGTGGCGGCGCCGCCACGAGCCTCCTGTCCGGATCCTGGTCGCGTCAGCGAGCGCCCTCCGGCACCGTGTACTCGTCCTCGGGCTCCGGCACCGTCTCGGCGAGCGCCTCGACCACCTGGCCGAGCGCCCGGGTGACGGCCTCGTTCTCGGGGGCGGGCAGCCGGTCGAGGACCTCGACGACCACCTCGTGGAAGCGCGCGTACGAGGCGTCGATCTTGGCGGCCGCCTGCTCTGTCGGCTCGAGCACCTGCGCCCGGCGGTCGGTGGGGTGTGCGGTGCGGACGAGGTCGCCCTTCTCGACGAGGGTGTCGACGAGCTTCGTGACCGACGCGTTCGACACGGCGAGCATCACGGCGAGGTCCTTCGGCCCCATGGCGCGGTGGTCGCGGTGCGCCTGGAGCAGGTACCGGACGGCGAGGAACTCGTTCTTCGACAGGCCGCTCTCGGTGCGGGCATGTTCGATCTGCTGTTCCTCGGCGTGCTGCAGCCGGAGGATGGCCTCGACGGCGCGGCGGGCGGCGGTGGATCGGGGCTCGCGGGTGTAGAGGTGGTGGTGCTCGCGGCGGACGACGGTCAACGGCATGGGGTCAGGGACTCCGGGTGCTCAGGCGTGCTGGGTGCTCAGGCCGGTGGGTGCTCAGGGGTGCTCGGTGCTCAGGCGTGCTGGGCGGCGAAGAAGTCGGCGTAGGACGGCTCGGTCCGTGTCGAGAGCAGCGAGGGGTCCTCGATGCGGGCGTTGACGTACGCGGCGATCACGGCGGGGGCGGTGAGGCCGACGCGGGTGTGGGTGCCGAAGAGCGACGTGCTCCGCTGAGCCCCGTGGTACGTGCTGCGCATGTCTGGTTCCGCCTTCCTCGTCGTCGTGCCGTCCGGATCGGACGAGTGAGAGTCTTTCAGGACGTGAACGGTTCACGCAACGAACGGTTCGGCTGCTGTACGTTTCGCGCACCGAACTGCTCGGACGGTCGTGGCACCGGGGGCTAGCGTGACGGGCATGGACCTGCAGCTCAGTGACCGTGTCGCCCTCGTCGTCGGTGGGAAGGGCTACATCGGTGCCGCCGTGGCCGACCGCCTCCGGGCCGAGGGGGCGACCGTCGTGGTGGCCTCGCGGAGCGCGTCGGAGGACGGAGGTGTGGGACTCTCCGGGGTGGCGATCTCCGCGGTGGCGATGGACACCGCGGACCAGGCCTCGGTCGACGCCGGCGTCGCGCGGGTGCTCGCCGAGCACGGACGCATCGACGTGCTGGTCGTGACGGCGGCACCGAGCGCGCGCACGCTGGACCCGGCGAAGCGGTCGGACCCCGACCAGGTCGCACAGGCGGTCGACGGCAAGGCCCTCGGGTTCCTGCGGGTCGCGAACGCCGTCCTGCCGGCCCAACGGGACGCGGGCTTCGGCCGGGTCGTCGTGGTGAGCGGCCAGAACGCGTACCTGTCCGGCAACATCACGGCCTCGCTCCGGAACACCGCGGTGAACGTCATCGCGAAGAACCTGGCGGACGAGCTCGCCGGGTCGGGCGTCACGGTGAACGTCGTCAACCCGGGCACGGTCTCCGACGAGCCCGGTGCTGAGGTGCAGCGTGGTGCCGGTGGGGAGTCGAGCCCGACGCAGATCGCCGACCTGGTCGCGTTCCTGTCCTCGCCACTGTCGGCGGTGTCGGGCGAGTCGATCTCGATCGCGCACCGCGTGCTGGGGTCCGTCGTCATCTGAGTCGTGCTCTCCGGGACCGACTCGTGAGTCGATCTCACCCGGAGGGCTGAGTGGCTTCGACCCGCAGGACGATGCCCGCTGAAGGTCCCCTGCCGGACGCTTGTCCCATGACCAGCAGGACCACCAGGAGCACCGCCGCCACCCTCGTCGCCATCGTCGTCGTGATCGGGACGGCGTGCTGGGCGATCGACGGCAGCCACCCGACCGCGACCACGTCGTCGTCGATGTCGTCGTCCCCTTCCTCTTCTTCTTCTTCGTCGTCGTCGTCGTCCGGCTCGGCGCTCCCCCGCGGGGTCGTCACCGTCACCGTCGGCGCTCCCGCCGGCACGGTCGGCTGATGTCCGCGCCGTCCGAACTCGTCGTCCACGACGACGCGATCCGCGCGAACACCGCGTACTTCGCCGCGTTGACCGGCAACCGGCTGATGGCGGTGCTCAAGGCCGACGCGTTCGGGCACGGCGCCGTCGCCACGTCGGTCCTGGCGAGCGGCGCCACGTCGGTGGGCGTCGCCACGATCGACGAGGCCCTGGCCCTCCGCGCCGCCGGGGTCCGCGCCAGGATCCTCACCTGGCTGAACCCGCCGGACGCCGACTTCAGCGCGGCCGTCCTCGCCGACGTGGACGTCGCGGTGTCGAGCCCGGCGGTCCTGCACGCCGTGGGGCTCGCCGCGCTCGCGGTCCGCCAGCGCGCCCGGGTCCACCTGCACGTCGACGTCGGCATGGCCCGGGACGGCTCCCCCGCCGAGGCATGGCCGTCCCTGTGCGCACTCGCCCGCGAGTCCGAGGCGCTCGGGCTCGTCGGGGTCGTCGGGGTGATGGGGCACATGTCCTGCGCCGACCGGGCCGACCACCCGCGAGCGGCTGCTCTTCCGGAACGCGGTCCGCACGGCTCGGCGCAGCGGCCTGACGCCGTCCGTGACCCACCTCGCCGCGACCGCAGCGACCATCACCGGCGTCGCGGACGGCTTCGACCTGCACCGCATCGGCGCCGGCCTGTTCGGCATCGACCCGTCGGGCACCTCGTCGGCACTGCGTCCGGCCCTGTCGCTCACCACCCAGGTCGCCGCAGCACGGGAGGTCGAGCCCGGCACCGGCGTCGGGTACGGCCTGGACCACGTCGTGGACCGGCGGACGAACCTGGCGCTCCTGCCGATCGGCTACGGCGACGGGCTGCCCCGTGCGGCGTCCGAGCGGGCCGAGGTGTCCGTCCGCGGACGCCGGCGGCCCCTGGTGGGCCGGTTCTCGATGGACATGGTCGTCGTCGACACCGGGGACGACCGCCTGGACGCCGGGGAGACCGTCACGGTGTTCGGACCCGGCGCGGCCGGCGAGCCGACCGTGGCGGAGTGGGCCGCGTGGTCGGACACCATCGAGCACGAGATCGTGACGCGGATCGGGACGCGGGTGGCACGTGTCCACCGCTCGACGGCGGTCGGCCGTCCGACGACGGACGACACCGACGCTGCGCCGGCCCGCACCCTGGAGGCACTCGGTGCATGACGCCCAGCAGACCGTCGCCGTGATCGGCGGCGGCGCCAACGACGAGCACGACGTCTCCCTCGCCTCGGCCGCAGCGGTCGCCCGGGCGCTCCGGGAGCTCGGACACGACGCGGTCCCGCTCACGATCGACCGGTCCGGTGGGTGGGTCGACGAGCACGGTACTGCGCTGACCCCGACCGAGGCGGTGACCGTGCTGACGTCGTCTGACGTGGCGTTCCCCGTCCTGCACGGCGTCGGTGGTGAGGACGGTGCGATCGCCGGACTCCTCGGGCTGCTCGGTGTGCCGTTCGTCGGGTCGCCCGTCCGCGCCGGGGCACTCGGGATGGACAAGTGGGTGACGAAGACGATCGCCGAGGCGGTGGGCATCCGCACGGCGCCCGGCCAGCTCGTGCACCGGGACGACACCGCAGGACGGGGTGGGGCTCGTGACGACCTCCCCGCCATCGCCGTCCCGCTGCCCGTCGTGGTCAAGCCGACGACGGGTGGTTCCAGCAACGGCGTCTCCGTCGTGCAGGACGTCGCCGACCTCGGCCTCGCCCTGGACCGGGCGTTCTCGGCCGGCGAGCACGCGCTCGTCGAGGCCTTCGTCACCGGACGCGAGGTCGACATCGCGCTGTTCCGCGACCGCGACGGCGTCGTGCGTGCCGGTTCGACGCTCGAGATCGGTGTCGGCCCCGGCGACGTCTTCGGTCGCGAACAGAAGTACGACGGCTCGGCCGACTTCACGGTGCCCGCCCGGATCAGCGCCGAGGAGCACGCCAGGCTCGAGCAGGCAGCACGGACGCTCTACGACGTGCTCGGCTGTGCCGGGGTCGCCCGGTTCGACTTCTTCGTGACCCCCGCCGGTGTCGTGCTGAACGAGGTGAACACGGCGCCGGGCTTCACCGAGCAGTCCCAGGTCCCCCGGATGTTCGCCGCGGCGGGCCTGTCCTACGTCGATCTCGTGGCCGCCCTGCTCGCGACGACCGGACGCGCCCGTGCGATGATCACGTGGTGACGGATCGGCGGGGGTTCATCAGGGCACTCGCGCCCGGTTCCGTCGTCATCGACCTGGCGCTCGGGCTCGTCGCCGGCCTGGTGTTCATCGCACCGGTCGACGTCCAGCTCGAACAGGCGAGCACGTGGGCGGTCGTGCTCGCCGTCGTCGCCATCGCCGTGCGTCGGGTCTCCCCCTCGGGCTCGATGTTCGCAGTCGTCGTGCTGGGCGCCGTGCAGGTCATCGGCTCCGAGCGGCCGTCGCTGGTCGACATCGCGCTCTACGTCGTCATCGGCACGACGGTCATCGTCGGCAACAAGGTCGAGGTCGTCCTGTCGGGCATCCTGGCCGTCGTCGCCGGCGTCGGTGCGACCGTGTACCTCGCGACCACCGGCTTCCGGTTCGCCCTGCTGGTCAACGGGCCGATCGACCAGGCCCTGGTCGCCCTCGCCGCCCCGGTCGCGTCGCTGCTCGTCGTGTGGGCGACCGGCCTCGCGGTCCGCTCGCTGACGTCGCGCAACCGCGAGTCCGCGCTCCGCGTGCGTGAGTCCGAACTCCGCGTGCAGGCCGAGGAGGTCGCGACGCGCGCCGTCGACGAAGCGGAGTCGGAGCGCATCCGTGGTGCCATCGCCCGGGACGTCCACGACGTCGTCGGGCACTCCCTCGCCGTCATCATCGCGCAGGCCGACTCGGTCCCGTTCCTGCACGACGAGGCCCGCATCCGCGAGGTCAGCGCCACCATCGCCAGCACCGCCCGTAGCTCCCTGCTCGAGGTCCGACAGGTGCTCGGGCACATCGACGGCACCGGCGACCGCGTCGACCCGGGCTCGCTCGAGGAGATCGTGCAGGGCATCCGCGACGCCGGCGTCCAGGTCGACCGCACGGTCCGCGGCACCCCGAGGGCCATGCGCTCGGACACCGGCACCGCGATCCGCCGCGTGCTGCAGGAGATGCTCACGAACGCCCTGCGGCACGGCGCTCCCGGTCAGCCCGTCACGGTCCGCGAGACCTGGCGCTCCGGCGACGTCGTGCTCGAGGTCGAGAACGTCGTCGGCACCGGCGCGACCGGCGGCTCCGGCCGGGGCATCGTCGGCATGCGCTCCCGCCTCACCGCGCTCGACGGGTCGTTCGACGCGGCGGTCGTCGAGGACGTCTTCGCCGCCCGTGCCCGTGTGCCGCTCGACATCGACGAAGGAGTCACCCTGTGACCACGCCCATCCGGATCCTGTTGACGGACGACCAGGCACTGTTCCGCGCAGGCCTCCGCGTGGTCCTCGACGCGCAGGAGGACATGGAGGTCGTCGGTGAGGCCTCCGACGGCGCCGAGGCCCTGACACTGGTCACCGAGCTGCACCCGGACATCGTGCTGCTCGACATGCGCATGCCGCGGATGGACGGCCTCGAGACCGTCCGCCGACTGTTCGACGGCGCCTTCCCCGAACCCCTGCCCAGGGTGATCGTGCTCACGACCTTCGGCCTCGACCCCGCCGCCGCCACCGCGATCCGGCTCGGCGCGAGCGGGTTCCTGCTCAAGGACGCGACGCCGTCGTTCCTGTTCGCCGCGGTCCGGGCCGTGCACGAGGGCAGTTCGGTGATCGCGCCGAACGACCTCGCGCAGCTCTTCGGGCAGGACGTCGAACGGGCACCGACCCCGCAGCCCGCCGAGTTCGGCACCCTGACCGAGCGGGAGCGGATCGTCTTCGGCTGGGCGGCGCGGGGCCTGTCGAACAGCGAGATCTCGGCGCGCGAGTTCGTCACCGAGTCCACGGTGAAGACCCAGCTCAGCAGCGTGCTCGGCAAGCTCGGGCTGCGCGACCGGGTGCAGCTCGTCGTCTACGCGAACGACCACGGGCTCGCCGGCGCCCGGGAGTGACACCGCTCAGTCCTGTGCGGATCGCGCGGCGGCTGGACGACCGTCTCCCGTCCCGCGCGAAGATGGACGGAGGGAGGGACCGATGAAACACATCCGGTACGACAACACGACGATCCTGACCGGCGACGACATCGCCGACGCGGTGATCGAGTACGCGGCTGCCCTCTCCGGCGGCGACCGAGCCGACACCGTCGCGGTGCCGTCGATCGCCCCGGACGGCACGCGCACCACGACGAAGATCCTGATCGGCCCGACCAGCGAGCTCGTGGTCGAGGACGCCGACGACGACCAGCTCGAGGACGAGGACGGCGACTTCGTCGAACGCCTCCGCGCTGCCGCCCGGACCTTCGGTCACGCCGAGCCGATCCATGCCAGCACCCGCTCCGACCTCAAGGACGTCGGGTCGAGCAACGCGGACGACCGGGCCGACGCCGAGACGAGCCGCACGGACGCGTCGGAGGACTCGCCCGCCAGCCGTTGACCCGCCGCCCTCAGTGGATCGGCGCCGGGCCGAGCTCGTCCAGCAGCTTCTGCATGGCGACGTAGGCGCGGTTGCGGTAGGCGACGAGCTCCGGCGTGCGGTCGGCCGGCACCTGCAGGTACCCGGCACCGGACTTCGTGCCGAGCTCCCCGGCATCGACGTGCTGCTGCAGCGAGGGCGGCGTCGCGAAGCGCTCGGGCCAGCGGGTCTGCAGCGACTCGAAGCAGAACGCGTAGACGTCGAGCCCGGCCATGTCGGCGATCGCGAACGGGCCGAAGAACGGCAGGCGGAACCCGAACGTCGTCCGGACGATCGTGTCGATGTCGTCGGGGGTCGCGATGCCCTCGTCCGCGATCTTCGTCGCCTCCTCGAACAGGGCGTACTGCAGCCGGTTGAGCACGAACCCGGTGGAGTCCTTGACCCGCGCGGACTGCTTGCCCGTCGCGGCGACGACGGCCTCGGCGACCTGCACCGCGTGGTCCCCCGTGGTCGGGTGCGGGATGAGCTCGACGCCCGGGATGAACGGCGCGGGGTTGGAGAAGTGCACCCCGAGGAACCGCTCGGGACCGGTGACGGCCTCGGCGAGGGACTCGATGAGGATGGTCGACGTGTTCGAACCGATCACCGCGTCCGGCCGGGCCGCCGCCGTGATGCGTCGGAGGGTCTCGTGCTTGATCGCGAGCTTCTCGGGCACCGCCTCCTCGATGAAGTCAGCCGTGGCCACCGCGTCTTCGATGCTCTCGGCGGCGCTGAGGTGCTCGCGCACCCGCTCGACGGCGTCAGCGGGGAAGAGCCCGTCGTCGACGAACTGCTGCGTCTCGACGAGCAGCCGGGCGAGGTTCTGCCGGGCGATCTCGCCCGAGACGTCGGCGATGTGGACGGTGTGGCCGGCGAGCGCGAGGACCTGCGCGATCCCGCCGCCCATGTAGCCGGATCCGACGACGGCGATTTCGAGGGTGCTCATCGGACTGCTCCTTCAGTGGTGGTGACGGCGGGCATGCGGGTGGACTGGCGGGTGCCGGTGGTCTCGTCGAACTTCGCGGTGGCGAGGACGGACCGGATGTAGCGCTGGTTCGTGGCGCAGACACCGAGGCTGTCCCCGCCGTACTGCTCGGTCATGAAGATGCCGCGGAAGCCGTTCGCCACGGCGTCGCGGAGCACCTGGCGGTAGTTGATGAGCCCGGTCTCCATCGTGCTCGGCACGCTCGTCGCCCAGCTCCCGTCGCCGGCTTCGTCACGCGTGTAGTTCTTCACGTGCAGGTAGTTCGTGTACGGGAGCGTCTTGGCGAAGAGCTCCCGCCAGTCCTCGACCGGACGGTGCAGGCGGATCAGGTTCGCGACGTCCGCGTTCAGGCCGACGGTGTCGAGCCCGATGTCCTCGATCAGGCGCACGGCGCTGTCCGCGGTGCCGAGGTAGGTGTCCTCGTACATCTCGAGCGCCATCGGGAGCCCGACCGATGCCGCGTGCTCCCCCAGTTCGCGGAGACGTGAGACCGCGGCCTGCCACACCTCGGGGTCGTCGGGGTCCTTCGGGCCCTGCGCGGTCCAGAACCAGAGCGCCCGCTTCTGGGCGTCGTTGAACGGCTGGTGCAGCCCCGTCGAGAAGACCTGCATGCCCCACTCGGCCGCCGCGTCGATCGTGCGGTGCGCGTAGGCGAGGTTGTCCTCCTCGTGCCCGGGCTGGATGACGCTGCGACGCTGCAGGTGCACCGACGGGATGCCGACGCCGTGGGACCGCGCGATCGCCAGGAACTCGTCGCGGCGTGAGACCTCGAGGTCCGCGGGGCGGATGTGGCTGTCCGCGACCTCCGCGAGCGAGAAGCCCGCAGCTGCCACCTGCCCGAGGATGTCGTCCCAGACCTCGGGAGCGGCATCGTGCACCGCGACCCCGTCGCGCCCCACGGCCGGGAACCCGTGGAGACAGGCGGCGATCGGCCACGTCTCGGCGGTCCAGGTGGTCGTGTCCCAGTCCTGCTGGACCCAGTCCTGTGCGTGGTTCACGGGATGCTCCTCTGCATGTCGAGGCTCGTCATCGAACCTCTTTCCTATAGGAAAGATACCGCTTCCATGCCATGCCGCAACCAGCGATCTCCATGTTGTTGAACAATCGACCAAACCCCCCGTCCGGGGGCTCCGAACTAGACCGGGCTCGGAGGATCAGGACGCCCGTGCCGCTGACCCGAACCTCGGCACGGGCGTCCGCCGGTTCAGCCCCCGTGCGACGCGTCGATCTCCTCGGCCCAGGACACGATCCGAGAACGCAGTGCGGTCAGTTCGGATCCGGTGGTGCCGTAGTCGGCGAAGCGTCCGTCCCGGATGCGTGTCACCCGCCGGAGTTGCGCGGAGTACACGGACCGGTCGAACCCGTCGTCGCGACCTTCCGCCATCCGCAGCAAGGCCTCGTCCGAGAACCGACCCGACCTCCGGATGGCATCGACGTCGATGAAGTCGCGAGCCTCCAGACGGTTGTAGATCGCGCCGACCTTGCTCCCCACGGCGTCCTCGACCGCGAGTACGGGCCCGACCTGCAGCGACACCGGTTCAGTGCTCCGCCAGTCAACCGCGAGGTCGACATCGACCGCCAGCCCTTCCGGGGTCGTCAACCGCAGCTGGGCGAACGACTCGTACCGACGGACCTCCTCGACCAGGTACCCCTCGCCCGCAGCGCCGCGCTGGTGACACGGCGCTGGACGTCCGTGGTGTCCTCGGTCATGGGCTGATGGACTCAGGCGGTCAGCGCGGGGAACCGCGACTCCCAGGCCGACCGGGCCCGCCCGGGCAGGAGCAGCGCCGACCAGACCACTCGGAGCCGCTCCGGGTTCACGATCGCCACGAGGTCCTCGATCCGGCCCTCCTGGATCACCGACTGGTACGCCTTCTCGATGCCGTCGTCGGTGTCGACGTCGACGACGGGGTTGGGGCCCCAGTACACGTTCAACGGGAGCTCCATGACGCCGTGCTCCGGTCCTCGGAGGTCCTCGAGACGGTCGGGCAGCGCGTACGGCTTCACGTCGCTGTAGAGCACGCGCTTGCTCGTCGTCATGTCAGGACCTCCTCAGACCAAGGGTACGGACCAGGACGGCCACGTGCCAGAGCACGGGCGTCCGCCGGTTCAGCCCCCGTGCGACGCGTCCGACCGCGACCGCAGCCGCACGGCGTCGATGTGCGCACGCATCGCCTCGACGGCGGACGCGAGGTCGACCGCCAGGGCGTCGACGATCGTCCGGTGCTCCTGCACGGCACGGTCGGTGTCGTCGTCGCCGCCCTCGACGATCTGGCGCATCCGGTGCACCCGCGTCGTGATGACCTCGGACATCTCCTGCAGGAACGGGTTCCGCGTCGCGTCGAAGAGCACCTGGTGGAACTGCCAGTCGCTGCGGAAGAACCGTGCCATCAGCTCCTCGGACGCCGCTGCCACCCCGACCACGGCGATCTCCTCGACGACGGCCGACTGCTCGGCGAGCGCCGACCCGAGCCGGGTCCGCAGCGCGGCGACGTCCCCGCGTGCGGCGAGCTCGACGGCGCCGCTCTCGACGACGAGCCGGGCGTCGAACAGTGCCTCGAGCTGCTCCCCCTGCAGCGGCGGGGCGACCCGGTAGCCCTTGTTGGCCTCGCGGACGACGAGTCCGGTGCGCTCGAGCTGCACGAGGGCCTCGCGCACGGGGGTCGGGGAGACGCCGAGCGTCCGGGCGAGTCCGTCGATCGACAGCCGCATGCCGGGTTCGACGTCGTGCCCCATCAAGACGTCGAGCACCCGGTCGTAGACGCGGTCACGGAGCCCGCGCTGCGTGATGCGCTCCGCACCGAAGCCGGGCATCGTCGTGGTCACGCCCTCGATCCTAGAGAATCCACGATGCGCGGCCGCACCCGCTCACGCCAGGCGGGACGCCAGGAACTCGACCATGCGCCGCACGAGCAGCGCCTGGGACGACCGACGGCGGTACTCGTGCCCCTCGCCCGCGAGCTCCAGGTAGCCGACGTCGTGCGACCGCTCCCGCAGCGCGGCGACGACCTGGTGCGCCTCGCCGATCGGCACGTTCGTGTCGAGTTCGCCGTGCACGACGAGCAGCGGCGCCGTGACCTC
Organism: Curtobacterium sp. VKM Ac-2865; assembly: GCF_015350905.1. Classification (GTDB taxonomy): domain Bacteria; phylum Actinomycetota; class Actinomycetes; order Actinomycetales; family Microbacteriaceae; genus Curtobacterium. The sequence continues at coordinate 415,731 of NZ_JADKRZ010000002.1, read as the reverse complement.
GTCGATCGCCCGCATCGGCGACAGGGCCTCCAGCAGTGCGGCGTCGTCCACGGGGTGGCCGTACTTCGTCGCCGCCGCTGCCGCGATCCACGGCTCGGTGTCCCGGTAGAACGTGGCGAAGTCGCTCATCCCGCACACCATGACCCCGGCCGCGAACACGTCGGGCGTGAAGGCCAGGGACGCGAGCGTGGCGTAGCCGCCGTAGGAGCGGCCCTCGACCGCCACGCGGGACCGGTCGGCCAGGTCGTTCGTCACGAGCCACCTGGCGCAGTCGACGACGTCCGCGAGCGCGTTCCACCGCAGCCCGAGGTCGTCGGCGTGCACGAACTCGTGCCCGGACCCGGACGAGCCACGGATGTTCGGGGCGAACACCGTGATGCCCGCCGCGGCGAGCGCCTGGTGCTGCGCGGAGAACGTCGGCCGCTCCTGCGACTCCGGTCCGCCGTGCAGGTGGATCATCGCTGCGCGGACTGGAGGCTCGACCCCCGTCCCGACGCCGGTCCCGGTCGACGACACGGCCGGCTCCACCGCCCGGTACAGCCACCCGGTCAGCTCGAGTCCGTCCCGTGCCCGCACGCGTTCCAGCGTCGGCTCGACGAGAGCGACAGCGGGCAGGTCGGGCACGTCGGTGACGCGGCTCCAGGTCAGGGCGTTCGTGTCGAGGCGCCAGAGCTCCCGCGGGTGGGTCGGCCCCTCCACCGCGAGCAGGACGCTCCGGCCGTCACGGCTGAGCACGGGGTCCGTGACGACCTCGCCGGGCAGGTCGGGCACGGGGGTGCGCGAGGCGTCGTGCGTGTTGATGAGCTCGAGCTCGCTGCGGCCGTCGACGTTCCAGCCGAGCAGCACCGTGCGGCCGGCGTCGTCGGCGTCCAGGAACTCGAGTTCGCCGTCGGGTCGGGCGACGATGCTCCTGGGTCGTCCGCGCCACCCGTGCGGGCCGACGGGCTGCGCGACGAGCTGGCGTCGGGGTGCGCCGGCCTCGGTGGCGACGTAGGCGACGAGCGGGCTGGTCTCGCTGGCGGGCGACGGGCGCATGAAGGCGATCTCGGCCGAGCCGGACGGCGGGTCGATGAGGAGCGGGTGGTCCTCGTCGGTGAGGCGGTCCACGACGACGACGAACTCGCGGCCGCGCTGCCCGTCGCGCAGCACCACGAGGCGCTCCTCGACGGAGAGGTCGAGGACGTGGATGAGCTCGCCGAGGGCCAGGTCGTCGCGGTCGCCGGACACGGGGTCGACGAGGTAGGCGCGGGCGGGCTGGTCGGCCTCGGTGGAGGGCAGCGTGATGACCACCCGGTGCCCGCTGCGGCTCCACGGCCCGAGTTCGGCGTGCTGGTACCGGGACCCGGCGATCTGCGCGGGGTCGGTGCCGTCGGGTCGGACCACCCAGACCTGCTGCTTCACGCCGCCGTCGGTCGCGATGGCCACGGCGAGCCACTCGCCGTCGGACGACCACGAGACGCGGATGACGGGGTCGTCGCTCAGCGTGATCCGGGTCGGCTCGGGCAGGGGTCCGTCGACGACGACGTCCTGCACGAAGACCTCGGGCGTGCCGTGTCGGTCGCTGACGAAGGCCACACGGCGGGCGTTCCGTGTCATGGTCGGGCCCCACGAGCCCCAGGCGGCGGTGAGCCGCTCGCCGAGGTCAGCGGCGGAGCCGGCCACGGAGTCGGAGCCGGCCACGGACCGGACGTGCGGTGCGGGTGCGACGGAGGTCGAGCCTCCCGGCCGGGTCTCGCTCACCGCACCCCCTGCTGCTGCAGCCACATCTCGATCAGGCCGAGCTGCCACAGTGCGTTCGCGCCGATCTCGGTCCTGGTCGTGTTCGGGTCCTGGAGCATCCGCTCGACCGTACCCGGGTCGAAGAGCCCGCGTTCCCGCGCCTCCGGGGCGTGCAGGGCCTGGCGGACCCGTTCCAGGTACGGGCCCTCGAGCTGCCGGATCGCCGGCACCGGGAAGTAGCCCTTGGTGCGGTCGATGACGGCGTCGGGGACGATGCCGCGCGCCGCGCGCTTCATGACGCCCTTGCCGCCGTCGGCGAGCTTGAGCGCCGGCGGGATCTGGCCGGCGAGCTCGACGAACTCGTGGTCCAGGAACGGCACGCGGGCCTCGAGTCCCCACGCCATGGTCATGTTGTCGACGCGCTTCACCGGGTCGTCCACGAGCATGATCGTGGTGTCGCTCCGCAGCGCGGCGTCGACGCTCGTCTCGGCTCCTGGGCGGGCGAACTCCTGGTCGACGAAGGCCGACGGGGTGTCGTCGTCGCTCCGCCAGCGCTCCCCGAGCAGGTCCTGCAGGGACGCCCACCGGCGGTCCATGAAGACGGACCGGTACGCCTCGGCGGCCTGGTCGCGCGGGACGTCGGCGAGCGGCGGGTACCAGCTGTAGCCGCCGAGGACCTCGTCGGCGCCCTGGCCGGACTGCACGACCTTGACGTGCTGCGAGACCTCCTGCGACAGCAGCCAGAACGCCACGCAGTCGTGGCTGACCATCGGTTCGCTCATCGCGGCGATCGACCCGTCGATGCCGTCGAGCAGGCGGTCGGAGGGGATCCGGATCCGGTGGTGGTCGGTGCCGAAGTGGCGCGCGACCTCGTCGGAGTACTCGAACTCGTCGCCGGACTCCCCGCCGGCCGACTCGAAGCCGATGCTGAACGTGGCGAGGTCCTGCTGGCCGGCCTCGGCGAGCAGCGCGACCACGAGGGACGAGTCGATGCCGCCGGAGAGCAGCACACCGACCGGCACGTCGGCGACCATGCGGCGCTCGACGGCCGTGCGGAGCGAGTCGATGAAGGCCTGCTGCCAGTCCGCGTCGGACCAGTCCGCCTTCGCGGGGTCGCGCTCGAAGCGCGGCTCCCAGTAGGTGGTGTCCGTGCTGGTGCCGTCGGGCTCGACGACCCGCACGGTCGCGGGCGGGAGCTTGCCGACGCCGGACAGGATCGTGCGCGGTGCCGGGACGATCGAGTGGAAGGTCATGTACGACGCCAGCGCGACCGGGTCGACCGAGGTGTCGACGGCGTGCGCGGAGGTGCCGGCGTCGTTCCGGTCACCGGCGAGGATCGCGGGCAGCGAGCTGGCGAACCGCAGGCCGCCGGGCACCGCGGCGACGTAGAGCGGCTTGATGCCGAGTCGGTCGCGCGCCAGGACGAGCCGCCCGCTGCCGTGCTCCCAGATCGCGATGGCGAACATCCCGATCAGGTGCTCGACGAACGCGGTGCCCCACTCGGCGTACGCGGTGACGATCACCTCGGTGTCGGACGTCGAGAAGAAGGTGTGGCCCTTGCCGTGTAGTTCGTCGCGCAGCTGCCGGTAGTTGTAGACCATGCCGTTGTAGGTGATCGTCAGGCCGAGCCGCGGCACGACCATCGGCTGCGCACCGGCGGTCGACAGGTCCACGATCGACAGCCGACGGTGCCCGAGGGCCACCGGCCCGCGTGCCCAGAGTCCGTCGCCGTCGGGACCGCGGTGCGCCAGGCACGCCGTCATCCGCGCGACCGCCCCGACGTCGGGAGCGGTGCCGTCGAACCGGATCTCGCCCGCGAGCCCGCACATCAGCGTTCCCCTGTCGTCCCGATGATCCAGGTGTCCTTCGCGCCGCCGCCCCGCGAGGAGTTCACGACCATGCTGCCCTCGGGTGCGACGCGGGTGAGTGCGACGTCGGCGAGGTGGGTGTCGTCCGGACCGGTGCCCGTGACGTAGACGAACGCGCGCAGGTCGACGTGCCGCGGGTCGAGTCCCGCCGGACCGATGGTCGGGTGCGACGAGAGCTGCACGACCTCTTGTCCGACCCAGCCGGCCGGGTCCGCCGCGATCTCCCGCCGGCGTTCGGCGACCTCGGGCGCACTCGCGCTCGGCCCGATGAGGACACCGCGCCCGCCCTCGCCGTCGACGGGCTTCGTCACGAGCTCCCCGACGCGGTCGAGCACGGACAGCCGCTCGCCCTCGATGCTGGTGCGGTAGGTCGGCACGGACTCGAGCAGCGGCTTCTCCTCGAGGTAGTACCAGATCAGGTCCGGCACGTTGACGTACATCGCCTTGTCGTCGACGAGGGCGTTGCCGGGCGCGTTGGCCAGGTAGACGCGACCCGCCGCGGCCGCGTCGAGGACCTGCGCGCCGAGGTCCGGCGCGTGGTCGCTCGTCAGGGCGCGAACGTCGCGGTCGACCCGCAGGTACAGCGCGTCCAGCACGTCGCCGGTCGCCGCCTCGACGACGTGGCCGTCCCGGACGGTCAGGTCCGACTCGGTCAGGAGGCGCATCCCGGCCCCGTCGGACAGGCGGCGGTGCTCGTACCAGGCGCCGGCGGCGGGGCCGTCCGTCACCAGTGCCAGGACCGGGTCCTGGTTGCCGGTCACGGCAGCGGCGTTCCGCCGCAGGGTCTCGCGGAGGAGCGCCGGGACGCCGGACGGGTCGCGGAGTCGGTCGGGCCGCGGTGCGTCGGGCACCACGTCGTCCATCAGCTCGCGGAGCGCCAGGCCGTACGCGACACCTGAGGGCGAGCGGACGTTGTCCTCGAGCACCCGCCAGCCGCCGAACTCGTTGCGGACCAGGTCGAAGCCCATCACCGGGGCGCGGACGGCGTGCTGCGGGAGGCGCTCGGCGTCCGCGTCCCAGCCGTTCTTGCCGACCACGTCGTGCTCGTCCATCGCGCCGTCGGCCACGATCCGGCGTGGACCGTAGGCGTCGCGGAGGAACAGCTCGATCGCCCGTGCCCGCTGCCCGAGACCCTGCTCCAGCTGCGCCCACTCGTACGCACTGACCGTGCGGGGGACGAGGTCGCAGCCGAACTGCTGCACGCCGCCGTCGACGACGAACCCGACCTCGTGCTCGCGCGTCCAGACGTCGCGGGCGGTGCAGTGCTCGATGGTCGCGTCGGCGTCCCAGCCGCGGAAGAACGCGGCCAGGTCGCGGAAGGCCGGACGGGGACGGGCACCGGGGCCGACGGCTTCGTCACCGGCACGGACCCGGTACGACGGGATCGCGACGGTCGGGTGCTCGTCACGGCCGGACGGCGTGCCGGCGGTGTCCTCGACGACCTGGGCCACGACGTCGTCGAGCTCCCCGCGCTCGGCGTACGCCGTGCGCTGCCGGTCGGTGGAGTTGCCGCGCGCCAGGGTGTCCTCGAGCAGGCTGCTCACGGTGCCCCAGTCGCCGAGCTCCTCGAGCTCCGGGCGCAGGCGGGAGACGAGCTGACGGACGGCGACCTCGGCGGGCAGCCGCTCCGGGTGCTGACCGAGGCCGAGCAGTTCGCCGCTGAGCCCGCTGCGCGCCGCCTGCCACATCGCCGCACGGTGCAGCGGTTCGCTCCGGGGATGGCACTCGGCGCCGGACTCGATCGCGAGCTCAGCACGACGGACCGATGCGCGGAACAGCCCGGCGATCAGGACCGCGTCGTCGACGACGGGGGTGGCGTCGCAGACCCGGAGCTCGAGCGTCGGGGCGTGCGAGGACGGCCGCACGTCGAAGTACGCCATCTTCTTGTCCGCGATCACGCCCGAGGCGATGAGGTCGTCGAGCACGCGGTCGTACTCGGCGGCGTCCTCGACCCGCCCGAAGCTGCCGGCGGACGGCCAGCGCTGCCAGATGATGCTCCGGAAGGACGCGTACCCGGTGTCCTGCCCGTTCCAGAACGGACTCGACGCGCTGAGCGCCAGCAGCACCGGGAGCACCGGAGCCACACGCTGGGCGATCTGCACCGCCAGGTCGCGGTCGCTCACCCCGACGTGCACCTGCAGGCCGCAGATGAGCTGTTCGTCGACGAGCATCCGGTACTGCTCCTGCATGCGGCCGTAGCGGCCACCCGAGGTCAGTTCGAAGTCGGCGTACTCGGACCGGGGCGCCGTGCCGACCGCGGCGATGGTGACACCCGCCGGGGCGATGGCCGCGGAGAGCTCGCTCCGCAGGTCGACGATCACCCGCCGCAGGTCGTCGAGCGTCGTCACCACCGGGGTGTTCGTCTCGATGGTCGTGCGCTGCAGTTCGGCGCCGAAGCGATCGGCTGGCAGCTTGGGGAGAAGGCGGGGGGCCTTCGCGGAAAGTCGGCCGGACTCGAGGTCGATGAGGTGCAGCTCTTCCTCGGCGCCGAGCGTCAGCTCTGCACTCATGTCTGGAACCTACCGAAGGGACACCCGGGTGCGCCTGCGTCCTGCGAGATCGTCTCGCGCCCGTAACAAACGAGCGTCACGTGTCCTACGGAGACCGTCGCCGTCGCGGGCTGTGGGGTACAGGCGCGCTGGGAGCGAGCGCCCTCGGCACCGTAGAAACGAGGGATGACGGCAACTGCGTTCTGCCTCCACGCCCTCGGGTCGAGTTCCGAGGAGTTCGCGACGCTCCGCGCCCGACTCGCTGGCACCCTCGACCTGATCGGCATCGACCTGCCCGGCTTCGGCCGGAGCTCTGCCGTCACCGGGACGACCGTCGAGGAGATGGCCGAGCTCGTCGAGCGGGCGGTCGGCCGCAGCGGGGCCACCGAGTGGGTGCTGATCGGGCACTCGATGGGCGGCAAGGTCGCCTCGGTCGTGGCGTCGCGGACGATCGACGGCTCGAACGGCCTGTTCGGGCTGCGCGCCGTGGTCCTGCTCGCCGCGTCGCCGCTCTCACCCGAGCCCATGGACGACGAGCGCCGCACCACCATGCTCGGCTGGGCCGCCGACGGCGAGATCGGCGCGGACGAGGCCGACACCTTCGTCGAGGCGAACACCGACTCCCGGCTGCCCCCGGAGCCGCACGCGATGGCCGTGCACGACGTCCAGCGGGCCGACCCCCGTGCCTGGACCGACTGGCTGGTCCGCGGCAGCCGCGAGGACTGGTCCACCCAGTTCCCGCCGAACCCGGTGCCGGCACTGGTCCTGGCCGGTGTGGGCGACGGTGACCTCGGCCCGGAGGCCCAGCGGGAGCTGAACCTGCCGCACTGGACCGCCGGCGAGTTCGACGTCGTCCCCGGTGCCGCGCACCTGCTGCCGTGGGAACGTCCCGACGAGGTCGCCCAGCGCATCCGCGCCTTCTGGGAACGCCGTGTCGCGCCCAGCCCCGTCGTCCCGGCGTCGAGCGTCCGCATCCTCGCCTCGCCCCGGGTCAGCGCTCGGACCCGCGGCATCCTGGCCGTCCGCTCGCTGCCCGACGACCCGGGCGCCGCGCCGAAGGCCCTGTCGTCCGCGCAGCTCGAGACGCTCCGGGCGCTCGCCCGCGTCGTCGTGCCACAGCCCGGCGACCGGTCCATCGACCTCGCGCTCCGCGTCGACGCCCAGCTCGCAGCGGGGCTCGGCGACGGCTGGCGCCCGGACGGCCTGCCGGTGGACGTCGAGGCCTACCGCGCCGGACTCGACGCGCTCGCACCCGAAGCCGCACGGTCCGACGAGCACTTCGCCACCGTGCTCGACGCCGTCACCGCGGGCGAGCACACCCCGGCAGCCGGCCCCTTCGACGCCGAGCAGCTCCGTGCCTGGGCCGAGGACGCCGCGGTCGACCTGGCGAAGCACTGGGTCACACACCCGGCCACGATGGCCGACATCGACTACGACGGCTTCGCCAACGGTGGCGACGGCGTCCGCAAACAGGGCTTCCTGCTCCTCGGAGCCGGGCAGCGCGAAGCATGGGAACCGGCGGGAGCCACACGATGAACCTGACCAACCAGCGCCGGTACGACGAGGACGACATCGTCGACGTGGTCGTCGTCGGGACCGGGGCCGGCGGCGCCCCGCTGCTCGCGACCCTGGCCCGCAAGGGCCTGCGGGTCGTCGCGCTCGAGGCCGGCCCGAACACCGAGCCCGGTGACCACACCCCGGACGAGGTCGAGGCGCCAGCAGACATCAACTGGATGGACGAGCGCATCAGCGGCGGCGGCGCTCCCACGGCGTTCGGCCCGAACAACAGCGGCACCGGTGTCGGCGGGTCGACGCTGCACTGGGGCGCGTTCACCCCGCGGCCGAACGAGCACGACATCCACCTGCGCACCGACTCGGGCGAAGGCGAGGACTGGCCGATCGAGCACGCCGACCTGGTCCGGTACATCGAGCAGGCCGAGCACGACGTGGGCGTCGCCGGTCCTGCGCACTACCCGTGGGACCCCGCGCGCCGGTACCTGATGGGACCGCCCGCCCGGAACGCCTCCTCGGACATGATGATCCGCGGTGCCGCCGAGGTCGGGATCACGGCGACCGACGCCCCGGTCGGGCTCACGACCGAGGACCGGATGCAGGAGCACCACGGCCTGCGGCAGGCGTGCGTCGCGTGCGGGTCCTGCCACCAGGGCTGCCGGAACGGCGCGAAGGTCTCGATGGACACGACCTACCTGCCCGCCGCCGTGGCCTTCGGCGCCGAGATCCGACCGGGTGCGTTCGTGCACGGCATCGAGCTCGACGCCCGCGGTGAGGTCGAGGCCGTCGTCTACCGCCAGGACGGCCGCGACCACCGGCAGCGGTGCCGGTCCCTCGTGCTCGCAGCCGGCGGGATCGAGACGCCGCGCCTGCTCCTCCACACCGGCCTCGCGAACAGCAGCGGCCAGGTCGGACGCAACTTCACCGCCCACGGAGCGACCCAGGTCTGGGCGAAGTTCGACGAGTCGATGCGGTCGTACCGCGGCTACCCGTCGTCGATCATCACCGAGGACTTCATCCGTCCCGAGGGCGCCGACTTCGCCGGGGGGTACCTCATCCAGAGCCTCGGCGCACAGCCGCAGACACTGACGACGTCACTCGTGCGCGGCGGCGGACTCCGCGGCGCTGCCCTCGTGCGGGCGATCCAGGACTACCCGTACATGGCCGGCGTCGGGATCAACGCCGAGTGCCTGCCGTACGACGACAACCGGCTCGTGCTCTCCGACGAGCTCGACGGCAACGGGGTGCCGAAGGCCCGCGTCAGCTTCTCGCCGGGCGACAACGAGGCCGCGATCACCCGGCACGCCGTCCGCACGATGACCGCGATCGTCGAGGCCGCCGGTGGCCGCGACGTCCGCGTGCTCGACCGCACGGCGCACACCGTCGGCACGGCGCGGATGGGAACCGACGCGGCGAGCTCGGTCGTGGACGCCGCCGGCCGGTCGTGGGACGTCCCCAACCTGTGGATCGTGGACAACTCGGTGTTCCCGAGCTCCCTCATCGCGAACCCGGCGCTGACGATCATGGCGCTGTCGCTCCGCACCGCTGACCGGATGCTGCGCGACGACGCCCAGGCCGACCGCGCGGAGGCAGAGCTCACCGCGGCCTGACGCGGGTTCGGGTAGGCCCTTCCCCGCGGCCCTTCCGCGTGCAGGAGGTCGAATCGCGCGTAGGGGGTCGGTTCTTCCGACCCCCTACGCGCGTTCCCGCTTCCCATCGCACCTGACATGGGTCGATCCGCGCGGGCGGTGTGTAGAGTCCGACCACGCATCGATGACAGGGGCCCGACATGACGACTGACCAGGACGTGACGGAAGCCCAGCGGACCGCACAGGTCGCGCTGTTCAAGCGCATCGAGGACATGGCGGAGCGGGCCACGAACGCGGTGTCCCTCGGGTACGTGGCTCGTGCCTACCGCTCGGCTGCCGGCGGCCCCCAGCCGAGCCACGACGACGCGGACTGAACCCCGCTGAAATACCACATAGGCTGGGGGTGTGGGGTGCGACACCGCCGGGTGGCGCCCCTGGGGCAAGCGTGAAGCCCACCACCGCAGCAACGGTGATGGGCTTCGAGTTGCTCTCCGAGTGGAAAGCCGAGGACGGACGTACCCGTCCCCGAGTCTGAACGCTCGGGTTCAGTGTAGTCAGGCTCCGGCCCGACTGCACGTCCGTCCCGGCCATCCGCTCCTCGTGTCCGCCGGCGCTGACACCGGAGGTGGTCTCGATGTCGAACGACACCGATCCCAAGCCCAGGCGTCAGGTGTCCTGGTTGGGGGTCGCGGGCTTGCTCGTGAACCTCGCCAGGCTCCTCGTCGACCTGGTCCGGAAGGACTGAGACACGGGCGCCCCGCGACGGCCATCACCGGCGCGGGGCGCTCCGCACGCCTCACCCCCGCGTGCGCGCCAACCGCCGGTTGAGCGCCCCGTTCAGCAGCGCGACGAGCAGCCCCACCGCGAACACCAGCGTCCCGAAGCACAGCACCTGCGGTGGCATGCCGGCCTTCGCGGCCCCGTACACGAACAGCGGGAAGGTCACGGAGGGTCCGGCGACGAACGAGGTGATCACGTAGTCGTCGATCGACATCGCGAGCGCCAACAGCCCCGCGGCGAGCATGCCCGGCGCCAGCAGCGGCAGCGTCACGAGCCGGAAGGCCTGCAGCGGCGTCGCACCGAGGTCGCTGGCCGCCTCCTCGAGCGCCCGCGACGTCCCCGCGATCCGCGCCCGCAGCACCACGACCACGTAGGCCACGTCGAACGCCACGTGCGTCAGCAGCACGGTGAGGAACCCCGTGCCCAGCCCGATGGACAGGAAGAACGACAGCGACGCCGACCCGACGACGATCGACGGCGCCGCGATGTCCGCGAAGACGACGCTGTTCACGACGCCACGGCCCGGGAACCGGTGGCGTTCGAGCGCCAGGGCGAGCGGCAGACCGATGGCGACGGAGACGACCGCCGCCAGGAACGCGACGACGACCGAGGTGACGAAGGCCTGTCCGAGCCCGGAGACGTTCACGAGGTTCGCGTACCAGTAGGTCGTGAACCCGTTCCACGCGAACGACAACCGGTTCGTCGGGGCGTCGTTGAACGAGTACACGATCATGTAGACGATGGGCACGAGCGTGACCGCGATGACGACCCAGTAGACGATCGCCAGCCACGGTCCACGCCGGTCCACACCGCGGCGTCGCGACCGGCCGGGCACGGACCCGGTGACCGGCGAGGTCGGCGCGGTGGACGAGCGGGACGGAGCGACGGCGGTCATACGAGGTCCTCGAGGTCGTCGGTGCCGGACACCCTGGCGTACACGAACAGGATGATGCCGAGCACGACCATGAGCACGGTCGACAGCGCTGCGGCCACGTTGTACTGCTGGTTGCCGGAGTAGGCGTCCTGGATCGCCTGCCCGATCGTGTACGTGTTCGTGCCACCGAGGAGCGCCGAGTTGACCGGGTCCCCGACGCAGTCGATGAACACGAGCAGCACCCCGGCGAAGACGCCCGACCGGGACAGCGGCAGCGTGGTGTGCCAGAACGCGCGGACCTTGCCCGCGTAGAGGTCGTTCGCGGCCTCGCCGAGTCGCGGGTCGATGCGCTCGAGCGCGGCGTAGATCGGCAGCACCATGAAGGCCAGGTCGTTGTACGCGTCGCCGAAGACCACCGCTCCGGACGTGCCGAGGATCTGGAAGTCCTTGCCGGCCAGCCCGATGCCCTGCAGCACGGTGACGACCGGCCCCTGCGACGCGAGCACGAACGCCCACATGTCGGTGCGGATGACGAACGACACCAGGAAGCTGACGAACACGAGCATCAGCAGCGGGCTCTTCCACCGCGCCGAGACCCGGAACGCGATGAAGTACGCAACTGGGTAACCGACGATGATGGTCACCAGGGTCGCAGCCAGGCCGTACCAGAGCGACCGGAGCAGGAACGTCAGGTAGGGCACCTGCGGGTCGACGAAGAGCGCGGAGTAGACCCCGAAGTTCCACGTGAACGTGTAGCCGTCGTCCGGGTTGCCCGACATGAGCGACACGATCAGCCCGGAGAGCAGCGGGATCACGAAGAACACCGCCAGGTACGCGGTCCCGACGAGCGCGAGCAGGAACGGCGTGCTGCGTCGCCGCCCCCGCCGCACCGGCGCGGCCGGGGCACCCAGACCGGGAGCGGTCCCGAGCGCGGTCACGACTGCACCACCGCGTTGAAGACGCTGTTCCACTCCGAGTACTCGTCGTAGTTCTGGAAGACCCGGAACTCGTGCGACGCCGCCAGCACGGACTCGGACGGGAACACCAGCGGGCTGTCCGCGACGGCGGCGTCGTCGAGCTCGTCGCGCACGTAGTCCTCGGCCGCAGGCACGGGGCACACGTAGTTGACGTAGTCCTCGACGATCCCGGCGATCCGCGGCGTGTAGTAGAAGTCCATCCAGGCGAGGGCCGACACGGGGTTCGCGGCCTGGCGCGGGATCATCATGTTGTCGTGCCAGGTCATCTGGCCCTCGTCCGGTGTGACGAACTCCAGGTCCGGGAACCCCGACTGCTGCGCCTGGAACACGTCGCCCGACCACGCCTGGGTGATCCAGGTGTCGCCGTTCTCCAACCGGTTGATGTAGCTCTGGTCGTAGAACCCCGAGACGCTCGGTCGGAGTTCCCGGAGCCAGGCCTGCGCCTTCCTCCAGTCGGCCGGAGTGCTGTCCTCCGGGGGGATGCCGAGCGCCAGCAGCGCGAGCGATCCCAGCTCGGTGTTGTCGCTCATCAGCCCGATGCGGCCCTTGAACGCCGGGTCCTTGAGGTCCTCGAACGAGGTGATCCTCCGACCGGTGTACTTGGGGTTGTACGCGAGCCCGGTGAACCCGGTCTGCCAGACGACGGTGTGCGCGTTGCCCGGGTCGTAGTTCGGGTCCTTCACCGAGTCCGAGGCGTACTTCGCGAAGTTCGGCAGCCGACTGTGGTCGAGCTCGCAGACGAAACCGTTCTTGATCATCTCGGTGAGTTCGTACCCGTTCGTCATCACGACGACGTCGTACCCGGTGCCACCGTGCGCCCGGAGGATCGGGGAGACGGTCGCGTAGAACGTCGCGTTGTCCTGGATGACGGCCTGGTAGTCGATGTCGATCCCGGTCTCCTCGCGGAAGAGCGCGAGGGACTCGGACTTGCCGTGGTCGGAGTCGATGTAGAGCGGCCAGTTCGCGAAGTTCAGCTCGCCGGTCGGCTTCGCCGCCTTCCAGAACGCCGCCCAGTCGACGTCGGTGTCGGCCGAAGCGGCGGACCCCTTGATGCTGCAGCCGGTCAGGAGCGCGGCGAGCGCGGCGGCGCCTCCGCCAGCGAGCAGGCCACGTCGGCTCACGCGGGCGGACGTCAGTCCGCGCAGCAGGTCGGGGCTCGGTGCCGGCTCGCGGCTCACCGGGTCGCTCCCACCGTCTCGACCGCCGGGAGGCCCGGTGCGGGCTGGGTGGTGACCGTCGCGTCGGACGCGGGGGGAGCCTCCAGGCCGAAGCCGTGGTCGACGCCCCACGTGAGCCAGACCTCCGTGCCGGTGGCGACCCGCGGACCGCCCTTGGAGTTCTGCGCGAAGACGGCGACGCGTCCGGCGCCGGGGACCTCCACCAGGTACTGGGTGCTGACCCCGGAGAAGGAGACGTCGACAACTCGACCCGGTCCGAGGATGTTGCGGCCGGCCTCCTCCTCCGGTCGGACGATGCGGACCTTGAGCTTCTCGGGGCGCACACCGACGACGACACGGCCGGTGGTCGCGACGGCGCGGTCCGCCGGGACGGCGATCGTGCCAGCTGCCGTGGCGACGACGAGCAGGCCGCGCTCGGTGCCGCGGACCTCGCCCTCGAGCAGGTTCGACTGCCCGAGGAAGTTGGCGACGAACGCGGTGCGCGGCAGCTCGTAGAGGTCCTCGGGGCTGCCCATCTGCTCGATGCGCCCACCGTTCATGACGGCGACCGTGTCGGCCATCGTCATCGCCTCCTCCTGGTCGTGGGTGACGTGGAGGAAGGTCAGGCCGACCTCGGCCTGGATCGTCTTCAGCTCGAGCTGCATCTGGTGGCGGAGCTGCAGGTCGAGCGCACCGAGCGGTTCGTCGAGCAGCAGGAGCGCCGGTCGGTTGACGATCGCGCGGGCCAGGGCGACCCGCTGCTGCATGCCGCCGGACAGCTGGGCCGGGCGCTTGCCGGCGGAGCCCTCGAGCTCGACCAGGCGCAGGGCCTCCATCGCCTTCGTCATCGGGTCCGGGATGCGGCGGCGCTTCAGCCCGAAGGCGACGTTGTCGAGCACGCTCATGTGCGGGAACAGCGCGTAGTTCTGGAACACGGTGTTGACGGGCCGCTGGTACGGCTTCGTGTCGGTGACGTCCTTGCCACCCAGCAGGATGCTGCCACTGGTGGGCTCCTCCAACCCGGCGACCAGGCGCAGCGTGGTGGTCTTGCCGCAGCCGGACGGACCGAGCAGGGCGAAGAACGAGCCGGCCGGCACGGTCAGGTCGAGGGCGTCGACCGCGGTGTGCCCGGGGAACGACTTCGTGATCTGTTCGAGCCGGAGGTCGGCCCCGGATTCGGCGAACGTGCCGGTCATTGCCATGGTGCCTCCTGCTGGTCGGTCAGGCGATGTAGGACATGACGTGCTTGATGCGGGTGTAGTCGTCGAAACCGTACTGCGAGAGGTCCTTGCCGTACCCGCTGTGGCGGAAGCCACCGTGCGGCATCTCGGCGACGATCGGGATGTGGGTGTTGATCCACACGCAGCCGAAGTCGAGGTCGCGGGCGAAGCGCATGGCGCGGCCGTGGTCGGTCGTCCAGACCGAGCTCGCGAGGCCGTACTCGACGTCGTTCGCCCAGCGCAGGGCCTCGTCCTCGGTGTGGAAGCGCTGGACGGTCTGCACCGGCCCGAACACCTCCTGCTGGACGATGTGGTCGTCCTGCCGCAGGCCGGAGACGATCGTGGCCTCGTGGTGGAAGCCGACGTCGCCGACGCGGTGGCCACCGAGCTCGATCGACGCGTGGTCGGGGAGGGTGTCGAGGAACGACCGGACCTGGGCGAGCTGGGCGGCGTTGTTGACCGGGCCGAAGAAGGGGTCGGGCTCGCCGGCGCCGGTCCGTGCGGTCGCTCGGGCCTCGGCGACGAGGGCCGCGACGAACTCGTCGTGGACGCCGTCCTGCACGAGGAGCCGGGTGGCCGCGGTGCAGTCCTGCCCGGCGTTGAAGAACCCGGCGGCCACGATCCCGGCGACCGCTGCCTGGACGTCCGCGTCGTCGAACACGACCACGGGGGCCTTCCCGCCGAGTTCGAGGTGCGTGCGCTTGAGGTCACCGGCGGCAGCGCGGGCGACCTCGACACCGGCGCGGACGGACCCGGTGATCGAGACGAGCTGCGGTGTGGGGTGGTCGATCATCGCCGCACCGGTGGCGCGGTCCCCGACGACGACGTTGAGGACGCCGGGCGGCAGGAACTCCGCGGCGACCTCGGCGAGCAGGAGCGTCGACAGCGGTGTCGTGTCGCTCGGCTTCAGCACGGTCGTGTTGCCGGCGGCGATCGCGGGCGCGAACTTCCACACCGCCATGTTGAGCGGGTAGTTCCAGGGCGTGACCTGGGCGACGACGCCGATCGGCTCACGCCGCACGAACGAGGTGTGGTCGGCCAGGTACTCCCCGGCGCTCCGCCCCTCGAGGTTGCGCGCGGCACCGGCGAAGAAGCGGATCTGGTCGACGGAGAGCAGGATCTCGTCCTCGACCAGGGACACCCTGGGCTTCCCGGTGTCGAGCGACTCGAGGTCGGCGAACTCCTCCGCCCGGGCCTCCACCGCGTCGGCGATCCGGAACAGCGCGAGCTGGCGCTCCCCCGGGGTCGTGCGGCGCCAGGACGTGAACGCCGTCGCCGCCGACCGGAACGCGTCGTCCACGTCGGCGGCGGTGGACACCGGTGCGACGCCGTAGACCTGCTCGTTCGTCGGGTCGACGAGCTCGATCGTCCGGGCGCCCCGGGGCTCGACGGACTCGCCACCGATGACGTTCCGCACCGGTCGGGTGGCCGCCGCGGTGGTCGTCGTGGTCTGCTCGGTGTCCGGCATGGCGGTGATCCTGACACGGATCCCAGCAGTTCGGAAGACTTGTAACAACGGAAATCGTCGTGAAACACGTTGTTCACAACGGAATCCCTTGCATGCTGCGGAGTACCGCTGCCATGCTGTCCGGCATGGCGGCAGCACCACGACGTCCAGGACCCATCGACGACATCTCCAAGCGCATCATCGAGCAGCTCCAGGCCGACGGACGCCGGCCCTACGGGGAGATCGGCAAGGCGGTCGGCCTCAGTGAGGCGGCCGTCCGGCAGCGCGTGCAGAAGCTCACCGAGACCGGGGTCATGCAGATCGTCGCGGTCACCGACCCCATGCAGCTCGGGTTCCACCGGCAGGCGATGATCGGCATCCGGGTCAGCGGTGACACCCGCTCGGTCGCCGATGCACTCGAACAGCTGGCCGCGGTCGACTACCTCGTCATGACCGCCGGCAGCTTCGACCTGATGGTCGAGGTCGTCTGCGAGGACGACGACGACCTCATCGAACTGCTCAACGGCACGATCCGGGCGATCCCGGGTGTGACCGGCACCGAGACCTTCGTCTACCTGCAACTCCGCAAACAGCTCTACGACTGGGGAACGCGATGACCATCTCCGAACAGCCCACACGACTCGGCTCGTACGACCCGTTCGCCCCGGTGGACGACGCCGCCCTGCAGCAGAAGTCCCGCGACCACCTGTGGATGCACTTCGCGCGACACGGTGCCAACCAGGCCGGGGCCGACGTGCCGATCATGGTCCGCGGGGAGGGCCACCACGTCTACGACAGCCACGGCAAGGGCTACATCGACGGCCTGTCCGGGCTCTTCGTCGTAGCCGCCGGGCACGGTCGGAAGCGTCTGGCCGAGATGGCCGCCAAGCAGGCCGAGACACTGTCGTTCTTCCCGATCTGGTCGTACGCGCACCCCGCCGCGATCGAGCTCGCCGACCGCCTGGCCGACCACGCGCCCGGCGACCTCAACAAGGTGTTCTTCTCGACCGGCGGTGGCGAGGCCGTCGAGACCGCCTTCAAGCTCGCGAAGCACTACTGGAAGCTCCGCGGCAAGCCGACGAAGCACAAGGTGATCTCCCGCGCGGTCGCGTACCACGGCACCCCGCAGGGAGCCCTGGCGATCACGGGCATCCCGGCGATGAAGGCGATGTACGAACCCCTGGTCCCCGGCGGCTTCCGGGTCCCGAACACGAACTTCTACCGCGCCGAGGAGATGGGCTTCGCGGGGGCGACCGAGGAGGAGTTCGGGTTCTGGGCGGCCGAGCGCATCCGCGAGATGATCGAGTTCGAGGGACCGGACACCGTCGCGGCGGTCTTCCTCGAGCCCGTCCAGAACTCGGGCGGCTGCTTCACCCCGCCGCCCGGGTACTTCCAGCGTGTCCGCGAGATCTGCGACGAGCACGACGTCCTGCTCGTGTCCGACGAGGTGATCTGCGCCTTCGGTCGGATCGGCACGATGTTCGCCTGCGACACCTACGGCTTCGTGCCGGACATGATCACCTGCGCGAAGGCGATGACCTCCGGGTACTCGCCCATCGGCGCCACGATCATCAGCGACAAGCTCTTCGAGCCGTTCTCGACCGGGAACACGACCTTCTCCCACGGCTACACGTTCGGCGGGCATCCCGTCTCCGCCGCCGTCGCGATGGAGAACCTCGACATCTTCGAGGAGGAGGGCCTGCTCGAGAACGTCCAGCAGAACGCCCCGCTGTTCAAGGCCGAGCTCGACACCCTGCGCGACCTGCCGATCGTCGGCGACGTCCGCGGGGCCGGGTACTTCTACGGCATCGAGCTCGTGAAGGACAAGGCGACGAAGACCACGTTCGACAGCGACGAGTCCGAGCGTCTGCTCCGTGGCTTCCTGTCGAAGGCGCTGTTCGACGCGGGGCTGTACTGCCGCGCCGACGACCGCGGCGACCCGGTCGTCCAGCTCGCACCGCCGCTGACCATCGGACAGCCCGAGTTCCGCGAGATCACCTCGATCCTGCGGAGCGTGCTGTCCGAGGCCGCCACGAAGATCTGACCGCTGATGGGCGTGGACGTCATCGTCGTAGGGGCCGGGATCGCCGGACTGACCACGGCCCGCGCACTCGCGCTGAACGGCGCCAGCGTCGTCGTGCTCGAGGCCCGTGAGCGGATCGGTGGCCGCACCTGGACGGACGACGCGCTCGGCGTGCCGGTCGACCTCGGTGCCTCGTGGATCCACGGGATCGACGGCAACCCGCTCTGGTCCCTGGCCGCGGCCTTCGACATCGAGACCGTCGAGTTCACGGTCGGCAGCTTCCAGTTCCACGGGCGGCCGATCGCCTGGCACGACCCCTCCGGTGCCCGGCTGGCCGACGCGCCCTCCGACGCCTTCACCGCCGACCTGCACACCGTGGACGCGCTGCTGCCGGCGGCCGTCGACGCCGCTGCCCCCGGCACGTCCTACGCCGACGTCGTGGCGTCCGTCGTCGAGTCGCTCGGATGGGTCGACAGCCGGGCACGCCGCGTCGAGGAGCACATGGCCCACCGGTCCGAGGACCTCTGCGGGGCACCCGTCACCGACCTCGACGCCCACGGACTCGACGAGGAGCACGTCGCCGGGGACGAGGTCGTCTTCCCCGGTGGCTACGGGCAGTACGTCACCGCACTCGCAGCGGGCCTCGACGTCCGGACCCACGCGGTCGTGACCCTCGTCGAGCAGAACGACGAACGGGTCCGGGTGACCACGACGGACGGAGCGGTCTTCTGCGCCCAGGACGTCGTCGTGACCGTGCCGCTCGGGGTGCTGCAGTCGGGCGACGTGCGCTTCGACCCGCCCCTCGTCGCGCCGGTGGCGGGGGCCGTCGAGCGCCTCGGCATGGGCGTCTACGACAAGGTCTTCCTGCGGTTCCCGTCGACGTTCTGGGACGCCTGGGTCATCCGTCAGCAGGGGACCGCCGGCACCGACTGGCACTCCTGGTACGACATGTCCCGGGTGACGGGCGAACCCGTGCTCGCGGCCCTGGTCGGCGGGGACGGCGCTCGGCGCCTCGAGACCCTGACGGACCAGGAGGTCGTGGCCGAGGGCATGGCCGCACTCCGCCGGATGTACGGGCCGGACGTGCCGACGCCGGACGCGGTCCGGGTCACCCGCTGGGCGGCCGACCCCTTCGCGCGCGGGTCGTACTCGTACCTGCACCTCGGGGCGTCCCCCGACGACCACGACCTGCTCGGCACCCCCTCCGGACGTGTCCAGCTCGCCGGCGAGGCCACGTGGTCCGACGACCCCGCGACCGTGCACGGGGCGCTGGCCTCCGGCCTCCGGGCGGCGAACCGGATCCTCGACACCACGGTCGGTGTGGAGGACCTGGTCCGGCCCGTCCCGTGAGGAACCAGGTGACGGGTCAGGTGACCCGTCAGGCCCCGTGCGCCTGTTCGGCGACCGGCTGCCACTCGCGCCAGGTCGCCAGACGGGACTCGTAGTCATTCTCGGCGATGCCGAGCGGGGCCTTGCCGAAGAACACCCGGAGCGGCGGCTGCTCGGCGTCGACGACCGTCAGGATCGCCGCCCGGGTGGCCTCGGGCTTCCCCGGGTCAGCGGCGGACGGACGCTTCGACGCGGCCTCGCGGACCTCGGCGTAGGCGGCGTTCTCCTCGCTGTGCTTCGACGACGGACCCGACCAGTCGGTCGAGAAGCCGCCGGGCTCGACGAGCGTGACGTGGATGCCGAAGCCGGCGACCTCCTGCGACAGCGACTGCGAGATGCCCTCGAGCGCCCACTTCGACGCGTGGTACGCGCCCACTGTGGGGAAGGCGCTGATGCCGCCGATGCTCGACACCTGGATGACGTGCCCGGACCCCTGCTCCCGCATGATCGGCAGCGCCGCCTGCGTCACCCAGAGCGCCCCGAACAGGTTGGTCTCGAGCTGGGCGCGGACCTCGTCCTCGGTGAGTTCCTCGACCATGCCGAAGTGGCCGAAGCCGGCGTTGTTCACGACGACGTCGAGCGATCCGAAGTGCGAAGCAGCACGCTGCACGGCGGCGAAGTCGGCCTCACGGTCGGTGACGTCGAGCTGCAGCGCCAGGAACGTGTCCGGGTACTGGTCGGCGAGCGCCTGCACGTCGTCGGTGTTGCGGGCCGTGCCGGCGACCGAGTCGCCACGTTCGAGGGCGGCCTCCGTCCACTCGCGGCCGAAGCCCTTGGATGCTCCGGTGATGAACCAGGTCTTGCTCATGTGTCCTCCTGAGATCTGACGTCCTCAACGCAACGCCTGCCCGGTCCGTCGCGCCTGGACGGTCGGGTGACAGGTGCGCCGACCGGACACCGCAGGCCGGTCCGATCGGCGGCCGGACGTCATCGAGGCCGCGGGGCGGCGAACTCCAGGTTCACGTCGTCGGGGTCCTGGACGGACAGGATCACCACGCCGAAGGGTGGCAGGTCGGTGACCTCGCCGTGTTCGATGCCGGCTGCGTCGAGCCGACCGACTGCCGCATGCAGGTCGTCGACCGATCCGACACGGAAGCTGACGTGGTCGAGTCCCACGCGGTCGGGGTCGAACCGGTCCCCCGCTGGTGCCACCGGGCGGAGGCCGAGCGTCTGGCCGCTGAACGTGAACGAACACCCGCCGTAGGTCCGCCACGGGTCGTCGTGGATCGTCGGGTCGTCGATCTGGTCGCTGAAGTCGCTGCCGGGTGGCATGCCGAACAGCTGCTCGTAGAAGGCCTTGCTGCGGTGGATGTCGGTGACGGTCAGCCGCACGTGCGCGTAGCCGAGTGGCGTGACGATGGGATCGCTCATGGCGCCATCCTCGTCCCCCGGCCCCTGCACGTCGGGCGGCCGGGGCACGTGCTGGTCCGCCGATCGACCGACTGCCTGAGGGGACGATCAGGTCTACCGTCTGTTGCGTGCGGCAACGACGCCACACGCAACTCGAATCGAGCATCATGCAACGACGGATGAGACAGCTCTTCGCGATCGCCCTGAGCGCCGGTGTCGTCGGCGC
Source organism: Curtobacterium sp. VKM Ac-2865 (assembly GCF_015350905.1). GTDB lineage: Bacteria > Actinomycetota > Actinomycetes > Actinomycetales > Microbacteriaceae > Curtobacterium. The sequence continues at coordinate 395,111 of NZ_JADKRZ010000002.1, read as the reverse complement.
CCTCGTGCCGGCGATCTCCGCGCAGGCGGTCACCACGAGCGACACCCCGGACTTCGGCAGCAACGTCAAGGTCTACTCGCCATCGACCCCGACCTCCACGATCCAGGCCGACGTCGACGCCGCCTTCAACTCGCAGCTCCGCAGCTCCACCGCGCAGTTCGGATCGCAGCGGTACGCCTTCCTGTTCAAGCCCGGCAGCTACGGTCGCGTCTGGGCGAACCTCGGCTTCTACACGTCCGTCGCCGGCCTCGGGAAGAACCCCGACGACGTGACGATCAACGGGGCGGTCAACGTCGACTCCGGGTGGAACGCCGGCGACGAGGCGAACGCCACGCAGAACTTCTGGCGCTCGGTCGAGAACCTCGCGATCGTGCCTGAGGGCGGCACCGACCGCTGGGCCGTCTCGCAGGCCGCGCCGATGCGCCGCGTGCACGTCAAGGGCAACCTGACGATGGGGCCGTCGAACCAGGACGGCGGCCAGGGCTACTCGTCCGGCGGGTACATCGCGGACACGAAGGTCGACGGCACGGTCACCTCGGGGTCGCAGCAGCAGTGGTACACCCGCAACTCGACGCTCGGCTCGTGGCAGGGCGGCAACTGGAACATGACGTTCTCGGGCGTGCAGGGCGCTCCCGCGAACGACTTCTCGAAGAGCTACACGACGCTCGCCACCACCCCGACGACCCGCGAGAAGCCGTACCTGTTCGTGGACTCGTCGAACAAGTACCACGTGTTCGTGCCGTCGCTCAAGCAGAACTCGAGCGGAGTGACCTGGCCGAACACCGGCGGTACCGACATCCCGATGCGCAACTTCTACGTGGCGCACCCGGGTGACTCGGCCGCGACGATCAACAGCGCGTTGGCACAGGGGCTCAACCTCTTCTTCACGCCAGGCACCTACCAGCTCGACACCGCGCTCAACGTCACCCGCGCGGACACGGTCGTGACGGGCATCGGCTTCCCGACGCTCGTGCCGACGCGAGGCAACGCCGTGCTCACCTCGACCGACGTCGCCGGTGTGAACGTGTCGAACCTCGTCGTGGACGCCGGCCCGCAGAACAGCGCCCAGCTCGTCCGCCTCGGCACGAGCGGCTCGCACGTCGACCACGCGGCCGATCCGCAGAGCATCCAGGACGTCTTCTTCCGCGTCGGCTCGAGCATCCAGGGCAAGGCGACCACGACCCTCCAGGTCAACGCCGACGACTCCCTGATCGACCACATCTGGGCCTGGCGAGCCGACCACGGCGGTGCAGCCACCGGCTGGACGGTGAACACCGGCGCGACCGGCGTCGAGGTGAACGGCAACGACGTCCTCGCCACCGGCCTGTTCGTCGAGCACTACCAGAAGTACGAGGTGCAGTGGAACGGCGACAACGGGAAGACGATCTTCTTCCAGAACGAGATGCCGTACGACGTGCCGGACAACGCCTCGTGGCAGAGCCCGACCGGAGCCGGGTACGCCGCCTACAAGGTCGCGTCGAACGTGACCACGCACCAGATCTGGGGCGGCGGCGTCTACTGCTTCTTCAACACGAACCCGGCAGTGCACGCTGACCGCGCGTTCGAGCTGCCGCAGACGGCCGGGGTGAAGGCCCGCGGTCTGGTCACGGTGTCCCTCGGCGACGTCGGCACGATCTCCAGCGTCGTCAACGGCGTCGGTGGTGCCGTCCCGACCCCCGCGGGCAACACCGCGCCGAACCGTGTCGCGTCGTACAACTGATGCGAGCGGAGCAGCGACCAACTGATGCGAGCGGAGCAGCGACGATGACCGCCACCGGCAGACGACGACTGGTCGCACTCACGGTCGCCGGGGCCGCGGTACTGGCGCTCGGCGCCGCCCCTGCCCTCGCCACCGCCGTGCCGGCGAACGCGGCGAACGGTGCCGTCGTCTGGTCGCAGGACTTCGACGGCGCTGCCGGCAGCGCTCCGGACCGGTCGGCCTGGACGAACGAGACCGGTGGGGGCGGCTGGGGGAACAACGAGCTCGAGACCTACACCGACTCGCGAGCGAACTCGGCGCTGGACGGCCAGGGCAACCTCGTCATCACCGCGAAGCGTGAGGCTGACGGGTCGTACACCAGTGCCCGACTCACCACGCAGGGCAAGTACACGCCGCGGTACGGGCGCGTCGAAGCCCGCATCCAGATCCCGCGCGGGCAGGGCATCTGGCCCGCGTTCTGGATGCTCGGCGCCGACCTGCCGCAGGTCGGATGGCCGGCCTCCGGTGAGGTCGACGTGATGGAGAACGTCGGGTTCGAGCCCGCGACCGTCCACGGCACCGTGCACGGCCCCGGCTACTCCGGCGGACAGGGCATCTCGTCGAGCTACCAGCATCCGCAGGGGTGGTCCTTCGCGGACACGTTCCACACCTTCGCGGTCGACTGGAAGCCCGGGTCGGTCACCTGGTCGGTGGACGGTGTCGCGTACAGGACGGTGACCTCGGCGGACACCCGGGGGAACCCGTGGGTGTTCGACAAGCCGTTCTTCATCGTCCTGAACCTGGCGGTCGGCGGTTCCTGGCCGGGGTACCCGGACGGCACGACGCAGTTCCCGCAGCAGATGCGGATCGACTACGTCCGGGTGACCGACAACTCCTGAACACCGGGGCGGGACGGAGCCACTCCGTCCCGCCCCGGCGAGCCGGACACCGCGCCGGTCAGCTCGGCGCGAGCCCTGTCCGCTGCATGAGCGACGCGAGCCCCGCCGCCAGGCCCGCACCCGCCGTCGCCCAGTTGTGCCCGCCCCCGGGGACGACCCAGGTCGTGACGTGCATGCCCGCGGCTCGTGCCCGCGCCGCCATGACCGGCATCACCGGTCCGTACACGCGGTCGTCCTGGCCGACCGCGAAGAAGGCGTCGGACGACGGGTAGGGCGTGTGGGCCGCGAGCTCCGCCGCGGGGACGGCTGCGTGGTACGCGGCGGCGTTGCCGGAGAAGCCCTGGTCGATCGTCGCCGCGACGGACCCGAGACTCGGCGCGTCCTGCCCGGACACGTCGATGAGGTTGCCGAACCGCTCGGGGTCGCCGGCCCCGAGCTGGATCGCACACGTGCCGCCCTGGGAGAACCCGCCGATCGTCCACGCGGACGCCCCCGACTGCACCCGCAGGTGGGACGTGATCCACCGGGGGACGTCCTGCTCCAGGTAGGTCCGGCTGTTGCCGAGCGGTCCGTCGACGCACATCGGGTTGGCCGACTGCGGGCCGAGCTGGTCGGGGACGACGATGATCGGCGCCAGTCCGCGGTCGGTCTGGGCGAGCGCGTCGGCCGTCGCTGCGATGTGGCCGCTGTCCTCGACGTCGTCGGGGCCGGCACCGCGGGACTGTCCCGACAACAGGACGGCGACCGGCAGGTGCGGCGGGTCCGGGGTGAGCGCGGCCGGCGGCAGCCAGACCAGGGCCGGACGTGCGCGGAAGTGCGACACGGTGCTCGGGATCTGCACGCGCAGCAGCCGTCCGCGCGTCGGCGTCGTGGCAGGCGCGGTCCACGTCCGCGCGAGGTCCTCGTTTACCGGCGGCGCGGTGGACCCTGGCGTCTCCGCGGCGGGGATGCCGACGTCGGAGGTCGGCGCGGGCGTCGCCGTGCCGCGGTCCGGCCCGACCGACGACGGCGGCGCCGACACGACGACGGACGGTCCGGATCCCGACCTCCCGGACGCAGACGCACCGTGCGTCGTCGCACCGTCGGCCGCCCGGGTCCACCAGGTCGCCGAGACGCCGAGGTTCACCACGGTGAGGACGACCAGCACCGCGACGACCGCGGTGAGGGGACGGGGACGGTGCGTGCGCTGCATGGGATCGAGAGCGTACGGACGTCCTCCGCGAGCACACCCCGCGGAGCGCTCGAGACGCTGAGGGTCCTCGCCGTCTGCTTGCAGGCAGTTCACGACGGACCTCCAGGACGACACCGGCCCCGACGGGGGCCGGCACAGGACCCGGCCTGGAGGCTCGTCCCGGCCATGCGCCACAGCGTCCAGCACCAGGTCCCCGGCTCGACATCGCGGCAGCGCCGTCGGATGCGCACTGGAGGAGACTCGGACCGAGACCCGATGCCTCCGCCACCGCCAGCGACAGGACCCCGCATGAGCGACACCGTCTACGCCGTCACCGACCCAGCCACGGGCGAGGTCCTCCGCAGGTTCCCCACGATCACGGACGACGAACTCCGCGCGGCCATCGCCACCGCGGACCGCGCCCACGCCGAGGACGCGAGCACCGTCGCCGAGCGTGCCGCGCGCCTGCACCGCGTGGCCGAGCTCTACCGCGAGCGCCGCGAGGACCTCGCCGCCACGATCGTCCGCGAGATGGCGAAGCCGATCGACCAGGCCCTCGGCGAGGTCGACTTCTGCGCCGACATCCACGACTTCCAGGCCGACCACGCCGAGGAGTTCCTCGCCGACCAGCCCATCGCGCTCGCCCCGGGCAGCACCGGCAGCGCGTTCATCCGCAAGGACTCCGTCGGCGTGCTGCTCGGGATCATGCCGTGGAACTTCCCCGCGTACCAGATCGCCCGGTTCGCCGGTCCGGCCCTGCTCGTCGGCAACACCGTCCTGCTGAAGCACGCCCCGCAGTGCCCCGAGTCCGCCCTGGCGATCGAGGGCATCTTCCACGAGGCCGGCTTCCCCACCGGCTCGTACGCGAACGTCTTCGCCACGAACGACCAGGTCGCCGACGTCATCGCCGACCCCCGCGTGCAGGGCGTCTCCCTCACCGGCTCGGCGCGCGCCGGTGCCGCGGTCGCCGAGATCGCCGGCCGCAACCTCACCAAGGTCGTCCTCGAGCTCGGTGGGTCTGACCCCTTCATCCTCCTGTCGACCGACGACCTCGACGCCGTGGTCGCGTCCGCCGTCGCCACCCGACTCGAGGGCAACGGCCAGGTCTGCAACGCTGCCAAGCGCTTCCTCGTCGTCGACGACCTGTACGACGCCTTCCTGACGAAGTTCGCCGCCGCGATGTCCGCCGTCACCTCCTCGGACCCCTCCACCCCCGGCGCCGAGCTCGGCCCGCTGTCGTCCCCCGCGGCCGCCGACCGCCTGCAGGAGCAACTCGACGCCGCCCGGGCCCAGGGCGCCACCGTCGTCACCGGTGGCGACCGCCACGGCAACGCCTTCGCACCGACCGTCCTGACGGACGTCACCCCGGACAACGACGCCTACCGCGAGGAGTTCTTCGGTCCCGTCGCCGTGGTCCACCGCGTCGCCGACGAGGACGACGCCGTCCGGCTCGCGAACGACACCCCGTTCGGCCTCGGCTCGTACCTCTTCACCACCGACCAGGAGCAGGCACTCCGGGTCGCCGACCGGATCGAGGCCGGCATGGTCTACGTCAACATCGTCGGCGCAGACAGCCCCGAGCTCCCCTTCGGCGGCGTCAAGGCCAGCGGCTTCGGCCGCGAGCTCGGCGCCCTGGGCGCCGACGAGTTCGTCAACAAGAAGCTGATCCGCATCGGCTGACCGCCGCGGCGATCACCTGCCCGTCACCCAGGCCGCAGCATCCTCATCGGGCCGCAGACTCGGACCGCCACGCGATGGTCTGTTATGAAACACTGCTTTCATAACAAACGATCGGAGGCTCGTCGTGCAACCCAGTCCCTACACCCCGGGCGAGATCGCGAGGACGGTTCCCGGCCGCTCGCAGCAGCTGGCCGAGGTCGACGAGCGGTTGTCCGTCCTGGTCGACCTCGGTCGCCTCGTCGGCCGTATCCGCGTCGACCACGCTGCTCGCGGGTTCGGCAAGACCTCCCTCCTCCGGGAGTACCAACGGCGTGCCACAGCAAGAGGCGTGTCGACCATCTGGGTGACCGCCGGAGAAGCAACTGGCCTGACTGCACAGATCGCCGCGGAAGTCAGCCGTGCCACCAGCGGCCTGAGCGAGAAGACGAGGAAGGCGCTCCACGATCGGATCGCCACGCTGGAACTGTCGCTCGGCATCCCCGGCGTCGCGAGTGCGAGCGGGACGCTCAGGCCACCGACCCGCGAGGCGACGACGGAGCTGACAGGCGCGAGAGCTCTCGAGACCATCATCACGGCAGCCGCTGGAGAACGGCCCCTGCTGATCCTCATCGACGAGATCCAAGCGGCCGATGCCGATGGGCTCCGCACGCTCGTGTACGCCTGGCAGCACCTCCAGGCCGAGGGACCACGCCTCCCGGCGGCCGTCTTCGCCGCCGGCCTCCCCAACGCACCTGAGACCATCGCGAGCATCGTCACCTTCAGCGAGCGCCTCGCTTACCGGCCGCTGGGGTCACTCCATCGAGAAGCCGAGGAGATCGCCCTCGTCGGCCCCGCGCGAGCGCTCGGTGTCGACTGGACTCAGCCTGCCGTCGACCGTGCCCTGGAGATCGCGCAGGGGTACCCGTACTTCGTGCAGCTCATCGCGGACGCGGCCTGGACCGCTGCCGGCCGTCCCGATCCAGGAAGCAGTGTCAGCGTCACCGCAGTCGAACGCGGTCGGATCGCGATGCAGGCCGATCTCGACGCGCTCTACCGCGCCCGCTGGTCCGCGTGCGCTCCTGCCGAACGTCGGCTCCTCGCCACCATCGCCGACCTCGGGGACGGACCGGTTCCGCGATCAGCGATCGCAGCCGCGATGAAGACAGGCAGCAACCAGCTCTCGACACCGCGAGCTCGCCTCATCGACAAGGGGCTCATCCAACCGGCGGACCGCGGGATGCTCGAGTTCACGATCCCGGGTTTCGCGGCCTTCGTCCGTGACGTCGACGCCTGAGGACGACCGACGTGCCGGACCCGGCCCCACACCGGACGGGAGGCCCGGTGCCAGCCGGCACCGAGCCTCCCGTCCATGGGGTGGTCGCGTCTACCGCACCACCGGCTGCGGCAGGACCGCAGCGATCTCCGCGGCGACCTCGCGGCCGATGCGGACCGCACCGTCGACGTGCTGGTACCCGGCACCGGCCAGGTCACTCGACGCGAAGCGGAGGGGGCCGACCGCTGCCCGCTGGTCGGCGCCGTACCGGCTGAGACCACCGAGGTCGAAGCTCGCGGCGTAGGCGCCCCGCGTCCACTCCTCGGTCCCCCAGTCGCTCTCGTGGTAGACGACGGGGTCGGCGGCTTCCGGGCCGTAGTAGTGCACCAGGGACGCCAGGATCCGGGCCTTGCGCTCATCCGCGGGCAGCGCGGAGACCTCGTCGGCGTGCTCGTCGGACACGAAGCCGACCAGGGTGCCCTGGGTCGCGCCGTGGGTGGTGTTGTCGTAGGACTCGTGCACGAGCTCGTAGGGGCTGAACGCGGTGCCGGACAGACCGGCTTCGCGCCAGAAGGGCCGGTCGTAGACAGCCTGCACCTTGATGACGAAGCCCATCGACAGGTGCTGGTGGAGCTGGTGCTGGCGGCGGGGCAGGGGCGGATCGAACGAGATCCGCGAGTACAGGGGCGGCGGGACGGCCACGAGCGCCTGCCGGGCGTGCACCTCGATGCCACCGTCGGCGAGCGCGACGACCGCGTCCTCGGCCTCCGTGGTCGACCACCGCAGGGTGCGGACCGGTGCGTTCAGGTGGACGTCGGCGCCGAGTTGCTCGGCCAGCCGCTCGGAGACCTGCTGCATCCCGCCGACGACCCGCTTGTCGAGGATGAAGTCGGCATCGACCAGGTTCGCGAAGCTGCCGGCGGAGGCGGCCATGAGCAGAGCCTGCAGCGCGGAGAACGCGTGCGCGGGCTTCGTCAGCATCGCGCCGGCGATGAACAGCTCGACGTTGTCGGTGGCGACCCGGTCGTCGCTGAGGCCGTGCAGCCAGTCGCGGAAGGTGACGGCGTCGAGCTGCTTGGCGTCCGGGGCGTCCCACGGCCGCGCGGGGTCGACCTGCGCCACGAAGCCGTCGACGACGTCCACCAGCCGCTCGATCTCGTCCGCGGTCGCGGTGGGCAGCGGGAAGATGTCGCCGGTGTACTCGGTGCGGGTGCCGGCGGCGTCGACGTAGACGCTCGAGCCCTCGCGGTAGCGGTCGTGGGTCTGCAGGCCGAGCTCGTCGAGGACCTCGAGCAGGGCGGTCTGGTCGGGCGAGACCCACTGCCCGCCGATCTCCAGGGCGACGCCGTCGACGTCGTCCGTCCAGGTGCGGCCACCGACGCGGTCGCGGGCCTCGAGCACTGCGACGGTGCGGCCGGCGGCCCGGAGTCGTGTCGCGGCGATCAGTCCGGTCACGCCGGCGCCGATGATGACGACGTCTCTCTGGATCATCGTGCGTCTCCCTGGCTCGTGGTGGTGTGCCGTGTCGTGACCGTACTCGGTGTCGGTGGTGGGCACGCGGCGGGTCGGTGGTCGTCACGCGGCGGGTCGGTGGTCGTCACACGGCGGCGAGCCCCTCGAGCACGACGCCGAGGCCCTCGGTGAGCAGGGCGTCGTCGATCGAGAGCGGGGGCAGGAAGCGGACGACGTTGCCGTACGTGCCGGCGGTCAGCGCGATCACCCCGTGTTCGGCGGCGTACGTGACGACCCGCCCGGTCAGCGCGGAGTCCGGCTCCCCGGTCGCGGGGTCGACGAGCTCCATCGCGAGCATCGCACCGCGGCCCCGGACGTCTCCGATGCGCGGGTCCTGCGCCTGCGCGGTCCGCAGCGCCCCGAGCACGATCGTCTCGATCGCCCGCGCACGCTCGATGAGCCCGCCGTGTTCGAACGCGTCGATGGCGGCCAGGGCAGCGGCGCACGCGACCGGGTTGCCGCCGTACGTCCCGCCGATGCCACCGACCTGCGGGGAGTCCATGACGTCGGCGCGACCAGTCACCGCGGACAGGGGCAGACCGCCGGCGATGCCCTTCGCGGTCGTGACGACGTCGGGCACGACGCCCTCGTGCTCGCTGGCGAACATGGCGCCGGTGCGGGCGAAACCGGTCTGCACCTCGTCGGCGATGAAGACGACGTCGTGCTCGCGGGCCCAGGCGGCGAGCGCCGGCAGGAACCCCTCGGCGGGCACCACGAACCCGCCCTCGCCCTGGATCGGCTCGATGAGCAGGGCCGCGGTGTCCTCCGCGCCGACCTGCTTCTCGATCTGGCTGATCGCCCGTGCGGCTGCCTCGGCGCCGGTGAGCCCGTCGTGGAACGGGTACGACATGGGGACGCGGTAGACCTCGGGGGCGAAGGGCCCGAAGCCGCTCTTGTACGGCTGGTTCTTCGCCGTCAGCGCCAGGGTGAGGTTCGTCCGGCCGTGGTACGCGTGGTCGAACACCACGACGGCCTGCCGACCCGTGTGGCGCCTGGCGATCTTCACGGCGTTCTCCACGGCCTCGGCGCCCGACGTGAACAGTGCGGTCCGCTTCTCGTGGTCGCCCGGGGTCAGGCGGTTGAGCGCTTCGGCGACCTCGACGTAGCCCTCGTAGGCGGCGATGGTGAAGCACGTGTGCGTGAAGGCCTGGGCCTGCGCGGCGACGGCGGCCACGACGGCCGGGTCCGCGTTGCCGACCGACGTGACGGCGATGCCCGAGCCGAGGTCGATGAGCGAGTTGCCGTCGGCGTCGACGACCACCCCGCCGCCGGCTGCGACGACGGCGATCGGCACGGCGACACCGACACCCCTCGGCACGGCGGCGGTCTTGCGGGCGAGGAGCTCCTGGGAGCGCGGACCGGGGACGGCGGTGACCAGGCGGCGCTCCTGCGGCAGGCCGGGGCCTCCGGTGGCCGTCCGGGGAGCGGTGACGGAGGACATGGGCCGATGCTAGGAGCCGAGCCGGAGCAGCATCGCTGTCCGCAGTGTCGAACGCGGGGCCCGCCGTTCGACACCGCGGATACAGTGTCGCCATGCCCGCGACGCTGCGTTCCCTGCTCGACCGGCGCGACCTCCGGCTGCGGCTCCTCACGCCGGAGGACGACCGCTCCGCCCTCGACACCCCCGTCTCGTGGCTGCACAGCTCGGACCTGCCCGACCCCACACCGTTCCTGCAGGCGGGGCAGGCACTCCTGACCACCGGCACCCAGTTCGGCGCCGACCCCGAGGTCCCGTCCCACCTGGCGGACGCCTACGTCGAACGCCTCCGGACCCGCGGCGTCGTCGCCCTCGGCTTCGGCACCGAGGTCGTCCGCGCCGGCACCCCCGACGCCCTCGTCGCGGCCTGCCGGACCCGGGGTCTGCCGCTGTTCGAGGTGCCGTACGAGACCTCCTTCATCCAGGTCGCGCAGGCCAACGCCGACGCCGTCGCCCGCGATGCGAACGCCAGGCGCGACTGGGCCGTCGCCGCGCAGCGCGCCGTCTCGCTCGCTGCGATGCGCCCGGACGGCCTCGGTGCCACGATCGCCGAGCTCTCCCGCCAGCTCGACTGCTGGGTCGGCCTGCTCGACGTGTCGGGCCGGCTCGACCGCTCCTTCCCCACCGGGGGCGTCACCGCGGCCGAACAGCAGCAGCTGCAGGCGGAGAGCACGCGCCTGCTGCGTGGCGGACACCGCGCGAGCCTCCCGGTGCGCACCGCCACCGGGCGGTTCACCCTGCAGACGCTCGGGTCGGGCGGCGACCTGAGCGGCGTGCTCGCCATCGCGACGAGCGGCCTCGACCAGCCCGGGCGTGAGGTCGTGACCGCCGTCATCGCGCTGGCCGGACTCGCCCTGCAGCAGAACCGCGAACTCGCCAGGGCACGCGGACTGCTCCGCACCGGGCTCCTGACGATGCTCTCCTCCGGCGATCCCGGGGTGGTCGAGACCACCTCTCGGCAGCTCTGGGGGCCCCTGCCGACCGAACCCGTCCGCGTCGCAGCGTTCGACGTCGCCGCCGAGCGGGTCGACCGGGTCGTCGACCTGCTGGAGCTGTGGGTGCAGGACCGTCCGGGACACCTCTTCTTCGCGGTCGACGACGCCCTGTTCCTCTGTGTCAGCGCCGACGACACCGGCTCCGTCGACCGACTCGTCGACCACCACGACCTGCACGCGGGCCTGTCGGACAGTGCCTCCTACGCCGACTTCGCGCGGGCCAGGGCCCAGGCGGTCCGTGCACTCGGCCGCAGCCGCGAAGGCCGCGCCGGCATCGTCGAGTTCGGCGACCTCGCACGCGAGGGCGTCCTCGCCCACCTCGCCCACACCGAGGCCGGGCCGGTCGCCCGCGCGTTCCTCGCACCCCTGGTCGACCACGACGCCGACGCCGGCACCGACCTCACCCGCACGGTCCGCACCTGGCTCGAGCAGGACTGCGAGTACGACCGCACTGCCAGTGTCCTCGGCGTCCACCGACACACCGTCCGTGCCCGCATCGAACACGCCGGTCGCCTGCTCGGCCGGGACCTCGGCCTGTTCGCGACGCGCGCCGACGTCTGGGCCGCGTTCGTGGCCCTCCCGGCGGACCGCCCGCGGTCCCGAACGCGACCAGGAGCCGGACGGGAGGCTCGGAGCACCCCCGCCACGCGCCTCCCGTCCGGCAGTGCGCGAGTCAGGCGGACGTGAGCGGCGCGGCGACGTCGAGCTCGCCGTGCTCGACGAGCCAGCGGACAGCCTCCTCGACCGTCTGCCCCGCGGTGTGCTGCGGCTCGTAGCCGAGCAGGCGACGTGCCTTGTCGATGCTGAAGACCTGACTGCGGGACAGGTGGTCCCAGCTGGCCTGCGCGGCGTCCTGGTCGGTGGTCTCACGGAACCGGTCGAACGGGACGGACTCCAGCCGGGCCTCCTGGCCGAACCACGACGCGGCGAGCGACGCGTACCCACGGACGTTGAGCGCGTCCGGTGCGACCACCGTGAAGTCCTCGCCGGCGGCGGCGTCCCGGTGCTCGACCGCGAGCTGGAAGGCCTGGGCGACGTCGTCGGCGTGCACGTGCGCCATCGTCTCCGCGCCGATCCCGGGGATCGCGAGCGACTCCCCGGCAGACAGTGTGCGCAGCACGCCGGGGTCGAGGTTGCCGACCGGACCGATCGGCATCCAGCCGGGGCCGCTGATGTGACCGGGGTGGAGCGACGTCGTCACGACACCACCATCGGCAGTTTCCTGCTTGAGCATCCGGGCGATGCGATCCTTCTCGACGCCGTACTCGCCGACGGGCGCCGTGCCGTTCTCCTCCGTGATCGGCAGCACCGAGCTCGGCCCCGCACGCCAGATCGAGCCGCAGTGGACCAGGTGCACCCCGGTGCCGCGCAGCCGCTCGACCAGCGCGACGGCGGACTCGAGCGTGAAGCAGACCAGGTCGACCACCACGTCGGGACGCAGTCCGACGACCCGCTCGCCGAAGGTCCCGTCGCGGTCCTCCTGCTCGCGGTCGGCGACGACCTGTTCGACCTGCTCCCACTCCGGGGCGTCGACGTAGGCCGACCGTGACCCACGACTGATGTTCACCACCTGGTGTCCGGCGCGGACCAGCCGCGGGATCAGGAAGGTGCCGATGTGTCCGGTGCCGCCGATGACGACCACGCGCTGAGGGCTCATGCGGCCACCGTAGGCCGAGGGGGTCGGCGTGGCGCCCGGGAACGGGGCTCCTGTGGAGGAACCGCCGGAGAGAGGTCCCTGTGGAAGGACGCCCCAGGGACGACGCCCCCGGAACGACGAAGGCCCCGATCTCTCGATCGGGGCCTTCGTCTTGCCTGGTGCGCGAGGGGGGACTTGAACCCCCACGCCGTTTCCAGCACACGGACCTGAACCGTGCGCGTCTACCAATTCCGCCACTCGCGCCAGCCATGGAACACTACCACGCACAGACTGCCCCAGCTGACGCCGACTACCATGCAGAGGTCATCGACCGAGAACGTGGGAGCCCATGGGACTGCTGGACAGCTTCGAGCGGGGACTGGAACGCGCCGTCAACGGTGCGTTCGCGAAGACGTTCCGCTCCGGCGTGCAGCCGGTGGAGATCTCCAGCGCGCTCCGACGCGAACTCGACACCAAGGCCGCAGTGGTCTCGCGTGACCGCATCCTGGTGCCGAACGAGTTCAGCGTGCGCCTCGCGCCGCCGGACTTCACGCGCATGAACGACGTGGGCCGTCCCCTCGTCGACGAGCTCACGCAGATGGTGCAGCAGCACGCGGTGGCGCAGAACTACTCGTTCTCCGGCCCCGTCACCATCCGGCTCCAGCAGGACGGCACCCTGTCCACCGGGATCCTGCAGATCGACGCCACGACCGTGCAGCGGGACGTCGCCTGGGTCGCCGTCCTCGACATCGGCTCGCAGCGGCACAAGCTGCAGCGCGGACGCACCGTGATCGGCCGCGGCACGGACGCCGACATCACCGTGGCGGACACCGGGACCAGCCGGAAACACGTCGAGGTCGTGTGGGACGGCAAGCACGCCCAGGCCAACGACCTCGGCTCCACGAACGGCTCGAAGCTGAACGGCGAACGCTTCCAGCAGGCGATCGTGGAGCCGGACTCCACCATCGAGATCGGTCGTACCCGTATGGTGTTCCGGGTGATCCCTGAGAACGGAGGTGCGCGATGACCACTGGACTGACCCTGCTCGTCCTGCGTTTCGCGTTCCTCGCGGTGCTCTGGCTGTTCGTCTTCGTCATCGTGTTCGCCCTGCGAAGCGACCTCTTCGGCCAGCGCGTCCGGACCATCCCCACGGACCCGAAGGGCGCACCCTCCGGCCCGACGACACCCACCATCCCGGCCAACGCCGCCGCTGCGGGTGGCGGGGCCGGGTCGTTCACGGAGCTGATCGACCAGAACCGCGCAGCAGGCCCCGGACCGGCCGCCACGGACGTCGCCACCCGGCTGGTCATCACCGAGGGCGCCCGCGAGGGCATGGAGATGCCGCTCGGCCGCGGCCCGATCACGGTCGGCCGCTCCAGCGAGAGCAACGTCGTCATCCGTGACGACTACACCTCCACCAACCACGCACGACTCGAACTGCAGTCGTCCGGATGGGTCGTCATCGACCTCGAGTCCACGAACGGCACCTTCGTCAACGGCCAGAAGGTGACCTCACCGGTCACCGTCGCCGAACGCACGCCGATCACCATCGGGACGACCACGTTCGAGCTGCGGCGGTAACCCGGGATGACCGCTCGCACGCTGAGCGCCGCTGTGTCCCACGTCGGGCGCATCCGCGCCAACAACCAGGACTCCGGCTACGCGGGAGCGCACCTGTTCGCCGTCGCCGACGGCATGGGTGGTCACGCCGGAGGCGACGTCGCCTCGGCCATCGCCATCCGTCGCATCCGCGAGGTCGACCGTGAGTTCCCCTCGGCGCACGACGCCGAGTTCGCCCTGCAGTCCGCGCTGATCGCCGCGAACCAGCTCATCACCGAGACCGTGTTCGAGCACCAGGAGCTCACCGGCATGGGCACGACGGTGAGCGCGATGATCCGCGTGGGCGACCAGCTCGCGATCGCCCACATCGGCGACTCCCGGATCTACCGCCACCGCGACGGCGAACTGCAGCAGATCACGTCGGACCACACCTTCGTGCAGCGGCTCGTCGACAGCGGGCGCATCACCCCCGAAGAAGCGGCAGTGCACCCGCGCCGCTCGGTGTTGATGCGCGTGCTCGGCGACGTCGACGCGGCACCCGAGGTCGACACCGCGATCATGGACATCCGCCCCGGCGACCGGTGGTTGCTCTGCTCGGACGGCCTGTCCTCGTACCTCGCCGAGGAGCGCATCCGGCACGCGCTGGCGTCGAACATGGACGCCAACCAGGTCACGCAGCGGCTCGTCAAGGAGACGCTCGACCACGGCGCGCCCGACAACGTGACCGTCGTCGTGATGGACGTCACCGACACGGTCCCGACCGAGGACGACGACGACGCGGCCACCACCGTCGGGTCGGCAGCGGCACCCCTCACCTTCGAGGCCTCGACCGGCCGCAAGCCGATCCGCCTCCCCACGATCCTGCTGCACCCGCTCAAGGTCACCACGGCTCCGGAGGACTCGCACTTCGAGCCCGAGAGCGACCAGTACTTCGCGGAGCTCATCGCCGAGGACCGCCGCCGCCGCGTGCGTCGACGGATCACCTGGACCATCGCGCTCGTGCTCGCCGTCGCTGCCCTCGTCGGGGCCGTCTTCCTCGGCTGGCGCATCGTGCAGGACCACTACTACGTCGGCTCGGACCGCGGCCAGGTCGCGATCTACAAGGGCGTGCAGCAGCAGATCGGTCCGCTGGCGCTCTCCGACGTGTACGAGGACTCCGGCATCGAGGTCTCCGACCTGCCCGAGTACACCCGCGAGAACGTCCGCTCGACGATCAACGCGCAGTCGCTGACCGACGCCAGGGACATCGTGGACCGCCTCCGCACCGCTGCGCGGACCGGTCAGGACCAGTCCGGCACGGGGGGTTCCGGCGGCTCGCCGTCCCCGAGCCCGACCTCGACGCGCTCGCCTGCGCCCTCGCCGTCCCCGAGTGCCACGCGAGGTGGCCGATGACCGCCACCGCGCAGCAGTCCTTCACGCAGGCGATCACGATCAAGCTCCGTGAGCCCGCCCGCGCCCGCAACCTCGAGCTCGTGCTGCTCGTCATCGCCTGCGGCATCTGCGCCGGGGCGATGGTGCTCGTGGAGCTCGGCACCAAGGGCCGGCTCTTCGACACCTCGGTGCTCTGGATCGGTGGGTCGATCCTCGGCCTGGCGCTCGTCATGCACGTCGTGCTGCGGATCGTCGCGAAGAACGCCGACCCGTTCATCCTGCCGGTGGCCCTGGTGCTCAACGGCATCGGGATCGCGGAGATCTACCGGATCGACATCCACAACGGCGACCTCGGGTGGGCGGCGATCGGCGTCAAGCAGATCGTGTGGACGCTCCTCGCGATGGTGCTCGCGATCGTCACCCTGATCCTGGTCAGGAACCACCGGTTCCTGCAGCGGTACCGCTACATCTTCATGTTCCTGACGGTCGCGCTGCTGCTCATGCCGATCCTGCCCGGGCTCGGCTACGCACGCGGCGGGGCCCGCGTCTGGATCCACCTCGGGCCGTTCACGTTCCAGCCGGGCGAGCTGGCGAAGATCACGATGGCGCTGTTCTTCGCCGGGTACCTGGTCACCGCGCGGGACAGCCTGTCGATCGTCGGCAAGAAGTTCCTCGGCATGACGTTCCCCCGTGCCCGTGACCTCGGCCCGATCCTCATCGTGTGGGGCGTCGCGATGGGCGTCCTCGTGTTCCAGCGCGACCTCGGCACCGCCCTGCTCTACTTCGGCCTGTTCCTCGTGATGATCTACGTCGCCACCGCACGGCTCAGCTGGGTCGTCATCGGGCTCGCGCTGTTCATCGGCGGCGCCCTCGTCGCGGCGAACGCCCTCGAGTACGTCCACGGCCGCTTCGAGCAGTGGCTGAACCCGTTCGACCCGACGATCTACAACGCTCAGACGCAGGCGAGCTACCAGCTGGTCCAGGGCCTGTTCGGCTTCGCGAACGGCGGCATCACCGGGACCGGACTCGGCCAGGGACGCCCCTACATCACGCCCGTCGCCAACGCGGACTACATCATCGCGTCGCTCGGCGAGGAGCTCGGGCTGATCGGCGTCTTCGCGATCCTCGCCCTGTTCATCGTGCTCGCCTCCCGTGGCATCCGCGTCGGCTTCATGGCGCAGGACGACTTCGGCAAGCTCCTCGGCATCGGGTTCGGGTTCACCATCGCCCTGCAGGTCTTCGTCGTCGTCGGCGGCATCACCCGGATCATCCCGGTGACCGGCCTGACCACGCCCTTCATGGCCGCCGGTGGCTCGTCCCTGGTGGCCAACTGGATCATCGCGGCGATGCTGCTGCGCCTGACCGACTCCATCCCCGCGGAACAGCGCGTCCTCTCCGATCGCGGTGACGCGCTCGGTGGGTCCGCTCGCGGGCGCAGCAGGAAGGCGCGTCGATGAACCGGCAGCTCCGCGGCGTCTCGACGATCGTCGTCCTCATGTTCGTCGCGCTCTTCGTGTCGACGACCTCGATCCAGTTCTTCGCGGCCGACTCGCTCCGAGCCGACTCGCGGAACTCCCGCACGATCCTCGACAGCTACTCGACCAAGCGCGGCGCCATCCTCGTCAACGGCACGCCGATCGCCGAGTCGACGGCCGTGGACGACCAGTACCGGTACCAGCGCAAGTACTCGAACGGTGCGCTGTACTCCGCCGTGACGGGGTACTTCACGATCGGCCAGGGCAACACCGGCATCGAGGGCGCGGAGAACGCCGTCCTCTCCGGCAACTCGGACGACTCGTTCTTCCAGAACCTCAACTCGATCCTCACCGGGCAGGACGTCCAGGGCGACAACGTCAACCTGACCATCGACCCCGACGTACAGCGCGCGGCCTACGACTCCCTCGGCGCGAACAGCGGTGCCGTGGTCGCGATCCAGCCGAAGACCGGCAAGATCCTCGCGATGGTGTCCAAGCCCGAGTACGACCCGAACTCGCTGACGTCCCACGACACGAAGAACGTGAAGGCGCAGTACGACGCCCTCCTGGCGCAGACCCCGACGCCGCTGCAGAACCGCGCGATCGGCGGCGACCTGTACACGCCCGGATCGGTCTTCAAGCTCATCGTCGCGTCGGCGGCGCTCCAGGGCGGCAAGTACGACCTCGACTCCGAGTTCCCGAACCCGTCACGGCTGCAGCTGCCCGGCACGAGCAGCTACATCAACAACGCCGAGGGTGGCTCGTGTGGCGGCGGCGACACCGTGAAGCTCCGCGTGGCGATCCAGAACTCGTGCAACATCCCGTTCGCGGAGCTCGGACAGAAGCTCGGCTACGACACGATCAAGGCGATGGCGGACAAGTACGGCTTCGGCGACGCGATCGACGTCCCGATGCGTGCCACCGCGAGCCAGTACCCCGATGTCGACTCGACCGCCCAGCTCATGCTGAGCTCGTTCGGCCAGGCCAGCGTCCGCGTCTCGCCGCTGCAGATGGCGATGGTCTCGGCCGGCATCGCGAACGGCGGCTCGGTCATGCAGCCGTCGCTGGTCGACTCGATCACGACGAGCGACCTGAAGACCGTGCAGTCGTTCTCGCCGAAGCAGTACAGCAGCCCGCTGTCCAACTCGGAAGCGTCCGACCTGACCGAGGCGATGCAGAGCGTCGTGAAGGCCGGGACCGGAACCAATGCGAAGATCGACGGGGTCGACGTCGCCGGCAAGACCGGAACGGCCGAGGGCGAAACGGGTGACCCCTACACGCTGTGGTTCACCGGGTTCGCGCCCGCGAAGGACCCGGAGGTCGCCGTGGCGGTCGTCGTCGGGAACGGCGGCGGGCTCGGACAGTCCGGCGTCGGCAACACGGTCGCGGCCCCGATCGCGAAGAACGTCATGGAGGCGGTGCTGAACAAATGAGACCCACCAGCGGACTCACCTTCGGTGGGCGGTACCAACTCTCGTCCCGGGTCGCCATCGGCGGCATGGGCGAGGTCTGGCAGGCGACCGACCTCGTCATCGGACGGACCGTCGCCCTCAAGATCCTCAAGGACGAGTACCTCGGCGACCCCGGGTTCCTCGAGCGGTTCCGTGCCGAGGCCCGGCACGCCGCACTCGTCAACCACGAGGGCATCGCCAACGTCTTCGACTACGGCGAGGAGGACGGCAGCGCCTACCTCGTGATGGAGCTCGTCCCGGGCGAGGCCCTGTCGACGATGATCGAGCGCGAGCACACCCTGCCCGTCGACAAGGTCCTCGACATCGTCGCGCAGACCGCCAACGCCCTGCAGGCCGCACACGCGGTCGGCCTCGTCCACCGCGACATCAAGCCGGGCAACCTGCTGATCACGCCGGACGGCCGCGTCAAGATCACCGACTTCGGCATCGCCCGCATCGCCGACCAGGTCCCGCTCACCGCGACCGGCCAGGTCATGGGCACGGTCCAGTACCTCTCGCCGGAACAGGCGAGCGGACACCCGGCGTCGCCGTCGACCGACATCTACTCGCTCGGCATCGTGGCGTACGAGTGCCTGGCGGGTCGTCGTCCCTTCACGGGCGAGTCGCAGGTCGCGATCGCGATGGCACACATCAACGAGCAGCCGCCGGCACTCCCCGGGGACGTGCCCGAGCCGGTCGCCGCACTCGTCATCTCCTGCATCGCGAAGAAGCCGGCCGACCGTCCGGCGACGGCCGCCAACCTGGCCCGTGCGGCCCAGGCGCTCCGTCGCGGTGACGTCGCCGCGGCCACCGTCGCGGTCCCCGCCCTCGGGGGCGCAGGCACGGTCGCGTTCAACCCGCCCCAGGGCAACGACGCGGCGACGGCACTGATCGGCACCCAGGCCGGCAGCACCGTCGGTGGCGGCCCGCGCACACCGAGCTCGCCGGTCACGGACGAGGACGAGGACCCCAAGAAGAGCCGCG
This sequence comes from Curtobacterium sp. VKM Ac-2865, assembly GCF_015350905.1. GTDB lineage: Bacteria > Actinomycetota > Actinomycetes > Actinomycetales > Microbacteriaceae > Curtobacterium. The sequence continues at coordinate 375,949 of NZ_JADKRZ010000002.1, read as the reverse complement.
CGTGGATCTGGTGGGTCGTGGCCGTCGCCGTGCTGCTGGTCGTGGGTGGCGTCATCGCCGCCTTCGCCTTCGCGAACCAGGACGAGCCCAAGCCGGTCGCGTCCTCGAGCAGTGCTCCGCCGAAGCCGAGCCCGACCCCGTCGGCCTCCCCGACGCAGGAGCGGTTGTTCGTCAACCAGAGCGACTACGTCGGACGCAGCACCACCGAGGCCCAGGCCGCGTTGCGCAACCTCGGCTTCGAGGTCACCGTCGAGGACGGCGACGCCGCGCCCAGTGCCGACCAGGCCAACACCGTGCAGTCGATCACCCCGACGGGGAGCGTCGCTGACGGCACGCTCATCACCCTGCGCAGCTACACCGCGCCGCCGACGGTGAACAAGCCGAACACGCCGAGCGCCGGCCCGGTGTCGGACGACGGCGCTGTCACCTTCACCTGGACCGACGCCACCTGCCCGACCGGGTACACGGTCAAGGCGTACTCGTGGAGCGTCACCGGCGGCAAGGACAGCTCCGGGGCGACGTCCGGCACGACCTCGTCCAAGGCCGTCGACGTGCAGGCCGACGCTGCGGGGCAGACCGTCTCGTTCGTCTACAACGTGACCTGCGGCAACCTCACGGCGTCCGAGAACTCGGACCCCGCGACCGCCACGTGGGAGGCACCCGTCCAGACGGAGACCCCGTCGCCGACGGCACCGTCGACCGGCGCTCCGGAAGGCCCGCAGGACAACAACTGAGGCCACCCGCGGGGTCGTCCACACCGTTCCGGTAACGGTTGTCTGGACGGCCCCGCGGCCAGCGTCTCGTCAGGGACCCCTGTCGTACACTTGCGCGGACGGACATTCGGAGGAGTACGTGCCTGAAGGTGTGACCGCGGGGATCACCCTCCTCGCCAACCGCTACGAGATCGGCGACGTGATCGGCCGTGGCGGCATGGCCACGGTGCACGTCGGTCAGGACACGCGGCTCGGCCGTCGCGTGGCCGTCAAGCTCCTCAAGCCGAGCCTGGCGAACGACCCGGCCTTCCGCACCCGGTTCCGTCAGGAAGCCCAGGCAGCGGCGCGCATGGCGCACCCGACGATCGTCCGCGTGTACGACGCCGGCGAGGAGACCATCACCGAGAACTCCGGCGCCGAGGTCCAGGTGCCGTTCATCGTGATGGAGCACGTCGAGGGCCGTCCACTCAGCGAGATCATCGCCGAGGGCCCCGTCGACCAGGCCGAAGCCGTCCGCATCACCAGCGGCATCCTCACCGCGCTCGAGTACTCGCACCGCGCCGGCGTCGTCCACCGCGACATCAAGCCCGCCAACGTCATGGTCACCACCACCGGCCAGGTCAAGGTCATGGACTTCGGCATCGCCCGAGCCATCACCGACACCTCCGCCACGGTCGCGCAGACCACCTCCATCCTCGGCACCGCGTCGTACTTCTCGCCGGAGCAGGCACGCGGGGAGACCGTCGACGCCCGCACCGACCTCTACTCCACCGGTGTCGTCCTGTTCGAGCTGCTCACGGGGCGCCCGCCGTTCCTCGGGGACTCGCCCGTCGCCGTCGCCTACCAGCACGTCAGCGAGCAGCCCGTCCCCCCGTCGACGATCACGCCCGTGGTCTCCCCGGCCATCGACGCCGTGACCCTGCACGCCCTGGTGAAGGACCGCACGCGGCGCTTCCAGAACGCCGCGGAGTTCCGCCGCGACCTCGAGCAGGCAGCAGCGGGTCAGGTCCCCGCGTCGACGAAGAAGCTCCAGCAGCAGCGGGCGAACGACGCCTCGACGATGCTCTTCGGGGTCAACCCGCGCACCACCACGAACTCCGAGGTCGCCTTCCGCGAGCTCGACGACACCCAGGAGCACCGCCCCCAGCGCACGCAGAACCGCCCGCCGGTCGCGTGGATCTGGGTCGGCATCCTGCTGACGATCGCGGTCATCACCGGTGTCGGGTTCTGGGTGGCCAACCTGCAGCCCGGCCAGGCCCCGATCTCGTCGTCGGTGAGCGTCCCGAACGTGGTCGGCGCCACCTGGAACTCCGCGTCGAGCGCCCTCGAACGACGCGACCTGAAGCCGATGCGCGTGGAGGAGAACTCCGACGACGTGTCCCGTGGTTCGGTGATCCGCACCGAGCCCGGCTCCGGCACGGCAGTGGCACGGCAGCAGGACATCCGGGTCGTGGTCTCCCTCGGACCCGAGCAGGTCGCGATCCCCGACGTGGCGAACCAGGCCCAGGCCGACGCCGAACAGTCCCTGAAGACCGCCGGCTTCGAGATCGGCTCGATCACCTCCGACTACTCGACGACCGTCCCCGAGGGGACGGTCCTGGGCTCTGACCCGGCCTCCGGCTCCGCCCACGCCAAGGGCACGGTCGTGAACCTCCGGGTGTCGAACGGTCTCGTGCAGCTGCCGAACGTGCAGCAGCAGCCATTCGAGACGGCCAACGCCACCCTCGCCGGGCTGGGCCTCACCGTGCAGCCGCAGCCGACCAGCTCCTGCACCGGCAGCACCGTCACGCAGCAGAGCGCGCCGGCCGGCGACATCGCCCAGGGCAGCACCGTGACGCTCACCTACTGCGCCGCTCCTGACCGTCCCGCGGCGCCCTCGGCACCGACGGGTGACACGGGCGGCCAGCCCGGTCAGGACGGCGGCGGCGACGACGGCGGTGACGGCGGCAACTGAGCCGTCCCGTCAGCGCTGCGGGTCCAGACCACCACCGGACTGGAGGCTCGTGGCGGCGCCGTGACGGGCCTCCAGTCCGGTGGTCCACAGGTCCACGGCAGACCGGCGCCGTGCCGGGCTGCCGAGGTGCTTCAGGCCTGTCGGGACGCGATCAGCGGGCCGAGGCCCGCGGCGCGGTCGGCCGCACCGGTCAGCCCGGTGGTCTCGAGCCAGTTGCCGACCATCCGGTACCCGCCCTCGGTGAGGACGGACTCCGGGTGGAACTGCACGCCGTAGACGCGGGCGTCCTGGTGCTGCACGCCCATGATCACGCCGCCGCCGGTCCTGGCCGTCACGGTGAGTTCGTCGGGCACGGTGCCGTCCACGATCGCGAGCGAGTGGTACCGCGTCGCGGTGAACGGGTGCGGGACCCCGGCGAACAGCGTGCTGTCGTCGTGGTCGACCTGCGAGGTCTTGCCGTGCATGAGCTCCTCGGCGTGCGTCACGGTTGCGCCCAGCGCCTCGGCGATGGCCTGGTGCCCCAGGCAGACGCCGAGCAGGGGCTTGTCGGCGTCGATGGCCGCGTGCACCGTGGCGATCGAGACGCCGGCGTCCCCGGGGGTACCCGGTCCGGGCGAGAGCAGCACGCCGTCGTACTCGGCGAGCCGGTCGGCGATCTCGGACTCGGGGAAGGCGTCGTTCCGGACGACGTCGGTCTGCGCGCCGAGCTGCTGCACGTAGCCGTTGAGCGTGTAGACGAAGCTGTCGTAGTTGTCGACGACGAGGATCCTGGTCATGGTCGGTTCACCGTACTCGTGAGGGTCGTGCAGAGGCTCTGTGCAGCCCCTGCGCACACATGTTCACGGTAGGATACCGGCCATGGCCAAGGACAAGGACCGCACCAAGCCCGCCCGGACGACCACCCGAGCCGACTCGGTCGACACGGCGGGCGATCAGCCCAACCCCGTGTGGTTCAAGCCGGTCATGTTCGGATTCATGCTGATCGGGCTCGCCTGGGTGATCGTCTTCTACATCTCCCAGGGCACGCTGCCCGTCCCGTCGCTGAACTCGTGGAACATCCTCGTCGGCTTCGGCATCATGTTCGTCGGCTTCCTGATGACCACACGGTGGCGCTGAACCCGACCCCGATCTCCTGACGACGCCCGCTGCTCCCCTCGGTGCGGCGGGCGTTCTCGTTCTCCACAGGGAACGGCCGTCGGAGCCGCTCAGATCGTGGTTCTCCACAGAAGTCGGCGTTCTCCACATCGGGTTCCACACCCAGACCCCGGAGTTGTCCACAGGTGTTTCCACAATGGGGATAATCACACCCGTGTAACTCACCGAGTTGTCCACAGGTACGAAAACGCCCCGCCACAGCAGTGACGGGGCGTTCGCAGTGCGCCGAGCGTTCGCGGTGCGCCGAGCGTTCGCGGTGCGCCGGGCGTTCGCGGTGCGCCGGGCGTTCGCGGTGCGCGGCTCGGTCAGGTCGTCAGGCGAGCGCCAAGACGTAGCCGACGACCGTCAGCGCGATGATGAGCACCGCTTCTCCGATGAGCAGGGCGATCTGGAGCCCTCGCTGCCGGACGTTGCGGGTCTTCGAGAACACGTACCCGGTCAGGAAGCCCACCGCGATGCCACCGACGTGGGCCTGCCACGAGATGTTCGTCCCGGGGAGGAACCCGATCACGAGGTTGAGCCCCATGATCACGAGCAGCGAGACCGCGTTCGAGCCGAGGCTGCGCTGCAGGACGAAGAACGCCGCGAACAGGCCGAAGATCGCCCCGGAGGCTCCGACCACCGAGGTCGTCGGGGCCAGCAGGGTGACGGCCATCGAGCCGCCGAGGCCCGACAGGAAGTACAGCGCGAGGAACCGCCACGTCCCGAGCATGTTCTCGAGCATCCGTCCGAAGATGAACACCGCCCACATGTTGAACAGGATGTGGAAGAGCCCGGAGTGGACGAACAGTGACGTCACCATCCGCCAGGGCTGCGTCGGCAGGTAGTACGCGTTGTACCCGAGCAGCTGCGTGAAGAAGCGCCCGGACACCTGGTCGAGCAGCCAGATCACGACCGAGACCGCGACGATGACGACCGTGGCCTTCTGGTCGAGCATGGCGAAGCGCCGCCGTGCGACCGTGAACCCGCTGGGTCCGGTCGCACGACGGTTCGCCGTGAACTGCGCCCGCTGCTCGCGGACGCACTCAGGGCAGTGCACCCCGACGGCCGCCGGCGTCTGGCACTCGGTGCAGATCGTCCGTCCGCACCGCTGGCAGAGGATGAAGCTCTGCCGGTCCGGGTGCCGGTAGCAGTAGTTCGCCGGGTTGTACGCCTGGTCGGTCAAGGTCAGACGGACTCGACGTCGATGCTGTTGATGACGACGTCCTCGACGGGCTTGTCACGGCCGTCGGTTGGCACGCCCTCGATCGCGTCGACCACGGCGCGGGACTCGTCGTCGGCGACCTCACCGAAGATGGTGTGCTTGCCCTGGAGCCAGGGGGTCGCCACCGTCGTGATGAAGAACTGCGAGCCGTTCGTGCCGCGGCCACCCTGCAGGCCGGCGTTGGCCATCGCGAAGATGTACGGGTTCTGGAAGGTGAGCTCCGGGGAGATCTCGTCGTCGAACCGGTAGCCCGGGCCGCCGATGCCCTGGCCGAGCGGGTCGCCGCCCTGGATCATGAAGTCCTTGATGATGCGGTGGAAGACCACGCCGTCGTAGAGCTTGTCGGTGGAGACCTTGCCGGTGCCCGGGTGGGTCCACTCCTGCTGGCCGGTGGCCAGGTCGACGAAGTTCTTGACGGTCTTCGGTGCGTGGTTGCCGAACAGGTTGACGCGGATGTCGCCCTTGTTCGTGTGGATCGTTGCGACAGCGGTGTGCAGAGACATGTTCCGATTCTCGCATGCGTCCCCTGCGTACAGACGGTACCCACAGGTACGACTCCGTGACCTGTCAGGCGCTGCGGTGGCAGGATGGGGGCACGCCGTTCCGATGGAGGTACCAGATGACGACGATCGAACTGCCGCGCAAGCGCCGGAAGCAGATCAAGAAGCTCAAGGGCAAGACCGCCTCGCTCCTCGGTGAGCAGCGCAAGGTGCTCGAGCACGCGAACGAGATCCTCGCCGAGGCCCGCTCGCACGCCGCCGACGCAGCACGCAAGGACATCGCACCCCGCGTGCAGAACGCGATCGACAACGGCATCCGCCCGGCTGTCGCCACGGGTGTCCACGCTGCCAGCTCGGCTGCACAGACCGCTTCGCACCGTTTCCAGACCGAGGTCATCCCCGGCCTGGTCTCGACCGCGGGTTCGGTCATGAGCGTGGGCGACCTCGCGAAGGACCCCCGCGTCAAGAAGCTCGTGAAGAACGCTCAGAAGAAGAGCAAGGCCGCGAAGAAGGCCGCTGCGAAGTACGTCCCGTCGCAGCAGAAGAAGGGCCTCGGCTTCGGTGGTGTCGCACTGATCATCGTCGGTGTCGTTGCCGTCGCTGGTGCTGCCTACGCCGCGTACCAGACGCTCCGAGCCGACGACGACCTCTGGGTCGCCGACGACTCCGACTCCGCGGACAAGTCCGCAGCCTGACCTCTCCGGTTCGGACGACGGGCCCCGGCACTGCGCCGGGGCCCGTCGTCGTTCCCGGGGGTCCGTTCCGTCGCGCCCACCCGCCGCGGTGAGATCGCACTCCGTGTCGCCTCAGCGCAGCCGGACCCGACACCAACTGCGACCTCACCGCCGCCAGGCCGGCCATGCGACGGACGGGAGGCGCGTGGCGGCCCCGGCGTGAGCCTCCCGGCCCGCCCACCGGTCACGACACCCCGCGCGCGTCCGCCGGCCGGCTAGGACCCGTCGCCTGCGGCGCCGCGCGCCGACGGCTCGCGCCCACCCACCGCGGTGAGATCGCACTTCGTGTCGCCTCCGGCCTCGCGGACCCGACACGAACTGCGACCTCACCGCCGCCGCCGGGTCGGCCATGCGACGGACGGGAGGCGCGTGGCGGCCCCAGCGTGAGCCTCCCGGCCCGCCCATCGGTCGCGACACCCCGCTCGGCCCCGCCACCGGCCAGGACCCGTCGCCTGTGGCGCCGCGCGCCGACGGCTCGCGCCCACCCACCGCGCTGAGGTCGCACTCCGTGTCGCCTCCGGCCTTGCGGACCCGACACGAACTGCGACCTCACCACCGCCGCCGGCCGGCCAGGCACCGGCCGGGACGCGCGTGGCGGCCCCGGCGTGAGCCTCCCGGCCCGCCCACCGGTCGCGACACCCCGCTCGCACCCCGCCACCGGTCAGGGCCAGTCGCCTCCGGCGCCGCGCGCCGACGGCTCGCGCCCAACCACCGCGCTGAGATCGCACTCCGTGTCGCCTCCGGACCCGCGGACCCGACACGAACTGCGACCTCACCACCACCGCCGCCGGCTGGCCACGCACCGGACGGGAGGCGCGTGGCAGCTCCGCCCGCAGCCTCCCGGCCCGCCCACCGGTCACGACACACCGAGCGAGTCCCGCCCACCGGCCACAGACCGTCGATGGCTGCGCGCCCAGCCGACCGGTCGCGACCACTCGGCGGACATGAGCGGGATGTTGTGACCACTCGCGGCCGGCCGAGCACGCAGACACACAGCCACGCAGGCACACAGGGACGTGGGCGGCACGCCCCCGGACAGCAGAACGCCCCTGGTCGGCGACCGGGTCACCGTCCAGGGGCTGTTGCGAGTGGAGCCTAGGAGATTCGAACTCCTGACATCTGCCTTGCAAAGGCAGCGCTCTACCAACTGAGCTAAGGCCCCGGAGCGACCGAGACGGCCGCCACGTCGAGACTTCCGACGCGGGAGTTGAGTTGTGGTGGGGCTACAAGGACTTGAACCTTGGACCTCTTCGTTATCAGCGAAGCGCTCTAACCGCCTGAGCTATAGCCCCTCAGACCGGATGAAAGCCTACCGCAGGAAGTCGTGGGAACGAAATCGAGCGGATGGCCTCATCCGGCCGGGTGTGTCAGTTGTTGGTGAAGCCCACGAGCAGACCGCCCGTGATCCGCACGCTGAGGTTGTACAGGACGCTCACGATCGCGCCGAGCACGGTGCCGACGACGACGTTGAGGATGCCGACGACGATCGAGAACCCGAGGACCTGGCCCAGTGAGAACTGGTCCATGATCGAGTACCCGTTCTGCCCGGTGACGTCCTTCAACAGCATGTCGATCTTCTCGAACACCCCGGTCTGGTTGAGGATGAGCCAGACCAGCGCGGTGGCGACGACGATCACGATGCTGCCGGCGAGGGCGATGAGGAAGCTCAGCTTCACCACCGACCAGAAGTCGAGGTAGACGAGGCGCAGACGGACCTGTCGGGTGCCGACGGGACGCTTCGCCTTCCTCTGGAGCTTCTCGGCGACACTACTCATTGCTTGACTGGTCCTCTCCGGCCACGGTGTCCGTGGGCACTGTGTCGGCGGGGTCGGGAGCCGCTTCGTCCGGGCTCACCGTCTCCACCGGGCCCGCAGGCTCGATCTCGGGGTCGTCCTGGTCGTCCAGGTTCCGCTCTGTGTTCTGGGCCACCGCGATGATCCGGTCGTTCTCCGCGAAGCGCGCGAAGACGACTCCCATCGTGTCTCGGCCCTTGGCGGGGACCTCGGCCACGGCAGACCTTACCACCTTGCCCGATTGCAGCACGACGAGCACCTCGTCGTCCTCACCCACGATGAGCGCCCCCACGAGGTCGCCGCGGTCGGCGGCCAGCTTGGCCACCTTGATGCCGAGACCACCACGGCCCTGGATGCGGTACTGGTCGACGGAGGTGCGCTTGGCGTAGCCGCCCTCGGTCATGACCCACACGAAGCCGTCGTCCGAGACCACCCGTGCGGCGAGCAGCGAGTCGCCGTCGCGGAAGGACATGCCCTTCACGCCGGAGGTCGAGCGACCCATCGGGCGGAGCGTGTCGTTCGTCGCCGTGAACCGGAGGGACATGCCGTGGCGCGAGACCAGGAGCAGGTCGTCGGTCTCGTCCACGAGCAGCGCCGACCGGAGCTTGTCACCGTCGCGCAGGTTGATCGCGATGATGCCGCCGGTGCGGTTCGTGTCGTACTCGGTCAGCGCGGTCTTCTTGACCAGTCCGTGCTCCGTCGCGAGCACGAGGTACTGAGCGGCCTCGTAGTCCCGGATGTCGAGGACCTGCTGGATCCGCTCGTCCGGCTGCATGGCGAGCAGGTTGGCGGAGTGCTGGCCCTTGGCGTCGCGGCCGGCCTCCTGCAGCTCGTAGGCCTTGGCGCGGTAGACGCGGCCCTGGTCGGTGAGGAACAGCAGCCAGTGGTGCGTCGTCGTGACGAAGAAGTGCTCGACGACGTCGTCGGCGCGGAGCTGAGCGCCACGGACGCCACGCCCGCCGCGGTGCTGCGCGCGGTACTGGTCGCTGCGCGTGCGCTTGACGTAGCCACCGCGGGTGATGGTGACGACGACCTCTTCCTCGGGGATGAGGTCCTCGATCGACATGTCGCCGTCGTACCCGAACATGATCTCGCTGCGGCGGTCGTCACCGAAGCGCTCGACGATCTCGTCGAGCTCCTCGCCGATGATGCGACGCTGGCGCTCCGGGCGGGCGAGGATGTCCTCGAAGTCGGCGATCTTGAGCTCGAGCGCCTCGGCTTCCTCGTGGATCTTCTGTCGCTCCAGCGCGGCCAGACGGCGCAGCTGCAGCTCGAGGATCGCGCGGGCCTGGATCTCGTCGACGGACAGCAGGTCCATCAGGCCGCTGCGGGCCTCTTCGACGTCGGGCGACCGGCGGATGAGCGCGATGACCTCGTCGAGGGCGTCGAGCGCTGCCAGGTAGCCGCGCAGGATGTGCGCGCGCTTCTCGGCCTCGCGCAGGCGGTACTGGGTGCGGCGGACGATGACCTCGACCTGGTGGTCGACCCATGCCGAGATGAAGCCGTCGAGCGCCAGGGTGCGCGGGACACCGTCGACGATCGCCAGCATGTTCGCGCCGAAGTTCTCCTGCAGCTGCGTGTGCTTGTAGAGGTTGTTCAGCACGACCTTGGCGACGGCGTCGCGCTTGAGCACGATGACCAGGCGCTGACCGGTTCGTCCGGAGGTCTCGTCGCGGATGTCGGCGACGCCGGCGAGACGGCCGTCCTTGACCAGCTCGGCGATCTTGATCGCGAGGTTGTCGGGGTTGACCTGGTACGGCAGCTCGGTGACGACCAGGCAGGTCCGAGCCTGGATCTCCTCGACGCTGACGACGGCACGCATGGTGATCGACCCGCGGCCGGTCCGGTAGGCGTCCTGGATGCCCTTGACGCCGAGGATCTGCGCGCCGGTCGGGAAGTCCGGTCCCTTGATGCGCTGCATCAGCGCCGCGAGCAGCTCTTCACGCGTGGCGTCCGGGTTCTCGAGCGCCCACTTCGCGCCGGAGGCGACCTCGCGCAGGTTGTGCGGCGGGATGTTCGTCGCCATGCCGACCGCGATGCCGACGGAGCCGTTGACGAGCAGGTTCGGGAACCGCGCCGGCAGGATCGCCGGCTCCTGCGTGCGACCGTCGTAGTTGTCCTGGAAGTCGACGGTCTCCTCGTCGATGTCCCGGACCATCTCCATGGCGAGCGGCGCCATCTTGGTCTCGGTGTACCGCGGGGCCGCGGCGCCGTCGTTGCCGGGCGACCCGAAGTTGCCCTGACCGAGCGCGAGCGGGTAGCGGAGCGACCACGGCTGCACCAGGCGGACGAGTGCGTCGTAGATCGCGCTGTCGCCGTGCGGGTGGAACTGGCCCATCACGTCGCCGACGACGCGCGAGCACTTCGAGAAGGCCCGGTCCGGCCGGTAGCCACCGTCGTACATCGCGTACAGCACGCGACGGTGGACGGGCTTCAGGCCGTCACGGACCTCGGGCAGCGCGCGCCCGACGATGACCGACATGGCGTAGTCGAGGTACGACCGCTGCATCTCGAGCTGCAGGTCGACCTGCGAGATGCGGTCGCCGGAGACGACGATGTCCCCGACCTCTCCGTGCACGATCTCGGGCTGGTCGTCGTTGGTTTCGTTCTCGTCAGCCATCTGGCTCGGCTACCTTTCTGACGGCCGGGAGGCCGTGGTGGCGTTCGTCGCGCCGGGCGCGACCACAGGTGGTCAGGACCAGAGCACGCGGCTCGCGCCGCGCCTCCAGGCCGGTGATCAGATGTCCAGGAACCGGACGTCCTTCGCGTTCTGCTGGATGAACTGGCGACGGGCGTCCACGTCCTCGCCCATGAGCGTGGCGAAGGTGCTGTCCACCGCGGCTGCGTCCTCGAGCGTGACCTGCAGCAGGGTGCGGGTGTCCGGGTTCATGGTGGTGTCCCAGAGCTCCTTGTAGTCCATCTCGCCGAGGCCCTTGTAGCGCTGGATCCCGTTGTCCTTCGGGATGCGCTTGCCCGAGGCGATGCCCGACTGCAGCAGGGCGTCGCGCTCACGGTCGCTGAAGACGTACTCGTGCGCGGAGTTCGACCACTTCAGGCGGTACAGCGGCGGCTGCGCGAGGTAGACGTAGCCGCGCTCGATGAGCGGCCGCATGTAGCGGAACAGCAGCGTCAGCAGGAGCGTCGTGATGTGCTGGCCGTCGACGTCGGCATCGGCCATCAGCACGATCTTGTGGTACCTGGCCTTGTCCGGGTCGAAGTCCTCACCGATGCCGGCGCCGAACGCCGTGATCATCGACTGGATCTCCTGGTTGGCCAGGGCGCGGTCGAGGCGGGCCTTCTCGACGTTCAGGATCTTGCCGCGGAGGGGCAGGATCGCCTGGGTCATCGGGTTGCGGCCCTGCACGGCGGAACCACCGGCGGAGTCACCCTCGACCATGAAGATCTCCGACAGGGTCGGGTCCTTCGACTGGCAGTCCTTGAGCTTGCCGGGCATGCCGCCCGACTCGAGCAGCCCCTTGCGCCGCGTGGTCTCGCGGGCCTTGCGGGCCGCGAGCCGTGCCTGCGAGGCCTGGATCGCCTTGCGGACGACGTCGCGGGCCTGGGTCGGGTTGCTCTCGAACCAGTGGGTGAGCTCGGTGCCGACGACACGCTGGACGAAGGACTTGGCCTCGGTGTTGCCGAGCTTGGTCTTCGTCTGGCCCTCGAACTGCGGTTCGGCGAGCTTCACGGAGATGACAGCCGTCAGCCCTTCACGGATGTCGTCACCCGTGAGGTTGTCGTCCTTCTCCTTGATGATCTTGGCCTCACGCGCGTAGCGGTTGACCAGCGTCGTGAGCGCTGCGCGGAAGCCCTCTTCGTGGGTGCCGCCCTCGTGCGTGTTGATCGTGTTCGCGAAGGTGTGGACGCTCTCCTGGTACGAGGTGTTCCACTGCATCGCGACCTCGAGCGCGATCTTGCGCTCGGTGTCCTCGGACTCGAAGCCGATGACGTCCGGGTGCACCAGGTCGGCCTTCTTCTGCGCACCGAGGTACTCGACGTAGTCGGCGAGCCCGCGGTCGTAGCGGAAGCTGTCGTGGCGCGACTCCTCGCCCTCGTCCGGGGTGCGCTCGTCGCGCAGGTTCAGACGCAGGCCCTTGTTGAGGAACGCCATCTGCTGGAAGCGTGCGCGCAGGGTCTCGTAGTCGAAGTCGATCGACTCGAAGATCTCGGCGTTCGGCCAGAACGTGATCGTCGTGCCGGTCTCGGTGGTCTCTTCGTCCTGCGAGACAGGGGCGACCGGGACGCCGTCGGTGTAGCTCTGCCGCCAGACGTGGCCCTGCCGGCGGACCTCGACGTCGAGTTCGCTCGAGAGCGCGTTCACGACGGAGGAACCGACACCGTGCAGACCACCGGAGACCGCGTAGCCGCCGCCACCGAACTTGCCGCCGGCGTGCAGGACGGTCAGGACGACCTGGAGCGTCGAGACACCCTCGGCCGAGTGCACGTCCACGGGGATGCCGCGGCCGTTGTCGACCACGCGGACGCCGCCGTCCTCGCGGATCGTGATGTCGATGGTGTCGCAGTACCCGGCGAGGGCCTCATCGACGGAGTTGTCGACGATCTCCTGCACGAGGTGGTGGAGACCGCGCGGGCCCGTCGAGCCGATGTACATGCCGGGGCGCTTGCGGACGGCCTCGAGCCCCTCGAGCACCTGGATCTGGTCTGCGCCGTAGGACGACTCGCTCTGCTGGGCCTGCTCGCTGAGCGAGTCCTGTCGGTCGTCGTCAGATGCTGATGCCATGTCGAGAGTGCTCCTGCCTGCGCGCGGAACACCCACGCACTGCACCGCCCAGTCTATCGCAGCAGCCTCGTCCTCAGGGCTGAAACGGGCCACAGACGGGCGATTTCGCGACCAGAGGACGATTTGGTCTGCTCAACCGTAGGTGTCGCGAGGGCCGCGCCCCTGGACGCTCCTGGGGCCACGTTTCCAGGTGGGGGCGTCCGGGCCGGAAACCCGTATCGACTCGACGCCCGCTTCCGGGTGCCGCTCCGCGATGGTCGTCGTGACGCTCGCGCGCATCAGTCGGAGCTGTGTCGCCCATGCCGTCGAGTCGCACCGGATGAGCAGTGCACCGTCCTCGATGTCCGTCGGACGGGAGTGCTTCGCGAGCTCCTCACCGACCACGCTCGGCCAGTCCACGAAGAGCTCCGAACGCGCCAGCGGTTCCGTCCAGCCGAGCTCCGCCGCGAGCGACCCGACGATGTCGCCGAGGCCCTTCGGCTCACGCCCGCGGCCGTACGGCACGGTGTCGGCGTCGATCTCCTTGGCACGACGTCGGCGGGCGTCGACCCCGCGCTTGCCCGGGTCGCCGAACACCGCCTTCATGTGCTGGTACACGCGGCTGGGTTCGGTGGGCTTCCACGGCCTGGGCATCAGGCCTCCGCCGCTGCGGTCGGGTCAGCGGGTGCCGCCGGTTCCGTCGGCGTCGTCGGACTGGAGGCCCGGCTCGGCTCCGTCTCGTCGGTCACGATGGTGCCGGCCTCGATCCGCACGGTGTGCGCGGCGAGCTGCCCGGGGACGTCGCCGAACACGGCAGCGGTGATGAGCACCTGTTCGTAGTCCGCCACCGCGGTGCCGAGCCGTTCCCGCCGGGACTCGTCGAGTTCGGCGAAGACGTCGTCGAGGATGATGATCGGGTCACCGAGGCTCGACTCCGCCCGCAGGATCGACGCCGAGGCGAGCTGGATCGCGAGCGCGAACGACCACGACTCCCCGTGACTGGCGTAGCCACGGGCCGGTAACCCGTTCAGGGTGAAGAGCACGTCGTCGCGGTGGGGCCCGGCGAGCGTCAGGCCGCGGTCGAGCTCGTCGCGACGCCGGCGTTCCAGCGCCTGCCGGAAGGCCTCGGCCGCAGCGGGGACCGTGACGGGTTCGTCCGGGGTGCCGAGCACCGGGTCCGTCGCGCTGGCGTCCTCGGGGTCGCCGCCCCGCACGGAGAGCACACCCGTGATCGAGGCCTCGTGCCGCTCGCCGGCGACCATCGCGTACGACTCCGCGACGAAGGGTGCGAGCCGACGGGTCAGGTGGTCGCGGGCGGCGATGATCTCGGACCCGAACGCCACGAGCCGCTCGTCCCAGACCTCGAGCGTCGAGAGCGACCCGGCCTTTGCGCCGGAGTTCCTCGCCGACTTGAGCAATGTGTTGCGCTGCCGGAGCGTGCGGTCGTAGTCGGCGATGACGCCCTGCATCCGTGGCGCGATCTGCACGAGGAGCTCGTCGAGCATGCGCCGACGACCGGACGGTTCGCCGCGGACCAGCGCCAGGTCCTCCGGCGCGAAGAGCACGCTCGTGCAGTAGCGCGGGAGCTCGCGCGGCTTGATCGCCGAGCGGTTCACCTGCGCCCGGTTCGACCCGGAGCGGTTGATCTGCACCTCGGCGAGGATGCTGCGGTCCTCGTGCGCGAGCCGAGCGCGGACGATCGCCGCGTCGCACCCCTGCCGCACGAGAGCGGCGTCCGTCGGGACCCGGTGCGACCCGAGCGTGGACAGGTAGGCGATGGACTCGACGAGGTTCGTCTTGCCCTGGCCGTTCCGCCCGACGAACAGGTTCGGCCCGCGTGCGAAGTCGACCTCCGCCTGCCGGTAGTTCCGGAAGTCGGTCAGTTGGAGATGGTCGACGTGCACGCGGGCCGAGGCCGGGTTGCCCCGGGAAGTCCTAGGACTTCTTGACGGCGTGGCCGCCGAACTGGTTGCGGAGCGCCGCGACGGCCTTCATCGTCGGGGACGCGCTGCCCTGACGCGAGACGAAGCGCGCGAAGATCGACGCCGAGAGCGCCGGCATCGGCACGGCGAGCTCGATGCCCTCTTCGAGCGTCCAGCGGCCTTCGCCCGAGTCCTCGACGTAGCCCTCGAGCTCGGTGAGCTTCGGGTCCTCGTTGAGGGCCAGCACCATGAGGTCGAGCAGCCAGGAGCGCACGACCGTGCCGCGCTGCCATCCGGCGAACACCGCCGGGACGTCCTTGATCAGGTCCTTGGCCTCGAGGAGCTCGTAGCCCTCGCCGTAGGCCTGCATGATCGCGTACTCGATGCCGTTGTGGACCATCTTGGCGTAGTGGCCGGCGCCGATCGGGCCGGCGTGCGAGAAGCCCGCTTCGCGGGGGCCCTCGGGACGGAGCGCGTCGAACACGGGCATGGCGCGCTCGACGTCGGCGGCGTCGCCACCGACCATCAGGCCGTAGCCGTTGTCGAGGCCCCAGACGCCACCCGAGACGCCGACGTCCATGTAGCGGATGCCCTTGGCGTCGAGCAGCTTGGCGTGCACCTCGTCGTCGAGCCACTTCGAGTTGCCGCCGTCGATGACGAGGTCACCCGGCTCGAGGACCTCGGCGAGGTCGTTGATGACGTCGTCGGTGATCTTCCCGTGGGGGACCATGACCCAGACCAGGCGCGGGCCGGTCAGGGCCTTCGCGAGGGCGCCGAGGTCAGCGACGTCCGAGACGGCGGGGTTGGCGTCGTACCCGACGACGTCGATCCCTGCGTTGCGCAGACGCGCACGCATGTTGTTGCCCATCTTCCCGAGGCCGACAAGACCGATCTCCATGATTTCCTTCTTCTGTTCGTCGTCGCGCTGGGGCCACGAGTGACGCGTCAGCGCAGGTGTGACTGTTGCGCTATCGCAGCAGGAGGTTGGGCTGCAGCAGGTACCGGTATCCGTCCGTGGCCGGTTCCTCACGCGAGGACTGGCCGGTGATGAGCACCGGGCCCGGCTTGTTGGGGTTCTCCGTCTTGGTGAAGGAGATCCGGACGAACTCGGAGTGCACCGCGTTCAACCCGTCCAGGAGGAAGGCGGGCTTCAACGAGACCACCATGTCCTCACCGGTCAGCAACGCATCGATCGACTCTGACGCCTGCGCTTGTTCGGAACCGATCGCTTCGAGCGTGAGCCCGTCGACCGTGAAGGAGAACCGGAGCGCGGCTTCGCGCTCCAGGACGAGGGAGACCCGTCGGACGGCTTCGACCAGCTCGGCCGTGTTGATCACGGCGTGGTCCTGCACGGTCTCGGGGAAGAGCCGGCGGACCGGCGGGTAGTTGCCCTTGATGAGCAGGGACGTGACCGTCTTGTCGGCGGCCTGGAAGGCGATGAGCTCGCGGTCCGAGTTGCCGCTGATCGACACCGACACCGTGGTGGCCGAGCCGAACGTGCGGCCGACCTCCTGCAGGGTGCGAGCCGGGACGAGCGCGTGCATCGGCTCGGTGGGTTCGCCGCCGGAGCGGCCGGAGTCCCACTGGATCGTGCGGACCGCGACACGGTAGCGGTCGGTCGCGATGAGCGACAGGTCGTTGTCGCTGACCTCGAGCTGGACGCCGGTGATCACCGGGGTGACGTCGTCGCGGCTGGCGGCGACGGCCACCTGCGAGACGGCCTCGGAGAACGCGTCGCCGGGGATGACACCCGTCTGCGGCCCGATCTCCGGCAGCGTCGGGTACTCCTCGACCGGCATGCTCAGGAGCGTGAAGTGCGCGGAGCCGCAGGTGACGGTGATCCGGGACTCGTCCGTGGAGAACGTGACCGGGGCGTTCGGCAGGCGGCTCGCGATGTCGTTGAGCAGACGGCCGGAGACCAGGACCGTGCCCGACTCGTCGATCTGCGCCGAGATCGAGGTCTGCGCCGAGACCTCGTAGTCGAAGGACGAGAGCGTCAGGCGCTCCCCGTCGGCATGGATCAGGACACCCGAGAGGATCGGGAGGGTCGTGCGCTGTGGGAGGAGTTTCACCGCGAACGAGACGGCTTCGGAGAAGACGTCCCGGTTGACCTCGAACTTCACAGCTGGGACCCCTGTCGATGGTTGGACTGTCCGGCCGCCCCATTGTGGCACAGCCCAGCGGAGGCCGGATTTCTTGTCATCCCGCCGTCCACAAGGTTGGCCCAGGGATCACTGGAGATAAACAGGAGTAATCGTATTAACGCCTGTGCACACTGTGGACAACTCTGTGGATACCAGTCGCCGCAAGGGAACTACACAGTTGTGACTTGTGGGCGGCCTGTGGGCACCCTCGGGATGAATCATCCTCGTCTATCCACTTCCATCCCCAGTTTCCACAGTTGACCCCATCGCTGTGTACAACCGTTCGGCGTGTCCTCCACAGTTATCCACAGGCTTTCCACACTGTGTGAAAACCACCGCCTGGAACCGTCTCAGATGGTGGACGCGCGCCCAGGCGCGCCGATGTCGGGACCGAGGGCGAGCCTCCCGGCTGGGTGAACCGATGTTCTGGGCGACGCGAGTCGCCGGTGCGAGCGACGTGCTCAGCGGTACCGGCGGTCCTGCTTGATCCGGCTCGTGAGCTCCGTGACCTGGTTGTAGATGGAGCGTCGTTCCTTCATCAGGTCGGCGATCTTCTTGTTCGCGTACATGACGGTGGTGTGGTCGCGGTTGCCGAACAGCTGCCCGATCTTGGGCAGGGACAGGCTGGTCAGCTCACGGCAGAGGTACATCGCGATCTGTCGTGCCGTCGCGATCGCCTGGGAGCGGGACGAGCCGTAGAGGTCGTCGACGGAGAGCTTGAAGTACTCCGCGGTGTGGTTGATGATGTCCGTCGGCGCGATGACGTTGTCCTCGTCGAGCGTGATCAGGTCCTTGAGGACCGTCTGCACGAGCGCCATGTCCACGGCCGTCCGGTTCAGGCTGGCGAAGGCCGTCACGCGGATGAGCGTGCCCTCGAGCTCCCGGATGTTGCTGGAGACCTTCGACGCCATGAACTCGAGGATGTCGTCCGGCACCTGGAGGTGGTCCGACTGCGCCTTCTTGCGGAGGATCGCGATGCGGGTCTCGAGGTCGGGGACCTGCACGTCCGTGATGAGGCCCCACTCGAAGCGGCTGCGCATCCGGTCCTCGAAGCCGGTGAGGTGCTTCGGCGCCACGTCCGACGTCACCACGACCTGCTTGTTGTGGTCGTGGAGGGTGTTGAACGTGTGGAAGAAGGCCTCTTGTGTGGAGTCCTTGCCCTGGAGGAACTGGATGTCGTCGATGAGCAGGATGTCGATGTCGCGGTACCGCTGCTGGAACTGGTTGGACCGGTTGTTCGCGATCGAGTTGATGAAGTCGTTCGTGAACTCCTCGCTGGACACGTACCGCACGCGGATGCCCGGGTAGAGGCTCTCCGCGTAGTGCCCGATCGCGTGCAGGAGGTGGGTCTTGCCGAGGCCGGAGTCGCCGTAGATGAACAGCGGGTTGTAGGCCTTGGCCGGGGCCTCGGCGACCGCGACGGCCGCGGCGTGCGCGAACCGGTTCGAGGCGCCGATGACGAAGTTGTCGAAGTTGTACTTCGGGTTGAGCCGCGACTCGGGCCGGCCGCCGGTGCCCGGGGAGTCGATCTGGCTCGGGACGAACGGGGCTTCGATGTACTGGCGCGGCGCGGCGCTCTGTTCCACCGGCTGCTGCACGGGCTCGGCGTACGCGGGGACCACGGGGTCGACCCGGGGCTCCGAGGCCATGTCCGGGTTGACCGTGATCGCGAAGTTCGCGACCGAGTCGTCACCGATGCGGGCGACGGCCTCGGTGATCGGGATCCGGATCCGCTGTTCGAGCATGCCGCGCGTCAGGTCGTTCGGGACCTCGAGGTAGAGCGTGCCGGCGAGGACGCCCTTCGGCTCGACGAGGTTGAGGAAGCCGTGCAGCTGCGGCGTGATGCGGTCGTCCTCGGCGAGGATCCCGAGGACGTTCGACCAGAGGTCCTCGACGGGGTCGGCGGGCATCGTCATGTCGCGCTCGTCTCCAGGGGTCTCGTTTGGTCGTTCGGGTCGGTCGTTCGCGTTCTGTCGTCCGGGTTCTGTCGTCCGGGTCGCAGGACGTACCGCGGAGGGCGTGGGACCGCGCGGCAGCACACTGGTGCCGGCGAGTCGTCCGTGGTTCAGGGCGGCTTCCTCGACGCTGCTGTGCCGCGGGCTTCCCACAGGGTTGTCCACAGTCTTGTCCACGATCGCCCGGGGCGCCAGGTCGGGGGTACTCCCCTGTCGTGGCGGGCCTCAGGCCGATCGATCACCCAACTGTAAAGGACCGGGGGCGCTCTCACCGAACGGAAGTTGTCCCCAATGTGGAGAACCCGGATGCGGCATCGGAGGACGCTGGGCTCACCGATCGGGGTTTGACCTGCTCGCCCCTGTCACGTACCGTGGACAAGTTGACAGCGGCCCCTTGGTCGCGCCCACCTGGTTCAACCAAACCCATTCGTGACGGCTCGCCTCGAGCAGCCGTGTGGAGAAGATCATGAGCAAGCGCACCTTCCAGCCGAACAACCGTCGCCGCGCCAAGAAGCACGGCTTCCGTCTCCGCATGCGCACCCGTGCGGGCCGCAGCATCCTGGCCGCACGTCGCGCCAAGGGCCGCACCGAGCTCTCCGCCTGATCCAGCTCCACGCTGGTCCGGCTGTGCAGCCGATCGCGCCGCTCCGGAGTGGACCTCGTGTCCACCCGGGCGGCGCTTCGCTGCGCCGTCGGTGTCACGGACCGCGTCGTCGGACGGGTCGGTGACGTCGTGCTCGCTCGTGCGAACCGCATCGTGCGCGGTGACGACTACCGCGCAGTTGTGCGTCGGGGCCGGAGGGTCGCGACGCCGAACGTCGTCGTCTCCGTGGTCCGGCGAGCCGTCGAACCAGATGCGCCCACACGCTTCGGGTTCATCGTGGCCAAGACGGTCGGCAACGCGGTGACCCGCAACCTGTTGCGGCGTCGGTTCAAGGGCATCGCCCACGAGCTGCTGGTCACGGTGCCGACCGGGCACGACGTGGTGGTTCGCGCACTGCCAGCCGCTGCGCAGGCCACGTGGCCTACCCTGCTCGAAGACGTCTCGCGCTCGTTCGCGCGCGGTGTGGAGAAGGCAGCATGAACCGGACGCTCGCGATGCGGACCCAGAGTTCACCTCGGACCCAAGCGGTTCGTGCGCTCTGGGTCGTTCGTGTGCTCTGGTTCCTCGTGTTGCTCCCGCGCAACGTCTGCGTGGTCGTGCTCCGTGCCTACCGCGCCGTGATCTCCCCGCTCTACGGCAACGTCTGCCGGTACCACCCCTCGTGCTCGCGCTACGCGCTCGAGGCGATCCAGCAGTACGGCGTCGTACGCGGGACCGCCATGGGCGCTTGGCGCATCGGCCGGTGCAACCCCTGGGCCGCCGGCGGCATCGACGACGTCCCAGCACGACGCGAGCCCCACACCGTCAACCGGTTCGGGTTCGTGCTCGCCCCGGTTCAGCAGCAGTCGCAGTCACCGGTCGGCACCCTCCGCCCGGTGCTGTTCCCCCAGCGCACTCGAAAGGCGTGACCGTCCTCATGGACCTCATCGGAACGATCCTCTGGCCCCTCAAGTGGGTGGTCTCCGCCATCCTGGTCGGCTTCCACTGGATCTTCGAGAACCTCGGCCTGGACCCCGCAGCGGGCCTGACCTGGGTCCTGTCGATCATCTTCCTGACCTTCGTGGTCCGTGCCGCACTCATCCCGATCTTCGTGCGCCAGATCAAGTCGCAGCGCCGCATGCTCGAGGTCGCGCCGCAGCTGAAGAAGATCCAGGACAAGTACAAGGGCAAGAAGGACCAGTTCTCGCGCGAGGCCATGTCCCGCGAGACCATGGCGCTGTACAAGGAGACCGGGACCAACCCGTTGAGCTCCTGCCTGCCGCTCCTGCTGCAGATGCCGATCTTCTTCTCGCTGTACTCGGTGCTGCACGAGGCGCAGATCAACAAGACCGGCATCGGCCTGCTGACGAACGACCTGGCCAGGGAGTTCGGCAACGCGTCCCTCTTCGGTGCTCCCCTGCACGAGACCTTCACGAACGCCTCCGGGTGGGAGGTCCGCATCATCGCGGGCTTCATGATCGTGGTCATGACGGCATCCCAGTTCGTCACCCAGCTGCAGCTCGTCGCGAAGAACATGTCGCCGGAGACCAAGGAGTCTCCGATGTACCGCCAGCAGAAGATGATGCTGTACGTGCTCCCCCTGATCTTCGTGATCTCGGGTCTGTCGTTCCCCCTCGGCGTCATGTTCTACTGGCTCGCGTCGAACCTCTGGACGATGGCGCAGCAGTACTTCGTCATCCGCAGCATGCCGACGCCGGGCTCCGAAGCCGCGCTGGCTCGCGAGGTCCGCCTCGCGAAGAAGGCCCAGCGCCGTGGGACGCCCGCAGGGATCCTCGCCGAGGCCGGAGCCGGCGCGGGAGCCGCTGAGATGGAAGCCGTGCGCATCACGACGACGCAACGCCAGCAGCCGGTCGGCAAGCAGCGCTCGAAGAAGAACGGGAAGACCAAGTGACCGAGCAGGACACCGCCGCAGCAGTCGAGCCAGCCGAGGGTGATCTGACCCCGAGCGTCTCCGTCGACGGCGTCGAGGAGGACCTCGACGACGAGACGCGCGACGAAGCGGACATCGCTGCGGACTACATCGAGGAACTGCTCGACATCTGCGACCTCGACGGTGACATCGAGATCGAGGAGCGCGCTGGTCGCGTCTACCTGTCCGTCACCGACGAGGGGAACGCGCTGCGGGTCCTCGCGAAGCCGGACACGGTGACCGCGCTGCAGGAGCTCACGCGCATCGCCGTCCAGGCCGAGACCGGCGAGTTCAGCCGGCTCATCCTCGATGTCGGTGGGTCGCGAGACGCCCGCGCCGAGGAGCTCCAGCGCCTCGTGGACACGGCGGTCGAGCGCATCGAGGCCGGTTCCGCCACTGCTGCTCTGCCCCCGATGTCCTCGTACGAACGCAAGCTCGTGCACGACCTGGTCGCCGAGAAGGGCTTCAACTCGGAGTCCGAGGGCGAGGGTCGCGACCGTCACACGGTCATCACCCGATGACGACGGACGCCGTCGACGCGCCCGTGCTGCAGGCTGAGCCGGCGGCAGCGTCGGCGCTGTTCGGCGACCGGATCGACGTCGCGCGGTCGTTCACGAACGAACTCGCGCGCCGCGGTGAGGAACTGGGTCTCATCGGACCCCTCGAGCTTCCCCGCCTCTGGACGCGACATATCCTCAACTCTGCGTTGGTCGCACCGCTCTTGACGGCAGGGGGCCATGTCGGTGACGTCGGTTCGGGCGCAGGGTTGCCGGGCCTCGTCCTGGCGATCGCGCGTCCGGACGTCACCTTCACGTTGATCGAACCCATGGAGCGCCGCGTCGAGTGGTTGACCGCCGAGGCCGCGCGGCTGGGTCTCGAGAACGTCTCCGTGCTGCGTGCACGGGCCGAGGACGTGTCGGACGACCTGGTGCTCGATCAGGTCACCGCTCGGGCCGTGAGTGCCCTCTCCAAGCTCATCCCGATGACGGTGCCACTCGTGCGGTCTGGCGGCGAGCTCATCCTCATGAAGGGCGCGCGCGTCGATGACGAGGTCGCGGCCGCCCGCAAGGTGATCCTCCGGAAGCGCCTGGAGAACGTCGAGGTGCTCGAGCTCGGCGTCGGTGTGGTCGAGGAAACCACCCGCGTCTTCCGGGCTACAGTTGACTGACGCCGCGCGGCGCTGAGGTCCCTCGGGATCGTGTGCAGCGCCCCGCGTTCCACGTGAAACATCGAACCGGGGAAGAGGCACTCGTTGAGTTCATCGACCGACTACGACGCGTCGACACCGCTCGCTCGCGAGATCGCTGACCTGACTCGCCGCCGCCGTGCGATAGCGTCGGAGCAGTTCCCTCTGCCGGAGAAGACCCGCATCCTGACGGTGTCCAACCAGAAGGGCGGCGTCGGCAAGACCACGACGACCGTGAACCTCGCGGCGGCCCTCGCGCGCGGAGGCGCCCGCGTCCTGGTCATCGACCTCGACCCCCAGGGCAACGCATCGACGGCGATGGGGGTCAACCACCAGGCCGACGTCACGAGCATCTACGACGTCATCGTGGACGAAGCGCCGATCGCCGATGCGGTGCAGCGCTCTCCCGAGTCCGAGAACCTCTGGTGTGTGCCGGCAACGATCCACCTCGCAGGAGCCGAGATCGAGCTCGTGTCGCTGGTCGCTCGTGAGCAGCGGCTGCGGACGGCACTCGACCAGTACCTCGAGTCGTTGGACGAGCCGTACCACTACGTCTTCATCGACTGCCCGCCGTCACTCGGCCTGCTGACCATCAACGCCTTCGTCGCTGCGAAGGAAGTCCTGATCCCGATCCAGTGCGAGTACTACGCACTCGAGGGCCTCAGCCAGCTGCTCCGGAACATCGAGCTCATCGAACGCCACCTGAACCCGAACCTGCAGGTGTCGACGATCCTGCTCACGATGTACGACGGTCGGACGAACCTGGCGAACCAGGTAGCGGCCGACGTCCGCGAGCACTTCGGAGACCAGGTGCTCAAGGCGATGATCCCCCGATCGGTGCGCGTGAGCGAAGCCCCGAGCTACGGCCAGAGCGTCGTGGCCTACGACATCAACTCCTCCGGGTCGTTGTCCTACCTGGAAGCGGCGGCGGAGATCGCAGCACGAGGAGCAAAGCACTGATGGCACCCAAGCGCACCGGACTCGGCCGAGGTATCGGCGCCCTGATCCCGACGGCCGCGGACCAGCAGGACCGGCCCGTTGACGTGTTCTTCCCCACCGGCGGGACCGGAGCATCCGTGGTGGTCGACGGCGCCACCGCAGAAGACCTCGTGGCGGTTCCTGGTGCACGTCTGGCGAACCTCAACCCGCTCGACATCGTGCCGAACTCGCAGCAGCCCCGTAAGGAGTTCCGCGAGGAAGAGCTGCAGGAGCTCGTGCACTCCATCCGCGAGATCGGCGTCCTGCAGCCGATCGTGGTGCGACCGCTCGAAGGTGCTTCGGGAACGGATCCGCAGTACGAGTTGATCATGGGCGAGCGGCGTCTGCGGGCGACGAAGGAGCTCGGGCTCGCCACAATCCCCGCGATCGTCAAGGACACCCCAGACGACGCGATGCTCCGCGACGCTCTGCTGGAGAACCTCCACCGCGCCAACCTCAACGCGCTTGAAGAGGCCTCGGCCTACCAGCAGCTGCTCGCGGACTTCGGCATCACGCAGGAAGAGCTCGCGCAGCGCATCGGACGCTCGCGCCCCCAGATCACGAACACCATCCGACTCCTTCGCCTCCCCTCCCCCGTGCAGCGCCGGGTGGCTGCGGGTGTGCTGTCGGCCGGGCATGCCCGCGCCATCCTTGCAGCGCCCGACGCTGAGGCGATGGAGTACATGGCGGAGAAGATCGTGAACGAGGACCTGTCGGTGCGGCAGGCTGAAGCCCTTGCGCAGCAGCTCGTGCAGGGAGCGCCGAAGAAGGCGCCCGCGCAGCCCAACAAGCGCGAGGCGCACTTCTCGGACGTCGCCGAGCGCCTGGGCGACCGACTGAACACCCGTGTACGGATCGCCGTCGGTACACGGAAGGGCCGCGTGACGATCGACTTCGCCAATGCCGCGGACCTGAACCGCATCCTCGAGGAGCTCGGGGCGGCTGACCTCGGAGCCTGAGGCAGCGTTCCACGTGGAACATCCCTTCAGAAGCCGTCCACGCGGCCTCTGACGGCACGGATCTAGTCGCGGTATGACCTGGCTCACTCGTGGGCTCCCGAGGCCTCAGCGGACGCTTCGGCATCCACAGCAGCCGGCTTTGGGGCCGACCCCGGGGCCATGGAGCCGATGTTCCACGTGGAACGCCTCGTACTCATGCTGCGACGCCCGTCAGCGGAGCGTTCGGAGCTTCAGGAGACCGATGACGGTCAGGATCGGCTTGATGAGGGTCATCTCTCCGACGCGGTAGTCAGCAGCGCGGACGAGTCGATCAGCCAGATCTGGGCGCTGGCGTCTGAGGTACACCCGGGCCTTCTCTGCGTGCAGGCTGTTCGACACGAGCATGATCCAGTCGGCGTCTTCGAGTTCGGGGATGACGTTCGCCACGTTGTTCCACGTGGAACGGCTTGTGGTCTCCTCGACGAGTGGTCCGCGCCACAGGAGGACATCACGCAGGTGTCGGGCGACCAGCGTGGCCTCCGGGACCGGACCACGGACCGCACCACCACTGGTGACGATGGTCGTGAGTGCCCCCACCGGAACAGATCGCAGAGCCATCCGGGCGCGCCAGCGGTTGACGAGGTTCGCCCGCTGACCACGGTTCGCGACGCCGAGGACGACGATCACGCCGGCGGAACCGAGTGGCGGCGGTGTCCCTGTCCCTTCCGGGAAGCCGCGCCCGCTCGAACGACGGTGGACCACCTCAGCCCAGACCAGGACCCCCGCAGCCGTGACGCCGCAAAACGACAACAGGCGCAGTGTTCCACGTGGAACACTGCGCCTGTTGGGCATCCGTCAGGCCTGGTGGTCGCGGATGGCTTGCTCGGCCAGCTCGGCGTAGGTCCATCCCAGGTCGAAGCCCGAGACCGACAGTGCCTGCGGAACCAGTGAGGTCTCGGTCAGTCCTGGCAGCACGTTGGCCTCGAGGAACCACGGTGTACCGGCGCCGTCGATGATGAGGTCGACACGCGAGATGTGGCGGAGCCCGAGTGCCTCGTGGGCAGCCACGGCGGCAGCAGCGGCGGCGGCAGCGAAGTCCGGCGACAGGCGGGCCGGCGTGTAGAAGGTGGTCTCACCGGCGTTGTACCGAGCCTCGAACCCGTAGAACCCGTTCTTCGGCACGATCTCGACCGGCGCGAGCGCGACAGGGCCGTCTCCGGTGTCGATGATGCCGACGGCGACCTCTGTCCCGCGGATCAGCTGCTCGACCACGACGTCGTCGCAGTACGTGTAGGCCGTCACCATGGCACGAGGCAGATCGTCGACGTCCTCCACGAGGGTGACACCCTGGGCACTGCCGCCACGGGCGGGCTTCACGGCCAGGGGCACGGGGTGCTCCCCCGCGATGCTCTTGAGGACTCCCACGGCGCCGAGCTCGCGGAAGACGTCGTGCGACAGCGTGACGGACCGTGGGGTCTTGACGCCGGTCCTGGCGACCAGTGCCGACGCGGTGGGCTTGTCCCATGCCAACCGGGCCGAGGTCGACCGTGAGCCGACGAACGGGATGTCCAGAGCCTCCAGGATGCCGCGCAGCGCGCCGTCCTCACCGGAGGCGCCGTGCAGGGCCGGCCACACGACGTCCGGGCGGGTGTCCGCCAGGGCGGGCAGGAGCGAGGCGTCAGCGTCGCGCAGGTCCACCTGCCAGCCGTACCCGGTCAGCGAGTCCGCGACCCGGCGTCCGGAGCGGAGCGAGACGTCGCGCTCGTGGGAGATGCCCCCGGCGACGACGACGACGTGACGGCGAGTGAGCTCGGCCATGGCGGGGACCTCCGGTACTGCGATGTTCTACGGAAAGTGCTGGTCAGGAGATGTTCGGCGGCGGCGCGCTGACCGACGACGTCTGCCGAGCGGTGCTGCTCGACCGCGTCGTGGCGCCGAACGTCTCGACGAGTTCGAGCTCGTCGTTGACGACGTTCGCCAGACGCTTGACGCCCACACGGATCTGCTCCGGCGTCGGGTAGCAGAACGACAGGCGGATGTTGTGGCCACCACGACCATCGGCGTAGAACGCGGTCCCCGGGGTGTACGCCACGAGCTCCTTCACCGCGCGGGGCAGCATGCCCTTCGAGTCGAGCGACTCGGGCAGGGTCAGCCACACGAAGAAACCGCCGTTGGGGCGTGTCCAGCTCAGGTCGGGCAGGAACTCCCCCAGGGCCTGGAACATGGCGTCGCGGCGCTCGGCGTAGATGCCACGGAAGGTGTCGATCTGCCCGCGCCAGTCAGCGGCGTCGAGGTAGGCGTTGACGACGTACTGGCCGAACGAGTTCGGAGCGAGGACGGCGGACTCGTTGGCGAGCACGAGCTTCTCGCGGATCGCGTGGGGAGCGAGAGCCCATCCGACGCGGAAGCCCGGCGCGAGCGTCTTCGAGAACGAGCCGAGGTAGACCACGCCCTCGTCGTCGATCGACCGGATGGCCTGGGGTGCTGGCTCGTCGAACCAGAGCAGGCCGTACGGGTTGTCCTCGAGCACGAGGATGTTGTTCGAGCGACAGATGTCGAGGATCTCGATGCGGCGCTCACGGCTCATCGTGACGCCGGCGGGGTTGTGGAAGTTCGGGATCGTGTACAGGAACTTCATCCGCTTGCCAGCGGCTCGCAGGTTCGCGATGGTCTCGCGGAGCGCCTCGGGGACCAGGCCGTTCTCGTCGGTCGTCACGTGGACGGTCTCCGCCTGGTACGACCGGAAGACCCCGATGGCGCCGACGTACGACGGGGACTCGGCGAGGACGACGTCGCCCGGGTCGATGAACAGGCGCGTGACGAGGTCGAGCGCGTGCTGTGACCCCGTGGTGACCACGACGTCCTCGGCGCTGGCACGGATGCCCTCCAGGGACATCACGTCGACGATGTGCTCGCGGAGGGAACGCAGGCCCTGTCCGCTGCCGTACTGGAGCGCCATCGCGGCGTCCTCGGCCATCACACGGTCCAGGGAGCCCGTGACGAGCTCACGCGGGAGCGCGGAGACGTAGGGCATGCCGCCGGCCAGGGAGACGACCTCAGGGCGCGAGGCGACGGCGAACAGGGCTCGGACCTCGGAGGCGCTCAGACCAGCCGTGCGCTGGGCGTAGGAGTCGTACCAGGGGTCGAGGCTGTTGCCGTTCGTCATCGGTTCTCCGTTCAGAGGGGTTCCGCCACAGTACGACATGGAGTCCGCGAACCCCGGGTGTGTGTCGCAGGCCGATCCTGAACACGTGGACCGCTCCGGGCGGGACAGACGAACGCCCCGCCCCGCCGCTCCGGCCGGGACAGACGAACGCCCCGCCCTCCGATGGAATGGAGGACGGGGCGTCCGAGCGTGCGGGAGTGCCTACGCGAGGAACTCGGCCAGGTCGGCCTCGAGAGCCGGCTTCGGCTTGGCGCCGATGACGGTCTTGACGACTTCGCCGCCCTTGAAGACCTTCATCGCGGGGATGGAGGTGATCTGGTAGTTCATGGCCGACTGCGGGTTGTCGTCGACGTTGAGCTTGACGATCTCGATCTTGCCGGCGTGCTCTTCGGCGATCTGGTCGAGGATCGGCGAGACGGCGCGACAGGGGCCGCACCACTCTGCCCAGAAGTCGACGAGGATCGTCTTGTCGGACTTCAGGACCTCGTCCGAGAAGGTGGCGTCGGTGACTGCCTTGGCGTTGGACATGTGTACTCCTTCGAGAAGTCGTTCAGTGGGTGGAACGGCGACGTGTGCCGCCGCATTCCCTACGCGGAGATGGTGACGGGCTCGACCGGGGCCTCGCCCTCGGCCGGCGCCGTCAGGGCGTCGTCGAGGTCGGCGAGGTACTTCTCCGCGTCGAGCGCCGCGACGGCACCGGAACCGGCAGCCGTGATGGCCTGACGGTAGGTGTGGTCGAGCACGTCGCCCGCGACGAAGACACCGGGGACGCCGACGGCACGGGAGGTGCGGCCCTCGACGGCGATGGTGCCCTCGGGGGCGAGCTGGAGCTGCTGGTGGACCAGGTGCACGCGCGGGTCGTTGCCGATCGCGATGAACAGGCCGTCGAGTGCGAGCTCCGAGGTCTCACCGGTGACGGTGTCCTTGAGCGTGACGCCCTCGACCGCAGAGGCACCGGAGATCCCGACGACCTCCTTGTTCCAGGCGAACTCGATCTTCGGGTCGTTGACCGCGCGGTCCTGCATGATCTTCGACGCGCGCAGGGTGTCCTTGCGGTGGATGACCGTCACCTTGTCGGCGAAGCGGGTCAGGAAGGTGGCTTCCTCCATCGCGGAGTCACCACCACCGACGACGGCGATGTTCTTCTGGCGGAAGAAGAAGCCGTCGCAGGTCGCGCACCACGAGACGCCGTGGCCGGACAGGCGCTCCTCGTCCGGCAGCCCGAGCTGGCGGTAGGCCGAGCCGGTGGCGTAGATGACCGCGAGGGCCTCGTACGTCTCGCCGGAGCCGACGGTGACGCGCTTGACGTCGCCGGTGAGCTCGACCTTGACGGCGTCGTCGTACAGGACCTCGGCGCCGAAGCGCTCGGCCTGTTCCTGCATCTTGATCATGAGGTCGGGGCCCTGGATGCCCTCGGGGAAGCCCGGGAAGTTCTCGACCTCGGTCGTCTTCGTGAGCTCGCCGCCCGTCTCGACGCTGGACGCGACGATGAGCGGCTTGAGCTGGGCTCGAGCGGCGTAGATGCCGGCGGTGAACCCGGCCGGGCCGGAACCGATGATGATGAGCTGGCGCATGCCTGGTTGCCCTTCCGTTGCGTACTGACCGGGTCAACCAATGGTAGCCGTGGGGCATTCCACACGGCCCGTGAACGGACAGCGTCCGGTGCTCCAGTTGGAGGGTCAGCGACCGAGGCGCGAACGCAGCAGGCCGACGGCGTTCGTGATCTCGCCGTTCTTCGCGACGACCAGGGCCAGGAAGTACACGACGACCATGACCGCGCCGGAGAGCACCACGGTGATGGCTGCGCTGGTGAAGTCCGCCATCGCGAAGCCGTCGGCCGAGAACGTGCCGAAGAAGTTCGCGACGAGCAGTCCGGCGACGCCGGCGAGCAGCGCGGCGATCACGAACTGCACGTGGGAGCGGGTGACCACGGCGCCCTCCATGCCACCGAGGCGGCGACGGACCAGCACGAGGGCGACGATCGTCTGCGCGGTGCCGGCGAGCGTCGTGCAGGCGGCCACCCCGACGCCGATGGCACTGCCGGGGAGCGCGGTGACGGCGAGGGCGCCGATCACGAAGAGCCCGGACTGCACGAGCTGCATCAGGAACGGCGTGCGGTGGTCGTGCATGGCCCAGAACACCCGCTGGATGATGAAGAGCATGCTGAACAGCACCAGGCCGGGCATGTAGGCCAGCAGCACGGCGCCGATGGACAGAGCGCCGTCGAAGTCCCGCGCGAACATCCGGCCGAACGGCACCGCGACGACGATGAGCGCCACGGACGAGAAGACCGTGAACAGCCCGACGATCCGGAGCGACAGGGACAGGTTCCGGCGCACCGAGTCGAGGTCGCCGCGTTCGGCGTCGTGGGTCATCCGGGTGAAGTACGCGGTCGCGATCGACACGGTGATGATCGAGTGCGGCAGCATGAACAGCAGCCAGGCGTTCTGCAGCACGGCGTTGCCCGCACTGCCGGTGCCGAGGGACGCCACACGCGACTGCACGATGCCGGCCAGCTGCGTGACGAGGATCATCGCGAACAGCCAGCCCGCGGCCGTCCCGGTGGCCTTGAGGCCCACACCACGCCAGCGGAAGTCCGGGCGGAAGGTCAGCCCCGCCCGACGCCAGAAGAGCGGCAGGAAGGCCGCCTGCGCCAGCACGCCGAGCGATGCGCTGCCGGCGAGCACGGCGATCTTCAGCGGGGTCCAGGTGTCGACGCCGGAGTTCTCCACGCGGCCGCCGAAGAGGGCGATGAACACGATGAGGCCGGCGATCGCGATCACGTTGTTGATCAGCGGTGCCCAGGTGAACGGCCCGAAGACCTGCTTGGCGTTGAGGACCTCACCGAGGAGCGAGTACAGCGCGTAGAAGAGGATCTGCGGCAGGCACCAGAACGCGAGCGCGACCGCCAGGTCGGTCTGCTCCGGCGAGAAGCCCTTGCCGTCCGAGGCCTGCGATGCGTACAGGCGCACGAGCACCGGTGCGACCACCGTCGCCACGACCGTGATCACGAGGAACACCGTGGCCCCGAGGGTGACGATCTTGTTGACGTACGAGACGCCGCCGTCGGCGTTCTGCTTCATGGAGCGGACGATCTGCGGGATCAGCACGGCCGACAGCAGGCCGCCGGCGATGAGCGCGTAGATGTTGTTCGGGATCTGGTTCGACACCGCGAAGGCGTCGGCCGCCGGGGAGTGCGTCTGACCGATCGCGTACGCGAGCACGAAGGTCTTCGCGAAGCCGAGCACGCGCGAGATCATCGTCCCCGCGGCGAGCATGGCGCTCGCGCGACCCAGGCTGCGCTGGGCGACGGGCGCTGCGGCCGACGGCTGGGGCTGGGTGCTGATCGTCGGCTCCTGTGGGTGGTCGGTCCGGTCGTCGTCGGCCTGGAGGCTCGACACGGCTCCGGCACGCGCGATCGCGGCGTCGAGACGGTCGCCGCCGTCCTCGGCGAGGGTGGCGGTGGAGCCGGCCGTGGCGAGGGCGGTGGCGGCCCCGGGGACCTGCTCAGGGCCTCCTGTCCGGTCGTCCACCCGGGACGGCTCCGTTGCGGACGCATCCGTTCGGCACGGCTCCGCTCCTGGCGCGTCCGCGACGAACAGCCGGTTCGGGTCCTCCCGCGGCTCGTCGGCCTCGCCGTTGCGGCGGCGCCGCAGGCGGCGACGGACGTTGCGGAAGATCCCCAGGCCGAAGATCAGGATGACGGCGATCGCGGCGGCGGCCGTGATCAAGCTCTCCCACTGGGCCTGCACGTTGATCTCGACGACCTCGGGGTCGGCGACGCGGACCCCGGTGGCCGTCGTGAGGGCCATGGTCAGTTCGACCTTGCCGTTGGCGACCGAGGTCACCGGGAACGTGACGCGGCTCGAGGAGTCCGGCTGCACCGTGACCTTGACGGCGTTCTTCTCGATGCGCAGGAACGAGTTCGACGGCTGGACCGTCAGGAAGACCGTGATCGGGTACGCCGACCGGTTCCGGATGGAGATGGGCAGTGAGGACCGGTCCCCCAGCAGCAGGATGCTGCTGCCGTTGAGGATGCCGACGCTCGCGACGACCTTGTCGGTCCTCGCGACGCGGGCGTCGACGGCGGCGACCAAGCCGTCCTGGTCGGACCGCCAGGCGTTGGAGGCCGCGGCCAGGTCCGCCAGGCGGGCGGGGGCCGTGAGCTGGGCCGGGTCGGCGACCGCGGAGGCGAAGTCGGTCAGGGCGTCGGCGGAGCGGACGATGCGCCGCAGCTGGGCGAGGCGGGCGTCGTCGTCGGAGGCGCTGGCGAGGGTGAGCGAGCCGGGCGTCGTCGCCGCGGTCGTGGAGAGGTCGGCGGGCGAGACCCACGGGGTGCTCTCGAGGGCGTCGAGGGCCTCGCTGAGACGCGTGGAGTCCGTCGGCCACGAGCGCCCCAGGGTGAGGAGGACGGGGCTGCTCGTGCTGCCCTGACGGGAGGCTGTGGCCAGCGTCGCGGTGAGCTTGCTCATGGCGCTCGACCAGGCGCGCTGCGTGGTGGCGGTGGCGGCGTCACGGAGGAGCGTCGACATGCCCTGGTCGGACACGAGGACGTGGTCGTCGCCGATCTTCTCCGACGCGGCGATCGTGGTGTCCCCGCCGGCCGAGGTGTTGCTGCTCGCGACGATGGTGGACTTCGTGCCGGCCTTCCGCAGGGCGGGGAGGTCGTCGGTCGCGACGGTGCCCTCGGTCGGCCAGGCGACGGAGGACATCGTGTACGGGAAGTCGAGCAGGGACGCGGTGGTCGGGAGGGTCGTGTCCGCCGGGGCGCCCGGGGCCGCGGTGGCGCCGTCGCTGGGGGCGACGGACGGGGTGGGCGCGGGGGTGTCGCTCGCCCCGGGCGTCGGCGTTCCGGTGGTGCTCGGTGTGCCGGTGGGGCTCGGCGTGCTGGCGCCGGGGAAGTTCTCGGCCTTGACGGACTGGTCGAGGGAGATGGGCGCGAGGATCTCGTCGGACCCCGCCTGCCGCAGCCCGGTGACGTCGGCGTCGGCCCAGGACAGCGCGAAGGTCTCGTTGCGCATCCGCTCGAGGCGGTCGAGCCAGGCGATGGCGGAGGACGGTGCGTTCTCCCCGAGGATGCGGATGGACGCGATGATGCGCGGGTCGATGCCGAGCGCGACGTTGTGGTCCTGTGCGGCGTCGAGCTGCTGCGACAGGGTGCCGTCGACCGCGGTCGCCGCGGCGAGGTCACCGGCAGGGATCAGCCCGCCGGCGTTCGCGGGCATGGTGACCGGCATCGCGACGGACACCCCGACCGGGGTCTGCTCGTAGTTCGGGTACCAGGTGATCGCGGTGCGGTCGATGGCGGACGTCGACCCGGCCGTGTAGTCCGCGGAGATCTTCCGGGCGCCGAAGGAGGTGTACCCGCCGAGCGCCACGTTGCCCGGGATGAGCTCGACGTCGCTCAGGGTGACCGATCGGTGTGCCGGGACCACCGGGACGTCCACGGAGCCCATCGGTGCGCCGGGGTAACCGGTCGTGCTGGTCTCCTTGAACCAGTCGGTGAGGACGTCGCGCGTGCCCGCGTAGACGCGGTAGATGCCGAACTTCGCGATGCCCGTCGGCAGGTCGGCGTCGGTGTCGTTCGTCACCGTGACCGTCAGCGAGAGCGGCTCGTCCGGCCGCAGGACGCCGCGGTCAGCAGGGACGACCTCGATGCTCGCCGTGCCCCCGTCGCCGGCAGCGGGAGCGGCCACACGGGTCGTCGCGGTCGGCTCGGTGGCCGCCTGCGACGGGGCCACGGACGCAGGCGTGACGACGAGACCGAGGGCGACGAGGGCTGTCGCGGCGGCGGCGAGCGAGGAGCGGAGAATGTGCATGCGGTGGGGCCCGTGATCGGTTCGGACCTCGACGAGTGTATGAGGCACGACCATGAGAGCCTCGCGTGCGCGCCAGGGGTGTGGACAACCCGCGGCGTCCATCTGGGATGATCGAGGACGTCATGCAGTCCGTAGCCCAGGCCGTCGAACGACTCGACGCACTCGCAGCCACCGCGCCCGTCGCGGCGCTCGCACGCGCCTTCGCCGCCGCCGGTCACGAACTCGCGCTCGTCGGGGGTCCGGTGCGGGACGCCTTCCTCGGACGACCGGTGACCGACCTCGACTTCACGACGGACGCCAGGCCCGACGACGTGCTGCGGATCGTGGAGCCCATCGCGAGTGCCACCTGGGATGTCGGCCGCCAGTTCGGCACGATCGCCGCCCGGGTGCAGGGCGAGCAGGTCGAGATCACCACGTACCGCAGCGACGTCTACGACGGCGAGACCCGGAAGCCCGAGGTGGCGTTCGGCGAGACCATCGAGGACGACCTGCTGCGCCGCGACTTCACGGTGAACGCGATGGCGCTCCGACTGCCCGGTCGGGAGCTCGTCGACGTGCACGGCGGGGTCGAGGACCTGCTCGCCGCACGCCTGCGCACGCCGCAGTCCGCCACCGTGTCCTTCCGCGACGACCCGCTGCGGATGATGCGTGCGGCGCGGTTCACCTCGCAGCTCGGCTTCACGGTGTCCGACGAGGTCGAGCAGGCCATGACGTCCCTGGCCCCGTCGATCGAGATCGTCTCCGCCGAACGCGTCCGGGACGAACTCGTCAAGCTGTTGAACACGGACGACCCCGTGCCGGGCATCCGGTTGCTCGTCGACACCGGGCTCGCCGAGCTCTTCCTGCCCGAGCTGCCCGCGATGCGGCTCGAGATCGACGAGCACCACCACCACAAGGACGTGTACGAGCACTCCCTCACGGTGCTGACCCAGGCCATCGGGTACGAGCACGAACGGCACGCCGGGGACGCCCCCGACACCGTGCTGCGGCTCGCGGCGCTGCTGCACGACATCGGCAAGCCGGCGACCCGGAAGCTCGAGCCCGCCGGCGCCGTGAGCTTCCACCACCACGACCTGGTCGGCTCGAAGCTCGCGAAGAAGCGGCTGCGGGCACTGCGGTTCGACAACGACACCATCGCCGCGGTCAGCCGGCTCATCGAGCTGCACCTGCGCTTCTTCGGGTACACCGACGGTGCCTGGACCGATTCGGCCGTCCGACGGTACGTGCGGGACGCCGGCCCGCAGCTCGAGCGGCTGCACGAACTCACGCGCTCCGACGTCACCACGAGGAACCGCCGCAAGGCCGACCGGCTCGCGTTCGCGTACGACGACCTCGAGGCCCGGATCGCCGTGCTCGCCGACCAAGAGGAACTCGACTCCATCCGGCCGGACCTGACCGGCGACGACATCATGCGGATCCTCGACATCCCGCCGGGCCGTGCCGTGGGCGACGCCTACCGGTTCCTGCTCGAGGCCCGGATGGACGAGGGCCCCCTCGGCGCGGAGCTCGCCGAGGAGCGCCTGCGCGCCTGGTGGGCATCCCGCGACGCGTCCTGACCGGCCGAGCCCGGCCCTGGCTCCGGGACCAGCCATCTGCGTGAGGCGAGCTGTCCACACACCGGTAGCGGGCCTCCAGGCCGTCAGGTAGGATTGCGGGGTTGTGCCCGCGCACCTGCGCATCGGCACGCACGCATCAACCCTCCTGTTCCGGGAACCGCCCGGAGCCGTTCGAGACCAAAGGAGGTGGGTTCCGCATGCACCAGTACGAACTGATGGCGATCCTCGACCCCGAGATCGATGAGCGCACCGTCGCTCCCAGCCTGGACAAGTTCCTCGCGGTCATCCGCAACGACGGTGGCACCGTCGACAACGTGGACGTATGGGGCCGTCGCCGGCTCTCCTACGAGATCGCGAAGAAGACCGAGGGCATCTACGCCGTCGTGAACTTCACGTCGTCCGCCGACTCCGCCAAGGAGCTGGACCGCCAGCTCGGCCTCTCCGAGGCCGTGCTCCGCACGAAGGTCCTCCGCGCCGAAGAGGGCATGGCACAGGTTGCCGCCCAGAAGCAGCGCGACGAGGCCCGTGCCGCTCGCAAGGCCGCTTCGGCAGCCGCTGCGCCGGCTCCCGCGACCGCGAGCGCCGAGTAACCGATGGCCGGCGAAACCGTCATCACGGTGGTGGGGAACCTCACTGCTGACCCCGAGCTGCGCTACACGCAGAACGGGCTCGCTGTGGCGAACTTCACCATCGCCTCCACCCCTCGCACGTTCGACCGTCAGGCGAACGAGTGGAAGGACGGCGACGCGCTGTTCCTCCGCGCGAGTGTGTGGCGCGAGTTCGCCGAGCACGTCGCGGGGTCGCTGACGAAGGGCTCGCGCGTCATCGTGCAGGGCCGTCTCCGTCAGCGCTCGTACCAGGACCGTGAGGGCCAGCAGCGTACGAGCATCGAGCTCGAGGTCGACGAGATCGGCCCGTCGCTCCGGTACGCGACCGCCCAGATCACCCGTGCAGCGGGTGGCAGTGGCGGCGGTCGTGGACAGGTCGGCGGCGGTTCCGGTGGCGGCGGCAACTTCGGTGGCAACGCCGGTGGCGGCAACGGCGGTGGCGGCGGCAACGCTGGTGCCGGCGGTGGACGCTCCGACGAGCCGTGGTCGCCGCAGGGTGGCCAGCAGGGTGGTGGGGCACAGGGGAACGACGTGTGGTCGACCCCCGGTGGCACCTACGACGACGAGACCCCGTTCTGATCCCTCAGCGGACGAACAACTACTTCTTCTCCTAAGGAAAAAACACAATGGCTGGAAAGAGCAGCGGCGACCGCCGCAAGCCTCGCGGGAAGGGCGGCAAGAACGCCGCCCCCGCGAAGTCCATCAAGGTCGGTGTCATCGACTACAAGGACGTTGCGACCCTTCGCAAGTTCATCTCGGAGCGTGGGAAGATCCGCGCCCGTCGCATCACCGGTGTCTCCGTCCAGGAGCAGCGTCTCATCGCCCGTGCCGTGAAGAACGCCCGTGAGATGGCGCTCCTCCCCTACGCCGGCTCCGGCCGCTGATCGGGGGTCGACACATGTCGAAGCTCATCCTCACCCACGAGGTCTCCGGCCTCGGTTCCGCCGGTGACGTCGTCGACGTCAAGAACGGCTACGCCCGCAACTACCTCATCCCCCAGGGCTTCGCTGTCGCGTGGTCCAAGGGCGGCGAGAAGCAGGTCGAGGCCATCCGTGCCGGCCGCGTTGCGCGTGAACTCGCCACCATCGAAGAGGCACAGGACCTCAAGATGAAGCTCGAGAACGCCACCATCCAGCTGACCGTCAAGGCCGGCCAGGACGGCCGTCTCTTCGGCTCCGTGCGTCCCGCGGACGTCGCCTCGGCCGTCGAGGCCCAGGGCGTCGGCTCGCTCGACAAGCGCAAGGTCGAGGTCCCCGCGACCATCAAGACCGTCGGTGACCACGAGGCCACCGTGCGTCTGCGCGAGGACATCGTCGCGACGATCTCGCTGAACGTCGTCGCCGCCAAGTAAGACAGCGTCTGTTCCGTCGGAAGGCGGGTCTCCCAGTCGGGAGGCCCGCCTTCCGTCGTTCCCGGATGGTTCCGTCCGGCGGGTGCTGTGTTCCCACACGACACGGAGGGCCGCCTTCCGTCGTTCCTGGAGGGGTCGCGTCCGGCGGGTGCTGTGTTCCCACACGACACGGAGGGCCGCCTTCCGTCGTTCCTGGAGGGTTCCGTCCGGCGGGTGCTGTGTTCCCACACGAGACGGAGGGCCGCCTTCCGTCGTTCCTGGAGGGGTCGCGTCCGGCGTCCGGTCGCGTCTGCGCCGTCGCGTCTGACCGTGGAACGGTCGGTGAACAGGCGTCGAACCACCTCGTCCCGCGGTGGAACGCTCGGTACGTTCGTCTCGGCCTCCAGTACCGGAGGTGAACGAAATCCGAGACCAGGAGCACGCACATGCCCAACTTGAACGTCACGTACGGCGAGATGCAGGACGCCGCGACCCGACTCGTGAACGGTGAGCAGGACATCACCTCGAAGCTGCGTGAGCTGAAGTCGCTGGTCGACTCGCTCATCACCGGTGGCTACGTCACCGACCAGTCCTCCGTCGCCTTCGGCAGCTCGTACCAGGAGTTCAACGACGGTGCGACGAAGACCATCGAGGGTCTCGAGGGCATGTCGACGTACCTGAACAAGGCCGCCGAGGCACTGCAGCAGACCGACCAGGAGCTCGCGAACGCGATCAAGTAGTCGGATCGCCCGGGGTCTCGCGCGAGTGCGACCCCGGGCGCCCGTCGTCCTCCACCGCATCGACCGGGAGCACCCATGGCAGACCTCATCATCACGCGCGCCGTCCTCGAGGACTCCGCCACCAAGCTGCAGCACATCTCCGACGAGCTCGAGCACCAGAAGTCGGACGACCGTGCGCTGACCGAGGTCTACGGCCAGCACGACGTGCAGAAGGCGATGCACGACTTCTCCGGCGACTGGAAGATCCACCGCAACAAGATGAAGG
Organism: Curtobacterium sp. VKM Ac-2865; assembly: GCF_015350905.1. GTDB lineage: Bacteria > Actinomycetota > Actinomycetes > Actinomycetales > Microbacteriaceae > Curtobacterium. The sequence continues at coordinate 338,056 of NZ_JADKRZ010000002.1, read as the reverse complement.
GCGCCGTGAAGGACCTGCACGACAAGATGCAGAAGTCCGTCGAGCACTGGTCCGCCCTCGAGCAGGACCTGCACGACAAGCTCACCACCGAGTCGCAGCCGACCGAGGGGCAGGCCGCCTGATGCCCGCCCGCGCCGGCAACTGGGAACTGCTGCACGAGTCGTCCGACCCGGTCGTGGCCGACGTCGCCACCGTGCAGGACCTGGTGCACTACTACACGACGATCGCGCAGGAGATCAGCGCCGAGGCCGACGTGCTCCACCGCATCGGGGACGGCGACACCGCGGAGTTCAAGGGCGAGTCCGCCGACGCCGTGCGGAAGAAGAGCAAGGAGGTCGCGGAGTCCCTGCAGAAGATGTCCGGCCGCTACGACGCGATCCGCGATGCCCTGACCGGGTACCTGCCCGAGCTCGAGACCGCGCTGTCCGAGTCGGCCGCAGCACTCCGCGACGCCGAGGACGCCTCGGCCTCCGGCGCACGAGCCGCGTCGATGGCGGACCCGTCGCAGAACCGCGCGCAGGACGCCCCGCCGCTCACCAGCGACGAGCAGGGGTCGATCGACGCGAAGCACCGCGCCGAGAGCGCCGCGTCCGACAGCGCCGACGCCGCGGTCGCCCGACTCCGACGCGCGGTGGACGGCATCAACGGCGCCGGCAAGGCCGCAGCGTCGACGATCCGCGCGGCCTGGGACGACGGCCTGCACGACACCCTCGGCGACAAGATCAAGGCGTTCTTCTCGAAGCTGCTCAAGATCATCGTCAAGATCTTCACGTACATCGGCATCGCCCTGGCAGCCCTGGCGATCCTGATCCCGGGCGTCGGCATGCTCACGTTCATGGCCGCCGTCGCCGCGTCCGTGGTCCTGGTGGCGAACATCACGCTCGCGGGCATGGGTGAGGGCTCCTGGCTCGACGTGATCACCTCGGCCGTGGGACTCGTGCTCGTCGGCGTGGGCGGCATCATGACGAAGGCCGCATCCGTGGCGAAGACCGCCGGGCTCGGCAAGGGGATGCAGGGGTTCGCGAAGACGAACCTCGACAAGGTCAAGAAGCTGCAGGACGTCCGCGCGATCAACGTCAAGAACGCCCTGAACGACAGCACCGCGGCGCGCACGGTCGGCACGATCGACCGGCACATCAACCGCCTGAACGACGTGCGGGTCGACACCATCACGAAGAACACGCTCGGTGGCTTCAAGGAGAAGCCGAACTGGTGGCACCCGAACAAGGCGCTGTGGACCGAGGACAAGAGCAAGATCAAGGACGTCTTCGTGAAGCGCGACTGGCGGTCGGACCGACTGTTCAGCGTCGACCGGCAGATCGAGATGGACGCCATGAAGGTCGCGATGAAGCGGGACCACGGCGTCGACATCGCGGCCCTGCCGGCCTGGCACAAGTACGTCGCCGGTGGCCGTGTGGTGGCGAGCTGGATCAACACGTTCGGGTACGGGCAGGGCATCAAGCCGACCGGGTGGGGCGCGGACCAGGAGCGCGTGCCGGGCTACAAGGAGGCCTCCGGCGCACTCGTGCACGGGTTCTGACCGTCGCGGCGTCGCTCCCCGGGTACTCCGAGGTCCACACAACGGGGGACACCTGGTCCGGAAGACGCGCGCGCGACACGCGGGTAGCAATGGATACTCTCCGGTACTGACATCGAAACATCAGTTCGATTCGACCCGATGCCCGCGGCGGTGTACTGGAATGTGCACATCAGAGTGCAGTTGCATCCGGTGTCTCGACGGTGAAATGTACCCCGCAAAGTCGTTCCACCCCGGAATAACCTCCTGTCAGTGCCTCGACCGGGGCCACGGACGAACGACAGGAGCTGGCAATGCCCAACTTGAACGTGACCTACGGCGAGATGCAGGACGCCGCGACCCGACTCGTGAACGGTGAGCAGGACATCACCTCGAAGCTGCGTGAGCTGAAGTCGCTGGTCGACTCGCTCATCACCGGTGGCTACGTCACCGACCAGTCCTCCGTCGCCTTCGGCAGCTCGTACCAGGAGTTCAACGACGGTGCGACGAAGACCATCGAGGGTCTCGAGGGCATGTCGACGTACCTGAACAAGGCCGCCGAGGCACTGCAGCAGACCGACCAGGAGCTCGCGAACGCGATCAAGTAGCGACACCGCACCGGTCCCGGTCCCCGTCACCACGACGGGCACCGGGACCGAGCCGGTTCCGATCCCGTTCACCGACCAGGAGCACCCATGGCAGACCTCATCATCACGAAGGCCGTCCTCGAGGACTCGGCCACGAAGCTGCAGCACATCTCGGACGAGCTCGAGCACCAGCGGTCGGACGACCGGGAGCTCGACCAGGTGTACGGGCAACACGACGTGCAGAAGGCGATGCACGACTTCTCCGGCGACTGGAAGATCCACCGCAACAAGATGAAGGGCGCGGTGAAGGACCTGCACGACAAGGTGCAGAAGGCCGCCGACAACTGGACGGCCGTCGACCAGGACCTCCACGACAAGCTGACGACGGAGTCGCAGGCCACCGACGGGCAGGGCCACTGATGCCGGCGCGCGGCGGTGACTGGGCACTGCTCGGTGAGGGGTCGGACCCGGTCGTGGCCGACGTCCCCGTGGTGCAGAGCCTGGTGAGCTACTACACGATGATCGCGGACGCCATCACGAGCGAGGCGAGCACCCTCAAGAGCATCGGCGACGGCGACGAGTCGCAGTTCAAGGGCGAGACCGCCGACGCCGTCCGGAAGAAGAGCAAGGAGGTCGGGGCCTCCCTGGAGAAGATGGCCGGTCGCTACGTCGCGATCAAGGACGCCCTGACCGGGTACGTGCCGCACCTCGAGGACGCCCTGAGCGAGTCCGCTGCGGCACTCCGAGACGCGGAGGACGCCTCTGCTGCCGGGTCGCAGGCGAGCGGCATGGCCGACCCGTCGCAGGGCCGGGCCCAGGACGCTCCCCCGCTGACCGCCGACGAGCAGGGCGCGATCGACGCCAAGCACCGCGCCGCGACCGCCGCCGACGACAGCGCGAACGCCGCGAAGGCCCGGCTGCGTCGGGCGGTCGACGCGCTGAACGCGGCGGGCAAGGCGGCAGCGTCGACGATCCGCGAGGGCTGGCACGACGGCCTCCACGACACCCTCGGCGACAAGATCAAGGCGTTCTTCTCGAAGCTGCTCAAGATGATCGTCAAGATCTTCACGTACATCGGCATCGCCCTGGCGGCGCTCGCGATCCTGATCCCGGGCGTCGGGGTGCTCGCGATCATGGGTGCCGTGGCGGCCGGGGTCAGCCTGGTGGCGCAGATCGGGCTGACGGCGCTCGGCGAGGGCAACGTCTTCGACCTGGTCATGGCCGTGGTCGGCGTCGTCACGCTCGGCGTCGGCGTCGGGATCACGAAGGCCACGTCGGTCGCGCTCAGCAAGGGCATCACCGCGGGGAAGACCGCCGTGCAGAACGCCACGAAGGTCGACCTCGGCAAGATCGCGAAGCTGCGGAACGACGCGATCGGCGGGTGGCTGTCGAAGACGAAGAGCCTCGACGACGCGTACGGCGACCTGAAGTACGCCGACCAGCTCGACGGTGCCGTCACGAAGAACGGGATCGCCAAGATGGAGGACCTGCTGGGGAAGTTCAAGGACAACCCGAACTGGTGGAACATCTCGAAGGTCGGGACGACGATCAAGAACGACTGGGCCACCATCTCGAAACAGTTCGGTTCCGACCTGTTCACCAAGAAGGGCTTCACTGGCTGGGCCGAACGCATCGGTGGTGTCGACTTCCAGATCCTGCGCAACGACCTCGGCAAGTGGGGCGGCGCCAACGGGTTCGGCGCCGTCGTCGGGACCGCCCCGAAGTGGCACACGTACGTCAACGGTGGGCTGAGCGTCTGGGGTCGGAACTACTCGATCGCCGGCCTGGTCCTGAACCCCGTGGGCGACGGCGCGGACACGAAGCGGCCGTGGACCGACGACTGGTCCGCCGTCAAGCACCCGATCACCGTCTGACCCCGGTCCGACGCGACAAGCAGTGGAGCCCATGAGCGCAACACCCGTCCTCACCTCGCGCATCGACGTCGAGGTCCCGCAGTGGCTCGTCGTGCCCGGCACGGCCGACGTCACCCCGGTCTGGCGCGCGGGGGCGCTCGAGCTGTTCGCGGCGATCGCGCAGGTCGACCGCGACACCCCGGCCGACCAGCGGGTGTTCGACGGTGGGCCCGAGGTGGACCCGGAGGCGGCGCTCGACACGCTGCTCGAGTTCCGCGCTGCGCTCGACGGGGGTGAGCGGCTGGTGGCGGGTCTCGGTGTGCCGAACCGGTGGCCGCTCCCCGTCGTCGTGTCCGTGGGCATGGCCGAGTCCGACGGGCCGGGGCTGCTCGAGCTCGCCGGTGCCGAGGGCGGCCTGCCCGTCGAGCGTCCGGCGGTCGACGAGCTCCCCGACCACGTCGGTGGCGAGGGGCCCGTCGTGACCCGGTACGACCTCGACGACGACGGCGCGATCTGGGCCACCGTCTGTGCCGTCCGCCGTGAACGCTTCGCGACCGCTGACGCCACGACCCCCGTCGACACCCGGGTGCTCTGGCGCACCCGGGACCTCGACGTCGTCCCCGTGTTCGGGGACGAGCTCATCGACCTGCTCGCCGCCGTCAAGAACGAGGTCTCCGCATGAGCGACACCACCCGCACCGACACCGACACCGACAGCGCCGACACCACCCCCGCCGACACCACCGACGTGCCGCGCACCGACCCCACGGCCTCGTTCTTCATGGTGGTCCCGCCCGGGTGGGCCCGGCTCCCCGCGCGCGAGGACGACCGGCAGGAACTCGCGGCGATCGTCCGGGACGTCATCGCCCGCGCGCTCCCGGACGACCTGCCCCGCGACCGCGCCGAACCCCTGCGCCAGGAGATGCGGAAGCGCCTGACCGCGACCGTCGTCGAGGCCGGCGACAACGGCGCGAACGCGGTCTACCTCGCCGTGCAGCCCGTCGACGGGTACACGCCCCCCGTCTCGATCATCGAGACCGAGGTGGAGGACGAGTCCGACCAGCCCCCCGAGCAGGTCATCGCGCAGGTCCTCGCGGACGCGCTGCCGACCCGCCACGACGAGGACGACCCGGGTATCCGCGAGGTCGACGGCGGCATCGCTGCCCGCACCGAGACCGTCATCCGGCGCGTGGACCCGGGCGCCGAGCTCCCCGGCCTCGGCGACGACCTGCCCGTCGTCGACGACCGCCAGGTGGTCTACACGATCCCGGTCCCCCACCGCCCCGGCCGCTGGGTCGTCATGTCCTTCTCCGCAATCAGCGCCGCGAAGCCGAACGGCACGGCCGGCGCCGGCACCAACGGCAACGGCAACGGCACCACCGGCGCCGGCACCACCGGCGCCACCGGCACAGACCCAGACCCAGACACCACTGACCACCTCACCGACGCCCTCGTCGCCCTGTTCGACGCGATCATGACGACCTTCCGCTGGACGGACGTCCCCGGCACCGAGCCGACCACCCTCGAACGCCGCCTGGCCGAGCTCGGAGGAGCCGCATGAACTGGTCGCTCTCCCACCCCGAGTCCCACCTCATGCTGACGATGTCGGTGGTGCTGTTCCTCGGCGCCCTGGCCTTCGTCGTGCCGACGATCATCGCGCACCGCCGCCGGCCCGTCTCGGACGCCGCTGCCTGGGCAGACCTGCCCCGGCGCGAGGAGGGCGCCGCCTGGGCCACCGACCGCGTGCTCCGCAGCGTCGAAGCGTCGTGCACCGTCGCCCGCGTCGGCTTCCCCGGCTTCGTCCGGGCCGTGGTCGGCCCCACCGTGCGCCTGGACCTCGCGTCGCCGACGGTCGCCCCGCCGGAACCGTGGCAGACCACTCCCGACGGCCGCTCGTGGTCGGCCCCGATGTGGGCGCTGCAGGCCGTGCCGCTCGGGCAGACCCCGTCGACGCAGTTCGCGACGGTCGTCGGGCTGGGCAGCGACCAGGACGGTGCCGTCCTGGTCGACCTGCGCCGCGCCTCCGGCTTCGTCGCCCTGGACGGCGACCGCACGGCCCGTGCCGCGGTCGCGCGCCGGATCGTGGACCAGGTCCGCACCGACCCCTGGTCGGTGGGCACCCCGGTGCTGACCGTCGGGATCCGCGGCGGCGAGTTCGGGCCGGCCGACGCCGTGTCCGTGGGCGAGGCAGTGGCGGCCGTCGCGGCGGACGCGACCCCGGGCCTCCTGGTCGTCCACGGTGTGCCCGGCGGCAGCGAGGGACGCGAACTCGCGCGCCTGCTGGAACGGCCGGGCGGCCGCTGGGCCGCCCTGTCCATGAGCCCCGACCCCCTGGCGCGCTGGACGCTCGACTGCCGTCGCGACGGCACGTTCGTCTCCGACGAGTTCGGCGTGGTCCGCTGGGTGGACCAGCTGCTGTCGACCGTCGCCGCGGTGCCGGTCGAGGACGACGCGACCGTCGTCGAGGAGCTGCGCGCCTGATGCGCGTCGTCGTCACCGTCGTCGACGACGTCGTCGGCACCACCTCCGACGTCCTCGTCGACGCACCGGGCCAGACCCCCATGCGATCGGTCGTCGACGCCCTGGCGCGACGCACCGGCAGCGCACCCATGCCGTCCGACGCGTCCGACGGCGACGTCCCGTTCGCGCGCAGCGGGCTGGTCGACGGTGCCGTCCTGCACGTCCACGGCACCGACCGCCCCGAGGTCGAGCGCGGCGTCGTCCACCTGCTCGTCGCCGGTGGCGTCGGTGCCGGTCGCGAACGCCGGCTGGCGCCCGGCCACGTCCGGATCGCCCTGGTCGCGGACGGCGCCCCGGCCGTCGGCGCGCCGGCTGCCGACCACCCCGGCCTGGAGGCTCGGGTCGCCTTCGACCGGACCGTCACCCTCCGGCTGTCCCCGCGTGCGCACCCCGCGGCCGACACCGCGGAGGTGGTCGCGACCCTCGAGGACGAGGCCATCGGCGACGCGTGGGTCGTCTGGGAACCGGGCGCCCTGGTCCGGCTCGGGTCCAGCGTGCTCACCGTGCGACCCGTCGCCGTGGCGGACCGGCTCCTGCTGCAGCCGCCGGACTCCGGCCAGCTCGACTTCAACCGGCCGCCCAGGCTGCTGCCGCCGTTCCTGACGACGCAGTTCCGGATCCCGAAGCCGCCGGTCCCGCCGCAGCGCTCGGCGATCCCCTGGATCATGGTGTTCGTGCCGGCGATGTTCGGCATCGTGATGGCCACCGTGTTCCACTCGCCGTTCTACCTGCTGTTCGCGGCGATGACCCCGATCATGGTCGTCGGGCAGACCGTCACGGCCCGGCGCACCGGCAAGAAGAGCCACCGGAAGCAGACCGCGGAGCACCGGGAACGGGTCGCCGCGCTCGAGGCCGCGATCGCCCGGGCCGTGCTCGCCGAGCGGGACGAGCGACGGTCCTCCGCGCTCGACGCGGCGTCGCTCCGGGTCGTCGCCGGGACGCCCGGTCGTCGCCTCTGGGAGCGCCGGCCCTCGGACGCGGACCACCTGCACGTGCGGATCGGTGTCGGGGACCTGCCGTCGACCGTCACTGTGGACGACGACCGCGACCTGGACGGCCTGGCGGACGAGCAGCGGATCACCCGCGGCGTCCCCGTGACCGTGCCGCTCGCCGAGGTCGGCGTGCTCGGGATCGCCGGTGCCGAGGACCTGCCCCGCGACCTCGGGCGCTGGGTGCTCGGGCAGCTCGCCGTCACGCAGAGCCCGCGCGAGGTGCAGTTCGTCGTGCTCACCGCGCAGCAGCACGTGCCGGCGTGGGCGTGGACCCTGTGGCTGCCCCACCTCCGCCCGACGAACGGACAAGAGGCCCTGGCGCTCATCGGTGCCGACGGCGACACGATCGGCCGTCGCCTGGCCGAGCTCAGCCAGGTGCTCGCGGAGCGGAAGGCCGAGCGGACGAAGAACGGGTCGATGCGGCCGCGGTTCTCGCCCGAGATCGTCGTCGTGCTCGACGGCGCCCGTCGCCTTCGTGCCATGCCCGGCGTCGTGGGACTGCTCCGCGACGGGCCCGCGTGCGGCATCCGCCTGGTCTGCATCGACGAGGAGGAGTGGCAGCTGCCCGAGGAGTGCGTCGCGACCGTGACGCACCGGACCGCGACCGAGCTCGTGCTGCGCCGCCAGCTCGCCGCCCCCGTGGAGCTCGTGCTCGCCGACCGGGTCGAGGACGACTGGTACGACGCCGTCGCCCGCGCCGTCTCTCCCCTGCGCGACACGAGCGGCTCCGACGGCGACGGCCTGGTGCCCGACGCCGCACGGCTGCTCGACGTGGTCGACCTGCCGCAGCCGTCGGGGGCGCTCGTCGCCGACCGCTGGACCTCGCGCGAGGCCACCACCTCGGCCGTCGTGGGCGTGGGCATCGACGGCGCGTTCGCCCTCGACCTGGTGAAGGACGGCCCGCACGGCCTGGTCGCCGGCACCACCGGCTCCGGCAAGTCCGAGTTCCTGCAGACCCTCGTCGCGTCGCTCGCCTTGGCCAACCGCCCGGACCAGATGACCTTCGTGCTCGTCGACTACAAGGGCGGTGCGGCGTTCAGCGTGGCGTCGGAGCTGCCCCACACCGTCGGGCTCGTCACGGACCTGGACCAGCACCTCGTCGAGCGCGCGCTCCGCTCCCTGCGCGCCGAGCTCACCCGGCGCGAGCACATCCTCGCCGCGTCCGGCGCGAAGGACATCGAGGACCACGAGACCCACCTGGCCCGCGGCGGTGCCGGTGAGGCGATGCCGCGACTCGTCATCGTGATCGACGAGTTCGCCGCCATGGTCACCGAGCTGCCCGACTTCGTCGCGGGGCTCATCGGCATCGCCCAGCGCGGCCGGTCCCTCGGCGTGCACCTGATCCTCGCGACGCAGCGCCCCGGCGGCGTGGTCGGGCCGGACATCCGCGCGAACACGAACCTGCGCGTGGCGCTCCGCATGACGGACACCGGCGAGAGCTCCGACGTGATCGACGTCGCCGACGCGGCCCGGATCCCGAAGAGCGTCCCCGGGCGGGCCTACGCGCGCCTCGGGCACTCCTCCGTGGTGCCCTTCCAGTCGGCGCGCGTCGGCGGTCGGTGGGCCGGCGACGAGGACCCGGCCACGAGCCTCCCGTTCGTCCGCGTGCTCGACTGGCGCGACTTCGCGACCGCACCACCTGCCCGACCGACCAAGAGCGACCAGTCGTCGGCGGCGACCGACCTGTCGGTCCTGGTGCAGGCGATGGCGGACGCCCGCGACCGGCTGGGCATCGGACCCCTGCACAGCCCGTGGCTGGCCCCGCTGCCGGAGCTGCTGCCGCTCGCCGAAGTGGCGTCCGCCTCCGTCGGCACGCGCCGGTCGCTGGCGGCGTCGACGGAGACCCTGCGGTTCCCGTTCGGCGTCGAGGACCTGCCGGACACGCAGGAGCAGCGCGCGGCGGAGATCGACCTGGACCGCTTCACCCACCAGTACGTCGTGGGGGCGCCCGGGTCCGGTCGGTCCACCGCGCTCCGGAGCATCGCCGCGTCGGCTGCGCAGTCCGTCTCCTCGTCGGACCTGCACCTGTACGCGATCGACTGCGGCAACGGCGCACTCGCGTCGCTGCAGCACCTGCCGCACTGCGGTGGCGTCGTGCAGCGGACGCAGGTCGAACGCGCGACCCGGCTGGTCGACCGGCTGACCCGGGAGATGGCCCGGCGGCACGACCTGATCGCCGCCGCCTCTGCTGCGGACATCACCGAGCAGCGGCTGCTCGCCGCCCCCGGTGAGCGGCTGCCGCACGTGCTCGTGCTCATCGACCGGTGGGAGAACTTCACGACCTCCCTCGGCGAGGTGGACGGCGGAGCCCTGACCGACGCGATCCAGTCGATGCTCCGCGACGGAGCCGCGGCTGGCATCCACGTCGTCATCTCCGGCGACCGGACGCTCATGTCGTCGCGGATGTCGACGCTCACCGACGACAAGATCGTGCTGCGCCTGACCGACCGGCTCGACTACTCGCTCGGCGGGATCAACCACCGGAAGCTGCCGGCGTCGATCCCTGCCGGCCGTGGGTTCCGCGCCGACTCGGGCATCGAGGTGCAGTTCGCCACGCTCGGCACCGACGTGTCCGGGCAGGGGCAGACGGCAGCCGTGCGCGACCTCGCTGCCGTGGTGCGGAATGCGTTCCCGGTGCCGCCGGCGCCTCGACCGTTCCGCGTGGACGCGCTGCCGAAGGACCTGGACCTCGACGCCGCGCTGGCACTCGAATCCGCGCCGTCGCTCGCACCACTGGTAGCGGTAACTGGGATCGGGGGTGACGACATGGAGCTCCAGACCGTCGACTTCGCCACCGGTGGTGGCACGTTCGTGGTCGCCGGGCCGTCACGTTCCGGTCGGTCCACCATGCTCGCCGCCATGGCGCGGTCGCTGCTGGTCGGAGGCACCTCGCTCGTGGTCGTCGCGCCCCGGCAGGGTCCGGTGCGGGACCTCGCCGGGCTGCCGGGCGTCCGTGCGGTCTTCACCGGCGACGACGTCACTGTGGACGAGTTGTCCCCCGTGCTCACGCCCGACGGGACTCCGCTCGTGCTCGTGGTCGACGACGGGGAGCTGCTCATCGACTGCTCGGCCGCGCGGTGGCTGCGCGACTGGGGCCGGGCCGCTGTGGACAACCGGCAGGGGCTGTTGCTCGGGGGGAACACGACCGGGCTCGCAGCCGGGTTCGGTGGGTGGCAGGTCGACGCGAAGAAGAACCGTCGTGGGGCCCTGTTGTCGCCGCAGGACACCCTGGCCGGAGACCTGATCGGGGTGCGGATCTCGCGGTCGTCGATCTCGTCGCGGATCGTGCCCGGGTCGGCGCTGGTGCACCTGGGGACGGGGATCGCGTCGACGCTGCAGGTGCCGGTGGTGCGGGCGACGACGCGGTCGGGGAGCGCGGGCGTGGGGGCGGGCGCGGTGTTGGCCGGCTGAGGCCGGCTCGTCGTCGCTTGTCGCTTCTGGCTCCTCGTCTCTGGCTGGTCGCTTGTCGGTTGCGGTTCTGGTTTCGGTGGTGCCGGGCGTGTCCGGGTCGGTTCCGCCCTGGTTCCGGCCCGGTTCCGTCTCGTCGGTTCCGGTCTGGTCTGCGCCGCTTGCGGCCTGGAGGCTCGGGGTGCGCTGCGTTGGCTGGTTACCATCCGCGGGCGGTCGCGCTCCCTGGGAGCCAGCAGGGAACACTCCGCTCAGGAACCGGTTTGTCAAGTCGTTTCCCACCGTGACGACGTCAAATCGGGAACCTTCAAGCGCACATTGAAGCACGGTTGTCCACACACAGTGTGGAAACCAAAAGCCCAGGTCAAGCGGTCGAACGTATGTTCTTCCGCCCCTTTTTCCACATGTCTGTCCACAGTTCTCCACACGGGTTCTCGGCGTGTTCCGCGAGTCCTCCACAGAGTTGTCCACAGGGGCAGTTGTTGGGGATAACTTGCACCCCGTACGGTGAGCGCGCGACCGGGGGATGTCGGTTGCTCGGGGTAGGACTGGCTTGCGGGGGCGGCCCGTACGGACAACAAGAGGAGCACGTGTGTCGATCGCGCATCTGGACCCGGCACCGCAGACGTACTCGGAGCGCGGTGGCATGGAGCGCACTCCGCCGCACGACCTGCTGGCCGAACAGTCGACCATCGGCGGCATGCTCCTGTCGAAGGACGCCGTCGCCGACGTCATCGAGACCGCCCGTGGCGTGGACTTCTACATCCCCAAGCACGAGGTCATCTTCGACGCGATGCTGTCGCTGTACTCCCACGGCGAGCCGACCGACGTCATCGCCGTCACCGACGAGCTGACCAAGACCGGGCTGCTGTCCCGTGCCGGCGGCGCCGAGTACCTGCACAGCATGACGAGCCTGGTGCCGACCGCGGCGAACGCCGGGTACTACGCCTCGATCGTCGCCGAGAAGGCGGTCCTGCGTCGCCTGGTCGACGCCGGCACCCGCATCGTGCAGATGGGCTACGCGTCGGAAGGTGAGGTCACCGACCTCGTCAACAGCGCCCAGGCCGAGGTCTACAACGTCGCCGGCGGCGTGCAGACCGAGGACTACGTCCCCCTGACCGAGGCCATCTCCGCCGCCATCGACGAGATCGAGGCCGCCAAGGGCCGCGACGGCCAGATGACCGGCGTGCCCACCGGGTTCGCCCAGCTCGACGGCCTGACGAACGGCTTCCACCCCGGACAGCTGATCATCGTCGCCGCCCGACCCGCACTCGGCAAGTCGACCCTGGCGCTCGACCTGTGCCGCGCGGCCGCCCTGAAGCACAACCAGACGGCTGCCTTCTTCTCGCTCGAGATGGGGCGTGCCGAGATCGCGATGCGTCTGCTCTCCGCCGAGACCAGCGTGCCGCTGCAGAACATGCGCAAGGGCACCGTGGACTCCCGCGACTGGACCACCATCGCGCAGACCCGCGGGCGCATCAACGACGCCCCCTTCTACATCGACGACTCCCCCAACATGACGCTCGTCGAGATCCGTGCGAAGTGCCGTCGCCTCAAGCAGCAGCACAACCTGAAGCTCGTCGTCATCGACTACCTGCAGCTGATGACCTCGGGCAAGAAGGTCGAGAGCCGCCAGCAGGAGGTCTCCGAGTTCTCGCGTGCGCTCAAGCTCATGGCGAAAGAGCTCCAGGTCCCCGTCATCGCCCTGTCCCAGCTGAACCGTGGGCCCGAGCAGCGTGCCGACAAGAAGCCGATGATCTCCGACCTGCGTGAGTCCGGCTCCATCGAGCAGGACGCCGACATGGTCATCCTGCTGCACCGCGAGTCGGCGTACGAGAAGGACAACCCGCGGCAGGGTGAGGCCGACCTCATCGTGGCCAAGCACCGCAACGGGCCGACCGACACCATCACGGTGGCGTTCCACGGGATGTTCTCTCGGTTCGTGGACATGCCGCAGTAGGCAACTGTTGTCGTCCGCCAGCTCACTTGTCCGACTGCCACCCATCGTGTCCGAGACAGAAGCGCGGACGGCCATATCGCCCTACCGCCCTCGGGAGGAGCGTCCTGGGCTCATGGGGGTGCCGCTGTCGGGCCGATCCGTCAACTCGCGATCAGGGTTGTGACCAGCGACACCAGCACCAGACATGAGGTCAAGACGGTTGCAACTACCGTCGTCGCACGCGACCGGTCCGGCGCACGCGTACGCCGCCACGCTGTCACCGTGCACGCCACTGCAATCACGGCCAACGGCATGACGACATAGAAGCCACCGATCCGGGTGATCTCCCTGAACAGGTGCCCGTGACCGGCCTCCCCTTGGCTGGCGGCATGGATGAGACCACTGCCCAGCAGCGCGGACACCCCCAGCACCGCGCCGATCAGTGCTGCCGTGAGCCCCGTCGCGGCGACGACGATGCCTGATACTGCCCACGCAGAGCCGCGACGTCGAATCGACACAGCAGACCGCTCACCCCATGCCGGAACCCGGCTCCCGCTTCCGCCCGCCTGCATGACGCAACCCTGCCATGTGTCGCGTTCCCGGCGGCGTTGGTCGGGGCAATGTCGTCCCGACGGCGGTGCTCGAAGATCTCGCTCAGCTGTGCGTCGAGGTCTGCGGTGCTCATCGACCGGGTGTGGCATGGTGGGAGCGGAGTCTGTGGACGCCGCCGAGAGGGAGATGCGATGAGCCAGCAGTTCGTGTTCTGGAGAACGAGCGAGCTCCTCGACGCTCGCGTTGTGTACGAGGCCCTGATGGAGGGCAAGCCGGTCGCGGGGCTCGATCTGCTCGACCTCGACGCGGCGGAGCAGGCGCTCATCGTGGCGTTCCCGGACTGGACGGTCGAGGCCCGTCGCGCCGACGGCGGCGAACAGACCATGCTCTTCTCGCCGGACCAGCGCGCCAGCATCGATGCCGGCTACTCGCCCGAGAGCGTCACCGTGAGCTGCTCGTGGATGTCAGGAGAGCAGTACAACCTGGTCATCCAGGCGATGGCGGCGCTGCATCTCCCGCTCTACGACCCGCAGATCGACGAGCGGTTCGACTCGGTGCCGATCTGACCACGCCTGCGATCGGCCGCCGTCTCGACGCAGCCCGCGTCAGGCGATCCATCACGAGTCGGTCCTAGCTCTGGATACGTAGCGAGGCGTTCGACAACCTGTTTCACTTCACACACAAGTTGTCTCCTCCGCACACAACTTGTCGCCGTCCGCGCGGGCGGGCGTCGCCAGGGTCCTGCCCGAAAGGCCAGGGCCGGGCAGCTCGCGTGACACGTCCGCCTCACGCACCTTCAGTGCGAAAGATCGCGGAACATCTATGTGAGACGAAGGCTCCCAACAGCCAGCGCGAGTGGGACGACCTCAGCGATGCAGCGGCCTTGGTCCTAGCCATTGACCCGCGTTCGCGACGCTGCCGAGTCCGGCTGCCGATCGCCTACTGGGATGGGACTCCCGTTCCTTCCCCTTGCACGTGTTGCGGCCTGCGGAGCGTTCTGGGAAGCTGCTCGGCTTTGCTCATTCACTAGGGGGTTGCCGTGTCCACTCATGACCAGATCGAGACGAACCGGGCGAACTGGGACGAACGAGTTTCAGATCACCTCGTCGCCTACAAGGCGGCTGAGTTCGCCGACGACCCCTCCGCCAACCGGGTCATGTTCGAAGCCAAGGTCATGGCTCCCCACCTCCCCGACGGGTCTCTCACCGGGCTCGACGTCGTGCACCTTCAATGCCACATCGGGGTTGACTCGATCAGCCTCGCCAGGCTTGGGGCACGAGTCGTCGGCACCGACTTCTCCGGTGACGCGATCGCAGCAGCCACCTCGCTTGCTGCTCGGGCCGGCGTCGATGCGTCCTTCGTCCAAACATCCAACGAAGACGCCCCCGATCAGCTCGGCCGGCAATTCGATGTTGTCTACACAACCGTCGGCGTCCTCGCGTGGCTCCCGGACCTCACCATGTGGGCGCGCGCCGTCGAACGGCTCCTGAAACCGGGCGGGCTGTTCTTCCTCTACGAAGCACACCCCATGGTCATGACCCTCCAATACGACCGACAAGACACCGCCCTCGTCGTCACCGAGCCGTACTTCGGAGCGGGCGAAGCCCAACGATTCGACTCCGGGACCACGTACGCGAGCGACACCCTTCTCACGAACCGAACCACGTACGAGTGGCCCCACTCCCTGGACGAAATCTTCACCTCGATTTTGGCTGCGGGGCTTCAAATCGAAGCCTTCCACGAATACACCGCCATGCCATGGGAGCCCATTCCGAATCTCGTCAAGACGCCGGCTGGTTACGCGCTTGCTGACGGCAACGAACGCTTGCCAATGATGTTCTCTATCGCTGCCCGGAAGCATCACCACCCGTCTCGTTAGCCGATCGTCCAGCGGTGCCTGGCGAACTCAGCCTCCTCGTGGGAGCTTGGGACGATGCAGCACAACGACGTGACGCTCACCTGGCGTTCGATCATCAGTGACGACGAGCTAGCAGGCCTCACCGCGGCTCATGGAGGGTCACCCGAACCCGGCTGGTGGGACCGGATAAGTCCGCACTCCCTGGGCTGGGTCGCGGGCAGAGCCCCCGGTGGTGAGCTGGTCGGCTTCGTCAACGTCGCCTGGGATGGTGCAGACCATGCGTTTCTCATCGACACGAAGACGCATCCGACCTACCAACATCGGGGCCTTGGAACAGCGGTGGTCCGCTACGCCGTCGACGCGGTCCGATCCGCCGGCTGCGAGTGGTTGTTCGTCGACTACGGCGAGGACATGGTGCCCTTCTACGAGGGGGCCTGCGGCTTCCGACCCACCCACGCCGGCCTCGTGCGTCTGCGCTGATCCCGCGTCTCGATAGCCCATCGGCTATCGGACGTCGTGCTGCCCGGTACCGTGTATGCGATGAAGCCTTCGAGCGATTCTGCGGATCCGCCACATCGTGCGCGTTTGGACCTGCTAATCGGCGGCGTATTGCTGGTGGTCGGCGTCGTTCTGCTCGTAAGCCGATGGAACCTGGTAGTCGGCGTCCTTTTCCCCTTTGTCGGTGTCATCTTGCTGCTCGTGGCCTGGCTCTTCTCGTGGTCAAGCAGAGGCCGATCTCGCGTGTAACAGGGGTCAGCAGACGCCAAGGACCATGGATGTGTCCGGTGGACGACCGTTTATCGGACGGCGCCCGTCTGATTGACTCGCCCCATGTCTGCTCGGAGTCTCACCGTGGTCGGTGTCGTTGTGATCGCGTTCGCGCTGCTGGTGCGGATCCTCAATCCGACAAGTCATGGGGCGAGTTTCGTCGTGCTGATCGTCGCGCTCGTCGCCGGCCTTGCCTGCGTCGTGCTGGAAACGACGCGGCGATCGGCAGGTTGACTCTCGTCTGGGTTTAGAACCATGCAAGCGAGGTAGCTGAATGCGTGTCGGCTTCAGGTTCGAAAGCTGCAGCTTTACCGCTCTCCGCAAGCGATCTCCAGCGGAACTCGATAGAGCGCTTCGTCAATCACCCATCCCACAAGCGAGGAACCTGCATTGCGTGGACGCACGATGATTGAGACGAACCGCTCGAAGGACAGATCAGGGTCGTTGGTGTGTTTGCGGTACGTGCGTAGATCCACAGCGCTCGGTTCCAGGGCACTTCGCGGGTGAGTGTGCCATTCGCCGATCCACAGCGACCTGTCATGGTCCCAGGCGGATGCCGCTAAGGCTGAAGCATGCTCGCCGTCCCGGAGAAATCGGTTCGGCGCTTGGAACGCTTTTGGGCCTGGATCCCCCGCAAAAGTTATCAGAATCTCGGTGCCAGTATCATGACCAAGGAGAATGCCCCCCGTTTCGATACCGACCGGAGATACTGCGGACTCGTGCAGAATACTGTCGTACGCTGATCTTTCGATGCGTAAAGACGGCAATGATAGCGTCAATTTGCGAGAGAACATGTCGGGCAATCGGTGCGGGGCGGAGGGACGGACGCCCAGCGGACCTCGCCGGCGTGGGCTACGTTGAACGGCCCTCCAAGGTCGGCGGTCGGACGAAGGCCAATGACTGCGTGTTCGTTTGGGAGGCTTGCCCCCGGTCTACCGTGCCGTGATTCGAGAAGCGTTGCGAGAGTTATTTGCGCGGCCAGCTGTCCGATGAGCTGGAGATCCGACGGCACTGCGGTCATCGGCTTGTGACTGGTGCCGGTCCCGTAGGCCAACTCCTGGTCTGCTTCGGGATCCATCCACCCTTGTTCTGCGAGCCAAGCGCGATGACAAAGAAGGCATCCGAACTTCGTGCCTGGCCTCGAGCGGAAAATCTCGCCGACGGAGCCGTCGTCGAGCACACACGCGAAGATCGCGGGCGTTCCTGCGAGTCGGGCGAGGTGATTGACGACTCGCCTCGGGGCGATACCGTCCGCTGCGCACAGCACAACTTGCGCGCGGTGAATGAGGGGGAAAAGATCCGCGGCTTGCTCGACAGCATCCACTCGGTGAGTGCGGTACGAGGTCGATCCGGTAGCGGCGTTTGGACGGGAACGATCGCGCAGCGCGTCCGCGAGGGCATCAACTTTGTACCGGCCGATTGCGCTTGGACCAAGTTGATGCCGGACGATGTTATGCCAAAGAAGTCGGTCTGGGTCGATCAGATTGATGGTGCCGATCCCAACGTCAGCCAACGCGCGCGTGGCGGCACTTCCAATCGAACCTGTTCCGATGACGGAGACCGTATTGCTCTGAAGGCCCTGGAGCGGCCAGCCTGTGCCAAGTTGTATCGCGCCTAACGCGTCGGGTTCGGCGTGCACTTGAAACGGAGCAGCACCATTCCGGTCGAGAATCCAGCCCGTGAAATCCGGCATTCCGAGGCTGGCCAGCTCGGCTGGGATCTCGTCGTGCCGCAGCAGGAGCAAACCGTGGCCGTTCCCTGGATCCTCGAGACCGGGGACGTATCGCCGTAGCTCGTCTAGCCGGACGTAGCCGGTTGGTCGTCGAATCAGTTGTAGGTAGGTCGCGCAGAGTGCTGGGTCTGCGCTGGACGACCACTGCCCCCAGCGGTCCGCGTCTCCCCAGCTCAGCGCCTCGTACTCGCGATTGATGCGAACGTCCACCACCGCATCTCGAGCGATCTCGACCCCATTGACCGTGTATCGAAGGTCCGGTTCGGAATACCCTAATCGAATCAGTCCGCCTGTGGCGCTCGCATTCCTTAACAGCCGGACGGCGTCGGAGACCAGGGCAATGAATGGCCCGCTCATCCGTTGCTCTGATCTTCCGATGCTTCGCTCGTCACCCTGTCGATGAGTGCATCGAGCGTCGGATCCTCCGCAATGCCTCGCTCCGTCATCCGCTCGATGAGCTGGAGGCGCATAAGTGCGTACTCGATGTGCCAACCGGCGCATTTCGCGATGATGTCGGTGATGCTGCTCCTCGGGTCCCAGAAGCCTTCTGATTGAAGAAGGCACAGCGTTCCCGCTGGAGCCACATGCCAAATGGACTCGGACATCTCCATCAGCTCGGGTGCCGGGCTCACCGGGTAGACCCTAGGACTGACGACCGGGTACGCGGGTGGGTAGGCCAACATGATCTCAAGGGGCTCGGGCACGAGGGTGCGAAGCCTTTCCGGCGCGGGACGCTCGAACGGCCAGATCGGAACAGTCCCGCCCCACGCCCCAAATTCGAAGTTGGCGTCGCGTCGGAAGGCGAGGTCCGGCGCGTACAGCGCAAGCTCCTGAGTGTCGCGGCGCAGTCGGGCCGGATCCCAGTCGAGCCAGCTGCTGCGACCTCCGTCATCGGGTCGGGTCATCCCTGCGGGCTGTCCTTTACGGTCCGGGGGCGGTCCGGCGTGGCCGCGACGCCAATCGCAGCGATCTCGGGGAATGCATCGCCGAAGATGTCGCGCCAGTGTCGGCTCGCTGCCGCTTCATCGTTGTTGCTTCGAGCTGTTCCCGCACTGGTTGCCGATTGCGCCGCAGAGCGGAGTGCCTCAGCCAACTGGTCCGTGTCCAGGTCCGGCTGGACTGGTCCGCAAAGCCCCGCTGGGTCCTCGATTGTCAGGCCGGATTCGACGTGATAGGCGGCGGCTGTGAAGAAGCTCTGGACGGCGGCCGACCGGTTGGACGTCGTTGGGAGGTGGTCGAGCGCAAGAACCTCCATCACCAGAGACTTGATCTTGAAGGACTGCTTGCTCGCCCAGTACTTCAGCATGCGCACGGCGCCGGCGTACTGGCGCCACTCGGCGTGCTTTCGGGCTGCCTCAGCGATCAGGTACTCAGGGTCTGCCGTGATCCACCGCTTCGAGAGCTTTTCGGGGATCAAGAAGCCATTGTTCTGGCGGAGCGCCGGCATCACGTCGACGGTGAAAGCGTCTTCTGCCTCGGGATCATCGAGAAAGCACTTCACTGCGTGGTTTCGGGGCTTCGCCAGGCGGACTTCGTGACCGGCGGTCCCGTAGGTTGCTCCCAGGAGACGGTTGACAGCGGAGCCCGCATACTCGAGCGCGTCCTCGGCCGAGTCTCCGTCTTGACCCCAAGAACTGTGCGCCTCGGGGTCAAAGACGACGATCAGGTCCACATCGTGGATGGGAGCTTTATGCGTGCCACGTGCGAGCGATCCCGACGGGACGAGCTCGGTTACGTCTGATTCGGTGCTGAAGGCGGCCTCGAAGAGCCGGCGACGCCGGCGCGCTTCGGTCACCTGATCGGGATCCGCGTTGACCACGGTCTGGAAAGTGGCGAAAGAATCCAGGACACTCATGTGCACTCCTCGGGTGGAAGCTGGTGGTGAGCTCAGGCTACTGCCAATCACCGACAGTTCACGGAGTTCGAGCGAGGAGGGCGATCATGGCCGCATCGAAACGAGTTGGGATTCGCGAGGCGTTCGTGAGCCGCCAGCGTCTGGTCGCCCTGAGTTGCGAATCCTGTTCGACTTCACCAACCATCCGACCACCCTCGGAGACGCATCTGAAACCAACTGGAAGGGCATGCTCGGGTCCTTCCTCACTGGCCGCTACGCGGTTTAACCAATATTCGCCATGGGTGCGCAGGGGAATTCAAGTGGATAGATTGACCTGGGGTGCTACGACAGGCAGTATTCATCGGTGTGGCTCGGAGTGAGCTTCGGCCTTGAGGGGCGTTGAACTGAAGAATTTACGCGGATGTTGCTGATGAGCACCTCACTCGGTTTTGCCGCGGTCCGTCGTTCGATGTCGGGCTCATGTCCCT
The DNA here is from genome assembly GCF_015350905.1 of Curtobacterium sp. VKM Ac-2865. Taxonomy (GTDB): domain Bacteria; phylum Actinomycetota; class Actinomycetes; order Actinomycetales; family Microbacteriaceae; genus Curtobacterium. The sequence goes on along the minus strand of NZ_JADKRZ010000002.1, from coordinate 318,010 downwards.
TCGGTGACGTTTCACCCTTGAACATCGAAGGCGCGTTCGTAATCGCGCCCGCCGAGGTGCTCGTATACTGCAGTAGGAGCGACCCGATTCCAGTAATGCCCGAGGAGGACGGATAGCCCAAGCGGACCAGCTTGGAACATGTGGACGACTTTCCCTCTGGGAGCGTGGCTGCGGACCGTCGTAAGGGCCGCTTGCGCGTATGCTGCCGCCGCTTCCGCGTCGGGGATGGCGGTTAACCCGGTAACCCCGTCCTTGGGCCTGACGATGAGGAGGCGTCCGACGGACGGTTGGTGTTTCTCAAGGTAGGCGCGCACATCGTTGTCGGCTGCGCCATTAGATACGCACGTGAGCATCGCAAGTTCATCGCCCGCTCCTATCTCGAGCAGTTTAACGTCGGGCACATATGGCGTCGACCGAGCCTCACTCGTCCAAAGCTTGGTGCCCTGTGCGATGGCAACCTCGTACCCGAGGACGCGCCGAAAGACAGATCCGACATAGAATCCGGTTGCTTGACGCATTGTCCCCGAGATGAGAATTCGTTGTGCTGGCGCGACGTCGGCGCGGAGCGCGTCGAGCTCGGCCGCCAGCTCTGCCCAGGTGTGCGGCGCCTTCGGTGCAACGGTGGCGTGAGGGACCCCATTTCCGTCCATCCGTCCGTTCCAGTCGACGGCCGCGCGCGCGGTTCGGCTGTTCGGGTCAACCTGAAGCGTCGCGATCGAAATTCGACTCCAGGGTTCGGACCGGCGCATAGTTTCGGCATACGCCGTCACTGCCGCGAGCTCGATGTATCGCTGGCCGGCGACGACCTGCTGCTCGATCCAAGAGATCGCGGCTTCGACGTCGCTACTCTCGCTGCGTAAACCACAAGCTCGCATCTTCAACTGGATCGTCTGGCGGATCCGAAACTCATCGACTCCGGTTTCGAAGCGCATGTCGCTGAGCAGTGCGAGCAACCCTTCGGTGGATGTGTCAGCTGCCGCCGACCAAGCGTCCCGTGATGCTCGCAATGGAACGGGGTGCTCTGCCGCGCCACGTGGGACTAACTTGCCGGTCCTTGCATCTCGACGGGACGCCAGCTCGTCGTACGGATCGACTTCGCGCGGCGATACGAGTATCACTTCGGCTGGTTCGCCGGACGAGGTGATCTCAGACCAGCGTTCCCGGATCCGCTTCAGCAGACCCTTTCTTGACACGTAGTCCAGGTTCACCGGAGATGTGCCATCGACCGCCCACTTGACCTGCCAGTAGGTGTGCGGTGGAGCTGCGCGGTAATACACGACGTCGTCGAGCGGAACAAGGCCAGCCGCTTCCACCCCGACAGCGACCCCGGGATTGAGAGACGTGGGGTCTTCAGCATCCGTGAGGAGATCTAGGCACGCGCTCCAAGCATGCATCCACTGATAGCGGTCGCCCGCGATCCTGACGCCAGTCGCTGAGGGCATGCTGGCTTCGTGCATGAGGCTCCTCTCGAGCTACCGCAAGTCGATGACGGACAGCAGGACAAAGATATCGAGCACACGACGATCCGAGACCCTAGCGCATGGGCACATCGCTGCCCCTGGTCGCTGCTTGTCTGCTTCTCTGGAACTCTTGACCATCGCTCCCGATGTTTCAAACGTCGGGTGCTACCCGGACGGTTATTGCGAAGAGGATCTGCGGTCGGAGCCTGGACATCCTCGTCAACAACGCCCGTGTGGACCCGGGCGGTGAGGACATCACGGGGACGTCGACATAGCAACTCCGCGCCGCCTACGAAGCCAACGTCTTCGTGCTCATCGCCGTCACCCAGGCGTTCCTCCCAGCGCTCCGCTCTGGCGCTCGGAACGGCGCCGACGCTGCTGGGTTGGTACTGCAGTGGCGTCGCGTCCTGGAGCGACGACAGGCAGGCACAGCTCGGAAGGTGCGATCGACCCCGCGCGAGGCGGTTCTCGGGGGGGGGGGGGGTAGGTCGCTCTGATTGTGGGCGCTCCTGCTCAGCCGGCTTGCCTTCAACTCACCGCTTCGGGCGTCCGCTGACGGATCCCCATGCTGACGGCGGTAGCGGCCGAGAGTTCTCCCCCCCGATCTGGCCTCTCGCGGCCACCGTTCGGATGGAAGTGACCGAGAACGAGGGTGCTCCTTCTGCTAGAGCTCGTCTGCCGTTCCGCTGACGCGGATTCGGCCCGTCGCCGGGATCGTCACCGAGATCAGTGACGGTCGGCCCGTCTCGGCGCCTTGCTCGACGGTGATCTCGGTGGGCGGAGCGACGTGGCCGCCCGTCCGCAGATACTCCCCGAGCGAGGCCGCGGCCGAGCCGGTCGCCGGATCCTCGCGGATGCCGCCTCGCGGAAACGGATTACGGCTCACGAAGTGCGTCGCGCTCGCGCGGTGCACCACCGGGATCGTGCCGTCCCAGCCTTCGCGGTCCTGCAGGGCGAGCACCGCGTCGCCGTCGTGGCGGGCGAGCACACCCGCGTGGACAGGAACAATCGGGTGAGGATTCCCGCCGCGGAGGAAGGCCGGCGGAAGCGCTGGGTCGAGATCCTCGGGGTCCAGTCGGAGCGCGGCGAGCAACTCGTCGAGTAGTTCCGGCTCGAGCGGCTCGACCGCCGTGTCGACAGCGATGAGCGTTGCCCGGTCGTGCTGAACCTCCACGGGTACTGCGCCGGCGTTCGTCGTCAGAGAGACCACCGGGCCCGCGCCGCGTCGCGCGAGCACCACACCGGATGCGATCGTCGCGTGACCGTAGAACGCGATCTCCGCGCGCGGGGTGAAGTACCGGATCCGCGCCGAGCCGGGAGTGACCGACGAGAGGAACGCCGTCTCGCTGAAGCCGAGGTCGGCGGCGATCGCGAGTATCTCGTCGCTGGACAGCTCTTCCGCGCCGAGGACCACCCCGGCCGGATTGCCAGACGCCGGGTCCTCGCTCGAGGTGGTGAAGGCGCGGAACCGCAGGATCTCCGGAAGTGAGGTCATCCTCCAGTTCTATCGAAGTGCCCGATTCGGGCACGAGCGCCAATTCGGTCCCGGTGGCCCGATTCTTCCGGACGGCGGTTTCAGCCGCCGTCTGGCGAAGCGCGAGCTCTAGCCCAAATCTGTAACTCATGAGGATCCGTTTCGGCCAGGCTCGGCAACCTGCATCGTCCCTACTTGGGCCGCCGAAGGGCGAGAACAAGCGGCGAGCCCCGTCTCAACACGCATTTGAGGAAGAAGGGCGACGGGCGCACCGGCTCGCCGTTCACCGAGCCCGCTGCCGTTCGAGGGCGGTCAACGGCAGAATCGGGCGCGTGAACTTGTCTGCCTTCGCCTCAGCGGCTGTCGTGAGCGTGTCCAGCAATTCCGGTGTCGAGACGTGGCTCGCCCCGGCTGTCGCTGGCCTGGGGGCCCTCCTGGCGGCGGGTGCGGCCCTCTACGTGGCGCGTGCGACGAATCGGCGCGAGCACGAGGGATGGCTCCGGGAGAAGCGGCGGGAGGCGTACGTGACGTTCATGACGGCTACCCGTGATGCGTACGACGTCATCGAGCTGCGGGGACGACGCGTGTCCGCCCCGCGGATGGACACGGACTACGAACCGAAGGACGACCCCGAAGTCCTCGGGCTCAAAGCCGATATCGACCAGGAGCTGGGAGCGGTGAAACGTGCCCTCGATGTCCTCACCATTGTCGGACCACCGGAGATGGAGAGCCGGGCCCGAACCGTCGTCGCCCGTCTGAACCTCGATCGCGGCTACTACTCGCCCGACGGGCACAGCAATCGTCGGAAGGATAAGGACCGCGTCCTCGCCCGAGCAGAGGAGACGCAAAATATCGCGTTTCTTGACGGGCTTCGTGCTGCGTACGCGAACGCCGCGTTCGACGACGAAGTGTACCGGGCGGCATTCCATAACCACCGGCTCGCCCCGTTCTGGGATGCTTTCGCCGCCGATGCCAGGAAGATCATCGGAAAACGAGCACGGCGAGGCGAACAGCGGACGCGTCCTTAACGCGTCAAGAGTCGTAGCTGCTTTCCTTGCCGCGCTGGCTGGCCGTCGACGCGCTCTCAGCAGCGCTGCGGTTCCATCAGCCATGCTCTGATGCATGCAGCGGTTGTGGGCTCGGGTTTCGGCTCTCCTGGGACTGGTCATCATCATCATCGACAACTTCGACGGCGCGATCCTCGGACCTGGTTCGACGAGCATGCGGTTCTCGATGCTCCGAACGCGATTGGCGAGTCCCTCATCGCGGGCGTTGGTCTGGTCCTTTTGGTCGGAGGTGTATTCACTGCCGTGCTGTCTCGGCATCCCGCGGACCGCTCGCCTGCCCGGTAGCTGGGGCTGGCCGGTAGCGGATCCAGTCCTTCTGGTCTGGGTCGCCACCACTCCGTCCAACTCACGATGACTGCGAGCACCGCGGATCATCCAGTCCGCGGCTACGCCGTCTGACCATGGGACGAGCGATTCATAGCTCTGCCCGTGAGGTCCGAGCAGCGCGGCGTGATGTTCTCATTCACCGCGGGTACCGTCCTTCCGTCGGACCGGCGCTGCGGGCTCTCCGCAACGTGTGGAAGGACGCGCTCACCTTGGTTGCTGATTCAGGTGACGTCCTCACCGGACATCAGGAGCTCCGCGAAGCGTGCCCGGTCGAGATCCCCGATACGGTCTCCGTTGAGGGGGAGTCTCCAACTCCCGGAGGGGCGAGCGACAGATGGCGGAGTTCAGCGCGCATTCCATTTCGCGGCGATGGCGGGCCCGCGACGCGGGTGAGCGAAGCACGCAACTGATGCTAATCGGATTCTCGCTTGCGGGCCTGCCGACTGCGGGCTTCGTCGATCCAGAAGATCCACTCTTGCAGACAACGCCGAAACCGAGGGCGTTGACGGCGGAGGCGCAGATTCGTTCCCTTGACTGGTTACAGCGGGCGGCGCTGGGATTGATCGCTCGTTCAGCACCGTCCGGATGGCAGTACGGACTGGCTGCTGACATGGCTGCAACGCCCCGCCAGCTTGATGAGCCGTTCCTAGTCGCGCGTCCCGGCGACGAGGTCGGATCCGACGCCGACCGCCTGCTGGCAAACATCGCGACGTTCTCCTCGGCGCGGTCCGCCGTGGCATTGATGAACATGTCGTTGGCTGACGACGACGAGTTAGTGAGAACGGTCGCCGCCGCGGTCCTGCATTCGCTGGGCAGAACCCGTGAAGAAACCGTTCAAGCCGTTCTCCAGGCCGCGCGCGACTCGGTCGTCGCCACGGTGTCGGCCCTCGGCGGCCTCGTGGTTGGTAAGCCCGGAGTAGACTACTCGGCGGGAGATGAGTCCGGTACTGACGATCACGCTGAGGCGGACAGCAAGGACGGGCCCCCAGACGACAGCGTCGACGACGCCCGTGGGGCTTGCAGCGTCATGGTGCACGGGACGTTCGCTCGACTCACGTCCGCGAAGAAGCGCTGGTACGACCCAGGGTCAGACCTGTCGATGCACGTCCGCCGACACGCGTCGCGCAATCTCTATGCCGGCCGGGACTACGTGCGCTGGACGGCAGGTTTCAGCGATGTCGCCCGAGCACAGGGGACTACGGACCTGCTGACATGGTGCGCGCGGCACGGCCTCGACGCACTCGACACGGTTTACGCACACAGTCACGGCGGCAATGTCGTCCTCGACGCTATCGAGCGAGGTCTTCGCGTCAAACTTCTCGTGCTGATGCACGTGCCGGTCATCGAACGCAGCGCGCAAAGCTGGTCCGCGATCGAGCGGAACGTCGGAAGAGCTCTGGATCTCCGTACCGCGCGCGATCTGGTTGTAGCGGCGGATCGCCTTCACCGAAAGGCAAATCACCTGCCACTCAGTGAAAATCGCACTCCGCAGCTGCCGTGGATTCACCGGCCGCGCCGCTCGGCGCTGTACCTGCTCGACACGAGCCATAAGCGATTTGTGCAGCTAAAGACCTGGCAGAAAAACGCAGTCGCGAACGATGTCCGTTTCGCTTGGCTGATGGCGTAGTCAAACGCGACAACTTCCGTGCCCACATGACGCCTCAGCCGAGCCTCCGCGTCCAACGCGGACGTTCCCGGCGCGCTCGTTGCTCCTGGGGGCGATTTCATGCCTCAGGCTGCCACACCTGCGGTAGCGGTTCACTAAAAGCCGAGTCGGAACACACCTCGTCGAGACGTGACCATGCCAGCGAAGCATGGCACTAGGCGGCGGGTTGTTCGCGCTGCACACCTCCCTCGAGCGCCCTGCGAGGCTTTCACCTCGATCCCCGCTCTGCTCGAATCCGTCCTGCGAGAGCTGGACAGGACGGAGCGAAGCACGTTCCTGCTCGTGTCGCGCAGTCGCATCAGCTTGATCGATTTGTGGGGCGGAGTTCAGTCGCCAGCGACCTGGCGCCCAACACTTTTGAAGTCATGCCCCCAGGCCTTGCCTCGAGTGCCGAGCACGCCTTGCACAGCCGACATAGTCAAAAGGTCGCAGAATCGCTGCAAGCTTTCTGCCATGCGACCATTCAACGACCGTGCGAACTCATCCGACAGCGAGAAGTCACCCAGCATCCGTTGGAAGAGCTCGCTGATCGCTTCATCATTGTCGCGAGCAACGCACTCCGCTGCATCCCAGAACGCTTGAGGGCTCTCTTCACGCTGCGGGTTCTCAGCGAGCGCATCGAGGTAGTAGAAGCGGCCCTCCTGGCCATAGCGGTTCAGCGCCGCAACGAGCGACGGCCACACAGGATCCGCATCTACTTCCGCGAGTGCTTGATCGACGAAGGCAACGTGTGTTGCTCGTGCTCTGCGGTCGCGGATTGCTTCACGCAGGAGACCTTCCATTTTGATGAGGTCGTGCCGAAAGTCGCTCTTGAGGACGCGAGCCGGAAGCCACGCACCCTGGACTTCGACGTGCAGGAGTCCCAGTCCGAGCTTGAGCATCTTTTCGATGCCGATTGAGAGCATCGTCATGATCGGGTCCCTAGTCGTCTCTATGAACGCCGCGGTTCGGAGGGCTCGGATGCCGTAGGCGAGCAGGTGCTTTGCGGAATCGGACTCCTGGACGAGATTGATCTCCTGGAGTCGGGTCAGGTCATCGCCAAAGCGGTTGGGCATCTGACCACCCTGCCAGAGGGCCGCTCTCGAAGCGTCCGATAGCCGATCGCCCATCGAGACTGGTGGCGGGGAGCGAACCTCAGTGAAACCACGCTGGTGTGGCGATGGTCTTTAAGCGGAGCATTGTTCCGTCTGTGGAAACGGTTCCGGAGACGGACGGGAACGGTCATGAACATCGCTGACAGCACGGTCCTCATCACCGGGGCCAATCGCGGCCTCGGGGCAGTCTTCCTCGAGCAGGCCCTCGCGCGAGGCGCCTCGAAGGTCTACGCCGCATCGCGCACGCCGGGAACCTGGGATGATCCGCGCGTCGTCCCGCTGCGCATCGACGTCACGGATGAGCAGACCATCCTCGACGCGGCTCAGATTGCCGACGATGTGACGTTGGTGATCAACAACGCCGGCATCGCGAACCACGCTCCCTTCGCTACTGGTGACATCGCCGCGATCCGCGCCGACATGGACACCAACTTCTGGGGCCCGGTCCTGATGACCCGGGCGTTCGCGCCCGTCCTGACCGCTCGTGGCGGCGGGACGGTCTTGAACGTCCTGTCTGCTGCAGCCTGGATGCCACTGCTCCACTCCTACAGTGCATCCAAAGCAGCGATGTGGTCCGCGACGAACTCGATGCGGAGCGAACTGCTCCCGCAGGGCATCCACGTCGTAGACACCGTGCTCGGCTTCGTCCGCACCGAGATGTCTACCGAGTTCGTGGGCTTGGTCGCCATGATCGAGGCAGACTTCGCCGTCAACGCGGTCTACGACCAGCTGGAAGCAGGTCGCTACGAGATCATCGTGGACGACACCGGACGTGACATGAAGCAGCTCCTGACACTCCCTCCTGAGGAGATCCCTGCGGCGTTCGGTGGCCTCCAAAGCTGAGGGCACCGACCCCGAAGAGCCTGCCCAAGATCTCGTGGGCAGGCTCTTCTTGCTCATCCGCATCACTTCGGGAGCTACGCCCCGCGCCCGGCACACCATCGGCTACCAAGACACCGCGAGCGTCTTGCGTTGGTGAAGGTGGCCGGGGCATCATTGCGCAGTTCCGCGGTTTTGCTAGGACCGTCGATGTGCAGTCCGCCCTGTCTGCCGACGGTCTCGCACACCGCGTGGAGGCATCGTCCATGACGACTGCACGCTCTCGCCTTCGATCGGTACTCGACCCGATGCGATCGCCTGTCCAACGCTACGGCGGAGTCATCCGCCGACCTGGCGCGATCGCGTTCTTCACGACTGCCGCTGTCGCGCGCCTCGGTGTCGCGATGACCGGGCTCGGACTGCTCTTCTCCGTACAACACGCAACCGGATCGTTCGCTATCGCAGGTGCAGCAACCGGAGGATTCGCCGTCACGGAGGCCGTGGCCGGACCGCAAGTCGCCCGCCTCATCGACCGATCGGCTAGTGAGACAGGCCAGGTGCGCCCTGGTTCCCTGTGAATCGGGCACGATGACGACAGGCAGGCACGCTGACCAGTCGTGTAGGTGACGCTCAGCCCGGCCCACTCCGATACCGTCGGCGGTGGCCGGCGACCGTCATGGCCGCCCAGGATCGAAGGAACGCAGTGATCGATAGGCAACTTCCGGGTTCCGACGCACGCGAGGCTTCGCACCGGGCCGTGCTCATCGTTCTGCTGACGGTCGTGGGCGCCATCGCCGTCGTGGGCGGCGGCGTCGGGATGGTCCTAGGCGCCGTCACCGGTCCCGAGGAGCAACACGTCGCGGTCTCTACGAGCAGCGAGTACCGGTTCCTCAGTGGCGTCTGGCTGGTACTCGGCCTCACTCTCTGGTGGTCGCTTGTCCGCCCGGCATACCGGTCAACCATCACGCGAGTCGTTCTGATCGCCGCAATCGGTGGGGGTGTCGGTCGGCTGGTTTCGTTGCTCGTTGAGGGCTGGCCCGGTCCTTTCGCAGCGGCGCTTGCCATCGAGCTGCTAGCACTCCCGGTCCTGCTGGTGTGGCACGTTCGGTCGTTCGGACGGGCCGCGGGCTGACAGCGGCGGCGCACGCAGCTCTACGGCCGGTTGGCGATCCGCTTGACGAGATACCGCCAAATGAGCAAGGTTCGTGGGGTGCCTGAGTGGAACGGTCTCCAGATCCCTGTGGCTGACCTGCGTCGCGTGTTCGAACGGATCCTCGAGCATGTCGAGCAGACGGCCGGGAAGACGGTCACACTGCGCGAAGACTACTTCTACTCGTTGCCCGCCCCAGAGCTCTACGACGTAGGGAAGGACGCGCCCGAGCCGACGATCGGTCAGTCGACCGAGTCGTGGCAGAACTTGACGTCGCATCCGGACTCTGACTGGACAGTGAACTGGGAGTTCGTGTGGTTGGGTGACATCTTGCGAGCCATGGGGCATCTCTTGCCGGAAGGCGGGCCCCGTTCGGTCGGCCAGTAGCGGATCACTCACCCGGCGCCGCAGCCTCGGCTACCGCGCCTGTGCGATCCTTCCGGTGTGCAGTACCGGCTGATGAACGAGTACAGCGTCGATTGGCCGCTGTGGGACGAAGACGGCCTCTGCGCCGTCGGCACGCCATCGTTGTCGCCGCGGCTCGAGAGCGAGGTCCTTGCGTGGGCCCGCGACTTCAGCGAGCACTACGACATCGAGGCCGGCTGGCCAACCGAGGCCGCTGCCCGCTCCCACGAACGCCAAGGACGCCGGCTGCTGCTTCTCGTCGAACGAGAGCTGCCGGTTGGGGACGACGTCGTACTCGGCTACTGGGAGACGAACAAGCGCAAGGGTCTGTAGGTCCGACGCGTCCCATGGAGCATCCCTCACTGGGGTTGGTTCTGCCCGATGGAGGGTCCGATGTTCCGACGGTCAGCTGTCGAGTGCGATGACCCACAGGATCAGCAGTGAGCCCGCGATGACGAGCACTCCGATCCCTGACCAGAACCAAGGAGCACTGGTCCCGCGTTCTGCTCGAACCCGGCCGATCCAGTCTCTGCGAACGGCCATCACGAGGGTGCGACCGATCAGCCCACATCCCGCGAGCGCAGTGACCACGAGCCCCGACCAGGTCCACCACGAGAACTCCACCCGACGAGCATGCCGGATGTGACGCACTTCCAGAATGCGGCAGGCCCACGGCGACGCTCACCTCCCGCCCCCCCGGGCCAGCTTCGCCCGGAGCGTCATTCGCTCCTCGTGGTGGACGGAGCCGACCCCGTCGGTGACGGCAAGGATCGCGGTTTCGTCGGACGAGCCTCCAGTCCGGATTCGCGCCGCGCCACGCCGTCGGCGAGCAGCGCCAGCACTGAAGAGGGCCATCGCCGGATGCTCCGCGCGGATCGCGGCCGCGGGCGGGCTTGACCCGGTGTGGGGGTTGTGTCAGATGGCGGCGCGGACTTCACTCGGAGGCAGCAGTGTTCCGGCAGGCAAGGAGACCAGGACTGATGCGTTCCATCGTGTACACCAGCACCCAGACCCGTCCGATCACGGACACCGAGCTCGCGCAGATCCTGGCGGTCGGTCGGGAGAAGAACACCGCCCTCGGGGTGACGGGGATCCTCGCGCACAACGGCGACAACTGTCTCGGGATCCTCGAGGGTGACGACGAGGTGGTGCGGACCCGGTTCGAGCAGGTCCGTCTCGACCCTCGCCACACCAGCGTCCGTGTCCTTCTCGACGAGCAGATCCAGCGGCGGGCGTTCCCGGACTGGTCGATGGCGTTCCAGCCGATGGACCCGTTGATGCGGGAGGTGCCCGGCTTCAGCGACCTGTTCGCCCCAGGCCAGCCCACCGACCCGATGTTCGGGCTCACCCGGGCTCGGGGGCTCCTCGAGTGGTTCCGGAAGCACCCCCTCGCGCCACTGACCAGCAACACTGCAGCCGAGGAGGAAGCGCCCCGGACTCGGGCGGTCAACGGTGCGATCACCGCCCTGCACGACGCTGGCGTCACCCGGTTCACCCTTGAAGCAGCTGCGTCGTGTGCGGAGCTGCCGGTGGCGGTGGTGGAGCAGTTCTTCCCCACTGATCGGGCGCTGCTCACCGCGACCGTGGAGCGGTGGACGCAGGCGATCTCCGCACCCTTGGTGCCGCTGATGGCCGAGAAGGGCACGGTCGCGTTCCTGCATGCCCTGATGGCAGCGCACGCAGAGGAGCCAGCGCTGATGGAGCTGCTGGCGTACTGCCTCGCCTCGTCTGCTGACCCGACGTTGGACGGGTCCGACTACTACCGGTCCGCGTACCGGCAGTTCCGGGAAGCCATCAACAACGGGCTGGCCGCGGATGTGCGTGCGGGGCGGGAGCCGGCGACGATGGACCCGGTCCGTGGTGCGAAGCAGCTCCTCGCTCTCTTCGACGGTCTCCGGCTGCAGGCGCTCCTGACCGCGGACATGGACGTGGTCATCGAGTTCGACCGAGCGGCGACTCGGATGCGTCGAGGCTGGTCGGAGCAGTACGAGCAGCCCTCCTACTGGGACATCCCCGTCGTCAGCTCCTAGGCTTCCTGCATGCCGCCGGACGTCCATGCCGCGTACGCACGCCGGGCCGGGGAGTACGCCGAGCATCTCGGACGCGTGAGTTCGGTGCATCCATCTGACGTGCACCTCGTCACGACGTGGGCGTCCTGCGTCGAGGGGCCCCTGCTCGACGCCGGGTGCGGGCCCGGGCACTGGACGGCGCACCTCGCCGGGCAGGGCTTCGACGTGCGAGGGGTCGATCAGGTACCCGCGTTCATCGACCACGCGCGGAGGGCCGACCCGGACGGGTCGTTCACGCTCGGCAGCATCGACGTTCTCGACGAGCCAGACGACACGTACGGTGGCGTCCTGGCCTGGTACTCCCTGATCCATCACGACCCGAGGACGATCCGCCGCCCCCTTGACGAGTTCGCTCGGGTGCTGCGGCCAGGTGGGCGGCTCCTCGTGGGCTTCTTCGTCGGCGACGCACTTGAGGCGTTCGACCACGCGGTCGTCACTGCCTGGCGCTGGCCGGCCGATCTGCTTGCGCGGGAGCTTGAGGCGGCGGGGTTCGACGTCATCGAGACGCACAGCCGCACCGCTGTGAGTGGAACGCCGCGCCCTCACGGCGCGATCGTCGCGCGCCTGCGGGGTTCCGACCAGGCTGCTCCTCGTCCGGGCCGGTTTCAGAGCTGAGTGACGGTACCGTCGCCAGTCACGCCTGACACCGCAGCGGGGACCTCTCACGACCAGGGGCTCACGCGATGCTTACGCGCTGTCGCTGTGATGCTTGAGCGCGAACGACTGCTTGCGATGCTGAACCGTGAACCAAGCTGCCGGCCCGATGAAGGGGATGAGGAGCACCACCAGAGTCCACGCGAGTAGCCACCAGCCAGAGGGCGAGGCAGAGCGGATCAGCGAGATGAACGCTGCCAATGCCAGGAACAGCGCAACGAGCGACACGATCATCAGTGTGCCATCGAGTGCGGTCGGGATGAGTGGGTTCATGCGCTACTCCTCGGTCCAGGACATCATCGTGCTCACTCCCAGCGGTTGTAGGTGACTGCGCCGTTGCCCTTGGCGCTGAGACGCTGGATCGCAGAGTAGGTGCTCCAGGCGATCGTTCCCCACGGAGTCGGGACGCCTCGCTTGACGACCACATTCCAGCTCATACATCACTGCGCTCCTTTGCTTCGCGGTCCTAGCGACCGCCAGGCTCGAGCGTCACCCACTCCTCGTCGCGGACGTAGCCGACCACGTCGTTGGCGGCCAGGATTGCGACGTTGTCGGCCGAGCCTCCAGTCCGGAACCGCGTGACACCGTCGGTGAGCAGGGCCAGGACGGACGCCGCCTTCGCGGCGACACCGAGACCTCGTCCGCGCCAGTCCGGGTGCACGACCGTGAAGTCCGTCTCGGCGTCCGACCCGTCGACGTCGACGAACGTCATCGCGACCAGCTCACCGCTCCCGAGGAACACCCCGAACCCGCGCCGCGACGCCGAGGGCTCCGCAGTCTGCCGGTCGAGCGGTGTGTGCTGCGTCGCGATGCTGCCCGGGTAGTCACCGATCGTCAGGGCGTCGAGGGCCAGCACGGCGTCGACGTCGGCCCGGCTGAGTTCTCGCATCGAAGCGACGTCGGCAGTCCGGGCAACGAGGCCCTGCAACCGAAGCTGATCGACCGCATCTGCGTCGAGCTGCGCGCCGAACGACCGGGCGACGACGGTCCACCCCTGTGCCTCGAGCTCCGCCCGCTCCGGGGTGTCCGCGGGCATGACCTTCATCGGGGCCACAGCAGCTCGAAGCGCTGGCAGACGATGGGCATGTCCGGCGCGAAGCCACGGGGGTTCTCGGAGTGCTCGCGCCAGTAGCGCTCGTGTGAGGATCGCCAGTACGCCAGGGTCCGGTCGCCCTCTCCCTCGGCGCGGGCGTGCTCCGCGTCGACCTGGTCGAACGGGAGGATCGCGATGTGCGTGGTCACGAGCACGGCTCGTGGCTCCCCTGTGCCATCGAGGATGACGCTGAGCTCGCCGACCTCGGGCAGCGGTTCGCCGCTCTCCTCGTAGTCCCACAGCGACGACGCGGTCCCGTCCTTCACCCCGCGGAGCACAAGGTCGAGCAGGGCGTCGGCGTGGTCCGGCGTCGCGCCGAAGGCCCACGCGAGCGGGACGGCTTCCGGCAGGTCGGGGGACTCGCGGCGGCGGGCTTCCCAGAAGGCGGGCAGGGACGGCGACGGTGCGATCACGAGGGCAACGCTAACGGCAACGACGATCAATCGACTTGCGCCAGTGGAATATCTCATCCAGAGTGTCTGTGTCGGTCCTCCATGATCCGGGTCACCGGACGCGGGCTCTCGTGGGGGTGCATGAACAGAGGGGCTTCAGTGAAGAAGAACAAGATCATCGGCGGCGTGCTGGCTGGAGTGGTCGCCGTCTCGGCAGCATTCGCTTCGAGTACCGGCGCTTCGGCTGCTGAGCCAGAGGCGGCTGACGGTCAGCGCTACACGTCCGCGGAGCTGATCGAGGGGGTTGTGTTTCTCCAGGGAAGGCTTGGGCAGACGCTGATTGCCAACGGGGCACTGGGCGACATCTCATCTTCCGAAAAGGCCAAGGTCGTGGAGCTCCTCGCGGGGGATGATGCGAAGGATCTGGCGGCGGAATCGACGAAGCAGATGCTCGAGGCGCATCCTGAACTGGCTGTAGATCTCACGTCAGCGCTTGACGCGGGTGACCCCGTCGCGGTGTCTTCGGCTCTTCGGCATGTTGTCGAAGGCGCCGCCGAAACGCCGGCCGCACATGCTGCCGCTGATGCGATGCAGAAGAGCGAGCAGACGTACGTGCCCGGCGAGGTCGGTCCTGACTGTCTCTTCAACGTCGCGGTCGGCGGGTACTTGGTGCTTGTAGTTGCTGCGGTCGCCGTCGGTGTCGTCGCTGTCGCCTCCGTCGCCCTCGTCGGTGATGTTTCCGTGGCCGGCAAGAACGCGGCAAGCAAGCGCACCGCGGTCGCGTCTGACACGGACGGCCAGTTCGTCGCAGCGTTGCTCCAGAGTGTCTGATCGGCACAACCGGGGGACGCGCGTCGTGCGCGTCCCCCTTCTGTCGGTCATCGGTGTGATCGCTGTCTGCGTCCTGCTTGGTGGTTACGTCTTACAGGGACGACTCCAGAACAGCGGCGCCGGGGCGCTCCCGTTCCAGTCAGAGGTGTCGCCAGTGATGCAGAAGGTTCTTCCTCAGGGGTGGGCGTTCTTCACCAAACCGGCGGACTCCGAAGCCCTGGTCCCGTACCGGATCGACGCCGGAGTGGTCAAGCCACTGTCCGTCGGAGAGTACGCGGAACCGTCGAACGGGTTCGGGTTCGACCGCAGCAAACGGCGACAAGGTGTCGAGTCGGCACTGCTGCTGCAGGGCATCGGAAAGTCATCGTGGAAGCAGTGCGACGGTGCTGGCGTAAGGGTGTGCGTGGCCGCGGCTCCTACCGTGGTACGGCGTGTGAACGGGCTGCCGAGTCCGACGCTCTGTGGGCCGCTCGTGATGGCTGCGGAGCAGGTCACTCCGTGGAGATGGCGCCACCTCCGCGACCAGCCGCGCTACGTGACGGAAGTCCTGCGGCTCCAGGTGAGCTGCTGATGAGTGCGAACCTGCTGCACCGCCGGGTGGCTGTTCCAGAACCATGGACGCTTCCGCTGACGATCGCTCGTTCGCTGCTGTTCCTCGGAACAGGGCTGACGTTGACCATCGGACCGAGCTGGGCGGTGTTCACCCCGTCGAATGGCAAACCTGACGTCTTGGACTGTTCAGGCGTGAGCGCACTCTCCCTGTTCTGCGCGGCTGATGCGGTTCCGCTCGATTTGGTGACACGGTCTGCAGGCGTCCTTCTGCTCGTGTTCGCGACGGGCCTCCTGCCTTGGCTCACAGCGCTGCCTGCAGCATGGATCCTCCTCAGCGTCCCTCTCTCCGGCACACTCGTCGACGGTGGAGATCAACTCGCGGGAATCCTGGGAGTCCTCCTCATCCCGGTGAGCATCACGGACTGGCGGTGGAACCCATGGAGTGGTGCGCTTCCGGGAACGTCCGATAGTGGCGTTGCGGTTCTCATCGGCAACGTGAGTTGGTGGCTGATGCGAGCGCAGATCGTCGTGGTCTATCTCGAGGCATGCATCGGCAAGATCGCCGTCCCGGAATGGGCGGGTGGAACTGCGCTCTACGCGTGGGAGCGGCACCCGAACTTCGGTGCCCCTGACTGGGCGCAGCCACTGGTGTACGCGGTGACCGCGCAGCCGCTGATCACTGCCCTGTTGACGTTCGCAGTGATGGCGACAGAGTTCTCGATTGCGATCTCGCCAGTGCTTCCGCGTTGGTTCCGTACCCGCGTGCTCTACCCGTGCGGGGCTGCACTCCACCTCGGGATCATCTTGTTCATGGGCGTCAGCTCGTTCTCGATCGTGATGTTCGCCGCGCTCACCTTGCTGGTACTTCCGATCGACGTGGACGTTCGAGGAATTCGCCCGTTGTCACCACAGAAAGACACTGCACCGTCACCTGCGGGAAGTCCTGTCGAAACCGAAGAGGAGAGGTCCGTTGCCCCTGTTCCGTGAACGCCATCGCGCCCCGATCTCGATCGTGATCCTCGGCATCATCGTTGCCCTCGCCAGCGCTGCCGGCCTCGTGGCATCGATCCCGTCGTTGTCCGCCCGGGGTGGCGCGGATGCGAGCGCAGTGATCGCCGCATTGAGTGTCGGCATCGCGCTCGGGCTGAGCGCCGCGACACAGACACTCTCGATCGTGGTCCGAGACGGTTTGCTCATCGTCTGGTTGACACCGTTCTTTCGAAAGTCGGTGTCGACTGCGCGCATTGCGTCCGTATCCACGTCGACCATCAACCCAGTTGGGTACGGCGGTGTCGGAGTCCGTCGAGCTTCGGGCAGACCGCCCGCTGTGTTCCAGCGCGGAGGTTCGGCTGCGGAACTCGTGATGCACGACGGATCGACGTTGCTTGTGGAGTGCGATGACGTCGACGGACTCGCGGACGCGCTCCGATGAACCTGACACGGATGTCCCGCCGTGTCCGCTGGCTCTCGGTAGGGGTCTTCATCACAACGTCGTTCCTGCTTGCGTGGCTCGTCTGCCTCCCGCTGTGGACGGATGCGCGAGGTCTCTCCTCGCCAGGAGCGGCGTTGGTGCTCCCGGTCATGATGTTCACGCCGTCCCTGGCGACCGTGCTGACGGTCCTGTTGCTTGACCGGGGCTCCTGGAGATCGTGGCTCCGTCACCTCGGCGTGTGGCCGGTCAGCATGCCGCGGAGGACGGCCCTCCTCACGGCTGGGGCGATCATCGCGCTGCCGCTGACGGTGGCTGCGGGAGTCGCGACATCGGCGGCGTTCGGTTTCGTCCGCCTCGATCTCGCCGAGTTCAGCGGCTTCGCCGCCACCCTGCCGCGTTCGATGCAAGGGGAGGTCTCGATCCATACGCTCGTTGTCGTTCAGTTGGTCATGATCCCCTTCGCTGCCATCGTCAACGGGCTCCTGGCGTTCGGCGAGGAGATCGGTTGGCGCGGGTGGCTGCTCCCAGCCCTGCAGCCGCTCGGGAACTGGCCGGCGGTGCTCCTCACCGGGGTTGCGTGGGGGATCTGGCACACCCCGCTGATCTTGTTGGGATACAACTTCGACCGCCCAGATGCCAGCGGGGTACTCCTCATGGTCGCGGGCTGCGTCGCAGTCGGTTCGTTGATGGGCTGGCTCCGCATCTGGAGCGGGTCGATCTGGCCGTGCGTGTTCGGGCACGGTGCGTTCAATGCCGCAGGTGGCCTGGTCTTCTTGCTGTCATCTGCCGACGCACCCCCGGACCTCGCTCTCGCAGGGCCGCTCGGGGTCGGAACTTGGGTCGTTGTCCTGCTCCTCGTGGCGGCGGCGCTCGTCGCCCGCCGCGTCCGGAATGCCCGTTCTTCGGTACCGGTGGCAGCCGAATCTCGGCGGACCTGAACCGGAAGCCGCATGGTGCGCGGCGACCATCCGCCGGACGACAGGCTCGGTGCCAGCTCGCACCGAGCCTCCCGTCCGTCCTGTGGCCCAGAAAGCGCTAAGGACCGTCGGCACCGTCGGAGGTCCCCTGCATGATCAAGACGTGTTCATCCCCACCAGAGCCGCCGGCCTCGACGCCCTCGACGACTTCGTCCCCCGCGCCGGCCGTGACTACGCCCGCGACCGCAACGCGGACCTCGGCGCATCGCGGGACAACGTCTCGGGGCTGTCGCCGTACGTCCGCCACCGCCTGGTGACCGAGCACGAGGTCGTCGGAGCCGTCCTCGAACGCCACAGCCTGCCCGCCGCCGAGAAGTTCGTGCAGGAGGTCTTCTGGCGCACCTACTGGAAGGGCTGGCTCGAGCAGAACCCCGAGGTGTGGCGTCGCTACCGGCGGGAGGTCGACGAGTTCGCCACCGGGAGCCTGCCGGCCGGCTACGACGACGCGGTCAACGGCCGCACCGGCATCGACGCGATGGACGCCTGGGCACGCGAGCTCATCGACACGGGGTACCTCCACAACCACACCCGCATGTGGTTCGCGAGCATCTGGGTCTTCACGCTCGGCCTGCCGTGGCAGCTCGGCGCCGACTTCTTCTACCGCCACCTGCTCGACGGCGACGCGGCCTCGAACACGCTGTCGTGGCGCTGGGTCGCCGGGCTGCAGACCGCCGGCAAGACCTACCTGGCGACGGCGTCGAACATCGCGCGGTACACGGACGGCCGGTTCTCGCCGAGTGGCCTGGCCCCGACCGCTCGAGCGCTCTCCGAGGAGCCGCTGCCACCACGCACGCCGATCGAGTCCGACGACGTCGTGGGGACGATCGGCGAGCGGGTCGGGCTGCTGCTGCACGAGGAGGACCTCGAAGCGACGAGCCTGCTGACCGAGCACCCCCGGCTGCCCGACCGTCCGATCGCGACCGCGGTCTCCGCGGACCCCGTCGCGCGGTCCCCGTTCCCGGTGTCGGACGTCGTCGAGGCCTTCACGGCGACCGCCCTCGACGACGCGGCCGAACGGACGCTGGACGCCAGTGGCCGCCCGGCCCAGGTGCTGGCCGACACGCTGCCGTCGACGGTCCTGCGCTGGGCGGAGTCCGAGCAGCTCGACACCGTGGTGGTGCCGTACGCCCCGGTCGGGCCGGTCCACGAGCGGCTCGGAGTGCTGCGTGCTGCCCTCGCCGCAGAGGGAGTCAGCCTGGTCACCGTCCGCCGACGCTGGGACAGCGCCGCGTGGCCGTACGCATCACGCGGGTTCTTCCCGTTCCGCGAGCGCATCCCGGCCCTGGTCCGCGAACTCGTGGTGGACTGAGCCCTCCGCACGACCGGACGCGTCGAAAGGCACCACATGACCTCCCCCTTCAGCCTGCACGGCAAGACCGCGATCGTGACCGGCGGCAACCAGGGCCTCGGCAAGGCGTTCGCGTTCGGACTCGCTGAGGCCGGCGCTCGCGTCGCGATCGTCGGTCGCTCCACCGACCGCAACGAGCGGGTCGCTGCAGAGGCCGCGGCAGCCGGCCACGAGTTCGTCACGATCACGGCCGACATCACCGACGACGCCCAAGTGACCCGCATGACCGAGGAGGCGCTCGCCGCCTTCGGCACGATCGACGTCCTGGTCAACAACGCCGGCACCTGCGTCCACAACGATGCCTTCGCGGTGACGGACGACGAGTGGGACGCCGTGTTCACCCTCAACGTGCGGGCGCTCTGGAAGGCCACCATCGCGGTCGGTGCGCACATGCGCGAGGCCGGCTCCGGCTCGATCGTCAACATCGGCAGCATGTCCGGCATCATCGTGAACCGTCCGCAGTGGCAGCCCGCGTACAACGCGTCCAAGGCCGCGGTGCACCACCTGACGAAGTCCCTCGCGGTCGAGTGGGCGCAGTACGGCATCCGCGTCAACGCGCTCGCCCCCGGCTACGTCAAGACGGAGATGGCGCCCGTGGACCGCGAGGACTTCAAGCGCTACTGGATCGACGACGCCCCGCAGCAGCGGTTCGCCCTGCCGGAGGAGATCGCCCCGAGCGTCGTCTTCCTCGCCAGCGACGCCGCGTCGTTCATCACGGGTTCCGTCCTCGTCGCGGACGGCGGCTACACCGCCGTCTGAAGCGACCAACTGCCGGACAGGAGGCCCGGTGCCAGCTGGCACCGAGCCTCCCGTCCGGCATGTGGCCCGATTCGGCGACCAAACGGCCCGATCCGGCCGACCGGCCCTGGTGGTCCGCGGTGGTTCGGCGTATGGTCGCGCCCACGACCCCGAGCCCTCGGTTGACGCCATGCTGCACAACCGAACGGACCTCCCGTGTCTGATCAGGCTCACCACGACATCCGCCTGATGTCCGTCTCCGGTCGCCAGCCGGACGCGGCCCTGCAGGTGCTGGCGCCGATCTACGACGGAGCCGGGTGGAACTGCCGGCCGACGGACGATGCGTTCTGGTTCCGGTACGTCGCCATCGGGGACGAGCAGATGAGCGTCCGACGGCTCCAGATGCACGGACATCTCCGTGGCACGGCCTCGACCGGCAGCGACGTCGTCGTGCACTGGCTCGAGCGTGGTCGGGCACGCGTGCAGACAGCCGAGGACGTCACCCGCCTGCAACCGGGGGCGCCACCGTCGATGCTCCCCAGGGAGGGGCGCTTCGCGTTCGAGTACGAGGACTGGGACCAGCGCTTGATCCACCTGAGCAAGGACCTGCTCCTCGAGGTCGCAGCAGAGGAAAACGTGGTCGGGACGACGTCGGCCTTCGACCGCCGAGCCACGCCGGAGGTCGCAGCCAGGGCGCAGTGGCAACGGAGCCTGGGGCATGCCGTCGACACGTTCCGCGTCCACGGCGCCGAGTCGGCGGCCTGGGCGGCAGCGCGCCGTGAGGTCGCCCGCGCACTCCTGGTGCTCCACCCGTCGAGTGGGGAGCGGCTCCTCGACCGTCGCGCGGCGCAGGACGACCGGATCCGGGCTGCCCTCGACTTCGTGCTGAACCACGCGCACGAGCCCATCACGGTGGACGACATCGCCGACGCGGCCTCGCTGAGCGTGCGTGGTGTGCAAGAGGCCTTCAAGCGGGAGTTCCAGCGGAGCCCGATGGCGTTCGTGCGCGAGACCCGACTCGACCGTGCGCACGCGGAACTCCGGGCGGTCGGCGTGGAGCGGGGTGCCGTGGCGGGCGTCGCGCGCCGGTCTGGCTTCAGTCACATGGGGCGGTTCTCGGCTACGTACCACGAGCGTTTCGGCGAGTACCCGCGGGACACGCTCCGCAACGTGGCGTCCTGACGACTCGGTGGGCCGAGCGGCGTGTCAGGCGCCCTCGCTGACCGCGTCCGCGATCCGCTGCGCGACCTCGGCGGCGGGGATCGACGTCGTGTCGATGACCTCGGCCTCCCGGTGCAGCCAGCCCGCCGCGGCCTCGGCGTACGCGTCGACGTAGGCGAACCGGAACGTCGACGGGCCGAGCTCCTGGTCGTTCTGGATGCGGTCGACGAGCGTGGGGCCGTCGACGTGCAGCACGACGTGGCGCACCGGGATGCCGGATGCGGTCAGCCCGGCCTGGATCTCGCGCCAGTAGGCCTCGACCAGGACGGTCATCGGCATGATGAGCGGTCTGCCACCGATGTAGTCGTGGACGCGACGAGCCGTCTCGACCACGAGCGGCCGCCAGGGGTCCCAGTGCTGGAAGTCGTCCGTCGCTGGCAGGCCGGGCTTGATGTCCATCAGGACCTCGCCGACCTTCTCAGCGTCGAGGATCTGCGACCCGGGCAGCAGCGGCTGGAGCAGCCGACTGGTCGTGGTCTTGCCCGCACCGTGGGTTCCGTTCAGCCAGACGATCACACTCGGACCATAGCGGTGACCAGCGGTCGGACGGGAGGCTCCCCACCAGCTGGTACCGAGCCTCCCGTCCGCTGCGTGGCCGGCAGCTGTCTGCCGCGGTGCGGCAGGATGGCCGGTGTGGACACCTGGGGAATGAACGAGACCGGTCGGCTGGTCGGACGCAGCTACCTGTGGCTGGCGGGGGTGACGGCCCCGATCGGCGCGGTGGCCTTCTACCTCCTCGCCGCAGTCACCAGTGGCGGAGGACTCGGCGACCCGAGCCAGATGGTCTGGCTGGTCGTCGTCACCGTGGTCGCGACCGCGGTGTTCGCACTGGGCGGTGCGGCCGTCGCGCTCCCGTGCACGTACCTGCTCGGCCGGGCACTGCGGCAGGTGCGGTCCCGGGGCGCGCACACCGCCGCCCATGCGGCGCTCGCCGGGCTGCTCGCCGTGGTGACGGCGTCACTCGTGGTGCTGTGGTTCACCGGGCCGACCTCGCTGCCGGCCGTCGTGTCGTTCCCGCTGGGCATGTCCGTGGCGGCCGGTCTGGCTGCGGCGATCGCGACGTGGCGGTTCCTCCGGCCGGTGCCGGAGTCGGAGTCCGAGTCGGCGTCGGAGGCAACCGCCGAGGCTGGAGCCGTGGCGGCACAGTGACACCCTGAGGCAGTTACCGTATCCGCAGGGAATCGACGACGAGGTCGAGCAGATGAGCGGTGCGAGCGTCGCTCTGCGGCTCGAGGTGCCACAGGAAGCTCAGCAGGGGGAAGACCTCGTCAGGTGCGATGTCGGGGCGCACCTGCCCGGCGTCCTTACCCGCCCGCAGCAGGTCGTCGACCACAGCCAGGATCCGGTCGTACTGCTCGTCGTGCAGGTCGCTACGGGTGACGGCGTCGAGGACGTCCGCGAGCGCGTGCTTCATCCGGCCGAAGGAGGCGAGCACGTCGAACCACCGGCGGAGCGCGACGACCGGCTCGTCCTCGTGCTCGTCGAGGAGTCGTCGGGCCGTCACGAGGAGTCCGTCGAACTCGTCGCGGTAGACCTCTGCGAGCAGTGACTCCCGTGTGGGGAACCGCCGGTAGAGCGTCCCCTGCCCGACGCCGGCCGCGCGGGCGATCGCCTGCATGGTCGTGGCGCTGTCCTCCGTGAAGGCCTGTCGGGCGATGCTGACGATCCGCGTGCGGTTCTGCTCGGCGTCCGCGCGCAGCACACGAGCGGAGGGGGTCGACGAAGTGGACATGTGTCCGGTAGCCTCTCGAGAAGTGGACGGGTGTCCACTCTACTGCGATAGGAGACCACCATGGACGGCATCAGCGGCAAGACCATCGCCATCACCGGGGCGTCGAGCGGGATCGGCGCCGCGACGGCTCGGCACCTGGCGGCGGCGGGCGCGAACGTCGTGCTCGGTGCCCGCCGCGCCGATCGGCTGGCGTCGCTCGTGGACGAGATCCGCGCCGAGGGCGGAGAGGCGCACGCGGTGCCGATCGACGTCCGGCAGCGCGAGGACCTGCAGCGGCTGGTGGCCAGCGCGCAGGACCGGTTCGGCCGGCTCGACGTGCTGTTCTCGAACGCGGGGAGCATGGCGATCTCGCCGTTCGACGAGCTCCGCGTGGACGACTGGCAGCAGATGATCGACGTCAACCTGACCGGTGTCCTGAACGGGATCGCGGCGGCGCTGCCGGTGTTCCGCGCCCAGGGCTCCGGGCACTTCGTCAACACGGCGTCGACGTCGGCGCACCGGATCGTGCCCGCGCAGGGCGTCTACGCGGCGACGAAGACCGCGGTCCGGGTGCTGTCAGAGGCCTTGCGGCAGGAAGCCGGCGCCTCGCTCCGGGTCACGGTGATCACGCCCGGCTTCACGAACACGGAGGGCGTCGGCCTGGGGGCGAGTGCCGAGGTCGCTGCGGCACTGGTGGAGCAGCGGGACGCGATCGCGATGCCGCCGGAGGCCATCGCCCGTGCCGTGGCCTTCGCGATCGAGCAGCCCGACGGCGTCGACGTGGGCGAGGTCATCGTCCGGCCGACCGCACAGAACTGACGGAAGCCGGTGGGGCGCTGTCGGGTTCAGGACACCACCGGCTTCAAGCGCACGTCGCCGTCCCCGCGACGGTGCGCCCTGTCACGCGGGGTGTCCTGCGGGAGCTGCGTTGCTCCCGGGGCCCGCGGTTCGTGAGGTGATCCGGCGCAGCGCGCGAGGTGCCGAGGGCGAGCGCTGCATGCGTAGTTCCGATCCGGCAGCCGGGGTCCGGGGTCACCTGGCGGGAACAGTACGCCCGCATGGGCGTCCGCACCAGGGGTACGACAGGATCCGCACTGCGGTCAGCGGTGGGATGCCTGCCGAGCGTCGTCGCTGACCGTTGCTGTGCCCATCGGCCGACTGGCCAGGGCGAGCGCGATGAGCAGGAGGCCGGCACCCGTGACGACGACGCCGACCATGGTCGCGACGTGGTTGAGGTCGCGGTCGACGCCGGGGACGAGCAGCAGGGCGTTCGAGATGAGCGCCGGCAGGCCGACCAGGCCGAGACCGCTGAGCGTGGCGATCGTCAGCCGGTGCCGCGACCGGGCGGCGAGCAGCAGGACGACCGCGACGGCGACGGCGAGCCCGCCGACGAGCCCGACCACGGCGGAGGCGGCCAGGACCCCGGGCAGTGGTCGACCCGCCTGCAGCAGGACCGTCTTGGCGACGGCGGCTCCGGCAGCGGTCATCAGCAGCGGCATGGCGAGCGGGACCTGTCGGAGCGGTCGCTCGTCGGACAGGCCGGTCGCGATGATGCCGAGCCCGGCCAGCGTCAGGGTGCCGGCCAGGATCGCGGCCGCGGACCGAGCACCCGTGCCCGAGGGCAGCACGACGATCAGGATGGTGCAGAGCCCGGCGGCGGCGAAGGTGATCGCGTGCAGGCGGACGGCGAGGGCGTGCCCGACCCGGGCCATCACGGCCGGGCCAGGGCGGAGCGCAGCTCCCCGGTCAGCTCCCCGAGCGCCTGCGGGACGGCCCTGCTGATCCGGGGGAAGGCCATGAAGCCGTGGGTCATGCCGACGTAGGTCGTCGTGCGCACGGCGACCCCGGCCTCCTGGAGGGCTGCGGCGTACCGGAGGCCGTCGTCACGGAGCGGGTCGTGCTCGGCCACCTGGACCAGTGCCGGCGCCAGGCCGGTCAGGTCGGCGAAGAGCGGCGACGCGTACGGGTCGGTCGGGTCCTGGCCGGCCAGGTAGTGGCCGCGGAAGGCGAGCATGTCCGCCTTCGTCAGGATCGGGGCGTGCGCGTTCTCGTCGATGGACGGACTCGCCATCGTGAGGTCGGTCGCGGGGTAGATGAGGCCCTGGAACGCGATCGCCGGGCCGGAGCGGTCGCGTGCCATGAGGGCGACGACGGCGGCGAGGTTGCCGCCCGCGCTGTCGCCGACGACGGCCAGGCGGCTGGTGTCGGCACCGAGCTCGTGGCCTCGGCCGACGAGGTCGACGGTGGCGGCGTAGGAGTCCTCGGCGGCGGCGGGCCAGCGTGCTCCCGGGGCCAGGCGGTAGTCCAGGGAGGCGACCACGGCCTGGGTGTCCCGGGCGATGCTGCTGGCCAGCCAGTCGTAGGTGTCGAGCGACCCGGACGTCCAGCCACCGCCGTGGATGAGGACGACGAGCGGGGGCGTGCCGCGGAAGGTGGTGGGGCGGTAGACGCGGACGCCGACGGGGCCGTCCGCGCCGGCAGCGGTGGTGTCGCGGACGGCGACGCCCGTGGCGAGTCCGCCGAGCAGCAGGTCCACAACCGGGTTGTGTCCGATCTCGCGGCGCTGGTCGGCGAGGATCTGCTCCTCCGACCGGCGGGTGACCGAGGCGGCGCTGAGCAGTCGGCCGAGCAGTCGCGTGCGGAGGTCGAGCCTGGCCATGGGTCCAGTCTGCGCGTTGCGGCGCTCTCGTGCCGGTGCCGTCTCGGGACGGGCTCAGAACCAGCGCAGACCGGGTGTCAGCTGATGCGGAGCTCGGTGGTCATCGGGCAGGTGAAGGGGTCGCGTGCTGCCAGACCGACGCGGTTCAGGTACACGATGACGATGCCGTACGAGCGCAGCAGCGTGGTCTCGGTGTAGGGCACGTCGAGCTGCTCGCAGTGCGCGCGGACCAGGAGCCTGGCCTGCTTCAGGGCCGGCCGCGGCATGCTCGGGAACAGGTGGTGCTCGACCTGGTAGTTCAGGCCGCCCATCAGGAAGGACACCCACCACCCGCCGCGGATGTTGCGCGACGTCAGGACCTGGCGGGACAGGAAGTCGACCTTGGCGTCGTGGGCGATCGTCGGCATGCCCTTGTGGTTCGGCGCGAAGGACGCGCCCATCATCACCCCGAAGACGGCGAGCTGGACGCCGAGGAACGCGCAGGCCATCCCGAACGGCAGGGTCAGGAACACCACGGGCAGGTAGATGCCGAAGCGGAGCACGAGCAGCACGCCTTCGAGCACCCGCCCGCGGGCATCGCTCCTGCCGTCGGCTCCGCGGAGTACCGAGACCACCGCGTGCCGGTGCAGGTTGATGCCCTCGAGGGTCAGGAGCGGGAAGAAGAGCCAGCCCTGGTGCCGGACGAGCAGACGCATGGGGCCTCTCGCGGCGGCGGCGTCCTCGGGGATGAACACGACGCCGTCCGGGCTGATGTCCGGGTCCTTGCCGACGGTGTTCGGGTTGCCGTGGTGGCGGGTGTGCTTGTTCATCCACCACGAGTAGCTCAGGCCGACGACGAAGGTGCCGAGCCACCGGCCGGCGCGGTCGTTCCACTTCCGGGACTCGAACACCTGGCGGTGCGCGGCCTCGTGCGACAGGAACGCGAACTGCGTGAAGAGCACCCCGAGGACCGCGGCGACGACCAGCTGCAGCCACGAGTCGCCGAGCGCGGCGAACGCGACCCAGCACGCCACCGTCGCCACGACCAGGGCGCCGAAGAGCGCCCAGTAGAAGCCGCGACGCCGCCGGAGCAGCCCCGCGTCCTTCACCTGCGCCAGCAGCGCGGAGTAGGTCGACGTGCCCCCGGTGCGGGGTCCCCCGGCCGTCCCGGTCTTCCGGTACGGGCTGGTCATCGTGTCGTCGGCGGTCACTGGGGTTCCTCTCGTCGGTGCTGACCGGCGCACCGCGGAGACTGCGACGACGCAGCCGCGTCGACAGCCCCGCGCCGCGCAGGCGCGATCGGCGTGTGACGTAGCTGGTCCATCGGGCTCCCGGGCATCACGGAGATCGTTCGGGTCTTCCGGCCGCCGGGGGCTGGGGCAGCTGAGCACAACGCTAGGGCTGGAGAACCTCGCGTCGCAAGTCCTCGAACGGGCGGCGTTACGGTTGTTGCACAGCACACCGACGGACAGGGAGCACTCCGGATGCCGGACACCCGCGAGGCACGACTGGTCGACACGTTCGTCACGCTCACGGACAGCCTGGTCGCTGACTTCGACGTCGTGGAGGTGCTCCAGACCCTGGCCGACCGGGCCGTCGAGCTCTTCGACGCCGCTGCCGGCGCGATCCACCTGGCGAACGCGCACCACGAGCTCGAGGTGGTGGCCTCGACGAGCGAGCGCAGCAGCTTCTTCGGCCTGCTCCAGCTCAATGCCGGCGAGGGTCCGTGCATCACCGCCGTGACGACGGGCGAGCTGGCGACGTCGGAGGACCTGGCGGAGCTCCAGCGGCGCTGGCCCCGGTTCGCCGAGGCCTCGGAGCAGCGCGGGTACGCCGGTGTCCACGCCATCCCGATGCGGCTCCGCGACACCGTCGTGGGGTCGCTGAACCTGTTCCGCGAGTCCGAGGGGGCGCTCAACGGCGCCGACGCCCGTGCTGCGCAGGCGCTCGCCGACGTCGCGACGATCAGCCTGCTGCAGCAGCGCACGATCGAGAACGCGACGCTCGAGGCCAGCCAGCTGCAGCGCGCCCTCGACAGCCGCGTGCTGATCGAGCAGGCGAAGGGGTACGTCAGCCGAGCGCTCGACGTCGACCTGGACACCGCGTTCCGGCTGATCCGCCAGTACGCCCGCGCGAACCAGGAGCGCCTGAGCGACGTGGCCCGCGCGGTGTCCGGGCAGCAGCTCGCGCCCGCCGCACTCGTCGGCAGCGCGTGAGCGGTCCCCGGTCGGACCGCACGCCGGTGTAACGCCCGCACCCCGACCGGACACTCTTGAGTGTGCAGGACGAACAGGACGACGACGGGCCGCTGTGGGCGCGGGCCCGGTCGAACGACGGAACGGCCTTCGCCGAGCTGTTCGACCGGCACCGCCCGCGGGTCTACCGGCGCGCACTGAGCCTGCTCGGGGACGTGCACGACGCCGAGGACGTGACGGCGTCCGCGTTCTACGAGCTCTGGCGGAAGCGGAGGACCGTGCCGCTGGTGGCCGGGTCCGTCCTGCCGTGGTTGCTCGTGACCGCGGTGAAC
Organism: Curtobacterium sp. VKM Ac-2865; assembly: GCF_015350905.1. Taxonomy (GTDB): domain Bacteria; phylum Actinomycetota; class Actinomycetes; order Actinomycetales; family Microbacteriaceae; genus Curtobacterium. The sequence continues at coordinate 290,365 of NZ_JADKRZ010000002.1, read as the reverse complement.
CTCGGCCGGAACAGCCGTCGAGCCGCCGCCCGCTACCGCAAGCTGCTCGACCGGCTGCCCCGCGAGGAGGAGCACGTCGACCCGGTCGACCCCGAGGACGCCGAGGTCCGGCAGCGGCTCGAGGAGTCCCTCCGCGGCCTGTCCCCGACCGACGCCGCGCTGCTGGTCCTCACCACGCTCGAGGACCTGCCCGTGTGGCAGGCCGCTGCGGCCGTCGGGCTGCAGCCACCCGCTGCCCGGGTCCGCCTGCACCGGGTCCGGAAACGCCTGCGCGCCGACCTGCACGACCTCGACCCCACACTCCGCTCCGCACCAGGAGGCACCGCATGACCAGCAGCCACGGACACCTGACCACGACCGACATGCCCGCGGGCGCGGCCGCCACGATCCGGGCCGAGCTCGCGTCCATCGGCACCCCCGGCAGCCGACTGCAGCGCGCCCAGCGACGGACCCGGGTCACCGCGTCCGTCGTCGGGGTCGCGGCCGTCGCCCTGGCCACCAGCGCCGCCGCCCTCGTGGTCACCGGGATGCCCGGATCGACGGCGACCGACGCCCTCGGTTCCACCACGACGGTGACCCGGACCGGCCCCGCACTGGTCGACATCGGCCGGGCACCGGCGACGGCGGGAGCGGTCATCGTCGACGTCACGTGCCTGAGCGACTCGGGGATGGTGCAGGTCCCCACTGGCGACGGCACGACGGGCGCCGGGGTCTCCTGCAGCGGCGACGGGCCGCACCGACTGCACGTCGTGGACGGCCAGCTGCCGTCCGCCGGCACGACCACGTTCCCGGTCTCGTCGTCCCCCGGCACCCGGTGGCACGCCATGCTGCAGTACGCCAGCTCGGTCACGTCCCGGTGGAGCGTCAACGCGAAGGGGCAGACCTTCGGGATCGAGAACCAGCACGGTCACCCGGACCTGGTACCTGGTCGGTCCGACGACGGTCGCCTGGGCTGGGTGCTCTGGTCCGAGACGGCGGGCGCCGACCAGCCCGGGACGGTCGACGTGTACGAGTCCGACGGCGAGACCGTCATCGGCCACCAGACCGCCGAGGCTGGGACCCTGCCCGAGCTCCCGCTCGACCAGCGGTACATCGACGAGCTGAACTCGGTCAGCGCCCCAGCAACACCCCCCGCGACGCCCGTGCCCAGTCCGCCATCGACCGCGCCGGCGTCCCGGTGATCCGCTCGACCTGGTCCGTGTGCACCGCGATGCCGTCGAGCCCGTGCCGGGCGACGATGCCGAACTGCTGACGGAGCCCCGCCGCTTGCCACGCGGGCATGCCGGTCAGTCGCAGCACACCCTCGAATCCCCGGCTCGGCAGGTGCAGGTAGCGCACCCGCCGACCGAGCCCCTCGGTCAGGGCCCGGGCGACCCCGCGGCCGTCGAGCAGCTCGGGCCCGGTGAGCACGGGCTCGGAACCGACGTGCACGCCGTCCGTCAGCACCCGGGCCGCCACCCGGGCGATGTCCTGGCTGTCGATCCAGCCGATCACCCCGCGGCCCATCGTCTGCGGGAAGACCCCCCGGCGGATCGCCGGCCCGGACGGCACCAGGTTCGTCATGAAGCCCGACGGGTGCAGGATCGTCCACGCCAGACCGCTCGCGCGCACGTCCACGTCGATCTGCGCCACCGCACGAGCCCACGGGATCGTCGACCCCAGCGCAGCGTCCCCGCCCGACAGGTGCACGAGCGCCCGGACCCCGGCACGCTGCGCGGCCTGCACGCCGACCACGCCGTGCTCCCGCTGCCGCTGGGTCGCCGCCGTGACCAGGAACACCTGGTCGACGCCCTCGAACGCCGCCGTCAGGGCCGACAGGTCGCCGAGGTCCGCCTGCCGCGCATCGATCCCCCGTGCCCGGAAGGCCTCGACCTGCTCCGGTCGTCGCGCGATCGCCCGGACGGTCTTCCCCGCAGCGCGGAGGGCCTCGACCGTCTTGCCGCCGACGTCCCCGGTCGCTCCTGTGACTGCCACGATGTCGCCCATGTCGTCTCCCTTGATATCAGTTAACTGATAATAGACCCTCCTCCGCTACGATCGAGCGATGTCCCCGGAGTTCGCAGCATCGCGTGACGACGTCGACGCGGTCGCCGCCTGGACCGTCATCCGCGCCGGCCGCGAACTCGCCCGACGCCTGGCGACCGAGCTCGAGCCGATGGCGCTGACGCCGGTCGAGTTCGGCGTGCTCGTCCAGCTGGCCACGGCCGAGGAGCTCAGCCAGGCCGAGCTGGCCCGCGCGGTCGGTGTCCGCCCGCAGAGCATGACCGCACTCGTCGCCGCCCTCGGAGCCCGTGGGCTGTTGGTGCGCGGGGCCGAGCCGGGCCGCGGCCGGCTGTCGCGCCTGACCCTGACCCCGGCCGGCCGGGAGCTGCTGTCCCGCGCGTTCCCGGTCGTCCTCGCGAGCAACGCGTGGTTCGGACCGGTCGCGGTCGACGACGACGCCACCGGTGCCGACGTGGTGGCGTCCGCCCTGCTGCCGCTGCTCGGCAGCGAGACGCCGGACGGGTCCGGCTCCGCGTCCGCGGGGACCGCTTGACGGGAGGCTCGTGGCGGGCCCGCACCGCGCCTCCCGTCCGCCCTCGGTCACACCACGACCGTCCCGATCACCGAAGCCGGAGCGGGTACCGTCCACCTCGTGGCCGAGCGATGGATGGACAGGGTCCCCGATGCACCGGGCGGCATCGTCGGCGCGTGGTTCAACGTGGTCTTCTGCGGCGCGCTCGTCATCGGCCTGCCGGTCATCGCCTTCACCTCGAACGAGGGCGTCGCGGCGGTCCTCTTCGCCATCGGCGCCCTGCTGCTGACCGGGTTCCTCGAGGCGACGTTCATCCACAAGCTCCGGAGCCAGATCGAGGGGCGACGCGAGCTGCGTCGGCGGCCGAACTGACGGGCGGACTCGGACGTCCGCTGGACGCACTCCGAGCGTGGCATCGGGAATGGCTGACACCGCTCCGCGGTAGTACTCCTCACCCCCGAAGAAGGAGCACCCCATGAGCCACGACCTCGACCGTTCCACCGCGACCATCGACGAGCTCGACTGCTGGCCCACGCCGCGCGCGCTCCACGATGAGCCGACGCCCCGCTTCGGGCGCTACCTCGGCCTGATCAACGGCCACGACTGACCTGACGGCGACCAGCCGACAGACGGGAGGCTCCCCACCGGACCGGTGGGGAGCCTCCCGTCTGTCTGTGGTCAGGAACGCGACGCAGCGTCCGCCAGCGCGGCGCGCAGCCGGTCCTCGACCAGGGAGGCCGACCCGGACGGCGCGAGGATCCCGGTGAAGACCCGGAGGGCCTCGGTGCGGTCTTCGGCGGAGCCGTCGAGTGCCGTCGTCATCGTGGACGTCAGGTCCTCGAGCGCACGGACGCAGGCGTAGCGGACCAGGCGGTGCTCGTCGAGGACGACGGGTCCGTAGCCGGCACGGAACGCGGCGAGCTCGTCGGGCGATGCCGGGGCGAACAGGACGCTGAACTCGACCAGGTGCAGGTCGAGCTCGCGCGGGGCGACGACGGCCTCGTCCCAGTCGACCAGCCGCAGGCCGCCGCTCGGTTCGACCAGGACGTTGCCGAGGTGCGGGTCGCCGTGGCACGGGACGCGCTCGCCGGGCGCTGCCGAGGCGAGCGTGGTGCCCTGCTGCAGGAGCGCGATCCGGGGTCGAGCGTCGTGCCACAGGCCGAGGACGTCGTCTCCCGTGAGTCGCGCGTCCAGCGTGCGGATGGCCGCGCGGTACCGCTGCCGTCGGCGGCGGATCCCCCGACGTGCGCCCTGCCGACGCGGCGGGAGCGGGAAGGCATGCGCGTGCACGTCGGCCAGGAGCTCCCCGTAGGCGTGCCAGCCGGCGAGGTCGAGGCCGACCGTGGCGGCGTCCTCGCCGTCCGTCCAGCGGGTGACGGCGAGCCGACCCCCGCCACGACGACTGCGGCGCCGGCCGTCCGCGGTCGGGACGGCACTCGGTGCGCGGTCGAGCCCGGCGTCGGCCATCGACCCGACCAGGCGCGTGCCGGTCGTGGTGGTGCGGGTGGTCCACTTGGCGGCCCAGGCGTCGCCGGTGTCGTCGACGAAGCGCCAGACCACGGCGGAGACGTCGGTGCCGCCGGTCACCTCCTCGATCGCGGTGACCTGCATGGCGAAGTCGGCGGTGACCCAGTGGCGGGCGTCCGCGGGAGTCGGGCGGCCAGCCGTCGGTTCGGCTGCGCTCACCGCAGGCCGCTCCGCGACAGCCCCTCGACGAAGTACCGCTGGAAGGCCAGGAACAGGGCGACGATCGGCAGGATCATCAGCAGGTTGACGGCCATGATCGCGCCGTAGTCCGACGTGTACTGGCCCTGCAGCGTGCCGACGATGCCGATCGGGACGGTGAACAGGTCCTGGTTGCCGGACAGGGCGACGAGGGGCCAGCCGAACGCGTTCCACTCGCCCATGAACGTCAGGAGCACGAGGACGGCGAGCAGCGGCCGGCAGAGCGGGAGCACGACCGACACGAACGTGCGGAAGCGGCCGGCGCCGTCGAGCTGGGCGGCCTCGATGAGCTCGTCGGGCACGGCGAGGAAGAACTGCCGGGCCAGGAACACCCCGAAGATCGCCGCGGCCTCGGGCAGGATGACCGCCCACAGTCCGCCGTACAGGTGCAGGCCGATCGAGATGAAGAACTGCGGCACGATGATGGCCTGCGGCGGGATCATCAGCGTCGACAGCAGCACCAGGAACAGGGCGTTCCGGCCGCGGAAGCGCAGCTTGGCGAAGGCGTACCCGGCGAGCAGGTTGCACACGACGGTGATGACCGTGACGACGACGGAGATCAGCAGCGAGTTGCCGAACCAGCGCCAGACCGGGAACTCCTGGAACGGTCGGACGAAGTTCTGGATCGTGAAGTGCTCCGGCCAGAGCTGCAGCCCGGGCGCGTACAGGTCGGCACGGGTCGAGAACGCGGTGAGCAGCATCCAGTACAGCGGGAAGGCCATGACGATCGTCACGATGACCGCGACGGTGAGGCGCAGCCAGAGCAGGCGTCCACGGCGCTTCTTCGGCGAGCGGGTGGCGGTGGTGGCGGCAGCGGGTGCGGCGTCGGCGGCGCCGGTGTCCCAGGTGGTGGAGGTCATCAGTCGGTCTGGTCCCGTCCGGCGTTGAACCGCCACTGCAGTCCGGTGATGAGCAGGGTCACGAGGTAGATGACGATGCCCACCGCGGCGCCGTACCCGAGCAGCTGGGGGCCGTGCTCGTCGAAGGCCACCCGGTACGCGTACGACACGATCGTGGTGGTGCCGTAGCCGGGGCCGCCGCGGGTCATCGCCCACACGGTGTCGAACACCTGGAACGAGTAGATGAGGTTCATCACGAGCAGGAAGAACGTCGACGGGCCGAGCAGCGGGAACGTGATGAGCCGGAAGCGCTGCCAGCCGCTCGCGCCGTCGGTCGTCGCGGCCTCTTGCACGGCGGGGTCGACGCCCTGCAGCCCGGCGAGGTAGATGAGCATGTCGAACCCGATGCGCTGCCACAGCGTCATCAGGATCACGGCGGTCATCGCCCAGCCACCGCTCGACTGCCACTGGATCTGCGGCAGGCCGAGGGAGCGGAGGAACTCGTCGACGAAGCCGTTGTTCTGGTCGAACATCCACGCGCCCAGGACACCGGTCGCGACCCCGGAGACCACCAGCGGCAGGAAGATGATCGTCCGGAAGACCGCCCGCCCCGGCAGCACGCCGTTGAGCAGCACGGCGACGCCGAGCCCGATCGCCATGCCGACCGGCACCGTGAACAGCGTGAAGACGCCCGTGTTCGCGACGGACTGCCAGAAGACCGGGTCCGTCACCAGTCGCGCGTAGTTGCCGAGGCCCGCCCAGCTCGTGCCGCCCAGGGAGTCGAGGTCCTGGAAGCTGATGACCAGGGCGTAGACGAGCGGCAGCAGCGTGAAGACGACGATGAGGACGACGTTCGGCACCAGGAACGCCGTGGCCGCGGCCCCGCTGGAGCCTCGGAAGCCGCCGACCGACCGGCGTGGACCCCGACGAACGGCGCCGCCAGCGGTCGCGCCGCCGATGCGCTCGGCCGCGCCGGTCATGCCGCCACCGCCTGCTCGACGGCGGCGTCGATGGCCTTGACGGCAGCATCGGTGCCGCGGCCGTGGAAGGCGAGCTCGAGCTGGTCCTGCAGCGCCGTGTTGACCGAGGCGAACCCGGGCACGACGGTCTCGCGCACGGCGGTCTCGGTGATCGTCGTGGCCTGCTGCGTGAAGACGTCCATCACGTCCGGGCGCACGGCGTAGTCGAGGGGCGTGTCCGCCAGGCTCTTCAGCGTCGGCAGTTCGTTCGCCCGCTGGCAGAAGTCACGCATCTGGTCCTCTTCCACCAGGAACTTGAGGAACGCGGCCGCGAGCTCCGGGTGCTCGGTGTCACGTGTGGCGACGACGGCGTTCCCGCCGAGGTCGGACGCGGCAGCCTGGTCGCGCGGCATGTACGTGGTGGCCCACTTCCCGCCCTGGTACCCGTTCTTCGTGTCGGCGAGCTCCGGCACCAGGAAGTCGCCGATGAACGTCATCGCCACGGTCTGGTTCAGGAAGAAGTTGTCCGAGTAGACGGTGGTCTTGATGGTGTTGTTCGCCGGCACCCACCGCTCGTCGAAGAACCGCTGCGTGAACGCCATGGCCTTGCGCGCGGGGTCGCCGTCGACCGCCGAGTGGTCCAGTGACGGCGTCAGGAGCGACCCGCCCGCCTGGTACAGGAAGCTCGCCCAGCGGTAGGCGCCGGCGGCGGTCCAGTCGTAGGCGAAGGGGTACTTGTCGTCCGGCAGGGCCTTGCGGAGCTTCGTCGACACCGCGGTGAACTCCTCCCAGGTCCAGGCGTCCTCGAGCCGGTCGGGCACGGCACCGATGCCGGCTTCGTCGAGGGCGTCGCGGCTGAACGCGATCGCCGAGGTGTCGGTCTGGTGGGGGACGCCGTAGGTGCGGCCCTCGAACCGGACGGCGTCGCGGAGTGCCGGCAGGAACCCGGCGGACTCGGTGGCGCTGAGGTACGGCGTGATGTCGAGCAGCACCCCGTGCGAGGTGTACTTGCCGATGCTCGTGTAGTCGACCCGGAAGACGTCCGGTGCCGTGCGCGACAGGATGCCCCGGTCGATGCCGGAGAAGAAGCCGTCGTACGGCAGCGTCTGCAGCTCGACGGTGGCCTTCGGGTGCCGGGCCTCGAACACCTTCTTCGCGTGCGCGAACCCGGCGTTCTCCCCGTCGCTGCCGCCCCAGAACGCGAAGCGGATCGTGCCCTCGACCTCGCCGATGTCGGCCTTCGACCCCGCGGCGGCGGTGCTCGGCGCCGGGCCGTTGTTCGCGACGCACCCGCTGAGCGCCCCGGCGGCGGCCAACCCGAACGCGCCGACGAGCACCGAGCGGCGGGAGATGGGCTGCAGCGGCACTGGCGGCTCCTCGGGACGGGGTCGCGTCGACCGATGCCGGTCGCCGTGCCCGCGACGCTAGTCCGCGCCTCCGACGCCGGTCGTGCCCGTCGAGGACCCAGTGCGGGAATCGGTGTCCCGGCCTGTCCGGTGGGCGTCGTAGTCCTCGAGCACGAGGTTCGACGCCGGTCGGTCGACGACCCGCATGAGCGGACCGAAGACCGCCAGGGTGCTGAACAGCAGGTTGCGGACGCGGATGCCGGCGGTGGTCCTCGGTGCGAGGAGCTTGCCGGCGTTCACCTTGTGGGAGATCGAGGCGTAGTTGCGGTACCGACGCTCGAACGTGTCGAACGCGGTGACGTGGTCACCACCTGCTCGTGCGAGTTCCCCGGCCAGGACGTACGCGCCGACGACGGCGAGCCCGGTGCCGTAGCCGCCGAGGGCGTTCCCCCACGCGGAGTCGCCGAGCAGCACGACGCGGCCGCGGGACCAGTGGTCGACCGTCGCACGACTGATCGAGTCCATGTAGAAGTCACGGGCGTCGGGCAGCTGCTCCAGCAGCTCGGGGATCCGCCACTTCCCGTGTCGGAGTGCCTCGGTCACCTGCTGCTTCTGCCGGGCGACGTCGTCCCGAGCCGGGGGCAGCGGTGGGCCGGCGAAGACGAGGAACGCCGGGGCCTTGGTCCCGCCGAGCATGACGGTGATGCCCGGTTCGCTGTAGACGACGTCGTCGGGGCCGGTGTCCAGGTCGGCGAGGACGTAGTGGTAGCCGAGGTGCGTGACGTGCTCGGACTCGGGGCCGAACGCCAGCCGGCGGACGTTGGAGTGCATGCCGTCCGCGCCGACGACGAGGTCGAACGTCCGCGGCGCTCCGTGCTCGAACGTCACGTCGACGCCGTCGCCGGTGTCCGTCAGGCTCGTGATCGAGTCGCCGAAGACGTACTCGGTGGTGTCCTCGGTCAGACGGTGCAGGATCCGGGCCAGGTCGCCGCGGGGGATGTTCACCTCGCCCGCGCCGAAGCCACCGGGGGCCGTCCCGACCTTCCGGCCGGCGGCGTTCACGATGATGCCGTCCGCGTCACGGACGTCTGCGGCGCGCACCTCGTCGAGGATGCCCATCTCCCGCAGGACGCGCATGTGGATCGGCCCCTTGAAGTCGACGGCCTGGCCGCCCGGCCGGATGCTGCTGGCCTTCTCGACGACGGTGACGTCGAACCCCGACCGGTGCAGCCAGTACGCCAGGGCGGGGCCGGCGATGCTCGCGCCGGAGACGAGGACTCGGGTGTTCTGCACGGTGTGCTCCTTCGATCGGATGTCCCGATCATCGGCCGCGGCACTCACACCGCGCTGACGCGCCACTGACACCGGACCGACTGGAGGCTCGGTGCCAGCTGGCACCGAGCCTCCAGTCCGCCTGTCCGTCAGCTGGGACTGCGCCGGTCGAGTTGGCCACCTGGCCAACTCGACCGGTACGGTCGTTGCATGACCACGAGCACCCACCGCAGCGCGGACGAACGACGGGCTCAGCTCGTCGACGCCGCCGTGGCGGTGATGACCGACGACGGCGTCCGCGCCGTCACCACCCGCGCCGTCACGGCACGCGCCGGACTGCCCCACGGCACGTTCGCGTACTGCTTCGGGTCGAAGGGCGAGCTGTTCCGCGCCGTGCTCGACCGCGAGCTCCGGCAGTCCATGGCCGTGACCTTCGACGACGACTCGGTCCCGGTCGAGGACCCGTCCGAGCGCATCGCGGCCGGGCTCCTGGCCTACCTGGACCGGGTCCGCGCCGCGCCGGACGAGGCACTCGCGCTCTTCGAGCTCACCGCACTCGCACGACGCGACCCGGACCTGCGGGACCTGGCGCGCTGGGAGCAGGACGCCTACGCGCAGGCCGTCACCGGCAACCTGCGGCAGTGGTCGGACCGGCACGGCCGGTCGTGGTCGGCGCCCGTCGACCAGGTCGCCCGCCTGCTGGTCGCGCTCGTCGACGGGACGATGTCGGCGTGGCTGAGCGACCGGGACGACGCGGCGGCAGCAGCGACGCTACGACTCGCAGCGACGATGGTCGGGGCGCTCGCCGTGCAGGATGCCGACGCCGTGGGGGTCCGCTCGTGAAGTGGCTCTTCCTCGCCGGCGCGATCCTCTCCGAGGTCACCGCCGCCCTGTCCCTGCAGGCCGCCGTCGAGCGGCCCGGTTGGTACGCGCTCGTCGTGGTCGGCTACGTCGGGTCGTTCTTCCTGCTCATCCAGGTGCTCCGCCGGGGCATGGCCATCGGGGTCGCCTACGGCATCTGGGGCGCCTCGGGCGTCGCCCTGACCGCGGTGCTCGCCGCCGTGCTGTTCGGGCAGTCGCTGACCCCCGTGATGCTGGTCGGCATCGGGCTCATCGCGGCAGGGGTGCTGCTCGTCGAGATCGGGTCGCAGCGGGCGCTCGCCGCACGTCGGGAAGGAGCCCGCTGATGGGCTGGGTGCTGCTCGCGATCGCCATCGTCACCGAGGTCTTCGCGACGATGAGCCTGAAGGTCGCGACGGACGGCAAGCGCCGCTGGTACGTCGCGGTGGTGGCCGGGTACCTGGTGGCGTTCTCGCTGCTCGCGGTCGCGCTGACCATGGGCCTGCCGATCGGGGTGGCCTACGGGGTGTGGGCGGCGACGGGGGTGGCGTTGACGGCGGTCCTCGGGCGGGTGCTCTTCAAGGACCCGTTGACGCGGACGATGCTCGCGGGCATCGGGCTGATCATCGTGGGGGTGCTGCTGGTCGAGCTCGGGCACTGAGGCACGCTGCGCAACAGCCGATCCGGTGCGGATTCCCGTACGCGTACCGCAATTCTCGGGACGGCCCCCTGGCGCGGCACGGGATCTGCTCTGATGTGCGCAGCAGCGGCACCGGTGCCGCAGCACGTTGAGGGGATCGTCGTGTTCAAGAGCATGCTCACCATCGCAGCCGCGGCTGCACTCGTCGTCGGGGGTGCGCTGCCGGCGCATGCCGCCCCGACGTCGTCGACGCCGAGTGCGCCGACGTCCGTCCGTGTCACGGGGTCCGGGGGCGACGCCGACGTCACCTGGGGGGCGCCCAGCGCCGGTCCCCGCATCACGGGCTACACCGTCACCGTGACGCCCGCCGAGAGCCAGCCGAACGGCGGCGTCGACCGCCTGCCGGCCACCGCTCGCTGGGACCACTTCGGCGCGCTGCGCACCGGCACCACGTACACGTTCGCCGTGCGCGCGGTCGCCGCGAAGCAGACCGGTCCGGCCGTCAGCGTCAAGTACACCGCGACGGCTGCCGCACCCACCCCGCAGGCGCTCTTCGCCCTGGACGCCCAGGGCAGCGTCGTCCGGTTCGGCACCGGGAGCACGAGCACCGGCACGACGACCGGCACCACGGTCGCGACGAACGGCACGGGCTACACCGCGGACGACCAGGGCGACGTGTTCGTGCCCTCGGCCGACCTCATTTCGATCCTGATGTACCCGGCCGGTGGTGGCGCAGCTCGCACCGTCGCGACGGGCCTGCACCTGACCGCCGACCTCCGCTCCGACGTCGCCGGCAACCTGTACTGGGCCGACTCGGTGTCCGGCTCGGTGACGATGCTCCCGATCGACGGGTCCGCTCCCCGGGTCGTCGCGGACTTCGGCACCGTGCAGTACGGGCAGCAAGCCTGGGTCGTCTCGCGGAACGGGATCGTCTCGACCTTCAACGGCAGTCCCTCCCAGACGCGGGTCGCCCAGCGGAGTGCCTCGGGCGTGCTCACCGTCCGGACCTGGCAGAACAACTCCGTGGTCGGGTTCGTCCGCGGGCTGCAGTCGGACGACGCCGGCAACCTCTGGGTGAGCCAGATCCAGGACGGCCCCGGCGGGCGCTACCCGTGGTTCGAGGTCCCCGCAGGACAGAGCGTTCTGATGCGGCTCGAGCAGCAGGACACGTTCGAGTACGGCGCCGCGAACTCGACGTCGTTCCGACTGCTGCGATCGGCTGACTGGTGCAGCCAGGCCGACGAGCTGGCCGGGACCTGCGACGTCGACCGGACGCTCGCCTCCGAGCTCGTCTTCGGCGCTGACGGGACCCAGCGGACCCTCCCGGTGACGGGAGCCACGGCGGGGTCGCGAGGCACCCACGTGGGCGCGGCGACCGAGACAGGCGACCTGTTCCTCGACATCGACCGCGCGCCGTCGGCCGGCCTGTGGCGCGTCCCCGCCGCCGGCGGAGCCGCCCAGCTGGTCTCCACGGCGCAGTACACGCGCCTGGTCGTGATCTGACGGCAGCGGCCCTGACGGGCCACAGACGGAACGGGAGGCTCCCCACCAGCTGGTGGGGAGCCTCCCGTTCGTCACTGCATCTGCGCAGCCGCCACGCGTCGGGTTCGGGCCCCGACGCGGGACGGCCGCACACGGCGGCAGGCCGGGAGTGCTCCCGGCCCGCCGCGGGTCAGACCGCGCTGGCTCAGCCCGCGCTGGCTCAGGCCAGCGCGGTGAAGGACGCGTCGCGCACCAGCAGCGTGGTGGCGTCGCCGTCGAGCTGCTGCTCCGGGTCGCTCGAGAGCCCGAGCGACCAGGTGCCGCCACCCGGCTTCTCCGGCAGGGTGAACTCGACCGTGGTCTCGGAGGCGTTCAGCAGCACGGCGACCGAGTCGTCGCCCTGCTCGAGCACGAGCATCACGGCACGGTTGCCGCCGTCGGCCCAGTCGCCGTCCTCGAAGCCCGCGTTGTCCGCGCGGAGCACCGACACCGTGGACTCGGAGTGGCCCGGCGCGGTGCGGTACCACTCGGGGCGGAGCGCCTCGTGCTGCCGGCGGAAGGCGATCGCGGACGTGGTGAAGGCGAGCAGGTCCTGGTCGACGGCGGCCCAGTCGAACCACGAGATCTCGTCGTCCTGGCAGTAGGCGTTGTTGTTGCCGCCCTGCGAGCGAGCGATCTCGTCGCCACCGAGGATCATCGGCACACCGGCGGACAGCATCAGCGTGCCGAGGAAGTTGCGACGCTGGCGGTCGCGGTAGTCGTTCACCGCGCCGTCGTCCGTCGGGCCCTCGATGCCGCCGTTGAACGACGTGTTGTCGCTCTCGCCGTCGTTGTTGTCCTCACCGTTCGCCTCGTTGTGCTTGTCGGCGTACATCGTGAGGTCGGCGAGCGTGAAACCGTCATGGGCGGTTACGAAGTCGACCGAGCAGAGCGGCGAACGGCGCGATCCCTCGTAGACGTCGGGGCTGCCGAGGACGCGCTGCACGGCGTCGCCGAGCGCATCCTCGTCGCCGCGCCAGAACGCGCGGAGGTCGTCGCGGTACTTGCCGTTCCACTCGGACCAGTCGGCCGGGAAGCCGCCCACCTGGTAGCCGGCGGTGTCCCACGGCTCGGCGATCATCTTGACCTCGCGGAGCACCGGGTCCTGGTGGATGATGTCGAGGAACGCGGAGTGCTTCTCGGCCTCGCCGTCCTGGCGGGTCAGCGTCGTCGCCAGGTCGAAGCGGAAGCCGTCGACGTGCATCTCCTCGACCCAGTAGCGCAGCGAGTCCATGATCAGGCCGAGCGCCGTCGGGTGCCCGACGTTGAGCGAGTTGCCGGTGCCGGTGGTGTCGAAGTAGTTCGCCTCGTCACCCTCCACGAGCCGGTAGTACGACGCGTTGTCGATGCCCTTGAAGGACAGCGTCGGGCCCATGTGGTTGCCCTCCGCGGTGTGGTTGTAGACGACGTCCATGATGACCTCGAGCCCCGCGGCGTGCAGGGCCTTGACCATCTCCTTGAACTCGGTGACCTGCTGGCCGGCCGTGCCCGTGGACGAGTACTCGTTGTGCGGCGCGAAGAAGCCGATGGAGTTGTAGCCCCAGTAGTTCCGCAGGCCCTTGTCGACGAGCGTCGAGTCCTGCACGAACTGGTGCGTGGGGAGCAGCTCGACGGCCGTGACACCGAGGTCGACCAGGTGCTTGATCGCGGCCGGGTGCGCCATGCCGGCGTAGGTGCCGCGGATCTCCTCGGGCACGTCGGGGTGCTGCTTGGTGAAGCCCTTGACGTGCACCTCGTAGAAGACGGTGTCGGCCAGGTCGGTGCCCAGGCGGGTGTCGCCCTGCCAGTCGAAGGAGCGGTCGGCGACGATCGAGCGCGGCATCGCCGAGGCGGAGTCGGTCTCGTCGATCTGCTCGGGCTCGTTCATGTCGTGGCCGAAGAGCGCCTGGCCCCACTCGTACTCGCCGTCGATCGCGGTGGCGTAGGGGTCGAGCAGCAGCTTGGCGCCGTTGTGGCGCAGGCCGTTGGCCGGGTCCCACGCGCCGTGCACGCGGAAGCCGTAGCGGGTGCCGATGGTGACGTCCGGCACGATGTCGTGGAACGTGTAACCCGTGCGCTGCGTCAGCTCGGTGCGGTGCTCGGTGCCGTCCTCGTCGAAGCGGCAGAACTCGACCCGCTCCGCGGTGCTGGAGAACAGGGCGACGTTGGCGCCGCCGTCGACGAGGGTCACGCCGAGCGGTGTGCGCGAAGAAGTGGTCATGCTCCCAGTTCTACCGCCGCGGTGCTGTGTCCGAGGCTCGTCGCCGTACCCCGCCGCGCCGAACGGCCATCCGCCGCCATCCGTGGCCGTCCACGGTCATCCACGGCCATCCGTGGCAGGACCGGCGCTCAGCACGCTCTTGGTTGGCTGGGTGCATGCGTTCCGTCACCGTCGTCATCCCGGTGCTCGACGACGCCGACCAGCTCGCCGCCTGCCTGGCCTCGCTCGCCGCCCAGACGGTGCCCCCGACCGAGGTGATCGTGGTGGACAACGGCAGCTCGGACGCCAGCGCCGAGGTCGCGCGTGCTGCCGGGGCCGTCGTGCTGCACGAGCCCGTCCGCGGCATCGCCTCCGCGGCCGGTCGGGGGTACGACGCCGCCTCGGGTGAGCTGATCGCCCGGGTCGACTCGGACTCGGTGCTCCCCCACGACTGGGTCGCCCGCGGCACCGCCTGGTTCGCCGACCCGCTCGTCACGGCGGTCACGGGGCCCGGCCGGTTCCGGGACCTCGGTCGCGTCGCCGGTGCGGTGTGGCAGGTCGCGTACATGGGGGCGTACTTCGCGCTGATGACCGCCGCGCTCGGCCGCCCGCCGCTGTTCGGCTCGAACATGCTGATGCGGCGATCCGCGTGGCTGGCCATCCGGCACCGCGTGCACGTCGACCCGATGGTGCACGACGACATCGACCTCTCGATCCAGTTCGACCCGACCTGGCGCACCGTCCTCGACCTGGGCCTCGTGGCGTCGGTGTCGGGGACGCCCGTGCAGGACCCGTGGGGCCTGGTCGTCCGGACCCGCAAGGCCGGTCGGACCATGCGGCTGTCCGGCATGCGGGCGTTCACCCCGGCCCGCATCATGCGTCGGGTGCTCGTCGGCACGCGGCCGGTCCGCGTGCTGCGGCAGCCCGACCCGGCGTCGGTCGAGCACGCTGACCCCGCGTCGGTCCAGCAGGTCGATCCGGCGTCGGTCCAGCAGTCGTGACCCCCGACGACGCCCCGGTCGTGGGTCCCGTCGCCGCGCCGGCCCTGCACTGCATGACCTTCAACGTGCGCCGCCCGATGCCGCACCTCCGCGCAGCACACCCCGACGCGTGGGCACGGCGGGCCCCGGCGGTCGCAGCGCTGGTCCGGTCCGAAGCACCCCACCTGCTGGCCGTCCAGGAGGCCGTGCCCACCCAGGTGCAGCACCTCACCGCCGCCATGGGGTCGCGGTGGGCGGCCGTGGTCGCGGACCGAGACGGGGCAGACGGCACGACCGGCGGCGAGCACGTCGGGGTCGTCGTCGACACCGACCGGCTCCACGTCGGCAGCACCACGACGGTCGCCCTCGGGCCGGACCGCTCCCGGGTCGGCAGCCGGGCGTGGGGTGCGCCCTTCCCCCGCATCGCGGTGCTCGTCGAGCTCGAGGACCGCGTCACCGGCGTCCGCTTCGTCGCCATCGCCACCCACGTCGACCCGTTCTCGCCCCTGGCGCAGGTCCGGTCCGCGCGGCTCATCGGCGCACTCGTGCGGGAGGCCGGCCTGCCCGCCGTGGTGCTCGCCGACTGGAACGCCGGGGAGCGCTCGGCAGCCGCCAGGGTCCTCGCCGAGGAGGGACTCGACGACACGTGGGACCTGGTGCCCGCGCGGGACCGCCCCGCGGGCGTCGGCACCTACGCCCACTACCGGGAACCGAAGCCGGGCGGCCCCCGCCTCGACCGGGTCCTGGTCACCCGCGACCACCCCGCCGCCCGTGCCGTCGTGCAGCGCGTGGCCGTGTCGACCCGCCGACCCGGTGGCGTCTGGCCCTCCGACCACACCCCCGTGCACGCCGTCATCCGATGGGAGACCCCGTGACGAGCATCGTCCGCACCGCAGGCCCGACCTTCCTCCGACGCCCCCGCGGCGCCGAGTGGGTCGCCGACGTCCTGCGGGTCCTGACGCTCCTCAGCATCCCGATCGCGACGGCCGGCTGGGGACCCATCGCCCTCGCGGTGATGTCCCTGACGCTCCTCGGCGTGGTCGTCCCGCGGATCCTCGGACTCCGCCCCGGCTTCGACGCCGCGCTGTGCCTGCTCGCCCTGGTCGCCGGGTGGAGCAGCTCCCTGGAGTGGTACACGACCGTGCCCGGCTGGGACAAGCTCGTCCACTTCCTGCTCGTCGGTGCGCTCGCCGTGCTCGTCGTCGTGATCGCGTCCGACCTCGGGATCCTGCCCGACGCCACCCGCATGCCCATCGTCGTCGCGGTCGTCGTCTGCGGCACGATCGGCCTGGCGATCGGCGCCGTGTGGGAGATGTTCGAGTGGGTCGGCCACAACTACCTCGACTCCACGATCTTCGTCGGGTACGACGACACGATCGGCGACCTGCTCGCTGACGGGGCCGGTGCTGTCGTGGTCGGCATCGTCGCCCGCTGGTGCGCGTCCGACCGGCGGATCGTCGAGCCGCCCGTCCGGTCCTGGCGTCAGTCGCCCGCCGTGTAGAGCGCCGACATCCGGGCCATCAGCCCGCGCGGCACGAACCGGTGCGCGCTCGCGATCACCGTGTTGCCGAGGCCCGACACCACGGTCGGCCCGCCGGCGCGGGCGAACGCACGGAGCCCGACCGCGGCGACCTGCTCCGCGGTCTGGCGTCCGCCCTCAAGCGACGAACTGCCCGCGGCGTCGAAGAACCCCGTCTCGGTCGGGCCCGGGCAGAGGGCGAGCACGCGGACCCCACGGCCGCGGGTCTCCTGCCAGACGGCCTCGGTCAGGGACAGCACGAACGCCTTCGTCGCGCCGTAGACGCCCATGCCCGGTGTCGGCTGGAACGCTGCGGTCGAGGCGACGGTCATCACGCCACCGACCCCGCGCGCGAGCATCCCCGGCAGGAACGCGTGCACGAGCCGGGTGACCGCGGTGATGTTCAGCGCGATCTGGGTGCGGTTCCGCTCCTCGGAGTCGTCGGCGAAGTCCCCGTGCGAGCCGAGGCCGGCGTTGGCGACGACGATGTCCACCCGGCTGTCGGCCAGGGACGTGATGACGTGGTCGACGCCGGCGTCGGTGGACAGGTCCGCGACGAGGACCTCCGCGCGCACCCCGTGGTCACGGCGCACCCGGGCGGCGACCGCCTCGAGCTTGTCGGCCGACCGCGCCACCAGGACGAGGTCGCTGCCGCCGCGGGCGAGTCCGACGGCGAGCGCTTCGCCGATGCCCCCGCTCGCTCCGGTGACGAGGGCGCGGCGGGCACGGAAGGGCTGCTTCTGGGAGGCCATGCACCCTGCCTACACGCCGGACGCGTGGGTCACTCGGGCGTGGAGACGCCCCGACGCAGGATCGCGGCCGCAGCCCGGGCGCGCGGGATGACGACCACGGCACTCCACAGTCCCAGCCCGGTCCACAGCCCGCAGAGCAGCAGCGTGATGACCCAGCCGTGCTGGTCCCGCATCGACCACGACATCGCGAACCACAGCACCGCGGTCAGGATCTTGCCCCAGCCGGCGACCTGCCGGTCCGCCTGCCCGTGCAGCAGCGGTACCCACTCCGTCGCGGGGACGTCGACCGGCACTCGGCCGTCGGAGATCCAGCGCTGGACGGCACTCGCGCGCTCGTAGCCGCCCTCGATGCGCCACGAGCGCAGCAGCAGCACGACGCCGAGCGTCCCGCCGACCGCTGCGGCCGGCACCCCGACGGACACCAGCACACCGGTGGTCGCCGCGGTCCACGACGACAGCACGAGCATCACGAAGACCAGCGCGAACGCAGCCCCGGAAACGGCGGCCCCGAGGAGGCGGAGACGACCCGCCTCGTCCACGGCACCCACCCGCGCGCGCGGGGCAGCGGCAGCGCTGATGCGGTCGGCGTCGGTCACGGTGGTCCTGTTCGATCGGGGGACCCCATGACTACACCGCGCCGCTCGGCGGACGTCGTGCGCCCGGCCGGTGGACATCCCGGTGCGGCGGCCAGGTCCCGTGGGTAGCGTCGACGACGATCTTGTGAGGAGACCCCATGGTGAAGAACACGAAGCACACCGGTACGAAGGCCCTGCTGCTCGGCATCCTGACGGGCGGCCGCAGCGCCACCCCGCTCGCACTCCTGGCGCTCAACCGCGACCGCAAGGAGCTGTCCGGCGCCTGGCAGGACTGGCCGGCGTTCCGCACGCCGCTCGGTCGCGGCCTGCTCATCGCCGGTGCCGTCGGCGAGATCATCGGTGACAAGCTCCCGATGACGCCGAGCCGCACCGCCCTGACCGGGCTGATCGGCCGCGCCACCTCCGGCGCGTTCGTCGGCATGGCGATCGGCACGACCGGCAAGCGCGACCGCCGGGTCGAGGGCGCGGTCCTCGGAGCGATCGGCGCGGTCATCGGCAGCTACGTCGGACTGCTCGCCCGCAAGTCCGTCACGAAGACGACCGGCCTGCGCGACCCCCTGGTGGCGCTCGCCGAGGACGCCGCGGTCATCGCGGGCACGACGAAGGTGCTCACCTCGCGCTGACACGCGACCGCTCGACGGGCAGGAGGCTCGGCGCACCACGTGCACCGGGCCTCCTGTCCGTCTCGGGGTGCGTTCAGGGCCCCGTCAGGTGCGCGCGGTGTGCGCGGCGGCCGTGATGGCCGCGGCGAAGCGGCCGGCGATCACGTGGTTCGCCGCGGTCGTGGGGTGGATGCCGTCCGTGGAGGTCCCGGGGACCCAGGAGCCGTCGCGCTCGCGGTCCACCGCGAACGGGTCGGCCTCGTTCCACCCGTGTCGGTGTGCGTCGACGACCAGGGCACGGTCGAGCGCCGCGTTGCCCGTCCGACGGTCGACGCCCCACAGGCTCGTCGTGTGGTCCGAGGGCGGAGCCGCGACCAGGAGCACGTGCGGCGCGGCGACCTGCGCCACCAGGCGGTCGACGTCGCGCAGGGTCGTCGCGGTGGGCACGTGCTGGTTCACGTCGTTCGTGCCGAGCTCGACGACCAGGACGTCCTCGCCGTGCACGACGGGCATCCGGGCGAGCACCTGGTCCGAGCGGTACCCGCTGTGGGCGTACCCGCCGACCGCGCGGACGAGCGCGGTCGCGGCGGGCGTCGCGGCCAGGTCGCGGAGCCACGACCCGGGCCGTGCGGTGATCGAGTCACCCGCGTAGGCGAAGGGAACGGCACGCGAGCCCGCCGCGCCGAGGGCCCCGGTGAGGACCTGGTCCGGGGTGCGCCGGAGGTCGGCGGCACGCGCGGCCACGACCCGTGCGGCCTGGGGACCGGTCACGCCCGCGGTCGACCCGTACGCGGCGACCGCGGGGTGCGCGACGACGAGTGCCGTGGGGACGGCGACCAGGGCAGCCGCCAGCGCAGCGGTGACGATGACGTGGCGCACGTGCATGGTGGTTCCCGATCGGTCGGAGGGCGTGGGATCATCGTAGGACCGGGCCGGGCGCTGCACGCCGTGGGATCGATGGGAAGGGGCGGCGGTTCCTGAAGCACCTCCGAGCAGGGGCTGGGAGGTGCTCCAGGCCGCCGGGGGTCACCAGCGCTCGTGCACCGTCGCGCGGAACCAGCGGTCGTACAGGTCACGCACGGTGGCGTCGAGGTCGGCCGGGGTGTCGAGGGACCCCGCCTGGGCGTTCGAGCGGGCCTGCTCGGCGTTGCGGGCACCGGGGATCGCGGCCGTGACGCCGTCCTGCGCGATGACCCACGCGAGCGCGGCCTGCGGGACGGAGACGCCCTCGGGCAGGGCGGCGGCGAACTCCTGCGCCGCACGGACGCCGTCCTCGAACGGCACCCCGCTGAAGGTCTCACCCTGGTCGAAGGCCTCGCCGTGGCGGTTGTACGTGCGGTGGTCCTCCGGGGCGAACTCGGTGTCCGTCGTGTACTTGCCGGAGAGCAGCCCCGATGCCAGCGGGACGCGCGCCAGGACGGCGACCCCGGCCTCCCGGGCGGCGGGCAGGACCGCGTCCAGCGGCTTCAACCGGAACGCGTTGAGGATGATCTGGACGCTCGCGACGTTCGGCCGGGCGATCGCGGTGAGCGCCTGGTCGGCGGTCTCCACGCTGACGCCGTAGGCGGCGATCGCCCCGTCGGCGACCAGCGCGTCGAGGGCGTCGTACACGGCGTCGTCGGAGAACACCGCGGTCGGCGGGCAGTGCAGCTGGACCAGGTCGAGCGTGTCCTGCTGCAGGTTCGTCCGCGAGCGGTCGACCCAGGTGCGGAAGTTCGCGGCGACGTAGTTGTCGGGCGTCTGCTCGGCGCGACGGCCCATCTTCGTCGTGACGGTGACCCCCGAGCCCGGGTTCGCCTGCAGCCAGCGGCCGATGAGCGCCTCGCTCGTGCCGTCGCCGTACACGTCAGCGGTGTCGAACAAGGTGACGTCGGCTTCGGCGGAGGCGTCCATCACGGCGAAGGCGTCCTCGTCGGCGACGGGACCCCAGTCACCGCCGAACTGCCAGGTGCCGAGACCGATGGAGGAGACTTCGCGGCCGGTACGGCCGAGGGTGCGTCGCTGCATGGGTCCGACGCTAGTCGTCGGTGCCGGGGTGCTCGTGCGGTCAGCGGCGGAACAGGCCGGCGGTCGCCAGGCGCACCCGTCGTCTGGCCTGCTCCTGGTCGTCGCCGAAGCGGTCGACGCCCCACGACAGCGTCGTCAGCAGTTCGAAGACGTCCTCGGCGCTCGCCGTGTCCGTCGCACTGCCCTGGGTCCGGGCGCGCTGCAGGAAGTCGTCCGTGCGCTCCGTGAGCCGGGCGCAGACGTCCTGCACCGGCGAGTGGTCGTCGCCGATGGCGCTGGCGATGCAGGTCGGCAGGTTCTGCCAGATCCGCAGCTGCCAGGTGACGCGGGCCATCCACTCGTGCAGGGCGTCGTCGGCCGGCAGCGCCTCGAGCTCCCGTGACTCGTCGAGGGCTGCCCGGAAGCTGTCGTCCATCACGGCGGCGAGCAGGTCGTCGCGCGTCGGGAAGTTCCGGTAGAACGTCGCGTTGCCGACCCCGGCCGCCGTGGCGATGCCGTCGATCGGCGCGAATATGCCGTCCGTCTCGAAGACCTGCCGGGCAGCCGCGGTGATCGCGTCGCGGTTCCGGCGGGCATCGGCGCGCATGGGCTTCGCGGTCGTCGACGTCACGGCACACCTCACTTGACTCAAGTGGGGACGTTCCCCACATAATGATCCGGGGAGCATCCCCGCTTCCAGCCCAACCTACAGGAGTGACCATGACTGAGCGACTCGACGGCCGGACCGTGCTCGTGACCGGAGCGAACGGAGGCCTCGGCGAGGAGTTCGTCCGCCAGGCCCTGGAGCGCGGCGCGACGAAGGTCTACGCCACGGCACGGTCCCCGCGGCCGTGGGACGACGACCGCGTGGTGTCCTTGGCGCTCGACCTCACCGACGGGGAGTCGATCGCGGCAGCCGCTCGGACGGCTGCGGACGTCGACCTGCTCGTGAACAACGCGGCGATCGCCCCGGCGTCGGACACGTCCATCGCGGCGGCACCCGACGACGTCCTCCGGTCGGTGTTCGAGACGAACGTCTTCGGCACGATCCGGGTCTCCGGGGCGTTCGCGCCGGTGCTCGCGGCGAACGGCGGCGGTGCCGTGCTGAACGTGCTCTCCGTCGCCGCGTGGACGCCGATCCCCACGGTCTACGCCGCGTCGAAGGCGGCGGCGTGGTCCGCGACGAACGGGCTGCGCACCGAGCTGGCCGGACAGGGCACGACGGTCACCGGGGTGCTCGTCGGCATGATCGACACGGCGATGGGCGCCCGCTTCGACGTGCCGAAGGTCAGCCCGTCGAGCGTGGTGTCGCAGTCGCTCGACGGCGCGGTGACCGGGGTGTACGAGGTCCTCGCCGACGACGACACCCGGATGGTGAAGGGGCTGCTGAGCCGCCCGGCGGAGGACCTCGGCGCGGCGACCGCACAGG
Source organism: Curtobacterium sp. VKM Ac-2865 (assembly GCF_015350905.1). GTDB lineage: Bacteria > Actinomycetota > Actinomycetes > Actinomycetales > Microbacteriaceae > Curtobacterium. Next base: position 268,665 of record NZ_JADKRZ010000002.1, on the reverse strand, counting down.
CGATGGCGGCCATCGCCTCCTGACCGACGAATGACGGATCCGGTCGGCGATCCCGCAGGATCGTCGACCGGATCCGTCAACGCTGGATCCGGGATCCGCTGTCCCCAGCGGATCCTGGTCGTGTCACTCGTGCAGGCCGGCGAGCTCCTGGAACTCGTCGTCGGTGAGCTCGACCGTCGCGCCGGCGAGGTTGTCCTCGAGGTGCGCGACGCTCGACGTGCCGGGGATCGGCAGCATGACCGGCGAGCGCTTGAGCAGCCAGGCCAGGGCGACCTGTGCGGGCGTGGCCTGCTTGCGCTCGGCGAGCTCGGTCAGCGGGGAGTCCTCGCCGGTCAGGCCACCCGTCGCGAGCGGGAACCACGGGATGAAGCCGATGCCCTGCTCCTCGGACCAGTCGAGCAGCGCCTCGGAGGACCGGTCGGTGAGGTTGTAGAGGTTCTGCACGGAGACGATCGTCGCGATCTCCTGCGCGGCCTTGACCTCGTCGACGGAGACCTCGGACAGGCCGATGTGGCGGATCTTGCCCTCGTCCTGCAGCTTCTTCAGCTCACCGATCTGGTCCTCGAGCGGGACCTTCGGGTCGATACGGTGCAGCTGGAACAGGTCGATGCGCTCCAGGCCGAGACGGCGGAGGCTCATCTCGGCCTCCTGACGCAGGTACTCCGGGCGGCCGACCGGCGGCCACTCGTTCGGGCCGGTGCGGGTCAGGCCGGCCTTGGTCGCGATGACGACGTCGTCGCCGTACGGGTGCAGGGCCTCCTTGAGGAGCTCCTCGGCGACGTAGGGGCCGTAGGAGTCGGCGGTGTCGAAGAAGTTCACGCCGAGCTCGACGGCGCGCTTGAGGACGCGGATCGCCTCGTCGTGGTCCTTCGGCGGTCCCCAGACCCCGGGGCCGGTGAGCTGCATGGTGCCGTAGCCGAGGCGGTTGACCTCGAGGTCGCCACCGATGCGGAAGGTGCCGGAGGCGTCGGCCGGACGTGTCGTGGTGTCGCTGTTCGTCATGACCCCGGTCTACGCCGTCTCCGCGAACGCGCGGTGAGCAACAGGTGGCGTCCTGTCCCCCGACGTCAGCGTGTCGGGCGTGGGTACGGCGTCTCGCCGCGGTCGAGCATGCCGACGAGCTTGCTCAGCCGGGCCGCGCGGGTCGCGGGGTTCGGCGCGGTCATGACCCGGTGCAGCACCGCGTACCGGTTCGTGGCGTCGAGGTCGGCGAACAGGGCGGCGGCTGCCGGCGCGGCGTCGAGCGCGGCGACGAGGTCGTCGGGCACCGTGGCGGTCGCGGAGCCGGCGTACGCGCGCTCCCACCGGCCGTCGGCCTTCGCGCGGTCGACCTCGGCCTGTCCGCGCTCCCGCATCCGTCCCTGGGCGACGAGCGTCGCGACCAGGCCGATGTTCCGCTCCGACCAGAGCGAGGCCTTCCGCCGCGGGGTGAACCGCTGCAGGAAGGTCGCCGCGTCGTTGCTCCGCTTCTGCCCGTCGATCCAGCCGGAGCAGAGCGCCTCGTCCAGTGCCTGCGCGTACGTCAGGGTCGTCGGCCCCGTCGTGCCCTTCTTGGCGAGGGCGAGCCAGACGCCGTCGGAGTCGTCCTCGTGCTGGTCGAGCCAGGCGCGCCAGGCGGCGGTGTCGGCGACGACGAACGGCTCGATGTCCATGCCGGTCATCGTAGGACGGGGCCTGCCGCCGGGTCAGACCCAGTTCGGCTGCGCGAACACCCCGTCCGGGTCGGCCTGCTCGGCGATGCGGTGCAGCCGCGAGGTGTTCACGTCGAAGTACGCCGACGGGTCCGTGATCGCTGCGTCGCAGTAGTTCGCGTACGCGCCGTCACCCCACGCGGGACGCATCGCGGCACGGAAGCCCCGCACGTACTGGTCGAACGGCGCCGGGTCCGCGCCGTCCGCGAACACGGCCGTGTACTGCACGGTGCACAGCGCCGAGCGCCACGGGAAGGGGGTGTCGGTCCGCCCGACGTCCGCCACGACACCGCCGAGGGCGTCGAGGGACACGCCGCCCTCCTCCATGCCGTCGACCGACCCGGACCGTTCGGCCTGCTGCACGAGGACCGCGATCTGGGCGTCGGACAGTGCCGCGGTGCCGATCGACGACGTCGCCGCCTCGGACACCCGCACCGGCTTGCCGGCGAGCTGCTGCATCGCCTGGCCGTACGTCAGCTCGTCGGCCGTGTGTCGTGTCGGCGTCGCCCCGGTCGCGGCGATGAACCCGTCGACGGAGGCGTCCGCGCCCGACTTCGTGCCGGTCCACACGCCGGACACCGTGACGGACGGGCCGCCGGCATGCCGTGCGCCGCCCAGGAGCTTCAGCGTCGACCACAGCTGCCGGTCCGCCGTCGGCGCCCAGTCCTGCCACGCGCGCACCACCGCAGCGGCGGCCGACCATGGGAAGGAGATGCCGAAGAGCAGGACGGGAGGCGCGGGCTGGGTCCGGAACGTCAGGCTCGTCACGACGCCCACCGTCCCGCCGCCCCCACCACGGCAGGCCCAGAACAGGTCGGGGTCGCGGGTCGACGAGACCTCGTGCACGGCGCCGTCCGCCGTGACGATCGTCGCTCCGGTGAGCTGGTCCGAGGTCAGGCCGAACGAGCGGACGAGCACGCCGACGCCCCCGCCGAGCGTCAGGCCGCCGATGCCGACCGTCGGGCACGACCCCGAGCCGATCGCGCGCCCGGCCTCCGCCAGGGTCGCGTAGACGTCGGCGAGCTGTGCGCCGGGGCCGATCGTGACCGACTCCCCCGACACCTGGACGTCGTCGAGCCCCGCGGTGCTGATCACGAGCGAGCGCGGGACGTCCGTGCCGGCAGCGCCGCCGGCCGACCACCCGGTGTACGAGTGCCCGCCGGCCCGCAGCGCGACCGGCGTGCGGGTGTTCCTGGCGAAGGCGAGGCCGGCGACGACGTCGTCGGCGTTCGCCACGCGGAGGATGCCCTGCGGGTCGGCGTCGTCGTACCGCGGGTTCTCGAGCACACGCGCCGTGTCCCAGCCCCGGGCGCCCGAGCGGAGCAGCGCCCCGGTGGTCGCCGCGGCCAGGGCGTCCCAGCTGTCCGGGCCGGAACCCGTCGACGGGGCGCTCGCGCTGGGCATCGGCGTGCCGCTCGCTCCCGAGGTCCGTGTGCCGGACGGCGTCGGCGCCGGCGACCCCCCGCTGCACGCGGCCAGGACCCCGGCGATGCCGAGCCCGAGACCCCCGGCGATGAGTCCCCTGCGTGTGGTCGAGCTCCCCAGTGGTTCCGTCACGGTACCTGTCTACCCCGCGGTGCTGGTCAGGGTCGACTGGCCTTCGCCGATCGCAGGGTGGCGCTGGGCTTCTCCCCGAAGCGGGCGGCGTAGCTCGATGCGAACCGTCCCTGGTGGTGGAACTGCCACGCGTGAGCGACGTCCGAGATCGAGTCGACGCACCCGCTCGCCAGGTCGGCGTGGACGCCGTCGAGACGGAGCGCGCGGAGGTGGTTCATCGGGGACGTCTGCAGCTCCCGGGTGAACGCGTCCTGCAGCCCGCGGACGCTCAGGCCGGCGGCCTCGGCGACCTCCTGCACGGACAGCTCCCGGTGGGCGTGCTCGTGCATGAACGCGATCGCGCGCCCGACCGGTGCGGGAGCCACCGGGTCGTGCTCGCGCCGCGGGAAGGCCGCGAGCACCGCGGCCACGACCTGGTCGTTCAGCGACGCACGCGCGTCAGCGGAGGTGTCCGCGCTGACGAGCCCCGCGGTCGACACGTCGAGCACGGCTCGGAGCCGGTGCAGGGCGTGGTCGTCGTGGGGCAGCTCCTCGAACAGCAGGTCCTGGGCGACACCGTCCTGCGCTCCGACCGCCGCTCGCAGGATCGCGTCGGACAGGTGCAGCAACGTGACCCTCGACGTGGCAGCCGTGAAGTCGTAGACCGTGCCGGCCGACAGGAACAGCGGACGCCCGGGTGTCACGACGATGGTCCCGCCGTGCGCCGAGGTGATGGTGGCGGTGCCGTCGCCGATCCAGAAGACGATGTGGTCCGGCCGGCGCTGCATGGTGCCGGCACGGGTCCCCTCGACGCTCGCGCCCCGGAACGAGACGTCAGCGTCACCGGCCCCGGCGTACCGGAACTGTTCGAGGACACTGCCGACCCCGCCGCCGGTGCCGTACACCTGGTCCAGCTCGGGGCCACGCCGGGCGCTGGTCGTCGCCCTCCGGAACCGGAGGTACGGGGACGGGGGCCCTGACACCGGGTTCACGCTCACGTCCGACATGGTCGCAGAACCACGGTGCGCTCCGGGAACTCCGCCCCTGCGGCTGTCCGGATTCCGGGGGCGGCTCCGCCGGGGTCGCTCGTGACGGGTACGACCGGGGCCTCCCTCCGACACGGGCGGGCGGAGTAGACCGGGGTGCATGCAGACACGCAAGCTCAGTGACCTCGAGGTCGGCCCGATCGGCCTCGGAACGATGGGGATGAGCGCCTTCTACACCGGCGCCGGCACGGACGACGACGAGTCGGTCCGCACCATCCACCGCGCGATCGACCTCGGTGTGACGCTCTTCGACACCGCCGAGGCGTACGGCCCCTACACGAACGAGGAGCTCCTCCGCCGGGCCCTCGCCGACCGTCGCGACGACGTCGTCATCGCGACGAAGTTCGGCCTCATCACCCACGAGGCCGGCGAGGCGACCCCGGCCCGCGGCCGCGGCATCAGCTCCGCGCCGCAGTCCGTGCGGGAGGCCCTCGAGGGGTCGCTCCGCCGCCTCGGCACCGACCACATCGACCTCTACTACCAGCACCGCGTCGACCCGGCGGTCCCGATCGAGGACGTCGTCGGCCAGCTCGCCGAGTTCGTCCAGGAGGGCAAGATCCGCCACATCGGACTCTCCGAGGCGAGCGCTGCGACGATCCGCCGGGCGAACGCCGTCCACCAGATCACGGCCCTGCAGAGCGAGTACTCCCTGTGGACGCGCGACCCCGAGGGTGACGTGCTCGACACCCTCCGCGAGCTCGGCATCGGCCTGGTCCCCTACTCGCCGCTCGGCCGCGGGTTCCTCACCGGCGCGATCACGAAGCCCTCGGACCTCGACGCCGACGACTTCCGCCTGGCGAACCCCCGCTTCCAGCAGGAGGCCTTCGAGACGAACATGCGCATCGTCGACGAGGTCAAGCACGTCGCGGACGAGGTCGGCGGCACCCCCGCCCAGGTCGCCCTCGCCTGGCTGCTCGCGCAGGGCGACGACGTCGTGCCGATCCCCGGCACGAAGCGCGTCTCCCGCCTCGAGGAGAACGTCGCTGCGGCGGACCTCACCCTGAGCGCGGAGCAGGTCGAGCGCCTCTCGGCCCTGCCCGCTCCGACCGGTGACCGCTACCCCGACATGTCGAGCATCGACCGCTGACCGGCGTTTCCCATCGCGATCGCGGTGGGATGCGGGATCGCGCGTAGGGGGTCGGAGAAACCGACCCTCTACGCGCGTTTCGACCTCCTGCCGGGGGCGGGGAGAGCCTCCCGGCTACAAGTCGGTGGCGAAAGCGGCCGCGCGGAGCTGCAGGTCCTCGATCCGGCGGAGCCGGGCGGCCTCGACGTCGAAGCCCTCGTAGGCCAGTGGCGGGGCCTTCCGGACGTTCGCCGAGCACTGGAAGTCCTGGCAGACGAGCGTGCCGACGGTGTTGCCGTTGCGCCCGGCCGGGCCCGACCGCTTGGCGCTGTAGAACACCACGTCGTTCGGCAGCTTCACGTCCTGGCACCACGAGCACTGGGCCCGGGAACGCGGCGAGGCCTCGGCCTGCCGGAGCAGGATGCCGATGAGCTCGCCCTCGAGGGTGGGCACGACGACGGATGCACGACGGGGGCTCTTCGGGTCGCGCCACCCGAGGAAGTCGAGCGCGTCCCAGTCCAGGGTCGCGAAGTCGGCGGGGAGCGTCATGTCGCTCGTCTCCTTGCGGGAGGCGTTGACGAAGGACGCGCGGATGGTCTTCTCGCTGATGGGCAGCATGGTGGGCCTTCTGTGATGCCACCCGGGGCGCTCGTGCGCCGCACCGGGCGGGTGTTCTGGGAGGGGACGACGAGTGGGGCCACGTCGACGACGTGACCCGGGGCGTCAGGCCCTGATGCCGGCGTGGACGCCGACGACCTCCTGGGAACGGTTGCTCACGGGGTCGATCCTACGAGGCCGTGTCAAGACAGACGGTCCGTGCGGTCAGGGCAGCGCGGTGAGCAGCACCACGGAGCCGTCGTGGGACGGGCGGACCCGGAGTGCACCGTGGCGGTCGTCCCACGCGCCGGACTCGAGCGCCGTGCGGAGTGCGGCGACCGAGCGCGCGGCGCTCATCTCGTCGACGAGCCCCCAGGCGTCGTCGGCTCGTCGCGCGGCCGGGTCGAGCAGCCGCTCCGGTCGGCCGTAGTACGCCTCGGAGAACCCGTCGACGCACGTGAAGGGGATCGGCACGCGGGTCGTGGTGACGTCCCCTCCGAGGGCGTCTGCGAGGCGGTCCAGGCTCGGGTGGCGGCGGGCGTCGGCGGCCGTGACCTCTGGGGCGTACTCGGCGAGCCAGGAGTCCTGGATCCGGGCGGGGTCCCGCGTCAGCACGACGACCGGGCCGCGCGTCACGCGCCGCATCTCGGCCAGTCCACGCTCGAGGTCCTCCCATCGGGGGATGGTGAACGCGGTCATCGCAGCGTCGAACGTGTCGTCGGGGAAGGGCAGAGCGTCGGTCGTGGGCTCGTGCGTGGTGACGTCACGGCCGTGCGGCTCGTACGACACGGCCCCGGTGCCGACGTGCAGCACCGTGCGGGCGTCCCCGAGTGCGGCCTTGAGCGCCCGGGCGAGGGCGGGTTCCGGGCGGCGCCACCGGGCGCTGTCGGTGCCGGTCGGAGTGCGGCCGACGTCCTCGGTCGATCCGTCTGCTCGCCTGGTCACGCGGCTCAGCCTACGGCGGGGCCGAGCGGACTCGTCAGTCGACCGACTCGGACTCCGTGGCCCGGGCCGCGGCGAGCTGCTCCGCGCGTTCGGTCGCCGCCCAGGTCCCGAGGAGGGCGAGCGAGCGCTCCGACTCCGAGCCCGGTTCGGCGCTGTAGGTGAACATCGTCAGGCCCTGGTCGGCGACCAGGTCGAGCGCCTCGTAGTCCAGCTCGAGCGCGCCCACGACCGGGTGGCTGATCCGCTTCTTGCCGGTGCGGTGCAGGCGGACGTCGTGCTCGGCCCACCACGAGCGGAACTCCTCGCTGCGGGTGGAGAGCTCCCCGACGAGCGTCACGAGCCCGGGCTCGCAGGGGTTGGCGACGGCCGCGGCACGCAGGATCGCGACGGAGTCCCGCGCGGTCTGGGGCCAGTCGACGAAGAACGTCCGGGCGGCGGGGTCGAGGAACGTGAAGCGGGCGGAGTTCACCGGGCGACCGGGTCCGGCGAACATCGGCGCGTACAGCGCACGGCCGAGCTCGTTCGCGGCGAGGACGTCCCCGCGCTCGTTCCGCACCCACGCCGGCGCACCGGTGATCGCGTCGAGCAGCCGTTGCACGCCCGGACGGACCCGGGTCGGCATGGTCTTGTGCATGGTCTTCACGCCGGAGTTCGCCAGCCGGGCGAGGTCCCACAGGTGGGTGCGCTCGTCCTCGTCGAGCTGCAGCGCCCGCGCGAGCCCCTCGAGCACGCTGTCCGACACGCCCTTCAGCGTGCCGCGCTCGAGCCGCGTGTAGTAGTCGACACTGACGCCGGCGAGCATCGCGACCTCGTGCCGCCGCAGCCCGGGTACCCGTCGGACCCCACCGCCGAAGGACGGCATGCCCGCCTGCTCTGGCGAGATCCGAGCCCGCCGCGTGGACAGGAAGTCGCGGATCTCCCCGCGCACGTCGATACCCATGCGGCCCAGGCTACGTCCTGGTGCCGTGCGCGAGACAGGCACTGGCCGTACCTGGCCCCGCCGCCCCTGGCACACACCGGACCGAGGGCGTTGCATGGAGCCATGACCGACACCACCTGGTTCATCACCGGCTGTTCCACCGGACTCGGGCGCGCGTTCGCTGAGGCCGTCCTCGCTGCGGGGGGCTCCGTCGTCGTGACCGCTCGTGACGCCTCCCGCGTGCAGGACATCGCCGACACCGCCCCCGACCGCGCACTCGCCCTGGCGCTCGACGTCACCGACCCCGCTGCCGTCACGGCCGCGGTCGCCGCCGCCGAGGAGCGCTTCGGCCGCATCGACGTGCTCGTGAACAACGCTGGCTACGGCTACCGCGCCGCCGTCGAGGAGGGCGAGCCCGAGGCCGTCCAGACCCTCTTCGACACCCACGTCCACGGCCCGACGGGCCTGATCCGCGCCGTGCTGCCCGGGATGCGGGCCCGCGGGACCGGCACGATCGTGAACATCTCCTCGATCGGCGCCCGCATCTCGCCCGAGGGCTCCGGCTACTACGCGGCGGTCAAGGCAGCACTGGAGGCCCTGTCGCTCTCGCTCCGCAAGGAGCTCGCCCCGCTCGGCATCGACGTCATGGTCGTCGAGCCGGGTGGCTTCCGCACGGACTTCGCGGGGCGCTCGCTGACGCAGTCCGCCACGCCGATCGAGGCCTACGCCGACACCGCCGGCAAGCGTCGGATCGAGCACGACACCGCGCACGGCACGCAGGCCGGCGACCCGGCCAAGGCCGCGCAGGCGCTCATCACCGCGGTCGAGGCCGACCAGACGCCGTTCATGCTGCTCCTCGGCAACGACGCGTCGGACGGCTTCCGCGCCGCGCTGGACGCGCTGCGCGCCGAGGTCGACGCGTGGGAGTCCGTGAGTCGGGGCACCGACTTCTAGCGGCCCGGCTGCTCAGACCCCCATCTGCCGGACTGGAGGCTCGGTGCCAGCTGGTACCGAGCCTCCTGTCCGTTATCTGGTCGCGATCGTCACGCTGGCGACGCGGTGACCGTCCATGGCGGTCACCTCGAGACGGTGGTCGCCGACCTCGACGACGTCGCCGACGGCCGGGACGCGGTCCAGGTGCACCTGCACCAGCCCGCCGACCGTCTCGTAGTCGCCGTCGGGCAGGGCCGGTCCGCCGTCGGCGTGCAGGTCCTCGAGGACGGTCGCGCCGTCCACGCCGTCGCCGTCGGACACCGGGGCGTCGTACTCGTCCCGGATGCGGCCGACGAGGTCCTCGAGCAGGGCCTCGAGCGTGACCATACCAGCGCTGCCGCCGTACTCGTCGACGACCAGGGCGATCTGCTGCCCGGCGGTCCGCATCTCGGTGATGGTGCTCGAGAGTGACTTCGTCTCCGGGAACGCGGGGACCGGTCGGGTGATCGTGGCGACCGATGCGGCAGGGTCCTCCGGTCGGAGGAGGTCGCGGAGGTGCACGAAGCCCGTGACCTCGTCGCGGGAGCCGCCGGTCACGACGTAGCGGGTGTGACCGAGGTCGAGTGCCCGGTCGGTGGCCTCGGCGATCGTCTGGTCGTGGTCCAGCGTCGCGACGTCGAACCAGGGGCGCATGGACTCGCGGAGGATCCGGCCCTGCGCGTCGAGGGCACTGCGGGCGATGCGTCGGCCCTGTTCGTCGATGGCGCTGTGGTCGGACACCAGCCCGCGGAGCTCTTCGGTGCTCATCGACTCGCTGCGGGCGTCGGGGTCGCCGCCGAGCAGCCGGACGACCGCGTTCGTGCTGGCGGACAGCAGCCAGATCACCGGGCGCATCAGGACGGCGAAGCGTTCGAGCGTCGGGGCGACCGCCATCGAGAAGCCCTCGGCGCGCTGCAGGGCCAGACGCTTCGGCACCAGTTCGCCGAAGACGAGCGACAGGTAGGCGATGACGAGCGTCATCGCGACCAGGGCGACCGTCTCGGCCGTCGCCTGGGACAGCCCGAGGCCCTGGAAGACGGGTGCCACGTCGGGGGCGATCGAGGACGCACCGTACGCGGCGGAGAAGAAACCGGCGACCGTCACGCCGATCTGCACGGCGGACAGGAAGCGGTTCGGGTCACGACCGAGTGCGGCGACACGGGCGCCCCGGGAGCCGCGGTGCTCGAGCTGCTGGAGCTGGGACTCGCGGAGGGAGACGAGGGCGATCTCGGCGGCGGCGAACACCCCGCCGACCAGGACGAACACGACGACGAGGGCGAAGGCGATCCAGGTGTCGGCGCCCATCAGCGGTGCGGTTCTGGGTCGAGGTGCGGGCTCGGACTTCGGGGGTCATCCATGCCTGTGAGCCTGCACAGGTCAGCTGGGCGACCGCCGCGGTGGTGCTGTGGAACGCCCTAGAGCGCGCGGCCCGTGTGCGACTCGATCCACGCGCGCGGGTCGATCGGCAGGGTGCCGTCCATCAGGACCTCGAGGTGCAGGTGTGCACCCGTGGAGACGCCCGAGGACCCGACGCTGCCGAGGAACTGGCCGGCGTCGACCTTGTCGCCGACACGGAGCGGCGAGGAGCCCGGGATCATGTGCCCGTAGAGCGTGGAGACCTTGCGGCCGTCGACGACGTGGTCGACGATCACGGTCTGGCCGTAGGAGAAGTAGGTGCCGGACACGCGCACGGTCCCCGCGGCGACCGCGCCGATCGGGGCGCCCATGCCGGGGTTGAAGTCGAGGCCCTGGTGCAGCGACGAGCACGCGCCGCAGGGGGCCGAACGCCAGCCGAAGCCCGAGCTCATCCGGACCGGGCCGGGGAACGGCGAGCGGACCTCGCCACCGATCGTGACCTCGGCGCCGCTGTTGACCGCGCCGGCGGTGAGGGCGCCCGTGCCCTTCGGGGCCGCGACGACGACCTGCTTGGCCTCGTTCACCGTGAAGCCGTCGCGGGAGGTCGAGGCGCTGGCGACCGCCTGGGTCACGGCGTAGTCCTGCGTGCGGACCGTCGGCGCGATGGTCGAGGTCGCCATGGAGGTGTTGGCGCTGGCGTGCGCGGGCATCGCCGACGAGGCGAACAGCACGACGGCGGCGATCGCGCTCACGACGGTGAGGCGGCTGGTGCGCTGGGTGCGGGTGGCGGGGGCGCTGGTGCGGGCTGCGGGGTTCGCTGGGCTGATGGCCTTCGGCCCCGTCGGGGTCTTGGGAGTCTTGGGGGCCTTCGGCGCTCTCGGGGCCTTCGCGGGCCGGGCTGCCTTCGCTGCCTTGGGGGCCTTCGCCGGCACGGCCGCTCGCGGTGCCTTCGCCGGCGCCGGAGTCGTGCGTGGTTCCTGCGGCGTCACTGGCGCTGCGGCGGCTTCGCGCTCGGCCTGCAGGGCCGCTCGACGGGTCAGGTGCACCACCGGGGTGCCCGGGTGCTGGTCTGCGTCGTGTGGAGTCGTCATGGCCGTCGACCATTCTGCACGAAGCTGTCCGGTTGTACAGCCCCCAATCGGCGTCAGGACCGGTCAGGAGTGCGGCGCCGGTGCCGGTCTCCCGCATGGTGACGCCGTTCCAGCCAGCTCGAGACCCAGCTGGCCGGGACCAGCAGGAAGAGCCAGAACGGCCCACCGGCGGGTACGAGGACAGCACCGACGAGGGCGACCACGAGCGAGATGAACGTCACGGCGCCGTCGATCGGGTGCAGCAGCGCGCGGCCGTCCTCGCGGAGGAGCTCCGGGTCGCGCCAGATCGCCCACTGCATCACCGTCATGCTCAGGCTGGTGACGGCGATCGTGCCGATGTAGAGCGCGTTCACGCGGGCGTCGTGGGTCGTCTGCGCGATGAGGTTCGACGCGAACGGCAGGAACGCGATGCTGGCGAGCCAGACGAAGTTCACGCGCAGCACCAGGGTCGAGTACGACCGCGTGGCCTCGAACAGGCGGTGGTGCGAGAGCCACAGGCGCGAGATCACGACGAAGCTCACGAAGAACGCGATCACCGTGCCCACGTGTTCGGCCAGCAGGTCACCGAGGGACTCGTGCTGGATCTCGTTCGCGATGTCGACGAGCGGCAGGAGCAGCAGCGTGATGGCGATCGCGACGGTGGCGTCCGAGAAGTTGACGAGGCGGTCGAGCCCTCGGTCGGTCCGCAGCGTCGGCGTCATGGCGTCAACCTAGCGGCACGCGGGCGCTCTCCACCCGTCGTCGGTACTGTCCAGGGGACTCAAGCGGAAGGACCCCTCATGGCCCGAACGCCCCGGGAACGCCACGACCCTGTGGACCTGCAGCACGCCGAGGTGGTCCTCGCCGGCACACAGGAGCTCCTGCCCGTGCTCCGCGCCGCGGCCGTCCGCGCCGGCGTGGACGCCACACGCATGCGGGTGGTCGGCGTCAACGACCTGCCCGACCCGACCGACCACGCCGAGGCCGAGCTGGCGGTCATCGCCATCCGCCGTCCCGGTGACGACCCCGCCTTCCACCGCGCGCAGGACGCCGCCGAGCGCATCGAGCCGCTGATGGCCCCGAACGCCGTCCGCATCGTCGTGACGGTGTCCGGTGCGACGCGGCTGGCGCCGAAGCTCGAGCGGACGCTCACCACCGAGGTGCTGCACCAGATGGGCGCTGCGGCGGCGCCGTTCGGGTTCCGGCGGCCCTTCCGGAACCTGCGGAAGCGCCTCGGCCTGGCGGCGCTGCAGACCGCCGGTGTGCGGGTCTTCCGGATCACGATCGGGCACTGACGGGCCGGGTGCCTTGTCAGACGGCTGGCCCGGGTGTGCCGCGTCAGGCGGCCGGACCGCCCCGCAGTTCGAGCGCGATCTGCTCGGCGTCCAGGTTCCTGAGCACCGACTCGAGCACCTCGGCGTCGAACGTGCCGTCGTCACGGGCGTCGAGCAGCGCTGCACGCTGGGCGTCCAGGACCCGCAGCCGTCGGACCTTCTCCTGGCCGAGCCACGCGCGCAGTTCGGCCGGGTCCGCGGCTTCGAGCTCCTCCCGGGTGCGTGCTGTCGACGGAGCGGGGTCGTCCGCCTGGGTGGCCTCCGCCGCGGCGCGCATCACCACGAGCAGCCGACCGCGCTCCTCGACGTCCGCCGCTGCTCGGTCGGCTGCCGGGGGACTGATCCGTCGCAGCAGCGGACCGATCGTGCCGCCCTGTAGCAGCAGGGAGAACCCGGCGACGGCGAAGGCGACGAACACGAGCAGCGACCGCTCCGGGGTGCCCTCCGGCAGCGTCTGGGCGGCGGCGACCGTCACCGCACCGCGCATCCCCGCCCACACCACGGTCGTGCCCTCGCGCCAGCCGAGCGGGGCCTTCCGGAAGTACTGGATGTCCGCGAGCAACTGACGGACGCGGCTGCCGAACCGCTCGAGGTCCCGTTCGGACGGCGCGCGGTTGCCGAGCCGGTGCTCCTGCAGGGCGGCGCTCGCGGCCTCGCGGTCGGCGTTGCGGTAGTCCTGCAGGCGGTCCTGCATCGTCGCCTGGCGGGCAGCGCTCCGCGTCAGGCCGAACAGCAGCGGGACGACGTACGCGGCCCGCACCAGCACGGTGAGCACGAGGGCGCCGACGGCGATCAGCAGTGCTGGTCCGATGCCGGCGTGGTCGCGCTGCACGTCACCGATGATGGAGGCCAGCTCGAGCCCCATGACCAGGAAGACCGCGCCCTCGAGCACGAACTCGACCGTGCCCCAGTTCTGCGCGTCCGACAGGCGGTGGTTCGGCGGGAGCACGCGCGGTGCCCGGATGCCCGTGATCAGTCCCGCCACGACGGCGGCCACGAGGCCGGAGGCGTGCAGGTGCTCCGCGGGGATCGAGGCGACGAAGGGCACCGCGAACGACAGCGCCGTGTTGACGGTGGGGTTCGCGACGCGGGCGCGGACGGCGAGGTTGAGCCAGCCGACGACCAGGCCGATGGCGACGGCCACCGCGACGGCGAAGGCGAAGTCCCCGACGGCGCCCCAGAACGAGAAGGTCGCGCCGGCGGCGACGATCGCCGTGCGGAGCAGCACCAGCGCCGTGGCGTCGTTGAGGAGCGACTCGCCGTCCAGGATCGCGACGACCCGTCGGGACACCGAGGTCTGTTTCACGATGGACGTCGCGACCGCGTCGGTCGGGCTGACGATCGCGCCGAGGGCGATGCCCCACGCCAGGCCGAGGTCGGGCACCACCCAGGCGAAGAACAGCCCGAGCACCAGGGAGCTCGCGACGACGAGCACGACCGACAGGCCGCTGATCGCGCCGAACTCCCGCCGGAAGTTCATCGTCGGCATCGACACGGCGGACGAGTAGAGCAGCGGTGGCAGCACCCCGGCGAGGATCCACTCCGGGTCCACCTCGATGGTCGGGACCCACGGCACCAGGCTCGCCACGATGCCGACGGACACCAGGACCAGGGGCGCGGCGACGCCGATCCGAGGCCCGAGCACGGCGGCGCCCGCGATGACGAGCAGAGCGACGATGCCGACCACGAGGAGTTCTGTCACGTGCCCAGGGTGGCACCGATCGCCCTCCACAGGTCGGCGTCCCGGAGGCCTCGTCCACAGCCCATGTATCTTGATGTCGAGATACTGCTCACCGCGAGTAGCGTGGAGCCACCGACGCGCGAACAAGGGAGTACCCGCCAGCATGGCCAAGATCATCTACACCCTCACGGACGAGGCGCCGTTCCTCGCCACCCACTCCTTCCTCCCCGTCATCCAGGCGTTCGCCGGCACCGCCGGTGTGGACGTCGAGACGCGGGACATCTCCCTCTCCGGCCGGATCATCGCGCTGTTCCCCGAGCGGCTCAGTGCTGAGCAGCGCGTGGACGACGCCCTGGCCGAGCTGGGTGCCCTCGCCAAGACGCCAGAGGCCAACATCATCAAGCTGCCGAACATCTCGGCGTCGATCCCCCAGCTCAAGGTCGCGATCACCGAGCTGCAGTCGCAGGGCTACGACCTGCCCGACTACCCGGACGAGCCCAGCACCGACGCTGAGCGCGAGGTCCGCGCCAAGTACGACACCGTCAAGGGCAGCGCCGTCAACCCGGTCCTGCGCGAGGGCAACTCCGACCGCCGGGCACCCCTGTCGGTGAAGAACTACGCCCGCAAGCACCCGCACCGCATGGGTTCATGGAGCGCCGACTCGAAGACGAACGTCGTCACCATGGGCGACGACGACTTCCGCGACAACGAGAAGACGTGGGTCGCGCCCGCCGACGACACCCTGACGATCACCTTCGTCGGCGCAGACGGCTCCGAGCAGGTCCTCAAGCAGTCGATCCCCGTCCTGTCGGGCGAGGTCATCGACGGCACCGTGCTGCGCGTCGGGCCGCTCGAGCAGTTCCTCCGCGCACAGATCCAGCGCGCTGCTGACGAGGGCATCCTGTTCTCGGTGCACCTCAAGGCCACGATGATGAAGATCTCGGACCCGATCATCTTCGGCCACGTCATCCGCGCCTTCTTCCCGGACGTCTTCGACCGCTACGGCGCCGACCTCGCCGCGGCCGGCCTCACCCCGAACGACGGCCTCAACTCGATCCTCACCGGGCTCGACGCCCTGCCGAACGGCGCAGAGATCAAGCAGGCCTTCACCGAGGGCATCGCCGCTGGCCCCGAGCTCGCGATGGTGGACTCGGACAAGGGCATCACGAACCTCCACGTCCCGAGCGACGTCATCGTGGACGCCTCGATGCCCGCGATGATCCGCACCTCCGGGCACATGTGGGGCCCGGACGGCGACGAGCACGACACCCTCGCCGTCATCCCGGACTCCAGCTACGCCGGCATCTACCAGACCGTGATCGAGGACTGCCGGGCCAACGGCGCGTTCGACCCGTCGACCATGGGCTCGGTGCCGAACGTCGGCCTCATGGCCCAGAAGGCCGAGGAGTACGGCTCCCACGACAAGACCTTCGAGGTCCCCGGCGACGGCACCGTCCGCGTCACGACCGCCGCCGGTGACGTCGTCATCGAGCACCAGGTCGCGCAGGGTGACATCTGGCGTGCCTGCCAGACCAAGGACGTCGCCATCCGCGACTGGGTCAAGCTCGCCGTCACCCGTGCCCGTGCCTCGGAGACCCCTGCCGTGTTCTGGCTGGACGACAGCCGCTCGCACGACGCCGCCCTCATCGAGCTCGTGCACCGGTACCTCGGCGAGCACGACACCGACGGCCTCGACATCCAGGTGCTCTCCCCAGTCGACGCCATGCGGTTCTCGCTCGAGCGCATCCGCCGCGGCGAGGACACCATCTCCGTCACCGGCAACGTGCTCCGCGACTACCTCACCGACCTGTTCCCGATCATGGAGCTCGGCACCTCGGCGAAGATGCTCTCGGTCGTTCCGCTGCTCGGCGGTGGCGGGCTGTTCGAGACGGGTGCCGGTGGATCCGCGCCGAAGCACGTCCAGCAGCTCGTGCAGCAGAACTACCTGCGATGGGACAGCCTCGGGGAGTTCCTGGCGCTCGCCGTCAGCCTCGAGCACCTGGCCGACGTCACGGGCAACCAGCGCGCGAAGATTCTCGGCGCGACCCTCGACCGTGCCACCGGGACCTTCCTCGAGCAGGACAAGTCCCCCGGGCGCAAGCTCGGCTCGATCGACAACCGCGGCAGCCACTTCTTCCTCGCGAAGTACTGGGCCGAGGAACTCGCCGCGCAGACCGAGGACATGGAGCTCTCGGCCGCGTTCTCGCACATCGCAGGCGAGCTCGGGGCGAAGGAGCAGACGATCGTCGACGAGCTCGTCGCGGTGCAGGGCGCTCCGGCCGACATCGGCGGCTACTACCGTCCCGACGACGCCAAGACGAGCGCGATCATGCGTCCGTCCACGACGCTGAACGCGGTGCTCGCCGCGCTGTAGGCGCGACCAGTCGCCCAGACGGGAGGCCCGGTGCCAGCTGGCACCGGGCCTCCCGTCCGTCTGTGCGCACGTCCGCCACCCCGCCCGACCTGACCGGTCGCGACCCGTCAGCGGGACGGGACCGGCGGGCCGATCGTCAGCAGCACCACGAAGACGAGCGCCACCAGGACCACCCCGGCCACCGCGGCCAGGAACGGGTGCGCCACCACGACGAAGAGCAGGCGGTCGAGGACCCCGGGGCGCCGACCCTCGGACGCGGACCGGCGCCAGGGACCGTCGAGCATGCCGCGGCGGGCGACGCCGACCTCGAACGGCAGCGTCGTGTACGGCACGACGGCACTGGCCCAGCCGAGCAGCGTCGCGCCGAACGACCACCGCTGGTTGACCGCGACGACCGTCGTCACGACGAGGTAGGCCAGGAACACGAAGCCGTGCACGCTTCCGCCGATGCGCACCGGCAGGTCGCCCAGCCCGGCGGCGTACTTCAGCAGCATGCCCACCAGGAGCATCGTCCAGGTCACGAGTTCGGCGACCGCGAGGACACGGAACAGGGATCGAGGCGTCATGCCCTCCATGGTCCCGGACCCGGCTTGGGAACCCCCGCTGAGATCGCACTCCGTGTCGGGTCCCGGATGCCGGAAGCGACACGAACTGCGATCTCAGCGCCCGCGCCAGCGCCAGCGCCTGACCGGCGCCAGCACCGGGCACCGGGTAGCGTCGCGACCGTCCCCAGCGGACACGAGATGGAGGTACCGGCATGACGAACATCGTCGTCTGGAACGAGAACGTGCACGAGAGCCGCGGCGACGCCACCGTCCTCGGCCACTACCCCGACGGCATCCACACCGTCGTCGCGGACGCCGTCCGCGCCCACCACCCCGAGGCCGACGTGACGACGGCCACCCTGCAGGAGCCCGAGCACGGCCTGAGCGCGGAACGCCTGGCGTCGACCGACGTCCTCTTCTGGTGGGGCCACGTCGCCCACGACGAGGTCTCGGACCAGGTCGTCGACCGCGTCGTGCGCGCAGTGCACGCCGGCATGGGCCTCGTGGTGCTGCACTCCGGGCACTACTCAAAGCCGTTCACCCGCCTGATGGGGACCACCTGCTCGCTGAAGTGGCGCAACGACGGGGAGCGCGAGCTCGTCTGGACGACCGCGCCTGAGCACCCGATCGCCGAGGGCGTCCCGCACCCGATCGTCATCGACCGCCAGGAGATGTACGGCGAGTACTTCGACATCCCCCGCCCCGACGAGGAGGTCTTCCTGTCGACGTTCGCCGGCGGCGAGGTGTTCCGCTCGGGTGTCGCCTACCGCCGCGGCCGCGGCCGGGTCTTCTACTTCTCGCCCGGCGACCAGGAGTACCCCGTGTACCACCACCCGGACATCCAGCGGGTCCTGGCCAACGCCGCGGGCTGGGCGGCACCGACCACGGACCGCCGTGACCTGACCGCCGACCCCCACCCGCGGGACTGGTTCCTGGGCGACGGTGCGGGTAGACAGGACGCGTGACCACCACCACGGATCAGGGCGCCGACCACCGGGACGCCGTCGTCGAGGCGCTCGACGTCCTCGGCGGGGGCCCGGAGGAGCGGTTCGACCGCATCACCCGCATGACCCAGCAGGCGTTCGGCGTGCCCCTGAGCTTCCTCAACCTGGTGCACCACGACCTGGTGACGGCGCAGTCGACGCAGGGCTGGGAGCAGGGCCGCAGCGTCCCCGCGAGCATGGTCTTCTGCTCGACGACGGTGATGGAGGGCGAGCCGGTGGTCGTGCCGGACGCGAGCCTCGACCCGCGCTTCAGCTCCCTGCCAGCGGTCACGGGTGAGCCGGGCATCCGCTTCTACGCCGGCGCCCCGCTGACCATGCCGGACGGCACCCCCGTCGGCACGCTCTGCATCATGGACCCGCGGCCGCGGGAGCTGTCTCCCGAGGACCTCGCGCTGCTGCAGGACCTCGCCCGCTGGGCGGAACGCGAGCTCGGCCAGGCCATCGACCTCGACCGTGTCCGGAAGACCCTGGACGGGCTCGTCCCCGAGCCCGTGTCCGTGCCTGGCTACGACCTCGACGTCGTCACCGCCCGGAACGAGGACGGCGGCGACGTCGCCGACTGGCACGTCGCCGACGACGGCGCACTCCACCTGACGATCGGATGCGTCTCCGCGGTCGGCCGTGCCGCCGGCCTGCTGGCCGCCAACGTCCGTGGGGCCCTCGTCGCGCGCGCGGACCGCTCGATCCGCGACGGGGGCCTCGGCCTGGAGGCCCAGATCGCCGCCGACCTGGACGCTGCGGGCGCCGTCGTCTCGCTCTTCCACGCGCGCCTCGACCCGACGTCGGGTCGCGTCGAGCACGTGGACGCCGGGCACGGTCTCGCCGTCCACCTGCGCGCGGACGGCGGCCACGACGTGCTGCGCTCCCTCGACCTGCCGCTCGGCCTGCACGCGCCGACGGAGCGACGGTCGTCCGAGACCCTGGTGCTCGACGCGGGCGACCGGCTCGTGGTGTTCTCCGAGGGGCTGTACGGCCTGCCGGGGACGTCGGACGTCGGCGCCGTGGTGGCCATGGCGGCGACCGAGCCGAGCGGGGCGGCCTTCGTCGACCGCGTCCGGGCGCTGCTGGCGACCGCTCCGGGCACGGACGTCAGCGTCGCGGTGCTCACCCGCCGCTGACACCAGGCCGCGTCAGCGCCGCCGGACCGCGAGCCCGCGTCAGCGTGAGGCCGGCCGCCCCGGACGTGTCAGCGCGACCACGAGCAGCGTCGCCAGCAGTCCGAACCCGCACAGCTCGACGCCGAGTCCGGCGAGCCGCCAGTAGGCGCTGCCCACGTGCTGCGGCTGTGTCACGGCGTCCGGCCACCAGGAGTCGATGAGCGGGAACGTGCCCGGGAACGGGTCGAGCGCCAGCACGACGAGTCCGCCGAGGAGCATCACCACCCCGAGCGCTGCCATCCCCCCGAGGCTGCCACGGAGCATGCGCACGACGAGCGCCGCAGCGATGCCGACGAGCCCGACGACCGCGACGAGGAAGGCCACCACGAACACGCCCTGCGGCACGAGCGCGAACCAGTCGAGGACGGCGGTGGGCGCGAGCAGCCACCGACCCGTCCGGGCCCAGCGCGCGGGGTTCCGCCATCCGTCCATGCCCGGAACCGTAGGGCACGCGGCCTGACGGTTGCCGGGGACGTCCACGCCAAGTGACGCGGTACCAGACCACCGCGCCGACCGTGGCCCCCTGCGACCACGACCGGCCGTCCGGTACGTGGGTCCCCCCAGCGACACCCACGTCATCCGACACTGTGAAGCTACCAAGAGTCTGATCACGGCTGAACTCCCCCGTTCGCGGGGAAGCACGGGCCGCTACCCTGTCGCGATGCCCACCCCTGCCGCCGAGGTCGCCGTCGACGTGCCCCTCGTCCGGTCGCTGCTCGCCGACCAGCACCCGGACCTGGCGGACCACCGGCTGCGCGTCGTCGCGAACGGCTGGGACAACGTGGTCCTGCGGCTCGGCGACGACCTGGCGGTCCGACTCCCCCGGCGGGCGGCCGCCGCACGGCTCGTCGAGCACGAACAGCGGTGGGTGCCGGAGATCGCCCGCCGGGTCGCGCCCGTCGTCCCGGTGCCCGAGCCCGTCCGCCTGGGCCGCCCGGCGCTCGGCTACCCGTGGTCGTGGAGCGTCGTCCGATGGCTGCCCGGCGAGGTCATCGGCGACCGCGCGGCGGGACCGTCCGTCGCCCGAGCGCTCGCCGCCTTCGTCGCTCTGCTCCACGTGCCCGCGCCGTCGGACGCCCCGGTGAACCCGTTCCGCGCGGTCCCGCTCGCCACGCGGACCGAGGCGGTGCTCGACCGGCTGGCGACCGCGGACGTGCCCCGTGCCCGTGAGCTGGCCGCGCTCTGGCGGACCGCAGCGGCGCTGCCGACGCACGCCGGGCCTCCCGTCTGGGTGCACGGCGACCTGCACCCGTTCAACGTGCTGGTGGAGCGCGGGCCAGGCGGCGATCGCCTGTCGGCGGTCGTCGACTTCGGCGACGTGACCGCCGGGGACCCGGCGGTCGACCTGGCCACGGCATGGCTGACCTTCGACCGGGAGGGCCGGCGCACCTTCCGCGCACTGGTGGCGGCCGACGACGCGACCTGGACCAGGGCACGTGGCTGGGCCGTGTCCATCGCCTCGGCCCTGTGGACCAGTGACGACAGCGCGTTCCGGACCGTCGGGCGCCGCGGGATCGACGCGGCCCTCGACGGCTGAGCAGAACGGCGTTATCGTCGCTCCACACCATCCGTGCACGTGAAGAATCGGAGGGGCCTGATGACCCTCGAGTTCCGCGTCCAGCACGACGTCGACACCGACGCCGCTCCCTCCTCGTCCGCGCCGTCCCGCTCCGGACTGCGCGGCCTCCTCGACCGGATCGCCGTCCGCCGGGCTGCCGCCCGAGCCCGTCGTGACGCCACCGAGATCGCCGAGCTCGCCGACCTCGGACGGCTGCTCTCCGACGCCCGCGGTGTCGTCGAACACGGCTGGATCCAGCACGCCTGGTTCGCCTACGTGGACGAGGCCGGGCGCACCCGCACGGCCTCGAGCGCGGCGGCGATGGACGTCGTCGGCCGGCCCCTGGTCGGCGCCTGCCTGGTCGGTGCCGTCGTCTCGGCCGCGGGCGGGCCGCACGCGGTGCACGCGCAGCCGGTGCAGCGCGCGCTCGACGTCGTGTGGCACGCCCTGGCGTCCGCCGAGGGCACCCCGGTGCTCTGGTGCCCGGCGCCAGACGTCCGCATGGGCCGGGTCCGTGACCTGACGAGCTGGAACGACCAGCCGACGCGCAGCGCCACCGACGTCGCGTCGCTGCTGCTCACGGCCGAACGCGTCGCCGTGGCCGAGTCGGAGCGCGTCCGGGCACGAGCGGTGGCACGATCGACCGCATGACCGACTCCCCCGGCAGCACCGCGGACGCCGACGTGTCCGGCGTGCCCGACGTCCCTTCTGTCCGGCGGGCGCCGGCGTCCGCGACGCTGGCGTCCGTCGGCACGTCGCGGCTCAGCGACGAGGGCCGCGCGCCCCTGACGGACCAGGCACAGGTGAAGGCGACGCTGCACCGCTACCTGCAGAAGCACCGGGCAGCGCTGGTCGGCAAGCTCGACGGACTCGCGGAACGGCAGGCACGGTGGCCGGTCACCCCGACGGGCACGAACGTGCTCGGACTCGTCAAGCACGTGGCCTCGGTGCAGCTGCTGTACTTCGGGTCGGTGTTCGACCGGCCCTTCCCCGATCCCCCGGCCTGGATCACGGCCGAGGACGACTCCGACATGTACGCGGGCCTCGACGAGACGACCGCTGACGTCGTGGCCTTCCACCACGCCAGCGCCGCGCACGCCGACGCCACCATCGCGGCGCTCGACCTCGACGCCCGCGGGGTGGTGCCCTGGTGGCCCGAGGACGTCCGCGAGGTCACGCTGCACCGCATCCTCGTGCACATGGCGTACGAGACGGCCCGGCACGCTGGCCACGCCGACATCGTGCGCGAGATGCTCGACGGCCTGGCCGGGGACGGCGACGGCAACCTGGCGGACAAGACTGCCGACGAGTGGCGCGACTGGCGCGACCACCTCGCCGACATCGCCGAGCGGGCGGGACTGCGGAGCGCGGGGCTGTAGTCGGCATGACCCAGGGATCGTTACCGTTCTCCCAGGGTCACCGGTAGGTAGCCCCTCTGACCAGGGGTTCCTCGCTGCGCGGTCACGCAGGTTCCCGGCGGCAGGCGGTTCCACGGTTGTACAGATCGCGGACGCCTTGGCTACGTTTGGCCGCGTTCGTGCCCGATCCGCGGGCAGGACTGCCGACCGGGAAGGAACCGACTCCGTGTTCCAGTACGTCGTGGAGCGATGGGACCAGATCTGGTTCGCCTCGTGGCAGCACTTCTCACTGGTCGTCCAGTGCACCGTGCTCGCCACCGTCATCGCCGTGGTGCTCGCAGCACTCGTCTACCGCATCCCCCGGCTCCGGTCGGCGGCGAACGAGCTGTCGACCATCGGCCTGACCCTGCCGTCGTTCGCCGTCATCGGACTGCTGCTCGTGCCGCTCGGGTTCGGCGTCGTGCCGTCCGTCGTCACCGTCACCTTCTTCGCCGCCCTGCCGATCCTCCGCAACGCGGTCGTCGGGCTCTCCGAGATCTCCCCCGCCGTCGTCGAGTCGGCGCGGGGCATCGGCATGGGCCGCTTCCGCACCCTGGTGCAGATCGAGCTGCCGCTCGCGTGGCCGATCATCCTGACCGGCGTCCGGGTCTCCGCGCAGATGGTGATGGGTGTCGCCGCGGTCGCCGCGTACGCCCTCGGCCCGGGACTCGGCGGCTTCATCTTCTCCGGCCTGTCCCGCCTCGGCGGCGCCAACTCGCTCAACTCCGTCGTGGTGGGTGTGGTGGGCGTCGTCCTGCTCGCCCTCGTCCTCGACCTCCTGCTCCTCGGCCTCGGCCGCCTGACCACCTCGCGAGGTATCCGTGTCCACTGACAACGCCACCCTCACCGCCCCCGACGGCGACGTCACGGGCCGCAGCATCCTGCTCGACACCGTCACCAAGCGGTACCCGGGCCAGGCCAAGCCCGCCGTCGACGGCATCACGCTCGAGATCCCGGCGGGCAAGATCGTCATGCTCGTCGGCCCGTCCGGCTGCGGCAAGACGACCACGCTGAAGATGATCAACCGGCTCATCGAGCCCACCGAGGGCCGCATCGTGGTCGGCGACGACGACGTGACCAGCATCGACGGCGACGAGCTGCGCCGCCGCATGGGCTACGTGATCCAGGCCGGCGGGCTCTTCCCGCACATGACGGTCGCGGCGAACATCGCGATCGTGCCGAAGATGCTCGGCTGGTCCAAGGCGAAGATCGCCGCCCGTGTCGACGAGCTCCTCGAGCTGGTGTCCCTCGACCCCGAGACCTACCGCGACCGCTACCCCCGTGAGCTCTCCGGCGGTCAGCAGCAGCGCGTCGGCGTCGCCCGGGCACTCGCCGCCGACCCGCCCGTGCTGCTCATGGACGAGCCCTTCGGCGCCGTCGACCCGATCACCCGGGCGCGACTACAGGACGAGCTCATCCGGATCCAGGAGGAGCTGCACAAGACGATCGTCATCGTCACGCACGACTTCGACGAGGCCGTGAAGCTCGGCGACTGGATCGTGATCTTCTCCGAGGGCGCGCACATCGTGCAGTACGACAGCCCGGAGCGCATCCTCGCCGAGCCCGCGAACGAGTTCGTCGAGAACTTCATCGGCTCGGGCGCCGGCCTCAAGCAGCTCACCCTGAACCGGGTCCGCGACGTCGAGGTCGTCGACGCCGTGACCTGCTCCCCCGGCGAAGAGGCGAAGGCCGTCCTGCAGCGGATGCGTGAGGCCGGTGGCCACGGGCACGCCGTCGTCGTCGACCGCCGCCAGCGCCCCATCGGGTGGCCGTCACGCCGTCAGCTCGAGCGCCTGGAGCGCATCCCCGAGGGCATCGAGCCGAACCTGCCCGTCGTCGGCGAGGCCGCGACGCTCAACGACGCGCTCGACACCATGCTCGTGTCCAGCGCGGGCGCCGCCCTGGTCACCGCTGGCCGTGACGCCTTCCGCGGTGTCATCACCGTCGAGACGGTCATGGAGGCGATCACCCGCTCCCGCGCCGCTGCGGCCGAGGAGCAGGCGTACACGCCGGTCGGGACGAACACGAACCCGATCGAGACCCTGCCGAAGTCGCCGGTGCAGGCATCGTCGACCGGGGGCACCGATGACTGACGTCGTCGTCGACCCCGCCACGACGAAGTCCGGCGGGCACGCGACGTCCTGGAAGGCCCTGGTCATCCAGCCCGTCGCGATCCTGGTCGTGCTCGCCGCGTTCGCGGTCTGGCTGAACACGGCGGACCTCACCGAGACCGAGCGCACGACGCTGAACCCGGCCGACCTGCTCGCGCTGACGTGGCAGCACCTGATGCTGACCGTCGTGTCGACCGCCATCGTGCTCGTGATCGGCATCCCGCTCGGCATCGTCCTGACCCGCGGTCCCCTCCGCCGGGCCAGCGGGTTCATCCTCGCCGTGGCGAACTTCGGCCAGGCCGCACCCGCGGTCGGTCTCGTGGTGCTCCTGGCGTTCTGGTTGGGCTTCTCGTTCTGGGCGGCCGTCATCGCGCTCGTCCTGTACGCGATCCTGCCCGTGCTGCGGAACACCATCATCGGCATCGAGAGCGTCGACCAGCGCACCGTCGAGGCCGGTCGTGGCATGGGCATGAGCGCGTTCTCCGTCCTGCTCAAGGTCGAACTGCCGTTGGCCGTCCCCGTGATGCTCGCCGGCATCCGCACCGCCCTGGTGCTCCTGGTCGGGTCCGCCGCCCTCGCGACGTTCATCGGCGCCGGTGGCCTCGGGCTGCTCATCACCACCGGCGTGAACCTGTTCCTGCCCAAGGTGCTGGTCGCCGGTGCGCTCCTCATCGCGCTGCTGGCCCTGTCCATCGACTGGCTCGGCCGCATCGTCGAGACGTTCGCACGACCGAAGGGACTCCGATGACCCGCACGAAGCGCACGCGTCGCGTCGCCGCGACCCTCGTCGCCGGTGCCGCCGCCCTCGCCCTGACCGGCTGCGGCCTGCAGCCCGCGACCTCGTTCGTCCCAGCGGCCGAGCCCGGCACCATCAAGCGGATCGCCGACCTGCCCGAGGACGCCCACATCACGGTCACGTCGAAGAACTTCACCGAGCAGCTCGTGCTCGGCAAGATCGCCGTGCTCGCCGCGAAGGCCGCCGGGTTCCAGGTGACCGACGAGACGAACGTCCCGGGCAGCGTCGCCGTCCGCCAGCTGATGACCGGGCACGACGCCGACATGACCTACGAGTACACCGGGACCGCGTGGCTGACCTACATGGGCCACAAGGAGGGCATCCCGGACAAGCAGGCGCAGTACCAGGCGGTCAAGAAGGAGGACGCCGGCAACGGCCTCACGTGGCTGCCGCCCGCTCCGATGAACAACACCTACGCGTTCGCGGTGCGCAAGGAGGCCGTCAAGGACCTCGGCGGCATCACGAAGCTCTCGCAGATCGCCGACCTGCCCGCGGAGGACCGCACGTTCTGCGTCGAGTCCGAGTTCAACTCACGCGCCGACGGGTTCAAGCCGATGCTCGCGAAGTACGGCATGCAGCTCGGTGGCTCCGGTGCCAGCGCGATCCCGAAGGGCAACGTCGACATCCTCGACACCGGCACGGTCTACACGGCGACCGACCGCGGGACGTGCAACTTCGGCGAGGTCTTCACCACCGACGGCCGCATCAAGTCGCTCGGCCTGCAGGTGCTTGAGGACGACGAGGGCTTCTTCCCCGCGTACAACGTCGCGCCGGTGCTCGACAGTGCCACGCTGAAGGAGTACCCGCAGCTCGAGGGCATCTACGACCAGATCTCCCCGAAGCTCACCGACCCGGTGCTGCAGGAACTGAACCGCCAGGTCGACGTCGAGGGCCGCGAGCCGGTCGACGCCGCCTACGACTGGATGGTCAAGGAAGGCTTCATCACGAAGTAGCCGGACGCCCCCGGTTACGCTGTCCCCGTGTCAGAACCACGCCGGAGTCCGGGCAGCCAAGCTTCACTGCGTGAAGCCAACCGGGGGCGGGTGGTCGAGGCCGTCAAGCGCCACGGGGGACTGACCCAGGTCGAGCTGGCCGGCGCGACCGGGCTCTCGCCGGCCACGGTCTCCAACATCGTCAAGGAGCTCGTCGCCACCGGCGCCCTGCACGCCACCCCGAGCACGTCGAGCGGACGCCGTGCCCTCCGGGTGACGTTGCCGCACGGCCTGGGCCTGGTCGCCGGGGTGCACGTCGCACCGCGGCACCTCCGCGTGGCCCTGTCCGACCTCAACGGGGCCGTGCTGGCCGAGCGGCACATGCCCCTGGCCCGTGACCACCGCGCCGACGCCGAGCTCGACAAGGCCGCCCTGCTCGTGATGGACATGGCCGAGTCGGTGGACTCGTCCATGCAGGAGGTCCTGTCGGTCGGGCTCGCCGTGGCCGCACCGATCGACAAGCGCACGGGCATGACCGCGCGCGGCGGGATCCTGCGCGGCTGGGATGGCATCGCGATCGGCACGTCCCTCGGCGAGCGGGTCGGCAAGCCCGTGCAGCTCGACAACGCCGCCACGCTCTCGGCCCTCGCGGAGCACCGCAGCGGCGCGGGCCGCGGACGCAGCACCGTCGTCACGCTCGACGTCGGCAACGGCATCGGTGCCGGGCTGGTGCTCGACGGCCGGCTGTTCCGCGGGCACCACGGCGTCGCCGGCGAGTTCGGGCACACGCCCGTGGTGCCCCACGGTCCGATCTGCCGGTGCGGGAACCGCGGCTGTCTGGAGGCCGTGGCCGGCGCCCCCGCGGTGCTCGAGTCCGTCCGCGACGAGGTGGGCACGCTCAAGCTCACCGACCTCATCCTGCGCGCGATGTCCGGCGACCCGGCCTGCATCCGCGCGGTCGCGGACGCCGGGCGGGCGATCGGCACCGCCGCGGTCGGGCTCTGCAACGTGCTGGACCCCGAGCGGGTCGTGGTCACGGGGGAGTTCGCCCGCGCCGGGGAGCTGCTGCTCGGCCCGATGCGGCACGCCCTCGAGTCGATGCTCATCGTCGACGCGGACGGCACCCCGGACGTGGTGCAGGGGCAGCTCGGAGAGAAGGCCGCCGTGACCGGTGCCCTCGCCGTGGCGATCGAGGCGGTGGACGTCACCCGAGCCCGGTGACGGTCCCGGCCCGGTCGGCGCCGGGAACGACGTCGACGACCCTTCGATAACGATTTCGTCACAGCCCGCACCCCTTGCGTTCAACTCTTGCAGCCAAGAACGCCCGCTGACACACTCAGGGCACCGCCAACGTGGGCGGCCCACCTGTCGGAGGACGTTTCAATGAAGAAATCCACCACACGCGCCATGCTCGGCGTCGGCGCGCTCCTGATCGCGATCACCACCCTGGCGGGCTGCTCGAACGGGGCCGGAGCCGGGACGGGGTCCGGCAGCGGCGGCGGCGACGCCTCGAAGGCCAAGATCGGCCTGCTCCTGCCCGACTCGGTCACCGCCCGCTACGCCAGCGCCGACCGTCCGCTCTTCACCGCCGAGATCAAGAAGCAGTGCAGCGGCTGCTCGGTCGTCTACGCCAACGCCGACGGTGACGCGTCGAAGCAGCTCCAGCAGGCCCAGTCGATGCTCACGCAGGGCGTCAAGGTCCTGGTCCTCGACCCGTTCGACGGCGAGGCGGCAGCGTCCATCGTCCAGCAGGCCAAGGCGAAGAAGGTCCCGGTCATCTCCTACGACCGGCTCATCGACAGCCCGGACCTGAGCTACTACATCTCGTTCGACAACGAGAAGGTCGGACAGCTCCAGGGGCAGGCCCTCGTCGACGCCCTCAAGGCGAAGAAGGTGCCGGCCGGCTCGGGGATCATCATGGTCAACGGCTCGCCGACCGACAACAACGCGTCGCAGTTCAAGAAGGGCGCGCACTCGGTCATCGACAAGAGCGACTACAAGGTCCTCGCCGAGTACGACACCCCCGGTTGGGACCCCGCCAAGGCGCAGGACTGGGCCTCGGGTCAGATCAGCAAGCTCGGCGCCGACAAGATCACCGGCGTGTACGCGGCGAACGACGACACCGGCGGCGGTGTGATCGCGGCGCTCAAGTCGAGCGGCGTGAAGACGCTGCCCCCGGTCACCGGTCAGGACGCGTCGCTCGCGGGCATCCAGCGGATCCTCGCGGGGGAGCAGTACATGACCGTCTACAAGGCGTTCAAGCCCGAGGCCTCGCAGGCCGCGGACCTGGCGATCCAGTTCGCCCAGGGCAAGTCGCCGAAGGGTGACTCGACCGTGAAGACCGCCAAGGGCGACAGCGTGCCCTCGACCCTGCTGGACCCGGTGGCCGTCACGACGGACAACGTGCAGGACACGGTGATCAAGGACGGTCTGTACACGACGAAGCAGGTCTGCACGTCGCAGTACGCCGCCGCCTGCTCCACCGCCGGCATCAACTAGTCCGGACAACCGCCCGCCCGGTCCCACACGGACCGGGCGGGCCCCACCGATCGAGGACGACCCCGTGAGCAACGAGTCCGCAGCAGCACACCCCACCTCCGAGCCGGTGATGTCCCTCCGCGGGATCACGAAGCGGTTCGGTGCCGTCCAGGCCCTCAGCGACATCGACTTCGACGTGTACGCGGGCGAGGTGATCGCCATCGTCGGCGACAACGGCGCCGGCAAGTCCACGTTCGTGAAGATCCTCGCCGGGGTCTACACGCCGGACGGTGGCACGATCACCTTCAACGGCGACGAGGTGACCGTCCCGAACCCGGCGGCGGCCCAGTCGCTGGGCATCGCCACCGTCTTCCAGGACCTCGCGCTCGCGGACAACCTCGACGTCGTGTCGAACCTGTTCCTCGGCCGCGAGATCAGCCACCCCTTCCTCGACGAGGAGGAGATGGAACGCCGCTCGTGGGAGCTCCTGCAGCAGCTCGCCGCGCGGATCCCGTCCGTGCGCATCCCGATCGCCTCGCTCTCCGGTGGTCAGCGCCAGACGGTCGCCATCGCCCGGTCGCTCATCGGCAACCCGCAGGTGGTCGTCCTCGACGAGCCGACCGCCGCACTCGGGGTCGCCCAGACCGCCGAGGTGCTCAACCTCGTCGAGCGCCTCCGCGAGCGCGGCCTCGGGGTCGTCCTCATCAGCCACAACCTCGCGGACGTGCAGGCCGTCGCCGACCGGGTCGCGGTGCTCCGCCTCGGCCGGAACAACGGCACGTTCCGCATCGACGACGTCTCCTACGAGGAGATCATCGCGGCCATCACCGGAGCGACCGACAACGCCGTCACCCGTCGTGCCGCCGCCAGGACCGAGCAGGAGACCACCGCATGAGCAAGGCCGACGAGACCCTGACCGCCGCGACGCCCACCCCGTCCGCGGCCGACCTGCAGGACGAGCGACTGCTCCGTGACCAGGGGATCGGCGGGGCCGCGAAGGCGTTCGTCCGCCGGGTCCGCGGCGGTGACATCGGCTCGCTGCCCGTGGTCGTCGGCCTCGTGGTGATCTGGGCGGTGTTCCAGGCCCTGTCGCCGGACTTCCTGTCGCCCGGCAACCTGGTCAACCTCGCGCTGCAGTGCGCTGCCGTCGGCACCATCGCGATCGGCATCGTCCTGGTCCTGCTCCTCGGCGAGATCGACCTGTCCGTCGGCAGCGTCAGCGGGCTGTCGGCCGCGATCCTCGGCCAGGGGCTGACGACGCTCGGCTGGCCGCTGTGGCTCGTGCTCGTCGTGGCGCTCGCCGTCGGTGCCGCCGCCGGTCTGCTCTACGGGCTGCTCTTCACGCGGTTCGGCGTCCCGAGCTTCGTGATCACGCTCGCCGGGCTGCTCGGCTTCCTCGGCCTGCAGCTGCTCATCCTCGGCCCGAACGGCTCGATCAACCTGCCGTACTCGTCGCCGATCGTGCAGTTCGCCTCGGCCTCGTACCTGCCCCCGTGGCTCGCGTACCTGCTCGCCGCGGTCGCGGCCGGTGGCCTGTTCGTCACCGAGGTCCGTCGCGCCGGTCGTCGACGCCGCGCCGGCCTGTCCACGGGCGCCATGTCCCTGACGATCGCCAAGTCGCTCGCGCTGTTCATCGGTCTCGGCGTCATGGTCTGGTACCTGTCCCGCGACTTCGGCACGGGCACCTCGTTCGTGTTCTTCATCGTGCTCGTCGTGCTGATGAACTTCGTGCTGAAGCGCACCCGCTGGGGCCGCTCGGTCTTCGCGGTCGGCGGGAACGTCGAGGCTGCACGACGGTCGGGCATCCGGGTGAACCGGATCTACATCTCGGTCTTCGTGCTCACCTCGCTGTTCGCCACCATCGGCGGCATCCTGGCCGCGGCTCGCCTCAACTCCGCGAGCCTGTCCTCGGGCGCCGGCGACACGAACCTCAACGCGATCGCCGCGGCGGTCATCGGCGGCACGAGCCTGTTCGGCGGCCGAGGCAGCGCCTGGTCGGCCCTGCTCGGCATCATCGTGATCCAGTCGATCTCGAACGGCTTGACGCTGCTCAGCCTCGACTCGTCGATCCGCTACATGATCACCGGCGCGGTGCTCCTGCTCGCGGTCATCATCGACTCGCTCTCACGACGCAGCCGCGCCAGCCACGGCGCCGCCTGACCGGCCACAGGCAGACGGGAGGCTCCCCACCGGTCCGGTGGGGAGCCTCCCGTCTGGCTGTCAGCCGGCCGCGATCCGGGCCGCGGTGTCGCGCATCAGCGCGACCACCCGGTTGCGGACCTCGTCCGGGTCGGTGCCCTCGTGCCGGGCCGCACTGCGGAGCGCGGTCATCACCATGCCGAGCAGCATCTCGGCGGCCTGCGCGGTCGCTGCGTCCGGGCCCCAGGCCGGGTCGCGTTCGAGGACCGTGCGGACGGCGCCGGTCATGGCCTCGGCCACGGTCGTCATCCGGCTGACCTGGCGGCGC
This sequence comes from Curtobacterium sp. VKM Ac-2865, assembly GCF_015350905.1. Classification (GTDB taxonomy): domain Bacteria; phylum Actinomycetota; class Actinomycetes; order Actinomycetales; family Microbacteriaceae; genus Curtobacterium. The sequence continues at coordinate 237,633 of NZ_JADKRZ010000002.1, read as the reverse complement.
ATCAGCTGCGGGAAGCGCACGATGAGCTCCTTGCGGGCGAGCCGTTCGCGCTCGTCGCCGAACGTCTCACCGAACACCAGGAACGCCAGGTCCACGACGGCCTGGGCCGCGGGTTCGCCGGCGACGGCGGCGAGGTGGGCATCGAGGGCCTCGGGGGACAGGTCGAGCTCGGTGTGCCCGAGGACCGCGTCCTCCTTGCTCTCGAAGTAGTTGAAGAAGGTGCGCGGCGAGATGTCCGCACGCGCGGCGACCTGCTCGATCGTGGTGTGGTCGATGTCGTTCTCGAGCGCCAGCGAGCGGGCGGCCTCGGCGATCCGGTGACGCGTCTCGATCCGCTTGCGGTCGCGGAGACCGAGTGCGGGGGGCGCGACGGACTCAGGCATGGGACGACTGTAACCGGAACGTCACGTGGTTTGCAGCAGATGCAAACTTTCACTCGTGCATCCGCCACTACGCTCAGGCGCATGACCACTCCCGTGCTCGAGGTCCGAGACCTCACGAGGACCTACGGCCGCGGCTCGTCGCGGTTCGACGCGCTCAAGGGGGTGTCGCTCGCGGTGAACCAGGGTGAGAGCCTGGCGATCGTCGGCAAGTCCGGTTCGGGCAAGTCGACGCTCATGCACCTGCTGGCGCTGCTCGACAAGCCCTCCACTGGCCAGGTGCTGCTCGACGGCACCGACGCGGCGACGCTGAGCGCCCGCGACGTGAACCGCACCAGGAACAGCACCTTCGGGTTCGTGTTCCAGCAGTTCTTCCTGACGCCGAAGACCTCGGTGCTCGACAACGTCGTGCTGCCGCTGAAGATCGCCGGCGTCTCCGGAGCCGAGCGGAAGCGCCGGGGGATGGCTGCTCTCGACGCCCTCGACCTGGCGGACAAGGCCAAGAACGACGCCAACGACCTGTCCGGCGGGCAGAAGCAGCGCGTCGTCATCGCCAGGGCGCTGGTGGGGGAGCCGAGCGTGATCTTCGCCGACGAACCGACAGGGAACCTCGACACGAACACCGGGCAGGTCGTCGAGGACCTGCTCTTCGGACTGCAGCGCGAACGGGGCATCACGCTCGTCGTCGTCACCCACGACGAGGAGCTCGCCGCACGGTGCGACCGGAGCGTGAACGTGCGCGACGGGCTCATCGTCGGCGGGTCGGACAACCGCACCGCCGCCGTCGGGGCCTCTGCCGATGCGACCGCCTCGGTCGCCACCGACCAGCACGGGAGGCACTCCGCATGAACTTCCTCGACCTCCTCCGGACCGCGGTCGGCAACACCTTCCGCTCCAAGCTCCGCACCACGCTGACCGTCATCGCGATCTTCATCGGCGCGTTCACCATCACGCTGACCTCGGCGATCGGCACTGGTGTCGGCAACTACATCGACACCCAGGTCGCGTCCATCGGTGACACCGGGTCGCTGACCATCACGAAGGCCGTCGACTCGTCCACGACCGACAGCGGTCCGGCCAAGTACGACCCTGACGCCTCCACCCAGAGCGTCGACCGGGGTCCGGCGTCGTTCGGCTTCCTGTCGGCGTCCGACATCGACAAGGTCAAGGCGGTCGACGGCATCGGCACCGTCCGCCCGGCCGTCGCGCTGAGCCCGAAGTACGCCGAGCACGGTGGCGACGGCAAGTACGTCGTCACGCTGACCGCCAACGCGGGGGAGCTCAAGGCCGACCTGGCGTCGGGGAAGCAGCTCGACGACGACACGAAGGCGAACCAGGTGATCCTGCCGACCGACTACCTCAAGAACCTCGGGCTCGGCAGTGCGAAGGCGGCCGTGGGTGAGGACCTGACCTTCGCGGTCGACGACTACCAGGGCAAGCAGCACACCCTCACCGCCACGGTCGTCGGCGTGCAGAACGAGTCACTCTTCGGCGGCGGCGCCGGTGCGAACACGGCCCTCACCGACGCCATGCAGGCCGCGCAGGAGATCGGCAAGCCCTCGTCGATCGCGACCTCGTACGCCAGTGCCTCGGCCACGGTGACCTCGGGCGCCGACGTGTCCGACGTGAAGAAGGCCCTGGCGGACGACGGCTACACGGGCCAGACGATCCAGGACCAGCTCGGCCAGTTCCAGACGGTCATCAGCGGCATCGTCGGCGTCCTCAACGCCTTCGCCGTGATCGCGCTCATCGCCGCCGGGTTCGGCATCATCAACACCCTGCTGATGAGCGTGCAGGAGCGCACCCGCGAGATCGGGCTGATGAAGGCCATGGGCATGGGCGGCGGGAAGGTCTACACGCTGTTCTCGCTCGAGGCCGTGTTCATCGGCTTCCTCGGCAGTGCGATCGGCGCCGGTGTGGCGATCGGGCTCGGCACCGCGATCTCGAACGTGCTCGCGGCCACCCTGCTCAAGGACCTGCCGGGCCTGCAGATCCTGCAGTTCGCACCGTCCTCGGTGATCACGATCATCCTCGTGGTGATGTTCATCGCGTTCCTCGCGGGGACGCTGCCGGCTCGTCGAGCGGCCCGCCAGAACCCGATCGAGGCGCTCCGGTACGAGTAGCCCGCGGCGGCGGTCGGCATCGCGCCCCGCTCTGGTCATCGCGCCCCGTCACACCGGGGCGCGACGGCCGGGGTGGGGCGCGACTCGTGCGGCGCCCGGTCAGGAGCCGTGCACGGACCGCTGCCAGAGCGCGAACGTGTGGGCGCCGACGGCGAGCACCAGCAGCACGACCCAGATCGCCAGGGCGACGACGGCGAGCAGGACGCCCCAGCCCGCGCGGCCCCGGGCGGCGGGCTCCTTCCGGAGCGAGGCGATCCCCAGGCAGAGCCCGACGATCGGGGCGAAGAACGTCCACCCGGCGAGCAGTGAGCAGATGCCCAGCACCAGGCTGGCGGTGCCGAGTCCGGTACGGGTGGGTTCGGGTGCGGTGAGCATGTCGACGACGCTACGGACGCGGTCGAGGCGAGTCGTCCCTCCAGGCGGTGATCCGGGTCCACCTGCGGGCTGACGGACACCGGACGCCGGTATCGTTCCCGGCATGGCTCTGTTCGGACGGCGCAGCAAGACCTCGACCGAGCGACCCATCAGCCAGGTCGAGCTGAAGCGAGCGGTGGACGAGGGCTTCCTCATCTCGCGCGCGGCGATCGTCATCGCGGTGGCGAACCGGATCATCACGACGTCCCTGCGGGAGAACGGGTACTTCGACCACGCCGTCGCAGCCGAGGCCACGCGCGAGGAACTCCTCCGCATGGCGACCGAGCAGCGTGGCGACGCCGAGCGCATGCGGGAGATCCGCTCGAAGGCGATGAAGCAGAAGGGCCGGTCGAAGCACCAGCACGACTACCGCCGCGGTGACGACCTCAAGCTCCGCACGCGCGAGGCCACCTACGACCAGCTCGCCAACATGCTCGAGCAGCGTCGGGACGACAAGGGCTTCGTCGACCGCATCGTCCTCGCCGCCCGGGCCCGCGCCTGGGACGACATCGGCACGACGGTCGTGGGGCGCCTCGGCTGGGCGCAGCGGCCGACCGAGGGCTACGAGATCGGCCGGGATGACCGCGTGCAGCAGATGCTCGACGAGGACTTCGCGGCGCTGCTCGCGGAACACCCCGTCGGCTCGGGGCCTGACGCGGTGGAGGACACCGACGAGCCCGACGACGCCGACGCCGGCGACGAGGGCACGGACGCGTCGGATGCCGACACCGCGCGCAGCTGACCGCGGTCGGGCCGTGATCTGACCCGCCCGCTCCGAGTGCACCGAGCCAGCCGGTCCTAGGCTCGACGCATGGTCGATGCGGTGGTGGTCGGGGCGGGGCCGAACGGACTCGCCGCAGCGGTGACGCTCGCGCGGGCGGGACTGTCCGTCGAGGTCGTCGAGCGGAACGACACGATCGGCGGCGGTGCCCGCACGTCGGAGCTCACGCTGCCCGGGTTCCTGCACGACGTCTGCTCCGCCGTGCACCCGATGGCGCTGCAGTCCGAGTTCTTCCGGCGCTTCCGGATGGAGGACCGCATCGAGCTCCGCCTGCCGGAGGTCCAGTACGGCCACCCGCTCGACGGCGGCCGCGCGGGCATCGCGTACCAGGACCTCGACCGCACCGCCGCGGAGCTCGGCGTCGACGGCCCCGCGTTCCGGCACCTGATGGCACCGCTCGCGCGCAACGCCGACCAGGTCGCCGACTTCGCCACCGACGCCCTGCTGCACGTCCCGCGGCACCCGCTCACAGTGCTGCGCTTCGGCCTGCGGGCGCTCGAGCAGGGCAGCGCCGCCTGGAACCTGCGGTTCCGCGGGGACACCGCCCCGGCCATGGTCTCCGGCGTCGCAGCCCACTCGATCCAGCACCTGCCCTCGCTGTCCACCGCCGCCGCGGCCCTGTCGCTCGGCTCCTACGCCCACGCCAGGGGCTGGCCGGTGCCGATCGGTGGCAGCCAGGCGATCGTCGACGCGCTCGCCGCGGACCTCGTCGCCCACGGCGGCACGATCACGACCGGCCACGAGGTCCGGTCGCTCGCCGACCTGACTCCAGCCAAGGCGGTGCTGTTCGACACGAGCGTCCCGGGGATGCTCCGGATCGCCGGCAAGCAGATCCCGACGCCGAAGCGTGGTGCGCTGCGACGCTTCCGATTCGGCAACGCCGCCGCCAAGGTCGACTTCGCGCTGTCGGACGCCGTGCCGTGGACGAACGCGGAGCTGCGGCGCGCGGGCACCGTGCACATCGGCGGCACCCGGGCCGAGATCGCCGAGGCCGAGGGAGCCGTGGCCCGCGGGCAGCACGCCGAGCGACCGTACGTCCTGGGCGCCGAACCCACCGTCGTGGACCCGAGCCGAGCTCCGGAGGGCAAGCACGTCTTCTGGGCGTACGCGCACGTGCCCGCGGGCTCGGACGTCGACCCGACCGAGATGGTCACCCGCCAGATCGAGCGCTTCGCCCCGGGCTTCCGCGACACGGTCCTGGCGTCGAGCGCGCGCACGGCCGTGCAGATGGCCGAGTACAACCCCAACTACGTCGGCGGCGACATCGCCGCCGGTGCCGCCAGCTTCTGGCAGCTCGTCAAGCGCCCGGTCCTCTCGAGCGACCCGTGGCGGATGGGCGGCGGCATGTACCTCTGCTCCGAGGCGTCCGCCCCGGGGCCCGGCGTGCACGGCATGGCCGGGTGGCACGCCGCCAAGAGCGCCCTGCGGCACACCTTCGGGCTGCCGGAGGACGTCGACCTCACCCCGGAGGACTGAACCACCATGGCCAAGAACGTCCGCATCTTCCACTGCTCGCCGCAGGCCGTCTTCGACGTGCTCCGCGACGGCTGGCTCTACCCCACGTGGGTGGTCGGCGCGTCCCGGATGCGGGGCGAGGACCGGGGCTGGCCAGCGGTCGGCACGAAGATCCACCACTCGTTCGGCATCTGGCCGTTCGTGATCAACGACACCACGACGGTGCTCGAGTACGACGAGCCTCGTCGCATGGTGATCCAGGCGCGCGGCTGGCCGGTCGGCGAGGCCCGCGTCGAGGTCGAGGTCGAACCCCACCCCCGCGGCAGCCGCGTCACCCTGCGGGAGAACCCTGTCCGGGGCCCCGGCTCCCTCGTCCCCGGCTTCATCGCGCAGCCCGGCATCTGGTTCCGCAACCACGAGAGCATCCGCCGGCTCGGCTGGGTCGCGACGGGTCGCGAACAGAACGGCTGACCACCGACTGGAGGCTCGTGGCGGCGCCGTCACGAGCCTCCAGTCTGCGTCTCAGCTGGCTACAGAGCCCGGCTGAACTCGCTCGCGCGCCGCACCTGGTCGTCGGTGAGGGCGACGCCCGTGTACCGCTCGAACTGGCGGGCCGCCTGCAGGGCGATCACCTCGGCACCCGTGATGACGTGCTTGTCGGCCGCACGGCCGGCGCGCACCAGCGGGGTCTCCGAGGGGAAGGCGACCACGTCGAAGACCGTGTGGGCCGCGTCCACGCGGGCCTGGTCGAAGGCGAGGGTCTCCGCCTGGTCGCCGTCCATGCCGAGCGGCGTGACGTTGACGAGCAGGTCGGCGTCGCCGGCGTCCGCCTCGGTCCGTGCCCAGGCGTAGTCGTACTGCTCGGCGAGGGCCGGGCCGGTCTCCTCGTTGCGGGCGACCACGGTGAGGTGGTCGAAGCCGGCGCCGCGGAACGCCGCCGTGACCGCCTTCGCCATGCCGCCGGAGCCGCGCAGCAGCACGCGTGCTGTCGGGTCGACGTCGTGGGAGGCGAGGAGTGCCGCGACGGCCTCGTAGTCGGTGTTCGACGCCGTGAGGACGCCGCCGTCGTTCACGACCGTGTTGACGGACTGGATCGCGGCGGCCGAGTCCTCGATGACGTCGACGAGGGGGATGACCGCCTCCTTGAACGGCATCGACACGGAGCAGCCGCGGATGCCGAGCGCCCGGATGCCCGCGACCGCGCCGGGCAGGTCGGTCGTCGTGAACGCCTTGTAGATGAACTGCAGCCCGAGCTCGTCGTACAGGTAGTTGTGGAACCGGGTGCCGATGTTGCTCGGACGGGCCGCGAGCGACATGCACACCTGCATGTCCTTGTGGAGGATGGGCATGCGGCCAGTCTCCCACGGGTGCGGCGATGGAGCGGTCCACTGGATGTCGCTCACGCCTGCGGACGGGGGAGCAGCGTAGGGTCGCGGACGATGAGCGATCTGCCTGAGACCATGCGAGCCGTCCGCTTCGACCAGTGGGGAGACCGGAGCGTCCTCCGCGTCGACGAGGTCCCCGTGCCTGCCGTCGAGCCCGGACGGGTGCTCGTGCGCGTGCGCGCCGCCGGGATCAACCCGGGGGAGTCCGCGATCCGTCAGGGCCTGTTCGACGGCGAGGACCCGTCGAAGCTGCCGTCCGGCCAGGGCACCGACTTCGCCGGCATCGTCGTCGCGGTCGGCGAGGGCGTCGACGGCGTGGACGAGCGCGAAGAGGTCATCGGCTGGTCCTGGGACCGCGCGAGCCACGCCGAGTACGTGTCCGTGCCGGCCGGCCAGGTCGTCCAGAAGCCCCGCCTGCTCGACTGGAACGTCGCCGGCGGGCTCGACGTGATCGCGACCACCGCGGCCGCCGCCGTGCGCGCGGTCGACCCCCGCGCCGGCGAGACCGTCGTGGTCTCCGGCGCCGCTGGCGGCGTCGGCGGGTTCGTCACGCAGCTCCTGACGAACGAGGGCATCGACGTCATCGCGATCGCGTCCGAGGCGAACCACGAGTGGCTCGCCGCCAAGGGCGCCCGTCCGGTGACCTACGGCGACGGGCTGCAGGAGCGCATCCAGGAGCTCGCGACGAACGGCATCGACGCCCTCATCGACCTGCACGGTGCCGAGTACGTGCACCTCGGCATCGCGCTCGGCATCCCCGCCGACCGCATCGAGACGGTCATCGCGTACGAGGCCGCGGCCGAGGTCGGCGCGAAGACCTCCGGCAGCGTCGACACCGCCGACCCGGAGATCCTCGGGGCACTCGCCCGGATGGTCGCCGACGGCGAGATCGAGGTGCCCGTCGCTGCGACCTACCCGCTCGACCGCGTGCAGGACGCCTACGAGGAGCTTGAGCAGGGCCACACCCGCGGCAAGATCGTCCTCATCCCCTGACGTCGACGGGTGGGGGCAGCCCCACCCGACATCCGGGGGCGATCCGCCTGCTGCCGGTCGGTCGCACGCCGTAGCGTCGTCCGCATGACCTCACTCATGCGTCCTCGTTCCGGCCGTGTCCTCGCGGGTGTCTGCGCCGGACTGGCCGACCGCTTCGGCTGGTCGCGGCTGTTCGTCCGCGTCGCCTGGATCATCCTGAGCCTGTTCCCCGGCCCGCTCTGGATCACCTACGTGGTCCTGTGGATCGTGATGCCGGCCGAGGGCGGGCGCCGCCGCTGACCTGACCCCCGCCGTCTGGCCCGTTCCGCCCGCCAGGCCCCCGTGAGATCGCACTTCGTGTCGGCTCACCGCCGGTCGACCCGACACGAAGTGCGATCTCACCGAGGAGACGGGGCCGACTCGGGGAGGTGCTCCGTCCGGACGGGTTAGGGTGGCGGACGTGCCGGTCTCCGTCTTCGATCTGTTCAGCATCGGTGTCGGCCCGTCGAGCTCGCACACCGTGGGGCCCATGCGGGCCGCGGCCGAGTTCGCCGAGCGCGTCGCATCGCTGCCGGTCGTGACGATCCGCGTCGACCTGTACGGCTCACTCGCGTCCACCGGCCAGGGCCACGGCACGCTCGGGGCCGTCGCGGCGGGACTCACCGGGGAGCTGCCCGAGTCGGTCGATCCCGACGCGATGGCGCAGTCCCTCGAGGACCTCGAGCGGACGGGCACGCTGCGCCTCTCCGGCGGTCAGGTGGTCCCGTTCCGGCTCGGCGACATCGTGCAGCACCCGCTGACCATGCTGCCCCGACACCCGAACGCGCTGCGACTCCGCGCGTTCGACGACACCGGGACGCAGCTCGCCGTGGAGACGTACTACTCCGTCGGCGGCGGGTTCATCACCCGCGACGGCGACGACGCACCGGCCGACGTGGCCGAGGCCGCGATCCCGGTCGTCGACGCCGTGCCCTACCCGTTCTCCAGCGGCGCGGAGCTGCTCGCCGCGTGCGCCACGACCGGTCTGCCCTTCAGCGGCATCGCGATGGCGAACGAGACCGCCACGCGGACCGAGGACGAGGTCCGTCGGGGTCTGCTCGAGATCCACGCCGTGATGGAGTCCTGCGTCGACCGCAGCGTCCGGCGCTCGGGCACGCTGCCGGGCGGGCTCGAGGTCCGGCGGCGGGCCGCGACCTGGTTCGAGGAGCTCACCCGCGACGACCCGCACCACGACCCGCTCTTCGCGATGGAGTGGACGAACCTGACCGCGATGGCCGTGAACGAGGAGAACGCCTCGGGCGGACGGGTCGTCACGGCGCCGACGAACGGTGCTGCCGGGATCATCCCCGCCGTGCTCTTCTACGCGCTGACCTACGTGCCGACCATCACGCCTGCGCGCCGCGACGACGCCGTGGTCCGGTTCCTGCTGACCGCCGGTGCCGTCGGGTCGATCTACAAGGAGCGCGCGTCGATCTCCGGTGCCGAGGTCGGCTGCCAGGGCGAGGTCGGGTCCGCGGCGTCGATGGCCGCCGCCGGGCTCGCCGAGCTCCTCGGAGGCACCCCGGAGCAGGTCGAGAACGCCGCCGAGATCGCGATGGAGCACAACCTCGGGCTGACCTGCGACCCGATCGGCGGACTCGTGCAGATCCCCTGCATCGAGCGCAACGCGATCGCCGCGAACAAGGCCGTCAACGCCGCGCGGATGGCGCTCCGCGGGGACGGCGTGCACCACGTGTCGCTCGACCAGGTCGTCGAGACCATGCGGCAGACCGGCGCCGACATGTCCACCAAGTACAAGGAGACCGCCATGGGCGGGCTCGCGGTGAACGTGCCCCTCTGCTGAGCGGACCGACGCGGCGGAGGTGATCCGAGCCTCCCGGCCGCTCGTCGCCGTCCGGCGGACCGCTGTCGTGCTCCACAACTGGGGGAGGACCCGGGCCTGCACCGCGGGGTAGCGTGCACCGTCCCCCTGACGTCATCGGGGGACCGGCGCCCACGGACCGGGCACCGTCCCGAGTCACGGAGCGACCCCCCATGCCCCCTCGTACCCCGTCCCTGCTGACCGCTGCGGCGATCGTCACGGCGCTCGCCGTCGTCGGTGTCGCCGTCCCGGCCACCAGCGCCTCGGCGACCGCGCCGACACCGGTCCGGGTCGCACCCGAGCACACGCTGCCCACGTCGACGGACCCGACCACGGGCGCGACGCCCGACGGTGAGGTCGTCGACCTGACGGTCGTCCTGCGCCCCACCGACCAGGCCGCACTGCGCGCCCTGCCGACCACGACGACCGGCGCCACGACGGACGAGCGCGCCGACGCCGTCGCCGAGGTCGCACCGGAGACCGACGACCGCGCCACGGTGCGGGCGACGCTCACCGCAGCCGGCTTCACCGTCACGGACCTGGACACCTGGCAGGTCGAGGCCCGCGGCACGGCCGCGCAGGCCGAGGCCGTGTTCGGCGTCGAGCTCCTCGGCACCGGCGACGGGATGCACCCCGCGACCGAACCCGTGCTCTCGGGCGTGCTCGGCGGAGCGGTGACCGGCGTCCTGGGCCTGGACACCCGGCCGGCCGTGTCGCACGCGGCCGTGCCCGCCGGGTACGCACCGGCCGACATCGCGAAGGCGTACGCGTCCTCGACGAGCGCCACCGCCGGCACGGGTGCGACGGTCGCCACCGTGCAGTTCTCCGGCTGGGACCGCAACGACCTGTCCGCCTACGCCGCCGCCGTGGGGCGTCCGGTGCCGGCACTCGACCAGGTCGCCGTGGGCGGCGCCGACGCGCACCGTCCCGACGGCAGCGGCGGGGAGACCGAGGTCGCGCTCGACCAGGAGGCCCTGCTCGCCGTGGCACCGGGAGCTCGCCAGCGCGTCTACGTCGCGCCGAACTCGTTCCAGGGGATGTACCAGGCGTACAGCCAGATCGCGGACGAGGTCGGTCCCGCTGGCATCACCGCGGTGAGCATCTCGTGGGGCGTCTGCGAGTCGCTCATGTCCGGCGGTGCCCGGGCGGCACTCGACGACGCGCTCGACCGGGTCGTCGCCGCCGGCGCGACGGTCTTCGCCGCGACCGGGGACGACGGCGCGCAGTGCCCGACCGGGCCCCGCTCGACGATCCGGGACGTCTCGTACCCGGCGTCCTCGCCCGCCGTGGTCGGTGTCGGTGGGACCACGCTGCGTCGTGCGGGCACGGGCTTCAGCGAGAGCGCGTGGTCGAACACCCTCGGCGCCGGCGGTGGCGGCACCTCGTCGGTGTACCCGCGTCCGGCCTGGCAGACGGGTGCCGGCATCAGCGGCACCAACCGGCTGGTGCCGGACATCGCCGCGGTCGCCGACCCGAACACCGGTCCTGGCATCTACCTCGGCGCGGCGCACGGCTTCGTGTACGGCGGTGGGACGAGCCTGGCCTCGCCGATCGTCGCCGGGCAGCTCGCCTCGGCCCTGTCCGCTCGGGGCTGCGCCGCGGGCGTCGGTGACCTGCACGCCGTCCTGTACGGCAACCCGTCCGCGTTCCGCGACGTGACGACCGGGACCAACGGCACCTGGAAGGCCACGGCCGGCCACGACCTGGCGACCGGCCTCGGCACCCCGCGGTGGTCGACGCTCGGACCGCTCCTGCCCGTCGCGGCCTCGTGCCCGCCGCCGGCCGGACCGTCCGTCGCCGGTGCCGCCGCGACCACGATCACGGCGTCCGGTGCCTCGGTGCCTGCTGGTACCTCGATCCACTCGCCGAACGGGCAGTACTGGCTCGACCTGCAGCGGGACGGCAACCTCGTCGAGTGGGGCAACGGCCGCGTGCTGTGGTCCACGAAGACCTCGGGCGCGGGGAACACCCTGTCGCTCGGCACGAACGGCGTGCTCAGCGTCCGGTCGGGCTCGGGCGCGGTGCTCTGGACCACGACGAAGACCACCGCGGCCGGCACGCCGGTGCTCTCGGTCACGGACGGCGGTGACGTCCGCGTGACGGTCGGCAGCACCGTGCTGTGGCGCAACGGCGCACCCGGGGCCGACCAGCTGGTGACCGGTGCGTCGCTCGTGCAGGGCCAGAGCCTGTGGGACACGACGGGCCACCGGCGGCTCACGGTCCGTGCGGACGGGCAGATGCGCGTGGTGCTCGGCAGCCGGACGGCGCTCGCGGTCAGCGGCCGCGGAGCCGGTGCGTCGCTGCGCATGGAGTCGAACGGCAACCTGGTGCTCTGGGACCGGTTCGGCAAGCAGGCCTGGTCGAGCGGGACGTCCCGTGCCGGTGGTGCGAAGGTCACGCTGCGGATGATGACCAACGGCGACCTGGTGCTGCGGAAGGGCACGACGACGATCTGGCACAGCCGGACCAAGGGGTGACGGACGGCGGCGGCGCGGGGGTCGCGCCGCCGCCGGTGCTCGTCGTGCCGGTGCTCGTCAGGCCGTGGCGAGCAGGGTCAGCAGGCGGCTCGTCTCGGCCGTGATCGCGTCCCGCCCAGCCGACACGTACTTCCGGGGGTCGACCACGTCCGGTCGCTCGTCGAGCACCGCGCGGAGCGCCCGGGTGAACAGCCCGTTCAGGTGCGTGGAGATGTTGACCTTCGTCATGCCCGCGCGGACGGCGCCCTGCAGCTCCTCGTCCGACAGGCCCGACGACCCGTGCAGCACGAGCGGCACCGGGACGGTGTCGCGCAGGCGGGCGACGAGGTCGCGGTCCACCGCGGCCTCTCGCGTCTGCATCGCGTGCGAGGTGCCCACGGCGACGGCCAGGGCGTCGACCCCGGTCGCCGCGACGAATGCCGCCGCGTCGGTCGGGTCGGTGCGGACGCCGGGTGCGTGCACGCCGTCCTTGCCGCCGACCTCGCCCAGCTCGGCCTCGAGCGCGATGCCCGCGCGGTGGCAGCGCTCGGCCAGGACCTTCGTGGCGGCGACGTTGGCGTCGTAGTCCAGGTGCGAGCCGTCGTACATGACCGAGTCGACGCCGAGTGCGATGCCCTCGGCGACCAGGTCGACGTCCTCGATGTGGTCGAGGTGCACGAGGACCTCGACGTCAGCCGCGCGGGCGATCGCCTGGGTCGCGGTCGTGATCGGGGCGAGGCCGCCGTGGTAGCGGACGCAGTTCTCGCTGATCTGCAGGATGACGGGCAGGCCCGCGTGTTCGGCGCCGGCGACGATCGCCTCGGCGTGCTCGAGCAGGACGACGTTGAAGGCGCCGACGCCGTGGCGCGTCGAGCGGGCCGAGTCGAGCAGTCCGGTGAGGGCGAGGTCGATGGTCATGCGGTGCTCCGGGTCGGTTCGGTGTCGGTCAGGAATCGGTGGACGGCAGCGCGGTCGACCTCGCCAGCGACGGGGCGCAGGACGGCGGCGGCGCCGAACGCTGCGGCGGTGCGGAGGGCGGTGGTGAGGTCGGCGGAGTCGACGGCGGCCGGGCGGTCGGGTGCGGGAACGTCCCGGGTGAGCGCCAGCACGAGTCCAGCCGTGGCCGCGTCGCCCGCGCCCGTGGGGTTGCCGGTGACGCCGGGGACGGCTGGTACCTCGACGACCTCGGTCCGGGTGTGGGCAGCGATGCCGTCAGCGCCCCGGGAGACGACGACCATGCCGGCGCCGCGGTCGAGCAGCGCGAGGGCCCCGTCGCGTTCGTCCGGGAATCCGGTGGCCTCGGCGAGCTCCTCGCGGTTGGGCTTGCAGACCGTGACACCGGCATCGGCCGCGGCCAGGAGCGCGGGCCCCGAGCAGTCGGCGACGACGAGCACGCCCGCGGCGACGGCGTCGGCGATCCACGGCGTCACGACCCCGGGCGCAGTGCCGACGGGCAGCGAGCCGGAGACCACGAGGGCCTCGGCGGTCGGGAGCAGCGCCCGGACGGCCTGGTCCACGGGGAGCCAGGCGTCAGGCGGCACGGACGGGCCCGGTTCGCCGAACATCGTCGGGTGCGCGTGGTCGTCGACGACCGTGACCGTGGTGCGGGTCTCGCCGGGGACCGGCACGGCGGTGGCGGCCAGCCCGAGGGCGGCGACGGCGTCCGCGACCCAGGCACCCGCGCTCCCGCCGAGCGGCAGGACCGAGTGCGTCTCGACGCCCTCGCCCGCCAGGACCCGCGCGACGTTGAGGCCCTTGCCACCCGGCAGCCGGTCGACGGACCGCACGCGCTGGGTCGTGCCGACGCGCTGCTCGTCGACCCGGTAGGTGACGTCGACGGCCGGGTTCGGGGTGACGACGACGATCATGCGGACACCTCGGTGTGTGGGCGGACACTGGCGGTGGTCGTGTCGACCACGATGCGGGCGGGGCTCGCCGGCAGCCCGAGGAGCGCCAGCGCCCGTCCGGAGCTCGCGGCCACGGCCTCGTCCAGCGACGTCCCCGCCGCCAGCAGGCGCAGGAACCCGTCGAGCACCGTGCTCGTGCTGCCCGCCAGGGACGACCCGTCGGCGAGCATGGCGACCCCGTCGGACACGACGACGTCCGACCCGGCGATCCGGTACCGTCCGTCGTCGCAGCCGGTGGCCGCCATCGCGTCGGACACCAGGACCATCCGGCCCCCGGTGCTGCGGCGGACCAGGTCCACGGTGACGTCGTCGAGGTGGTGTCCGTCGACGATCGCCTCGACGTGCAGGCGCGGGTCGGTCAGGGCGACCCCGACCGGACCGGGCGCGCGGTGGTGCAGCGGCGGCATGCCGTTGAAGACGTGGGAGACGAGCCGGGCGCCGGCGTCGACCGCGCGGGTCACGGTGTCGGCGTCGGCGTCGGTGTGGCCGATCGCGACGACGACCCCCGCCGCGGTCAGGCGTGCGACGGCGTCGAGGGCACCCGGCAGCTCCGGGGCGAGCGTCACGACGCGGAGCGTGCCGGCGGCGGCGTCGAGGTACGTGTCGACCTCCGCCGGGGTCGGGGCGTGCAGGAGCTCGGCGGCGTGCGCACCGCGGCGGGCCGGCGACAACCAGGGCCCTTCGAGGTGCAGACCGGCGAGCACGCCCTCGTCGACGAGTGGTCCGAGCCGCCGGAGTGCGGCCACGGTGGCGTCGGGCGTCCCGGTGGCGATCGAGGCCACCATCGTGGTGGTGCCGCGGCTGGCGTGGTGGGCGACGGCGGCACGGGCCTGGTCGGCGGAGCAGCTGGCGAAGTCGTGGCCGAGGGCTCCGTGGACGTGCAGGTCGACGAACCCGGGGACGACGAGGTCGCGGGCGGTCATGCCGGACCGCCCGTGGGGTTCCCGACCACCGCGAGCGTGTCGAGGAGGTCCCGCGCGAGCAGCCCGGCACCGATGGCCCCGGCGGCGTCGCCGTGCCGCGCGGGCAGGAGCGTCGGCGGTCGGAGTCCGACGAGCCGGTCGGCCACGGCTGTGCGGAGCGGGTCGAGCAGCATCGCGCCGGACTCGGCCAGGCCGCCACCGACGACGACGGCGTGACAGCCGGCCACGGCGGTGATCCAGGCGATCGCCTCGCCGAGCACGTCGACGCACTCGTGCCACACGGCGGTCGCCACCGGGTCGCCCTGCTGGACGCGGAGCATCGCCGCGTGGGCGGACGCCGTCCCGGCACGGCGGGCGACGGCCCCCGCGGAGGCGATCTCCTCGACGCGGAGTCCGGCGTGCGGACCGTGCTGGATGCGCACCTGTCCGATCTCGCCGGCCCACCCGCCGCCGGACACGACCGCGCCGTCGACGACCAGGGCGCTGGCGAGCCCGGTGCCGACGGGCACGAAGCCCACGGACCCGCGGTCGAGGGGCTGGGACGCGCCAGCCAGGGGACGTGTCTCGGCGAGGGCACCGGCGCGGACGTCGTGGCCGAACGCCACCGGGACGTCGACACCGCGGGCGGCGAGTGCTGCGTGGATGCGGGAACGGACGGGGACGCCCTGCCAGCCGAGGTTCACGGCGAGCACGGACACCCCGGTGGCCTCGTCGACGACCCCGGGCACGACGACCCCGACGGCGTCGAGCCCGGCGTCGACGGCGACCCCACCGGAGTGCGCCGCGCCGACCGCGGTGGCCGCCAGCTCGGCGACCACCGCGGCGAGCTGCACGGCGTCGGGGTCGGCACGCGGGGTCGGGACGCGGTGCTCGCCGAGCACCGTGCCCGCCGCGTCGGTGAGCCGGGCCTTGATGCCCGTGCCGCCGACGTCGACCCCGAGCACCAGCCCCGTCGAGCGCATCAGGTGAGGATGACCGAACGGGTCAGCGACCGCGGGTGGTCCGGGTCGAGACCGCGGCGCTCGGCCAGGGCGACGGCGAACCGGTGCACGACGACGAGCCCGGCGATCGGGTCGAGCTCGTGCCGGACGAAGCGGGCACCGGTGGCGGCGACCTCGTCCTCGAGGCCCTCGGGCGACTCGCCGAGCGACCAGACCAGACGGCCCGGCTGCGCGATGGCGATCGGCCCGTGGCGGTAGTCCATCGCCGGGTACGACTCGGCCCAGAACTGCGCGGCCTCGCGCGTCTTGAGCGCTGCCTCGAACGTCAGGCCCACGGCGGTACCGCGGCCGACGAAGGACACCTGCTCGGCGTCGAGCAGGTCGTCGATCGGGAGCGTGAGCGCCGTCTCCGCCTGGGCGGCGAGGGCGTCGACGTCGTCGCCGATCGACGCGCGCAGCAGTGCGAGCGTCGTGGTGGCGAAGCGGGTCTGCACGACGCTGCGCTCGTCGGCGAACGGCAGGGCGATGACGTCGTCGGCCTCGGCGGCCGCGGGGCTGTCGGCGACCGCGGTGATGAGCACGGTGCGCTGGGTCGGCAGTGCGGCGAGCAGCGAGACGATCTCCGTCGTCGTGCCCGAACGGCTGATGGTGACGACGCGGTCGTACTCGCGACCGGTCGGGTACTCCGAGCCGGCGAAGGCGTCGGTGACGCCGAGCCCGGCCTGCTCACGGGCGACGGCGTAGCTCATGGCGATGAACCAGCTGGTGCCGCAGCCGACGACGGCCACGCGCTCGCCGGGCTGGGGGAGGGAGTCGACGAACGAGGGCAGCAGGGCCGCAGCAGCGCGCCACGTCTCCGGCTGCGACGCGAGCTCTTCGCTCACGAAGGTGTCGGTCATGAGGGCCTTCCGATCCGTGAGTCGATCCGGGATGATCGACGTGGTTGGGAGCATAGCGAGCGATCGTGCTCGAAGCGAGGGCAAAACGTCATTTCCGATCAAGACCGGTGGTTCTGCCGCCCGTAGGATGGCCCCCATGACTCCGCAACAGCGGCTCAACGCCCTGCTCGAACTCGTGAGCAACCGGGGCAACGTGTCGATCTCCGAGATCGGCGACGTGCTCGGGATCTCGGCGGCGACCGCCCGCCGCGACCTCGCCACGCTCGCCGACCAGCGCCTCGTCACGCGCACCCACGGCGGGGCCGCTGCGCTGGGTGCCGGCTACGAGCTGCCGCTGCAGTACAAGATCGCCCGCCAGGCCGAGGCGAAGACCGCCATCGCCCGGGCCACGGCCGCCCTCGTGGCGCCCGGCGACACCGTCGGCCTGAACGGCGGCACGACGACGACCGAGGTGGCGCGGGAGCTCGGCAAGAGCGAGCGCTTCATCCGTGCCGACGGCGAGTACGGCATCACGATCGTCACGAACGCGCTCAACATCGGGTACGAGCTGTCCGTCCGGGCCAACGTCAAGATCGTGGTCACCGGGGGCGTCGCGCGGCGCCAGTCCTACGAGCTCATCGGCCCGCTGGTGCGCGACACCCTCGACGAGTTCGCGTTGGACGTCGTCGTCCTCGGGGTCGACGGCCTGACCGGGCAGTACGGCGCCACCACCATGCACGAGGGCGAGGCCGAGGTGAGCCGCCACTTCGCCTCCGTCGGCCGACGGGTGATCGTCGTGGCCGACTCCACCAAGGTCGAGCGCTCCACGTTCGCGCGGATCTGCCCGCTCGACCGGATCGACGTGCTCGTGACGGACCAGCCGGTCCCGCCGGCGTTCGCGACCGACCTGGCCGCCGCCGGGGTGGAGCTCGTCGTCGCGGACTGACACCGGGCCTCCCGGCTCGCTCGCGCTGCGGCGCCCTGGCGCGCGCTGTCGCGCCGCGGACGTTACCGGCGTGTTAAACCCTTGCATCTCGCTTCCGTGAGCGATCTGTGATCGCATATTGTGCATCCATGATCGATTTGGCATCATTGCCGTCACAATCACGCAAGGGAGCGAGATGACCGTCAACACGAACGAAGGCCTCCGCGTCGCGGTGATCGGGATGGGTCAGCGGTCGTACATCGCCCGTCACGTCGCCGACGCGGTCGCGTCCGCATCCGACCTGGAGGCCCGCATCACGGCCGTCGTGGACGTCACCGCCGCAGGGCGGGAGCGCGGCCATGCCGAGTACCCCGACGCGCAGGTGGTGGAGGACCACCGGGCCCTGGCAGGGCTCGTGGACGCCGCGATCGTCACCACGCCGGACTGGACCCACGCCGAGATCGCGACCGACCTGCTCCGCGCGGGCATCGCCGTCTACCTCGAGAAGCCCCTCGCCATCACGGTCGAGGACGCCGACGCGGTGCTCAACACGGCCGCCGAGACCGGCACCCCGCTCTACGTCGGGCACAACTTCCGGCACGCCGCCGTGGTGCGCCTGATGCGCCAGGTCATCGAGCGCGGCGAGATCGGCGAGGTCAAGGCCGTCTGGGTCCGCCACTTCGTCGGCAACGGCGGCGACTACTACTTCAAGGACTGGCACGCCGACCGCACCAAGGTCAACTCGCTGCTCCTGCAGAAGGCCAGCCACGACCTCGACGTGATCCACGCCCTCGCCGGCGGCTACACCAGCCGCGTCGTGGGCATGGGCTCGCTGTCGGTCTACGGCGACGTGACCGACCGCCGCGACCGCAGCGACGAGCTGATGACCGACTGGTTCTCGTTCGACAACTGGCCGCCGGCCGAGCAGACCGGACTCAACCCCGTCGTCGACGTCGAGGACGTCTCGATGGTGATGATGACGCTCGACAACGGCGTGCAGGCCAGCTACGAGCAGTGCCACTTCACGCCGGACTACTGGCGGAACTACACCGTGATCGGCACGCACGGGCGCCTCGAGAACATCGGTGACACCGGTGGCGGCGTGGTCAAGGTCTGGAACCACCGACGCAACTGGGACGTCCAGGGCGACGTCGAGTACCCGATCGACGGGGTCGAGGACGGCCACAGCGACGCCGACCTGCTCACGATGACCGAGTTCCTGCGCGCCGTCGCCCTCGGTGAACCGACCACCCTGTCGCCCGTCGCGGCACGCGCAGCGGTCGCCGCCGGCGCCCTCGCCACCCGGTCGCTCCGCAACGGCTCCGAGCCGATCGACGTCCCCACGCTGCCCGAGGCGACCCTCCGGCACTTCGCGACCACCTCCGTTCCCGAAAGGACCACCCGATGACCGCTCCCACCGCCCGCACGGGCCGCGGCCGACGCCGCGCACTGCTCGGTCTCGCCGCCGCCGTCAGCGCCGTCGCGCTGCTCGCCGGCTGCAGCACCTCGTCCTCCGGCAGCTCCGGGGGTTCCGGCGAGGTCGCGAAGGACACCAAGGCCGACCTGACGTACGCCGTCTGGGACCAGAACCAGGTGAAGGCGATCAAGGCCAACATCAAGGGCTTCAACGAGAAGTACCCGGACATCAAGGTCAACGTCGACGTCACCCCGTACGCCAGCTACTTCACGAAGCTGCAGACGCAGGGCTCGAGCAACACGCTGCCCGACCTGTTCTGGATGAACGGCCCGAACTTCCAGCTGTACGCAGGCAACGGCAAGCTCGCCCCGATCACCGACGAGGTCAAGTCCGGTGCGATCGACCCCAAGAACTACTCCTCGGCGCTCAACAAGCTCTACACGTACGACGGCAAGCAGTACGGCGTCCCGAAGGACTTCGACACCATCGGCGTGTGGATGAACAAGTCGCTGTTCGAGCAGGCCGGCGTCCCGATGCCGTCGAAGGACTGGACCTGGGACGACTTCCAGAAGACCGGTGCCGAGCTCTCCGCGAAGCTGAAGGGCCAGGGCGCCTACGGTGCCGCCGCGGGCATGGACGGCCAGACCACGTACTACGACACGATCTTCCAGGCCGGCGGGTCCGTCATCGACGGCAAGCAGTCGGAGTACGACTCGAAGGCCGCCGAGGCCGGGCTGGCCTACTGGACCGACCTCATCAAGTCCGGTGCATCGCCCACGATGCAGCAGCTGACCGACACCACCGCTGACCAGTGGTTCACCTCCGGCAAGGTCGCGATGTACCAGGGCGGCAGCTGGTTCCGCTCCGCGCTGATCGGCACCGACATCGAGAAGGACGTCGTCGCCTACCCGCTGCCGAAGGGCAAGGAGCAGGCCACGGTCATCCACGGCGTCTCGAACGTCGTGGCCGAGGCCTCGAAGAACAAGGCCGCCGCGCAGGCACTGCAGGCCTACATGGCGTCGAAGCCCGCCCAGCAGCAGCAGGGCGACATGGGCGCGATCATCCCCGCCTACACCGGGACGCAGGACGCCTTCACGAAGACCATGCCGGACGCCGACCTGCAGGTCTTCCTCGACGCGGTGAAGTACGCCAAGCCGCTGCCGGTGTCGAAGAACACCGCCGCGTGGAACACCCTCGAGACGAACCTGCTCCCGAGCGCGTTCGACGGTTCGAAGCCGGTGGACCAGGTCGCGAAGCAGCTGGCCACCAAGATGGACGCGGCACTCGCCAAGGAGTGACGGCACCGGTCGACCGGCCGGGCCTGATCCCCGGCCGGTCGACCGTCCCGCGTCCCACGTCCCCCGGGTCCACCCGCGGGTGACGACCCACTGCCTGCGACGACCCACCCGCAGCACCCGATCCGACCGCCCTGGCCGAGGAGCGACCCGATGACGACCACCACCCAGAACCGTGACGCCGCACAGGCGTCCCCGCCCCCGACGACTCCGGACGCCCGCCGCGCAGGTGCCCCGCGCACCGACGGCTTCTGGCCGTGGCTGTTCGTCCTGCCGCTGCTCATCGGCGTCGGCACGTTCTTCATCTGGCCGATCATCCAGACGTTCTACTACTCGTTCACCAGCTGGGGGGTGTTCGGCGGGTCGAGCTTCACCGGCATCGCGAACTACGTCCGCCTGGTCTCCGACCCGCAGCTCTACCAGTCGCTGCTCAACACGGTCATCTACACGGTGATCGTCCTGCTCGGCATCCCGATCGCGGTGTGGCTCGCGAGCCTGCTGAACACCCCGGGTCTGCGCTTCGCCCAGTTCTACCGCGTGCTCTTCTTCCTGCCCTACGTGGCGATGCCGGCCGCGATCGCTCTGGTGTGGCGCATCATGTTCAACGGTGACTTCGGCATCGTGAACTCGTTCCTCGGCCTGTTCGGCATCCAGGGCCCGTACTGGATCTCCACCCCGGGCTTCGCGCTCGTCGCCGTCTCCCTGGTCGGGCTGTGGTCGTCCCTCGGCTTCTCGATGATCATCCTCGGCGCCGGTCTCAAGGACATCCCGCCGGAGCTGTACGAAGCGGCCGAGCTCGACGGAGCCAGCCGGTGGCGCCAGTTCCACTCGGTGACCGTGCCGCTCCTCAGCCCGAGCATCTTCTTCGTGCTCATCGTCACGACGATCTCGAGTTTCCAGCTGTTCGACCTGCTCTACGCGATCCTCGGCCCGCTGAACCCGGTGATCCCGAAGACGATGTCCCTCGTCTTCTACTTCTACAACTCCGGGTTCGTCGACGGTGACAAGGGCTTCGCGGCCGCGATCGCGATGGTCATCTTCCTGCTGATCGGCATCATCACGGTCATCCAGTTCCGCGTCCAGAAGAAGTGGGTCCAGTCATGACCGGCATCATCGCCGCCACCGGCACCAAGGCCGCCGTCGCCACCAAGGCGTCCAGCCGCACCAGGACCCGCACCCGCTCCGGCCCCCGTCGGCGGCAGGGCAGCCACTGGTGGATCCACGTCGTGCTCGGCGTCGGCGGGTTCGTCATGGCGTTCCCGTTCATCTGGCAGATCATCATGGCGCTGTCGACCAACGCGCAGGTGACCTCGCCGACGCCGGTGTTCTGGCCGGGGCAGCTGCAGTGGCAGAACTTCGCGCAGGTGTTCGAGCGGCTGCCGTTCCTCAGCCAGCTCGCGACGAGCGTCTGGGTCACGCTGATCCGCACCGTCGTGCAGATCATCCTCTGCACCTTCGCCGGCTACGCCTTCGCGCGCATGCGGTTCAAGGGCCGGGGGCTCATCCTCGGGATCGTGCTGTCGATCCTGCTGGTGCCGTCGCAGGTGTACCTGATCTCGCAGTACCAGATCGTGCAGGGCCTCGGCTGGCTCGACACCCTCGCCGGGATCGTCGCGCCGGGCCTGTTCAGCGCGTTCGGCACCTTCCTGATGCGGACGGCGTTCCTGAACATGCCGGCCGAGCTCGAGGAGGCCGCCCGCATGGACGGCGCGAACCCGTTCCAGACGTTCTGGCGGATCATGCTGCCCCTGGCGCGGCCGTCGATGAGCGTCCTCGCGATCACCACCGTGCTCTGGTCGTGGAACGAACTGCTCTGGCCCCTCGTGGTGTCCACCCGCGCCGAGTCGATGCCCCTGGCCGCCGGGCTCGCGACGCTGTCGAGCGACCGGACCGTCAACTACCCGGTGCTGATGGCCGCCAGCCTGATGGCGATGGCGCCGGTGCTGATCATGTTCATCGTGCTCCAGCGTCGCGTGATCGACGGGCTCGCCTCGTCCGGACTGAAGTAGGGACGGGACCGGTGGCGGACACGTCCAGCCTGGAGGCCCTCCCCGCCTCCGTCACGCTCCTCGCGGCCGCCGTCGGTTCCGACCAGGACCCCGACGAGACCGCGCAGGCGCTCGCCGCGAGCGTCGCGCACGCCCCGGCGGCCGAGCAGGACGAGCTCGGGTTCGCCGCGGTCCTCGCGGTCCTGCCGACGACCCGCGCGTGGCTCGTCGCCCACGGGCTGACGGCAGCGCAGGCGGACGCGAGCATCGCGGACGTGCCCCGGAAGCGTGACCGGTACGGGATCACCGGCACCGGGATGGGCTGGTTCTGCGGGATCGTGACCGGGCGCGTGGTGGCCGTGGGGCGCCTCCAGTTCGAGGTCGGCACCCACCTGCCCGACGGCACGCCCGCGTGGGGCGTGCACGTCCCCGAGACCGGCCCGCTCGACCCGGAGGCCTGCGCGCAGTCGTTCGCCGCCGCGCCGGACGTGCTCCGTCGGCTGGCGCCCGAGCACGAGGCGACCGTGTGGAGCTGCCGCTCCTGGACCCTCGACCCGGGGCTCGCGACCGCGCTCGGGCCCGAGGCCAACCTGGTCCGGTTCGCCGAGCGCTTCGCCCTGCTGCCGCCCGAGCCGCACGACGAGGAGGAGGGCGACGACAGCGCCGCCAAGTTCGTCTTCGGCACCGACCTCGACGCCGCTCGGCGCGCCGTCCCGCGCGGCCGCGTGCAGACCGCGGTGCACGAGCGGTGGGCGGCCGGCGGGCACTGGACGGAACGCACCGGCACCGCGCCCGTCGGGGTACCGTCCTCGGCATGAGCGAAGCGGACCGCGACCACCTCGACGACGGCGTCGACATGACCTTCGACGAGCGGCGACACGACACCCTGCGCCGGATGTCCGGGTCGGATGCCCACGACGAGGCCCCCCGTGTCGAGGTCGATGAACTCGACGACGGCACCGTGCGCATCGACGTCGCGGACAGCGCTGCCGTCCGCCCGGGCGACCCCGACGGCCACGCCGCGGAGCACCCGGGACGCTGACGACGGTGGGGCACGGCATGATCGGTGCGTGCACCTCGTCCTCAGTCGCGTCGACGGCGACGTCCTCGCGACGCCCCTGACCGACTCGGGGACCCCGCAGGGCGAGCCGACGCGGATCGCCGAGCCGAGCCTCCCGGCCTTCGTCGCGCAGCACGAGGCGACCGGTGTGCGCTGGGTGTGGGACGACACTGCGCGGTGGTACCCGGCCGTGCTCGCAGCGGGCGGTCGCGTCGCCCGCTGCGTCGACCTGCGCCTCGGCCACCGGATCCTGCGGGCAGCGCTCGCCGCACGGGGGTCGGCCCTGCAGCAGGCGCCGGCGGGGCCGTGGGACCAGGCCGCTCCGCTGGAACGCGCCGCTCGACCGGCGACCCAGACGCAGCTCTTCGACGACGCGCTGTTCGGCAGCGGCCGTGCCGACGACGACGCCGACCCGGTGGCAGAACTCCGGGCGCAGCTCGCGGCCGTGGCCGGGGCCACCGACCCCGGGGCGCTCCGGCTGCTGCTCGCGGCGGAGTCCGCAGGGTCCCTCGTCGCCGCCGAGATGCGGTTCGGCGGGCTGCCGTGGCGCGTCGACGTGCACGAACGGCTGCTCGAGGACACCCTCGGGCCCCGGGTGCCGTACGGGGTCCGGCCGCGCCGACTCGAGGAGATCGCCGACGTCCTGCGCGCCCGGCTCGACGACCCCGCGCTGAACCCGGACTCGCCCGCCGAGGTGCTGCGGTCCCTGCGTCGTGCGGGACTCGTCGTCGAGAGCACCCGCAAGTGGGAGCTCCAGCAGCTCGAGCACCCCGCGATCGAACCGTTGCTCGAGTACAAGCGCCTGTACCGGCTGCTCACCGCCAACGGCTGGTCGTGGCTCGACGAGTGGGTGCAGGACGGCCGCTTCCACCCGGAGTACGCAGTCGGCGGGGTCGTGACCGGGCGGTGGGCCGCGAACGGCGGCGGGGCGATGCAGCTGCCCAAGGCCGTCCGGGCCGCCGTGGTCGCCGACGCCGGGTGGAAGCTCGTCGTGGCCGACGCCGCACAGCTCGAACCGCGGGTGCTCGCCGCGATGGCGGGCGACCTCGCGATGGCTTCGGCGGGTGACGGGCGGGACCTCTACGACGGGGTCGTGGCCTCGGGTGCGGTCGAGACCCGGCAGCAGGCCAAGGGCGCGATGCTCGGCGCGATGTACGGCGCCACCCAGGGCGAGGGCGGGCGACTCGTGCCGAGACTCGCGCGGGCGTTCCCCCGGGCGCTGGAGCTCGTCGAGCAGGCGGCGCGGGCGGGGGAGCGCGGTGAGCCCGTGACGACGCGGCTCGGGCGGACGTCACCGGTGCCCGAGGCCTCGTGGTTCGAGGCCAGGAACCGCGCGTGGAGCGTCGAGGGCACCCCGGCGATGCAGCGCGCCGTGGAGTCCCGGGCGCGGAGCTGGGGGCGGTTCACGCGGAACTTCGTCGTGCAGGGCACGGCAGCCGAGTGGGCGCTGTCGTGGATGGCGTCCCTGCGCACGCGGCTCGCTGCCCGGTGGCAGGGGCCCCTGCGAGACGGCGCCCACCTGGTGTTCTTCGTGCACGACGAGATCGTGGTGCACGCACCCGCAGCCGATGCCGCCTGGGTCGCCGAGCAGGTCGCGGCGGCGGCGGTCGACGCCGGGAGGATCCTGTTCGGCACCTTCCCGATCACGTTCCCGCTGTCGGTCTCCGTGGTCGACGACTACGGCAGCGCGAAGGACTGACGGGACCCGCCGGTCGGGTGCTGGCCGACCGCCGGTTCTCGTTCGCGGCGATGACCGATCTGGTCCGCGATCCCCGGGGTCCGGGAACCGGATCCGTCACCGGCAGATCCGAACGCCACCGTCCGCCCGTCCGTTCCCCCGTTTCACCGTTCCCCGGCCCGTCCGCCCATCTGATCCGCGCGTCGAGGGGGACGATGATGACAACGGCGGCGCGAGCACCGTCGATCGGGGTCGTGTGCGGCCGACGGGCGGTTCTCGTTCGCGGCGATGACGGATCTGGTTCGCAATCCTCGGGGTTCGAGAACCGGATCGGTCACCGGCAGATCCGGAAACCATCGTCCGCCCGTCCGCCCGTCCGCCCGTCCGCCCGTCCGCCCGTCCGCCCGTCCGCCCGTCCGCCCGTCCGCCCGTCCGCCTATCCGCCTGTCCGTCCGTCCGCCCGTCCGCCCGTCCGCCTGTCCGTTTTCGTTCGTCGCGCTGACGGATCTGGTTCGCGATCCTCGGGGTCCGAGAACCGGATCCGTCAGCGCCCGATTCGAACACCGCCGTCCGCCGTCCGCCGTCCGTTCGGGTGCGGGGCGCAGGTGGCCGGTGCGAGCTCGGCCACGTGGTGCGCCGTGGTGTCCGCGCACGGGGTGGCCGAGCTCGCACCAGCTGGGGGAGCGCGCACGGTGCGAGGCCACCGTGCGGCACCGGGCGGGACCGCGCGCGGGCTCTCGGGTGGGGGCGGGCACGCTGGGGAGATGGACAGCGAGCAACGAGCACGTGAACCCGGGCACCCGGAGCAGGCCGACCGGACGCTCGGGGACGTCGACCTCACCACGTGGCGCACCCCGGCCGGTCGGGCCTCGGCCGAGGCGTCGGTGCGGCTCGGGCACCGCTTCGGCGCGCTCCCGGTGCTCGTCGTCACGCTGCTCATCGGCATCGCGATCGCCGCGCTGGCCACCCTGCTCGCGTCCGAGGTCTACGACGCCGTCCGTGAGGCCGACGACGTCGCCGTGCTCGACCGCCCCGTGCTCGACTGGATGATGTCCGTGCGGACGCCCGGCCTCGACACCGTGGTGACCTGGTGGACGAACGTCGCTGGGACGATCGGGATGCCCATCGTGGCGATCGCCTTCCTGGTCGGCTTCACGATCCAGCGTCGCCGGTGGACGCCCGTCGTGCTGCTCGTCGCCGCGAGTGGCGGGTCGCTCCTCATGACCATCGCCGGCAAGGACCTGATCGGCCGCGCCCGTCCGCCGCGCGCCGACGCCGTGCCGCCGTACGAGCACTCGCCGTCGTTCCCCTCCGGACACACGCTCAACGCCACGGTCATCGTCGGGACGATCGTCTACCTGCTCATCCTGCGGCAGTCCCGACGGGTGACCCGGGTGACGACCATCGTCGTCGGGTCGTTGTTCGTGCTGTCCGTCGGGGTGTCCCGCGTGTTCCTCGGGCACCACTGGCTCACCGACGTGCTGGCCGCGTGGGCGCTCGGCGTCGCCTGGCTCGCACTCGTGGTCACGGCACACCGGCTCTACCTGACGGCACTCACCCGAGACCGAGATCGAGACCGGGACCGGGCCCGACGCGAGGGCTAGCACGCCGTGCACATCATCGTGGTCAGGTGCTGCCGGTAGGTTGCCGGGCATGGCAGAACGGGTCTTCGGCGGCAGGTACCGCGTCACAGGCACCCTCGGGCACGGGGGCATGGCGTCGGTGTACCGCGCGGTCGACGAGCAGCTCGGGCGCGAGGTCGCGGTCAAGGTCTTCCGGATGGGCGCCGTCGACCACGGGGAGCGTGCCCGTGCCGAGGCGGAGATCCAGGTCCTCGCCGGCCTGCGCAGCCCGTCCCTCGTGACCCTCTACGACGCCGCCCTCGACGACGCGGACGGCGACTCGTACCTCGTGATGGAGCTCGTCCCCGGCAGCGACCTCGCCACGCGGCTCGGCGAAGGGCCCCTCGACCGCCCCACCACGGCGCGCGTCGGAGCCCAGATCGCGGACGGCCTCGCCGCCGTGCACGCGCAGGGCATCGTCCACCGCGACGTCAAGCCCGCGAACGTCCTGCTCGAGTCCGACGGCTCCCACGTGAAGCTCGCCGACTTCGGCATCGCCCTGCTCCGCGACGCGGCCCGGGTCACCGGCACGGGCGCCGTGATGGGCACCGCCGCCTACCTGGCGCCGGAGCAGGTCACCGCCCAGGCCATCAGCGGCAAGTCCGACGTCTACGCCCTCGGCCTGGTGCTGCTCGAGGCCCTGACCGGCACCCGTCCGTTCCCGGGCAGCGCGATCGAGTCGGCCACGGCGCGGCTGACGCGCTCGCCGGAGATCGACCCGCACCTGCCCACCGCCTGGCGCACGCTGCTGCACGTCATGACGGCGACCGACCCCGCGGAGCGCCCGACCGCCGCCGAGGCGGCCGACCGCCTGCGCGCACTCGGCCGCGCGGACGTCGAGCCCGCCACGCAGCTCCTGCCGGGAGGCCCCGGTACCGTCACCGCGGCGGCTGCGGCCGCCGGGGCGGCAGCGGCCACGGCCGCGATGGACGCCCCGACGCAGGCCTGGGACGGCGCGCCCACGCAGGCGATGCCCGTGACCGCGCCGGGGGACGACGCGACCCGCCTGCTCCCCGCGGGACGAGCCTCCGACCAGGACGACCTGGCGACCACCGTCCTCGGTACCCAGCGCGGCGGAGGTGGCACCGGTGGCGGCGCGCCCGCGGCGCCCGTGCCGCCCGCACCCCGACCGGAGGAGCCGGAGCGGAAGAGCCGACGCGGACTGGTGATCACGCTCGTGGTCGTCGGCGTGCTGGTGCTCGCCGGGATCATCGGTGCCCTGGCCTTCGCGAACGGCGGCGGGACGCCCGCGCCGACGCAGTCGACCTCCTCCACGCCGGAGCAGCCGCAGCAGGAGCCGTCGGACGAGGCCTCCCAGCCGGACGAGCAGCCGTCACAGCCGGCGGAGCAGCAGCCGTCCGAACCGGCCGAGCAGCAGCCCTCCGAACCGGCCGAGCAGCAGCCGTCGGAGCCCGCCGAGCCGTCCCAGCCGGCCGAGCCGACGACGGGTCCGCAGCCGAGCGTCCAGCCGACGCTGCCGGTGCAGACGCCCGCGGGCGACGCCGGAGCCGCCGGGACGTCGAACGGCACCTCCACCGACCCGAAGGCCGACACGAAGGCCGACACCAAGGCCGACACCGGGCCCGGCAACTCGGAGAACGCGCCGGGGCACAACAAGGGCTGACGTTCAGCGGGTGAGCGCAGCCTCGATCGCAGCGCGCACGGGCAGCGGCTCCCGGCCGAGCAGTTCGCCGAGCAGCGGGTCGACCTCGTCGAACTCGCCGGCCCTGGCGCCCTGGAACATGCCGAGCATCAGGTGCGCAGCGTGTTCCGGCATGCCGTGCGCGATCTGCTGGGCGACCCACTCCTCGTCGTCCACGACGGTGCGCCGCACGGTGGTCCCGGTGACCTCGGACAGGACCCGGGCGACGACGTCGAACGTGACGGCCTCGGTCGCGGTGAGCGCCGGCGTGGGGCCGTCGAACGTCGGACCCTGCGCGAGCAGGACGGCGTCACCGGCAGCCAGGTCCTCGCGAGCGGTCCAGGAGATCGGGCCGTCCGCGGGCAGGAGCAGCTCGCCGCGCTCGACGGCCCCGGCGATGAGCCACCCGACGGTGTGCGCGTAGAAGCCGTTCCGCAGCGAGGTCCAGGGGGTCCCGAGCTCGGCGAGCGCTGCCTCGGTCGCGGCGTGGTCGACGGCGAACGGCACGGGGGAGTCCGCCCGCGTGTCCTGGTGCGCGGTGTAGAACACCCGCGAAGCGCCGGCGTCCCGGGCTGCCCGAGCGGCCGCCGCGTGCAGGGCGACACCCTCGGGCCCGAGCGTCGAGCCAGACACGAGGAGCACCCGGTCGGCGCCCTCGAAGGCGTGGGCGAGCGAGTCCGGGTCGGCGAAGTCGCCCTGCCGGACCCGGACGCCGAGCCCGGCGAGGTCCTGCGCCTTGGCGGTGTCACGGACGCTCACCCCGACCTCGGTCGGCGGCAGGTGGCGCAGGAGTTCGTGGACGGTGGCGGAGCCGAGGGCCCCGGTCGCGCCGGTGACGATGATCATGGTGACGCCCTTCGTGTTATCAACGGAAACGTCAGGACAGTAGCACCGATAAAGCAGCGGTAACAAGAGCGCGTTATCGTTGCTGCATGAGCATCGCCACGACCGAACGCGACACCGTCCGGGCGCGCATCGTCGACGTCGCGTCCGAGCTGCTGGCTGCCGGCGGGCCCCACGCCGTCACGACCCGGGCGGTCGCCGCAGCAGCCGGGGTGCAGGCGCCGACGATCTACCGGCAGTTCGGCGACAAGGACGGGTTGCTCGAGGCCGTCGCCGACCAGGTCTTCTCCGCCTACGTCGCCGGCAAGACGGTGCCGGACGACGTCGACCCGATCGAGCACCTCCGCGACTCGTTCGACGCCCACGTCACGTTCGGCCTGGCCAACCCCGGCCTGATCGCGCTGCTCTCGGACCCCCTGCGCCCGCGGTCCGAGGCTGAGGACCGCGGCATCGCCGTCCTGCGCGAACGAGTCCACCGCGTGGCCCTCGCCGGGCGGCTCCGTGTGCCCGAGGCCCGCGCGGTGTCGCTCGTGCACGCGATCGGCGTCGGCCTGGTGTTGGCACTGCTCGGCGCCCCGGTCGACGAGCGCGACCCCGCACTCACGGACGCGGCCTGGGACGCGCTGGCATCGGCGATCCTGACGGACGACACCGCCCCGGCCGACGACGCCGGTGCGGCCGGTGCCACCCGTGCCGCGGCCGTCCGGCTCACCGCTGACGACCACGCCCTCGCTGTGCTGTCCCCGGCGGAACGCGGCCTGCTGCGCGACTGGCTCGCCCGCATCGCCGCCGACTGAGCGGTTTCGTCCATCCACTGGAGCAAATAGGGTGGTGACGTGCGAGAACTGCAACGGAGCGGTGGCCCGACGACGGCCGTCGCAGCCAGGGACCATGTCGGCTTCACGTCGCTCGAAGGGCTCCTCGTCGAGCGACCAGCGGGATCGGGCACGGTCGACGCCCTCGTCCCCGGGTTCGGCGGACGGGCGATCCAGTCCGGGGACCGCCTGTCCTGGGTCTGGTTCCCCGAGCGCACCCTGCCCGACGGCCAGGACGAACCCACCGAGGCCGACCTCGACCACTTCTGGGACGCGACCGCGTTCACGCTCGACGTCGTCTTCACCGACGGCTCCCGGCTGTCCGACACCGCCCACGACCAGTACGGCGACGCCCTGACCCCGGAAGCGCAGGACGCCGCCCGCAAGCAGTGGGTGGACCAGTGGAACCGGCGCGAGGTCTCCCTGACGTCCGTCACGGGGCGCGTCGTCGACCGCCTGGAGGCCCGGGTCGGCTCCGCCACGCCCGCTGCGGACGCCGGGATGCCCGCGTTGCGTGGCTGGCTCGACGACGTCCGCATCGAGGCACCCCGTCGCCCGGCACCCACCCGCCCGCTCGACCACGTCCGCACCACCCGCGGCACGCAGGCGTCGTCCCGGTTCTCCCGCGGCAACAACGCCCCGCTCGTCGGGCTGCCGCACGGCGGGGTCTTCGGGCTGCCGATGACCGACGCCGCCAGCAACCGGTGGCCGTACGCGTACCAGGAGCACAACCGGGCGAGCGACAACCGCCCCGCGATCCAGGCCTTCGCCACGAGCCACATCCCGTCGCCGTGGATGGCGGACCGCGGCGTGTTCCAGGTGATGCCCTCCCCGCTGGCGCACCCCGAGGTCGACCGCACCGCCCGGGCCCTGGCCTTCGACCACGACGACGAGCTCGACGGCCCGCACCGCTACCGCGTGGCGCTCGAGCACGGTGTCACCGCGGAGATGACCCCGGGGGAGTTCGCCCTCGGCTTCCGTTTCACCGGCGTGCGGAGCGTCGTGCTCGACCACCACGGTCGCCTGCTCGAGGGCACCGTGCGGGTCGACGCCGACGGCACCGGGGTCGTCGACGCGCACCTCGACGACCGCCCCGGCACTCCGTCGCACTTCGTGCACGTGCGGGTCCCCGGCGTGACCGAGGACCACACCGCGGTCACCGACGGCGTGCTCGCAGGCTGGTTCACCGTCGCCGGCGACACCGACGTGCTGCTCGGCATCTCGACCGTCTCGCCCGAGGACGCCCGCGCCAACCTCGACGCCGCCGGCCCCTTCGACACCATGCGTGCCCGTGCCGAGGCCGCGTGGGAGACCGAGCTCGCGACGCTCGAGGTCGACGGCGCCACCGACGACCAGCTGACGTCGCTCTACTCGGGCCTGTACCGGCTGTTCCTCTACCCGAACCGTGCCGGCGAGACCGCGCTCACGGGCAGCCCGCGGCACCGCTCCCCGTACGGCTCGGTGCTGGCGGACCCGATCCGCGACGAGCCCGGCCCCGAGGTCGTCAACTCCGCGATGACGACCACGAACGGGTTCTGGGACACCTACCGCACGGCCTGGCCGCTGCTCGGGCTGCTCACGCCCGACACCGCCGCCGACCTCGCGCAGGGGTTCGTCGAGCACTTCCACGACGGCGGCTGGACCCCGCGCTGGAGTGCTCCCGGCGCCGAGGACTGCATGACCGGCACCACGAGCGACACCGTCTTCGGCGACCTCGTGTCGAAGGGCGTCGACGGCTTCGACGTGGAGCAGGCCTACCGGAGCGCCGTGAAGAACGCGACCGTCCCGCCACGGGACGAGCGTGTCGGACGCAAGGGGAGCCTCCCGGGCGCCTTCCGCGGCCATGTCGACACCGACACGTCGGAGGGGATGTCCTGGACCCTCGACGCGGCGATCAACGACTGGAGCATCTCGGTGCTGGCGACCGCCCTGGCGGGCCGGACCACGGATCCGGCGGACCGCGAGCGGTACGAGGCCGAGGCCGAGTGGTTCGCCCGGCGGTCCCTGCAGTACCGCAACGTGTTCGACCGCCGCCGCGGGTTCTTCATCGGACGCCGTCCTGACGGCGAGTGGCGCGAGGGGGAGGGGTACGACCCCGACCAGTGGGGCGGCGACTACACCGAGACGAACGCCTGGGGCACGATGTTCACCGCCCCGCACGACGGTACCGGCATCGTCGACCTGCACGGCGGCCAGGAGCGCTTCGACGCCGCCGTCGACCGCTTCTTCGCGACCCAGGAGACCGGCGCGACCGACCGCGCCGGGCACTACGGCTTCGCCATCCACGAGATGACCGAGGCCCGCGACGTCCGCATGGGCATGCTCGGGCTGTCGAACCAGCCCGCGCACCACATCCCCTTCTTCCCGATGTTCACCGGCCGCCACGACGACGCCCACCGCGTCGTCCGGCAGGCGGTCGACCGGCTGTTCGTCGGCTCGGACCTCGGCCAGGGGTACCCCGGCGACGAGGACAACGGCGAGATGAGCGCCTGGTACGTCTTCGCGACGGTCGGGCTGTACCCGCTGGCACCGGCGAGCGGGTCCTACGTGATCGTGCCGCCGTCGGTCCGGCGCGCGGTGCTGCGACCGGTCGGAGGCTCGCCCACCGTCATCGAGACCGCCGGCGACGGGCGGTTCGTCGCCTCGGTCACCGTGGACGGGGACCCCTGGACGTCCGTGAGCATCCCGCACACGGTGGTGGTCGGGGCGTCGCGGATCGTCGTGTCGCTGTCGTCGTCGCCGAGTGGGTGGGCGGCGGACACGCGGCCCGTGTCGGCGTCCGAGGTGCACGGGTACCGCGACACCCCGGTCGACGTGCTGCCCGTCGGGGCCTCGCCGCTGACGGACGACACCGGGCGCACCGTGACGGCGCTCGCCGCGGGGGACGTGGTCGAGGTACCGGTGTCCGTCGGGTCCGCGTCGCTGTACACGGTGACGGTCGCCGCGGCGGGGACGTACTCGTGGCAGGTCGCGCTCGGGGGTGCGGACACGGGTCCGGGCGCCGGCTCGGTCGTCGTGACGGATGCCGTCTTCGACTGGGCCGGGCAGACGCGGGTGTTCCGTCTCCGTGGTGGCGGGTCGGCCTTCCGGTTCACCGCGGTGACGGACATCGAGCTCACGCAGCTCGAGCTCATCGCGTCGGACGGACAGCGTTGACCCGCCGTTCACCCGGGCGGAGCATGCTCGCCCCATGTCGATGAGCGCACCGTTCGATCCGGAACAGCAGGGCAGTGACGTCCCCGTGGACGGCTCGGATGCCTCCGAGCTCGAGGTCGAGGAGGGGCGGGGTGCTGAGGGCTCGGACTCCGGTCCGGTCTCGGTCTCCGGCGCGGTGACGTCGACGTCGGAGGAGGCGGACGCGTCGTCCGAGCGACTCCAGGACGAGGACGAGGCCGGCGGCGGCCCCGTGTTCCGTCGACCGCAGCCCGGCGACCGGGTGGACGCGGAGGACCTCTCCGAGGAGCTGTCGGAGGACGGCGAGCTCGACTCCTAGGATCCGCTCATCGGCGGCGGGCATGCTCGTCGCATGTCGATGAGCAGTGCGTTCGACCCGTCGAAGGGCCGCGCCATCCCCGAGGACCAGGTGACCGAGAACGGTCTCGAACTCGACGAGGACCCGGCACACGGGCTCGACATCGAGGTCGAGGTGGTCAGCCGTGCGGCGGCGGACCCCGCTGCGCCGGCGCTGTTCCTCGCGCCGATGGGGTCGCCCTCGCCCGCGTCGGTCCCGGCTCCACCCCACCCCAGCCGGTGAGATCGCACTTCGTGTCGGGTCCCTGATCGGGTTGGCGACACGAAGTGCGACCTCACCGGATGCGATCAGGCGCCGTCGGGGTCCTTCGCGGCGGAGATGGCCGCCGCCTGCTGCAGCAGGCCGTTCGCGATGTCGCTGAGTGCGTGGAGCAGGTCCGCCGAGCCCGAGGAGTCGACCGTCCGGAGCACGTCGGCGTAGCGCTGCCGGACCTCGGCGACCAGGGCGGTGCCCGCGGAGCTGAGGACGAGGTGCGAACCCCGGCGGTCGTTCGGGTTGCGCTGCCGCTCGACGAACCCGGCAGCCGAGAGCCGGTCGACCATGTTCGTCACCGCGCCCGAGGTCAGGCCGAGGTAGCCCGCGACCTCGGTCGGGGTCGAGTACCCGGTGTCACTGATCAGGGTGAGGGCGCGGAGGGCGCTCTCGTGGATCCCGGCGCGTGCGCTGACCTGCGTGACGACGCTCGCGTTGGCCCGCACGACCGCGTCGAAGGCGGCGATGAGCTCGCTGCTGTCGTCGCCCAGCCGTCCCGGTTGCATGTCGCCGTCCCCTCGATGTCTCGACGCCGGACACTACACGGCACTGTGCAAGAACCGGTGACGCAGCACGGTCGACCACGAGACGGTGTCCCCTGCGCGGGTGTCCCCTCCTCTGGGGCCGGGCGGGGGCTGGCCTGTGCTTGAACGGTTCACTATCTTGATGATTAAGCAATCGCGCCCTGCGGTAGCCACCCACACTCCCGAACATCGAGGTACCCCGTGTCGAACCCGCTCCGCGTCTCCCCGCTCAAGCGCCTCCGCTTCGCGCCCGTTGCGCTCTCCGCGGGCATCTTCGCAGCCGTCCTGCTCTCCCTCTCCCTGACCGGCACCCTCTCCGGGTTCGCGGCGAGCATCACCAACACGAGCAACACCGCCGGCAGCGGCACGCTGATCATGCA
Source organism: Curtobacterium sp. VKM Ac-2865 (assembly GCF_015350905.1). Lineage (GTDB taxonomy): Bacteria > Actinomycetota > Actinomycetes > Actinomycetales > Microbacteriaceae > Curtobacterium. The sequence goes on along the minus strand of NZ_JADKRZ010000002.1, from coordinate 203,184 downwards.
GGAGCAGAACGCCGGCGCGACGGTCAGCTGCCTCAGCACCGACGCCGGGTCGGTCTCCACCAACTCCGCGTCCTGCTCGACGATCAACAAGTTCGGCGGCAGCACCACGATGACGCCGGGCAACACGGTCAACACGGCGATCTCGATCAAGAACACCGGCACCGCTGCCGCGAGCACCTTCACGCTGAGCCCGGGTGCGACCTGCACGCAGACCACCCCCACCTCGGCCACCGGCTCCGCGACCGACCTCTGCGCCAAGATGAACCTCGTGATCACCTCCGGCTCGAGCACGGTGTTCTCCGGCACGCTCGCCTCCTTCAAGGGTGCCGCCGCCTCCGCGTTCACGATGCCCGCCGCCCCCACCGCCGGTGCCTCCACGCCCTTCAACTTCGCGGTCACGCTGGACTCCAGCGCCGGCAACACCTACCAGGGCCTCGCCGCGTCGGTGCCGATGACCTGGACCTTCACGGCCTGATCCACCTCCACCGGACGACGTCCCGCTCGCCGCACGCGACCGGGACGTCGTCCGCCCACGTCCCCCGCCACCGCACCCGACCAGACCAGAGAGGCAGCAGCGCATGAGCCAGACCACGGCCATCCCCCTGAGCGGCACGCTCAGCCGCCCGCTGCTCGGCGGTCACGCGGCGACGCGGACCGAGTCGATGACGGCCTGGACCGTCGCGGTCGTCGCCGGGCTCCTGCTCGCGGCGGCGGCGGTCTTCCTCGGCAGCGGTGGTCGCTGGTTCGTCGTCGAGACGCCCTCGATGGGTGAAGCGGCTCCGGTCGGCACCCTGGTCCTCGACCTGCCGGTGACGGTCTCCTCGCTCGCGGTCGGCGACGTCGTCTCGTTCGAGACCAGCGCCAACCCGGGCGTCACCTACACGCACCGCATCATCGCGATCGACCCCGACGGTGGCGTCCACACCCGCGGTGACGCGAACGGCGCCACCGACCCGTGGACGCTCACGCAGGAGAACATCGTCGGCGCCCCGATCGCCCTCGTTCCGCACCTCGGCTGGCTGTTCCGCGCGGCCCCGCTCCTGATGATCGGGACCCTGCTCATCTGGGTCCTCACCAGCCCCTTCACCGACAGGGTCACGCGGTCGTCGCTCCGCATCGCGGGGTCGGCCCTGACGGTGTCCTACGCGGCGTTCGTCCTCAAGCCGTTCGTGAACATCACCACGATCTCGAACGAGTCCTCCCCGCACAGCGTCGAGGCGACGATCATCTCCTCGGGCATGTTCCCGGTCCGGGTCGACGCGCACGGCGGCAACACCGTGCACCTCGTCGACGGCGAGGTCGGCCGGGTCACGATCGACGAGCTGACGAAGACCGGCCACTACCAGCTGACGTCCAACATCGACCTCGACCCCATGGGCTGGGTGTTCCTCATCGTGCTGTGCCTGGTCCCGCTCGTCTGCTGCCTGATGGTCGGCCGCGTCGAGACGGTGCGTGCCGAGTGAACCTCCACCGCCTGCGCGACGGCAAGGTCGTCGCGATCCTGCTCGTCCTGGCCCTCGCGGTCGTCGTCCTGCTCAACCAGTTCGCACCGACCCGCTCCGGCTTCAGCGCGCAGATCGCGAACAGCGCCAACTCCGCCGGCACCGCCGCGTCGAACACCTGCACCGGCCAGGTCGGGTTCGACGCGTCCGCATCGAAGGCGCTCTTCGCGTACCGGTTCACCGAGGCGACGGGCTCCGTGACCGCCGCGGACTTCTCCGGGAAGGCCGCCAACGGCACCTACCAGGGCGGGATGACGGCCAGCACGCCGAGCCCGATCGCCTGCCCGCGCGACCCCGGTACCGCCTGGCTGCTCAACGGGTCGTCGAACTTCGTGTCGACGCCGGCGCTCCAGCAGAACCCGACGACCTTCAGCGAGGAGGTCTGGTTCCGCACGACCGTCGCCGGCGGCCTGCTGATCGGGTTCGGCGGCAGCCAGGTCGCCGTCTCGGGGCAGCACGACCGCCAGGTCTACCTCAACACCAGCGGGCAGCTCGTGTTCGGCACGTACAACAACGGCACGCAGGTCGTCACCTCACCGAAGGCGTACAACGACGGCACCTGGCACCACGTCGTCGCGACCATGTCCGCCGCGACCGGGATGGCGCTCTACGTCGACGGCGCGGTCGTCGCCTCGAACGCCAAGTACACCGTGCCGGAGCCGGGCAACGGCTACTGGCGCATCGGGTACGACACCGTCTCCGGCTGGCCGGGGTCCGGGTCGAACTACTACTACACCGGCTCGATGCGCTTCGCCGCGGTCTACGGTTCGGTCCTCACCGCGGCCCAGGTCTCGAGCCACTACGGCGCAGGCCGCTGACCGGTCCGTTGCGACTACACAAGCACAGCGACGCCTCGCCGAGCACTGGTCGCAGCCCCGCTGACACCGCAGCGCCCCGGAGCCACGGCGGCCCCTCGGGCTCAGCGCACCCGGTACTTGAACCCCACGTGGGACCCGGTGAACCCGAGCCGCTCGTAGAACCGGTGGGCATCGGTCCGCTCGGCGTCGGACGTCAGCTGCACGAGCGAGACCCCGAGCGCCGGCGCGGCCACGTCCGTCACCCAGCGCATCATCGCGCCGCCGATCCCGCTCGACCGCAGGTCGCTGCGCACCCGCACGGCCTCGACGAGCAGGCGGGTGGATCCCTGGCGAGCCATCCCGGGGATGCGGGTGAGCTGGAAGGTCCCCACGAGCCTCCCGGCCTGGTCCTGGGCCACCAGCAGAGCATTCGAGGGGTCCTCGACGACCGCCCGCAGGGCGGCGGCGTACCGCGGCCGGTCGGATGCGTCGGCCACGTCACCGCGGGCAGCGCTCACCGGGTCGTCGGCGAGCAGGCCCATCAGCGCGTCGAGGTCGGCGTCCGTCGCGTCGCGGAGCCTGACGGTGCCGGTGCGGGCGGACAGGACAACGGGCAGGGCGAAGTCGTCGATCACGACCCCACCCTGCCCGATGTCCCGAGCGCGAGACGGCTCAGGGAACGGTGTGCCCCGCGGCGGTGAGCACGCGGTACCACTCCTCGCGGCTGAGCTCGATGTCCGAACCGGCGGCCGAGTCGCGCACGCGCTGCGGGTTCGTCGTGCCGAGGACGACCTGGAAGTGCGCGGGGTGGCGGGTGATCCACGCGACGGCGATCCCGGTCGGGGTGGCGCCGTGGGCGGCGGCCAGCTCCTCGAGCACGTCGTTCAGCTCCGGGTACTGCTCGCGGTCGCCGAGGAAGACGCCGTCGAAGAAGCCCTTCTGGAACGGCGACCAGGCCTGCAGCGTCACGTCGTTCAGGCGCGAGTAGTTGAGGATGTCGTTGTCACGGTCGACGGCCTGGTCGAGCCCGCCCATGTTCGCGACGAGGCCCTGCGTGATGACGTTCGCGTGCGTGATGCTCAGCTGCACCTGGTTGAAGGCGAGGGGCTGCTGCACGGACTTCTTCAGCAGCTCGACCTGCCCGGGGGTGTGGTTCGAGACGCCGAAGTGGTGCACCTTGCCGGCGGCGTGCAGCTCGTCGAAGGCCTTCGCGACCTCCTCCGGCTCCACGAGGGCGTCGGGGCGGTGCAGCAGCAGGACGTCGATGAAGTCGGTGCGCAGGGCGGTGAGCGACTCCTCGACCGAGGACATGATGTGCTCGTACGAGAAGTCGAAGTACGCGCCGGTGATCGTCGGGCGGATGCCGACCTTGGTCTGCAGCACGATCTCGGCGCGCTCCGCCGGGGACAGCGTCACGGCGGAGCCGAACCGCTCCTCGCAGCCGTGCCAGCCGCCGTAGACGGCCGCGTGGTCGAACATCGTCACGCCCGCGTCGCGCGAGGCCGCGTACAGCGCGCGGATGTCCTCGTCGCTCATGTCGTTGATCCGCATCAGGCCGACGACGACGTCGGATGCGGTGAGGTCCGTCTGTGGCAACTCCAGTGTCTTCACGGCACCGATCCTGCCATCCGGGCCGGACCGCAGAGGGGCCCTGCCGGTACCCGCCCCGTCGGCGTCAGGCGCGGAGGACCGCCACGACGGTGGGCTCGGAACCAGCCCAGGTCGCCGTGAGCGTGGCACCGTCCGGTGCGTCCGTCGCCTCCGCCCCGACCACACGCAGCACCACGAGGTCGCCGTGCCCGGTCGACACCGTGCTGGTCGTCCCCGCGGTCGCCACGTGCACGGCGGAGACGGTGGGGGAGTCGACATCGGACCCACTGCCCACTGCCGTGCCCTCCTTCGTCGGGGCCGGACCACCCTCGCCCGGCGCTGCCTCGAGGTCGGCCTCGCGCCCACCGGTCGCGATCGCGCGCCGCAGGACGTCCGCGTACACCGGGTCACCCACCGCGTCGTAGACCCACCGGCGCCCGAGCACGGAGTGGTCCATCTCGGTCACCAGGAACGCCTCGGCCCCGGGCAGCGGCGCACCCCGGTAGGTGAGCGGCACGTGCAGCACGGGCCCGTCCCCGACGCGCACCAGGTAGGTCTCCACGCCGACCTCGCCGTCCGGGTCGTCGAAGCGGAAGCGACCCAGCGCGACGAGCGGCGCGCGCCGAGCCGGGTCCTCGTCGACGCCGCTCCACGGCTGCGTCGGCAGCCACGCGGCGATCGCGTCGGTCTTCGACGGGCGGAGTTCGGCGTTGTGGATGACGGCCATGCCCCGACCGTACCGGCGCCGAGCGCCCGTACGCTGGTCCGGTGCGCGACGACCTGCTCCCTGTGCTCGCCTGCCCCGTCTGCCGCGAGCCCCTCGCCCGCACCGGCAGCGGCCAGGCCGGCTGCGCGAACGGGCACCGCTTCGACGAGGCCAAGCAGGGCCACCTCACCCTCCTGCCCGCCAAGCGCCGCGCGCTGACCGCGGACACCCCGGAGATGGTCGACGCCCGCATCCGCTTCCTCGGACGCGGCCACTACGCACCCGTCGAGCGGGCGCTCGCCGCGGTCGTCGGGGCAGCCTCCGCTCCCGGCGTGGTCCTCGACGTCGGGGCCGGCCCCGGCACGTACCTCGCGCATGCGCTCGACGCCTCCGGCGCGGACGGGAGGCTCGGGGTCGCGCCCGGAGACGCTGTACCTGTCGGCCGTGACCCGGCCATGCGACTGGGGGTCGCGTTGGACCTGTCGGCCGTCGCCGTGCGCCGCGCGGCTCGCGTCCACGACCGGGCCGGTGCCGTGGTCGGTGACGTCACGGAGCGCCTGCCCGTGGTCGACGCCGCCGCTGCGGTCGTCCTCGACGTCTTCGCCCCGCGGAACCAGCGCGAGTACGCGCGGGTGCTGCACGCGGACGGCGTCCTGGTCGTCGTGACACCGCGGACGGGGCACCTGGCGGAGCTCGCGGAGGCCACGATCAGCGTCGACCCCGAGAAGGAACGTCGACTGCACGACTCCCTGACCCCGTCGTTCGTCCAGCGCTCCTCCGAGGACCTGACCTGGACGATGGAGCTGGAGGCCCCGGACGTCCACGACGTCGTGCACATGGGCCCGAGCCACCACCACGTCGCTCCTGACACGGTGTTCGCCGCGACGACGGTCACGGCAGCGGTCACCGTCTCGACCTGGACGCCCACGGCCTGAGCCGCGGGCGGTGCTCAGGCGGTGGACGCCGATCCCGGTCGCTGGCGGGGGTGTCGACCGACCCGCGCCTCGTACAGCCGGCGGGCGACGAACCCGAGGGTGATGCCCGCCATGCCGGCCGTCAGCGTCGCCGGCATCCCGTGGACGCCCGCGGAGCCCCAGACGTTGAACAGGATGCCCCACTGCGCGGCGGCGAACGGTGCGCCGCCGACCGCGTACCGACTCTGCACCGTGCCGCTCCACCAGCCGGTGGGCACGGACCAGAGCAGGGCCAGCGCGACGAGCACGAGCCACGCGGGCAGCACGTCGGGCGTCGGGACGACGAGCAGCAGAGCGGGGACGACGAGCAGCCCTGCGCCGGCCGCACCCGAGAACGCGAGGGTCGTCCGTTCCGACCGGTTGATCGGCGCCGGGCGCCGAGGACGACTCCGGTCGACGAGCTGTGGCGCCTCGGGCGGCCGCCGTCGTCCGACCAGGAGCCACCGGAGCTCGATGCCGACCATCCACCCCGCGACCATGCCCACGATCCCGGCGGAGACGGCTCCGGGCACGTGCGGGCCGACCGTCAGCGCCCCGACGAAGATGCTCGCGGTGATGAGCGGGACGGCGACGAGGGGTGGCGCTGCGGCGACCACGAGCGTCCCCCACCCCACGCCCGCTGCGACACCGCCGAGACCGACGACGAGCCCGGCCGCGCCGAGGTCCCCTGGGTCGTCCACGCTGCCGTAGAACGCTCCGTATGCGACCGCGAGCACCGCGATGAACCAGCCGAGGGGCGGGACGGACCGCCCGCGCCAGTCCATCTGCCGTCGGAGGTTCCGCCGGAGGGTCCGACGCTTGCGGAGCTTCCGCGCCCGGGCCTTCCGCGCTCGCGCGAGCTCCTGCGCCTGCTCGCCGTCCTGCCCCGTCGTCCCCGTTGCCCCCATGCCGACCAGCATGCCCGAGCGACGGACGACGAGGTCAGCCGGAGTCAGCTGTCGGTCGCCGGAGCGTCGGGTGCGGCGTCGGGTGCGACGTCGAGCGCCCAGATCACGCCGAAGCGGTCACGGAGCTGCCCCGCGAGCGGTGACCAGGGCGAGGGACCGAACGGTTGCCGGACCTCGGCCCCGTCGAGCAGCCCGTTCCACGCGGCGGTGACCTCCTCCGGGTCGGTGCCGCTCAGGTAGACGTAGGACGCGTTCGTGCCCTGGTCGTACGGCTGTCCGGGCCACACGTCGAAGGCCATGACGCGGATGCCCGACGTGGTCTGCACCTGGCCCCACACGATGCGGTCGGCCCAGGCGGGCTCGTCGGTGGCGCCCATCGCGCCGTAGGTCATGGCGGCGACCTCGGTGCCGAACGCCGTGGCGTAGAAGTCGAGTGCCTCGCGGGCGTTGCCGTCGAAGTTGAGGTGGGGAGTCGTGGTGATCGTCATGGGCATCACTGTGCCGCTCGAAGTGGTCAGATCATGTCCGCTTCTCCGGCAATACTCGATCCATGTCCGGACCGTCGTCGCGCATGCTCGCACTGCTCTCCCTGCTGCAGGTGCGCCGGGACTGGCCGGGGGGCGTCCTCGCCGAGCGCCTCGACGTCAGCCCGCGGACGGTGCGCCGCGACGTCGACCGGCTGCGCGAGCTGGGCTACCGGGTCGAGGCACTGAAGGGCCCGGCCGGCGGCTACCGCCTGTCCGCCGGGTCGGAACTCCCGCCGCTGCTCTTCGACGACGAGCAGGCGGTGGCGATCGCCCTCGCCCTGGCCGTCGCTCCCGCATCCGGCGCGGACATCGCGGAGTCCGCTGTGCGGGCGCTCGCCGCGGTCCGTCAGGTGATGCCCGCGCGCCTCCGACACCGGATCGACGCGGTCGAGGTGATCAGCACCCCGGGCGCGACGACCGTCGACCCCGAGGTCCTCGTCGCCGTGAGCGACGCCGTGCGCACGCACCAGGTCCTGCGCTTCGACCACGGCGCTGACGACCAGCAGGACCGACCGCCCCGCCGCGTCGAGCCCCTCGCCGTCGTCGCACGGAACGGCCGGTGGTACCTGCTCGCGTGGGACCCCGACGCCGCCGACTGGCGCACCTACCGGCTCGACCGCATGCACCTCGAGGTCCCGACCGGGCGGCACTTCAGGCCGAGGCCGATCCCCGGCGGCGACCCCGCCACCTTCGTCGCCGCACGCTTCAAGGGTTCGGACGTCGTCGACGCCTGGCCGTGCACGGGCTCCGTCGTGCTCCACGTCCCCGCGCGCCAGGTGGCGCCGTACCTCGAGCCCGACGCCGACCTCGAGGACCTCGGCACCGACCGCTGCCGCATAACGCTGGGCTCGTGGTCGTGGACCGCCCTCGCCGCGAAGGTTGCCGGCTTCGACGCGGTGTTCGACGTCCTCGGGCCGCCGGAGCTCCGCGACGCAACCCGCACGCTTGCCGACCGCCTGTCCGCGGCGTCGGAGGCGGTGATCAAGCTCCCGTGAACGGGCCGCCGAACCACATCGCCAGCGTAGCCAGCAGAACCACCAAGGCCCCCGCGATCGTCAGGACGGCCGCTCGGCGCTCCCGACTCCGAGCCCACCCGACCGCTGCCACCACGGTGCCAGAGACGGCAACCGTCCACGGCACCACGGACAACGGCGTCACCCAGTACCAGAGCAGGAGCTGCCGTTCTTCGCCGATCAGCCACAGCGGTCCGAACACGATCGCCCACAACACCGCGAGCACGACGACAGCGAGCAGGAGCAACGCCAGCGACACGGCGGCGGCGGTGTGGCCAGGTCGGGCGGGTGGCGGAACGAGCACCATGCTCCCGAGCGTAGGGCCGCCGGGTCAGCGGGGTGTACGGCCTGATCCGCGCACCCACAGGTCACCTGACAACCAATGCGGAAGCGCTCCCATCGAACCGAGGTCGAGGGCCGTGCTCTCCGGGAACTGTCGGAGCAGGGCGGCTGTCCGTTCTGGCCAGTCGTCGTCGGCAGACACCGTGGCGAGGACGTGCGCCATGACGGCGAGGGCGCTGTAGACGCCGAACTGCTTCGGTGCCGTCTCGGCACTCAGATGCGCGAGCAGCGGAACCTGCTCTGCCGTGGGCCGGCGTGGGGCGACGACGAGCTTCCGGTTGAACAGGCGGGCGTGGTGAGCGGCCACGTTGCGGACGTAGTTGATCGTCGCGAGCCAGCTCTGCATGAGCTTCTTCGTCGGGACACCGAACGTCGCGGCGATCTCCGTTGCCGTGTCGTTGCGCAGGCCGCCGTACAGACGAGAGACCTGTCCGAGTTCGAGGATCTCGATCAACGCCCAGATCGGCATCCGGCCGTCGTACTTCGTGCGGAAGTGCGCCACGAAGGCTTCGTCCGAGTCTGACTGACGCCGCCGGACACGGTCGAGCCACTCCTCATGAGCACTCGTACCGTCGCCGTCGCGTGTCGTGAAGGAGTCGTTGAACGTCGTCGCGTCCTCATGGGCGAACGGCGACGACCGTCCCAGGACGTGAGCCAGTTGCGTGCGTGTCGCCACCTCGATCCGCTCGACGCCCTCGATGACCAGCAGCCGGAGCTGTCGGTCGAAGGCCAGCAGTGCAGCAGCGTCCGCGAAGGTCGTGCCCGCTCGGTACGTGTCCAGGACCGTGACAGCCGTTCGCCCTGCGCTCTCCGTCCGCATCGACGCGCGGAACGGGTAGAGGTACCCCGTCAGCCGGTAGTAGCCGACCTCGCGGAGGAGCGCGGCTGCTGCGGCGCGGTCGGGGACGTGGACACCACGGCGGTGCAGCTGGTCGATCTGCTCGTCGACCGACAACCACGGCTTCGAGTACTCCACCACACCCACCCCCCGGAGACGAGAAAATCGGCCCGAGCCGTGAGGCGAGCGGGCCGATCGTGATGCCTCCACGGTACCAGCCAGCGCGGCGGCGTCGCAACGAGGTCGGAGCCGCTGTGGAGCGCGACGCGACGGGGGTGTTAGCGCGGCGCATGCGTCGAGCGGCGGGGCGTCAGGGAACCGTTAGGACGGCTCGGCAGCGCCACCACCGGGCACACCATCGTCAACGCACCCCAACCGGTGCGGCCCACGGCGTCTGCTGTGGGCATCGATGACCTCCAGGAGTCCCACGTGTTCGACGTCTTCGTCGTCGCCGGTGTCCTCGCCGTGTTCGGCGTCGTGACACTGATCGCCAAGGGGGTGGAGCGACTGTGATCGCCATCACCGTCGTCGCCGCCGTCCTCGGCATCGCCGCTGTCGTGTACCTCGTCTGGGCGCTCGTGCGCCCCGAGCAGTTCTGATGGGCGGGGGTGCACAGACCTGGGCCGGCATCGCCCAGGTCGCCGTCCTCGTGCTGCTGCTCGTGGTCGCGTACCGGCCGCTCGGCGACTGGATCGCCCGCGTGTTCGAGTCCAAGCACCACGGCCGGGTCGAACGGGTCGTCTACCGGCTCATCGGCGTCGAGCCCGACGCCGAGCAGTCCTGGCCCGCGTACCTGCGCGGCGTGCTGCTCTTCAGTGTCGTCGGCGTGCTGCTCGTCTACCTGCTGCAGCGCATCCAGGTCGTCCTGCCGGGCGACCTCGGGCTGCCGGGCGTGGGCCCGTCGCTCGCGTTCAACACGGCGGCGTCGTTCGTCTCGAACACGAACTGGCAGTCCTACTCGCCGGAGGTCACCCTCGGGTACTCCGTGCAGATGGCCGGCCTCGCCGTGCAGAACTTCCTGTCGGCAGCGGTCGGCCTCGCGGTCGCCATCGCCCTGGTGCGCGGGTTCGCCCGGCGCAACACCGGGACGCTCGGCAACGTGTGGGTCGACGTCGTGCGCGGCACGGGCCGGCTGCTCCTGCCGCTGTCCTTCGTGTTCGCACTCGTCCTGGTCGCGGGCGGTGTCATCCAGTCCTGGGGCGCCGGCACCGACGTCACGACGCTGACCGGCGGCACGCAGCACATCCCGGACGGCTTCGTCGCGTCGCAGGAGGCCATCAAGCTCCTCGGGACGAACGGCGGCGGCTACTTCAACGCGAACTCGGCACACCCGTTCGAGAACCCGCAGGCGTGGACGAACCTCCTCGAGGTCTTCCTCATGCTCGTCATCCCGTTCTCCCTGCCGCGGGCCTTCGGCCGGATGGTCGGGGACAACCGCCAGGGCTACGCGATCCTCGCCGTGATGGGCGCGATCTTCCTCGTGTCCCTGTCGGCGATGTCGATCGCCGAGCTCGCCGGCGGCGGCACGGCCACCCACGCTGCCGGTGCCGCGATGGAGGGCAAGGAGGTCCGCTTCGGCATCCTCGGTTCCACGCTGTTCGGCACGACGTCGACCGCCACCTCGACGGGTGCCGTGAACGCGATGTTCGACAGCTTCACCCCGCTCGGCGGGATGATGGCGATGCTGAACATGATGCTCGGCGAGGTCACCCCCGGCGGCGTCGGGTCCGGCCTCTACGGCATGCTCGTCCTCGCCGTGATCACGGTCTTCATCGGCGGCCTGCTCGTCGGCCGCACGCCGGAGTACCTCGGCAAGAAGATCCGCGCCAAGGAGATGACCTTCGCCGCGCTCTACATCCTGGTCACCCCGACCGTGGTGCTGCTCGGGACGGCGCTCTCGCTCGTCATCCCCGGCGTCCGCGAGCAGGTCCTCGGCACGTCGGTCTTCAACCCTGGCAACCACGGCCTGTCCGAGCTGCTCTACGCCTTCACCAGCGCCGGCAACAACAACGGCTCGGCCTTCGGCGGCCTGACGGCGAACACCACGTGGATGAACTCCGCGCTCGGCGTCGCGATGCTGCTCGGTCGCTTCGTGCCGATGGTCTTCGTCCTGGCGCTCGCCGGGTCGCTGGCCAAGCAGGACAAGGTCCCCGCCACGGTCGGGACGCTGCCCACCCACCGGCCGCTGTTCATCGGCCTGCTCGGTGGCGTCGCCGTCATCGTCACCGCACTCACGTACTTCCCGGTGCTCGCACTGGGACCCCTCGCAGAAGGACTGGTTCGATGACCATCCAAACCTCCGAACCGGAGGTGACCACGGCCTCCCGGCCGGCCACCCGCTCGTCCGCCTTCGGGCCCCGTCAACTGGTGGCGGGCCTCCCGGGCGCGTTCCGCAAGCTCGACCCGCGGCTCATGTGGAAGAACCCCGTCATGTTCATCGTGGAGGTGGGCGCGGCCCTGACGACGGTCACCGCCGTCGTCGAGCCCTTCACCCGGTCTGGAGGCTCGGCGGACTCCGCCGCGCCCGTCCCGTCCTCCTTCACCATCGCGATCGCGATCTGGCTGTGGCTGACCGTCGTGTTCGCCAACCTGGCGGAGTCCGTCGCGGAGGGCCGGGGCAAGGCCCAGGCCGACACCCTGCGGAAGACCCGCTCGACCACGAGCGCCCGGCGGGTGGTCGACTACTCGGCCGCCGACCCGGCAGCCGTCGCGAACACCACCGAGGACGTGGCGTCCGTCGACCTGGCGAAGGGCGACGTCGTCGTGGTGGTCGCCGGGGAGGTGGTGCCGGGTGACGGCGACGTGATCGACGGCATCGCCTCGGTCGACGAGTCCGCCGTCACGGGCGAGTCCGCGCCGGTGATCCGCGAGTCCGGTGGTGACCGCAGCGCCGTCACGGGCGGGACCCGGGTGCTGTCGGACCGCGTCGTGGTGCGCATCACCTCGACCCCGGGTGAGACCTTCATCGACCGGATGATCCGGCTCGTGGAAGGCGCTGCCCGGCAGAAGACGCCGAACGAGATCGCGCTGAACATCCTGCTCGCGTCGCTGTCGATCGTCTTCGTGATCGTCTGCCTGACGATGCAGCCCATCGCGGGCATGGTCGGAGCGACGGTCAGCATCACGGTGCTCATCGCCCTGCTCGTCTGCCTCATCCCGACCACCATCGGCGCCCTGCTCTCCGCGATCGGCATCGCCGGCATGGACCGGCTCGTGCAGCACAACGTGCTCGCGATGTCGGGCCGTGCGGTCGAGGCCGCCGGTGACATCACCACGCTGCTCCTCGACAAGACCGGCACGATCACGTACGGCAACCGCCGGGCCTCCCGCGTGGTGCCCGTGCCCGGTGTGACCGAGGCCGAGCTGATGGCGGCCGCCGCGCTGTCGAGTGCTGCCGACGGAACGCCCGAGGGTCGGTCGATCGTGGACCTGGCGAGTGCTGCCGGCATCACCACGCCCCTGCCCGACGGCGGGGTCGAGGTGCCGTTCACCGCCCAGACGCGCATGTCCGGCGTCGACCTGCCCGACGGCTCCTCGGTGCGCAAGGGCGCCGCGGCCGCTGTGCTGTCGTGGGCTGACACCTCCGATGCAGGTTTGGTGGCCGCGGTCGACGCCACGGTCGCGGAGATCTCCGACCAGGGCGGCACCCCGCTCGTGGTCGGTCGCCGCTCGGCCTCGGGCGCGGTCACGTTGCTCGGCGTCGTGCACCTCAAGGACGTCGTGAAGGACGGCCTGGCGGAGCGCTTCGGCGAGCTGCGGTCGATGGGCATCCGCACGGTGATGATCACCGGCGACAACCCCCGCACCGCGAAGGCGATCGCCGCCGAGGCCGGGGTCGACGACTACCTCGCCGAGGCCACCCCGGAGGACAAGCTCGCGCTCATCCGCCGGGAGCAGGAGGGCGGCAACCTCGTCGCGATGACGGGCGACGGCACGAACGACGCCCCCGCCCTGGCGCAGGCGGACGTCGGCGTCGCGATGAACACCGGGACGACCGCGGCGAAGGAGGCCGGCAACATGGTCGACCTCGACTCGGACCCGACGAAGCTCATCGACGTCGTCCGGATCGGCAAGCAGCTGCTCATCACCCGCGGGGCACTGACCACGTTCTCGATCGCCAACGACGTCGCGAAGTACTTCGCGATCATCCCGGCGATGTTCCAGGCCGTGTTCCCGGGGTTGGCGGCGCTCAACATCATGGGCCTGCACAGCCCGGCGTCGGCGATCCTGTCGGCGATCATCTTCAACGCGCTCGTCATCGTGGCGCTCATCCCGCTGTCCCTGCGTGGCGTCAAGTACCGCGCAGCCTCGGCGTCGTCGATCCTCGGCCGCAACCTGCTCGTCTACGGGCTCGGCGGCGTCATCGTCCCCTTCATCGGCATCAAGCTGATCGACCTCGTCGTCGGTCTCATCCCGGGGTTCTGAAAACCATGGCATCACCACGTAGTTCCGTCCGTTCGCTCGGTGTGGCCGTCCGCCTCACCGTCCTCGCCACCGTCGTGCTCGGCGTCGCCTACCCGCTCGCGGTGTTCGGCGTCGGGCAGGTCGCCTTCCACGACCAGGCCAACGGCTCGATGGTCACCGACGCCTCCGGCACGGTCGTCGGCTCCTCGCTCATCGGGCAGGCGGTCAGCGGCAAGCAGGCCGACCGCTGGTTCCAGACCCGTCCGTCGGCCGCTGGCGAGGACGGGTACGACGCCGGCGCCTCGTCCGGCTCGAACCTCGGGCCGAGCAACCCCGACCTGACCAAGGCCATCGACGAGCGTCGCGCCGCGGTCGCGAAGGCCGACGGGGTCGCAGCCGCCGACGTGCCCGCGGACGCGGTGACGGCGTCGGGCTCCGGCCTCGACCCGGACGTCAGCCCCGAGTACGCCCGCCAGCAGGTCGCCCGGGTGGCCGAGGCCCGCGGGCTGTCCGAGTCGCGGGTCCGCGCCCTGGTCGCCGCGCACACCGAGTCTCGCCAGCTCGGCGTCCTCGGCGCCCCCGCGGTCAACGTCCTGGAGCTCAACCTGGCCCTGGCGAAGCTGTCCTGACCCGGCTTGCTCTGACCCGACCTGCCCTGACCCGACCTGCCCGTCCGCGGTGTCAGTCGGCGCCGCACCACCGAAGTCGTCCCGAACCGCCGAAGTCGGCGGCGCGAGCGGGATTCGGTGGTGCGACGCCAGGGCGCGCCGCACGCCACCACCAGCACGCGAGAGGATGAGCACGTGAAGCGAGGGAAGCTGCGGGTCCTGCTCGGTGCCGCACCCGGCGTCGGCAAGACCTTCACGATGCTGGAAGAGGGGCGCCGCCTGCGTGCCGAGGGCCGTGACGTGGTCGTCGCCGTCGTCGAGACCCACGGCCGCGCCGCCACCGCAGCGCTCGTCGACGGGCTCGAGGTCGTGCCCCGCCGCACCGAACAGCACCGTGGCGTCGAGCTCGACGACCTCGACCTCGCGGCCGTCGTCGCACGCCGGCCCGACGTGGCCCTGGTCGACGAGCTCGCCCACACGAACGCCCCCGGCGGCCCGCACGAGAAGCGCTGGCAGGACGTCGAGGCCCTGCTCGCCGCGGGGATCGACGTCATCTCGACGGTCAACATCCAGCACATGCAGTCCCTCGGCGACGTCGTGCGCGAGATCACCGGCACCGTCCAGCGGGAGACCGTCCCGGACGCCGTGGTCCGCGCCGCCGACCAGATCGAGGTCGTCGACCTGTCGCCGCAAGCCCTCCGCGAGCGGCTGTCCGACGGGCTGGTCTACCCGGCCGCCCGGATCGACGCCGCGCTGTCGAACTACTTCCGCCTCGGCAACCTCACCGCCCTGCGCGAGATCGCCCTGCTCTGGCTGGCCGACGAGGTCGACGACGCGCTCAAGCGCTACCGCGCCGAACACGGCATCGACCACCGGTGGGAGGCCCGCGAGCGCGTGCTCGTCGCCCTCACCGGCGGGCCCGAGGGCGAGACCCTCCTGCGCCGCGGGGCCCGGATCGCGGCCAGGTCGGCCGGCGGGGAGCTCGCGGCCGTGCACGTCACGACGAACGACGGGCTGCGGGAGCGTCACCCCGGCGCGCTCGGCAAGCAGCGGGCACTGCTCGAACAGCTCGGCGGGACCTACCACCAGGTGGTCGGCGACGACGTGCCCTCGACGCTCGTCCGGTTCGCCCGGTCGATCGACGCCACGCAGATCGTCATCGGGATCAGCCGTCGGAGCCGTGCGACCGCGGCCGTCACCGGCCCGGGCATCGGCAACACGGTGATCCAGGAGTCCGGCGACATCGACGTGCACGTCGTCACGCACGAGCGGGCCGGCGGCGGGATCGCCCTGCCGAAGCTCGGCGGCAGCCTGTCCCGGGGCCGCGTGGTCGCCGCGTTCGTGCTCGCCCTCGTCGCGGGGCCGCTGCTCACCTGGGCGCTCAGCCTCACCGACGACCCCGACTCGATCACGGTCGACGTCCTGGCGTACCAGCTGCTCGTCCTCGTCGTGGCCCTGGTCGGCGGGATGCTGCCGGCGGTGTTCGCGGCCGTGCTGTCGGGGCTCAGCCTCGACTTCTTCTTCGTCCAACCGCTGCACCAGGTCACCGTGCAGCAGCCGTGGCACCTCGTCGCCCTGGTGATGTACGTCATCAGCGCCGTGCTCGTCAGCTTCGTGGTCGACCGGTCCGCGCGCCGCTCCCGCACGGCTCGTCGGGCCGCGGCGGAGTCCGGGCTCCTGGTCGGGATCGCCGGCAGCGTCCTGCGCGGCGACGACGCCCTGCAGGCCCTCGTCGACCGCACCCGCGAGGCCTTCGGCTTCACCGGGCTACGCGTCCGGCAGGGGGACGCGGTGCCGGCCACGTCCGGGGCGTTCGACGACGCACCGGACGCCACCACGAGCCTCCCGTCCGGAGCGGTCCTGGAGTTCGCCGGCGCACCCGACGACCCGACCCAGCGCCGACTGCTGCGGGTCGTGGAGCAGCAGATCGACGCCGCCCTGGAGCACCGCGCGCTCACCCGCACCGCGGTGGACGCCGAGCGGATCGCGGCGGCGGACCGGGTGCGGAGCGCCATCCTCGCGGCCGTCGGCCACGACGTGCGGCGGCCGATCGCGGCCGCCTCGGCCGCCGTGCAGACCCTCCGTGCCAGCGACATCCGTCTGTCCGAGACCGACCGGGAGGCCCTGCTCGCCACCGCCGACGAGAGCCTCGGTCAGCTCGCGGTGCTGTTGGGCGACCTGCTCGACGTCTCGCGCGTGCAGGCGGGGGTGCTCGCGGTCACACCCGTGCCGCTGCCGCTCGAGACCGTGGTGGCGCCGGCCCTCGACGAGCTGGAGCTCGGGCCGGACGACGTCGACCTCGACCTGCCGGTGGACCTGCCCCAGGTGCTGGCCGACCCCGTGCTGCTGCAGCGCGTCATCGTGAACCTGCTCGCGAACGCCGTCCGCTACAGCCCCGAGGGCACGAGCGTCCGGGTGGCGGCGAGTGCCTTCGGCGGCGGGGTCGAGCTCCGCGTCACGGACCACGGGCCGGGCATCCCCGAGGTGCAGCGGAACGACGTGTTCCAGCCCTTCCAGCGGCTCGGCGACACCGACAACGACACCGGGCTGGGGCTCGGACTGGCACTGGCGCGGGGCTTCACCGAGGGGATGGGCGGCACCATCGAGGTCGACGACACCCCCGGCGGCGGACTGACCATGGTGGTGCGGCTGCCGATCGCCGGACACCTGGGAGTGGAAGCCCGATGAAGGTCCTGATCGCGGACGACGACCCGCAGCTCGTCCGGGCGCTCGGCGTGACGCTGTCCGCCCGCGGGTACGACGTCGTCACCGCCCGGGACGGCCGCGCCGCCATCGACGCGGTGATCACCGAGCGCCCGGACATCGTGATGCTCGACCTCGGGATGCCCAGGCTCGACGGCATCGGCGTGCTACAGGGCCTCCGTGCGTGGACGCAGGTGCCCGTGCTGGTGCTGTCGGGGCGGACGGACTCGGCGGACAAGGTCGACGCGCTCGACGCCGGCGCGGACGACTACGTGACGAAGCCGTTCCAGATGGACGAGCTGCTCGCACGGCTCCGGGCACTCGGTCGGCGGCGGGTCGTCGCGTCCGAGGAGACCCCGTCGATCGCGATCGGCCCGCTGCTCGTGGACCTCGTCGCGAAGCAGGTCACGTCCACCGAGGGGCCCGCGATCCGCCTGACCCCGACCGAGTGGCGGCTGCTCGAGGTCCTGGTCACGAACCCCGACCGGCTGATGACTCGCGAGATGCTCCTGACCGAGGTCTGGGGCCCGACGCACGGCAACGACTCCGGCTACCTGCGGCTCTACATGGCGCAGCTGCGGCGGAAGCTCGAGCCAGACCCCGCACACCCGCGGTACCTGGTCACCGAGTCGGGCATGGGCTACCGCTTCACGCCCTGAGGCCGGCCGCGGCGGCGAGTTCGGCGCGGGTGCGGGCGCCGTGCTTCCGGAGCAGGTTCGCCACGTGGTACTTCACCGTGTTGACGCTGATGCCGAGCCCGTCGGCGATCTCCCGGTTGCCGACGCCGGTCACGACGAGCCGGAGCACGTCGCGCTCCCGCGGGGTCAGGTCGGCGTCGTCGGCCACGTCGACCTGCCCGGCCGGCGGGTCGAGGGGGAGCGAGATGTCGAGGACGGAACCCCACGCGGGCGTCGAGTCCACCCGGAGTCGTCCGTCCAGGGCCGCGACCCGTTCGGCGATCGGCCGCATCGCGTCGTCGTGGGTGTCGAGCGTGCCGGCGCCGTCGTCGCGGAGCTGCATGAGCAGGTTCCGGCCGTCGCAGTCCCACTGGATGCGGACCCGCTGCGCCCGTCCCTCGTCGGCGAGCGCGAGGACCGCCGTCCGCACGATCGCCCTGGCCGCGTGCGCGACGTCGCCGGGCAGGGCGCGACCGGTGGCCGGCGGCTCGACGAACTGCACGTCGAGGTCGCCGAAGCGCACGAGCGGACGGAGGTCGGCACGGAGCCGCGAGAACGCCCCGGCCACCGGTTCGAGCAGTGCGCCGCGCTGTAGGTCGGTCGCGGTGCGCAGCTCGACGAGGGCGGCCGAGGCGATCTCGACGGCCTCGGCCCGAGCCGCGGCGTCGCCGACCCGCGACGACCGGAGCACCGCGAGCACCGACTCCAGCGTGAGCGCGTGGCGGTCGGCCTGCTCGGCGACGGTCCTGGCGTGCTCCGCGGCTGCCAGCCGTCCGCCGGGGTCGACCCGGGCCTCCAGGGCGGTGTCTGCTGTGTCGTCCACGCACCGAACCTACGCGGGTCTCCCATCCGTGTGGGTGGGGCTACCCGATCGGGTGGGTCCCCCGCCGTGTCGGGTAGCGGTCCGTCCAGGGGCGGAGGGCCAGTGTGGGTCGCATGGCACAACCGACCGTCCCCGACGCGCTCGACCTGGTCGTCCGCGAGCTCGACGACCTGGCCGCGGCACTCCGATCGGCCGACCCCGCGCCCTTCGCGCAGGCCGTCGACCTGGTCGAGGGCGCCGACCGTGTCTTCGTCCACGGTGCCGGGCGGTCCGGGCTCGCGCTCCGGATGACCGCCATGCGGCTGATGCACCTCGGGCTCGACGTGCACGTCGTCGGCGAGGTCACGACCCCGGCGATCCGACCGGGCGACGTGCTCCTGGTCGCGAGCGGTTCTGGCACCACCTCGGGGATCGTCGCAGCGGGCGAGAAGGCCGTCGAGGTCGGGGCGTCGGTCATCGCGGTCTCCACCACGGCGGAGTCGCCCCTCGCCGAGCTGGCCGCGGTCACGCTCGTGCTCCCCGCCGCCACCAAGACCGACCGTTCCGGCACCGCGTCCGCGCAGTACGCCGGCGGTCTGTTCGAGCAGGGTGTCGCCCTGCTCGGCGACGCGCTCTTCCACACCCTGTGGGTCAGGGGCGGGCAGTCCGCCGACGACCTCTGGCCCCGTCACGCCAACATCGAATGAACCACTGAAAGGCACACTCATGCAGCTCCAGTTCGCCATGGACACCCTGACCACCGAGAAGGCCCTCGAGCTCGCCGCCGCGGCCGCGCCGCACGTCGACATCATCGAGCTCGGCACGCCGCTGATCAAGGCCGCCGGCCTCTCCGCCGTCACCGCGATCAAGGAAGCCCACCCGGACAAGATCGTGTTCGCGGACCTCAAGACGATGGACGCCGGCGAGCTCGAGGCCGACATCGCCTTCTCTGCCGGCGCCGACCTGGTCACCGTGCTCGGTGTCGCCGGCGACAGCACCATCGCCGGTGCCGTCAAGGCCGCCAAGGCCCACGGCAAGGGCATCGTCGTCGACCTGATCGGCGTCTCCGACAAGGCCGCCCGGGCCCGCGAGGTCACCGAGATGGGCGCCGAGTTCGTCGAGATGCACGCCGGTCTCGACGAGCAGGCAGAGGAGGGCTTCACCTTCTCGAAGCTCCTCGACGCCGGCAAGGAGTCCGGCGTGCCGTTCTCGGTCGCCGGTGGCGTGAACGCCTCGTCCGTCGCCTCCGTGCAGGAGGCCGGCGCACGCGTGGCCGTCGCCGGCAGCGCGATCTACAGCGCGTCGGACGTCGGTGCCGCCGCCGCGGAGATCCGCGCGGCCATCACGGCCTGACCCACCCCACCACGATCGGCCCGACGGGCCCCGGCTGCAGGCCGGGGACGTCGGGCCGTCGTCGTGCCGGCGCACGGGAGGCTCGCCCTCCTCTGCAGCGTGGCCGTCGGACCGGCGCTCCGAGGCTCCGGCGCCGGTACCCGGCCCCCGGCGGCTGGGGAGCGGGCATGTTCGCGATGGCGTCTGACGGATCTGGTTCGCCGGACGCGGGGGTTGCCGACCGGATCCGTCACCGCGCAATCGGAAGTGCGGCGTCCTGCCGGTGCTGGGCGGGGAGCGCTGGCGTCGGAGCGTGACGATCACGCTGCGGGCCGTGACCGCCGGCGACTGGCAGCAGTGGCCGCCCGTACCGTCGTCGTGTCGGGCAGTCGTCATGTTGCTGTCGGGGTCCTGTCGAGTCCGTGTCGGGCAGGTGTCGGGTCCCTGTCGTGGTGCGTCGCGCCGCCTGCTCCCTAGGGTTGCCGACATGAACGACATGCGGATCGCGGAACTACGACGGCACCGGGGATGGACCCAGGAACGCCTGGCCGAGGAGAGCGGTGTCACCGCACGGACTGTGCAACGACTCGAGAGCGGTGCGGACGGCAGCCTCGAGACCGTCTCCCAGATCGCGCGGGCACTCGGCGTCCCCGTCCGTGAGCTCTTCACCGCGGACCCCGCTGAGCAGGTCGACGTCGGGGTCCGCGGGCTCGACGAACGCACGCTGGCGGAGCAGGCCCGGCGGGACTCGTACACACGCGGATGGCGGTACCTCTACCTCGGTGTCGGACTCCTCGTGACCTTCGCGGTGATCGGTGCCCTGTCCGCGCGCGCGGTCCCCGGGCTGCTCGTCTTCGTCATCCCGGCGTACTGGGCCGGCGGGACGCTGCTGTCCCGCTTCCTGATGATGGTCGTGCTCGACCCGTGGCTGGATCGGCGGTACCCGTTGTCCTCGTCGCGCCTGCGGGCCTGACGGCCGTTCCGCGGTCCACGGGCTGCGAGCAGCGTGCGGACGGGAGGCTCGCCCTCCCCGCAGCGTCGCCGTCGGCCCGGCGCTCCACGGCTCCGTGACCCCGGGCATCTTCGCAACGAGCGGTGACGGATCTGGTTCGCCGGATGCGAGGGTTGACGACCGGATCCGTCACCGCGCGATCGGAAGTGCGGCGTCCTGCCGGTCCTAGGCGGGGAGCGCTAGCGTCGGAGCGTGACGATCGTGCTGCGGGCCATGACCGCCGACGACTGGCAGCAGTGGCGGCCGGTGCGGCTGGCGGCGCTCGCGGACGCCCCCGAGGCCTTCGGCTCGCGGCTCGTCGACTGGGCAGATGCGCCAGAGAGCCGCTGGCGTACCCGGTTGTCGATCCCGGGTGCGCTCGACCTGGTCGCGTACGACGGTGAGCACGCCGTCGGCATGGCCAGCGGGGTCTCCGGGGAGGGCGACCGCGCCGAACTGATCTCGATGTGGGTCGACCCCGCCGCGCGTGGCCGCGGTGTCGCGGACGCCCTCATCGACGCCGTTGCCCGATGGGCCGTCGAGACCGGGGCCGACGTGCTCGAGCTCGCGGTGATGCCCGACAACGCCCGTGCCCGACGGACGTACGCACGGCTCGGTTTCACGGAGTCCGCCGTGGCCGGTGACGCCCTGCCCGACGGGCGGCACGAGGCGGTGATGCGCCGGGCGCTGGCGGGCCTGTCGGAGGCCCCACGCGCCTCCAGGCTGGTCGACGTGCTGACCGAGCTGGTCCACCCGGGTTCCCACGTGCTCGAACTCGGCTCGGGTGCCGGGCGGGACGCCCTGGCCCTCGAGGCCGCCGGGTTCCGTGTCGAGCGCACCGACGGGGCCAGGTCCTTCGTCGACGAGCTCCGCGCCGACGGCCACGGTGCGCGGGTGCTCGACGTCCGGACCGGGGTCTTCGGCGGACCGTTCGACGCCGTGTTCGCGACCGGGCTGCTCCGCCACGTGCGGCGGGCGGAGCTCCGCGGGGTGCTCCGCCGTGCCCTCGTGGCCGTCCGTCCGGGCGGGGTGCTCGCGGTGACGGTGCAGCGGACCGACGACGCACTCGCCGCCGACGTCGTGTCCGCCGGGTGGGACGACGTCGTCGTCCGGGCGGCCTCGGACGACGGGCCCTTCACGATCACCGCACACCGGACCGAGGACGCAGGATGAGCCGAGCACACCGACCACACCGAGTCCGCCGATGGGCCGCCTGGGTCGTCGCCGTGGTGCTCGTCCTCGTCGTGGTCTTCCTCGTGTGGGCGAACATCGTCATGCAGGGCACCCGCCCCGCCGCGCTGCAGGTCTGGCGCGACGACCGCGTCGCCGTCCGGGACGCCGGTGACGCCGTGGTGATGACCCCGACCAGCGGCGCGAACGGCGTCGGCGTGGTGTTCATCCCCGGTGCGAAGGTCGACGCGTACGCCTACATGGCCTCGTTCCGGCAGGTCGTCGCCGCCGGCACCACGGTCGTCATCACGAAGCCGACGCTCAACCTGGCCTTCTTCGACCCGCGACCGCTCGCCACGTTCGAGGCCCACGTGCCGACCGTCCACACCTGGGCCGTCGGCGGACACTCCCTCGGTGGTGTCCGGGCATGCCAGCTCGCGGACGGCCCCGAGGTCGCCGGCCTGCTGCTGTTCGGCAGCTACTGCGCGAACGACCTGTCCGGGTCGGACCTCGACGTCCTGAGCATCTCCGGGTCCCGCGACGGGCTCTCGACGCCGGCCAAGGTCGACGCTGCCCGCGACCGACTGCCGGCGAGCGCCACGATGACCGAAGTGCAGGGCGCCAACCACGCGGACTTCGGCGCGTACGGCGCCCAGCCGGGCGACGGCACCGCGACGATCCCGCTCGCCCAGGCCCGCGACGAGATCGCCACCGCCGTCACGCGGTGGGTCGAGGGCCTCCGCGCGTCCGGCCTCCACTGAGGCGCGCAACGAGGTACAGCACGACGCCGACCGCGAGCAGCATCGCCGCGTACAGCCACACCTGCCCGCTCTGCTGGGTGAGGAGCAGCACGCAGGACGCGACGCCGAGCACGGGGACGAAGGTCCACACCCGGAAGTGGTCGTGCTCCACGCGGTCGCGGCGCAAGACGAGCACGGCGACGTTGGTGCTGATGAACACGAAGAGCAGCAGCAGCACGACGGTCTCGGCGAGGGTGCCGACGTCGCCGACGAGCGTCAGCAGCATCGCCACGACGGTCGTCGCGACGATGGCCGTCCAGGGCGTCTTCCGGTTCGGCAGGACCCTGCCGAGCACGGTCGGCAGCAGGCGCTGCTCGGCCATGCCGTAGGTCACACGGCTCGCCATGATCATCGTCAGGAGTGCGCCGTTCGCGACGGCGACGAGGGCGATGAGGCTGAAGACCCAGTCCGGGATCGGCACGCCCGTGGCCGCGACGACCTGGAGCAGCGGGCCGGACGACTTCTGCAGCTCCGAGGAGGGCAGGGCGATGGCACTCGCCAGGCCGACGAGCACGTAGACGACGCCGGCGGTGGCGAGGGCGCCGAACAGGGCCCTCGGGTAGACCTTGCGGGGCTCGCGGACCTCCTCCGCGACGTTGGCGGAGGTCTCGAAGCCGACGAACGAGTAGTAGGCGACGATCGCGGCGCTCAGCGTGGCGAGCGCCGGGTTCGTTTCGGACGGGAACTCCCCGATGCGCGAGACGTCACCGCCTCAGCCGCCCAGCATGACGGCGACCGCGACGATGACGATCACCAGGCCGGAGACCTCGATGACCGTCATGACGACGTTGCTCTTCAGCGAGTCCGAGATCCCGCGGGCGTTCAGGCAGGCGACGAGCGCCAGGAACACGATGGCGGTCGGCACCGGCGGCAGGTCGACGAACGTACCCAGGTAGTCCCCGGCGAAGGCGAGCGACAGACCCGCGGCACTCGTGACCCCGGCGGCGAGCATGCAGAAGCCCACGAGGAATGACACCATCGGCACCTTGTAGGCGCGCTCGGCGAAGATCGCGGCGCCACCGGCCTTCGGGTACTTCGTCACGAGCTCCGCGTACGACCCCGCCGTCAGCAGCGTGAGCAGCAGCGCCAGCAGGAGCGGTGCCCAGAGCGCCCCGCCGACGTCCTTCGAGAGCGTGCCCTTCGTCACGACGAGCGAACCGGTCGTCCTCTGCGCGTCCTCACAGTCACGGACACGTCCTCCACCGTCGGTGAACTCTCTCCACAGGGGTGGTGCGGAGTGCAGCGTGGGTCGTGGAGCGGTCCTAGACTCGGGCGCACCACTCGTTCGACACGACTCCCTGGAAGGTGTGTCCATGACGTCGTCAGACCGGTCCGCCCCCGTGCGCCTCGCCGATGCGCGGGCGCTCCTCTTCGACCTCGACGGCGTCCTCACGCCAACGGCCGACGTGCACATGCGCGCCTGGAGCCGCCTGTTCACGCCGTACCTCGCCGCGCACGGCGTCGCGCCGTACACGGAGCAGGACTACTTCGCGTACATCGACGGCAAGCCGCGCTACGACGGCGTCCGCTCGCTGCTCGACGCCCGTGGCATCGAGCTGCCGCAGGGCACCCCGGACGACGCCCCCGACCAGGACACCGTCTGCGGGCTCGGCAACCGGAAGAACGCGGAGTTCACCGCCGAGCTGACCGAGCACGGTGTGGAGCCATACCCGGGATCGCTGCGCTTCCTCGTCGCTGCCATCGACGCCGGTCTGTCCGTCGCGGTGGTGTCGAGCTCCGCCAACGCCAAGTCGGTGCTCCGGACCGCCGGCATCCTCGAGCGCTTCCCGGTCGTCATCGACGGCCTGGTCGCGCGGGAGGACGGCCTGGCCGGCAAGCCCGCCCCGGACACCTACCTCGACGCCGCCAGCCGCTTCGGCCTGACTGCCGCCGAGTGCGTCGTGGTCGAGGACGCCACGAGCGGGGTGGCCGCCGGCCGGAACGGCTCCTTCGGCCTGGTCGTCGGCGTCGACCGCGGCGCGGGCGCCGACGCCCTGCGGCAGAACGGTGCGGACGTCGTCGTGACGGACCTCGCCGACCTCATCGCCGAGCTGCCCGAGCCTGCCGGGCCGGCCGAGCCGGCCGAGCCGGCCGTCCCGACGACGTAGGCGGACCACCCGGCGCGATCCGCGCCTCCAGGCCGTCCCTGACCACCTCGTCTCCCACGGAGCAGCATGAACCCCATCACCTCGGACCCCCTCGACCGCGTCCGGTACCCGGTCGACGAGTGGGCGCTCGTCGAGACCGAGTACACCCCGGACCAGCAGGGCGTCGCGGAGACGAACTTCGCGGTCGGCAACGGCTACCTGGGGCTGCGCGGGAACCTCGACGAGGGCCGCGGCGGCGTGCAGTACGGCTCGTACATCAACGGCTTCCACGAGACCTGGCCGATCCGGCACGCCGAGGACGCCTTCGGGTTCGCCAAGACCGGCCAGACGATCATCAACGCGCCGGACGCCAAGGTGATCCGGCTGTACGTGGACGACGAACCCCTCGTCCTCGCCGAGGCCGACATCCTGCGCCACACGCGCCGACTCGACTTCCGCGGGGGGTACCTGCTGCGTGAGACCGAGTGGTCGACGCCGTCCGGCAAGCGGGTCCTCATCCGGTCGCGCCGTCTCGTGTCGTTCACGGACCGCCACCTCGCGGTCGTCGACTACGAGGTCACGATGCTCGACCACGACGCCTCGATCCTGCTGTCCAGCCAGATCCTCAACCGGCAGGACGTCGTCGACGAGTACCACGCCGGCATGCGAGCGGCCGCGACGGCGTCCGCGTTCGACCCGCGCAAGGCCGAGACGTTCAGCGAGCGCGTCCTCGAACCGCGGCTCAAGCGGAACACGGCGACCCGCTCCCTGCTCGGGTACCAGGCCAAGAGCTCGGGCATGACGATCTGCGTCGGGGTCGAGCACCGGATCGAGACCGAGAACGCCTGGGACGAGTCCTCCTCGATCGAGGACGACCTCGCCAAGCACGTCTACCGGGTGCAGGCGAAGGCCGGCCAGCCCATCCGCCTGACCAAGAACATCGTCTACCACACCTCGCGCGGGGTGCCGGCGCGCGAACTCGCCGATCGCTGCGACCGCACGCTCGACCGCGCCCACGCCGAGACGGTGGAGGAGACCTTCGCCAAGCAGCGCACGTGGATGGACGACTACTGGGCACGCAGCGACGTGGAGATCGCCGGGCAGCCGGAGATCCAGCAGGCCGTCCGCTGGAACCTCTACATGCTCGCGCAGGCGACCGCCCGCACCGACGGCCACGGCATCGCCGCCAAGGGCGTCACCGGCTCCGGCTACGGCGGGCACTACTTCTGGGACATGGAGATCTACGTCCTCCCGTTCCTCAGCTACACGGCACCGATCGTCGCGCGCAACGCGCTGCGGTTCCGCTACAACATGCTCGACTCCGCGCGTGCCCGCGCCCGCGAGCTGAACCAGCACGGCGCCCTGTTCCCGTGGCGCACGATCAACGGCGAGGAGTCCAGCGCGTACTACGCCGCCGGCACCGCGCAGTACCACATCGACGCGGACATCGCCCACGCGCTGATGCAGTACGTCCGGGCCTCCGGCGACACCGAGTTCCTGAAGCGCGGTGCGATCGACATCCTCGTCGAGACCGCTCGCCTGTGGGAGGACCTCGGCTTCTGGCGCTCCAACGGCGACCAGAAGTTCCACATCGACGGCGTCACCGGTCCGGACGAGTACACGACCGTCGTCGACGACAACATGTACACGAACGTGATGGCCCGGGCGAACCTGTGGTTCGCGGTCAACGCGTGCCGGCAGCTCAGCGTCGACGACCCGGGCGAGTACGCCCGCATGGTCCGACGCACCGGGCTCGACGAGTCCGAGATCGTCGACTGGGAGCACGCCGCCGAGTCGATGGAGATCCCGTTCGACCCGCACCGTGGCATCCACCCGCAGGACGCCCAGTTCCTCGACAAGGAACTCTGGGACCTCGAGCGGACCCCTGAGTCCAAGCGTCCGCTGCTGCTGCACTACCACCCGCTCGTGATCTACCGGTTCCAGGTGCTCAAGCAGGCCGACGTCGTGCTGGCGCTGTTCCTGCAGGGCCACGAGTTCACCCCGGCGGAGAAGCGCCGCGACTTCGACTACTACGACGCCCTCACCACCGGTGACTCGACCCTGTCCGCCGTCGTGCAGTCGATCATGGCGGCCGAGGTCGGCTACCACGAGCTCGCCGAGCAGTACTTCCACACCGCGCTCTACGTCGACCTGGCCGACCTGCACGGCAACACCACCGACGGCGTGCACATCGCGTCGACCGGCGGCATCTGGGGCGGGCTCGTCAACGGCTTCGGCGGCATGCGCGACCACGGCGGCAAGATGTCGTTCAACCCGCGGTTGCCCGAGTCGTGGGAGCGCCTGACCTACCGCCTGACGGTGCACGGCTCACGCGTGCGCGTCGACCTGGAGCAGGAGCGCATGACGTTCACGGTCGAGACCGGGTCCGGCTTCACGGCCTGGGTGCACAACCAGCCGTACGACATCGAGGCCGGCGCCCCGACCGTCGTGCCGATCCCGCACCACGGGCCGCGGATGTCCGGACACGCCCCGACGACGAGCGACATCCAGGGCACGCTCCGCGCCGACGGTTCGGTGATCACGGCGTCGATCCCGACCATCTCGCTCGAACGCGAAGTGGACTCGGACGACAGCACCGCGTAGCGGCTCTCCGGACCGGGTCGCGTACCACGGTGCGCGGCTCGGACCGGCCTGGAGGCCCGGCGCGGCCCCGGCAGTCCGCTCGCCTGGCCGCGTGTCCAGGCCGGTGCGGGCACGGTGGTCTGCTGTGCCCATCGGGCCGATGGCGTCTCTCCCGGGCACGGACGTGCAACGAGAGGATCCACCATGGGCAAGCGGTTCGAGGGCAAGGTCGCGATCGTGACGGGGGCCGGTTCCGGCATCGGTGCGGCCACTGCGAGGGCGTTCGTCGACGAGGGGGCCTCGGTGGTCCTCGTGGACAGCGTCGGTGAGAAGGTCCGGGCGGTCGGCGACGACCTGCCGACGGACCGCGTCGTCGTGCTGCGCGCTGACGTCGCCTCGCCGGAGGACTGGGAGACCGTCGTCGCCGCGGCGATCGACCGCTGGGACCGGGTCGACGTGCTCGTGAACAACGCGGGCACCTTCACGTCCGGCGACGTCACCGACATCTCCACGGACGAGTGGCGCCGCGTGATCGAGACCGACCTGTCGAGCGTGTTCTACGGCACCCGGGCGGCGCTGCCGTTCCTCCGTGAGACGAAGGGGTCGATCGTGAACACCTCGTCCGTGTCCGGCGAGGGCGCGGACTGGCGCATGAGCCCCTACAACGCGGCGAAGGGCGGGGTGTCGAACTTCACGAAGGCCGCCGCGCTCGACAACGGCCACGCCGGGGTCCGGGTGAACGCGGTCGCGCCTGGACTCATCTGGACGGACATGACCCAGGAGCAGGCCGAGGACGAGGCCCTCAAGCAGGAGTTCGCCGAGCGCATCGCTCTCGGGCGTGGTGGTCGTGCGGAGGAGGTCGCCGCGGCGGTGCTCTTCCTGGCCAGCGACGAGGCGTCGTTCATCACGGGAGCGATCCTGCCCGTGGACGGCGGCACCATGGCGAGCAACGGGCAGCCCGCGCAGTCCTGACCGCGGCGAACCGCGCTGTCGGCGAGATCCCTACGGGAGTTGTGTTCAGAACACGTTCTGAATACGGTGGTGTCATGACGCTCCTCGCCCCCGTCCGCCGCCGACGCTCCGTGCAGTCGTCCGACCTGTCGCGCCACGCGAAAGACGTGTTCGCCGCCGCGGAACAGGAGCCACTCGAGGTCACTCGACGCGACGGTGCTCCGCTCGTCCTGACGACGAAGGAGCGGTCCGACGACGACGAGGCCGTCCTCGACATCGCTGCGCAGCTCATCGCCGCGGTCACCGTCAACGAGTCGCTGCCGCTCCACGACCGGCTGGCGATCCCGTATCCCTGGTTGAAGCTGCTGAGCCGTGCGGACCAGCAGCGGTTCGCCACGGAGATCGTCGAGGTGGCTCGCGGGTCCTTCTCGCTCCGGCAGCCCCGCAGGCTGCTGCTGGAGATGCAGGCCTGGCGCAACTCGGCCGAGGCGATCGCCGCCGGCTGGGACACCTCGGAGCCGGACCTGCTCGACCCGCCGGTCATCGCTGAGAAGCCGTGACCGATGGCCGCGCGCCGAACCGGCGTGGCGCGGCCGGTCCGCACCACGGAGTACACGATCGTCCTCGCCACGCGTGGTGCCGAGCAGGGGTGGCGAGACGTCCTGGCGACGCAGCGCAATGCCGTCGTCGGCGCGTGGGAGCGGCTCACGACGGATCCGCTGACTGAAGACCTCGCCTGCCACGCACTCCGCGGGGAACTCGGCGTCGTCGTGCACTCAGGGCGCGAATGGGTCCGCCGTCAGTACGAACTCAAGCGGGGTGCCCGGATCTGGTTCACCGTGGATGAAGAAGCGCGGGTCGTGCAGGTCATCGCGGTGCACACGCACCACCCCAACGAGACGAAGTGATCGTCAGAGGAGCTTGCGCAGGGTGTTCGTGTTGCGGGTCGTCGTCGTGCGCTTGAAGCGTGCGGCGCTGGCCCGCTTCGCGAAAACGCTGTCCGTGCTCGACCCCTTCGGGCACGACCAGTAGACGACACCGTCGCCGCGCGCGACCCGCTCCACCGTGTCGTCGAGTTCGAGGTCGGCAAGCAGGTCGTCCAGTGCGGCGTCGTCGGACCCGAAGAGGACGTAGTCGTGTCGGTCGGCGGACGACTCGAAGGGGAAGGTGTCGACGAGTGCGGCGAGGGCGTCGTGCGGGACGAGCACGATCCAGGCGTCGTACCCGAAGCGGTCGCGGAGCGCCTGCTCGACGTCGGCCTTGAGTTCGGGCGCGGGCATCGCGGACGAGAACACGACGTTGCCCGACGCCAGCACAGTGCGGACATCTGTGTGTCCGCGCTCCTCGAACAGCGTCCGGAGGTCGGCAGATCGGATCGTGATGCCGTTCACGTTCACCCCGCGCAGCAGGGCGATCCACCTGGTCATGTCGTGACGGTAGCGCGTCCGAGGCTCAGGGACCGACGTCGGCATCGCCGTGTTCACGGAGCTGGATCGGCCAGCGGGGTGGATCGACGCGTGGAAACGGTCTCAGAACGGCGGCATGTGCTGGACGAGCATCCCAGCTCGCTCGATGACGGTCGGGACATGGCGAACGGCGTCATCGAAGTCGTCTCGTGATGCAACCGGCCGGTCCGGGTTCGGGTACTGGGTGTCGTTCCGCACACTGCGCATCCACTTGACCGCGCGGAGGGCCTCCTGCCGGGGAGGTTCGGTCTGGGCGATGACCAGGTCGACGACCGCCGCGTGAGCGCCTTCTCCCCGGGTCTTCAAGCCCTGGTTGACCAGTACCGCTGACAGCGCCAGTCGCGCGGCGTCGTACAACAGGTTGAAGGCACTCTCGACGCTGACGTCGGTCACCATCTCGGCTGCGGAGAACGCCCCTCTGGCCTGTTCGAGCATTGCTTCTGCGAGGTCTCGCGATGCGTCGACCCGAGTCAGTGTGCCGTTGCGCAGTGCCTGTTCAACCTCGGCTCGACCGAGGGCCCACACGTTCGGTGCCACCTACTTCCCTCCCATCGTGATCGGTACCAGCGGACGCTGGCGAACGGTCCTGAGGAACGGGTCATCGGCCCGCTCCCACGTCTCGCGAGACGTCGCACGGATGCTGACGTCGCGGTGCAGCTCCTTCGAGGCGGCATCAGCGGTGTCGAACAGGAGGCTGCGATCGGGCCTCCCGACGACGAGGACGTCGATGTCACCGGGTGGCGAACCGCCTTCTCCGAGTCGTCGCGCTGCCCAGGACCCGTAGACGTACGCCTCTTCCAGGTCGGGGACCCCACTGAGCAGGCGACCCAGCACCACGGTCGGGCCGAAGCTGAGCTGCAGCAGTTCCACGAGTGGAAGGAACGCCGGGTCGTCGGGGTTCGCGCGGACGAGGACCGATCGACCGACGTGCTCGGTCATCACGAGGTTGGTCTCGACGAGGCGTTGCACCTCACGGTGCGCCGTCGCGTACGGCACGTTGGTGAGTCGCGCGAGGTCGCTCGTGGAGTATCGCGCCCCGCCGTCCAGGAACACCCGCGCGAGGATCTCTCCTTGCGCGTCGGAACGGAACAGCGGTGACAACCGCGAGATCGACTTGACCATTTGGTGGATGACATTATCAAGAAGATGGATAGGTCGCGAAGGAGATCTCCATGACGATGGTGCCCCGAATCGCCGTCACGACCACGTCCGCGCGACGGTCCACCCGCCACCCTCCGGCACGATGTCGACCACCAGGGTCTCGCCGTCCTCCGCGGTGACCTGGAAGCGCCAGCCGGCAGTCCGTTCGGGAGCGTGCGTGATGGCGGTGGGCAGGTCGGACGGGGTCACGGTGAGGCGCGTCGGCACGTCGGACACCCGCCAGCGGCGTCCCTGCCACACGATGCGCACCGGCATCCCCTGGGTCCACCAGACCGTGGTGGCTGCGTCGACGACGATCATCGGGTCCTCCTCATTCGAACGTGTGTTCGAATGGTAGGCGTCGGTCGGGGGTCCTGCAACCGCCGTCGGATCCCGGGAGCGGTTCCGGGACTGCCCGTGTAGACGGGGTGGCATGACGAACGACGGACAGGGACCAGACGCCGCCCACCAGGTGCCAGAGGGGGTGTCCGAGGAGACCGTCGAGGCCCTCGGGGCGCTCTCCGCAGCACTCGAGGTGCTCGAGCACGCTCGCGGCTACCTCTACGGGTTCCACCGCCTGACGGGCAAGGCGGACCTCGGCTTCGGCGATGCCGTCGAGCAGCTCCGGAAGGCCGGGCACACCGAGCTCGCCGACCGCGTCGACACGGAGCTGATCGGCCGGAACGTCATCGAGGGCCGGTGGACGTTCCAGATCGTCGAGGACTACGACGACGGGTACTACGCGCTCGCCAAGGACCTGGAGCGCACGGCGCGGGACGACCTCGCCGGGGGCCGACGCCACCTGCTCGAGGCGGGCATGAAGGAGGACCGGCGCACGCGCGCCCAGCGCCACCACGAGGCGACGCCGGCCGATCTGCCGGAGTAGCCCCGGGCTTCCCGTCCGGCCGCTCGGCGTCAGCCGATGCCGCACAAGCGAAACCGGCTCGCACCACGGAAGTCCGTGGCGCGAGCCGGTTCTGGTTGTGCGAACCCGATCGACGCCGGCCGCTCGGCGTCAGCCGACCCCGAGCACCGACTCCAGCGGCCCGCGCGCGAAGTACAGCAGGAAGCCAGCGGCGACGACGTAGAGCAGCCAGGAGACCTCGCGGCCGCGGCCGGACAGCGCCTTGATGAGCACCCAGCTGATGAAGCCCACGCCGATGCCGTTCGCGATCGAGTAGGTCAGCGGCATCACGACGATCGTCAGGAACGCCGGCAGCGCCGACCCGAAGTCGCTCCACTCGATGTCCTTCACCTGCGCGACCATGAGCGCACCGACGACGACGAGCCCGGCGGCTGCGACCTCGAGCGGGACGACCTGCGTCAGTGGCGTCAGGAACATCGAGGCCAGGAACAGCAGACCGGTCACGACGGAGGCCATGCCCGTGCGGGCGCCCTCGCCGATGCCGGCGGCGGAGTCGATGAAGACGGTGTTCGACGAGACCGAGGCGCCACCGCCGGCGATCGCACCGGCGCCCTCGACGACGAGCGCCGAGCGGAGACGGGGGAAGGTGCCGTCGGGCTTCGCGACCCCGGCGGCCTTCGCCAGCCCGGTCATCGTGCCCATGGCGTCGAAGAAGTTCGTGAAGACCAGCGTGAAGACGAGCATCGACGCGGCGAGCGGGCCGATGCGGCTGAAGGCACCGAAGTCGAAGTGGCCGACGAGCGACAGGTCGGGCAGGGCGAACAGCGCGCTCGGCAGCCCGGGGGCGTTGAGGTTCCAGCCGGTCTTGGAGTCGACCGAGGTCGGCACGTGGAAGACGGCCTGCAGGATGATCGCGATGACCGTCGTCGCGATGATGCCGATGAGCAGGGCGCCCTTGACCTTGCGGGCCATGAGCGTGCCGATGATCACCAGGCCGATGAGGAACACGATCGTGGGGAGCGCCCCGACGGAGCCGTCCTCGCCGAGCTGCAGCGGCGGCGACGCCAGGCCCGAGGAGCGCACGAAGCCGGAGTCGACCAGCCCGATGAAGGCGATGAACAGGCCGATGCCGACGGTGATCGCGGCCTTGAGCTGCGCCGGCACCGCCGTGAAGATCATCGTCCGGATCCCGGTCAACGCCAGGATGACGATGATCACGCCGTTGATGACGACGAGCCCCATCGCCTCGGCCCAGGTGACCTGGTGCACGACGCTCACGGCGAGGAACGAGTTGATCCCGAGCCCGGCCGCGATGCCGAACGGCAGGTTCGCGATCATGCCCATCGCGATCGTCATGATGCCGGCGACGAGCCCGGTGGCCGCGGCGACCTGGGCGTTCTCGAGCCACCCGCCGGTGACGTCCTTCGCGGCCTGGTCGGCGCTGAACCCACCGAGGATCAGCGGGTTGAGGATGACGATGTACGCCATCGTGACGAAGGAGACGAGGCCGCCGCGGACCTCACGGGGGATGGTCGATCCGCGCTTCGTGACGGAGAAGAAGCGGTCGAGGCCGGACGCGACGCGGTTCCGGGGCGGTTCGGTGGTCTTCGTGGCGCTCACTGACGAAGTTTAAAGGAACCTGGCAGCGTCGGGGGACTGGTGTTTGATGGGTTGCGTGAACCACCGCATGGACCGTGCTCGCATCGAGGCCGCCGTGCGCGAGCTCCTCGCCGGGATCGGCGAGGACCCCGACCGCCCCGGGCTCGCACGGACGCCACAGCGGGTGGCCGACGCCTACGCCGAGTTCTTCGCCGGCCTGGGCGAGGACGCCGCTGCGATCGCCCGCGACGGCACCGTCCCGGCCGAGGCCGACGAACGCGGGCAGCTCGTCGTCGTGCGCGACATCCGCTTCCGCTCCGTCTGCGAGCACCACATGCTCCCCTTCCTCGGCGTCGCGCACCTGGCCTATGCCCCGGGCGAGCGCCTGATCGGCCTCGGCACGCTGGCTCGGGTCGTCGACGCCCTCGCGTCCCGCCCGCAGCTGCAGGAGCGCCTCGGCGAACAGGTCGTGCGGGCGGTGCAGGACGGGCTCGAGGCCCAGGGCGTCCTCGTCGTGCTCGACGCCCAGCACCAGTGCGTGACGACCCGCGGCGAGCGGCAGACCGGCTCGACGACGGTGACGGTCGCCGCGAGCGGCTCGCTGGCCGAGGCGACCGGCCGCGCCGAGGCCATCGCCCTGATTGGGGCCGGGAGCGGCGCCGGAGCCGGAGCCGCGGACGGGCTCGCCGGATCGAGCACCGTCGCCGCACCCCAGCACGAGGCTGACGCATGACGAGGGACGGGGCCGCCACGAGCCTCCAGGCCGGCGCAGCACCCGGCTGGGTCGTCCCCGACCTGCGCGACCCGGTCCGCACCATCGGCCGCCGCACCATCGACTTCGACCACCGCATCGCGGTGATGGCGATCGTCAACCGCACGCCCGACTCCTTCCACGACAAGGGCGCGACGTTCGCGCTGGACCGCGCGGTCGAGGCCGCGGTCCTCGCCGCCGAGCAGGGCGCCGACTGGGTCGACATCGGCGGCGTGAAGTTCGCGCCGGGGCCGGAGCTGCCTGCATCGGACGAGATCGACCGCGTCGTGCCCGTGGTCGAGCAGCTCGCCCAGCAGTCCGACGTCGTCATCAGCGTCGACACCTTCCGTCCCGAGGTCGCGGCCGCCGCGATCGCTGCCGGCGCGAGCGTCGTCAACGACACGACGGGGCTGTCCGACCCGCGGATGGCCGAGGTGGTCGCCGACTCCGACGCCACGATCGTCATCACGCACTCCACGGCCCCGCCCCGCCAGCAGCTCCCGACTCCGCCCGTCTACGACGACGTGACCGGATCCGTCGTCGGCTTCCTGCGCGAACGCGTCGACCGGGCGCTCGCCGCTGGCGTCCCCGACGCGCGGATCATCGTCGACCCCGGCCACGACCTCAACAAGAACACCGTGCACACGCTGGAGCTCACCCGGCGGCTGCCCGAGGTCGTCGCGCTCGGCTACCCCGTGCTCGCGGCCGTCTCGAACAAGGACTTCGTCGGGGAGTCCCTCGGCCGGCCCCGCGGCGCACGGTTGTCGGGATCGCTGGCCGTCGCGACGGTCAGCGCCATGCTCGGTGCCCGCATCGTGCGGATGCACGACGTCGTCGAGTCCGTCGACGCCATGCGCATGGTCGAGGCCACCCTCGGTTGGCGTGCACCCCTGGAATCGAGGCACAACACGTGAACCTGCTGCCCCCGTCCGTCGCGGACCTGTCCGACGACGACCTGGTCGCCCTGTACAGCGCGGCGCCGGCTCCGGCGGTCGGCGCGGCTCCGTCCACGGCTGGGTCCGGTGTCGGCCTGGAGGCTCGGATCGGCTCCGACACGTCGGCCGCCGGTTGGATCCGGGTCAACTTCGTCAGCACGCTCGACGGCGCCGCCTCCGCCGAGGGCGTCACCGGGTCGCTCGGTGGTCCAGACGACCTGCGGGTGTTCGACCTGCTCCGCCGCATCGCCGACGTGGTGCTCGTCGCTGCCGGCACCGTCCGGGACGAGGGCTACGGACCCATGCGCCTGCATGACGCCGACGTCACCTGGCGGCGCGAGCACGGCCTGCCCGACCACCCCGTCTTCGCGATCGTCACCGGGTCGCTGTCGCTCGACCCCGCGTCGTCCGTGTTCACCGACGCCCCGGTCCGGCCGCTCGTGCTGACCTCCCAGGCGGCCGACCAGGGCCGGCGGTCGGCGTTGGCCGCCGTGGCCGACGTCGTGTCGTGCGGCGAGGACTCGGTCGACGTCCGGCTCGTGCGTGATGCTCTGGTGTCCCGAGGCCTCGGGCGCATCCACTGCGAGGGCGGGCCGTCGTTCCTGGGCTCGCTCGTGGCGGCGGACCTCGTCGACGAGCTGTGCCTGTCGGTGGACCCGTCGCTCGAGGGCGGCGAGGGGCCCCGCATCGTGCGCGGGTCCTCGCCGGAGCTGCGACGGATGCGCCTGGCCCACGTGCTGCGCGGCGAGGGCGATCTGCTGCTGACGAGGTACGTCCGGTCGCGGTGACCGGACCTTGCGGGGACCGAGCTGCCTTCGGTACCGTTGCGTGATGGGTGAAGTACCACGTACCACGAGGCGTCTCCGGATCGTCGTCTCCATGCTCTGCTGCTCGGTGGCGCTGGTCATGGTGCTCGGTCAGGTCGTCCCCGCCCTGCGCCCGGCGCAGGGGGTGGTCTGGGGCGTCGCTGCGGTCGTGTCGGTCGTCGCGCTGGTGACGGTCCTCGCCGCCGGGCGGCGTCGCGGTGCCGGCCGGTAGGGTCGGGCACGTGATCGACATCGTGGCGTCCGGGGTCCTCTTCGACATGGACGGGACGCTCGTGGACTCCACCTCGGTCGTCGAGGGAGCGTGGGGCCGCTTCGGCGCTGCGCACGACCTCGCACCGTCGACGATCCTGGCGTTCTCGCACGGGCGCCAGACGATCGACACCGTCGCGCACTTCCTGCCCGACCTCGACCCCGCCGAACAGCGACGCCTGGCGGACGAGCTCGTCGCGGACGAGGTCGAGAACACCCACGGCATCGTCGAGGTCCCCGGCGCAGCGGCGTTCCTGCGTCGGCTCGTCGACGCCGGCGTCCCCGTGGCGCTGGTGACGAGCGCGCCACGTGACCTCGCCCTCAACCGCATGCGTGCCGCCGGCGTCACCGTGCCGGACGTGGTCGTGACCTCGGAGGACATCGAGAACGGCAAGCCCCACCCCGACGGGTACCTCCGCGGCGCGGAGCTGCTCGGCCTGGCGGCGTCGGACTGCCTGGCGTTCGAGGACGCCCCGGCCGGCGTCGAGTCGGCGATCGCCTCCGGGGCGACGACGGTCGTGGTCGGGACGCTCGAGGCCGACGTCACCGTCGGGATCCCGCGCGTCCACGGCTTCGACGGCGTGGAGGTCACGCCCGAGGGCACCGCGTTCCGCATCCGCGGCTGACGGCGGGCTCGCCACGCGACGACCCACGTGGGCGCGACACGGCGTGCACGAAGCGCATGACTGGATCGGTGCCCAGCGTCGCCGAGGACGCTGGATCCCGCAGCCGGAGACCCCGGCTCGTGGAAGGAGCAGTCATGGCAACCCTCGACGGCAAGAAGATCCTCGTCATCGCGACGAACTACGGCGTGGAGCAGGACGAGATCGTCGTCCCGGTCGACCAGCTCCGGGCGCGCGGAGCCTCGGTGACCGTCGCAGCCCAGGAGACCGACACCATCCAGACGCTGGTCGGTGACAAGGACCCGGGCAAGACGCTCGACCCCGACACCACCCTCGCGACCGTCTCGGCGGGTGACTTCGACGCCCTGGTCATCCCCGGCGGCACGATCAACGCCGACAACCTGCGACTCGACAAGTCCGCCGTGCGCCTGGTGACGAGCTTCGCCGAGGCCGGCAAGCCCGTCGCCGCGATCTGCCACGGCCCTTGGACCCTGGTCGAGGCCGGAGTCCTGCAGGGCCGGACGATCACGTCCTACCCGTCGCTGCAGACCGACGTCCGCAACGCCGGCGCCGAGTGGGTCGACCAGGAGGTCCAGGTCGACGACACCAAGGGCACGCTGATCACTTCGCGCACGCCGGACGACCTGCCGGCCTTCGTCGACGCGATCGAGGCGTCGCTCACCGGCACCTCCGCCTAGCGCGCAGGGAGAACCGGCACGGGGCGGGCCGTGTGGAGCACCGCGGGACCGAGGCTGAGCACGCCGTCGGACTCCGGGTCGCACCGCACCCCGCCCCGTCCGCGCATCGCCCGGAAGGCGCCCGGCGCGATCTCGTGGTCCATCCAGGCGCAGGGGTTCGCGGAGCGGTACCCGCGGAACAGCACGGGGCCGTGGCCGGAGTCGAGCGAGAAGGGCTCCCCACGGAGCGCCTCGACGTCGATGCCGCGCAGGTAGAGGTTCCGCCGGGTGCGTGTCGGGTCGAGCTCGACGCCGAGTGCACGGCCGACGTCCTCGAGCGCTTCGAGCCCGATCACGGTGACCGAGGCGTGCACGTGCGCCCGCGCGGCGAAGTACCGGTCGCCCACGATCCCCAGGCCGGCGCGCAGTTCGACCCGGTCGCGCAGTTCGTCCCCGTCCGCGGGCAGTGCGCCGTCGGCGGGCCGTCCCTCGTAGCGGTGCCGTCGGGAGACCTGGAGCATCGCGACCTCGACCTGCGTGACGTGTCCCAGCACTGCGGGGGTGACCGCGTCGGGACCGGGAGCCATGCGGACGACGCTAGCCGAGCCTCCCGTCCGTAGTGCGCGCCTCGAGACGCCGGCGTCTCGTGCAGACGGGGGGTGTCCCGTGCAGACAGGGGTGTCCCGGGCGGCGCCGGGTGAGACGCCGGTGTCTGGCTGAGACGCCGCGATCGCGTCGAGACGCCGCGGATTTCGGCGGCGTCTCGACGACTCGGGGGCGTCTCGTGCAGACAGGGGTGTCTCGACGAGAACCTCGCACCGCGCCACTGCCCGGAGCCGTGCGAGCTCGGCAACTCCGTGCGAGCTCGGCAACTCCGTGCGAGCTCGTCGCACCGCACGGGGTGGCCGACCTCGCACCACGCGAACACCCGCGCACCGTGCGAACCCCACGCCCCACCACCCCGTCCGATTCCCGCCAGTTGTGTGACGGTGGCCCGTGTCAGGCTGACCGACATGGCCACCTCCGACCCCGACGCGCTGCACGCCGAGCGCCACCGCATCGCCGCGTCGCGCGACGCCCGGTTCGACGGCCAGTTCGTCACCGCCGTGCACTCGACGGGCATCTACTGCCGGCCGAGCTGCCCCGCGCGCACACCGCGGTCGACGGGCGTCACCTTCTACCGCACGAGTGCCGCCGCGCACCTCGCGGGCTTCCGCGCGTGCAAGCGCTGCCTGCCCGAGGCGACGCCCGGCAGCCCCGAGTGGGACCTGCGCGAGGACGTCGCCGGCCGCGCGATGCGCCTGGTCCTCGACGGCGTCGTCGAGCGGGAGGGCGTGCCCGGCCTCGCCGCCCGCGTCGGCTACTCGGAACGACAGCTCGGCCGCATCCTCACCGAGGAACTCGGCGCCGGCCCGAAGGCCCTCAGCCGAGCGCACCGGGCACAGACCGCGCGCACGCTGCTGACCTCGTCGGACCTGCCGATCGCCGACGTCGCCTTCGCCGCGGGCTTCACGAGCGTCCGCCAGTTCAACGACACGGTGCGCGAGGTCTTCGCCCTCACCCCGACGGAACTCCGCGCCAGGCGCCGCGAGCTCCCCGCGCCCGACGGAGGCCTGCACGTGCACCTGCCGGCGCGCCCGCCGTTCGACGCGCAGGGCCTGCTGGACTGGCACGCACTGCATGCGCTCGCCGGCCTGGAGCGGGTGGTCACCTCCGATGCCGGTGTCGTCACCGCCTACGAAC
This sequence comes from Curtobacterium sp. VKM Ac-2865, assembly GCF_015350905.1. Classification (GTDB taxonomy): domain Bacteria; phylum Actinomycetota; class Actinomycetes; order Actinomycetales; family Microbacteriaceae; genus Curtobacterium. Next base: position 164,025 of record NZ_JADKRZ010000002.1, on the reverse strand, counting down.
GGTTCGTCGACCTGCCGGGAGGCCCTGGCTGGTTCCGCGCGTCGGCCGCCCTCCCCGACGCGGCCGGCCCCAGGGCCGGCATCGACCTGACCGTGCGGGTGACGGACCTCGGCGACCTGCCGACGCTCGTCGCGCGGGTGCGGGCGCTGTTCGACCTCGACGCCGACCCGGTCGCGGTGGACGCCGTCCTCGGGGCCGTGCCCGCGCTGGCCCCCGCCGTCGCCCGTGTCCCCGGGCTCCGGTTGCCGGGTGCGGTCGACGCGCACGAGATCGTGTTCCGCACCCTGATCGGCCAGCAGGTGTCCGTCGCCGCGGCCCGCACGGCGCAGACGCGGTTGGTCGCGGCGCTCGGGGCTCCGGTCCCGACGGCGATCGCCCCGGACGGACTGCTCTTCCCGTCCGCCGCCGTCATCGCGGCGTCGGGGCACGAGGTCCTGCGTGGGCCGGCCGCCCGCGTGGACACGATCATCCGGGTCGCGGGAGCGCTCGCCGACGGGTCGCTCGTCGTGCACGGCGGACAGTCGCTCGACGAGCTCCGCAGCGGGCTCCTCGCCGTCAAGGGCATCGGGCCGTGGACGGCGGACTACGTCGCGCTCCGGGTCCGGCACCACCCGGACGTGTTCCTCCACAGCGACCTCGCCGTGCGGAACGGTGCACAGGAACTCGGGCTGCCCGGTGCGGCGCGTGAGCTCTCCCTATGGTCGGAGCAGGTGGCGCCCTGGCGGAGCTACCTCACGATGCACTGCTGGCGGCCGATCGTCGACCGCGCCACGGCAGCCGCTCGTGCCGCCCACATCAACTCCCGGAAGGACACCCCATGACCGACGCCGTGATCTCCACACTCCACACCCCCGACGGGTCCTTCACCGTGCTCGAAGACGTGCAGGGGCGCGTGCTCGCCTCGGGCTGGACGGACTCGTTCGACCGCATCCTGGCCCGCATCCCCGCGCAGCACCGCCCCGCGCACGTGTCGACGGGCACGGTGTCCTCCGCCGAGGCCGTCGACGCCTTCTACGCGGGCGAGATCGAGCCGGCGATGCACGTGCCGGTACGTCAGGTCGGCACCGAGCTCTCGACCGAGGGCTGGCGGCAGCTCCGCCTCATCCCCGCGGGGTCGACCCTCACCTACACCGAGCTCGCGGCGGCGATGGGCCGACCGGACGCCGTGCGGGCTGCTGCCAGCGTCTGCGCCAGGAACGCCCCGGCGCTGTTCGTGCCGTGCCACCGGGTCCTCCGGTCGGACGGCTCGCTCGGCGGCTTCGCGTGGGGGCTCGACGTCAAGCGCTCCCTGCTCGAACGTGAGGCCGTGGGCACCACCGCGCTCGTCTAGCGAGGCACCCGCACCGCCCGCGACACCGCCCTCGACACCACCCGCGTCGAGGGGCCGAGCGCCGCGTCTGCCCCTGGAAGCGGGGGGAGACGTACCACGTGCGAACTGTCACACTCGGACCACCGACATCCGCACGGCCCACTCGAGGGCCCGACGCAGCGTCGTCGACACACCTCGAAGGACCCCATGAACGCTCCGGTCGACCGAACGGTCACCTCTGCCGACGGCACCGCGCTCGCGGTGACCGAGGTGGGCAGCGGTCCTGCCGTCGTCGTCGTGGCCGGGGCCTTCGACCACCGTGGCACACCGTCCATCCAGGCCCTCTCGGACGTCCTCGCCGAGCGGCACCGGGTGGTCACGTACGACCGTCGTGGCCGGGGTGCGAGCGGCGACACCGACCCGTGGACGATCGAGCGGGAGTCCGACGACCTCCGGGCCGTCGTCGAGAGCGTCGACGGACCGGTCACCGGCCTCGGGGTCTGCGTGGGCGTGGGCGTGGTCCTGCACGGCATCGCGGCCGGTGTCCCGCTCGACGGGGCCCTGCTCTGGGAGCCGCCCTACCGCGCGAGCGTCGACCCGCACGCCGAGGACGTCGTCTTCGCGGACACCCTCGACGAACACGTGTCGGCCGGTCGCCGCGGTGCCGCCGTCCGCTCGTTCCTGGCGCAGGTGCTCGGCATCCCGATGGGGCAGATCGCCGGCCTCCGCCTGAAGCCGGCACTGTGGCGGGCCCTGCTCGCCGACGCGCACGTGCTCCCGCGGGACGTCCGCATGCTGAACGGCCTCGCGATCCCGGAGCGGGTGCTCGCAGCGGTCGGCGTCCCCGTGCTCGTCGCCTCGGGCACCGAGTCCCCGGACTGGATGGGCCCGGCTGCCCGCGCGGCGGCCGAGGCGATCCCGGGGTCCGACCACATCGTCGTCCCCGGGCAGGGCCACGTGCCCGACGCCCAGGCCATCGCCGCCCTGCTCGACCGCATCCGGGAGGCGCAGCACTGAGCCCGCGGCGGACGCCCACCGCGGCCCACGGTGCTGCGAGGATGGACCCGTGAGCGCACCCCGACTCGGACTCCTGCTGGACGTCGACGGCCCCATCGCCAGTCCCGTCTCCCGCACCATCGCGATCCCCAGCATCATCGAGGACCTCATCGCGCTCGCCGCCGAGGGGATCCCGGTCGTGTTCAACACCGGTCGGAGCGACGCCTTCATCCGCGAGCAGGTCGTGGGTCCGCTGCTCGCGGGCGGTCTCGCCCCCGGCGGCCGCGTGCACGCCGTGTGCGAGAAGGGTGCCGTCTGGTGCTCGATCGGCCCGCAGTACGCGGACGGCATGGGCGACGTCACGGTCGCCGATGACCTGGCACTCCCGCGGGACTACGCCGACGAGATGCGCGAGCTGGTGCGGGACGAGTACGCCGACCTGGTGTTCTTCGACGAGACCAAGCGCGCGATGGTGTCGATCGAGCAGCGCGTCGAGGTCCCGAACGCCACGTACCTGGCGCGGCAGCCCGACTTCGACGCGAAGGCGATGGCGGCGCTCGTGCGGCGTGGCCTCGGCGTGCGCCGGCTCGACGACGTCCGGCCCGACGCGTCCGGCGCCGTGCAGTGGCGCATCGACCCGACGATCATCTCCACGGACGTCGAGTCCGACCGCAGCGGCAAGGACATGGGCGCCGAGCGCTCCCTCGAGCTCCTGGCCGAGGACGGCGAGCTCCCGCTGACCTGGCGCACGATGGGCGACTCGCGCAGCGACTACGCGATGGCCGACTGGCTGCACGCGAACGGCCACGACGTGGCGCACGTCGACGTCCGACCGTCCGACGGGGTCCCGGCGACGCCGTACCCGGTCCTCACCGCTGCCGACGGCGTCATCCACGACGACGCCGGAGCCCGGTTCCTGGCGGACTGGCGCCGGTCCGCCTGAGCCGGGCCGAGCCTCCCGTCCGGGTGCAGCAGGCCACCAGCCGGACCGCAGCCTCGCGCGATCCGGGCGTCGTCATCTGTTTGCGCCTCGCGTCGGGACACCACTACGCTTCCGGGGTCCCACGCCAGCCGATGACGGGAACGACCCCATGGCATCCTTGCTCCGCACGAAGTCGATCGAGGCCTCGCTGGCCGACGCCGACGAACAGGGCCGCTCGCTCAAGCGCTCCCTGAAGACCTTCGACATCGCCGCGATGGGCATCGCCGTGGCGGTCGGTGCCGGCATCTTCTCGGTCGGTGCGAACGCCGCGGCGAACTTCGCCGGCCCCGGCGTCATCGTGTCGTTCCTGCTCGCTGCCGTCACGTGTGGCCTGGCGATCATGTGCTACGCCGAGTTCGCCTCGACGATCCCCGTCGCCGGGTCGGCGTACACGTTCACCTACGCCACCATGGGCGAGCTGCTCGCGTGGATCGTCGGCTGGGACCTGATCCTCGAGACCCTGACCGCCAGCGCCGTGATCGCGAAGTACTGGGGCATCTACCTCAGCACCGCGTTCGACGTGTTCGGCATCACGCTGCCGAGCACCATCGCGATCGGGCCGATCGGCTTCACCTGGGGCCCGGTGCTCATCGTCGGCATCTTCACCGCGCTGCTCGCGTTCGGCACCCGCCTGTCCAGCCGCGTGTCCGCGGTGATCACGGTCATCAAGGTCGCGATCGTCCTGTTCGTCATCGTCGTCGGCGCCTTCTTCGTCAAGGCCGCGAACTTCACCCCGTTCATCCCCGCCGCCGAGCCGTCGAAGGGCGCGGAAGGCAGCGTCTGGACCCAGTCCCTCGTGTCCTTCGCCACCGGCTCCGAGCCCGCGCAGTACGGCGTCTTCGGGCTGCTCGCCGCCGCGTCACTGGTGTTCTTCGCGTTCATCGGCTTCGACGTCGTCGCGACCAGCGCCGAGGAGACCGAGAACCCGCAGAAGACCCTGCCCCGCGGTATCTTCATCGGCCTCGGCATCGTGACGCTGCTCTACGTCGGCGTCAGCATCGTGATCACGGGCATGGTGTCGTACAAGCAGCTCGCACAAGAGGATGCTCCGTCCCTGGCCTCGGCCTTCGACATCGTCGGCCTGCCGTGGGCCGCCGGCATCATCGCGATCGGCTCGCTCATCGGCCTGACCACGGTCGTCATGGTGCTGCTCCTCGGCCTGTCCCGCATCGTCTTCTCGATGAGCCGTGACGGCCTGCTGCCCCGCTGGTTCTCGGTCACGAACCCGAAGACGCAGACGCCCGTCCGGGTGCAGCTCATCGCCGGGATCGTGGTGGCGGTGCTCGCCGGGTTCACGCCGGTCGAGAAGCTCGAGGGCCTGATCAACATCGGCACGCTGTCGGCCTTCGTGCTCGTGTCGATCGGCATCATCGTGCTGCGGAAGTCGCGCCCGGACGCACCGCGGTCCTTCCGGGTGCCGTGGTCGCCCGTGGTCCCGATCCTGTCCGCCGTGCTCTGCTTCTGGCTGATGCTCAACCTCGAGGTCGAGACCTGGCTGCGCTTCGTCGTCTGGCTGGTCATCGGCTTCGCGATCTACTTCGGGTACAGCCGCAGTCACAGCCGGGTGGGGCGCCGGGAGCAGTAGGGGCTCGCGCGGGAGGCGCTGGCGGCGCGGTACCGGCGCGGCTCGGGCTGGCGCGGATCGGATCCGCACCATCAACAACGGCTCGCGCCACCGACTTCGGTGGCGCGAGCCGTTGTCCGTTGCGCGGCGGCAGCCCGAGCCGCGCGCCCGTCCATGCCGCGCGCGCCCGTCAGGCGCCGACGACCAGCAGCACGCCGAACACGAGCATGACCACGGCCACGCACCCGTCGAACACCCGCCAGGTCGCCGGCCGCGCGAAGAGCGGCCGGAGCAGTCGCCCGCCGAACCCCAGCGCCCCGAACCACAGGCAGCTCGCGGCGACCGCGCCGATCGTCCACCACCAGCGGTCGTCGACGCCCTGCTGGTTCGCCACGGACCCGAGGAACACGAGCGTGTCCAGGTAGACGTGCGGGTTGGCCCACGTGAAGACGAGCATGGTGAGCACCGCGGTGCGCATGGCTGGTGCCGTCCGGCTGCTCCGCCTTGGAGGCTCGGTCCGACTCCGCCCCGCCGGCTGCGGACCAGCGTGGGGCGCGCCCGGTGCGCCGGCGTCGCGCACCCCCGCTCCCGCAGCCACCCCCACCACGGCGACCCCGTCGTCCTCGGCCGCGACCCGGATCGCCTCGCCCGACGGGCGCAGCGCCCGCCGCGCCGCCAGCACCCCGTAGGTCAGCAGGAACGCCGCCCCGACGTACCGGATCACGACGAGCGCCGCGGGGAACCGCTCGACCACGGCCCCGACGCCGAGCACCCCCGCCAGGATGAGCAGCGCGTCCGACACCGCGCACACCAGCACCGCTGCCGCCACCACCTGGACGCGGGCGGTCACGGCCAGCCGGAGCAGGTACGTGTTCTGCACGCCGATGGCCACGATGAGGGCGAGCCCGGTACCGAGGCCGGAGAGGACGGGGAGCAGGACGGTCACACGACGACCGTACGAGGTCTCGGCGGTACAGGACAGCTCACGTTCCTGTCGCACCGTAAGCTCGGCTCATGCTCCGCTTCCAGCGTGAACACCTCGAGACCCTGCTGACGGCCGTCGACCTCGGCACCTTCGACGCTGCGGCCCAGGCGCTGTCGATCACCCCGTCGGCTGTCTCGCAGCGGATCAAGGCGATGGAGCAGCTCGTCGGCAGGGTGCTGCTGCAGCGGACGACGCCGATCGTGCCGACGCCCGACGGGGCCGTCGTGCTGCGCCATGCCCGGCAGGTCCGCCTGCTCGACGAGGAGACGGCGCGCGAGCTCGGCGGTGCCGCATCCGGCGACGAGGACCCTGTGCCGTCGATCCCGCTCGCGGTGAACGCCGACTCACTCGGCACGTGGTTCCTCGACGCCCTGGCGATCGTCCGTCGTGACACCGAGGTGGTCTTCGACCTGCACCGCGAGGACCAGGACCGCACGGCCGAGCTCCTGCGCTCCGGCACGGTGATGGCGGCGGTCACGGCGGAGTCCGACCCCGTGCAGGGCTGCTCGTCGGTGCCGCTCGGCGTCGACCGCTACCGGGCGGTGGCCTCGCCCGCGTTCGTCGCCCGGTACCTGGGCGGTGCCGACTCCGAGCGGCGGATGCTACAGCGGCTCGACGAGGTGCCGCTCGTGGACTACGACAACGACGACGACCTGCAGCAGGGCTTCCTGCGCCGGGTCGTCGGGCACGCCCCGCGCGGTCCGCGGCACTTCGTCCCCACGTCAGCGGACTTCGCCCGGGCGGTGGCGCTCGGCTTCGGGTGGGGGCTCCTGCCGGAGGCCCAGTGTCTCGACGCCCTGGCGCAGGGAGCCCTGGTCGAGCTCACGCCCGGTCGGCGCGCTGACGTCGCGCTCTGGTGGCAGCGGTGGAACCTGGCGTCCCCGTTGCTGGAGCGGGTGACGGACGCGGTGCGGGCGACCGCGGCCGAGCGGCTGCACCAGCCGGGGCCCGGTGGGCGTCAGACGGTGGCGCGGTAACGCAGGCCGTCCACGAGCAGGGCGACCATGCGCTGGCTGTGTTCCGGGCTGGGCGAGCCGTGGCACAGGTCCCCCACCGCGCGCAGCAGCTGGGGTGCGTCGACGTCAGCACTGATCGTGCCGGCAGCTGCGGCGGCGTCGAGCAGCCGGGTCAGCGCGTCGCCCAGCCGACCGATGAAGTAGGCGGGCAGCGCCTCGAACGCCGGGTCGCCCGAGTGCAGTGCGGCGGCGAGCCCGCGCTTCGTCGCGACGAACTCGGTGAAGCGCTGCAGCCACAGCGCGAGTGCCTCGTCGGGGGCGTGGGCAGCGGCCAGGTCCTCGGCGGCGTCGGCGCAGGCCTCGACCGCGTTCCGGAAGACCGCCACCACCAGGTCGGAGCGCTGCGGGAAGTGTCGGTAGAGCGTGCCGACACCGACGCCCGCACGGTCGGCGATCACCTTCGCGGGGGCGTCGACGCCGTCGCTGGCGAACACGGCCTTCGCGGCGTCCGTCAGAGCGTCGAGGTTGCGGAGGGCGTCGGCGCGCATGGGGCTCCTGGTCAACGGGTCGGGCGATGGGGTCTTGCGTAAACGGAACAGCGTTCCGTATAGTTCCGGAAGGACGTTCCAGTTCTGCCCACGATACGGCACCAGGACTCGGGACGCCATCGACAGGAGGAACCCATGCAGTACCGCACCCTCGGCCGGACCGGTGTCCAGGTCAGTCCCTTCGCCCTCGGCGCCATGATGCTCGGCACCGACGGCCGCATCGGCAACGGCGACGAACAGGACTCGATCCGCATCGTGCACCGCGCGCTCGACGCCGGCATCAACCTCATCGACACCGCCGACCGCTACTCGCAGGGCGGGTCGGAGGAGCTGCTCGGCAAGGCGCTCAAGGGCCGGCGCGACGACGTCGTCCTCGCCACGAAGTTCCACGGTCCGATGGGCGACGACCCGAACCGGCAGGGCAACTCGCGCCGCTGGATCATGCGCGCGGTGGAGGACTCCCTGCGACGCCTGCAGACGGACCACATCGACCTGTACCAGGCGCACCGTCCGGACGACACAGTCGACCTCGAGGAGACGCTGTCCGCGCTCACCGACCTGGTCCGGAGCGGCAAGGTCCGGATGATCGGCACGTCGGACTTCCCCGCGTCGATGCAGGTCGAGGCGCAGTGGACGTCCCAGCGCCGCGGCCTCGAGCGCTTCCGCACGGAGCAGCCGACCTACTCGATCCTCAACCGGGGCATCGAGCGCGAGGTCCTGCCGGTCGCCCAGCGCCACGGCATGGGCACGCTCGTGTGGAGCCCGCTCGCCGGCGGCATGCTGACCGGGCGGTTCCGTCGGGGGCAGGACAGCGACCTGGCGCGCGTCGGGATGTTCCGCCACAACCAGGACGAGCGGCGCATCGACGCCGTCGAGCAGGTCGTGGCGCTGTCGGAGGAGACCGGCATCCGGATGACCCACCTGGCCCTGGCGTTCGCGATCGCCCACCCCGGAGTCACGAGCGCCCTGATCGGTCCGCGGTCGATGGAGCAGCTCGAGGACCTGCTCGCCGGTGCCGACGTGGTGCTCTCCGACGAGGTGCTGAACCGCATCGACGCCATCGTCCCGCCGGGCACCGACGTCACGCGGCTCGACCAGCAGTACGAGCCCCCGGCTGTCCTGCGCGCGGGCCTGCGTCGTCGTCCCGTCGAGGAACGACCCGCAGCGGTCTGACCCCGACTCGTACCGGGCAGGACCGTCAGGACCATCAGGACTGGCAGCGAGGACACCAGTAGGTGTCGCGGAGCGTCAGGTCGGACTCGCCGAGCTCACCACGACGGACGGGCGTCCGGCAGCGCAGGCAGGGCTTGCGGTCGCGGCCGTAGACCCAGAAGCGGCGACCGGGCCGGTCGACGCCCGTCGTCACGCGGGCGCTGCGGTCGCGGTTCGTCAGGATGAGCCGGTGCGCCAGGGCGATCATCCGCGTGGGGTCCTCGACCTCGCCGGCCGGCCGGGTCGGCAGGACGCCCCGGAGGAAGCAGAGCTCGTTCCGGTAGACGTTGCCGAGGCCGGCGAGCACCCGCTGGTCCAGCAGCGCGAGACCGATGGGCCGCGCGGGGTCGGCGACCAGGTTCGCCTCGGCGACGGCGGGGTCCCAGTCGGGGCCGAGCAGGTCCGGTCCGAGGTACCCGACGATCTCGGACTCCTGGTCGCGGGCGACGACCTCGAGCACCCCGAGGGTGAAGCCGACGGTCGAGACGTCCTCGGCGTCGAGCACGGCCCGGGCCTGGTGCGCCGGACGACGCCACCGGTCGCCCGGCGCGTAGACGTCCCAGCGGCCCTCCATCTTCAGGTGGGAGTGCACGGTCAAGTCGCCGATCCGGTGCAGGATGTGCTTGCCCCGCGGCACGACCTCGTCCACGGTGCGACCGACCAGGTCGAGCGTGGCGAACGCGGGGACGCGGAAGTCGCTGCGGGTCAGGACCTTGCCGGCCAGCGCCGTGTGCAGGCGGTGCGCGGCGCGGAAGACGGTGTCGCCCTCAGGCACGGAGCCGCACCCCCTGCGGTGTCGCGGTGAAGCCGGCAGCGCGCAGGGCGTCGCCGAGCGGGGACTCCAGCACGAAGACGCCGTTCACCCGTTCGACCGAGAGCTTGCCGAGCCCGCTCCGGACGGTCGTGGCGATCGAGGTCGCGGCCGCGGTGAGGTCGGCGGGGTCGTCGGTGAACGTCAGCACCGACTTGCCGCCGCGCTCGACGTACACGCCGAGCTCACCGTCGACGAGCACCACGAGGGCGCCGGCCTTCCGCCCGGGTCGGTGCCCGCGGGCGGTCCTCGGGACCGGTTCAGCGGAAGCACGAGGAACAGCGACGGCGACAGCGGCGGCCGGCTCGGCACCGTCGGGGTCCGCCGTCTCCCCGTCCGTCGGCCACGGCAACGACGCGCCGTACGGGTTGGCCGGGTCCGTCGCCGCCAGGGTGATGACCTCGCGCACCCGGTCAGGGTTCGCGCGCTCGTCCTCGTCGAGGTCCCTGGCGTAGGTGCGCAGACGGTCGATCGTGGGGCTGGTCGCGAACTGCGCCGCCCCGAGCCCCTCGATGAAGTACCCGCGGCGAGCCCGACCCGACTCCTCGAACCGTGCGAGGACCCGGTACACGCCGGCGAACCCGCCACGGACGCCCTCGACCTGCACGGCCCCACGGGTGACCACGCCGTACCGCTCGAGCAGCTGCTCGGCCGTGGCCGCTGCCCGGACGGTGGCGTCGGCCTCGGCGAGCGGCAGCAGGGACCAGCGGCCGCCCACGCTCGGCGGCCCGGACTGCGTCGGCAGCGTCGGGCGACGACGGCCGCGGTAGGCCCGGGTGCGCGGTGCGGTGGTGCTCTTGGCGCGTCCGCCGAGCATCGCCCGCAGCGGCGCGAAGGTGTCGTTCGTGATCTGTCCGCCCCAGACCAGGTCCCAGAGCGCGGTCGTCAGGGCCTGGTCGTCGGTGCTGCCGACGGCCTGCCCGAGCTGCCGGAAGAAGTACGCGCCACCACCGGCCAGGGCGCCGAGCACGTCGCGCTGCAGCTCGGTGGTCTCGTCGCCCGAGGGCTCGGCGAGCGTCGTCGGGGCGGTGTCGGCCAGGTGCAGCCGGACCCAACCGTCGTTGCCGGGCAGGGTGCCGCCGCCGGACCACAGGACCTCGCCGGTGGCGGTGAGCTCGTCGAGCATGCTCGGCGCGTAGTCCGACACCCGGACGGGCAGGACGAGGGACTCCCATGCGCTGGCGGGCAGGGCGACACCGGCGAGCTGGTCGATGACCTGGAGCACGCCGTCGATCCCGCGCAGCCCCCCGCGGGTGCCCGGTGTCCGGACGTGCTGCCACGCGGGCAGGAACCGGGCAAGGGTGTCCGAGGAGACCGGCTCGACCTCGTGTCGCAGCGCCGCGAGCGACCGCGTGCGGATCCGTCGCAGCACCTCGGCGTCGCACCACTCGGCGCCCTGGCGGTCCGGGCGGAACTCGCCCTCGACGAGCCGGCGGTCGGCGACCAGGCGGCGCAGGGTGTCCTGCACGACGGCGATGCCCAGCCCCAGGCGCGAGGCGGCGTCCTGCGCGGCGAACGGCCCGTGCGACCGGGCGTACCGGCCGACCAGGTCCCCGAGCGGGTCGGCGACGGGCTCGATGAAGGCGGTGGGGACGCCGATCGGCAGCGGGACCCCGAGGGCGTCACGGAGCCGGGCGGCGTCCTCGATCACGGCCCACCGGGTGGCGCCGGCGTGGGAGAACGACAGCACGCGGCGGTCACGTTCGAGTGCCTCGAGCGTGGTGCGCAGGGTCTCCCGCGCGGCCGGGCGTTCCTCGTCCGTCGCGGTGGCGAGCCAGCTCCGGTCGACGGCTTCGTCGAGGTCGATCGCACCGACCAGGCGCAGGACGTCGACCAGCCCCTCGGTGTCCCGTGCGCGGCGGTCCGGGGAGAGTCGCTGCAGGTCCTGTTCGGTCGACGCGATCACGGCCGGGTCGAGCAGTTCACGGAGCTCTGCGCGACCGAGCAGCTCGCTGAGGAGCGTCGAGTCGAGCGAGAGCGCCGCGGCCCGACGTTCGGCCAGCGGGGAGTCGCCCTCGTACATGAAGGCGGCGACGTACCCGAACAGCAGCGAGCGGGCGAAGGGGGACGGCGTCGCGGTCTCGCTCTCGACGAGCCGGATGCCGCGCCGGGCGATCTCGTCCGCGATGCCGAGCAGCGCCGGCACGTCGTAGACGTCCTGCAGGACCTCGCGCACGGTCTCGAGCACGATCGGGAAGGTCGGGTACTTCTGGGCGACCTCGAGCAGCTGGGACGCCCGCTGCCGCTGCTGCCACAGCGGGGAGCGTCGGCCCGGGTCACGCCGGGGGAGCAGCAGTGCACGGGCGGCGCACTCGCGGAACCGGGCGGCGAACAGCGCCGAACCGCCGACCTCGTCCGTGACCACGGCCTCGAGGTCGTCGCGCTCGAAGACGAACAGGTCGGCCCCGGGGGGTTCGGCGTCGGTCTCGGGGATGCGCACCACGATGCCGTCGTCCGCGGCCATCGCGTCGCCGTCGATGCCGTGCCGTTCGCGGAGTCGGGCGGCCACGGCGAGGGCCCACGGTGCATGGACCTGCATGCCGTACGGGGAGTGCAGGATCAGGCGCCAGTCACCGAGCTCGTCGCGGAAGCGTTCGACGACGAGCGTGGTGTCGTTCGGCACGTGACCGGTGGCGGCCCGCTGCTCGCGCAGGAAGGTCAGCAGGTTCGTGACGGCACGCTCGTCCAGCCCGCCGGCGGACACCCGGGCGCGGGCATCGGCGTCGGAGGCGGACTCGACCTCCCTGATGTAGGCCCCGGTCGCGCGCCCGAGCTCGGCGGGACGCCCGATGCCGTCGCCCTTCCAGAACGGCACCCGGCCGGGCTGCCCGAACGCCGGGCTGACGATGACGCGGTCGTGCGTGATCTCCTCGATGCGCCAGCTGGTGGCACCGAGCGCGAAGACGTCGCCCACGCGGGACTCGTAGACCATCTCCTCGTCGAGCTCGCCGACGCGGGACGCCTTCTCGCCGACCATGAACACGCCGAACATGCCGCGGTCGGGGATCGTGCCACCGCTCGTCACGGCCAGGCGTTGGGCGCCGGGACGCCCGGTGAGCGTGCCGTGCACGCGGTCCCAGACCAGGCGCGGGCGGAGCTCGGCGAACTCGTCGCTCGGGTACCGCCCGGTGATCAGGTCGAGCGTGGCGTCGAACGCCGAGCGGGGCAGGCCGCTGAACGGGGCGCTGCGGCGCACGAGCTCGAACCAGTGCTCGACGTCGAGGGTGTCGACGGCCCCGGCGGCGACGGTGTGCTGGGCCAGGACGTCGAGGGGGTTCGCGGGCACCGAGATGGACTCGATCTGCCCGGACACCATGCGCTCGACGGTGACGGCGCTGTGCACGAGGTCGGCGCGGTGCTTCGGGAAGAGCACCCCGCGGGAGATCTCCCCGACCTGGTGCCCGGCGCGGCCGACGCGCTGCAGGCCGCTGGCGACCGACGGCGGGGCCTCGACCTGCACGACCAGGTCGACCTCGCCCATGTCGATGCCGAGCTCGAGCGAGCTCGTCGCGACGACGCAGCGCAGCCGTCCGGACTTCAGGTCGTCCTCGATGATGGCGCGCTGGTCCTTGGACACGGACCCGTGGTGGGCCCGGGCGAGGACGGGCACGGCGCCGGCGGTCTGCCCGGACGAGCCGATCATCTCCGCTGGCGGCCGGGTCTGCTGCGGCACGGGAGCGTGGGCGGACGCGCGCTCGGGCGACTGCCCGCGCCCGCCCGGCAGCCCGACGTCGTCGGGTGATGCCCCGGCGGGGACCAGGACGCCGTCGCCCGCGGCGGCCACCACCCGTTCCTCGTGGATCTCGTTCAGCCGGGCGGTCAGTCGCTCGGCCAACCGCCGCGAGTTCGCGAACACGATCGTCGAGCGGTGGTCCTCGATCAGGTCGACCACGCGCTCTTCCACGTGGGGCCAGATCGACCCGTTCGACGGCGCGTCCGAGGAGTCCGACCCGACGGGCGGCGACCCGAGCTCGGACATGTCGTCGACCGGCACGACCACGCGCAGGTCGAAGGTCTTCTGCGCCGGCGGGGCGATGATCTCGACCGGGGCGCGACCGCCGAGGAACCGGGCGACCTCTTCTGCCGGGCGCACGGTGGCGGACAGGCCGATGCGCTGCACGGGCTTGTCGAGCAGGTCGTCGAGCCGTTCGAGCGAGACGGCCAGGTGTGCCCCGCGCTTGGAGGACGCGACGGCGTGGACCTCGTCGACGATGACGGTGTCGACGTTCAGCAGGGTCTCCCGCGCCTTCGACGTCAGCATCAGGTAGAGCGACTCGGGCGTGGTGATGAGGATGTCCGGGGGCAGCCGCAGCAGCTTCTGCCGGTCGGACGACGGGGTGTCACCGCTCCGGACGCCGACCGTGACGTCCGGTGGTTCGAGCCCGAGTCGCCGAGCCGTCTGCGTGATCCCGACGAGGGGGCTGCGCAGGTTCCGCTCCACGTCGACGCCGAGGGCCTTCAGCGGCGAGATGTACAGCACCCGCGTGCGCTGCTTCGGTTCGGGGTGGTCCGTGGAGCCGATCAGCCGGTCGATCGACCACAGGAACGAGGCGAGCGTCTTGCCGGATCCGGTCGGGGCCACGACCAGCGCGTGCCGTCCGGTCGAGATGGCGTCCCACGCACCGGACTGTGCGGCGGTCGGGGCGTTGAACGCACCACGGAACCACGCGGCGGTGGCGGGGGAGAAGCGCTCGAGGACGTCCGTCATGGTCCGTCCATCCTGCCCGCCACCACCGACAGGGACCCAGCCAATAGCGCCCCTTGACACAGCGATAGTTACCGATCTATCGTTACTGCATCGCGACAGTGTCGGAACAGTCCGGAACAGATCGCGAGCCCACTTCCACCACGACCCTCGAGAGGAGTCACCATGCACCCCATGGACGACCACGAAAACATGCACGACCACCGCCACGACCAGCGTGGCTCCGGACCGCGCGGCCCCCGCTTCGGCGGCGGGCGCGCACACCACGGCGTCGGCTTCCCCGGCCGTGACCGCGGCGAGCACGGCGGGCGCGGTGGCTTCGGCCCCGGCCCGATGGGCTTCGGCGGCCGCGGCGGCTTCGGGCCCGGCATGGGCTTCGGCCCCGGGTTCGGCGGTCCCGGCTTCGGCCGGGAACGCCGCCGTCGCGGCGACGTCCGCCTCGCCATCCTCGGCCTGCTGGCCGAGGGCCCCCAGAACGGCTACGCCGTGATCAAGACGATCGCCGAGCGCACCGGTGGCGCCTGGAAGCCGAGCCCCGGCTCGGTCTACCCGACGCTCCAGCAGCTCGTCGACGAGGACCTCGTCGTCTCGACGGGCGACGGCCGCAAGACGCTCTTCGAGCTCACCGACGCCGGCCGGGCCGAGGCCGAGGCCAAGGCCGACGAGATCGCCGCGGCGTGGGAGTCCACGCCCGGCATGCCGGACTCGCAGCGCGAGTTCGTCGAGGCGCTCCGCAAGACCATGGGCGTCCTGCACATGTACCGCACGAGCGCGACCGACGAGCAGGTCAAGGCCGCATCGGCCAAGGTCGACCAGCTCCGCAAGGACCTCCTGCAGATCCTCGCCGACTGACCCGGCCACCCCACGGACAGGAGGCTCCCCACCAGCTGGTGGGGAGCCTCCCGTCGTCCTGCGGTCACTCGCCGATGAAGGCCGCCACGTCGGCCAGCTCCGCGGCCGACACCGCGTGCGGCAGTCCCTCGTAGGCACGGACGGTCACGTCGGTGTGCTCCGCTGCCCACACCGCGGTGCGCGCCGTGGCGTCTCCGGGGATCACCGGGTCGAGGTCACCGTGGCCGAGGAAGACGCGGGGCCGGACCGCCGCGACCGCCTCGTCCCGCGAGTCGGTGACGCCCGGCACGACGAAGCCCGACAGCGACACCGCGAAGGCGAAGCCGCCAGGTCGGGCGCGCACGAGCTGCAGCGCCATCGACCCGCCCTGCGAGAACCCGAGCAGGCCGATGCGCGGGTGGTCGGCCGCGACGCCGTCGACCCATGCCAGGACCTCCTCGACCGCCGCGTCGACGGGCTCGAGCTCGGGTGAGCCCGGCGTGCCGAGCGGGTACCAGCTGTGGCCACCGCCCCACGGCAGCGGGGCACGGAGCGAGGCGACCGTCCACGCGGGCGGCAGGGCCGGCGCGAGCGCGAGCAGGTCGTGCTCGTCGGAGCCGACGCCGTGCAGCGCGACGAGCAGGGGTGTACCGGCGCGGTCACCGGTCGGTCGGGTCCACTGGACGAGGTCCGCGTCGATCATGCAGCCGACAGTAGCGACGCGCACTGCGCATCCCTCCACGACCTCGCGCCCTTCCACCTGCTTCGCCCCGCCGCCTGGTAGACACGGAGCATGGCCTCGACGCGCACCCCCGATCCCGACCCCGACTCCGGCTGGCTGTCCGACGAGGAGCTCGCGATGGTCCGCCGTCGTCTGCCGATCTGCTACGTCGAAGCCATCCCCGTGCGCACCGACGGACTCGGCGTCGTGACCGAGGTCGGCGTGCTGCTCCGCGTGGCCCCGAGCGGGTCGATCGCGCGCACGCTCGTGTCGGGTCGCGTCATGTTCGGGGAGTCGATCCGTACGGCGCTGTTCCGGCACTTGGAGAAGGACCTCGGGCCGATGGCGTTCCCGCAGCTGCCCTCGAACCCGGCGCCGTTCACCGTGGCGGAGTACTTCCCGCTCCCCGGCGCCTCGGTCTACACGGACGAGCGTCAGCACGCGATCTCCCTGGCGTACGTGGTGCCCGTCACGGGGACGTGCGAGCCGCGGCAGGACGCCCTCGAGCTGACGTGGATGAGCCCGATGGAGGCCGCCTCGATCGCGGTCTCCGAGGAGATGGAGGGCGGCCGCGGTGCCCTCATGCGTGCCGGGCTCGCGTCCGTCGGCGCCCTGCTCTAGCGCCGCTCCGACCCCGCCCGCACACGACGAAGCCCCCGGAACCGCTGGTCCCGGGGGCTTCGCAGCACGGTCTGTCGAGACCGGCTTGGTCCTACTTGTCGTTCTTGAAGCTGTCGGCCACGCCGTGCGCGGCGTCCTTGACGTCGGTCGCACCCTGCTTGGTCGAGGCCTTGGCCTGGTCGGTCTGACCCTCGGCCTTCAGGCGGTCGTTGTCCGTCGTGTTGCCGACGGCTTCCTTGACCTTGCCGGCCGCCTTCTCAGCGGCGTTCTTGATGTCGTCGATGCCTGCCATGTGGCGGCTCCTTCCGTCGTCGGACAAAAACAACCGGGTTCCGCTCGCGCGGTCTCCGATGCCCAGGAACCTACGCGCCCCGCGGACAACCGCTCGCAGGCCGCGTCCAGGTTCTGACAGGAGGAGGATCAGCGACCGGTGCCGGCCGGACGGGAGGCGCGGCGCGAGCCACCACGGCGGTTGCCGCTGGACTCGGTGCCGGCTGCGCGACCGGGGGCGTAGCCACCGTCGGAGGACCAGACCTGAGCGGAGCCGCCGCGGGGCGAGTCGCTGCCGGCGCGACGGGGGCCGCCACCGGAACGACGCTGGCCGCCCGTGCTGGGCGCTCCGCTGCGGCCACCGCGCTCCGAGGAGGCAACGTCGGGACCGGCGCCGGTGCGGCCGGCGCTCGCCGAGCCGCCCGTGCGGCCACCGCGGCCACGACCGCGACCCGCGGACGACGAACCGGCGGCGGAGGACTGCTGGCGGCGCTGCGGCTGCTGCTGCTGGACGGGCGCCTCGGCCACGTGGCGGATCGGGGCGATCTCGCCGACGAGTGCCAGCACCGGCGCGGACCGCGGGGTGACCTGCTGCGGCGCGACCGAGATCGCGGCCTTGCGCATCATCTGCGCGACGTCGCGACGCTCGGCGGGCATCACCACGGTGACGACGTCACCGGACGAACCGGCGCGGGCGGTACGGCCCGAGCGGTGCAGGTACGCCTTGTGCTCGGTCGGCGGGTCGACGTGCACGACGAGCTCGACGTTGTCGACGTGCACACCGCGGGCGGCGACGTCGGTGGCGACCAGGACGAGGGCCTCGCCGGCGGAGAACTTGGCGAGGTTGCGCTCACGTGCACCCTGCGACAGGTTGCCCTGCAGGTCCACGGCGGGGATGCCCTGCGAGGAGAGCTGCTTCGCCAGGCGCTTGGCGTGGTGCTTCGTGCGCATGAAGAGGATGCGGCGACCGGTGCCCGAGGCGAGCGTCTGGACGAGGTCCTTCTTGCCGTCGGCGTCGGCGACCTCGAACACGTGGTGGGTCATCGCCTCGACGGGGCTGGACTCGTCGTCGACGGAGTGCATCACCGGGTTGTGCAGGAACTTCTTGACGAGCTTGTCCACGCCGTTGTCGAGCGTGGCGGAGAAGAGCATGCGCTGCCCGCGCTCCGGCGTGGCCTGCATGATCTTCGTCACGCCGGGCAGGAAGCCCATGTCGGCCATGTGGTCGGCCTCGTCGAGGACGGTGACGTCGATCGCGTCGAGGTGGGCGTGACCCTGCTGCATGAGGTCAGCGAGGCGGCCGGGGCAGGCGACGACGATGTCGACGCCGCTCCGGAGCGCGTCGACCTGACGGCCCTGCGAGACGCCGCCGAAGATCGTCGTGGTGGTGAGGCCCATCGCCTTGGCGAGGGGGGCGAGCACGGCGTCGATCTGCGTCGCGAGCTCACGGGTCGGGGCGAGCACGAGGGCACGGGGGCGACCCGGGCGACGCTTCTGCGGGTTCGCCGCGAGACGGGCGACGAGGGGGATCGCGAACGCGATGGTCTTGCCGGAGCCGGTGCGACCGCGGCCGAGCACGTCCTTGCCCTTGAGGGAGTCGGGGAGCGTGTCCGCCTGGATCGGGAAGGCGTTCTCCTTGCCCTGGCTGACGAGCACGTCGACC
Source organism: Curtobacterium sp. VKM Ac-2865 (assembly GCF_015350905.1). GTDB lineage: Bacteria > Actinomycetota > Actinomycetes > Actinomycetales > Microbacteriaceae > Curtobacterium. The sequence continues at coordinate 145,851 of NZ_JADKRZ010000002.1, read as the reverse complement.
ATCGGGGCGGGGACGCCGAGGTCAGAGAAACGGATGTCTTCGATGGGGTTGGTCATGACGACCTTTCGGGCCGGATTCGGCCGTGGTGCGCGCTCGATCGGCGCGCGGGCGGGATCATGTCCGCGTCCGTCGGCCGCTCGGGGAGCGGCCGTGTCCTCTGCTGGAGAGGACGTGGAGATGCGGGCACTGTCGCCGCAGCAGAGAGCCTGGCACCGGTGTCCCACCCGGACGGGTTCCGGGGGAGCGGTGGTGCGCGATACGCATCGGTCGAGTTCGACCGGGAGGTTTCGGGGGCGTCCGTACGACGCACGAGGCGATCGGCGCCTCGAGTACGGCCAGTGTAGCGCTCCGACGGGACCCGGCGGAAGAGCAGGTCCAGCATGGGACCCTGGTCGTCGTGCGTCTCCGTTCCCTGCTGCTGCCCGCCGTCCTCCTCGTCACCCTGGTCGGCGCCGCCGGCTGTGCGGCCGACACCGGCACGGCTGGAGCTGGCGGACACCGCGACCTCCCGACCTCCGGTGTGCCCGACTACCAGCTCGGCGGGGCGTACACGCCACCGTCCGGCGTGACCGTCGTCGAGCGGGACAGCACCGAGCACCCGGCGAAGGGCACCTACGGCATCTGCTACGTCAACGGCTTCCAGACACAGCCGGGTGACGCCGCGATGTGGAAGCGGCAACACCCGTCCGCGATCCTCCGCACCGCGGCTGGGAAGCCGGTGTCCGACCCGGGCTGGCCGGACGAGATGCTCCTCGACACCCGCACCGCGGCGACGCGTGCCGTCATCACGGAGGTCGTCGGCAAGGCCGTCGCCCGCTGCGGCGACCGGGGCTTCGACGCCGTCGAGTTCGACAACCTCGACTCGTGGACCCGGTCGGAGGGCGCCCTGACGCGGGCGGACAACGTCGCGTTGGCGAAGTCCCTCGTCGCCGAGGTGCACCGCCACGGGATGGCGGCGGCGCAGAAGAACACCCCGCAGCTCGGCACGGCCGGCAAGCGCACCGCCGGGTTCGACTTCGCGGTCGCCGAGGAGTGCGTGCAGTACCGGGAGTGCTCGGCGTACACGGACGTCTACGGCAAGCGCGTCATCGACGTCGAGTACGCGGACACGCTCAAGCCGTCGTGGTCGTCCGTGTGTGCGATGCGGGACCGGCCGGCGATGACGATCCTGCGCGATCGCGACCTGGTGCCGAAGGGCGACCCGGCGTACGTCTTCGACCACTGCTGAGCGCCACGGACACCGCAGCGGTCACCGGCCGCTACGCGGGCCAGGCGTCCCGCAGTGCCGCTGCCGCCTGGTCGGCGGAGAGCCCGGCAGCGCGGGCCTCGGTGACCACCCCACGGATGGCCGCCGCGACCTCGTCCGGCACCGCCGCCGGTCGGACCACCCTGGTGCCCGCTCCCCGTGCGGTCTGCACGAGCCCGGACTCCTCGAGCAGCTGGTACGCCTTGGCGACCGTGCCGGGCGCGAGCCGCAGGTCGTCCGCCAGGGACCGCACGCTGGGCAGCCGTTCGCCGTCGACCAGGTAGCCGGCGCTGATCTGCGCCGCGATCTGGGACCGCACCTGTTCGAAGGGCGGGATGCGGCCGCCGGGGTCGAGTGCCACCAGGCTCGTCGTCGACATGTCGCCAGCTCCTAGAAGTCGTACTGCTCGCCGACGGGGATCGGCACCGCGACGGTGTTGCCGGGAGGCGCGAGCGGGCACGCCCACGCCGGGTCGTACGCGCACGAGGGGTTGTACGCGAAGTTGAAGTCGAGCACGAGCTCGCCGTCGTCGCCACCGAGGTCGGAGCCCTTGATCGTGTCGAGCAGGTAGCGCCCGCCGCCGTACGTGCCGCGCGCCTTGCCGGCACTGGCGTCCTTGACGGGCACGAAGACGCCGCCCGCGTAGCCGCCGTGGGACCAGACGTCGAGCGTGCCGATGCCCGGCAGCGAGACCACGCCGAGGCGGTCGAAGTGCACGATGCCGTCGGTGCCCGTCTCGACGTCGAGCACCTTCGGCTCGGCGGTCTCGATGCGGGCCCGGAAGCGCCACGCCGGGTCGTAGGCCGGCACCGGGAGCTCCTCGAAGTCGCGGGCGTCCTCGTCGAGGAGCGGGCTGGCCGGGTGCTCGGCGAACATCGCGTCACGGGTCTCGCGCCACAGCGCGTGCGCCGTCTCCGGGTCGGCTGTCGCCCGGACCCGGCGGTACAGGTCGAACGTCATGCGCCGCCAGTCCACGGTCGCCATCGTGCTGTGCACGCGGTCGTCGGTCGTCGGCTCCTGGGGGCGCGTCTGGCTCACAGGGACGAGGCTACGCCCGTCCCGTCCCCGGCCACCAGGGCGGACGGGAGGCCCGGGTCCCGTCGGCGTGTCCGGTCCGGCCCGCCCCGTGGCCGGCCTGGTCCGGCGGTCGGCTCAGGCCGGTGGCCAGGACGGGGCCGCTGCCCGCATCCGGAGCGCCCGCCACTGCCAGATGACCCACATGCCGGGCCACAGCGCGACGCCGAGCAGGGCCGGGCGCATCCGGTAGTCCAGCCGGTCGACGAACAGGGTCTTCCCGCCGGGGAGCTCCGTCGCGGCCATCCGGTGCCGCATGTCCATCCGGGCGAACAGGCCGCTCGTGCCGCCGCCGTTGTCGCGCTGCACGGGGACGCCGTCGACCTCGTAGCGGCCGATGTCCACGTGGCTCGCACCGCTCGGCACGACGCCGAAGGCACTCGCGGCGATCGGGTGCGGCTGCCCGGGGGTCCAGCGGCGCGGGAAGCCCTCCGGCGCGAGCGAGCGGTAGACCAGGAACGGCTTGGTCACCCCCACCATCACCGCCGGGGCCATCAGGGCGTCACGGACGGACGCGACCGGGGCGTCGAGGACGAGGCGGAGACCGACGTGCATGACGCCGACCGTACGCCGCGCGGCCCGGGGTCCGCCGTGCAGATCTGGCGTACGGGTCAGGCGTGCGGGTCAGGCGTGCCGGGCCGACCGGCGGCGGGAGCCCTCGGCGCGGTCGTGCTGACGGAGCCGCTCGGCCAGGGACAGTCGGACCGTGGGCCACTCGGACGCGGTGATCGAGAAGACCACGGTGTCGCGGAGGGTGCCGTCGCGCCCGATCTGGTGGTTGCGCAGGACGCCGTCCTGCTTGGCGCCGAGCCGGGCGATCGCGGCGCGGGACTGCTGGTTGTGCCAGTGCGTGCGGAACTCGACCGCGATGCACTGCCAGACGTCGAACGCCTGCGAGAGCATCAGCAGCTTCGACTCGGTGTTGATCCCGGACCGCTGCGCCGACCTGGCCAGGAAGGTGTGTCCGATCTCGACCCGGCGGTTGGCGGTGTCGATCGCCATGAAGGTCGTCGAGCCCACCACGCGTCCGGTCGGTCGGTCGCGCACGGCGAACGGCACCATCCGGCCGGCGGCCTGCTCGGCCAGGCGCCGCTCGATCTCGTCGTCGACCTGCGCCGGGGACGGGATCGCGGTGTACCAGGTGCGCCAGAGATCGCCGTCACCGACCGCCGCGCGGAGGTCGTCCGCGTGCTCGGGGCCGAGGGGCTCGAGCGTGACGCGGTCACCGGTCAGGGTCGGTGCGGGGGCGATCTCCATGGGAGTCGATCGTACTGGCGGGCCCCCTGACGAACGTCGCCAGAGCGCAGCACCTGTGGAAAAGGAAAGGTCCTCCACAGCGGTTATCGTGACGAGGTGCGTGAACGAGGCCAGCAGCAGTACCAGGTCCGCTTCGGGTGGGGCATCGCCGATGCCCGTCGGGTCACCTTCGGGGCGCACCTGGTCGTGTGGACGGACGTCCTGCCGACACCGGGCGCCGGCGACGACGGCACCCACCGGGCCGTGCGCGGCGCGGTGCCGGCCGGGGCGGAGGTCGTGCTCGGCCACCTCGGCAACGCGACGACGGTGGCGGACCGCGTGACGAGCCTCCAGGCCGCTCTGGGTGACCGCTGCGTCGTCGCGGTGATCGCCGCCGGCACCGCTCCGCACCCCACCGGGGACGACGCCGCGGAGGCGGCCGGGGAGTCCCTCGACGTGCCCGACGCGGCCGGCTTCGCCGTCGAGGACCTGCTCGGCGCCGGAGCCGTCGTGGACGCGCTGTCGGCGGTCGGGATCGACCACTGCTCGCCGGAGGCCGCTGCCGCCTGCGCCGCGTTCACCGGCCTCCGTCGAGCCGTCCGCCACCTGGTGTCCGCGTCCGAGGCGGCTCGGGAGCTCGCCCCGGAGCAGGTGCACGCGGCGCTCGCCGCGGGACTGGAGCTGCTGACCCTCCGACCGGGGGAACACACCGGCCGGGCGTAGCGTTCCAGCCATCACGCCAGCGGTCACCGGATCGTGGCACGGCACGAGGAGCACATCATGAAGGCAGTCGTCGGCGACACCGTCATCGCAGAGGCATCCGAGGACGACCTCATCAAGATCGAGGGCAACTGGTACTTCCCGCCGTCGAGCGTGAAGACCGAGCTCTTCACCGAGACCGACACCCAGTACCACTGCCCATGGAAGGGCGACACGCAGTACTACACGGTGAACGTCGACGGGCAGTCGCTCAAGGACAACGCCTGGTCGTACCCGACCCCCATCCCGTCGTCCTTCGACCGCGTCGGCCAGGACTACAGCGGTTACGTGGCGTTCTGGAAGGGCGTCCGCGTCGTCGAGTAGCCCCCGGCTCACCCGACGAACGTGAGCACCACCAGGGCCACGTTCAGCGCGACGATCACCGCCGCGATCACCCACGCCACGACGCGGGTGGTCGCGGCGTTGACGTCGGCGCCCATGACGCTCCGGCGCGACGTGTAGACCACGAGCGGGACGAGCGCGAAGGCGATCCCGAAGCTCAGCACGACCTGGCTCACCACGAGCAGCATCGTCGGGTCGGCACCGACGGCGAGCAGGACGAGCGCCGGCACCAGGGTCACCAGGCGCCGGGCCAGCAGCGGGACCCGCACGTGCAGCAGCCCGTGCATGATCTCCGCCCCGGCCATGCAGCCCACCGAGGTCGAGGCCAGGCCGGACGCCAGCAGCCCCACGGCGAAGAGCACCCCGACGACGGGCCCCACGTTCGCGGCGATCGCGGCCTGGGCCCCCGGGATGGTGTCGGTGCCGGCGACCCCGGGCAGCGTGGCCGCCGCCAGCACGAGCATGCAGACGTTCACGCCGCCCGCCACGATGAGCGCGAGGGCGACGTCCCACCGCGTCGCGACGAGGACCCGTCGGCGCTCCGGTCCCGCAGGGGTGTCGCCGTGCCGGTCGCGGGCGAGGGCCGAGTGCAGGTACACCGCGTGCGGCATCACCGTCGCCCCGAGCATCGACGCGGCGAGCATCACCGACTGCGTGCCCTCGAAGCGCGGGACCAGGCCGGACACCAGCTCGCCCGGTGACACCTGCGCGAACAGCAGCCCCGCGCAGAAGCCCACGGTCAGGATCGCGAGCATCGACGTGACGACGACCTCGAACGTGCGGGCCCCCCGCCGGTTCTGCAGCACGAGGATCGCCATCGAGACGACCCCGGTGATGACGCCCCCGACGACCAGCGGCAGGCCGAACAGCAGGTGCAGGGCCAGCGCGCCGCCGATCACCTCGGCGACGTCGGTCGCGGCCGCCACCACCTCGGCCTGCGCCCAGAACAGCAGGCGCGGTGTCCGGCGCATCTTCAGCCCGAGCATCTCCGGCAGCGACCTCCCGGTGACCACCCCGAGCTTCGCCGACAGGTACTGCACGACCACCGCGCTGGCGTTCGCGGCGACGAGGACCCAGAGCAGCAGGTAGCCGTACTGCGCCCCCGCGGTGAGGTTCGCGGCGACGTTGCCGGGGTCGACGTAGGCGATCGCGGCGACGAACGCCGGCCCGAGGAGCGTCAGGCCGGCCGCACGCTTCCGTGGGCCGCCGGCGGGGGCGCGGCGCGGGGTGACGATGTCGGTCATGCTGCCGAGCATGCCAGAGGATTCGGGGGACCGAATTCAGGAGTTCGGCGATGCGCAACCCGACGGACAGGCGAGCTTCCTTCGGGGACGTGCCCCGGGCCTCCCGGCTGACTACCGTGGTCGACCATGCAGGGGACCGCAGCACGACTGACCACGGCGGGTGTGCTCGCCATCGCCGCCGCCATCACGCTGACCGGGTGCGCCCAGGGCGGCCACGACATCGGGGACTCCGTGACCACGAAGCTCAACGGCTCCGCGTTCCACGGCCAGCTCGACATCCGGGCCACGAAGGTCGAGCGCGTGACCGCTCGCGCCATGGACCAGTTCGGGCTCGACCCGAAGGGGGACGACGCCTACCTCGCCCACTTCACCGTCCGCACCGAGAGCGGCACCTTCGACACGGACGCCGTCGGCGACCTGGCCAACGACGCCTGGGGGCTCCGCGCCGGCGACCGGCTGCAAGCGGGTCCCGAGCTCGACGCTGCGGACCGGAACGCGGTGCTGCAGGACGCCTGCCCGTTCGACCGCTCCGCGATCGCGAAGGTCCTCACCGACGACGGGACTGCCGACGTCTGCGCCGTCCTGCTCGCACCCGAGGGCAGCACCGTCGAGGCCGTCAGCTACCTGCGTGCGGCACCGGTCGACGAGGGCCCCGAGGGCGACGCCACGATCACCTGGCGCGCACCCGACGCGTAGGGCGTCAGGCGGCCGCGCGGCGGGCGCGGTGTGCGCCGGCTCAGGCGGCCGCGCGACGGGCGCGGTGTGCGCGGACCTTGGCGCGGTTGCCGCAGCGCTGCATCGCGCACCAGCGCCGGGTGCCACCGCGCGAGGAGTCGTAGAACACCAGCCCGCAGTCCGGCGCCGAGCACCGGCTCAGCCGGGTGGGTCGGCCGTCGGCCTCGACGTCGTCGAAGCCGACCTCGGTGAACAGGGACACGGCGTCACGGGCGACGCTCGACAGTGCCTGGGTGAGTCGCACACGGTTCGCGCCGGCTCGGCGCCGTCCACCCGGGAGGCTCGGGGGCACGTCCGGCAGGGCGGCGAACAGGTTGACGGTGTCGATGTCGTCGGGCGTGGGCCGGGTCCGGCCGCCGCCGGCGCGGAGGCCCGCCGCCACGGCGGCCCGGTCCGCCGCGGACGCGGCCGGTGCGGGGGCCGCCGCGACCGCGAGGCGGCCGATGGCGGCGCGGAGGGCGCGGGCGTCCTGGAGCTCCCGCGCGTTCGCACCGACGTCGATGGGCTCGGTGTGCTCGCTGAGCCACTCGTCGAGGTCGGCGGGCGTCATCAGGAGCTCGCCGAGCCGTGACCTGGGGCGCCGGCCGTCGGGGTCGTCGGCGAAGCCACCGGTGTGCGCGAAGTCGAGCGCGATCCGTCCGGCGTCGAAGAACCACGACGAGCCCGAGTCCGTGCGGATGTGCTGCCCCGTGTGCATCCGGCCAGGCTAGTAGGTGACCTGCGGATCGTGCTGCCGGGTCCGGGAGGGGTGCATCCGGCCAGGCTAATGGGTCAGTGTCTCTGCCTGCTCGTGCTGTCGACGCCACGTGATGAGGTTGCGCTCGTCGAACCGCCGGGAGCACTTCGCGCACGCCAGGGGCCTGGTCGGCGTCCGGTAGCGGTAGTGCTCGTGGCCCGCGGGGCACGTCCCCACCCACGGCGCGAGCTCGCTGGCGATCGGCCCGTCGTGCAGCCGCGACCCGGTGTACCCGATCGCCCGGGCGGTCCGTCGCCAGGCCGGTCCGTGTCCGGCACGGGCACCGCTCAGCGCGTGCGCGACCTCGTGCAGCAGGACCTGCTCGACGTCCTCGTCGGAGAACCGTGCCGCCAGGTGCCGACTGACCGTGATCCGGCGCTTCGCGAAGTCGCACTGCCCGGCGCGGGTCTTCGCGTGGTCGAAGCCGAACGACCACGAGCCCCCGCCGAGGTGCAGGCGCAGCAGCTCCTCGGCCCGGTCCCGGACCTGGTCGAGCGAGGTCACCGGTCGGTGTCGGTGGAGCGCGAGCGGTCCGAGCGCCCGGTCAGCTTGCCCCAGATGCTGTCGCCCTCGGTGCGGGCAGCGTCGGGGGCACCGAGGACCCGGCGACGGATCGGCGGCACCTCCTTGACCGGCTCGGCCACGCGGGTGACCGGGTCGGTCTCGCGGCGGGCGGCGACCTCACGGGCCGTCCGGGGACGGTCGGCGGCGTCGCGGTCCTTCGCGCCGGCCGCGGTGGGCTGGGCGATCGACGCACGCATGGCGGCCTCGACCGCGGTGCGCAGGGCGTCGGTGCGCTCGGACGGAGCACCGGCAGCGCGGAAGGCCTCGTACGAGCGGGCCAGGACCTCGCGGGCCTCGTCGAAGCGGGAGAGCTCGAACAGGGACCAGCCCTCGATCTCGGCGGCGGCGCCCTCGAGCTCTGGCCACTCCTCGGTCGTGGCGGTGTCGCGGGCCATGGCGGCCTCGCTCGCCGCGCGCTCGTGGCGACCCAGGTCGTGCAGGACGTGGGCGCGACGGATGCGGGCGGCGACCTTGTCGGAGCGTTCCCCCGTGAACATCGTCAGGCGGAAGACCTCCTCGGCCAGCACGAGTGCTTCGTCGAGGCGACCGAGCAGCCGCATCAGCTCGGCGCGCTCGGCGAGGGCGTCCGTGCTGCGGCTCTGGCCGAGGTCACGGAGGCGGTCCTGCACGGCCTGCACGTCGACGGCGGGCCGCAGACTGATGGGCGCGAAGGTGCTGCCGGGGCTGACGCTCGCGCTTCCGGGGGCCGCGTGACGCGGTTCCCGGGCGCGGTCGTCCCGGTCGAGGTGCTGGCGGTCTTCGGGCGGGTTGGACATCAGGGTCGAGGGTAACCGGGCTCACCCGGGAGTGACCGCTGCCACACGCCGAAGGCCCGCCTCGCACAGTGCGGGACGGGCCTTCGAAGGCGGGTCGGGTCAGGAGCTGGAGACGGCGATCCCGATGTACACGACGAACGCCACGATGACGGCGACGACGGCGAGGATGATCGCGAAGACACCCCAGCGCCGGCCGCGCTTGGTGGCGATCGCGACGATGCCCTGCACGATGCCCCATACCCCGAACAGCGTGGCGACCCACATGAAGACGCTGCCGATGGCGAACTGGCCACCGTTCGCGGAGTTCATCATCGACTCCTGGAGCTGCCGCTGGAGCTCCTGCTGGTCGGACGGGCTCGTGCCGCCGCTGTTCTGCAGGAGGTCGCGGATCACGCCGGTGGCACCGAGCGCGGTGCCGAGGATCGACCCACCGATGATGCCGAGGACGAGTGCGACGACCGAGGCGACGAAGGCGATGCGGCCCACGGTCGGCTTCTTCGTGACGGGTTCGTGGTGCTGCTGCCACGCGGGGCCGCCGGTCGACGCCGGGGCCGACCCGTACTGCTGCTGGTGGTGCTGCGGCTGGTGCTGCTGGCCGCCCCACGAGGGGGCGTCCGACTGCTGGCCCTGCTGCTGCCCGTACTGGCCGCCCTGCTGCTGCTGGCCGTACTGCTGCCCGTACTGGTCACCCTGCTGCTGGCCGTACTGCTGGCCCTGCTGCTGCCCGTACTGCTGCTGCTCGCCGTACTGCGGCGTCGAGTCCGGCGTGATGCGCTCGCCGTAGCGAGGCCGGTCGTCGTTGCTCCGGTCGTCGTTCGTCATGAGGGCTTCCCCGTCTCGTTCGGTCGCGCACCTGCGCGGTCGTCCAGCGTCCATCCTGGCAGCGCGACCGTCCCGTTGCCCGAGAGCGCCGGTGGGCTACGCCCCGAAGACGGACCGGTTCGGCTCCGGCGACGCGACCGCCGTGGCGTCGGTGACGATGGGCGCCCCGGCGATGAACGCCCGCAGTTCGGCCCCGTACACGACCTTCGCCGGCATCGGGTCCGAGGAGTACCGGCGCGGCATGTCGGCCACGGGCAGGTCGGTCGGCGAGCCGAGGAGCACGATGTTCCCGAACCGCCGGCCCTTGAGCATGCCGGTGTCCGCGACCGCTGCGACTGAGGGCAGCACGGACTGCAGCGTCGACGCCTGCCCACGGGCGAACGCCAGGCCGGCACCGTCGGCGACGTTCACCGCGACGATCCCGGTGGGGGAGAGGAACGCGGCGACCTCGCGGTAGAACTCGACGCTCGTCACGTGCGCCGGGATCCGCGAACCGCCGAAGACGTCCACGACGGCGAGGTCGACCGTGCCGTGCAGCCCGTTCGGCAGCTTGCCGAGGACCTCGCGAGCGTCGCCGTACCGCACGCGGATCGATGCCCCGCGGGGGAACGGCAGCACCTCGCGCACCTGGTCGACGAGGTCGCGCTCGAGCTCGACCACCTGCTGCCGGGAGCCCGGCCTGGTCACGGCGACGTACCGGGGGAGCGTGAGGGCACCAGCGCCGAGGTGCAGCGCGGTGATGGGTCCGGGTGGCAGCAGGTCGATGGCGTGCCCGATCCGCCGGATGTACTCGAACGCCAGGTGGGTCGGGTCCTCCAGGTCCACGTGGGACTGGGGCGTGCCGTCGACCACCAGCGTGAAGGACCCCGGCCGGTGCCGGTCGGGCTCGATCACCGAGAACCCCGCACCGAGCTTGAACCCGTCGAACGCATCACCCATGGGTCCATGGAACACCACCGACATCCCCACCCCGGTCACCACCCCTGGGTGGTGGGGCCGCGGAGCCGTCCGTTGAACGATGGAACCACCGGCAGGGAACCCCCGCCGGACACTTCGGAAGGCGCACACCATGTCGGCTCAACTGCTCGCGAACATCGTCATCGGCCTGGCGCTCGTCGGCTTCCTGGCCTGGCGCCAGGCGACGTGGCAGTACCTCGACCCCGCCCGCATCTGGCGCATGCCCCTCGTGATGGCGGTCGTCGGGATCGTCGTCCTCGCCCAGTCCACGGCGACGATCGGCACGACCGACGTCGTGTTCCTCGGCATCGAGGCGCTCGTGTCCGTCGGCCTCGGCCTCGCGATGGGCAGCCTGACCCGCTTCCGCACGGTCGGGACCCCCGACGACAAGGGCCGGACGCTGCAGTCCCGCACCGGCGCAGCGGGCGCCGTGCTGTGGATCGCGCTCATCGTCGTCCGGATCGGCATCGACGTCCTCGGCGGCCACCTCGGCGCGCACCTGCTCAGCTCGACCGGCGCGGTCCTGCTCATGCTCGCGGTCAACCGGGCCGCCCGGGCACTCGTCGTCGACCAGCGCATCCCGTCCCGCACCAGCGGCATGATGGTCCGGTGACCCTCCTCTCCGGTGTCGAGCCGACCGACCTCACCCGGGGCCGGTCGCGTTCGCGTCTCGGGTGGGGGCTCACCGCCGTCGGGGTCGTCGCCGTCACCTTCTGGTTCGTGCGCAACGGCCTCGCCCTGCACCACCCCGCGTGGGTGTGGACCGTCGGGGGCCTGGCGCTCGCCGCCTGGATCGGGCGTGAGGTCGTGCGCTCCTCCCGAGCCGGGTTCGCCGTCGCGGTGGTGATGGTCGTCGCCGGGGCCCTCGTCGTGGTCCCCACCGACGCGCTCCTGCTCGTGCCGGTCATCATCGGCATCGTCGCCCTGCAGGCCAGCGCCGACCTGCCCGTCTGGACCGGCACCGTCGCCGTGCTCGTGGCGATCGTCGAGATCGCCGGCGTCGCCACGCTCGAGCGGGCCCCCGTCGCGCTCGTCCTCGCCGCGTGCGGTGGTCTCGTGCTCGGCGTGCTGGTCGGCTTCAGCCGCCGACAGGTCCGGCTCGCCGAGCTCCAGGCGCGCCAGGCCGAGCGGGACCAGCAGCGTGCCGAGCTCCTGGCGGACCGATCCCGGGCGGCCAGGGACGTCCACGACGTCCTCGCGCACTCCCTCGGCGGCCTCGTGCTGCAGCTCGACGCGGTCGAGGCCCTGCTCGAAGCCGGCCGCGTCGAGGACGCCACCCGCCGTGCTGCCGACGCCCGCACCCTCGCGGTCGACGGTCTCGCTGAGGCACGGCGCGCGGTCCGTGCCCTGCGCGAGGACGACCCGGCACCTACCGCCACCGACGGGTCGGAGCCACACCGAGCCTCCCGGCCGGCGACGACCACGGCGACCACCGCCACCGGCCTCGCGCCCCTCGTCGACGCCCACCGGTCCTTCGGCGGCGAACTGCACGTCGACGGTGACCTCACCCTGGCCGCACTCGACCCGGCCCACCGTGCCGCCGTGGTCGCCGCCACCCGCGAGGCCCTGAGCAACGCCCGCCGCCACGCTCCCGGCCGTCCGGTCACGCTCCGAGTGGTGCGGAGCGACCCGACCGGGTCCGTCGACGTCGTGGTCACGAACCCCCTGGCCGACCCCGGACACGGGCTCGTCGGCATGCGCGAGCGCTTCGCTGAGCTCGGCGACGACGCCGCGATCCGCGCGGAGCGCACCGACGACACGTTCGTCGTCGCGATGCACCTGCCCGTGTCGCCGTCCGGCACGGAGGCCACCGCGTGAGCATCCGCGTGCTCGTCGTCGACGACCAGGCCATCGTCCGCGACGGTCTGGTGACGGTGCTGTCGCTCGTGCCGGACCTCGAGGTCGTGGGCGAGGCCGCCGACGGTGCCGAGGCGGTCGCCCTCGTGGCCGAGCACGTGCCGGACGTCGTCCTCATGGACCTGCGCATGCCGGTGGTCGACGGCCCGACCGCCACCGCGCAGATCACGGCGGCGTACCCCGGGGTCGCAGTCCTGGTGCTGACGACCTTCGCCGACGACGCCTCCATCATGACCGCCCTGGGCGCCGGTGCCCGCGGCTACCTGACGAAGGACGCCGGCCGCGTGGAGATCGCCACGGCGATCCGGGCGGTCGCGTCCGGCCAGTCGACCTTCGACGCAGCGGTCGGGGCCCGGCTCGTCGCCGCGCTCGCCACCCCGGCGATCCCGACACCACCGACACCGGTGTCGGTCCGCGAGCGCTTCCCGGAGCTCACCCCGCGGGAGGCCGACGTGCTCGAGCGCATCGCCGACGGCCGGACGAACCCCGAGATCGCCGCGGAGCTGTTCCTGACGGTGCCGACTGTGAAGTCGTACGTGAACCAGCTGTTCCAGAAGCTCGGGGTGCGCTCCCGCGCCGCGGCCGTCGCCCTCGTCCTGCGCTGACGTCGCCCCCCCGGTCTGGGGTGCATGCGTCCACATGAACGGACAGTGAACGCCAAGCCACGCGACGTATCGTCTCCAGGTCGTCCGCCGAGCGCGTCGACCCCCGGAGTCACTCCCGGTGGGTCCGCATCCGGCAGACCGTGGCGCGCACCCCCACTGCCGCCACCCACGGGTCGCGCCGCAGCGCCCGCGCCGTCGGCATGCGCCAGCGCGCTCCGACCTCGAACACACCGCGTCCTGGGTGCCCCACGCCCAGGACCGCATGCCCCAGGAGACCCACTTGTCCGCCGACACCATGAGCATCCAGACGACCCGTCGCGCCACCGCGAGCCGATCGACGGAGCTGAGCCGAGCCTCCCGGCCGTTCCACGCCGACCGCGAGGCGGCGCCGCTCTGGATGCGTGCCGTCGGCGCAGCCCTCCTCGGCGCCGGAATCGCCCTGTCGGCGGCCGTCCTCGCCTGGCCGGGGGATGCGCCGGAGGTCGCACTCCTGGTACCGGGCCTGGTCGCCGTGACCGTCGGCCTGCTGCTCCTGCTCGCGCGTGCCGGGTTCACCGTCACCGACCGGCACGTCACCCTGCACTTCCGCCCGCTGCCGCCGCGCCGGATCCAGCGCAGCCGGATCGTCCGGGCACGTCTGGTCGAGGCCGACGCGACCACCTTCGGCGGCATCGGCCTGCGGATCGGCCGCGGGGTGCGCGCGCTGCTGCTGACACCGGGTCTCGGCATCGAGCTCACGGACGACCGGGGCCGGACCACGTTCGTCAGGACGCGTCGTCCAGAGGACGCGTTCCGTGCGCTGGCCGGTCTGACCGGTCAGCCGGGAGGGTCGGTGCGCGTCGATCGCGAACGCCTCGGCTGAGCGGCTGGTCGTCTCCGGAACCGCGGCGGGACGGCGATCGCGGGGGAGCAGTCGGCGGGAGCAGTGACGACGTGCTCGTGCTTATACACGGCCCCGGCGATCTTGGTCAAGCCAGGACTGGACAGCACGTGTGACCACTGCATATGATGACTGTTCGCGCTCCCTGGCATCCGCGTCGTCATATTGCGGTCGACCGAAAGTCCTCGAAGGACTCCGCCTGGTGCAGCCGGACCCGCACATGTCGGCAGGTCCCGCTCACCCAGATCATCGCACATGCAACGCCTTCACTCGGATGGTGCATGACCGCGTGTTCTCGTGGGGTCGTCGGCGTTCAATCCACTCACCTACATGCTGCTCGTCAGTATCGGCCCGACGGGGCCTACCGGAGGTCAAACCCTTGGCTGCTGCGCTCAACGCATCCACCAACCCCAAGAACGGTCGCAACCACTCGCGACTCTCGTTCGCCAAGATCACGGACACCCTCACGGTTCCCGATCTGCTCGCTCTCCAGACGGAGAGCTTCGACTGGCTCGTCGGCAACGACGTCTGGAAGGCCCGACTGGCCGAGGGACAGGAGCAGGGTCGCACCGACCTCGCGCTGCACTCCGGCCTCGAGGAGATCTTCGAGGAGATCTCCCCGATCGAGGACCTCGGCGAGACGATGCAGCTCTCGTTCACGTCCCCGGAGCTCGAGGACCCCAAGTACTCGATCGACGACTGCAAGGAACGCGGCAAGACCTACGCCGCCCCGCTGTACGTCAACGCCGAGTTCATGAACCACATGACCGGTGAGATCAAGACGCAGACGGTCTTCATGGGCGACTTCCCGCTCATGACCGAGCGCGGCACGTTCATCATCAACGGCACCGAGCGCGTCGTCGTCTCGCAGCTCGTCCGCTCGCCGGGCGTGTACTTCGAGCGCCAGCAGGAGAAGACGTCCGACAAGGACATCTACTCCGCTCGCGTCATCCCGTCCCGCGGTGCCTGGCTCGAGTTCGAGATCGACAAGCGCGACCAGGTGGGCGTGCGCATCGACCGCAAGCGCAAGCAGTCGGTCACGGTCTTCCTCAAGGCGCTCGGCATGACGAGCGAGGAGATCCTCGAGGAGTTCCAGGGCTTCGCCTCGATCGAGTCGACCCTCGAGAAGGACGCCATCCTCACGAAGGAAGAGGCGCTCAAGGACATCTACCGCAAGCTGCGCCCGGGCGAGCAGGTCGCTGCCGAGGCCGCGCGTGCGCTCCTCGACAACTTCTACTTCAACTCCAAGCGCTACGACCTGGCGAAGGTGGGCCGGTACAAGCTCAACCGCAAGCTCGGCATCGACGCGCAGCTGAGCGACTCGGTCCTGACCGTGCAGGACATCGTCCGCACGATCAAGTACCTGGTCTCGCTGCACGCCGAGAAGACGAACCTCGACGGCGTCCGCGACGGCGAGCCGGTGCAGCTGCGCCTCGACGTGGACGACATCGACCACTTCGGCAACCGTCGCATCCGCGCCGTCGGCGAGCTCATCCAGAACCAGGTCCGCACGGGTCTGTCCCGCATGGAGCGCGTCGTCCGCGAGCGCATGACCACGCAGGACATCGAGGCCATCACGCCGCAGACCCTGATCAACGTGCGCCCCGTCGTCGCCGCGATCAAGGAGTTCTTCGGCACCTCGCAGCTGTCGCAGTTCATGGACCAGAACAACCCGCTCGCGGGCCTGACGCACAAGCGGCGTCTGTCGGCCCTCGGCCCGGGTGGTCTGTCCCGAGAGCGCGCCGGCGTCGAGGTCCGTGACGTCCACCCGTCGCACTACGGCCGCATGTGCCCGATCGAGACCCCGGAAGGCCCGAACATCGGCCTGATCGGCTCGCTCGCGTCCTTCGGTCGGATCAACTCGTTCGGCTTCATCGAGACCCCGTACCGTCGCGTCGTCGACGGCGAGGTCACGAAGACCATCGACTACCTGACCGCTTCGGAAGAGGACGAGTTCGTCGTCGCGCAGGCCAACGCCCCGCTGACGAACGACTTCCACTTCGCCGACGACAAGGTGCTCGTCCGCAAGAAGGGCGGCGAGGTCGAGCTCGTCGGCCGCGGCGAGGTCGACTACATGGACGTCTCCCCGCGCCAGATGGTGTCGGTCGCGACGTCGCTCATCCCGTTCCTCGAGCACGACGACGCGAACCGCGCGCTCATGGGTGCGAACATGCAGCGCCAGGCCGTGCCGCTCCTCCGCTCCGAGTCGCCGCTCGTCGGCACCGGCATGGAGGGCTACACCGCCATCGACGCCGGCGACGTCATCATCGCCGACAAGGCCGGTGTCGTCTCCGAGGTCTCGGCCGACGCCGTGACCCTGCAGCTCGACGACGGCGGCACGCAGTCGTTCTACCTGCGCAAGTTCGACCGCTCCAACCAGGGCACCAGCTACAACCACCGCGTGATCGTCAGCGCCGGTGAGCGTGTGGAGCAGGGCGAGGTCATCGCCGACGGCCCCGCGACGGAGAACGGCGAGCTCGCGCTCGGCAAGAACCTCCTCGTCGCGTTCATGCCGTGGGAGGGCTACAACTACGAGGACGCGATGATCCTGTCGCAGAACCTCGTGAAGGACGACACCCTCTCCTCGATCCACATCGAGGAGTACGAGGTCGATGCCCGCGACACCAAGCTCGGCAAGGAAGAGATCACCCGCGACCTGCCGAACGTCAGCCCGGACCTCCTGGCCGACCTCGACGAGCGCGGCATCATCCGCATCGGTGCCGAGGTCCGCCCCGGCGACATCCTGGTCGGCAAGGTCACGCCGAAGGGCGAGACCGAGCTCTCCGCCGAGGAGCGCCTGCTCCGCGCGATCTTCAACGAGAAGTCGCGCGAGGTGCGCGACACCTCGCTGAAGGTGCCCCACGGTGAAGAGGGCACGATCATCGGCGTCAAGGTGTTCGACTCGCAGGACGGCGACGACGAGCTCGGCTCGGGCGTCAACCAGCGCGTGGTCGTCTACATCGCCCAGAAGCGCAAGATCACCGCGGGTGACAAGCTCGCCGGTCGTCACGGCAACAAGGGCGTCATCTCGACGATCCTGCCGGTCGAGGACATGCCGTTCCTGGCGGACGGCACCCCGGTCGACATCGTGCTGAACCCGCTCGGCGTCCCCGGCCGCATGAACTTCGGCCAGGTGCTCGAGATCCACCTCGGGTGGCTCGCGAAGCAGGGCTGGAAGGTCGACGGCATCCAGGAGTGGGCTTCGGCTCTCCCCGAGGCCGCGCACAGCGCCGAGCCCGGCACCAAGGTCGCCACCCCGGTGTTCGACGGCGCCTACGAGCGTGAGATCGAGGGCCTCCTCGACTCGACGCTCCCGAACCGTGACGGCGAGCGTCTGATCGGTTCCTCCGGCAAGGCCCAGCTCTTCGACGGCCGCTCCGGCGAGCCGTTCCCGGAGCCCGTGTCGGTCGGGTACATGTACATCCTGAAGCTCCACCACCTGGTCGACGACAAGATCCACGCCCGTTCGACCGGTCCGTACTCGATGATCACCCAGCAGCCGCTCGGTGGTAAGGCGCAGTTCGGTGGACAGCGTTTCGGCGAGATGGAGGTGTGGGCGCTCGAGGCATACGGCGCGGCCTACGCCCTCCAGGAGCTCCTGACGATCAAGTCCGACGACATCCTCGGCCGCGTGAAGGTCTACGAGGCGATCGTCAAGGGCGAGAACATCCAGGAGCCCGGCATCCCGGAGAGCTTCAAGGTCCTCATGAAGGAGATGCAGTCGCTCTGCCTGAACGTCGAGGTCCTCTCGGCCGACGGCCAGGCAGTCAGCCTCCGCGACACGGACGACGAGGTCTTCCGTGCCGCTGAAGAGCTCGGCATCAACATCTCCTCGCGGTTCGAGTCGTCCTCCGTCGACGACATCTGATCCCGCCCCGCCCGACAACGTTTCGAATTCAGCAAGAGAGAAGAACATTGCTCGAAGCAACTTCCTTTGACGCACTGCGGATCGGCCTCGCCACGGCCGAGGACATCCGCCAGTGGTCGTACGGCGAGGTCAAGAAGCCGGAGACCATCAACTACCGCACCCTGAAGCCCGAGAAGGACGGTCTGTTCGGCGAACAGATCTTCGGTCCTTCCCGCGACTGGGAGTGCGCCTGCGGCAAGTACAAGCGAGTCCGGTTCAAGGGCATCGTCTGCGAGCGCTGCGGCGTCGAGGTCACCAAGTCCTCGGTCCGTCGTGAGCGCATGGGCCACATCGAGCTCGCCGCACCCGTCACGCACATCTGGTACTTCAAGGGCGTCCCGTCGCGCCTGGGCTACCTGCTGGACATGGCGCCGAAGGACCTCGAGAAGGTCATCTACTTCGCCGCGTACATGATCATCAGCATCGACGAAGAGGGCCGGCACGCTGACATGCCGGGTCTCGAGAACGAGATGCGCCTCGAGATCAAGAACCTCGAGAACCAGCGCGACTCGATCATCGCCGACCGCCTCAAGAAGCTCGAGGACGACCTCGCAGCACTCGAGGAAGAAGGCGCCAAGGCCGACATCAAGCGCCGGACCAAGGACACCGCCGAGAAGGAGATGGCCCAGGTCCGCAAGTCCTTCGACGAGGACATCACCCGTCTCGAGCGTGTGTGGGAGGACTTCCGCAACCTCAAGGTGGGCGACCTCAAGCCCGAGGACGCCGTCTTCCACGAGCTGCAGGACCGCTTCGGGATCTACTTCGACGCCTACATGGGCGCCGAGGCGATCAAGCTGCGGCTCGAGGCCTTCGACCTGACCGCCGAGGCCGAGGCGCTGCGTCTGCAGATCGCCGAGGGCAAGGGCCAGAAGAAGATCCGCGCGATCAAGCGCCTGCGCGTCGTCAGCTCCTTCCTCGCCACCGGCAACTCGCCGGCAGCGATGGTGCTGGGCGTCGTGCCGGTCATCCCGCCGGAGCTGCGCCCGATGGTGCAGCTCGACGGTGGCCGCTTCGCCACGTCGGACCTCAACGACCTCTACCGTCGTGTGATCAACCGCAACAACCGTCTCCGCCGCCTGCTCGACCTCGGTGCCCCCGAGATCATCGTGAACAACGAGAAGCGCATGCTGCAGGAAGCGGTCGACGCCCTCTTCGACAACGGTCGTCGTGGACGTCCGGTCACGGGTACCGGCAACCGCGCCCTGAAGTCCCTGAGCGACATGCTCAAGGGCAAGCAGGGTCGTTTCCGCCAGAACCTGCTCGGCAAGCGCGTCGACTACTCGGGCCGTTCGGTCATCATCGTCGGCCCGCAGCTCAAGCTGCACCAGTGCGGTCTGCCCAAGCAGATGGCGCTCGAGCTGTTCAAGCCGTTCGTGATCAAGCGCCTGATCGACCTGTCGCACGCGCAGAACATCAAGTCGGCCAAGCGCATGGTCGAGCGTTCGCGCCCGCAGGTGTGGGACGTGCTCGAGGAGATCATCCGCGAGCGCCCCGTCCTGCTGAACCGTGCGCCGACGCTGCACCGTCTGGGCATCCAGGCGTTCGAGCCGCAGCTCGTCGAGGGCAAGGCCATCCAGCTCCACCCGCTCGTGTGTGCCGCGTTCAACGCGGACTTCGACGGTGACCAGATGGCGGTGCACCTGCCGCTGTCGGTCGAGGCCCAGGCCGAGGCACGCATCCTGATGCTCGCCTCGAACAACATCCTCAAGCCGTCGGACGGCCGTCCGGTCACCCTGCCCGCGCAGGACATGATCATCGGTCTGCACCACCTGACGACCGTCCGCGAGGGCGCCGTCGGTGAGGGCCGTTCGTTCTCCTCGGTCGCCGAGGCGATCATGGCGAAGGACCAGAACACGCTGCACCTCAACGCGACCGTGAAGATCCGCATGTCGGGTGTCCACTTCGCCGAGGGTGAAGCGCCCGAGGGCTACGAGGTCGGCCAGACGGTCCTGCTCGAGACCACCCTCGGTCGCGCGCTGTTCAACGAGACCCTGCCGGCGGACTACCCGTTCGTCCAGAAGGTCACCGACAAGGGCACGCTCTCCGCGATCGTCAACGACCTCGCCGAGCGCTACTCCAAGACCGAGACGGCCGCTGCGCTGGACCGGATCAAGGACGCCGGCTTCTACTGGGGCACGCGCTCCGGTGTGACCGTCGCCCTGTCGGACGTCGTGACGCCTCCTCGCAAGAAGGAGATCATCGCGGGCTACGAGGTCCAGGCCGCCAAGGTGCAGGGCGAGTTCGACAAGGGTCTGATCACCGACTCCGAGCGTCGCGCCGACCTGATCAAGATCTGGACCGAGGCCACCAACGAGATCGCCCAGGAGATGCGGGACAACTTCCCCATCGACAACACGATCAACCGCATGGTGTCCTCCGGCGCCCGAGGCAACTGGCTGCAGGTCCGCAACATCGCCGGTATGCGTGGTCTGGTGAGCAACCCGAAGGGCGACATCATCGCCCGCCCGATCATCAACTCGTACCGCGAGGGCCTGACCGTGGCGGAGTACTTCATCGCCACGCACGGTGCTCGCAAGGGTCTTGCCGACACCGCGCTCCGTACCGCGGACTCCGGGTACCTCACCCGTCGTCTCGTGGACGTCTCGCAGGACGTCATCATCCGCGAGGACGACTGCGGCACGACGCGTGGCCTCGAGCTGCCGATCGCGACCGTGGACGCTGACGGCAAGCTGGTCCGCGACCCGCGCGTCGAGAACACCGTGTACTCCCGCACCCTCGCCACCGCGGCGTCGGACGCGTCGGGCACGGTCGTCGCCGAGGGTGGCGAGGACGTCGGTGACGTGCTCCTCGACACGCTGCTCGCTGCCGGGGTCGAGAGCATCAAGGTGCGCTCGGTCCTGACCTGCGAGTCGGCCGTCGGTGTCTGCGCGCAGTGCTACGGCCGGTCGCTCGCCACGGGCAACCTCGTCGACATCGGCGAGGCGGTCGGCATCATCGCCGCCCAGTCCATCGGTGAGCCCGGTACCCAGCTGACGATGCGTACCTTCCACACGGGTGGTTCGGCCTCGGCCGACGACATCACCCAGGGTCTGCCCCGTGTCACCGAGCTCTTCGAGGCTCGTACCCCCAAGGGCGCGTCCCCGATCGCCGAGGCCCCCGGCCGCGTCGTCGTCGAGGACACGGACAAGGGCCGTCGGATCATCCTGACGCCGGACAACGGCGACGAGCCGTTCATCTACCCGGTGCTCAAGCGTGCGACGCTCCTCATCGAGGACAACCAGCACGTCGAGCTCGGCGAGCAGTTCATCGCCGGCACCGTCGACCCGAAGGAAGTCCTCCGGGTCAAGGGTGTCCGAGAGGTCCAGAAGCACCTGGTCAACGGTGTGCAGGACGTCTACGGCTCGCAGGGTGTGCCGATCCACGACAAGCACATCGAGGTCATCGTCCGTCAGATGCTCCGCAAGGTGACGGTCGTCGACCACGCTGACACGGACCTGCTGCCGGGTGAGCTCGTCGACCGGTCGCGCTACAACGCGATCAACCGTGCGGCGCTGCAGGAGGGTCGCAAGACCGCCTCGGCTCGCCAGGAGGTCATGGGCATCACGAAGGCGTCCCTCGCGACCGAGTCGTGGCTGTCCGCCGCGTCCTTCCAGGAGACCACCCGCGTGCTCACGCAGGCGGCCATGGAGGGCAAGCAGGACCACCTCGTCGGCCTCAAGGAGAACGTCATCATCGGCAAGCTCATCCCCGCGGGGACGGGTCTCAGCCGGTACCGCGACGTGGACGTGAACGCGACGGAAGAGGCGAAGGCAGAGCGGTACCCCAACCGCATCTTCGCTGACGACTCGTCGTTCTCGGACGCCGACCTGAGCTTCGTCGACTTCGACAGCTTCTCGTCGGACGACTTCACGCCGGGTACCTACAACTGAGCAGGCGCAGGCGGCTGGACACCAGCCACCTGAGCCGGTCGGTCTGACGGAAGGGCCCCGCATCCACCTGGATGCGGGGCCCTTCCTGCGTCATGCCCTCCCTGGGTCGCGCCCTTCCTGGGTCTGAGCCGGCGTCGGCGCGCGGTGTCCCGGTCAGCGGTACGTCACCGTGGCACTGCCGAGTGGTCCGTCGTCGCCCGTCGCCGAGACCGTCACGGTGCCGCCGGTCATGCGTCGCGGGTCGAGGGTCACGCGCCACGTGGAGCTGCCCGGGACCGCGGGCTCGACACGGTTGCCGTCGGCGTCCGTCACCGGGGTGCCCTCAGCGTCCGTGAAGGACAGGCGTGCGCCGGGCTCGGCGGAGCCGGTGAGCACGAGTCGGGTCGGCGTGGAGGAGGCCACCGAGGCGGTGACCGGGAACGGGATGGTCGCACCGGTCGTGGTCGAACCGACCAGCTTCCCGCCGTCGAACACCTGGGCGACGATGCCCATGAAGCGCGTGCCGGCTGCGGGCCAGGCGAGGTCGGCGCTCCAGGTGCCGTCCGCGTTCGTGACCCAGTCCTCTCCCGACGTCAGCGCCCACGGTGCGTCGGACTCGTCGACGAAGCGCATCTCGGTGCCGGCGGGCCCTTTGCCGTCGACGTGCACCGTCCGGCTGATCGGGTCGACGGCGACCGTGTCGACGACGGGGAACGGCTCGAGCTTCGCCGAGGAGTTCACCCGGAGCTGCTCGGCACCGTCGAAGTGTTCGGTCGTGGTGACGGTGTGCTCCCCGAACGGCACGCCCGTGACCCGGTGGGCGAAGGCGCCGTCGCGGTCAGTGGTGGTCGTGCCGACGCGGTTGCCGTCGACCGCGAGCTCGATCCGGGCGTTCGGTTCGAGTCCTGCGCCCGTCACCCGGAGCGCCCGGCGCCAGTTGTCGCGCAGCACGCCGATCGTGGTGAAGCTCACGCGGTGGGTCGTCGCGCGCAGGTTCGCCGTGGGGGAGCCGATGGAGTCCGCGACGCGGAAGGTGTGTGCACCGAAGCCGTCGACGTGGGCAGTGGTCTGCCAGGACCCGTCCGGCGCGACCCTGGCGTCGACCGGTGCGCCGTCCGACGGCGTGACCGACACCAGGTCGCCCGGGTCCCCGGTGCCGGCGATGGTCACGTCACCGGCGTTGTGCGCGATCGCTCCGACCCGTGCGGTGAACCCGGCTGCCTGTGCCGGGGCTGCCATCCCGACGGCTCCGAGCGCGACGGTCGCGACGAGCACCACACCAATGATGCCTCGTCGTGTCAGATGTGAAATCCGTGTGTTCTGCATGGCGGCCATGGTGGCAGCGCGGCTGGCCGGGCGTCCAGCGCCGAAACGAACTGTTCACAAGCGTGCTGCACCGCGGAACGAGTGGTCACTGTGGAGGGATGACCACCGGACTGGAGGCACGGTGCCGGCCCGCATCGTGCCTCCAGTCCGTGCTGTGTGTGCTGCTAGAGCGACCGCCCGGCATCGCTGTCGTGACCGTCGTGACCGTGCCCCGTCTCGTCGGCGCGGGAGTACAAGCTGAGGACGTTGCCGTCGGGGTCGCGCACGTCGAACCAGTCGACGGCGCCGTCGACGTGCTCGACCGGTCCGACGTCGATGCCGAGCGCGGCGATCCTGCGGTGCTGTGCGGCCACGTCGTCGACCCCGAAGCGCACGAGGACGGCGTTCTCCTCGGCTCCCGGGTCCTCGACCAGCTGGACCCAGATCCCGCCGATCTCGTACTCCGCGACGCCATCGGCTGGCTCGAGGTCGGGGTCGGTCCGTTCGAACACGGCGCCGTACCAGAGGCAGGACGCCTCGAGGTCGGTGACGGGCAGCCCCACGGTCACGCTCGTGATCTCCATGACTCATCATGTCCTCTGGGTGCTTCCCCCGTCGAGGACATCCGTGCCTCAGGTGTTCCTCCACAGGTGGCCTGGCGCGCAGAACCGTCCACGGACCCCTGTTCTGGGTGCACCCGGACCCCCTCGCCCCCTCATTCTGGGACTGCGGCGCCGACCGGTGCCGGACGTAGCGTTGTCGAGCGTCGAGCCCCCTGGTCGACGCTTCGACCCCACCCGCTTGCGCGCGACTCCGAGGAGGCTCCGAGACCCATGGCGACGCTCTCCGAGATCCTGATCCTGAACGGCGCTCTCCCGATCGAGCACCTCGACGCCCTGACCGGCGACGAGGACATCGACGAACGCTCCATCCGCTCCCTGGTCACGCAGGGCGTGGTGAGCGAGGCGCAGTTCATCACCGCGCGAGCCGCCTCGAACAACTCGAAGACGGTGCCGCTGACCGACTACCCCGTCGACGGCACCGCGGTGTCGATGCTGCCGGCGGCACTGTGCCGGCGCCACGGTGTGCTCGGCGTCGGGTTCGAGGGCGAGATCCTGGTCCTCGCGATGGTGAACCCGTCCAACGTGCTGGCCATCGACGACGCCCGCGCCGCCTCCGGCCGCACGATCAAGCCGCTGCAGGTGGACGAGCGCGACCTCACCGCTGCCTTCGACCGCTACCTGCGCGCCGACGACGAGCTGAACGACCTGACCTCCTCCCTCGAGGAAGAGGCCGGCCGGACCGCCGAGCAGCACGTCGACCTCGCCGACGGGTCGCTCGACGACGTCCCGATCGTCCGCTTCGTGAACCTGCTCGTCTCGCAGGCCATCCAGGACCACGCCTCGGACATCCACATCGAGCCCGGTGAGCACGAGGTCCGCGTCCGCTACCGCATCGACGGCGTGCTGCACGAGATGGCGCCGGCGCCGAAGAACATCCAGAACGGCGTGATCAGCCGTCTGAAGATCATGAGCGACATCGACATCGCCGAACGGCGCAAGCCGCAGGACGGCCGCATGTCGGTGCGCCACGGGGGTCGGCAGATCGACCTCCGCGTGGCGACGCTGCCGACGGTGTGGGGCGAGAAGGTCGTCATGCGCATCCTCGACAACACGAACACGTCGCTGACGCTCAAGGACCTGAACCTGCTCGACCGGAACGCCGCCGCCTACCAGCGCTCCTACTCCAAGCCCTACGGCATGATCCTGGTCACGGGCCCCACCGGGTCGGGCAAGTCGACCACGCTGTACACGACGCTCAACGCGGTCGCCCGGCCAGAGATCAACGTCATCACGGTCGAGGACCCGGTCGAGTACCGGATGGCCGGCATCAACCAGGTGCAGGTCAACCCGAAGGCCGGTCTGACGTTCGCGTCCGCGCTGCGCAGCATCCTCCGTTCCGACCCCGACGTCGTGCTCCTCGGTGAGATCCGCGACCACGAGACCGCCCAGATCGCCATCGAGGCCTCGCTCACCGGTCACCTCGTGCTCTCCACGCTCCACACGAACGACGCCCCCTCGGCCATCACCCGCCTGACCGAGATGGACATCGAGCCCTTCCTCGTCGGCTCCGCGCTCGACTGCGTCGTCGCCCAGCGTCTCGCGCGCAAGCTCTGCGACCGGTGCAAGGCGCCGGCGATCTACGAGCCCGAGCAGCTCCGCGCCCTCGGGTTCATCGACGGGCAGGACGTCCCCGCGTTCTTCGCCCCGATCGGCTGCGCCGTGTGCTCGAACACCGGGTACCGCGGGCGCATCGCCCTGCACGAGGTCATGACCGTGTCCGAGGAGATCGAGCGGCTCGCCGTCGCCCGCGCCTCGAGCGCCGAGATCGGCCGCGTCGCGCAGGACCAGGGCATGCTCACCCTCCGGCAGGACGGGTGGGAGAAGGTCAAGCTCGGCATGACGAGCATCGACGAGATCCTGCGCGTGGTCGCGTAGCGAAGGCAGAGGACGATCACGATGAGCGACTCGGTGTACGACATCACCATCCCCGGCGACGAGCCCGTCGCCGGCTGGCACCCCGGCCGCCCGGGGCACGAGATCGGGTCGCGCCGCGCTGCCCGGCTGGCCCAGACCGGCGCACAGCCGACCGTGGCCGCGCCGGAACCCGTGCAGGTCGTCCCCGTGTACGACCTCGGCGACGACGTGGCCGGGTGGCCCGCGCCGTCCGGGTCGCCGGTCGCCGTGCCGGTGGCGCAGCCGTACGCCGCCCCGGCGACCCCGTCGGCCGCGGTCCCACCGTCGACGGCCAGCTACGGCTACCCCGACGCGGTGACCCAGCACCTGCCGGTCGTCCCTGCTGAGCCGACCACGAGCCTCCCGTCCGTCGCCGGGTCCGACGCCCAGGAGATCCACTTCACCCACCACGCGCGCGAGGTCGCCGACCCTGACCTGCTGACCGCGCTCGCGCAGGTCGTCTACCAGGGCGCCTCGGACCTCCACCTGACCGCCGACGCTGCACCCACAGTGCGCGTCGACGGTTCCCTGCGCCCTGCTGTGCCCGGTGGGCCGTGGGCGCGCAACAAGGTGGTCGCGGCGCTGAAGACGCTGCTGTCCGCGGAGCAGGCCGCCCAGTTCGACCAGGACCAGGAGCTCGACTTCGCCTACTCGCTGTCGCCGGAGTACCGCTTCCGCGTGAACTACTACCAGCAGCGCGGCAACTGGGGCGCTGCGTTCCGCATCATCCCCACCAAGATCAAGACGCTCAAGCAGCTCGGGATCCCGGCGCACGTGTCGGAGTTCGCGAAGCTGCCCCGCGGGCTCGTGCTCGTGACCGGTCCCACCGGCTCCGGCAAGTCGACCACCCTCGCCGCGCTCATCGACCTGGTCAACGAGACCCGTGCCGACCACATCGTGACGGTCGAGGACCCGATCGAGTTCATGCACGACCACAAGAAGGCGATCATCAACCAGCGCGAGGTCGGTGCGGACACCCACTCGTTCGCCGCCGCGCTGAAGCACGTCCTGCGGCAGGACCCTGACGTGATCCTGATCGGCGAGCTCCGGGACCTCGAGACGATCTCCGTCGCCCTGACCGCGGCCGAGACCGGGCACCTGGTGTTCGCGACCCTGCACACGCAGAGCGCCCCCGGCACGATCGACCGCATCATCGACGTGTTCCCGCCGCACCAGCAGGGGCAGATCCGGACGCAGCTGGCGACGACGCTCGAGGGCGTCGTGTGCCAGACGCTCGTGCCCAAGGCCAACGGGTCCGGTCGCGTCGTCGCCACGGAGATCATGAAGACCACCCCCGCCATCGCCAACCTGGTGCGCGAGGGCAAGACCTACCAGATCACCTCGGCCATGCAGGCCGGGCGCGACGCGGGCATGCACACCATGGACCAGGACCTCGCCGAGCTCGTCAACGTCGGCACCGTCACCCGCACCGCGGCGATGGAGAAGGTCCACGACCTCGACGGCTTCGACCGGCTCGTCCAACGCGTCGAGTCCCCGTCCGACTCGTCCGCCGCGGCCATTGCCGCGAGCGAGATCGACTTCGGCGACAAGTACTCCGGAGGCCACTGATGTCACTCGCCTACGACTACCGCGGGCGCGACGGCGCCGGCAAGCTCGTCAAGGGCAGGCTCGACGCCGCGTCCGAGGGTGCCGTCGTCGCGCGACTGCGTGGGATGGGCGTCTCGCCGATCGACATCAGCGAGGCCAAGGCCGGCACCGGGCTGCAGACCGAGATCAAGATCCCGGGGTTCGAGAAGGGCGTCGGGCTCAAGGACCTGGCCATCATGGCGCGGCAGGCGTCGACGATGCTGTCGTCAGGGTTGTCGCTGCTGCGGGCGCTGACGATCCTCACCGACCAGACGGACAACAAGAAGCTCAAGGGCGTGCTCGCGAAGGTCCGTGACGAGGTCGAGCACGGTGTCTCGTTCTCGGACGCGGTGTCGAAGTACCCGGTCGACTTCCCGCCGATCATGATCAACATGATCCGGGCGGGGGAGACGGGCGGCTTCCTGGACCAGGCGATGGACTCCATCGCCACGAACTTCGAGAAGGAGCACAAGCTCCGGTCGACCATCAAGTCCGCGATGACCTATCCGGTGGTGGTGCTCTGCATGTCGCTGATCGCGGTCGTCATCATGCTGGTGTTCATCGTGCCGATCTTCCAGGACATGTTCTCCAGCCTCGGCGGCAAGCTCCCGCTGCCGACGATGATGCTCGTCTACCTGTCGCACGCGATGGTCTACGTCGGGCCCGTGCTGGCCGTGGCGATCGTCGCAGGGTGGTTCTGGTGGCGGACCAACAAGAACACCGACCGGGTGCGGGCGTTCGTCGACCCGCTGAAGCTGAAGCTCCCGGTGTTCGGCCAGCTCAGCCGCAAGATCGTGATGGCCCGGTTCTCGCGGAACCTGTCGAACATGATCGGTGCCGGCGTGCCGATCCTCGAGGCACTGAACATCGCCGGTCAGGTGTCGAACAACTTCGTCGTCGAGCAGGCCCTGAACCGCGTTTCGGAATCCGTTCGGAAAGGCGAATCAATTGCCGCTCCGCTCGAACGTGAGACGGTGTTCCCGACAATGGTCTCGCAGATGATCGCCGTGGGTGAAGACGCCGGTTCCATGGAATTGATGTTGGAACGCATCGCGACGTTCTACGACAATGAAGTGGAATCCACCACCGAGGCATTGACGTCGCTCATCGAGCCGCTGCTCATCGCGTTCCTCGGTGTGGTCGTCGGCGGGATGATCGTCGCGCTGTACCTGCCGATCTTCCAGATCTCCACGCTCATCAAGTAACGAGGGACCCTCAGTGCGGACCACCCCCCGGCGGGGGTGGTCCGCTTCGTCGTCACCCCTGGGACTGGGGGCATTTCGTGCTGACTTGCCCCCCGTTCTCGGGATTATGCCCGGAAACCAGCGTGAATACGCTCGACACCGGCGGCAGAGCTAGCCCCCGAACCCTTTCCGCAATCATTCCCGAAAGAATGGAAGAGCACATGTACTCCGCTCTCATGGGCAAGCTGAACGCTCGCCGCAACGGCCTCGTCGAGAACAACGACAAGGGCTTCACCCTGATCGAGCTCCTGGTCGTCGTGATCATCATCGGCATCCTCGCCGCGATCGCGATCCCGGTGTACCTCGGCATCCAGAACAACGCGAAGGACTCTGGCGCGCAGTCGGACCTGTCGAACACGAAGACGGCGATCATCGCGGTGCAGACCGCCGACAACACCTCGACGTTCCCCACCACCGCCCCGGACTTCGCCTCCGACAAGTACAAGTCGGCCGGCGCCACGAGCAACAGCTCGAAGTCGCTCACCTACACCGCGAACGCGGCCGGCACCGCGTTCTGCATCGCGGCTGTGAGCAACTCCGGCACGAGCTTCGGGATCACCGACACGAGCGGTGCCGCCAAGGGCACCTGCTCCGCGGGTGTCTTCGCGAAGGCCGCCGCTTCCTGATCGAACCGACGGGACGGGGCGGGTCGAGTGATCGACCCGCCCCGTCTGCACACCGACACCGCACGGGCGTGATCGAGAGGAGCAGCGCGTGATCACCGCAATCGCACGTCGTCTCCGGGCGGCACGGGAGTCCGACGAGGGCTTCTCGATCATCGAGGTCATGGTCGCGATGACCATCTTCGCGATGATCGCCGCCGGCGTCGCGATGGGCATCGCGTCGACACTGTTCCTCACCCAGGACAACCGCTCCCGTGAAGCCGCGCTGAACCTCGCGAACCAGGCGCTCGACGCGGCACGCAGCACCAAGGACGTGTTCACGCTCGACGACGACACCTCCCAGCAGGCGATCGGCGCCCAGCGGTACACGATCAAGCGCACCACGAACTGGATCAACTCCGACGGCACCGACAACTCGTGCGGTGCCGGCAGCGGGGTGCTCGCCTACAAGCGCGTCGCGGTGACGGTCTCCTGGTCGAGCAACGCCTCACCCAAGCAGAAGCGCGTCGTCATCGACTCGCTCATCGCACCGTCCTCGGCCGTCTCGAGCGCCACCGCCTCGACGATCGTCGTCGGCGTGCAGACCGCGACGGGCGGCCCGAACCAGGGCGTCAACGTCGTTGTCACCCCCCGCGCCGACGGCGCCAAGAGCCTCCCGGCGCAGCCCGCCGCGACCGACGCCAACGGGTGCAGCTACGCCCTCGGTGTCACGCCGGGCACGTACCGGATCACGATCACGAAGGCCGGCAACATCGACCCGGACGGGGCCCCTGCACCGTACGCCGACGTCACGACCACCGCCGGTGGCGTCGGGAACGCGACCTTCACCTACGACCAGGGCATCACCGTCACGGTCGGGGCGCCGCTGAACGCGAACGGCAAGGCGGCGAAGCTCCCGACCTCGATGACGACGAGCTTCCGGAACGCCAGTGCGGTCAAGACGATCTCGACGACCTCGACGACGCTGTTCCCCTACGCCGACGGGTGGAGCGTGGTCGCGGGCAGCTACACCTCGACGTGCACCGACGTCGACCCGACTGCGTGGACCACACCGACGGCGAACAAGCTCGTCGTGTCGCCGTTCGTCTTCACCGACTCGAACACGTCGCTCGGCACGCCGGGGTTCAACCCGACGAGCACCACCGCCGCCACCGCTCGGGCCCCGATGGGGCTCGTCGACGTGAAGCTGAGCGGCCTCGACACGGTGCTCGTCGCCACGGTCAAGAACACCAGCCCGGCGGGCGGGGACCCCGGGTGCTCGCCGTCGGCGACGTACTCGTTCACCGGGCTGAACAGCCTCACGGCGACCACCATCGCGTTGCCCTACGGCTCATGGACGCTCCGCGGCACCACCGCGCTCGGCGGCCTGCTCAGCTCGAACAGCCAGACCGTGGGAGCGACGCCCGGCGTCCTCAACGTCAACACCTCCGTGAACGGCAACGTCGTCACGCTCGACCCGCGAACGGTGCCGACACCGTGATGACGCGCCTGCACCGCCTCATGACCCGCGTCCGGAACGACGAACGCGGGCTGACGCTGTCCGAGCTCATCGTCGCGATGTCGCTCTCGGTCCTCATCCTGACGGTCGCGGGGTCCTTCCTGGTCTCGTCCCAGCGAGCGGCGAAGGTCGCCGGTTCGGTCAGCGCCAACACCCGCGTCGCCGCGACCGTGATGAACGAGGTCGGCCGGAACCTGCGGGCAGCGACGGACAACCCGGTCGCCACCGGCGACGACTCGCAGTTCGCGTTCCAGTACGCGAGCGCGACGTCGGTCCGGTTCTTCGCGTACGTCAACCTCGACTCCAGCCTGTCGCAGGCGGTCGAGGTCCAGCTGACGTTGGACACGACGCGCAAGGTCATCACCGAGACGAAGTGGATCGGCACGGCGGTCGCGGGGAACTCCTCGTACTACGCGTTCCCGCTCGCGACCGGGTCGGCGCTGTCCGCCGCCCCGAGTTCGACCCGCACGCTCGCGACCTCGGTGACGAGCACGTCGCTCTTCGCGTTCTCGGACGCCTCCGACACCCCGCTCGGTTCGCTGACCGCACCCGTCGCGGCTCTCGACCTGCCGAACATCCGCGCGGTCGACGTCAGCGTCACGATCGGCGCGAGCCCGACCGACCCGAACGCGGTGTCCCTGACCAACACGGCGAGCATGCCGAACATCGTGATGGGAGCCTCCTCGTGATCCGTCTCCTGCGCGCGATCCGCGCGCGTGACGACGAGCGCGGCGTCGCGCTCGCCGCGGTCGTCCTCATCGGCATGGTCGTGATGCTCCTCGTCGCGACGATGGTCGCCGTCGCCACGAGCGGCGCGCGCGTGACCTCGACCGACACCGCCTGGAACCGCGCGATCGCCGCGGCGTACTCGGGCGTCGCCGACTACCAGTCGCGGCTCAACGCCGACAACACCTACGGCCTGTACGGACAGGCGAACGCGCCGTTCAGCGCGGCCAGCATCGGCACCAAGTTCCCGAACGGGACCGGCGGCAACCCGGCGTTCAACTACCAGTCGGGTACCGCGTGGGTGACCGTGCCCACGGCGGACGGCTCGGGCAGTGACGCGTCGTTCCGGTACGCGGTGGACAACAGCAAGCTCTCGTCGCAGGGCGTCATCCGCCTGCAGTCGACGGGCCGGGCCGGCAACACGACCAGGACCGTCGTCGCGAACGTGCGCCCGGACGGCTTCTCGAACTACCTCTACTTCACGAACTACGAGTCCGGGGACCCGACCGTCACGAACGAGAAGGGCTCCTTCGCATCGGCCTGCACGAGTGCCTACCGCCCAGTGGCGACGAGCACGACCTGCGACCAGATCCAGTTCGGACCGAGCGACACCCTCGAGGGACCGGTCCGGTCGAACGACCAGATCAAGGCATGCGGTTCGACGTTCAAGAGCACCTTCCAGAGCGTCTACGGCTGGACGAGCGCGAGCTGCGGGACCGCCGCCGCGAAGTTCGCCTCGAACCCGACCACGGTCTCCACCCTCACGCCGCCGTCGACGATCGGGGACCTGCGCGACTCGATGCGGTCTGACCTGCCGGCGACCACCGGCACCGTCGAGGGCACCGGGTGCCTGTACACCGGCCCGACGAAGATCACCTTCAACGGCAACGGCACCATGACGGTCCTGTCGCCGTTGACGATCCGGAGCAACGTGACGGGAGCGTCCGCGACGTCCGGGGCGCTGATCACGAACGCGCCGCCGCAGCCGGACAAGTGCGGCCGGCTCGCCGACCTGCGGAGCGCAGCCGGTGCGACGGTCCCGATCCCGAAGAACAACATGATCTACGTGCAGAACGAGCCGGCGGTGCGGGCCGGCGCGACCCAGGACCCGAACTACTGGAAGGGCAGTGCGGAGACGAAGACCCTCCCGACGGCCTGCGACGCCACCGGGACGGCCAGCCAGTGGACGAGTTCGAAGGCGAACGGGGTCGGCTACCCGTACGTGGGGAACTCGTCCTCGACGTCCGAGGCCGACCCCACGGCCGGCGCCGGCGCGAACGTCGTCACGCCCTACGGCTGCGACCGTGGTGACGCCTTCGTCCAGGGGGCCGTCGACAAGGCCGTGACCGTCGCCGCGGAGAACTACCTCTACGTCACCGGGGACATCAAGTACCCGTCCACCCGGTCGGCCTCCACGGTGCTCGGGCTCATCGGCCAGCGCGCGGTCTGGGTGTGGAACCCCGTGAACGCGGCTGGCAACCCGATCCTGCCCGCCAACCGCGAGGTCAACGCGGCGATCCTGTCGAACCTCGGGACCTTCGTCGTCCAGAACTGGACGCGGGGGTCGACGGCGGGGCGTGGCACGCTCACGGTCAGTGGGTCGATCGCCCAGAACTTCCGTGGAGCCGTCGGCCTGGCGAGCGGACAGGGGTTCGACAAGAACTACCGGTTCGACCCCAGCCTCGCCACGTACACGCCGCCGAAGTTCCCCCAGCCGACGGTGACGACCTACCGCGTCGCCACCCAGGTGGAGTCGAAGACGGCGTACGACGTGAACGGAGCACCCGTCTCGTGACCGGCTCCGTGCTGCCCCTCGCGGCGATGGTCCTCGGCTTCGGCGGCGTGCTGGGCCTGGTGATCGGGTCGTTCCTCAACGTCGTGGTGCACCGGGTGCCGGCCGGGATGTCGGTCGTCGCTCCGGCGTCGGCCTGCCCCAGGTGCGGCAGCGGCATCCGTCGTCGGGACAACGTCCCTGTGCTGTCGTGGCTGCTCCTCCGCGGTCGTTGCCGGGACTGCGCGGCACCCATCTCGGTCCGGTACCCCCTCGTGGAACTGGCGACCGCGGCGTTCTTCGTGGTGGTCGCCCTGCGGTTCCTGCCCGATGGTGCTGCCGACGGTGCCACGGCGGCCGGGCAGACGGTGCTGCTGCTCGCCCTGCTCTACGTGGCCGCTGTCAGTGTCGCACTCGCGCTCATCGACCTCGAGACGCAGCGGCTGCCGAACGCGATCGTCCTCCCGATGTACCCGGTGCTGGGCGTCCTGCTGGCCGGCGCGAGTGCGCTGACCGGTGACTGGGCCGCCCTCGTCCGGGGCGTCGGCGGGCTCGCGGTGCTCGGAGGCGTGTACCTGCTGCTGGCGATCGCGGTCCCGCGTGGGATGGGCATGGGCGACGTCAAGCTCGCGGGCGTCCTCGGTCTCCTCCTCGCGTACCTCGGATGGGGCCCCCTCGCAGTGGGTGCTTTCGGAGCCTTCCTCCTCGGCGGTACCTTCGGCATCGTCCTCATGCTCGTGCGTCGCACCGGCCGGGGGGTCGGTATCCCGTTCGGCCCCTGGATGCTCCTGGGTGCATGGATCGGGGCCTTCGCCGGTGAACCCGTCTGGCACGCCTACCTCGCACTCCTCGGCCTGGCCTGACGGTCAGTCGACTCAGCACGGACTCGGAAGGAACACGACATGGCGAAGAACATCGTCGGCATCGACATCGGCGCGGACGTCATCCGCGCGGTCGAGGTCGCCGACGTCGACAAGCCGCAGCCGACGATCCTCCGGTTCGCCGAGATCGCGGCCCCCGAGGAGTCGACCAAGCACGGCGAGGTGCTCCAGGCGAACACCGTCGCTGGCGCACTCCGGTCCCTGTGGGCACTCGGCAAGTTCAAGAGCAAGGACGTCGTCCTCGGCATGGGCAACCAGCGGGTGCTCTCCCGCGACCTGACGGTGCCGAAGGCCCCCATCGCCCAGATCCGCGAATCGCTGCCGTTCCAGGTGCAGGACATGCTGCCCGTGCCGGTCGGGGACGCGATCCTCGACTTCTACCCGACGTCCGAGGGTACCGGGGAGAGCGGACCCGTCGTGCACGGGTTGCTCATCGCCGCGATCAAGGAAGCAGTCCTCGCGAACGTCAACGCCGTGCAGCTCGCCGGGCTGAACCCGGTCGCCGTCGACCTCATCCCGTTCGCGTTGACCCGGGTCCTGGCTCCCCGTGTCGCGGGTGCAGGGACCGTCGCGATCGTCGACTGCGGCGCGACCACCACCTCCGTCGTCATCGCGACCGACGGCATCCCCAAGTTCGTCCGCATCATCCCGACCGGTGGCGCCGACGTGACCAGGTCCATCGCCGCCCGTCTGGAGATCGGCGTGCCCGAGGCCGAAGCGGTCAAGCGACACTTCGGCCTGTCCGGCGTGACCCGCACCACGGACGACGTCCGTGCGGTCGCCGTCACGCGAGAGGCCGTCGGCGAACTCCTCCAGAGCATCCGCAACACGGTGAACTACTTCGCGAACACCCGCCCGGAGGAACCCGTCCGCGGGATCCTGCTGGTCGGTGGCGGTGCGGCGCTGCCGGGGCTCCGCGAGGGCCTCGGCGACTCCTCTGGGCTCCCGGTCGCGCTCGGTGACCCGTTCATCTCCGCGCGAGCCGCCCGGGGCATCGGGCAGGACGTGCTCCGAGAGCGCGGTGGCGCCATCGCCGTCGCGTGGAGCCTCGCCGTCGGGAGCCGAGCAGCATGACCGAGATCATCGACGCACCGTCGACCGAGAACCAGAAGCCGGCCCGATGGGGTCGTCCGGCCAAGGGCGCGGCACCCGCCGTCGCCCAGCCCGGCGCGGGTTCAGGCCGGCGCCGTGACCGGCAGCAGGTCGTCATCGGCGGGGCTCCTCGCGCAGACCTGCTCCCGGGCGAGGTCCACGTCCACCGACGCCAGCGCGCGAACGTCCGGCGGGCATGGGCCGGTGTCGTGATCGTGGCGCTCGCCGTGGGGCTCGCCGCCGCCGGAGCGAGCGTGACGAAGAGCGCCGCCGACAGCCAGCTCGCGGCCGCGCAGAACGAGACGGTGAGCCTGCTCCAGCAGCAGCGACAGTTCACCGACGTTCGGTCGACGGAGCGCGCCACGGGTCTCCTCGAGGCTGCTCAGCAGGTCGGCGGTTCGACCGAGATCGACTGGTCTCCCGTGCTCGGCTCGGTGCAGGCCAAGCTGCCCGCCGGAGTCCGGATCAGTGGCGTGACGGTGGACTCCGCCTCGGCCACCGAGGCCTACGCACAGTCGGTCGACCCGCTGCAGGGGCAGCGTGTGGCGACGCTGACGATCGACGCGAAGACCTCGACGCTGCCGTCGGTGCCGGAGTGGCTCGACTCAGTGGCGACGGTGACCGGGTACGTGGACGCCACGGCCAACTCGGTGACCCGTGACGACGCCTCCGGGGAGTACACGGTGAACCTCACCATCCACCTCGACGAGAAGACGTTCGACGGCCGGTTCGCCGCGGACTCCGCGAAGAAGGGCTGACCGATGTCACGCAACCGTCTCAGCCTGCTGCTCGCGTTCGTCGCCATGGCGGTGGTCGCCGTGGGTGGCTTCTTCCTCGCCGTCCAGCCGCAGCTCGCCCAGGCGTCGGCGGCGCAGACGCAGGAGACGAACGTCGAGAAGACGAACCACGCGAGTCGGCTGGAGCTGACCCGACTGCGTGAGCAGGCGGCCAAGCTGCCGGCGATGCGTCAGGAGCTGGCGCAGCTGTCGGCGTCCGTCCCCGACGGTGCCGACCTGTCCTCGTTCATCGCGGACCTCGACGGGATCGCCTCGGCGTCCGGCATGGAGGTGTCGTCGTACACCACGAGCGACGCCGTCGCGTACGCCCCGGTCGCTCCCGCTGCGCCCGCGGCCGCGGCTCCGAGCGCGTCCCCGTCGGCTGCCTCGACCGCCGCTCCCGCTGCCGCGGTGCCGACCGCGCCGGCCGCACCGGCCGTCGTGACCAACGGGGCGATCACCGGGGAGAACTTCTCGGTGATCCCCGTCACGATCGCGGTCGACGGGACCTTCGAACAGGCGCTCGCGTTCCTCAACGGGGTCCAGCACGGCAAGCGGCTGTTCCTCGTCACGAGCATCTCCTCAGCGGAGAAGGGCGGTGAGGACGGAACGGCGTCCGACCAGTCGACCTGGACGTTCGGCGGCTCCATCTACGTCCTCGACGGCTCGTCCCGGACCGCCGCCGCGCCCGCCAACGGCTGACCCACCCCTCCACAGGACGCCCTCCAACTGGGGCCCTCCACACCACGCGAGGCCTCTTCCGCGACGGTCGTCGTTCTGCCTACGATGATCCGGTCGCCGTGTCCTCGGCGCATCCCACCCTCTCGAACGGCCGGCACGGATCGGTCGTTCCTCGTCGTGCCCGGAGTCGCGCGTGTTGTCTGCTGTCGTGGAGTTCCTCGGATGGTTCGGAGCCATCACCGTCCTGTCCGGCTACGTCCTGTTCTCGACCGGCAAGCTGCCGAACGGCCCGGTCTACCAGCTGTTCAACCTGGTCGGCGGCCTCGCCGTGGCGGTCAACGTCGCCGCGCACCACGCCGTGCCCTCGACCATCGTCAACGGCATCTGGGCGATCGTCGCCGTCGTCGTCCTGGTCCGGATGGGGCGGGCACGACGTACTGCCCGCCGTTCCGGGTCGCAGCCGCCCCGAGCACTGACGGCGGAACCGCCGGCCACCACGGCCGTGCTGCCCGTGATCGGGCCAGCGGTCCGTGACCACGAGGCGGCAGTGACCGAGGACGAGCACGCGGCCCCGAGCCTCCAGGCCGTGACGATGACAGCGGCGGCGACGCCCACCACCTCGGCCCGACCGAACGCACCGATGACCGAGAGCGTCCCCGTCATCACCGCGACCATCGCGCTCGCCCTCGTGAGCGCTGCGCAGCAGCAACGAGCCGCGCAGGACGGACGCGCCCGCACCGAGCAGCACACCTCCTGAGCGCTCGACGCTACGATCGCTGCATGTCCCGATGGCTCGTGGCGACGATGACGTCCGTCCTGTTCGTCGCCCTCGTGATCGCCGTGACCGGTTTCGAGTCCCTGCTCGCGAACGTCGAGGTGATCGCCCAGTCCGACGCGACCCCGTACCTCGGCCCGGCCATGGTCGTCGGGGGAGCTGTCGTCGTCCTGTTCGCGACCGCGCTCGGCATCCGCGACGGCAACCCGGGTGTCACCGGACTCGTCGCCGCCGCCACCGCCTACCTGGTGATGCTCGGCATCGGGGCGGTCGGCTACGCGCTGATCCGGCACGACGTCACGCAGCTCCTCGTGTTCCCCGCGGGGTACGCGCTCGGCCCGTTCGTCGTGAGCTCGGTCGTCGTCGCACTCCTCTGTGTCGTCGGTGGCATCACCCTCGCGCGGCACCAGGCCAAGCAGTCGCAGTGACGTGGGTCGCCGGTAGGCTCGTTGCTGCCGGAGGACCGAACCGGCAGTGACGACGGGGGATCCATGACCGACCAGCCGACCGCGCCCGGCCAGCCTGAGGACGGCCAGCTCACCACACCAGGCCAGCGCGACGCCGGCCAGCCTGAGGCCGCCCAGCACGACGCGGGCCAGCCCGACGCGGGCCAGCCCGACGCGGGCCAGCACGACACCAGCTGGACCTCCGTCCCCCGGATCGCCGACATCAGCGGCACGCACGACGCCCCCCTCGTGGCATCCGGCCCCAGCGGCCCGCACGGCTCCAGCCGCCCACGCCGCCGCCTCCGCCGCGGCCAGCTCGTCGGGATCATCGCCGGGTCCACCGCCGTCGTGCTGCTCGCGATCGCCGGCCTGGTCGGGTACTCGGTCGGCAGCACCTCCCACGCTCCCGAGCGCCAGGTCGAGGCCTTCCTCGACGACCTCAGCGCCGGCCACGTCGACGACGCCCTCGCGGCCGCCGGCGTCCGCCACACGAAGTCCGACGTGCTGCTCACCGACGCCGCCTACGCGAAGGCGACGGACCGCGTGACCGGCTACCGCATCGCGGGCGTCGAGCGCAGTGGCGACACCGCGACGGTCGGCGCCTACCTGACGCAGTCCGGCCGCCGGGTCCCCGCGACGTTCACGCTCGAGCAGGTCGGAACCGACTGGGGCGTCTTCCCACGCTGGGAGCTCCGTGCCCCGACCCTCGGCTCCGTCGCCGTCGCCGTCAAGGGACCGCCGAGGACGACAGTCGCGATCGCCGGGCAGCGGACCCGCACGGACTCCTCGGGGTCGGTCACGATGCGCGCGCTCCCCGGCACGTACGACGTCGCGGTGGACGGCGGCAAGTGGTTCTCCGCCACGGCCACGACGTCCCGGGTGCTCGGGTTCGGCGCCACGGCCTCGAGCCCGGTCTCGATGACCGCCACGCTCACGGCCGCCGGCGAGCAGGCCGCCACCGCAGCGGTCGACGCGTGGGTGGACGGCTGCATCGCCTCGACCGAGACGGCTCCGAGCGGCTGCAGCTTCTACGCCTACGGCGAGAACCCGGCGAACACGTACACGAACCAGAAGTGGACGCTCGACACCCGTCCCACCGTGCAGGTGGACGGCTGGCTGTCCAAGGGGTGGATGGTCACGACGTCGTCCTTCGGGTCCGCGACCTTCACCGCCGCCTTCACCGGCCCGGCGGGCACGGGCACCGCGACCGCCGGTCCGATCAACGTGAACGCCAGCGGCTACGTCACCGGCTTCACGGACGCCGGCGCGACGTTCGTCTCGGCGATCGGCAACGGCGCCTCGGACACCGGTTCCTGACGCCGGCCCGCCTCGTCGGCACCCCGGTCACCTGCGGCCGGGAGGCCGTGGTCCGGTCACCTGCGGCCGGGAGGCCGTGGTCACCACACCGGGTCGTGCCCGCTCGTCGACGTGGCCGGCTCCGGGGAGCGCCCCGCGCCCAGCGGGAGTGCCCGGCGATCGCGGCGTTCGCCGACGGCCGACACCACGGGCCTCCAGGGCGACGTGCCCGGATTGATTTCGCCCGGTGACGCAGGTAGTCTCATCTGGGTGTGCGCCCTCGGGCGCGCCCTGAAAGTCCGGCTGGTCCATGACCACGACCGGACAGTCCGCCCCCGGACCACGATCTGCCACTTCGGCGGTCGTCTGCGTGGGCGAGGATGCCGACGGACCGCGTCGGCCAGAGAACCACGAGCGAGAACCAGGAGAACAGTTGCCTACTATTCAGCAGCTGGTTCGCAAGGGTCGTACGCCCAAGGTCGTCAAGACCAAGGCGCCGGCACTCAAGGCGAACCCCCAGCAGCGTGGTGTGTGCACCCGCGTCTACACCACCACCCCCAAGAAGCCCAACTCGGCACTGCGCAAGGTCGCTCGTGTGAAGCTCTCGAACGGCACCGAGGTCACGGCCTACATCCCGGGTGAGGGCCACAACCTGCAGGAGCACTCGATGGTGCTCGTCCGCGGCGGTCGTGTGAAGGACCTCCCCGGCGTGCGCTACAAGATCATCCGAGGCGCCCTCGACACGCAGGCCGTCAAGAACCGTAAGCAGGCTCGTAGCCGCTACGGCGCGAAGAAGGGTTAGTCCGATGCCTCGTAAGGGTCCAGCCCCCAAGCGCCCCGTCGTCGCAGACCCCGTCTACGGCGCACCGATCGTCAGCCAGCTCGTCAACAAGATCCTCCTCGACGGCAAGAAGGGCCTCGCCGAGCGCATCGTCTACGACGCGCTCGAAGGTGTCTCGTCGAAGAACAGCCAGGACGCCGTCGTCACGCTGAAGAAGGCGCTCGACAACGTCCGACCGACCCTCGAGGTCCGCAGCCGCCGCGTCGGTGGCTCGACCTACCAGGTCCCGGTCGAGGTCAAGCCGCACCGTGCGAACACGCTGGCGCTCCGCTGGCTGACCTCGTACGCCAAGGCTCGCCGCGAGAAGACGATGACCGAGCGTCTCATGAACGAGATCCTCGACGCCTCCAACGGCCTCGGCGCCGCTGTCAAGCGTCGCGAGGACACCCACAAGATGGCCGAGTCGAACAAGGCCTTCGCGCACTACCGCTGGTAGTCACCGGCATCGTCAGGGTGCCGGTGGTCAAGAACCCCGGCGCCCTGACGGACGCCATCTCTCCTACAACTCTTCCGGAGGAACCCTGTGGCACAGGACGTGCTCACCGACCTGAACAAGGTCCGCAACATCGGCATCATGGCGCACATCGATGCCGGCAAGACCACGACCACCGAGCGCATCCTGTTCTACACGGGCATCACGCACAAGATCGGTGAAGTCCACGACGGCGCTGCCACGATGGACTGGATGGCGCAGGAGCAGGAACGCGGCATCACGATCACGTCGGCCGCGACGACCTGCTTCTGGGACAACAACCAGATCAACATCATCGACACCCCCGGTCACGTCGACTTCACGGTCGAGGTGGAGCGCTCGCTCCGCGTCCTCGACGGGGCCGTCGCGGTGTTCGACGGGAAAGAGGGCGTCGAGCCCCAGTCGGAGACCGTCTGGCGTCAGGCCGACAAGTACAACGTCCCGCGCATCTGCTTCGTCAACAAGATGGACAAGCTCGGCGCGGACTTCTACTTCACCGTCGACACCATCGTGAACCGCCTCGGCGCAGAGCCCCTGGTGCTGCAGCTCCCGATCGGTGCGGAGTCGTCCTTCGAGGGCGTTGTCGACCTGGTCGAGATGCGTGCACTCACCTGGCGCGGCGACGCGAAGGGTGACGTCCAGATGGGCGCGAAGTACGAGATCGAGGAGATCCCCGCGGACCTCGCCGACCGTGCTGCGGAGTACCGCGAGAAGCTCATCGAGCGCGTGGCCGAGGCCAACGACGAGCTCATGGAGCGCTACCTCGAGGGCGACACGGACTTCTCGGTCGCCGAGATCAAGTCCGCGATCCGCACGCTGACCGTCAACAGCGAGATCTACCCGGTCCTCTGCGGTTCCGCGTTCAAGAACCGTGGCGTCCAGCCGATGCTCGACGCGGTCATCGACTACCTGCCGTCGCCGCTCGACGTCCCGCCGATGATCGGTCACGACGTCAAGGACGAAGAGAAGGAGATCATCCGCAAGCCGGAGGCCTCCGAGCCCTTCTCCGCGCTGGCCTTCAAGGTCGCCGTGCACCCGTTCTTCGGTCGTCTGACCTACGTCCGCGTGTACTCCGGCCACATCGAGTCCGGTGCCCAGGTCATCAACTCGACCAAGGGCAAGAAGGAGCGCATCGGCAAGATCTTCCAGATGCACTCCAACAAGGAGAACCCGGTCGACAACGTCACCGCCGGTCACATCTACGCGGTCATCGGCCTCAAGGACACGACCACGGGCGACACGCTCTGCGACCCGCAGGACCAGGTCGTCCTCGAGTCGATGACGTTCCCCGAGCCCGTCATCGAGGTCGCGATCGAGCCGAAGACGAAGGCTGACCAGGAGAAGCTCTCCACGGCCATCCAGAAGCTCGCCGAAGAGGACCCGACGTTCCGCGTCGAGCTCAACCCGGAGACCGGTCAGACCACGATCAAGGGCATGGGCGAGCTCCACCTCGACATCCTGGTCGACCGCATGAAGCGTGAGTTCCACGTCGAGGCGAACGTCGGCAAGCCCCAGGTGGCCTACCGCGAGACCCTCACGAAGGTCGTCGAGCGCTACGACTACACCCACAAGAAGCAGACCGGTGGCTCCGGTCAGTTCGCGAAGGTGCAGATCGCGCTCGAGCCCATGGAGGTCACCTCCGAGAAGGTCTACGAGTTCGTGAACGCCGTCACCGGTGGTCGCATCCCGCGTGAGTACATCCCCTCGGTCGACGCCGGCATCCAGGACGCCATGCAGGTCGGCATCCTCGCCGGGTACCCGACGGTCGGCGTGAAGGCCATCCTCAAGGACGGCGCGGCGCACGACGTCGACTCGTCCGAGATGGCGTTCAAGATCGCCGGCTCGATCGCGTACAAGGAAGCGGCTCGCAAGGCCGGTCCCGTCATCCTCGAGCCGATCATGGCCGTCGAGGTCCGTACGCCCGAGGAGTACATGGGCGACGTCATCGGTGACCTGAGCTCCCGTCGTGGCAACATCGCCGCGATGGAGGACGCCTCGGGCGTCAAGGTGGTCCGCGCGAGCGTGCCGCTGTCCGAGATGTTCGGCTACGTCGGGGACCTTCGTTCGAAGACCTCCGGTCGTGCCGTCTACTCGATGACCTTCGAGACCTACAACCAGGTCCCGTCGAACGTCGCCGAGGAGATCGTCGCGAAGGCCAAGGGAGAGTAACGCTCACTCGAGCGTGTTCTCCACAGGCGGGGGCGCCCGGCGACGGGCCCCTCGCCACCAAGTAAAGTACAGACACACACACCGCGGACCAACGGAGCAGCACCCCGACAGGGATGCCTCCGGGGGTGTCGCATCCGAGTCCTGAGGAGGACCCACAGTGGCCAAGGCCAAGTTCGAGCGCACCAAGCCGCACGTCAACATCGGAACCATCGGTCACGTCGACCACGGCAAGACGACGCTCACGGCGGCGATCACCAAGGTTCTGCACGACCAGTACCCGGACCTCAACGAGGCCCGTGACTTCGCACAGATCGACAACGCTCCCGAAGAGCGCCAGCGCGGCATCACGATCAACATCTCGCACGTCGAGTACCAGACGGAGAAGCGCCACTACGCGCACGTCGACGCTCCTGGTCACGCTGACTACGTGAAGAACATGATCACCGGTGCGGCCCAGATGGACGGCGCGATCCTCGTGGTCGCCGCCACCGACGGTCCCATGCCCCAGACGCGTGAGCACGTGCTGCTCGCCCGCCAGGTCGGCGTGCCCTACATCGTCGTCGCGCTGAACAAGTCCGACATGGTGGACGACGAGGAGATCCTGGAGCTCGTCGAGCTCGAGGTCCGTGAGCTCCTCGGCTCGCAGGAGTTCGACGAGGACGCCCCCGTCGTGCAGGTGTCGGCGCTCAAGGCGCTCGACGGCGACGAGAAGTGGGTCAAGTCCGTCCAGGACCTCATGGCCGCTGTCGACGAGAGCGTGCCGGACCCCATCCGCGCCACCGACCAGCCCTTCCTGATGCCGATCGAGGACGTCTTCACGATCACCGGTCGTGGCACCGTCGTCACCGGTCGCGTCGAGCGCGGCGAGCTGGACCTCAACTCCGAGGTCGAGATCGTCGGCATCAAGGCGACCCAGAAGACCACGGTCACGGGCATCGAGATGTTCCGCAAGCTGCTGGACAAGGCAGTCGCCGGTGACAACACCGGTCTGCTCATCCGTGGCCTCAAGCGCGAGGACGTCGAGCGCGGCCAGGTCGTCGTGAAGCCGGGTTCGGTCACGCCGCACACCGAGTTCAAGGCGAACGCGTACATCCTGAACAAGGAAGAGGGCGGTCGTCACAACCCGTTCTACGCGAACTACCGCCCGCAGTTCTACTTCCGCACCACGGACGTCACCGGCGTCATCACGCTGCCCGAGGGCACCGAGATGGTCATGCCCGGCGACACCGTCTCGATGACGGTCGAGCTGATCCAGCCGATCGCCATGGAGGAGGGCCTCCGTTTCGCCATCCGTGAGGGTGGCCGCACGGTCGGTGCCGGTACGGTCGAGACGATCATCAAGTAACTCCGGTTCCTTGCGTCAGCGGGGTCGAGCCTTCGGGCTCGGCCCCGCTTTCGTCGTCTGTGGTGCGCTCTGCGACGTTTCCTGCTCCGGTGAGCAGGCAGGACGTGTTTGCTCGGTCGAGTGACACGTCTCCGCAGATCCAAGACC
Source organism: Curtobacterium sp. VKM Ac-2865 (assembly GCF_015350905.1). Lineage (GTDB taxonomy): Bacteria > Actinomycetota > Actinomycetes > Actinomycetales > Microbacteriaceae > Curtobacterium. The sequence goes on along the minus strand of NZ_JADKRZ010000002.1, from coordinate 102,051 downwards.
AACGGTCGTGGCTACCACCGGGTCCGAAGCGGACAGGGCTACTCGTACCGCGACCCGGACGGCAACACCGTCACGGACCCCGAAGTGCGACAACGCCTCGAGGAGTTCGTCATCCCACCCGCGTGGAACGACGTCTGGATCTCACCGTACGAGAACGGCCACATCATCGCCACCGGCTTCGACGGAGCTGGTCGGCGGCAGTACATGTACCACCCGTCCTGGCGTGACCGGATGGACAAGATCAAGTACGACCGGGCCCTCGCCCTCGCGGAGTCCCTGCCCGCGGCTCGTCGGATGGTCACGCAGGACCTCCGCCGGCCGGAACCGGACCAGCGTCGGTCCCTCGCGGCCGCGTTCCGGATGCTCGACCAGGGCTCGCTCCGGGTCGGGTCCGAACGGTACGCGACCGAACACGGCAGCCGCGGGCTCTCGACACTGCTCTGTGCGCACGCCAAGGTCTCCGGCGACGACATCGAGCTGTCGTTCCCGGGCAAGAGCCACCAGGAGTGGTCGTCGTCGATCCACGACGCCGACCTCGCCCGGGTGATCGCCGGCATGAAGCGACGCGGGGCGAACGCGCGCCTGCTGTCGTACCGCGAGGCCCGCGGCGCCGAGTGGGAACCACTGTCGGCGGAGGACATCAACGCCTACGTCAAGGAGCGGGCGGGGGAGGAGTTCACCGCCAAGGACTTCCGCACGCTGCACGGCACCGTGGCCGCAGCCGTCGACCTCGCCAAGACCGGCCCGCAGACGGGCGTGGGGAAGCGGAAGAGCGCCGTGTCGCACGCGGTGAAGGCCGCGAGCGAGGTCCTCGGCAACACCCCGACGGTCGCACGAGCAAGCTACATCGACCCCAGACTGCTCGACGCGTACGAGCACGGCGAGACGATCGACCCGGCACGACTGCACGCCGCAGAGGCCGAGGTCCGCGCGCTGCTCTACCGGCAATGAGCGGGATCGGTCCCGCTTCGGGGCTGGATGACGTACCGTAGATCCTTGTGCCGTTCCACCCCCACGCGGCACGGAAGGACCCACACCAGTCGTGACCGACGAGTGCATCCACGGATTCCCCACCGAACTCTGCGACATCTGCGCCCCGCGCCAGCGTGACGTGCCGGAAGTCCCCAAGGCCCCAGCTCCGCGGCGAACCCGCGTGAGCACCTCCCTGCGCTCCACCCCCGGCGGCTCGCCGGCCCGTGCGAAGGCCACCGCGCTGCGCGCCGCCGAGCCCGCGATGCCGGCAGCACGTGTGTTCGGCGCACTGCGCGCACACCACGTCACCCACATCGACAACTTCGACGGCATCGTCGCCGACCAGGCGATCGTCGCTGCCGACCAGGTGACGCCGTCCTACGACATCAGCAGCCCCGAGCTCCGCGAGGCCCGCGCGGCCGCGACCGCTCCCGACGGCTCGAGCGTCGCCGGCCACGTGCCGTTCTCGCTCTCGCCGGACGGCGCCCGCTGGGACGAGGTGCGCCGCGGCGCGCACGACGAGACCCGCTGGTCCGAGGCGGCGCGGAACGCTCGCGGCGTCGACTACGTCGTGCTCGTGGTCCCCACCGCGGCGTTCGGTGACTCGGTGATCCTCGCCGACACCGATGCCGACGCCGAGGGTGTGCGCTTCGCCGTCGGTCCCGAGGCTGCGGCGAACCTGCTGCGCCGCACGGACCTCACCGACCCGGAGATGACCGGGCTCGAGGTCCTCGCGGGCCCGAGCGTGCCGTTCTCCGCCGTCGCCGTCATCGGCGTGCCGAACGACCGGGCGCGCCACGCGGTGAAGGACATCCTCTCCGAGCACGGTGGCCACGCTCCCCGCGTCGCCGTCTTCCCGCCGTGGTTCGTCCCGCCGGTGGTCCCGGACGAGGACTGACCGCAGCAACCCGGAACGGACACAGCACCGCGCGAGAGCGTGGTGCTGTGTCCGTTCCGGCGTCCGGCAGCGGTGGTCGGGAGTGGTCCGCGAGGCGACGAGCGAGGCGGACGCGAGCCGGGCCTCCAGGCCGGGAGAACCGCGGCAGGACGGCGGACGCAAGCCGGCAGAGCAGCCCGACACGCCCGGGTTGCACCGATGGCGGGGACATGCGAGACTTGTCCGGTTCCGAAATTCCGCGGGCGTTCGCGCCCGCCGGATCACTGCTCTGGCAGTGCACAACCCCCCTGTCCAGCAGGGCTGGGTTGGGCCGCAGGCAGCAGAACAGCTCGACTCCCATCACCATGCCGGTCCGCCGGCGTGCGGGAGGCGACACGTCCACGCGGGCCGGTGTGAGCACCAGCAGTACGTCCGCCCGCGCGGTTGACAGGAGAACAGCGGTCATCCCACAGCGGATGCGCCCGGTGATTCACGTAAACAGCCAGGTCCGCACAGGGCGGAACCCGGCGGTGTCAGGCGGCCTGAGGGTGCGCGGCGCAGAGAGGACAGAAGACATGGCGGGACAGAAGATCCGCATCCGGCTCAAGTCGTACGACCACGAGGTCATCGACACGTCGGCCCGGAAGATCGTCGACACGGTGACCCGTGCCGGTGCAACTGTGGTCGGCCCGGTGCCGCTCCCCACCGAGAAGAACGTGATCGCAGTGATCCGCTCTCCTCACAAGTACAAGGACTCGCGCGAGCACTTCGAGAAGCGCACGCACAAGCGCGTCATCGACATCGTCGACCCGACGCCGAAGGCCGTCGACTCGCTCATGCGTCTCGACCTGCCGGCCGACGTCAACATCGAGATCAAGCTGTAAGGGGGCTGCACTGATGGCGAACTCAACCAAGACCGTCAAGGGCCTCCTCGGCAAGAAGCTCGGGATGACCCAGGTGTGGGACGAGAACAACAAGTTCATCCCCGTCACCGTGATCGAGGTCGGCCCCAACGTGGTCACCCAAATCCGCAACGTGGAGCGCGACGGCTACGAGGCGATCCAGATCGCCGCGGGCCAGATCGACCCCCGCAAGGTGAACAAGCCGGCCGCTGGCCACTTCGAGGCCGCCGGGGTCACCCCGCGCCGCACCCTCACCGAGATCCGCACGTCGGACGCGGGCGAGTACACGCTGGGCCAGGAGCTCACCGTGGACGCCACGTTCGAGGCCGGCGCGAAGGTCGACGTCGTCGGCACGAGCAAGGGCAAGGGCTTCGCGGGTGTCATGAAGCGCCACGGCTTCCACGGCGTCTCCGCCTCGCACGGTTCGCACCGCAACCACCGCAAGCCCGGCTCGATCGGTGCTTCCTCGACCCCGTCGCGTGTCTTCAAGGGCATGCGCATGGCCGGTCGCATGGGTGGCGAGCGTGTCACCGTCCTCAACCTCACGGTGCACGCCGTCGACGCCGAGAAGGGTCTGCTGCTCGTCAAGGGCGCCGTCCCCGGTGCTCGTGGCCGCTCCGTCTTCATCCGCACCGCCGTGAAGGGTAAGTGATCATGGCCACCACGATCGACATCCTCGACGCCTCGGGTGCCGTCTCCGGCACCGTCGAGCTCCCCGGAGCTCTCTTCGACGTCGAGACCAACGTCCCGCTGATCCACCAGGTCGTCACCGCGCAGCGCGCCGCGTCGCGTCAGGGCACCCACAAGACCAAGAACCGCGGCGAAGTCCGCGGTGCCGGTCGCAAGCCGTTCAAGCAGAAGGGCACCGGCCGCGCCCGTCAGGGTTCCGTCCGTGCTCCCGAGCACACCGGTGGTGGCGTCGTCCACGGACCGACCCCCCGCGACTACTCGCAGCGCACCCCGAAGAAGATGATCGCCGCAGCACTGCTCGGCTCGCTCTCGGACCGTGCCCGCGGCGGCCGCATCTCCGCGGTGGAGGGCTTCGTCTCGGCTGAACTGCCGTCGACCAAGACCGCCCGCTCGCTCCTCGAGAAGGTCGCGCCCGTCAAGCACGTGCTCGTCGTCCTCGAGTCGGATGACGAGCTGACGCTCAAGAGCATCCGCAACCTGCCGAACGTCCACGCGCTCTCGTACGGCCAGCTGAACGCCTACGACGTCCTCGTGTCGGACGCCATCGTCTTCAGCAAGAGCGCCCTCGACGCCTTCATCGCGTCGAAGACCGCGAAGGAGATCACCGCATGAGCGGCTTCAACAAGGACCCGCGCGACATCATCATCTCGCCGGTCGTGTCGGAGAAGAGCTACGGCCTCATCGACCAGGGCAAGTACACGTTCATCGTGGACCCCCGTGCGAACAAGACCGAGATCAAGCTCGCGATCGAGAAGATCTTCAACGTCAAGGTCGCCGGCATCAACACGCTGAACCGTCCGGGCAAGACCCGCCGCACCAAGTTCGGTCTGGGCAAGCGCAAGGACACCAAGCGTGCCATCGTGACGCTCAAGTCCGGTTCGATCGACATCTTCACGGCTGTCGGCTGAGGACCAGAGGGATAAATCATGGCTATTCGCAACTACAAGCCCACGACCCCCGGTCGTCGCGGCTCCTCGGTCTCCGACTTCGCTGAGATCACCCGCTCGACCCCGGAGAAGTCCCTCCTGCGTCCGCTGCCCAAGACCGGTGGCCGGAACAGCTCGGGGCGGATCACCACCCGTCACATCGGTGGTGGCCACAAGCGCCAGTACCGCGTGATCGACTTCCGTCGTCACGACAAGGACGGCGTGGACGCCAAGGTCGCGCACATCGAGTACGACCCGAACCGCACGGCGCGCATCGCGCTCCTGCACTTCGTGGACGGCACCAAGCGCTACATCCTCGCGCCGAACAAGCTCAAGCAGGGCGACGTCATCGAGCAGGGCGCCGGCGCCGACATCAAGCCCGGCAACAACCTGCCGCTGCGCAACATCCCCGTGGGTACGGTCATCCACGCGATCGAGCTCCGCCCCGGTGGCGGCGCCAAGCTCGCGCGTTCGGCTGGTGCCTCGGTGCGTCTCGTCGCCAAGGACGGCCCCTACGCGCAGCTCCGTCTGCCGTCGGGCGAGGTCCGCAACGTCGACGCCCGCTGCCGCGCCACGATCGGCGAGGTCGGCAACGCCGAGCAGTCGAACATCAACTGGGGCAAGGCCGGCCGCATGCGCTGGAAGGGCGTCCGCCCGACGGTGCGTGGTGTCGCGATGAACCCGGTCGACCACCCGCACGGTGGTGGTGAGGGCAAGACCTCCGGTGGACGTCACCCGGTCAGCCCCTGGGGCCAGTCCGAGGGTCGCACGCGCAAGGCCAACAAGCCGAGCGACAAGCTCATCGTCCGCCGCCGTAACGCCGGCAAGAAGCGCAAGTAGGAGTTCAGAAGATGCCACGCAGTCTGAAGAAGGGCCCCTTCGTCGACGAGCACCTGCTTCGCAAGGTCGTCACGCAGAACGAGGCCAGCACGAAGAACGTGATCCGTACGTGGTCGCGCCGCTCGATGATCGTCCCGAACATGCTCGGTCACACCATCGCGGTGCACGACGGGCGCAAGCACATCCCGGTGTTCGTCACCGAATCCATGGTCGGCCACAAGCTCGGCGAGTTCGCGCCGACTCGTACCTTCCGCGGTCACGTGAAGGACGACAAGAAGGGCCGTCGCCGCTGACGCGGCGACGAAGAGGAGGAACGAAATGGTGGAGTCGATCGCACGCGTGCGACACATCCGCGTCACTGCTCAGAAGGCCCGTCGCGTCATCGAGCTGATCCGCGGCAAGCAGGCCCACGAGGCCCTCGCCATCCTGAAGTTCGCCCCCCAGGGCGCTTCGGAGCCCGTGTACAAGCTGGTCGCCTCGGCGATCGCCAACGCACGTGTCAAGGCGGACTCGACGAACAGCTTCCTGGACGAGCGCGACCTCTACGTGAGCCGCGTCTTCGTCGACGAAGGAACGACCCTCAAGCGGTTCCAGCCGCGTGCCCAGGGCCGTGCCTTCCGGATCAACAAGCGCACCAGCCACATCACGGTGGTCCTCGCGACCCCTGACGAGGCCGAGGCCGCTGCCGCGACGAGCAAGAAGGCGAGCAACTAATGGGCCAGAAGGTCAACCCGTACGGCTTCCGCCTCGGGATCACGACGGACCACGTCTCGCACTGGTTCACCGACAGCACGAAGGTCGGGCAGCGCTACTCCGACTACGTCGCCGAGGACATCAAGGTGCGTCAGTACCTGAAGAAGACCCTCGACCGTGCCGGCGTCGCCCGCATCGAGCTCGAGCGCACCCGTGACCGTGTCCGTGTGGACATCCACACGGCGCGTCCGGGCATCGTCATCGGTCGCCGCGGCGCCGAGGCCGAGCGCATCCGCGGTGAGCTCGAGAAGCTCACCAAGAAGCAGATCCAGCTCAACATCCTCGAGGTCAAGAACCCCGAGACCGAGGCCCAGCTCGTCGCGCAGGGCATCGCGGAGCAGCTCAGTGCTCGTGTCGCGTTCCGTCGCGCCATGCGCAAGGGCCTCCAGGGTGCACAGCGCGCCGGTGCCAAGGGTGTCCGCATCCAGGTCGCCGGCCGTCTCGGCGGCGCCGAGATGTCCCGCTCGGAGTTCTACCGCGAGGGCCGCGTGCCCCTGCACACGCTCCGCGCCAACATCGACTACGGCTTCTACGAGGCCCGGACGACGTTCGGTCGCATCGGCGTGAAGGTGTGGATCTACAAGGGCGACATCACGAACAAGGAGCTCGCTCGCGAGCAGGCGAACCAGCGTTCGTCGCGCCCGGAGCGTCGCGGAGGCCCGCGTGGCGAGCGCAACGACCGTGGTGACCGCGGCGACCGCCGTGGCGGCGACCGCGGCGGCCGTGAGCAGCAGGCTCCTCAGGACGCGCCGGCCGGCGCAGGAGTTGAGGCGTAACCATGCTTATCCCCCGTCGAGTCAAGCACCGCAAGCAGCACCACCCGAAGCGTTCGGGCCAGGCCACCGGTGGCACCAAGGTCTCCTTCGGTGACTACGGCATCCAGGCCCTGACCCCCGCCTACGTGACCAACCGTCAGATCGAGTCCGCTCGTATCGCCATGACGCGTCACATCAAGCGTGGCGGCAAGGTGTGGATCAACATCTACCCGGACCGTCCGCTCACCAAGAAGCCTGCTGAGACCCGCATGGGTTCCGGTAAGGGTTCGCCCGAGTGGTGGGTCGCCAACGTCAAGCCGGGTCGTGTGCTCTTCGAGCTCTCCGGCGTGAGCGACGAGGTCGCTCGCGAGGCACTCACCCGTGCAATTCACAAGCTGCCCCTCAAGGCACGCATCATCAAGCGCGAGGAGGGCGACGCATAATGGCGATCGGTTCCAAGGAGCTCCGTCCGACGGAGCTCGACACGTTCGAGAACGAGCGTCTCGCTGACGAGCTGAAGAAGGCCAAGGAGGAGCTCTTCAACCTCCGCTTCCAGTCGGCCACCGGCCAGCTGGAGAGCCACGGCCGTCTCCGTGCCGTCAAGCGCGACATCGCCCGGATCTACACCGTCCTCCGCGAGCGCGAGCTCGGCATCCGTGCCACCCCTGCGCCCGTCGAGACCGCAACCAAGGCCAAGAAGACGACCAAGAAGGCTGAGAAGCCCGCTGCGTCGACCGAGGCCGAGACCGCCGAGGAGAACTGATGGCGAACGAAGAGAAGGACTCCGCCGCCCTCACCCGCGGCTACCGCAAGACGCGCCGCGGTTACGTGACCAGCGACAAGATGGACAAGACCATCGTCGTCGAGGTCGAGGACCGCGTGAAGCACGCCCTCTACGGCAAGGTCATCCGCCGCACCTCCAAGGTGAAGGCACACGACGAGGCCGGCTCCGCCGGTGTCGGCGACCTCGTCGTGATCAGCGAGACCCGTCCCCTCAGCGCGTCCAAGCGCTGGCGCCTGGTCGAGATCCTCGAGAAGGCCAAGTAGGCCTCGCGGCCCGCTTGCGGAAATAGGAGACAGCAGTGATTCAGCAGGAATCCCGCCTGAAGGTCGCCGACAACACGGGTGCCAAGGAGATCTTGACCATCCGCGTTCTCGGTGGCTCGGGTCGTCGCTACGCCGGACTCGGTGACGTCATCGTCGCCACGGTGAAGGACGCGATCCCCGGCGGCAACGTGAAGAAGGGTGACGTCGTGAAGGCGGTCATCGTTCGCACCAAGAAGGAGACCCGTCGTCAAGACGGCTCCTACATCAAGTTCGACGAGAACGCGGCAGTGATCCTCAAGGCCGACGGCGACCCGCGCGGAACGCGCATCTTCGGTCCGGTCGGTCGCGAACTTCGTGACAAGAAGTTCATGAAGATCATCTCGCTCGCGCCGGAGGTGCTGTAAGCCATGGCGAACATCAAGAAGGGTGACCTCGTCCAGGTCATCACGGGCGCGACGCAGGCGCGTGGCGGTGACCGCGGCAAGCAGGGCAAGGTCATCGAGGTCCTCAAGGACAAGAACCGGGTCGTCGTCGAGGGCGTGAACTTCGTCACGAAGCACGTCCGCGTCGGCCAGACGCAGCGCGGCTCCAAGACCGGTGGCATCGAGCAGCACGAAGCCTCGATCCACGTGTCGAACGTCGCGATCGTCGACCCCACCACGAAGAAGCCGACCCGCGTCGGCTTCCGAAACGAAGAGGTGGAGAAGGACGGCGTCAAGAAGACCGTCCGCGTCCGCTACTCCAAGAAGTCTGGTGAGAAGCTCTGATGACTGACACGACTGCCGCGACGGCTGACAAAGTCCAGCCGCGCCTGAAGCAGAAGTACAAGGACGAGATCAAGGCGGCGCTGACCGAGCAGTTCGGCTACGCGAACGTCAACCAGGTCCCCGGCCTGGTCAAGGTCGTCGTCAACACCGGTGTCGGCGAGGCAGCTCGCGACTCGAAGATCATGGACGGGGCCATCAAGGACCTGACCGCGATCACGGGTCAGAAGCCGCAGGTCACGATGGCCCGCAAGTCCATCGCGCAGTTCAAGCTGCGTGAGGGCCAGGCCATCGGCGCGCACGTCACCCTCCGTGGTGACCGCGCGTGGGAGTTCCTGGACCGCCTGGTCTCGCTCGCACTGCCCCGTATCCGCGACTTCCGTGGTCTCAGCGACCGCCAGTTCGACGGCAACGGCAACTACACGTTCGGTCTCTCGGAGCAGAGCATGTTCCACGAGATCGACCAGGACCGCATCGACCGTGTCCGCGGGTTCGACATCACCGTCGTGACCTCCGCGAAGACGGACGACGAGGGACGCGCACTGCTCCGGCAGCTGGGCTTCCCGTTCCGCGCGGCCGAGCAGACGGTCTAAGCTACTCCGGGTGATGCGGGCCGGAGGATCAACGTCCTCCGGCCCGCACGCACGAACACACAGACTCCGGGGAATCGCCCTGGAGTCACTCGATCGCTCAGGTCGGCATTCGTGGAACGGGTGTCGAAACCAGGCGAAGAACGGAATCACATCATGACGATGACCGATCCGGTCGCAGACATGCTGACCAGATTGCGGAACGCGAACTCGGCGCACCACGACGCCGTCTCGCTTCCGAGCTCCAAGCTCAAGACGACCATCGCTGACATCCTCAAGCGCGAGGGCTACATCAGCGAGTGGAAGGTGGAGGACGCCCGCGTGGGCAAGACCCTCACCATCGAGCTGAAGTACGGCCCCGAGCGCGAGCGCTCCATCGCCGGCATCAAGCGCGTGTCGAAGCCCGGCCTCCGGGTCTACGCGAAGTCGACGGAGATCCCCCAGGTCCTCGGTGGCCTCGGTGTGGCGATCCTGTCGACCTCCTCGGGTCTCCTGACCGACCGCGAAGCCGAGCAGAAGGGCGTGGGTGGGGAAGTCCTCGCCTACGTTTGGTGATCGAACATGTCTCGAATCGGACGTCTTCCCATTGACATCCCCGCAGGCGTGACCGTCTCCGTCGACGGTCAGAACGTCGCGGTCAAGGGCCCGAAGGGCGAGCTCGCGCTCGTCATCGCGGAGCCCATCCAGGCCAGCGTCGACGAGAACCAGGTCCTCGTCACGCGTCCGGACGACGAGCGCACGTCGCGCTCGCTGCACGGCCTGACCCGCACCCTGATCGCGAACCAGATCATCGGCGTCACCCAGGGCTACTCCAAGGGCCTCGAGGTCGTCGGTACCGGGTACCGCGTCGCAGCCAAGGGCTCGAACCTCGAGTTCGCCCTGGGCTACTCCCACTCGATCACCGTCGAGCCGCCGGCAGGCATCAGCTTCACGGTGGAGGGCAACAACAGGGTCACCGTCAACGGCATCGACAAGCAGGCCGTCGGCGAAGTGGCGGCCAACATCCGCAAGCTGCGGAAGCCGGAGCCCTACAAGGGCAAGGGTGTCCGTTACGCCGGCGAGAACGTGCGCCGCAAGGCCGGAAAGTCAGGTAAGTGATCATGGCCATCGGAACTCGTACTCGAGGCAAGAGCAAGGCGGCTGCCAAGGCCCGCCGCCACAACCGTCTCCGGAAGAAGATCACCGGGACCGAGACCCGTCCCCGTCTCGCCGTCACCCGTTCGTCACGTCACGTGTTCGTGCAGGTCATCGACGACACCAAGGGTCACACCCTCGCCAGCGCATCGACGATGGAGGCCGACCTCCGCTCGTTCGACGGCGACAAGACCGCCAAGGCGCGTCGCGTCGGCGAGCTCCTCGCCGAGCGTGCGAAGACCGCCGGTGTGGACGCCGTCGTGTTCGACCGCGGTGGTAGCAAGTACGCCGGTCGCGTCGCCGCGATCGCCGATGGTGCCCGTGAAGGAGGGCTGAACCTGTGAGCGACATCGCGAACAACAGCAACGCCGAAGAGACCCCGGCCGAAGAGACGACCAGCGTCGAGGAGACCGCGACCACCTCGGTGGACGAGTCGACGACCGTCGAGGAGTCCGCGAGCTCGGACGACGCCGCGACCACGGACGAGGCCCCGGCCACGGACGAGACCGCGGCCACCGACGAGGCCGCTCCTGCGGACGGCGAAGCCGCTCCGAAGGGCAAGGAGGCGGAGGCTGCTGCCCCCGTCGCCGAGCGTCCCGTCGAGACCGCTGCCGGTTCCGCGTCCAACAACCGCGACTCGGCTGACAACCGCGGCCGTCGTGGTGGCGGACGTGACCGTCAGCAGGGCCGTGACCGTGACAAGCGAGGCGGCGACAGCCAGTTCCTCGAGCGCGTCGTCACGATCAACCGCGTCTCCAAGGTCGTCAAGGGTGGTCGTCGCTTCAGCTTCACCGCACTCGTCGTCGTCGGTGACGGCAACGGGCTCGTGGGTGTCGGCTACGGCAAGGCCAAGGAAGTCCCCACGGCGATCTCCAAGGGCGTCGAAGAAGCCAAGAAGAACTTCTTCCGCGTCCCGCGCGTCGGCAACACGATCCCGCACCCGGTGCAGGGTGAAGCCGCCGCTGGCGTCGTCCTCCTGCGTCCGGCCGGCCCCGGTACCGGTGTCATCGCCGGTGGTCCGGTCCGCGCCGTGCTCGAGTGCGCCGGCATCCACGACGTCCTGAGCAAGTCGCTCGGTTCGTCGAACACCATCAACATCGTGCACGCCACGGTCGAGGCCCTCAAGCAGCTCGAGGAGCCCCGCGCCGTCGCAGCACGTCGTGGCCTCGACATCGACCACGTCGTGCCGGCTCGCCTGCTCCGCGCCGAGGCCGCTGCGCGTCACGCCGCGAACGAGAAGGCAGGTGCCTGATGGCCATGCTGAAGATCACGCAGACGAAGTCCGTCATCAGCGAGAAGCAGTACCAGCGCGACACGCTCCGCAGCCTGGGTCTCAAGCGCATCGGCCGTACGGTCCTGCGTGAGGACAACTCCCAGAACCGCGGGTACGTCGCCACGGTGGCGCATCTCGTGAAGGTCGAGGAGGTCGACGCATGAGCGACGAGAAGAACGAGCGCGTCCAGATCCTGAAGGTGCACCACCTTCGTCCGGCCGCTGGCTCGAAGAAGGACCGCACCCGTGTGGGTCGCGGTGAGGGCTCGAAGGGCAAGACCGCAGGCCGCGGTACCAAGGGCACGAAGGCCCGGTACCAGGTCCGTGTCGGCTTCGAGGGTGGGCAGATGCCGCTGCACATGCGCACCCCGAAGCTCCGCGGGTTCAAGAACCCGTTCCGCGTCGAGTACCAGGTCGTGAACCTGGACAAGCTCGCGGAGCTCTACCCGAACGGCGGCGACGTCACCATCGCGGACCTGGTCGCCAAGGGCGCCGTCCGCAAGAACGAGAAGGTCAAGGTTCTCGGTCAGGGTGACATCGACGTGAAGCTCACCGTCACGGTCGACAAGGTCTCGGGCTCTGCCCAGACCAAGATCGTGGCAGCGGGCGGCACCGTCACCGAGTAGTTCCCCGTCCGGCGGCCCGTGTGCATTGCGCACGGGCCGCCGTTACGGTTTCCTTGATGGAGGCCCGGAACGCTCCGCCAGACAGGCTGGCGGTCACCGGGCCACGCGGTCGGCGCTTCCGGCCACGGGCGACCACGCCCGGCACGACTGGCCAGTCCGGTCCCAGAAGTTCGGAGTTCTCGTGTTCAGAGCGGTCGCGCGCATCATGCGCACCCCCGATCTTCGGAAGAAGATCGGCTTCACCCTCGCGATCATCGCGCTGTTCCGGCTGGGGTCGTACATCCCGGCACCGTACGTCGACTACGCGGCGGTGCAGACCTGCCTCGCAAGTGCCTCGTCCTCGGGCGGTCTCTACGACCTGATCAACCTGTTCTCCGGCGGCGCGCTGCTGAAGCTCTCGGTCTTCGCGCTCGGCATCATGCCGTACATCACGTCGTCGATCATCGTGCAGCTGCTGCGCGTGGTGATCCCGCACTTCGACGCCCTCTACAAGGAGGGTCAGACCGGTCAGGCGAAGCTGACCCAGTACACGCGCTACCTCACCATCGCGCTCGGTGTGCTGCAGTCCACGACGCTGATCACGGTCGCACGCTCCGGTCAGCTCTTCGGCACGAACGCCAGCGCCTCCTGCTCGTCGATCATCTCGAACGACAGCTGGTACGCGATCATGCTCATGGTCGTCACCCTGACCGCCGGCACCGGCCTCATCATGTGGATGGGCGAGCTCGTCACCGAGCGCGGCATCGGCAACGGCATGTCACTCCTGATCTTCACGTCCATCGCAGCGCAGTTCCCCTCCGCGCTCTGGGCGATCGAGCAGTCGCAGTCGTTCGAGCTGTTCCTGTTCGTCATCCTGGTCGGCCTGGTGATCATGATGGCCGTCGTGTTCGTCGAGCAGTCGCAGCGGCGGATCCCGGTGCAGTACGCCAAGCGCATGGTCGGGCGTCGCACCTACGGCGGCAACAACACGTACATCCCGATCAAGGTGAACATGGCCGGCGTCGTGCCCGTCATCTTCGCCTCGTCCCTGCTGTACCTGCCGGCCCTGGTCGCCCAGTTCAACAAGCCCTCCGACGGCACCGAGCCCGCGGCCTGGGTCACCTGGATCGAGAGCAACCTCGTCTCCGGTGACAACTGGTTCTACATGGTGCTGTACTTCCTGCTCATCGTCGGCTTCACGTACTTCTACGTCGCGATCACCTTCAACCCCGAAGAGGTCGCCGACAACATGAAGAAGTACGGCGGGTTCATCCCCGGCATCCGTGCCGGTCGTCCCACCGCCGAGTACCTCGACTACGTCCTCACCCGGGTGACGCTGCCCGGTGCGCTCTACCTCGGTCTCATCGCGCTCATCCCACTGGCAGCACTGGCGCTGTTCGGTGCGAACCAGAACTTCCCGTTCGGTGGCGCGAGCATCCTCATCATCGTGGGTGTCGGTCTCGAGACCGTGAAGCAGATCGACTCGCAGCTGCAGCAACGTCACTACGAAGGGCTTCTCCGTTGAGCGCACGTCTCATCATCGTCGGACCTCCCGGAGCGGGGAAGGGCACCCAGGCCGGCCGGATCGCCGAGTCGTTCGGGATCCCCGCCGTCTCCACGGGTGACATCTTCCGGAAGAACGTTGCCGAGGGCACGCCCCTCGGCATCCAGGCGAAGGCGATCATGGACGCGGGCGACTACGTCCCGGACTCCCTGACGAACGAGCTCGTGAAGTCCCGCCTGCAGGAGTCCGACGCCGAGCGCGGCTTCCTGCTCGACGGCTACCCCCGCACGGTCGGGCAGGTCGAGTACCTCGATGCACTCCTCGCCGAGCACGGCACCGGGATCGACGCCGTCATCCGGCTCGTCGCCGACCAGGACGCCCTCGTCGAGCGCCTGCTGAAGCGTTCCCACGAGCAGGGGCGCAGCGACGACAACGAGGAGACGATTCGTCGTCGCCAGCAGGTCTACGTCGAGCAGACCGCGCCGATCGTCGACGCCTACCAGCAGCGCGGTCTCGTGGTCGAGGTCGACGGACTCGGTGCCATCGACGAGGTCGGCGACCGCATCCAGGCCGCACTCGCCTCGCGCGGGCTCGTCGCCGCGGTCTGACCCGCGTGGTCCGGTTCCGCAAGCCGTCGATCTACAAGACCCCGGACGAACTCCGGGCCATGGTGCGCCCTGGGCTCCTGACCGCGGCAGCACTCGACGCCGTCCGGTCGGCCATCCGGCCCGGCATCACGACGGGTGAGCTCGACGCGATCGCCGAGCTCACCATCCGCGACGGTGGGGGCGTGCCGAACTTCCAGCTCGTCCCCGGGTACCGGCACACCCTGTGCGTCTCCGTGAACGACGAGATCGTGCACGGGATCCCCGGTGAGCGGGTGCTGCAGCCCGGTGACCTGGTGTCAGTGGACGCCGGCGCCGAGGTGGACGGCTGGAACGGCGACAGCGCCTTCACGACCGTCGTCGCCGGTGGCGACGCGACGCTCACGAAGGCGCGGCAGCAGCTCTCCGACACCACCGAGCGGTCGCTGTGGCACGGCATCGCAGCGCTCGCCAGCGCGAAGCACCTGCACGAGGTCGGTGACGCGGTCGAGGACGCCGTCGACGAGACGGGCACCTGGGGGATCGTCGAGGACTTCACCGGCCACGGCATCGGCCGCTCGATGCACGAGGACCCGCCGGTCTTCAACCACCGCGTCCGCGGCGGGGGCCCGGCAGTCCGGCCCGGCCTGGTCGTCGCCATCGAGCCGATGGTCACCGCCGGCACGATCGAGAACACCACCGACGCCGACGACTGGACCGTGCGCACGCGCGACGGGTCGGACGCGGCCCACTGGGAGCACAGCGTCGCGGTGCACGCGGACGGCGTCTGGGTCCTGACGGCAGCCGACGGCGGTGCCGCCGGGCTCGCGCCGCTGGGTGTCACGCCCGTCCCGATCGCCTAGCCACGGCCTCCAGGCCGCCGACCACGCGACGGACGGCCCGGACGTGACCCGGGGGACGGGCCGGCCGGGAGGCCCGGTGCCGGCCCGCCCCGCTCGCGTCAGTTGCCGACGGAGCAGGTCTGCTCTGCCGCGCTCTGCCCGGTGATGGTCGAGGGCAGGGCCGTCGGGGTGGAGGCCGTCCCCGCGCTCGTCCCCGCACCCGTCCCGGACCCGGCGGACGGTGCGGTGGTGGCCGGAGCCGCTGCCGGCGCTGACGGTGCAGCGCCCCCCGTGGACGCCGACTGGTCCTCGGACGCCCGACCGGTGGAGGAGTCGCCGAGCGAGGTCTTCTCGTCCGTCTGCAACGCCACGTTCAGGGCATGGGCGGTGGTCTGGTCGACGACGACCCGCGCGCTGTCGGCTGGGTCGTCGACGACCGGGTACTGCACGAAGAGCATGTTCGACGTGCTCATGCCGCGGAGCATCCCCGCCAGCCCGACGAGGGTCTGGGCGCGGTTGAGACCGTCGGAGAGCACGACGTTGTGGAGCGCGGCCCCGGCGAGCTTGTAGAGCGTGACCGGGTTCGACAGCGTGCCGTCGGAGGTCACCTTGCGCAGGAGCGAGGACAGGAACACCTGTTGCGAGCTGATCCGCGCCAGGTCGCTGCCGTCGCCGACGCCGTGGCGGCTCCGGAGGAACGCGAGCGCGTCTGAGCCCTGCAGCGCGTGCGAGCCCGCGCTGAGGTGCAGGCCGGTGTACGTGTCGTCGATCGGCTTCGCCACGCAGACGTCGACGCCGCCCAGCGCGTTCGACATCTCGATGACCCCGTCGAACGTGATCAGGCCCGCGTACGGGATGCTCAGACCGGTGAGGTTCTCGACGGTGTCGACGACGCACGAGACCCCGCCGTTGCCGAGTGCCGTGTTGAACTGCGCGGACGCGGCTGCGGGGTAGCTCGTGCCGGTCTCGGGGTTGCTGCAGGCCGGGATCGGCACCATCAGGTCGCGGGGGAAGCTGACGGCGGTGAGCTGTTGGTGGTCCTGCGAGACGTGGACGAGCATCGTGACGTCGTTGCGCGCGCCCTCGACGTCCTCGTCGGAGTCGAATTGCCCGACGCGGGTGTCGCTGCCGATGAGCAGGATGTTCGCGCCGCCCTTGATCGCGGTGATGTCGGCGGTCTTGGCGGTGCTCTGGTCGTCCGTGCTCAGCTGGACCGACGTCGGGGCACTCGCGAGCTGGGCGCCGGCGATGGCCGCGACGCTCGTGCCGCTGACCAGGACGACCGCGACGGCGGACGCGACGACGCCCACGAGCGTCGACCACCCGCGGCGGCGGGGGAGACGGCCGTGTCGGGCGAAGGGGCGGGGGCCGCTGGGGGCGTCTGGCACGGGTTCTCCGTTCGTGGGGCTCGGGTGTCACCGTAGGGGCGCAGGCCCCTCGTCATCCAGGAGCATGCCGGGGATCGACTGTGGAAGCAGACCCATGCACACAGGAACACCCTCGGACTGGGGTCTGCGACGCGCCCGGGCTTGGCAATCAGGCGGCAGTCCCATAAGATCGATCTTTGGTGTGCCATGCCCTCTCGGGTGTGGCGCCCGACCCGCAGACCGGCTCGGGGATCACACCGGTAATCCAACCAAGCGACAGTGAGGCTATGGCCAAGAAAGACGGCGTCATCGAGATCGAAGGCTCGGTGCTCGAAGCTCTGCCCAACGCGATGTTCCGCGTTGAGCTGACGAACGGGCACAAGGTCCTCGCGCACATCTCCGGGAAGATGCGCCAGCACTACATCCGCATCCTCCCCGAGGACCGCGTGATCGTGGAGCTGAGCCCGTACGACCTGACCCGCGGCCGGATCGTCTACCGCTACAAGTGATCCGCGAGCTGGAAAGGAACGACTCGGCGAACCCGCCGAGCACGAAGCCAGCGAGCACGAGGAATCAGCAATGAAGGTCAACCCCAGCGTCAAGCCCATGTGCGAGCACTGCCGTGTCATCCGCCGCAAGGGCCGCGTCATGGTGATCTGCAAGAGCAACCCGCGTCACAAGCAGCGCCAGGGCTAGTCCCGGTGCTCCGACGCGGATCGCCCTCGGGCGGCCTGCGCAGGAACCACAACTGAACATCGAACGCAGTACCAAGAACCGCGCGAGCGGGGACACCTCGGGTCGGAGGCCCGAGCACCGGTACTGCTCCACACCTCCATCGACAACAGGAGCAGCCAGCACATGGCACGTCTAGCAGGCGTCGACATCCCGCGCGAGAAGCGCGTGGAGATCGCACTCACGTACATCTACGGCGTCGGCCGCACTCGCGCGGTCAAGACGCTCGCGGACACCGGCATCTCCGGTGACATCCGCGTCAAGGACCTCACCGACGACCAGCTGGTCGCCCTCCGTGACTACATCGAGGGCAACTACAAGGTCGAGGGTGACCTCCGCCGCGAAGTGGCAGCCGACATCCGCCGCAAGGTCGAGATCGGCAGCTACGAGGGCATCCGGCACCGCCGTGGTCTCCCCGTGCGCGGTCAGCGCACGAAGACCAACGCGCGTACCCGCAAGGGCCCGAAGCGCACCGTGGCAGGCAAGAAGAAGGCCCGATAGGAGATCACCATGGCTACTCCCAAGACCGCCGCGCGCAAGCCGCGCCGCAAAGAGAAGAAGAACGTCGCAGTGGGCCAGGCCCACATCAAGAGCACGTTCAACAACACGATCGTCAGCATCACCGACCCGTCGGGTGCCGTCCTGAGCTGGGCGTCCTCCGGGGCCGTCGGCTTCAAGGGCTCGCGCAAGTCGACGCCGTTCGCGGCGCAGCTCGCCGCCGAGTCCGCTGCGCGTCAGGCGCAGGAGCACGGCGTCAAGAAGGTCGACGTCTTCGTGAAGGGCCCGGGTTCGGGTCGTGAGACCGCGATCCGCTCCCTCCAGGCCGCAGGCCTCGAGGTCGGTTCGATCAACGACGTCACGCCGCAGGCGCACAACGGGTGCCGTCCGCCCAAGCGCCGCCGCGTCTGACGCGAGGAGCAACCGGCCGTCCCCTGCTCGTTCCCTAGCGGGTCCGAGCAGGGACGGCCATTCCTGGTCGTTCGATCGCGCACATCGGTGCGCGTGATCACAACTCAACAGACCCGTCGGGGCCCGGCTGGCCCCGTCGTACCGCCAGGTGTCATATAGCGGACACTTCGCCGAAAGGAATCCCACAGTGCTCATTGCACAGCGCCCCACCCTCACCGAGGAGCCGATCTCCGAGCACCGCTCGCGATTCGTCATCGAGCCGCTCGAGCCCGGCTTCGGCTACACCCTCGGGAACTCGCTGCGCCGCACGCTCCTCTCGTCGATCCCCGGTGCTGCCGTCACGAGCATCCGCATCGACGGCGTCCTCCACGAGTTCAGCACCGTCGCCGGTGTCAAGGAAGACGTCACGGAGATCATCCTCAACATCAAGAGCCTGGTCGTCTCCAGCGAGCACGACGAGCCCATCACGGCGTACCTGCGCAAGCAGGGTGCCGGTCAGGTCACCGCAGCGGACATCTCCGCTCCGGCCGGCGTCGAGATCCACAACCCGGACCTCGTCATCGCGACCCTGAACGACACCGCGCGCTTCGAGCTCGAGCTCACGATCGAGCGTGGCCGTGGCTACGTCTCGGCGACGCAGAACCGTTCGGAGTTCAGCGAAGCCGGACAGATCCCGATCGACTCGATCTACTCCCCGGTCCTCAAGGTCACCTACCGCGTCGAGGCGACGCGCGCCGGTGAGCGCACGGACTTCGACCGTCTGGTCGTCGACGTCGAGTCGAAGCCGGCGATCACGCCGCGCGACGCCATCGCGTCTGCCGGTCGGACGCTCGTCGAGCTGTTCGGTCTCGCCCGCGAGCTGAACACCGCGGCCGAGGGCATCGAGATCGGCCCCGCGCCGGTCGACGCCGTGCTCTCGAACGAGCTGCAGACCCCGATCGAGGACCTCGACCTGTCGGTGCGCAGCTACAACTGCCTGAAGCGCGAGGGCATCAACACGGTGTCCGAGCTCGTCGCCCTGTCGGAGACGCAGCTCATGAACATCCGCAACTTCGGTCAGAAGTCGGTGGACGAGGTCAAGGACAAGCTCACCGAGCTCGGCCTGTCCCTCAAGGACACCGTCCCCGGATTCGACGGCGCCCACTTCTACAGCGGGTACGACGAAGAAGAGTCCAGCAACTGACCTCGCGCTGATGCGCACGCGCGTCGTCACGGCGCGCACCACTCTTTCACCACTGGAGAACTGACATGCCGAAGCCCACCAAGGGCCCCCGCCTCGGTGGCGGTCCCGCTCACGAGCGCCTGCTCCTGAGCAACCTCGCCAACGCCCTCTTCACGCACGGTCGGATCACGACCACCGAGACGAAGGCCAAGCGCCTCCGCCCGGTGGCCGAGCGTCTGATCACGTTCGCGAAGCGCGGCGACCTGCACGCTCGTCGTCGGGTCATCGCGGCCCTCCGCGACAAGACCGTCGTGCACACGCTGTTCACGGAGATCGCGCCGCAGGTGTCCGACCGCCAGGGCGGCTACACCCGCATCACGAAGCTCGGCTTCCGCAAGGGCGACAACGCGCCCCTCGCGTCGATCGAGCTCGTGCTCGAGCCGCTCTCGAGCAGCCCGGCTCCCGTGACCCGCAACGCGGCTCCGGCCGCCGCTGCCCCGGTCGCCGAGACCACCGAGCCCGAGACCACCGAGGAGGCCCCGGTCGAGACGACCGAGACCACCGAGGAGTCGGCTCCGGTCGAGCCCGAGAACGAGGACGCTGCTGCGGCCGAGGTCGAGGCCGACGCCGCTGCGAAGTCGGACGACGCCTCGAAGCCGGACGACGCCACGAAGTCGGACGACACCAAGTAGTCACCGCACCACCACGAGACGGCCCCCGCAGCGCACGCTGCGGGGGCCGTCTCGTGTTCCGAGAAGGACGCACAGACGGACAGGAGGCTCGTGGCGGCGCCGCCACGAGCCTCCTGTCCGAGAACAGCACCGGCACCACGGAGGACCCATGGGATTCGAGCACGTCGCTGGCGTGGGGACCAGGATCTGGCGGTGGAGCCGGACGTCCGGCACCCAGCCGCGCCTGCTGCACGCGGGCAAGGCGGCCGGCGCCGCCGCGCTTGCGTGGTTCGTCGCACGGCACGTGCCCGGCGTCGCCTCCGACTACCCCTACTACGCGCCGCTCGGTGCCGTCATCGCGATGCAGACCACGGTCTTCGCGGGCCTGAGGAGCGGCATCCAGACGCTCGTCGGGATCGCGCTCGGCATCGGCGTCGCGGGCTTCACGATGTGGGTCGGTGACCCCGGGGTCCTCGCGGTCGCGCTGGCGGTCGGCATCGGCGTGCTGGTCGGAGGCTTCCGGATCCTCGGGGAGGGCAGCTCGTGGGTGTCCACTGCAGCGCTGTTCGTGCTGCTCGTCGGGGGTGCGCACGCCGAGGGGTACTCGCTCGGCTACCTCGTGCAGATGGCCGTCGGCGTCGTCGTCGGCCTGCTGGTGAACTTCCTCGTGTTCCCGCCGCTGCACTTCTGGGACGCCGAGCACCGCATCGACGCCGTCAACGAGGTCCTCGCCGACCACCTCGACGGCCTGGCAGCGGTGCTCCGCGAGGGCAAGCGCGACGTTGCTGCGTGGGACAAGCAGCAGGACCGGCTGGATCGGGCGATCGCGGACGTCCGCTCGCGGGTGTCGATCGCGCACGAGAGCCGCCGGATCAACCCCCGAGGTGCTCTACGGGGATCGCGGGCCCGCCTGCAGGAGGACGGGGCGCGCTTCCGTGCCCTGGAGCGGGTGGCCTGGTACGCGACCGACCTCACCGAGCTCGTGGCGCGGTCCGGACCGGTGTCGGAGGGCATCGGCCGACCGGACCCGGCGTTCGCGGACCCCCTCGCCAGGGCGCTCGACCAGATCGCGGCCGTGATCCGCGGCACGAGTCCGGAGCGCGACGCCGACACGGCCATCGCCGCGGTGGAGCAGGCCCTCGACGCCTCGCGGGAGAACCCCTCGCACGTCGCCGTCACGTCCGCCGCGCTCGTGGCGCTCCGAGGCATCGTCGAGTCGGAGCGCCGGGCCACCGCGGACATCGACACGAAGACCGGGCCGTTCGGCTCCGGGGTCAGCCAGCCGCGGAGCTGAAGGACGACTCCGCCCACCGCTCGACCGCTGCGCTGGTGTCCGGCGCGACCCGCTTCGTGAGGAAGTACTGCGTCCACGTGCCGTCGTGGACGACGTCGACCGTGCAGGCCGTGTCGTCGCACGTGCGCCAGGCGGCGTCCCGCGCGCCGAGCCCGGTCAGCTCGATGCGTCCGCCCCGGTCGATGAGCCCGGCAGCGAGGCGCTGCTCGACGATCCAGGCGGCATCCGGCGTCGACGAGAAGACCGCCTCCGCCGAGGACGTGCCGTCGTCGTCCACGAACCGGCACACGTCCGAGCCGATCCGCCCCTGGGCGTACTCACCGATGCCGGGCGCGGTGTCGGTCCCGGACACCGAGTCGCGGAGCGTGACGGACGTCACGGCGTTGAGGCGGTCCGGACTGCACGGCGTGAACGCCCACCCGCTGGCGTCGTCGCCGGTGGCGGTGCCGGCAGGGGAGGCTGCGACGGCAGTGCGCGCCCCGTCGAGCAGCGCGCGGAAGGTCGGCAGCATCGCCTCGGGGGTGGCATCCGTGGACGTCTGGAGCCGGACGACGTCGACGTCCACCCACGCCGTGCCGGCGAGCACCCCGCCGTGGCAGAACACGCGCGCGCTGTCACTGGCGTCGCATCGGACCACGGTGGCGGTCTCCTGCGGCGTCGTCGCCTGTGTACCGGCATCACGGAAGGCGGCGGCTGCGTCGGGGAGCACCGAGAGGGCGACGCCCTCGTAGGCGGTGTCCTCCCGGGTGGTCGGCACCACGTCGTCGATCTGCGCGACACCGTTGGTCGCCGAGCAGACGGTGCCCCCGGCGACACGGACCGTCGCCAGGGAACCGATGGCATGGCGGACGGTCGCGACGACGTCCCGCGGCTCGACGCCGGGCACCAGGGAGTCGACCAGGTCGCTCGGCAGGAGCGTGCTGCACGACGGCGCGTCCGGACCGTCGGGTGCCTGCCCGAAGTCGACCGTCGCAGCGGCGGGCGTCTTCGTCGCAGGAGTCGTGGCCGAACGGGACGGCCCGGTGGTGGTGGACGCGGAGCGCGGGTCCTGGTCGGTCGTGGCGCAACCGGACAGCAGGACCGTCGCCGTGGTCAGGAGCGCGAGGCCCACGACCCCCCTCGTGAACGTGTACATGCGCTCAGGATAGAGGTACCCGACCCGCTCCGATCCGCGCGCTGATCACGATCGCGCATCGACCGACCTAGACTCGCACCGTGGCAGCGCACCCCCGCATCGCCGTCCTCGGACCGGTCCTGGTCGAGGACCCGACGGGCGTCCCGGCACCCGTGCCCGGAGCGCTCGCGCGGGCCTTCGTGACGGCCCTGGTCCTCGCCCGCGGGCACGCCATGACGACGGACGCGCTCATCGACGAGCTCTGGGGCGACGCCCCACCGAAGGGCGCGCGGGCAGCGCTCCAGACCCTCGTCTCACGGCTCCGGCGGACCACCACCGACGGGCTGGTCGTCTCGACGGCGACCGGGTACGCACTCGGGGTCCGTCCCGAGGACGTCGACCTGGCCTGCGCCGAACAGCTCGCCGCCGCGGGAACCCGGGCGGACGGTGCACTCCGGACGACGCTGGCGACCTGGCGCGGCGAGCCGGGCGACGACGTCGAGGGCGACCTCGGACAGGCGCTCGCCCACCGCGCGGACGTGGCTCGCCGCGCACTCCGTCGCGCGCTCGGCTCGGCGCTGCTCGACGCCGGGGACGCGGACGGCGCCGTCGCCGTCTGGCGCGAACAGGCCGACGCCGACCCGTTCGACGAGGTCGCCGTCGCCGGCTCCATGCGTGCGCTCGACGCCGCCGGGCGCACCGCCGAGGCGCTCGCGGCCTTCGCCGCCCACCGGGAACGCCTTGCCGACGGCCTCGGTGCCGACCCGTCCGCTGAGCTGGTCCGGCTGAACGCCGACATGCTCCGCCGGGTGCCGTCCGGCCCCGGGTCGCTCCGCCGCGTCGGCCTGCGGGCAGCGCCCAACACGCTGGTCGGACGGGAGGCCGACCTCGCCGCCGTCACGGACCTGCTGTCCCACGGGCGGCTGGTGACGATCCTCGGTGCGGGTGGGCTCGGCAAGACCCGGCTGGCGCAGGCGGTCGCCGCCACGGTCGCCGAGGACCGCGGCGTCGTGGTGCTCGAGCTCGCGCCGCTCACCGCCGGCGAGGACATCGTGCCCGCGCTCGGAGCGCTGCTCGGGATCGCGGAGGTCCGGGGTGCGCGGTCGCTCCGGGAAGCGGTGGTCTCCGACCTGTGGGGACGGGTCGTCCGGGCCCTCGCCGAGGAACCGACCGTGCTCGTGCTCGACAACTGCGAGCACCTGGTCGAGGCCGCCGCCGCGCTGACCGCCGACCTGCTCGCCGTGCTGCCGTCGCTCCGCGTGCTGACGACCTCCAGGGCACCCCTCGCCATCGCCGGCGAGGTCGTCGCAGCCCTCGCACCACTGCCCGTCGAGGCCGACGGGTCCGCGGTCCGGCTGTTCACCGAGCGCGCACGGGCCGCACGCCCCGGTGCCGTGCTCCCCGTCGACACGGTCCGGAGCATCTGCACGCGGCTCGACGGGTCACCGCTCGCGATCGAGCTGGCGGCAGCACGCATCCGGGGCATGAGCGCCGAGGAGATCGAACGGCGGCTCGACGACCGCTTCGCCCTGCTCCGTGGTGGCGACCGCAGTGCGCCCGAGCGGCACCGGACGCTCCTGGCCGTGATCGAGTGGAGCTGGCGGCTGCTCGAGGACGGGGCCCGCGACCTGCTCACCCGGCTCGCGCTCTTCCCGGACGGCCTCGCGGTAGACGCGGTCGAGGCGGTCGCCGACCCGGCCCGGCACGACGACGCCCTCGACGACCTGGCCGAGCTCGTCGAGCAGTCCCTCGTGCAGCTCGTCGAGCACGAGGGCGAGCCGGTGCGGTACCGCCTGCTCGAGACCGTGCGGGAGTTCGGCGCCGAACGGCTCGCCGAGCGCGGCGCCACGGGGGCCGTCCGCGCGGCGATGCTGGGCTGGGGACGGGACTTCTCGGCGGCACGGAACATGTTCACGGTGACGGGGGAGCGGCAACGCCGGTGGTTCCGCGAAGTCGGACACGAGGCCGACAACCTCGTCACGCTGCTCCGCTGGGGGCTCCACGACGAGGACCACCGGACGGTCGCCCAGGTGTTCGCGGCGCTCGGCGGGTACTGGACGCTCCGCGGTGCGCACGGTGAGGTGGTCACGATCGCCCCGGACCTG
Source organism: Curtobacterium sp. VKM Ac-2865 (assembly GCF_015350905.1). Lineage (GTDB taxonomy): Bacteria > Actinomycetota > Actinomycetes > Actinomycetales > Microbacteriaceae > Curtobacterium. The sequence goes on along the minus strand of NZ_JADKRZ010000002.1, from coordinate 77,640 downwards.
CTGCCGCTGCTCCGCCGGACCCCGCCGCTGCCGGAGGACCGCGCCGCCGTGACGCTCGGGCTGGTCCTGATCGGGGCGTCCTCCGTCTTCACCGACCGTCGGACCGCCGCGTGGGCCATCTCCGCACTCCGACGGGTGGTCCGGCTCGGCCCCACCGGCGCGGCGACGCTCGACGCCCAGGCGGCCCTGCTGCTCACCCTCGGGCGTCCCGACGAGGGCACGGCCCTGCTCGCGCGCTTCCGGGACGGCGACGACGAGGGCGTGGCCTGTCTCGCGTTCCTGCTCAGCGCGCCGCTGGCCGAGAACGACGGGGCGTTCGCGGACGCGCTCCGGTACGCCCGCCGCGCCGGGGCGCTCGCCGAACGGGTCGACGACGCGTGGGCGCTGGGCTCCGTCGCCGTCACGCTGGCACAGCTCCTCGCGCAGGACGGGCAGCACCCCGAAGCGCTCGCCGCCGCGGCCGTCGCGCGGGACCGGCTCGAGGTGTTCGGCGCCGAGGACGACCTGTACGAGATCGGGTGGACCATCGGACTCTGTGCCGCGGCCACCGGGGACGTCGCCCTCGCCAGGTCGATCGCCGCTGACCTCGGCAACCAGCCGGTGGCGAACCGCGGCGGCTTCGAGGACGACGCCGTACAGGTCGGGGTGATCGCGATCGCGATCGACGCCGAGTGCAGCCGGGCGGACGGCGACCTCGACGGCGCCGCCGAGCACTGGCGCCGCGCGTGGGACTTCGTCGTGCCCCGACGCAAGCACACGCAGAACTGGTGGCTGATGGCCGGGGCCGCGCGCATCGTGGCGGAGGACGAGGCGGCGGCGAGCCAGTCCGACGGGGCTGAGCCGAGCCTCCAGGTCGAACTGCAGTCGATCGCGCGCCGTCTGCGGATCGGGACCCTGGTGATGCTGCGCCTGCACCCGTGGTGGCTCGACCTGCCGGTGATGGGCACCGCGCTCGTCGGGATCGGGCTCGTCGCGCTCCGCCGGGGCATGCACGCCGACGCTGCCAGGTGTTGGGGCCTGGCGACACGGTTCGGCTCGCGGCAGGACTTCGCGGTGCTCGCCCGCCGACGCCTGCGTCCGCTGCTGGTCGACGTGCTCGGCGCTGACGCGGTCGCGGACGCCGAGACGGCCTCGGCCGGATGGGACCGGGCCGAGGCCGTGACGGCGATGCGGACACTGCTCGAGGAGCTGCGCACCGTCGCGTGAAGCGCGCTGCGTCAGGCCTTCCGCATGTAGGCGCGCACCGTGAGCGGGGCGAACACCGCGACGACGACCGCGGCGCCGAGGAGCGAGAGCCAGAGGTCCCCGCCCACCTGGCCGTGGTTCACGAGCTCGCGGACCGCGGTGATCAGGTGCGAGACCGGGTTGACCTCGGAGAACCAGCGCAGCCAGTCCGGCAGGGTGTCCGCCGGGACGAAGGCGTTCGAGAGGAACGTCAGCGGGAACAGCACGAGGTTCGAGATGCCCGAGACGCTCGACGCGGTGCGGGCCACGACGCCGAAGTACGCGAAGATCCAACTGATCGCCCAGGCGACCACGATGACGAGCAGGCCGGCCAGGACGACGGCGCCGAAGCCGCCCGCGGGACGGAGCCCCATCGCGAAGCCCGTGACGAAGGTGATCGTCGTCGCGATGGCGTACCGCACGGTGTCGGCGAGCAGCGCTCCGGCGAGCGGGGCGATGCGGGCGATCGGCAGGGACTTGAAGCGGTCGAAGACGCCCTTGTCCATGTCCTCGCGGAGCTGGACGCCGGTGACGATCGAGGACGTGATGTTCGTCTGCACGAGGATGCCCGGGATGATGATCGGCAGGTAGGCAGCCACGTTGCCGGAGATCGCACCACCAAAGATGTAGGTGAACATCACGGTGAAGACGATCGGCATCAGCGTGACGTCGAACAGCTGCTCGGGTGTCCTGCGGACCTTGATCAGGCCGCGGTACGCCATCGTGAAGGACTGCCGGATCGTCGCAGCGAGCCCGGTGCCGCCCACGCCGGGGCGCGGGGTGCTCCTGGCACCGGTCGTGCCGGTGGACGCCAGGTCTGGGGTGGTGAGCGTGGTCATGCGTTGCTCCCTTCGAGCGCGTGCTCGTGCTGGTCGGCGGTGTCGTCGACGACCGGGTTGCCGGTGATGGTCAGGAAGACCTCGTCGAGCGTCGGCTTCTGCACGCTCATCTCGGCGAGGGAGATGCCGGCGTCGCGGAACGACACGAGCAGGTCGGTGACGCGGTCGGGGTCCGTCATCGGGGCGGTCAGGCGCGAGCCCTCGGGGCTGACGACCGCCGGGGTGCCGAGGACTCGGGCGACGAGGTCGGACGCCGTCGCGAGGGTCTCGGTGGAGGCGTCGGCGAGCCGGAGCTGCAGCGACGCGGTGCCGATCGACGCCTTGAGCTCGTCGCCGGTGCCCTCCGCGACGACCCGGCCGTGGTCGATCACGGCGATGCGGTCGGCGAGCTGGTCCGCCTCGTCGAGGTACTGCGTGGTGAGCAGCACGGTGGAGCCCGTCGCGACGAGCTCGCGGATCGTGTCCCACATCTGTGCCCGGGTGCGCGGGTCGAGGCCCGTGGTCGGTTCGTCGAGGAAGATCAGCGGCGGCTGCGCGATGAGGCTCGCCGCCAGGTCGAGGCGTCGGCGCATCCCGCCGGAGAAGTTCTTGAGCGGGCGGGTGGCGGCCTCGGTCAGGCCGAAGCGCTCGAGGAGCTCCGCGGACTTCCGCTTCGACTCCGCCCGGCCCAGCCCGAGCAGGCGGGAGAAGACCACCAGGTTCTCGGTCGCGCTGAGCGTCTCGTCGACGCTGGCGTACTGCCCGGTCACGCCGATGAGCCGGCGGACCTCCTGCGCCTCGCGGCGGACGTCGTGGCCGAAGATCCTGGCCTCGCCGGCGTCTGCCTTGAGCAGGGTCGCGAGCATGCTGATCGTCGTGGTCTTGCCGGCACCGTTGGGGCCCAGCACGCCGTACACGGTGCCGGCCTCGACGCGGAGGTCGACACCGTCCACGGCGCGGTTCTGCCCGAAGGTCTTCACGAGGCCGACGGCCTCGACCGCGAGGGGTGTCGTGGTCATCGTCGGTTCCCTTTCTCCGATGGGACGTCGGCAGTCGTGTCGACGTCGAGGACGATGGTGTCGGCCGGCGCTCACGCGGCACTGACGCGGCGCTGACATCGGTACCGTGGTGGTGTGAGCGAGACGGACGAGGCCCAGGCGCAGGCGTCGGCCGACAGTGGTGCCGACGGCGGCGTGCGGCTCAGGCTCGACGTCGCCTACGACGGTGCCGCGTTCTCCGGGTGGGCCAGGCAGCCGGGGCTCCGGACCGTGCAGGGCGCGCTCGAGACCGCGCTCGCGACCGTCTTCACGCGCTGGGGCTCGCCGCCGCTGCTGACCGTCGCCGGGCGCACCGACGCCGGGGTGCACGCCACCGGGCAGGTCGCCCACCTGGACCTCGACGCCGCGCAGTGGGCAGCGCTGGCACGGCCCCGACGGACCACGGCGGACGGCGGCGGGCGGAACGGCGGCGGAGGCAACGGCAGCGGGCGCGACGGGCGCGGGGGGGACGGGACCGGGCGGGACCCGCTCGACGGGCTCGTGAAGCGCGTCAACGGCATCGCCGGGGTCGAGGGCGACGTGCTCGTCACGCGGGCGTCGATCGCGCCGGACGGGTTCGACGCCCGGTTCTCCCCGCTCTGGCGGCGCTACCAGTACCGCGTCGCGGACGTCGACGCCCCCCGCGATCCACGACGTCGTGGGCACACGCTCTGGTACCCGGGGCGTCTCGACCCGGCAGCGATGGAGCGCGGTGCGCTGACGCTGTTGGGGCTGCACGACTTCGCGGCGTTCTGCAAGCCGCGCGAGGGGGCGACCACCATCAGGACGCTGCAGGAGTTCCGCTGGGACCGCGAGCCGGACGGCGTGCTGGTGGCGAGCCTCCAGGCCGATGCGTTCTGTCACTCCATGGTGCGCGCGATGGTGGGGGCGACCATCGCGGTCGGCGAGGGCCGCTTCGGGCCGGAGCGCCTCGAGGAGCTGCGCGTGGCGGGGGAGCGGACCAGCGCGTTCAAGGTGGCGCCGGCGAAGGGGCTCACGCTGACCGAGGTGGGCTACCCGGCGGACGCGGAGCTCGCGGCGCGGGCGGAGCAGACGCGCGCCCGGCGGTCCGTGGACGGGACGTCCGGCACCGGCGCGGTCTCCGGCTCGGCTACCGTCGAGGGATGAGCTCCCGCGAACCCCGGTCCGTCGTCTCCGTCGCCCCCGGTGTCGTCTTCGTCGAGGGGCCCGTCTCCAACTGGGTCGTGCTGGCGGAGGAGGACGGCGTCGCCCTGATCGACGCCGGCTACCCGGCCGACAGCGACCTGGTGCTCGACACGGTGCGCTACGCCGGACACGACCTCGGCGACCTCCGCCGCATCTACGTCACGCACGGCCACGTCGACCACGTCGGTGGCATCCCCGGGATCCTGGAGCGCCACCCGCACGTCGAGGTGCTCGCGCACGCCGCCGAGCTCGACAACGTGCGCGGGCCCGACCGGCAGCAGGTCACTCCCGCGGAGATCGGCGGACGGCTGGCGTCGGCGCGGGTGCTCCGCTGGCTCGGCCGGGCGATCCGCTCCGATGCCCTGCGGCCCGTCTCTGTGGCCACCGCCAGGGCCTTCACCGGCGCGGACTTCGAGGGGCGGGCCGTCACGCCGTTCCCCGCCGAGGGGCACACGGCCGGGTCCACCGCGTACCTGCTGCCGGCCGCCTCCGCGATCGTCACCGGGGACGCTGTCGTCTCCCACCACGACACGCAGCCGGCGTCGTGGACCCCTCGGCCCCGCATGATCACGCCGTTCTTCACGGCGGACCAGGCGACGGCGCTCGAGTCGGCGCGGGCGCTGCCGATCCCCGAGATCGTGCTGCCGGGGCACGGGCCGGCGGTGCACCGGGTGGGGCGGGAGTGGGTGCCGGTCGGGTCGTGAAGCGCGTGTCATCACTGAACGGCAATATGCTGGTCGCATGACTGACGACGTCCAGACTGAGTCCGATGCGATGCGGACGGTGATCGTCGCGGTGCTCGTGGTGGTGGCGACGCTCGCGCTCCTGACGGTGGGTGTCGCAACCCCGACGCGGCCGCCCGTGGCCCTGATCGCGGGCGGCGTCGCGGTCGTCACCGGAGGGCTGTCCCTGGTCGGCGCGCGCAAGCGGGGCAACCTCCTCGGTTGGTACGCGATGACGCTCGGTGTCATGGGGCTGCGGGCACTCACCGGGTCGTGAAGCGCAGTAGACCGAAGGGTTCACCTCGTCGAAACCTGAACGCCTCTGCAGATCGGTAGCGTGCGAGGGTCCACGACCCCGCACCGAAGGTCAGCATGCCCCAGCACATCCGACGCACCCTGCTGTGCGCCACGGTCGCCGCGACACTCCTCGCCGCACCACTCGTCTCCGCCACCACCGCCTCGGCGGACCCCGCGGGGACGGGCCTCGTCATCCGCGAGGCCTACCTCAAGGGCGGCAGCGCCGGCGCCCCCTACAACCACAAGTTCGTCGAGATCGGCAACCCCACGGCTGCCCCGGTCTCGGTCACGGGGTGGTCGCTGCAGTACCGCGCAGCGACGAGCGCCGGTGCGTTCAGCACGAGCGCGCTGGAGGGCACCGTCCCCGCCGGCGGCACGTTCCTGGTGTCGATGGCGGGCAACGGTGCAACTCCTGCCGGCGCCGACCTCCCCACGCCCGACGATGAGGCGAGCCTCAACCCGTCCGGCACGACGGGGACGCTCGTCCTCGCCGACCGCACGACGGCGCTGACCCTGCCCGCCGGAGCGGTCGCGGCCGGCACGCCCGGCGTGGTCGACCTGCTCGGCTACGGCGCGTCGAACACCTTCGAGGGCGCGGTGCGCTCCGTCGACGGTGCGAACAGCGTGCCGAACGGACTGGTGCGTGCGGGCACGACCGACACCGACGTCAACGCCACGGACTTCTCGAACACCACGACGCCGACCCCGACGAACGCGGCCGGCCAGACGGCGGGCGGCGGAACGACCCCCACGCCGCCGCCGACGGACCCGACCCCGCCAGCCGACCCCACCCCGGCCGAGGCCGTCACGATCGCGCAGCTCCAGGGCACGACGGACACCTCGCCGTACGCGGGCAGGAACGTCGTCACGTCGGGCGTCGTCACCGCGGTGTACGCCACCGGCGGCTTCAGCGGCTACACGATCCAGACCCCGGGCACCGGCGGCGCGGTCGACCTGACCACGCACACCGCGTCGGACGCCGTCTTCGTCTACTCGGCCGCGACGGCGTCGTCCGTCACCGCCGGACAGCACGTGGAGGTCACCGGCGCCGTCTCCGAGTTCAACGGCCTGACCGAGCTCACGGTGTCCAGCGCTGCCGGTCTGCGCACGCTGTCCGACACGGTGCCCGCTCCGCAGGCCGCGGCCGTCGCCTTCCCCCGGACGGACGCGCAGCGCGAGTCGCTCGAGAGCATGCTCATCGCTCCGCAGGGCCGGTACACCGTCGCGGACAACTACACGACGAACCAGTACGGCGAGGTCGTCCTGGCCTCCGGCTCCGAGCGGCTCCTCCAGCCGACCGAGGTCGCGCGCCCCGGGACCCCGGCGGCAGCGGCGGTCACCGCGGACAACGCGGCGCGCAGGATCACGCTCGACGACGGCGCCAGCACCAACTTCCTGACGAAGGCGAACCAGGGCATCCCGGTGTCGTGGCTGACGCAGGGCCCCGTCACCGTCGGTGCCGCCGCCACGTTCGACGCCCCGGTCGTCCTCGACTACCGCAACAACGCGTGGAAGTTCCAGCCGACCACGCCCGTCACCGGCGCGACGCCGGCGGCCGACCTGCCCGTCGCGTTCTCGGACGTGCGCACCGCGAAGCCCGAGGACGTCGGCGGCGACCTCAAGCTCGCCGGCTTCAACGTGCTGAACTACTTCCCCACGACGGGTGACGAGCTCACCGGCTGCACGTACTACACCGACCGCGTCGGTGACCCCGTCACGGTGAACTCCGGCTGCGATGCCCGTGGTGCCGCCGAGCAGGAGGACCTCGACCGCCAGCAGGTCAAGATCGTCAAGGCGATCAACGGCCTCGGCGCCGACGTCGTCTCGCTCGAGGAGATCGAGAACTCGGCGCGCTTCGGCCAGCCGCGTGACACCGCGGTCGCGACCCTGGTCGGGGCGCTCAACGCCGCGACCGGCTCCGACACGTGGGCGTACGTCCCGTCCCCGGCCGTCGTCCCAGCGAGCGAGGACGTCATCCGCCTCGCCCTGATCTACAAGAAGGACCGCGTCGCCCCCACCGGAGCGTCGACGATCCTGCAGGACCCGGCCTTCACGAACGCCCGACAGCCCGTCGCCGACGCCTTCCGCCCGCTCGGCGGCACGGCGGACGACGAGTTCCTGGTGATCGCCAACCACTTCAAGTCCAAGGGCTCCGGCACCGGTGCGAACGCCGACCAGGGCGACGGCCAGGGTGCGTCGAACGCGGACCGGGTCGCGCAGGCGACGGCCCTGGTGACGTTCTCCACCGCCATGCAGACGCAGTACGGCACGGACAAGGTCTTCATGCTCGGCGACTTCAACGCCTACAGCAAGGAGGACCCGATGGTGGTCCTCGACGACGCCGGGTACACCGACCTCGGGCCGACGCAGGACGCCGACGAGTGGTCGTACGTCTTCAGCGGCCTGAGCGGCTCGCTCGACCACGTGCTCGCCTCGCCCGCTGCGCTCGCCGACGTCACCGGCGTGGACATCTGGAACATCAACTCGGTCGAGTCGGTGGGTCTGGAGTACAGCCGCTACAACTACAACGCGACGAACCTCTACACGGACGACGTGTACCGGGCGAGCGACCACGACCCGATCCTGGTCGGCATCGACCTGCCGGGCATCGGCGGGACGACGCCTCCGGGTGACGGTGGGACGACGCCTCCCGGTGACGGTGGCACGCCGACGCCGACGCCGACGCCGACCCCTGGTCCGCAGCCCGGCGGCTCGGACACCGCCGCCGCGCTGTCCGTCGACGGCCACCTCCGCGTCGGAGCGTCGTTCCGACTGACGGGGACCGGCTTCGCTGCCGACGAGCGGACCACGGTGGAGCTGCACTCCGAGCCCGTGCGACTGGGCACGCTGACCGCTGACGCGTCCGGTCGCCTGTCCGGCACGTTCACGGTGCCGTCGTCGGTCACCGCCGGCACCCACACCCTGGTGGTGACCGGACCCACGACGGGCACCGTGACGCTGGTCGTCACGGTGGACCCTGCAGCGGGGACCGTCCCGGCGCTCGCGTTCACCGGCGCCGAGCTCACCGGTGGCATCGTCGCAGCGCTGCTGCTCCTGGCAGCGGGCGCCGGCCTGCTCGTGGTGCGGCGTCGTCGCGCGGCGCACGCCGCGTAGTCTCCGCGACCACCACCGGACGGGAGGCTCGGTGCCAGCTGGCACCGAGCCTCCCGTCCGTTCTTCCCACACCGCCCGCGATGGAAGGCGAGAGCGCGCGTTGCAGGTCGGAACATCCGACCTGCAACGCGCGATTCCGCTCGCTGGGCGGGAATCCGCTTGCTACGCGCGATTCCGCTCGCAGGGCGAGAGGTGAGGGCGGGAGAGGGCGCGGGGGAATCCGGGGCGGTTGACCCGCGTGCGGGGCGTCCGGTAGGCTCTCACATTGGTCTGCGCACCGTTGTGTGCCAGACAGTCAGATGAGCCCTCCACCGGGGCGTTCAGCGGGTGTCTCCCGCCAGAACACCTCACCGGAGCGGGATTCACGGACTCCTCACCTCGACACGAAAGCAGCACTCCTGTGACTCGCACGTTCTCACCGAAGCCGGCAGACGTCCAGCACGACTGGATCGTCATCGACGCCACCGACGTCGTCCTCGGCCGTCTCGCCTCGCACGTCGCCGCCCTCCTCCGCGGCAAGCACAAGGCCACCTTCGCCCAGCACATGGACATGGGTGACTTCGTCATCATCGTGAACGCGGACAAGGTCGCACTGACCGGTTCCAAGCTCGCGAAGAAGGTCTACTACCGGCACTCGGGCTACCCGGGCGGCCTCACCGCGACCTCCTACCCGGAGATGCTCGAGAAGCACCCGACCCGCGCCGTCGAGAAGGCGATCCGCGGCATGCTCCCGAAGAACACGCTGGGCCGCGAGCAGCTCAAGAAGCTCAAGGTGTACGCGGGTCCCGAGCACCCCCACGCCGCGCAGCAGCCCAAGACGTACATCTTCGACCAGGTCTCGCAGTAACCAGCGGCCACGACGACTTCCAAGGAACAGAGAAAACTCATGGCTCAGATCGCTGACTCCCTCGACCAGACCCCGGAAAGCTTCACCACGGAGAGCGCACCCGCCGCTGCCGAGGCCGCTCCCCGTCAGATCCTCAACGTCTCCGGCGGTGCCGTCGGGCGCCGCAAGGAGGCCATCGCCCGCGTGCGCCTCGTCCCCGGCTCCGGCACCTTCGTGGTGAACGGCCGTACGCTCGAGGACTACTTCCCGAACAAGCTGCACCAGCAGCTCATCAACGACCCGTTCAAGATCCTCGAGCTCCTCGGGTCCTACGATGTCGTGGCCCGTGTCACCGGTGGTGGCCCCTCCGGCCAGGCCGGCGCCGTCCGCCTCGCCATCGCCCGCACGCTGAACGAGATCGACCGCGAGAACAACCGTGCGGCCCTCAAGAAGGCCGGCTTCCTCACCCGTGACGCCCGCGTCATCGAGCGCAAGAAGGCCGGTCTCAAGAAGGCCCGCAAGGCGTCGCAGTTCTCGAAGCGCTAGTCGCTCGACGAACCCGATCGCAATGCCGCGTCTGTTCGGTACCGACGGCGTTCGTGGTCTCGCCAACGGCGAGTTGACGGCCGCGCTGGCTCTGGGTCTTGCCCAGGCCAGCGCGGCCGTGCTCACGCACGGACACCATGCGGACGCCCGACGGGCGTCCGGCCGACCGCGTCCCCGCGCGGTCCTGGCGCGCGACCCGCGCGTCTCCGGTGAGTTCCTGGGTTCCGCTGTCGCGGCCGGGCTCGCCTCCGCCGGCGTCGACGTGCTCGACGCCGGGGTCATCCCCACCCCGGCGGCCGCCTTCCTGGTGGCCGACATCGACGCCGACTTCGGCGTGATGATCTCCGCGTCGCACAACCCGGCGCCGGACAACGGCATCAAGTTCTTCGCCGCGGGCGGGCGCAAGCTCCCCGACGAGGTCGAGGACCGCATCGAAGCCGCCATGCACGACCAGTCCGCGCCGACCCCCACCGGCATCGACGTCGGGCGGATCACCCGCTTCGCCGACGCCGAGGACCGCTACGTCGTCCACCTGCTCGGCACGCTCCCGCACCGGCTCGACGGCATCCACGTGGTGCTCGACTGTGCCAACGGGGCTGCCGCGGGCGTCTCGCCCGAGGTCTTCGTGAACGCGGGAGCCAAGGTCACGCTCATCGGGGCAGACCCCGACGGCTGGAACATCAACGACGGCGTGGGCTCGACCCACATCGACAACCTCGCTCGTGCGGTGCTCGAAGCCGGTGCCGACGTCGGGATCGCCCACGACGGCGACGCCGACCGGTGCCTGGCCGTCGACGCCGCCGGCAACGCCATCGACGGCGACCAGATCATGGCGATCCTCGCCCTGTCGCTGCAGGAGCGCGGCCGGCTGAAGGACGACACCCTCGTCGCGACGATCATGTCGAACCTCGGCCTCAAGCGGGCCATGGCCGACGCGGGCATCACGATGATCGAGGCCGGCGTGGGCGACCGCTACGTGCTCGAGAAGATGAACGAGGGTGGCTACTCGCTCGGCGGCGAGCAGTCCGGCCACATCATCTTCCAGGAGTACGCCACCACGGGCGACGGCATCCTCACCGGGCTGCACCTCGTCGCCGAGATGGCGCGCACGGGCAGGTCGCTGCAGGAGCTCGCGTCGTGCATGACCGTGTTCCCGCAGGTGCTGCTCAACGTGCGCGGGGTCGACCGCCACGGGCTCGCCGACCAGGGCGTGCAGGACGCCGTCGCCGCGGCCACCGCGTCGCTCGGTGACACCGGCCGCGTGCTGCTGCGTCCGTCGGGCACGGAGCCCGTCGTGCGCGTCATGGTCGAGGCGGCTTCGCAGGAGACCGCCCAGCGCGTCGCCGAGGAGCTGGCCGCGGTCGTCGAGGAGCGCCTGGCGCTCGACGCCGCGTAGGGCTCCGCACAGAGCACCACGAAACGGACACAGCACCACGGGACCCCGTGGTGCTGTGTCCGTTTCGCGGTTCGGTGCGGAGACACCGCGCCCACGACCGCGCCCGCCCGTCAGATCTTGCGGAGCAGGACCGAGCTCACCTTGTGGTTCGGGCCCTTCTTCAGCACGAGGGTCGCCCGGGATCGCGTCGGCAGGACGTTCTCGACCAGGTTCGGCTCGTTGATCGCGTGCCAGACCTCGGTCGCGGTGCGCACGGCGTCCTCGCGGGACAGGCTCGCGAACCGGTGGAAGAACGAGTCCGGGCTCGAGAACGCCTCTTCCTGCAGGGCCAGGAACCGGTCGACGTACCAGGACTCGATGTCGCGGGTCTTCGCGTCGACGTAGATGGTGAAGTCGAAGAGGTCGGACAGCGCCAGCCGCCCGTGCAGCGGCGGAGCGAGCACGTTGAGCCCCTCGACGATGAGGATGTCCGGCTGGCGGACGACGATTTCGGCGTCCTCGACGATGTCGTAGACGAGGTGCGAGTAGTACGGCGCCCGGACCTCGGCCGCGCCGCTCTTCACCTGGCTGACGAAACGCAGCAGGGAGCGGCGGTCGTAGGACTCCGGGAAGCCCTTGCGGTCCATGATCCCGCGTCGCTCGAGCTCGGCGTTCGGGTACAGGAACCCGTCCGTCGTGACGAGCTCGACGCGAGGGGTGTCCGGCCAGCGCTTCGTGAGCTCGCGGAGCAGTCGGGCGACGGTGGACTTGCCGACCGCCACGGACCCGGCCACACCGATGACGAACGGGGTGCGCCGGGCACGCTCGCCGAGGAAGCGACTGGTCTCGGCGTGCAGGTCCTTCGCCCCGGCGGCGTACAGCGTCAGCAGGCGGGACAGGGGCAGGTAGACCTCCTGCACCTCCTGCATGTCGAGGCGGTCACCCAGCCCTCGGAGCTGGACGATCTCCGTCTCGGTCAGGGACAGGTGCTCCTTGGGAGCGAGCTGCGACCACTCCGCGCGCGGGATCTCCACGAAGGGGGAGGGGTGCGCGACGGTGGTCTCCGTGATCGGCATGCGTCCGAGCGTACAGACGGGAGGCCCGCATCACGTGAGCCGACCGGCGCACGTGATCCGGGCCTCCCGTCCGGATCCCCGGCTCGCGCCGGGCGCGACCGCTCAGGCGGGCAGGGCCGCTTCGATGGCCGCGATGACCTCGGGGGCATCCGGCTTCGTCGTCGGACGGAAGCGCGAGACGGTGCCGTCCGGCGCCACGAGGAACTTCTCGAAGTTCCAGATGACGCGACCGGCCTTGCCGCCGGCGTCCGGCGTCTGCTTCAGCTCCTTGTAGAGCGGGTGCGCGCCCATGCCGTTGACCTTGACCTTCTCCGACATCGGGAAGGTGACGCCCCACGTGGCGGAGCAGTACTCGTCGATGGCCTCGGCGGAACCGAGCTCCTGCAGGAACTGGTTGCTGGGGAAGCCGAGGACCGTGAAGCCGCGCGGGCCGTAGGTCTTCTGGAGCTCCTCGAGCTGTTCGTACTGGGGCGCGAGGCCGCAGCGCGACGCCACGTTCACGACGAGCACCGCCTTGGCCCCGAACGCCCCGAAGGTGGTCTGCTCGCCGCGCAGGGTGGTGATGGCGATCTCGTCGAAACGTCCCATGCTCCGAAAGCTAGTCGTCCAGGTCGAGATCGGCCTGACGACGGACGAATGCACGCATGTGCGGCACGGTGAACGCGATGCGCCCTCGTTGTGGAGCGAACACGATGCCCTTGCTGATGAGAGCGTGGCGGGCCTGGCTCGCTGCGTTCGCCGCGACGCCGAGGCGCGACGCGACCGCACCGGTCGAGGATTCTCCGTCCGGGTCATCGGACATGGCCACGAGGTACTGCCGTTCTGCTGGCGTCGCGCTCGCCCACCGGCCAGGGAAGAACCCACTGTCGAGTTCGGCGTTGCCGCGATCGATGGCGCCGATGGCGTCGGCTTCGGTGATCCGCTTGTCCTCCGCCAGGTCCCACGCGGCGGCTCCGAAGGTCTGGAGGAAGTAGGGGTACCCGCCAGAGGCGTCCACCAGGACATCGAGGGCACTCGTGTCGAACGTCACGCCCGCGCGTCTGGCAGGCACCACGAGGGCGTCGCCAGCGGCACCGGAGGGCAACGAGCCGATCTCGCGGTAGTCGAACAGCCGCTCCGCGTACGACTTGGCTGCGGTGAGGGCCCCGGGCACGCTCGGCAGGCCGGCGCCGACGACGACGAACGGCCACCCACGCTGTCCCGCGCGGTGCTGGACCGACAGGAGTGCCCCGAGGAGTTCGGGTTCCAGGTCCTGGAGTTCGTCGATGAACAACGCGATCACGCGCTGTTGCTCGCGGAGCGCCGGAGCGAGGTCTTCGACCAGTTCTTCGAGATCGATCTCGATCACGCCGGTGTCCGCTCGCCCGACGGCAGCCTCGAGCTCGATCGAGAAGCCCAGCCCCCCGAACTGCATCCCGAACGACTTCACTGTGGCCAGCGCGCTGCGGACCGATGCCGACATGGCGCGCCCGCGACTCAGCCGGCGGGCAGCGAGCGCGATCTCACGGGCGAGTCGCCGTCGAGTCGTCTGGCGACCCGAGTCCGACGTCTGCCCCTCGACGTCGACGACGAGCCACCCGGCACCGTCTGCCTGCACGCGGAACTGGTTCAACAGGACCGTCTTGCCGACGCCCCGCAGACCATGCAGGACGAGGCTCCGAGCGGTCTGACCTCGTCGTGAGCGCGCGACGAGCAGGTCGAAAGCGTCCACCTCTGCCTGCCGACCGACGAGTTCCGGTGGGCGAAGGCCGGCCCCGGGTGCGTATGGGTTCAGTTCGGCGTGCATCTGATGCATTCTAGCGGTGTCTCAAACTGACGACAGAATCATGGAGAAAGCGGCAGACCGCAAGCTCGGTCTCGATCCGGTGTCCACGCAGGAAGGTCGCCAGAGGAGCCCATAGGATCGTCGCCATGTGTGGAATCGTCGGCTACGTCGGCAGCAACAGCAGCACGGACGTGCTCCTCGGTGGTCTCCGTCGGCTCGAGTACCGCGGGTACGACTCCGCCGGGATCGCGGTCATCGACCCCTCTGGTGACATGACCTCGGCGAAGAAGGCGGGCAAGCTCCAGGCCCTCGTCGACGAGCTCGACGCCCGACCGATCCCCGACGGCGGCACCGGCATCGGCCACACCCGGTGGGCGACGCACGGCGGCCCGACCGACGAGAACGCGCACCCGCACCTGGCGGACGGCGGCAAGCTCGCGCTCATCCACAACGGCATCATCGAGAACTTCTCCGCGCTGCGTGCCGAGCTGACCGCCGAGGGCGTCGAGTTCCTCAGCGAGACCGACTCCGAGGTCGCCGCGCACCTCGTCGCCCGCGCGTTCCGGGAGACCGGCGACCTGACCACCGCCATGCAGCAGGCCGTGCAGCGACTCGACGGCGCGTTCACGCTCCTCGTCGTGCACGCCGACCAGCCCGGCGTCGTCGTCGGTGCCCGGCGCAACTCGCCGCTCGTGGTCGGCCTCGGCGACGGCGAGAACTTCATGGGCTCGGACGTCGCCGCCTTCGTCGCGTACACGCAGCGCGCGCTGTCGATCGGCCAGGACGAGATCGCCACGATCCGCCCCGACGGCGTCGACGTCATCCACTTCGACGGCACCCCCGCGACCCCGAGCGAGTTCGAGGTGAACTGGGACGCCTCGGCCGCGGACAAGGGTGGCTGGTCCTCGTTCATGGCGAAGGAGATCAGCGAGGAGCCCGAGGCGGTCGCGAAGACCATCCTCGGCCGCGTGCACGAGGGTGCGGTCACGCTGACCGACCTCGACCCGATCGCCGACCGTCTGCAGCAGGTCGACCGTGTCGTCGTCATCGCCTGCGGCACCGCGGCCTACGCCGGCATGCTCGGCAAGTACGCCATCGAGCAGTGGGCGCGCGTGCCCGTCGAGGTCGAGCTCGCCCACGAGTTCCGGTACCGCGACCCGGTGCTGAACGACCGCACGCTCGTCGTCTCGATCAGTCAGTCCGGCGAGACGATGGACACGCTCATGGCCGTGAAGTACGCCAGGGAGCAGGGCGCGCAGGTCCTCTCGATCTGCAACACCCAGGGCGCCACGATCCCGCGCGAGTCCGACGCGGTGATCTACACCCACGCCGGGCCCGAGGTCGCGGTGGCGTCGACGAAGGCGTTCCTCGCGCAGGGCGTCGCGCTGTACCTGCTCGGGCTGCACCTCGCCACGCTCCGCGGCACGCTGACGACCGAGCAGGTGGCCGAGCAGGTCGCCGAGCTCGAGGGCCTGCCCGCCAAGCTGCAGCAGACGATCGAGGACGCCTCCGGGGTCGCCGAGCTGGCGAAGTGGATGGCGGACACCCGCAGCGTCCTCTTCCTCGGCCGCCACGTCGGGTACCCGATCGCGCTCGAGGGCGCGCTCAAGCTCAAGGAGCTCGCGTACATCCACGCGGAGGGCTTCGCCGCCGGTGAGCTCAAGCACGGCCCGATCGCGCTCATCGAGCCGGGGCAGATCGTCTTCGTGATCGTGCCCTCGCCGCGTGACGCCCGGTCGCTGCACCCGAAGGTCGTGTCGAACATCCAGGAGATCCGCGCTCGCGGCGCCCGGGTGATCGCCATCGCCGAAGAGGGCGACGCCGCCGTGCTGCCCTTCGCCGACGAGGTCCTCCGGATCCCGCTGGCGACGCCGCTGTTCGAGCCGCTGCTGGCCGTCGCGCCGCTCCACATGTTCGGCATGGAGCTCGCGGCCGCGAAGGGGCTCGACGTGGACCAGCCGCGTAACCTCGCGAAGTCGGTCACCGTCGAGTAGTCGGCGATGATCATCGGGATCGGGGTCGACGTCGTCGACCTGGAGCGGTTCGAGCGCACCCTCACCAGGACGCCCGCCATGCGATCGCGCCTGTTCACGCCGTCGGAACTCGTTCGTGACGGGGAGCCCCGTGCGATCGCGTCGCTCGCGGCGCGGTTCGCGGCGAAGGAGTCACTGATCAAGGCGTTCGGGTCGAGCGCCGGGCTGAGCTGGCAGGACCTCGAGGTCGTCTCCGACGACCAGCGGAACCCGTCGCTCACGCTGCACCGGCAGGCGCGCCAGGTCGCAGACGCGCGTGGCGTCGTCTCCGTGCACCTGTCGCTCTCGCATGATGGGGGCATCGCCACGGCGTTCGTGGTGCTGGAAGGAACAGGGGAACCGGCTTGAGTGCGTTCACGGGGATCACGGTCGGCCGCCGGTCGGCGGTTCTGTCGCTCATCGCCGGAGGGGGAGCCAAGTGAGTGCGTTCACGGGGATCACGGTCGACCGGGAGGCGCTCATCGCCAACTACGCGACCGTCGCCGACCAGGTGGCACCGTCCGGCGTCATCCCGGTCGTCAAGGCGAACGGGTACGGCCACGGCGCGGCTGACGCCGCGCAGGCGTTCGTGGACGCGGGCGCGGAGTGGCTCGGGGTCGCGGACATCGACGAGGGCATCGCGCTGCGGCAGGCGGGCATCGACGAGGGCGTCCGGATCCTCGCCTGGCTGCACGCCCCCGACGAGGACTTCCGTCGTGCGGCCCAGCACGGCATCACCCCGGCGGTGTCCAGCGTCGAGCAGCTCTCCAGCGCTGCCGACGCCGAGGTGCCCGCCGTGCACATCTGCATCGACACCGGGCTCAGCCGGAACGGTGCCGTCGAGTCCGAGTGGCCCGAGCTCTTCGACCGTGCGGCGTCGCTCGCCCGCGGTGGCGCGCGCACGCGGATCGAGGGCGTGATGTCGCACCTGTCGAACGCCTCGCGCACCGACGACCTCGACCAGGACGCCTCCCTGCAGCGGGCACTCGACGGCCTGCGCGCGCGGGGGATCGTGCCGGACATGGTGCACCTCGCCGCCAGCGCCGCGAGCCTCGCCGTCCCCGAGACCCGGCGTGACCTGGCCCGCGTCGGCATCGCGCTCTACGGGCTCAGCCCCTTCCCCGACCGGACGTCGGCCGACCTCGGCCTGCGCCCTGCGATGCGTCTGACCGCCTCGGTCCTGCGCACCGTGGTCGTGCCGGCGGGCGACGGCGTCAGCTACGGCTACACCTGGCGTGCCGACACGGACACGCGCCTGGCGGTCATCGGCCTGGGGTACGCGGACGGCTTCGACCGCGGGTTCGGCAACCACGTCTCCGTGCGGATCGGCGACCGGTTGTTCCCGGTCGTTGGACGGGTGGCCATGAACGCGATGCACATCGCCATCGGGGACGCGGACGTCGCCGTCGGGGACGAGGTCGTGCTCTGGGGCGACCCGGCGAACGGCGACCCCGCCGTCGAGGACTGGGCGTCGGCCGTCGGCACGATCAACTACGAGGTGGTGGCCCGGCTCGGCCGGAGCATCGAACGGAGGACGACGTGAGCGCGCCCCTGCGTCAGGCCGAGATCGACCTCGACGCCTACCGCGCCAACCTCGAGCGGGTCCGCGGGTGGATGCACCCGGTCGAGGTGATGGCGATCATGAAGGCCGACGCGTACGGGCACGGCCTCGAACCGATCGCGCTCGCCGCGGTCGACGCCGGCATCCGCTGGATCGGGGTGCTGACGGTCCCAGCGGCCCTGCGGCTCCGGGCGATCGGCGTCGGCGAGGACGTGCACCTCTTCACGTGGCAGCACGACCCGGCGCTGGACTTCCGCGACGCGATCGACTCCGCGGTGGACCTCGGCGTCTCGAACCTCGCCGAACTGCAGCGGATCGTCGAGGCCGTCGACCAGCGTCCAGCACGTGTGCACCTCGGCGTCGACACGGGGCTGCACCGCGACGGGTCCTCGATCGACGACTGGCCCGCGCTGGTCGAGGCGGCCAGGGACGCCCAGCGCGCCGGTCGCATCGAGGTCGTCGCCGCGTACACGCACCTGGCGGAGTCCTCGGACGACGACGACGCTGCGTCGGTGTCCCTGTTCGAGGCCGCGATCGAGCGTGCCGAGGACCTCGGCGTCGACGTCCCGATGGAGCACGTCGCCGCGTCGCTCGCCGGGCTCGAACGCAAGGAGTTCCGCAAGGACATGGTCCGCATGGGGGCGAACCTCTACGGCATCCCCGGCGCCGACGGCGTCTCCGCGGCGGACCTCGGGCTCGAACCCGTGATGACGGTGACGGCCTCGGTCGCGAAGACGAAGCGTGTGCCCGTGGGCACCGGCGTCTCGTACGACTACACGTACCGCACGGACGACGAGACGACCCTGGCGCTCGTGCCGTTCGGCTACGCGGACGGCGTGCCGCGCTCGGCGCAGGGCCGCGTCGAGGTCGCGATCAACGGCAAGCGGTACCCGATCGCCGGTCGGGTCGCCATGGACCAGTTCCTGGTGGACGTGGGCGACGACGACGTCCAGGTCGGTGACACCGTCGTGCTGTTCGGCACGGGGGAGCGCGACGAGATGACCGTGCTGGAGTGGGGCGCCGCGCTCGACACCATAGGCGAGGAGATCGTCTGCCGGATCGGCGCCCGGGTGAACCGCGTCTACTCGGGCCACTCGGTCGAGGGCCGCGTCGGCGAGTACCTGCGCGGAGAGCACGCGTGAGGACGCTCCTGGACACCAGCGTCCTGAGCACGGCGGAGATGGGCGCACTCGGGGCCCGACTCGCCGCCGTGCTGCGCGCCGGGGACCTCGTCGTGCTGACCGGGCCGCTCGGTGCCGGCAAGACCACGCTGACGCGGGGCCTCGGGGCGGCGCTCGGCGCCCGGGGTCAGGTGGCGAGCCCGACGTTCGTGCTCGCCAGGACCCACCCCACGACGGCCGGGCCGGACCTGGTGCACGTCGACGCCTACCGCCTGAGCGACCCGGTCGAGCTCGACGACCTCGACCTCGACTGGGACGGTGCGATCGTCGTCGTCGAGTGGGGTCGCGGCATGGTCGACGGGATCAGCGACGCCGTGCTCGACGTCGAGATCACCCGCGCGACCGGGGCCGATGCCGACGTCTCCGCGGACGACCTCGACCCGGACGACGTCCCCGACGAGCCCCGTCGCGTCGTCGTGACGGCGACCGGTCCCCGCTGGGACGGCGTCACCCTCTAGGCGCCAGGCGGCAGGACGACGCGGTTCTGGTACGCCCACACCACGGCCTGCAGGCGCGACCGGACGCCGAGCTTCGGCAGGATCCGCGCGACGTGCGACTTCACGGTGGACAGCTCGACGACGAGCTCCGCCGCGATGTCCTCGTTCGACAGCCCCTGCGCCAGCAGCAGCAGCACGTCGTGCTCGCGGACGGTGAGCAGGTCGTCCGCCCGCGCGCCGGTCACCGGCTGCAGCTGCCGGCGCTCGACGAACTCGCGGAGCACGCGCTTGGTCAGCTGGTGGTCGAGCGTGCCGTTGCCCGCGGCGACCTGGCGGACGGCGCCGATGATCGTGTCCGGGTCGGCGTCCTTGAGGAGGAACCCGGACGCCCCGGCCTCGAGGGCGCCGAACACGTAGTCGTCGAGGTCGAACGTGGTGAGCATCAGCGCGGGCACGGCGGGGTCGGCATCGGGGCCGCACAGCGCGCGTGCGACCTCGATGCCGTCCAGGCCGGGCATCCGGATGTCGAGGCACGCCACGTCCGGGCGCGTGCTCCTCGCCAGGGCCAGTGCCTCGATGCCGTCCGACGCGACACCGACGACCTCGATGTCCTCCTCGGCGCCGAGCAGCGCCGAGATGCCGGCACGGACGAGGGCCTGGTCGTCGGCGACGAGCACGCGGATCACCGGGAGGACCCCTCGCGCGGGAGCACCAGGCGGACGTCCCAGCCGCCGTCCGCAGCGGGTCCGGCACTCACGGTGGCTCCCACGAGTTCCGCACGCTCGCGCATGCCGAGCAACCCGAAGCCGCCCGCCGAGGACCCCGCGACCGGAGCCGCCGACGGTGGGTCGTTGTGGACGGCGACCGTGACCTGCTCTGCTGACCGGTCGTCGACCTGGACGGAGCACGCGGTGCCCGGAGCATGCATGGCGGCGTTGGCCAGGGCCTCCTGGACGGTGCGGTACGCAGCCAGCTGCGCGAGCGGGCCGATCCCGGCACCGAACGGTCCGTCGTCGTCGGAGCCCAGCGGGCGGAGGACCGAGAAGCGGACGTCGCCCGGTGTCCGCGCGACCAGTTCGGGCAGTGTGGCGAACGTCTCGACGGAGCGTTCGGCGGCAGCGGACTCGTCACGGAGCAGTCCGACGAGTCGGCGGAGGTCGTCGAGCACCGCGCTGCTCTGGTCGCGCACCTGGCGGACGCCGGCGTGCGCCTGCTCCGGGTCGGTGTCGATCTGTCGGTCGACGACGCCGGCCATCAGGGCGATGCCGGACAGGTGGTGCGCGGCGATGTCGTGGAGCTCACGGGCCATCGCGGCACGTTCGCGGGCGAGGGTGGCGTCGACCATGGCCTCGCGTTCGCCGACCAGGGCGCGCTGTTCGTCGCGGCGGGCGACGCCGACCTCGCGGCGGGACCGCACGACGAGGGCGGCGAGCAGGGGGAGGGCGACGACGCCGACCGCCTGCAGGAGCCCCTGACCGAGTGCCGCGGCGATCGGTGCGCCGAACGCGACGAGCATGTTGACCGTCACACCGGTCGCCACCAGCGCTGCCGCGGCCACCAGGGCCGGCCAGCGCCGGAGGGGCGGGATGGTCAGCACGAGCAGGACGACGGCGACGCCGACGGGGAGGGCGCTCATGCCGTAGAGGGCACCAGCGACCGCCGCGGGGACGACGGCGAGTGCCGCCGTGGCGACGAGGACGGACCCCGGCAGGCGACGGACCGGCAGGAGCGCGGCGGACTGCACGAGGAGCACGACCAGCAGCAGCCACCAGCCGCCGGAACCCGCCCCGGTCCCGAGCGGGGGGACACCGAGTGAGGAGCCGTCGGGATCGGCGGCGTCGATCGCGGGGAGCGAGAGCAGCAGCCCGATCGAGACCAGGGCGGTGACGGCGGCGACGACGACGTCACGGCGACGGATGGACACGTCGGCGCTCGTCCGGGCGTCAGCGGTGGCCATGAGCCGAGTCTACGAAGCGCTGGTCGGTGCCGTGCACGACGGCGTCGTCACGGTCGCCGGTGTAGCCGAGTCGTCCGCGGGTGCCGATGATGATCGCCAGGGCAGCGACCGTGGCCCCGATGAAGAGCACGAGCACCCCGCGGTCACCGTCGATGCCCGGGTACATGTCGATCCAGAGCACGGACACGGTGTTGTTCACGCCGACGTGCAGGAGCATCGACAGCGGCAGGCTCTGCCCCGTGCGGTTGAACACCCACGCCATCACCACGTTGAAGGTGATCGTGAAGCCGGCGAACACCAGCGGTGCGGTCCAGTGCGCGTCGGGCCACCCGCCCCAGTCGCTGAGGAAGAGCGGCATGTGCCACAGCGCCCAGAGCGGACCGAGGACGGCGGCGGCACCGAGCGGGCCGAAGCGGCGCTGGAGGCGGGGGAGCGCGAAGTCACGCCAGCCCGGCTCCTCGGACAGCCCGGTCGTCACCATCTGCAGCGCGAGCGCCGGGACGATGGTGGCGAGCGCCAGCAGGGACGGCGGGTTGACGACCCCGCCGGACGCGATCGCACCGGCGGCCACCACCACGAGCGGCACCGCGACGAGCGCGAGCACGTACCACTGCCACGCGACCCGCCACTTCCAGAGCCGACCGACCCAGGTGCGGAGGCCGGCGCGGCCGTCGGTGACCGCGGTGACCAGGAACGCGGCACCGAGCGGGCCGAGGAGCGCGCCCGGCAGGACCCCGGCGAGCTGTGCCGAGCCGAGCATCTCCGGCACGTGGACGTCCCACACGCCGAGCCCGTGCGGGGACAGGATGTACGGCAGCCAGGCGAGCCAGCTCAGGCCGCACGCGAGGACCGCGAACGCGACGAGCGGGTGGCGCCGGATGAGGTTCGGTGCACCTCCCGTGTCGGGCGTCGCCCTGGTCGGGGTGATGGTGGTCATGGTGTCCTCCGTGTCGTTCCGCAACCGCCGATCGGTCACACCACGACGCTAGGAAGCGCCGTCGCCTGGGACGACCGGAGGAAGGACGAGGTCTCGGACGTCGTCCGGAAGGAGGAGGCGTGGCCCGTATGCTTCGGCGGTGGACTCGACACTGCCCTCGGGGACGACACGACGCCGTGTCGAACTCCGGATCACCCGCCCGCTGCTGACGTGGTTCGCCCGTCCGACCGTCACGATCAACGGGGTCGGACAGCCCGCCCAGTGGGGCGTCGGCACCTGGGCGGTACCGGACGGCGACACCGAGATCGGGGTCTACTGCTACAACCGCGTGTGGCGGTTCGGCGCCGCGAACGTCACCGTCGCCCCCGCGGACCAGGGCTACGAGTACCGCGCTGGCGTCCTGCCCGTGGGACCCGGAACGCTCCGTCCACAGCCTGCGGCGTAGCGGCCGACGGGGCGCTCGCGACGCCTACGATGGACGGGTGCTGCTCGCGATCGACACCTCCGCCGGGACCTCCGTCGCCGTCGTCGACCCTGCGAGCCGCCGGGTCCTCGCCGAGCGCTCGACGGAGGACACCCGCCGGCACGCCGAGGTCATCGGCCCCTTCCTCGCCGAGGTCCTCACGTCCGCCGGCATCACGCCCGCCGACGTCACAGGCGTCGTCGCCGGCATGGGCCCCGGCCCCTTCACCGGACTCCGTGTCGGCATCGCCGCCGCCCGCACCTTCGCGGCCGCGCGAGCCGTCCCGTTCCTGCCGCTCGTCAGCCACGACGCGGTCGCAGCGGACGTCGTCGCCAGCGACCCCGCAGACGCCGGCCCGTTCGTCGTCCTGACGGACGCCCGCCGACGCGAGGTCCACTGGAGCGTCCACGACCAGGCCGGCACGCGCACCGCGGGGCCCGGACTCGCCAAGCCGGCGGACCTGGACGACGTGCTGGGAGCCTCCAGGGTCCTCCGGCGGATCACCGCAGCCACCGTCCCCGCCGGGAGGCTCGGGGTGCTCGCCGCGGACCGGCTCACCTCCGGCGCGCCCTTCGCCGAGGACACCCCCCTCTACCTCCGCGAGCCCGACGTGACCGTCCCGGGCGCCCCGAAGCGGGTCGCACGGTGACGCTGCCCGACGGGCTGCGCCTGCGGCGCGCCCACCCCCAGGACCTCGACGACGTGATGTGGCTCGAGCACGCCTCGTTCCCGACGGACGCCTGGTCGGCCTCGCAGATGTCCGGCGAGCTGTACTCCCCGCACGGGTACTACGTCGTCGTCGAGACCACCGGCGAGGGCGCACCGACGGTCGTGGGGTACGCGGGGCTGTCCTCGTTGCCCGGCAACCCGGTGGCCGACGTGCAGACCATCGCGGTGTCGGCGGAGCACCGCGGGCAGGGCATCGGCCGGACGCTGTTCACCGAGCTCCTCGACGAGGCCCGGCGTCGTGGCGTGCACGAGGTCTTCCTCGAGGTCCGCGCGGACAACCCCGTCGCCCAGACCATGTACACCGGGTTCGGGTTCGAGCAGATCGCCGTCCGACCCCGCTACTACCAGCCGGACGGGGTCGACGCGTGGGTGATGCGGGCGGAGCTGCCGCCGGTGTCGACCGCACCGCCGCGGACCGGGCCCGGCCCGATCGGACAGGAGACCTTCGATGCGTGAACCGCTCGTGCTCGGCATCGAGACCTCGTGCGACGAGACGGGCGTCGGCATCGTCCGCGGGACCACGCTGCTCGCGAACGTCATCGCGTCGAGCATGGACGAGCACGCGCGCTACGGCGGCGTCGTGCCCGAGGTCGCCGCACGCGCGCACCTCGAGGCGATGACGCCCACGCTCACCCAGGCGCTCGCCGAGGCCGGCGTCACCCTCGACGAGCTCGACGCCGTCGCGGTGACCGCGGGCCCGGGGCTCGCTGGCGCGCTCATGGTCGGGGTCGGGGCGGCGAAGGCGCTCGCCGTGGCCACCGGCAAGCCGCTCTACGGCGTGAACCACCTGGTGGGCCACGTCGGCGCGGACGTCCTGCGCGCGGACGGCAGCGCGATCGAGCTCCCGACCGTGGCGCTGCTGGTGTCCGGCGGGCACACGTCGTTGCTCCTCGTTCGGGACCTGGTCGGCGACGTCGAGCTCCTCGGCGAGACCATCGACGACGCCGCGGGCGAAGCGTTCGACAAGGTCGCACGACTCCTGGGGCTGCCGTACCCGGGCGGCCCGCAGATCGACCGCGCCGCTGCCGACGGCGACCCGACCGCCATCCGGTTCCCCCGCGGGCTGACGCTGCCGAAGGACATGGCCGCGCACCGGTACGACTTCTCGTTCTCCGGGCTGAAGACCGCCGTCGCGCGCTGGGTGGAACGCTGCCGCGACGAGGGCCGCGAGGTCCCCGTGGCCGACGTCGCCGCCAGCTTCCGGGAGGCCGTCGTCGACGTGCTGCTGACCAAGGCACTGAACGCCTGCCGGGACACCGGCGTGGACCGGCTCCTGCTCGGAGGCGGCGTCGTGGCGAACGCCCGACTGCGTGCGGTGGCGGAGGCCCGTTGCGCCGAGGCCGGCGTCGCGCTCCGCATCCCCCCGCTCGACCTCTGCACCGACAACGGTGCGATGATCGCGGCCGTCGGGGCGCGGCTCGTCGCCGAGGGCCATGCGCCGAGCGACCTCGACATCGCCGCGGACTCCACGTTGCCGGTGACGACCGTCCAGGTCTGAGCGCCGGCCGCAGCTGCTGGTCCGCCCCCGCGCCGCCCCGAACAGGGCTGGGTCGGCGGGTCCGCGCCTGTGGCAGGCTTGCAGGCGACGGCCGCACGGGTCGTCGGGAGGGGTGCATCGTGTCCGATCAGAACCAGTGGCCGAAGCCGGGCGAGCAGCGGCCGGACGGACAGCAGCCGGACGCGTCGGCACCAGCACTCGGATCCGCGGCCGAGCCCGGTGGGTACGGGCAGGACGCCCCGAAGCAGCAGAACCCGTACCAGCAGCCGGGGCAGTACGGGCAGGGCCAGAGCGGGCAGCAGCCGTACGGGCAGCAGCAGCCGGGTCAGGCGGGACAGGGCGAGCAGCAGTACGGCCAGCAGCCGGGTCAAGCGGGACAGGGCCAGCAGCAGTACGGCCAGGGCCAGTACGGCCAGGGCCAGTCCGGCCAGCAGGGCCAGTACGGCCAGCAGCCCCAGTACGGCGCCCCGCAGAACCCCTACGCGGCGTCGAACCCGTACTCGCAGCAGTACGCCCAGCCCGGGGCCTACGCCACCACCGGCTACCAGCCCTACGGACAGCGGGCGAAGACGAACGTGCTCGCGATCCTGTCGATCGTCTTCGGCATCGGCTCGCTGCTGTTCGTCTTCATCTTCGTGGGTCTCGCCACGGGCGTCGCCGGTGCGATCATGGGGCACATCGCGCTCGGCAAGATCAAGCAGACCGGGGAGAACGGCCGCGGTCTCGCACTCACCGGCATCATCACCGGCTGGGCCGCCGCGCTCTTCACCATCCTGTGGATCGTGTTCATCGTGCTGCTCGGCGCTCACGCCGGCGGTGGCTACACCGACTACGGCAGCTACGATTCGGGCGCCTTCATCCGTTGACGTCCTGACGCGCTGCCGACCTGTCAGAGCCGCTCGCAGAGGACCGCCGTGTGGCGACCCTCGAGCCGGGTGAGCACGAGCGTCACCCGACCGCTCCCGCCGCGCAACCGAAGGCGCTTCCGGAACTCGGCCGGGTCGACGTCGACGCCCCGCTTCTTGATCTCGACGGTGCCCACGCCGTCGGCGGCCAGGCGTGCGGCGAGCTTCTTCACGTCGAGCGGCATCGTGTCGAGCACGCGGAACCCCTGCGCGAACGGCGTCGTCACGGCACGGTCGGCGCTGACGTAGGCGATGCCCTCGGAGAGCATCCGCCCGTCGAGCTGCCGTGCGAGGTCGCCGATCAACCGGGCGCGGATCACGGCGCCGTCGGGCTCGTAGAGGTACTCGCCGACCGGCCCCGTGTCGACGTCCTCGGTGTCGCCGTCGGCGGTCAGCTCCGCGATGCCGTGCGCGCCGATGACGGTCGCCGCGCGCCGGATGCCTGGTCGTGCGAGCGGGCCGAACCACAGGGCGAGCTCGACGACCTCCCGGTCGACGGACGTCCACTGCGCCTCGGCGGTGTCAGGGATCAGGTCGCGGTCGATGCCCGGCCCGAGCTTCACGCCCGTCGGGGTGGTCGTCGCGGCGGCGAACACGGTGTCGAGCGACGGTGACCAGTCGTCCGGGTCCGCCAGACGACGGGTGTTCGTGTGCCCGGTGGTGCGCCGTGCGGGGTCCATCCACACGCCGTCCACGCGGGTCAGGTCGAACGCGGCCGCGTCCCCGAGCTCGACGCGGGCGTCCGGCCAGAGCGCGAGGTTGTGCGTCGCCACCGCTGCCGTGACCTCGTCGCGGTCGACTGCCGTGACGTCCAGGTCGAGCGCCGCCATCGCCATCGCGTCCCCACCGATGCCGCACCCCAGGTCCGCGACCCGGCGCAGGCCTGCGGCGGCGAACCGTCCGGCGTGCTGTGCGGCGACGGACAGCCGGGTGGCCTGCTCGAGCCCCGCCTCGGTGAAGAGCATCCGGCTCGCGAAGTCGCCGAACTTGCCCCGCGCCTTCTGGCGGAGCTTCGCCTGCGTGAGCACCGCTGCGACGAGTCCGGGGTCGTGGCCCTCGGCACGCAGCCGGGACACCACGCGGACGATCTCACCGCCGTCGGAGACCGCCGGGGTGCGGTCGAGCAGCGCCATGCCGTCCGGGGTCAGCAGCTGAGCGAGTTCGGCAGCGTCCATGAGACGATCCTGTCATCACCAGGAGACCTGGCACTCGGATTGACCGAGTGCCAGCCGCCCCCTACAGTTGGACCTGGCACTCTCGTGCGCGTAGTGCCAACCGGTTTTCATCTGTACCAGTCAGTACCGAGAAAGAAGAGGTCACCGTGGCCGTCACCATCAAGCCGCTCGAAGATCGCATCGTCATCCGTCAGGTCGAGGCGGAGCAGACCACTGCATCCGGTCTCGTCATCCCGGACACCGCGAAGGAGAAGCCGCAGGAGGGCGAGGTCGTGGCCGTGGGTCCGGGTCGCATCGACGACAACGGCAACCGCGTCCCCCTCGACGTCGCCGTCGGCGACAAGGTCATCTACTCGAAGTACGGCGGAACCGAGGTCAAGTACTCGGGCGAGGACCTGCTGGTCCTCTCCGCCCGCGACGTCCTCGCGGTCATCGAGCACTGAGACAGCTCCACTCCTCGAACGCCCCGTCAGCCCCGCGCTGACGGGGCGTTCGTGCGTTCCGGGGACGGTCCGGGCCAGCCGGGAGGCTCACCCTGCGTCCGCTGCGTCGACGCGCATCCGTAGCATTGGTGCGTGACAGAGCGCGTGGTGCGGAGCGAGGCGTCGGTCGGGGTCCTGCAGGCGGTCATCGCGTACGGGCTCTGGGGGCTGATGCCGCTGCTCTTCGTGGCGATGGCACCCGCCAGCGCGTTCGAGATCGTGGCCTGGCGCATCGTCGTCGGGCTGCTCTTCTGCCTGGTCGGCATCGCGCTCACCCGGTCGTGGCTCCGGACCCGGTCCCTCGTCGGCCAGCGCCGCGTGATGGGCGTGATGGCGATCGCCGCCGTGCTCATCCTCGTGAACTGGACCGTGTACGTCCTCGCGACGACGACGGGTCACACGGTCGAGGCCGCGCTCGGGTACTTCATCAACCCGCTCGTGACGATCGCCCTCGGCGTGGTCCTGCTCCATGAGCGACTGCGCCCGGTGCAGTGGGCAGCGGTCGGGCTCAGCGTCGTGGCCGTCGTGGTGATCGCCGTCGGGTACGGCCAGATGCCGTGGATCTCGCTCGCGCTGGCGTTCTCATTCGGGCTCTACGGCCTGGTGAAGAAGCGCGTCGGCGGGACGGTCGACGCGCTCAGCGGGCTGACGATCGAGACGATGTGGCTGACGCCGCTCGCGGTCGCCGCCCTCGTCGTGCTCGGGGTGACGGGCGTCGCGGGCGGGATCACCTTCGGGTCCGAGGGCTGGGTGCACGTGCTCCTGATGCTCGGCGCGGGCCCGGCGACCGCTGTGCCACTGCTCCTGTTCGCGTCCTCCGCCCGCCGGCTGTCGCTCTCGACGCTCGGGCTGACGCAGTACCTCACGCCCGTGCTGCAGCTCGTCGTCGGCGTCGTGGTCCAGCACGAGGCGATGTCGACCTCGCGCTGGATCGGCTTCGGGATCGTCTGGGTCGCCCTGCTGATCCTGACCGCCGACTCCCTGATGGCTGCGCACCGCGCCCGCCGCACCGTGCTGCCGCGTCCAGCGGCCTGACGGACGCCAGCCGAGCCTCCCGTCCGCCCTCACCGGACGCCGGCCGAGCCTCCCGTCCGCCCTCACCGGACGCGGAACGGCCCCGGGAGCCGAGCTCCCGGGGCCGTTCAGTGGTGGTGCGGTGCTACTTCTTGACGGCGCCCTGGATGGCGCTCTGGTAGACCGGCTTGTTGTCGCCGTCGAACTTGTAGATGCCGATGTAGGCGGTGGACGGGTCGTTGTTCGCATCGAACGGACCGATGCCGGACGGACCCGTGTAGTGGATGTCCTTGCCGCCGTCGAGGAGCGTCTTGCAGTCCTTGAACGTGGCGCACTCGGTGCCGCCGTCGACGCCGGAGACCTTGTCCATGTTGGCCTGGATGGTCCCGGAGTCGGTGCCCTTGCCCTTCACCGCTGCGAGGGCGGCGAGGGTGGTGGCGTCGTAGGACTCCGCCGCGTACGAGTAGTCGGCCAGCTCCTTGCCGGACGACTTCTTGTAGAACTCGGCGAGGCGCTGCTTCAGGTCGTCCTTCGGCGAGGCGCCGGGGATGGTGCCCTGGGCACCCTCGAGCGTGCCCGGGTCGAAGTCCTTCGAGTAGTCAGCCGTGTTGCCGTCCGACATGTAGATCTTCGCCATGTCGGCGTTCTGCGACTTGAGCTCGGGGATGATCGACTTGGTCTCGTCGAACGCCAGCACGACGATCGCGTCCGGCTTGGTCGCGAGCGCGGCCGTCACCTCGGACGAGAACGTGGTCTGTCCGGGCGGGAACTCCTGGCCCTTGCCCTTGCCGCCGTAGACGACCTGGCCGCCGGAGGCCTCGACGGCCGCCTGCACGGAGTTGCGCAGGCCGGTGCCGTACGTGTCGTTGAAGACGAGGAACGCGACCTTGGCGTTGCCGTCACCGGTGACGAGCTGGCCGAGCGCCGAACCCTGCACCGAGTCCGGCGGAGCGGTCCGGTAGTAGTACGACGAGTAGCCCGAGAGGTCGGACGCGGTGTTCGCGGGCGAGATCTCGACGATGCAGTTGCTGGTGAGCTGGTCGATGACGTTGAGCGTCACGGACGAGGACTCGGCGCCGATCGCGACCGGGACCTTCGCGTTGACGAGCTTCGTCGCCGCGGAGCTCGACACGGTCATGTCGGTGCTGTCACCGGAGTCGGTCTGCGGCGAGATGGCGACGTCCTTGTCGAGCACCCCACCAGCGGAGTTGATGTCCTCGACGGCCAGGCCGACACCCGACTCGGCGGGCGGGTTGAGGTAGGCCAGCGATCCGGTGAGGGGCAGGATCGTGCCGATCTTCAGCGCGTCGGTGCCGGGCGACGACGGCGCCTTGCAGCTCGAGGCCGGGTCCTTCTTGGCGGCCGAGGCCGACGAGGACGGGCTGGTGCTGCCGGAGGTGGAGCACGCCGCGAGCAGGACCGCAGCCGCTCCCGCCAGTGCCAGCGCCGTGGTGACGCGGGTGGTTCTGATCATCCGTGGAACCCTTTCTGTGCGCGGAGGCCGTTGCCGCATCGGGTCGAGTGCGGCACCTCCACGTGGGGATGCGAGCAAAAGTAGGGTCTGAGTGTTTCGCCCGTGTGACGGGGTGGTACGGAAAGTGTTTCGTTACGAAGCCGTGACGAAGGCTGTGCGGACGTTCGGGGTCGGGCCGCGGGGCTGAGTGCGCGGTCTGCGCCGGGCGGATGGTCCGGCAGTGCGCCCTGGAGGCTCGGCGTACGTTCCGCAGGCATGAGCGACTACCAGCCCACCAGAGCAATCGTCACCGGTTCCGAATCCGGCATCGGTCGCGCCACCGCCGTCGCGCTCGCCGCAGCGGGGATGGACGTCGGCATCACCTACCTGTCCGAGCCCGACCGTGCGAACGAGACCGCCGAGGAGGTCCGCGCCGCCGGACGGCAGGCCTTCGTCGAGCAGATCGACGTCAGCGACCTCGCCAGTGCCGGAGCCGTGATCGACCGCCTCGTCGAGCAGCTCGGCGGTGTCGACGTGATCGTCGCCGACGCCGGTACCGGCGACAACGCGCCGTTCCTCGAGATGACGCTCGACCAGTGGCGGCACACGGTGTCCACCGACCTGGACGGGGCGTTCGTCACGATCCAGGCGGCCGCTCGTCGGATGGTCGAGCAGGGCACGGGTGGGCGCATCATCGGCATCACGAGCGTGCACGAGCACCAGCCGCGGTACGGGTCGAGCGCGTACGACGCCGCGAAGCACGGACTCGGCGGCCTGCTGAAGACCATCGCGATCGAACTCGCCCAGTACGGGATCACGTCGAACGCAGTGGCCCCCGGCGAGATCGCGACGCGGATGACCGGCGCCGAGGACGAGGACCCGCAGACGATCTCCCGCCCCGGGGTGCCGCTCGGCCGACCGGGGAACGCGTGGGAGATCGCGGCCGCGGTGGCGTTCCTCGCTTCACCCGCGTCGTCGTACATCACGGGGGTGTCGCTGCCCGTGGACGGCGGCATGCTGCAGATGGGGCCGCACGGAGGATCGCACATCACGTCGGACGACTGGCGCTCCGCCTGAGCCCTCGGGGCGTCGGTCTCCTCGGGACGTCTGTCTCCTCGGGGCGCCGGTCTCCGTGGGGCGTCGGTCTCCTCGGGTGGACGGCGAGACGCCCCCTGGCTGGCGAGACGGTGCCGGATCCGGCGGTGTCTCGCTGACCAGGGGGCGTCAGGCGTGTGGGTGGTGCGTCAGCGGCTGTAGTTCGGGGCCTCGACGACCATCTGCACGTCGTGCGGGTGCGACTCCTTGAGCCCGGCCGCGGTGATGCGGACGAACTTGCCGCGGGCCTTGAGCTCGGGGATCGTGCGGCCGCCGACGTAGAACATCGACTGCCGGAGCCCGCCGGTCAGCTGGTACACGACGTTGCCGACCGAGCCGCGGTAGGGGACCTGGCCCTCGATGCCCTCGGGGATGAGCTTGTCGTCGTTCGGGACGTCCGCCTGGAAGTAGCGGTCCTTCGAGTACGACGTCTTCTTGCCACGGGTCTGCAGTGCTCCGAGGGAGCCCATCCCGCGGTACGCCTTGAACTGCTTGCCGTTGACGAAGACGAGGTCCCCGGGGGACTCGTCCGTACCTGCGAGCAGGGAGCCGAGCATGACGGTGTCGGCACCGGCGACCAGGGCCTTGGCGATGTCGCCCGAGTACTGCAGCCCACCGTCGGCGATGATCGGCACGCCGGCCTCTCGTGCGGCGAGGGAGGCCTCGTACACGGCGGTGACCTGCGGGACGCCGACACCGGCGACGACGCGGGTGGTGCAGATGGAGCCCGGTCCGACGCCGACCTTGACGGCGTCCACACCCGCGTCGATGAGCGCCTGCGCGCCGGCACGGGTCGCGACGTTGCCGCCGATCACGTCGATGGCGTCGAAGGACGGGTCGGCCTTGAGGCGGCGGACCATGTCGAGCACGCCTTCGCTCTCGCCGTTCGCGGTGTCGACCACGAGCACGTCGACACCGGCGTCACGGAGCGCCTCGGCACGCTGCCAGGCGTCGCCGAAGAAGCCGATCGCGGCGCCGACGCGCAGCCGGCCCTCGTCGTCCTTGGTGGCGTCCGGGTACTGCTCGCTCTTGTCGAAGTCCTTGACGGTGATGAGCCCGCGGAGCTTGCCGTCCGCGTCGACGAGCGGCAGCTTCTCGATCTTGTGCTGCGCGAAGATCGCGATCGCCGACTCGGGGTCGATGCCCTCGAGCGCGGTGATCAGCGGAGCCTTCGTCATGACGTCGCGGACGAGCGTGGTCTGCTGCTCGAACGGCGCGACGAAGCGCATGTCGCGGTTGGTGATGATGCCGACGAGGGTGCCGTCGTCCTCGATCACGGGGAGGCCGGAGACGCGGAACTGGCCGCAGAGCGCGTCGACCTCGGCCACGGTGGCGTCCGGGGTCGTGGTCACCGGGTTGGTGATCATGCCCGACTCGGACCGCTTGACCTTGTCGACGTAGGCGGCCTGGTCCTCGATCGACAGGTTGCGGTGCAGGATGCCGATGCCGCCCTGTCGTGCCATGGCGATGGCCATGCGGGACTCGGTGACGGTGTCCATCGCCGCCGAGAGCAGCGGGACGCTGACGGAGATCCGCTTGGTGAGCCGGGACGCGGTCGACGCCTCGCTCGGGATGACGTCGGTGTGCCCCGGCAGGAGCATGACGTCGTCGTACGTGAGTCCGATGAATCCGAACGGATCCGGCTGGTCCATGGGTCCCCTTCGTGGGCGCGTGAAGTGGTCGAGACACCGGACGCAGCGTCGGGTTCCGGATGGAACATGCTAACGCGGGAGCCACGATGCGCATTCCGGCTGTGGAGGACTTGCTGACCGTTCCTCCACAGGATCACAGTTACGGCACGAATCACACAGGGAACACGTTGGAAACACGGGTGTCACAAAAAGCCCATAGGTTCCTCGGCATCCGAACGAGAGGCTCTTCCGTGGGATCCACAACTCCTGCGGGGCCGGTGCTGTTGCGCCGGTTCCGCCCCGGTGCGCCAGGTCGTCGCCGACTGGTGCTCGTCGTCGTGCTCGTCGCGGCCTTCCTGGCGACCTTCCTGATCGACTGGGCGGTGACGATCCCCGCCCAGGGCGCCACCCCCGCAGCGACGGCGAGCGCCAGCTCGGCCCCGTCGTCGAACCAGCCCTGCACCGTGAGCACGTCGAACGGCTGCATCCAGGGCACGATCCTCGACAGCAAGCGGGAGCCCGCCGCGGGTGTGGACGTCGACGTGGCAGGGCCCGCGGGCTTCGCGGCGACGTCCACCACGTCCGCGCAGGGCCGCTGGGCCGTGAGCGTGCCGGCAGCCGGCCAGTACTCGGTCACCGTCGACCAGGACACGCTGCCCAAGGGCCAGTTCCTGACGAACGCCGCCGACGCCAAGCGCACGGTGCAGGCGAACCTCAACGCGAACGCCGGACAGATCTTCCAGCTGTCCGACCAGCAGGGCGCCACCACGTCGGACGCCGGCACGAGCGTCACGGCAGCACGGGCGTGGCAGCAGTTCGTGTCGGGCATCCGGCTCGGGCTGCTCATCGCCCTGGCGTCGATCGGCCTCTCGCTGATCTACGGCACGACCGGCCTGTCGAGCTTCTCCCACGGCGAGCAGGTGACCCTCGGTGGCCTGCTCGCGTACACGTTCGCGAACCAGCTCCACATGAACATCTGGGTCGCGGGGGTGATCGTCGTCATCATCTGCGCGGCGAGCGGGTACCTGCAGGACATGGTGATCTGGAGTCCGCTCCGCCGCCGACGCATCAGCCTCACGCAGCTGATGATCGTCACCATCGGGCTCTCGATCGCGGCGCAGTACGCGTTCCAGTACTTCTTCGGCGCCTCGACCGTCCGCATCCAGCAGAGCAACCCCCAGACGGTGACGTTCGCCGGGGTGACCCTGACCGTGCAGTCGTACGTGGCGATGGGCATCGCGCTCGTGGTGCTCATCCTGACGGGGCTGTTCCTCGCGAAGACCCGCTTCGGCCGGGCCACCCGCGCGGTGTCGGACAACCCGGCCCTGGCCTCGGCCTCCGGGATCGACGTCGACCGGGTGATCCGCTTCGTGTGGACGCTCGCCGCCGGCCTCGCCGGGCTGTCGGGTGTGATGCTCGGCCTCGTGCTCAACGGCGTCAACTGGCAGACCGGCCTGCAGCTGCTCCTGCTCATGTTCGCGGCGGTGACGCTCGGTGGCCTCGGTACCGCCTACGGCGCCCTCGTCGGGTCGATGATCATCGGCGTCGTCGTCGAGCTCACGAACCTCGTGCTGCCCGGTGACTTCAAGTACGCCACCGCCCTCGTCATCCTCATCCTCATCCTGTTGTTCCGGCCGCAGGGCATCTTCGGCCGCGCCGAGCGGATCGGCTAAGGGAGCGCCGCCATGGACTACATCCTCAACCTCCTCAGTTCTCTGACGCAGGAGGCCCTCGCGCCCACGACGGCCGCGTTCGCGCTCGCCGCCATCGGGCTGAACGTGCACTTCGGGCTCACCGGACTCGTCAACATGGGCCAGGCGGCGTTCCTGCTGCTCGGTGCCTACGGGTTCGCCATCTCGATCACGAACGGCCTGCCCCTCGGGATGGCCGTCCTCGTCGCCCTGCTGGTGTCGATCGTCTTCGCGATCATCCTCGGCATCCCGACCCTCCGGCTCCGCGGCGACTACCTGGCGATCGTGACGATCTCCGGTGCGGAGATCATCCGGATGGTCGGACGCTCGAGTCTGCTGACCACGACCACGGGCGGCTCGAACGGCATCACCGGCTCGAGCTACCGCGACCCGTTCAACGCCCTGAGCTTCCTGCCAGACGGCACCACCACGATCCTGTGGTTCACGTACTCCAACAACGGCGTCAACGGCTGGTGGATCCGCATCGTCGGCTGGGGCCTCGTCGCCCTGTTCACGCTGGTGCTGTTCCTGCTCATGCGCAGCCCGTGGGGTCGCGTCGTGAAGGCCATCCGCGAGGACGAGGACGCCGTGCGTTCGCTCGGCAAGAGCGTCTACTCGTACAAGATGCAGGCCCTCGTCTTCGGTGGTGCGCTCGGAGCACTCGCCGGGATCATCTACGTCATCCCGAGTTCGGTGCAGCCGGACGCGATGGGGCGTTCGATGACGTTCTTCATCTGGACGGCACTCATCCTCGGCGGGGCGGCGACGGTCTTCGGCCCGGTGCTCGGCGCCGTGCTGTTCTTCGTCGTCCGGCTCGGCATCCGCACCATCGCCGGGGACTTCATCCCGAACTCGATCATGAACGCGCAGCAAGCGGAGCAGTTCTCCTACGTGCTCGTCGGCGTCGCGCTCATGCTCCTCATCGTGTTCCGCCCACAGGGACTCCTCGGCAACAAGAAGGAGCTGACGTTCAGTGTCTGATCCGCATGCACCCGCGACCACGGTGTCGCACACGCCCGGGGCGTCCAAGCCCGACGCCATCCTGACGGTCGACAACATCAGCCGGAAGTTCGGCGGCATGACCGCGGTCGACGTCGACCACCTCGAGGTCCAGCGCGGCTCCATCACGGCGCTGATCGGCCCGAACGGCGCCGGCAAGACCACGTTCTTCAACCTGCTCACCGGCTTCGACAAACCGACGAGCGGGAAAGAGGCCCGCTGGCAGTTCAACGGCGCGACGCTCGGCAACACCGGCGCCGCGAAGGTCGCCCGCGCCGGCATGGTCCGCACGTTCCAGCTGACCAAGGCGCTGTCCCGCCTCACCGTGATGCAGAACATGCTCCTCGGCGCGAAGGACCAGCCGGGCGAGAACTTCTTCGCCGCGCTCATCCGGCCGCTGTGGTCCAAGCGCGAGAAGGAGATCACGGCGAAGGCCGAGGACCTGCTCGCACGCTTCAAGCTCCTCGAGAAGAAAGATGACTACGCGGGCTCGCTCTCGGGCGGCCAGCGGAAGCTCCTCGAGATGGCACGGGCACTCATGTCCGACCCGATGATGATCATGCTCGACGAGCCGATGGCCGGGGTGAACCCCGCGCTGACCCAGTCGCTCCTCGGGCACATCCAGTCCCTGCGCGACGACGGCATGACCGTGCTGTTCGTCGAGCACGACATGCACATGGTCCGGCACATCTCGGACTGGGTCGTCGTGATGGCCGAGGGCCGCGTCGTCGCCGAGGGCCCTGCCACGACCGTCATGGACGACCAGGCCGTCATCGACGCCTACCTGGGCGCACACCACGACACGGACCTGGGCGACGACTCGCTCCTCACCGAGGAGACCTACGAGGAACTCGCCGGAGAGGTCGCCGAGGAAGCGCACGGTGACCACGGCACCGCCTCCGGCACGACCGACCGCACCACAGCAGACGCGGCCGACGCCGCCGACGACGGGAAGGCCACCCGATGACCGACGCGACCAACGGGTCCCACGCGACGAGCGGGGCGGACGCGGGGCGAGCCTCCAGTCCGGCAGCAGCATCCGGCACCGCGACCCTGGAACCGGTGATGCGTGCCAGCGGGCTCGTCGCCGGGTACCTGCCGGGCGTCAACATCCTCAACGGCTGCGACCTGGAGTGCTACCCGGGCGAGCTGATCGGGATCATCGGCCCGAACGGAGCCGGCAAGTCCACGCTGCTCAAGGCCCTCTTCGGCCTGGTCTCGGTCCGCGACGGTTCGGTGACCCTCGAGGGCGAGGACATCACGAACATGAAGGCCAACAAGCTCGTGCAGGCCGGCGTCGGGTTCGTGCCGCAGTCGAACAATGTGTTCCCCTCGCTCTCTATCGAGGAGAACCTGCAGATGGGGATCTACCTCCGGCCGAAGAAGTTCGCCGAGCGGCTCGAGGTCATCTACGACCTGTTCCCCGTCCTCGGTGAGCGGAAGGGCCAGCGCGCCGGATCGCTGTCCGGTGGTGAGCGGCAGTCGGTCGCCATGGCCAGGGCACTGATGATGGACCCGAAGGTGCTGCTGCTCGACGAGCCGAGCGCCGGACTGTCCCCGGTGCGCCAGGACGAGACCTTCATCCGCACTCGTCGCATCAACAAGGCGGGGGTCTCGATCATCATGGTCGAGCAGAACGCGCGGCGCTGTCTCCAGATCTGCGATCGTGGGTACGTGCTCGACCAGGGTCGGAACGCGTACTCGGGCACCGGGCGGGAGCTCGCCGACGACCCCAAGGTCATCGAGCTCTACCTCGGGACGCTCGCCAAGGACGTCGACGCCGCTCGGTGAGCGGAGTCGACGTCGGCCGCACTCACTGAGCGTGGCCGACATCGCCGGTGCCGCTGTGGGGGCGGTACCGGCACGAGAGGGGTCGTGCGAAGTCGCGTCAGCGCCGCACGGCCCCTTTCCCTCGTTCCGGGCGAGACCCTCTCCCAGGGCGAGGCCCTCGTTCCGGGCGAGGCCCCGACCGGTCACGAATCCCGGCTCACGTCCGCCGAGTGGTCACGATCGGTCGGCTCGGGGGCACGAAGCCGACGGACGGCGACCGGTGGGCGCGAGACCGGCGGGGTGTCGTGACCACGCGGCGCGGCGCAGAACCGCACGGCCTGGAGGCTCGGCTCGCCCCCGCCGAGCAGGTAGCGTTCCGCAGGTGGACCGGGTCTCGAGCATCGCGATGGACATCCTCGTGTGGGTGGTCTTCGCGGTGCTCTTCATTGGGGCGGCACTGCTCGTGAAGGTCGCCGCGGCGCTGCTCGTCGTGCTCGTCGTGCTGGCGCTCGGGCTCGGCCTGACGCTGCGCATGCTCCGTCGGAAGCGCCGCCGCCCGCGCTGAGCCGTCCCGCGGCCGCCCCCTCGCACCGTGCGCCGTCTCCCGGCCGGTGCCTCGTTGCGCAGACGGTGCGAGCCCGTGCCCGCGCACGGAGTGGTCAACCTCGCACCACGCCCGCGCCCGCGCCCGCGCACCGCGCACCGCGCCCGCGACACCCGCCCGGGCACGCCCACCCCTGCGCCCGCTAGGCTTGCCGGGTGAGTGAAGTCGAGATCGGTGCAGGCAAGCGCGGACGTCGGGCGTACGCGTTCGACGACATCGCAGTGGTCCCCTCGCGGCGCACCCGCGACCCGCAGGACGTCAGCGTCCAGTGGTCGATCGACGCCTTCACGTTCGAGGCCCCCATCCTCGCGGCGCCGATGGACTCCGTGTCCTCGCCCGCGACGGTGATCCAGATGGGGCGGCTCGGCATCCTCGGCGTGCTCGACCTCGAGGGCCTCTGGACCCGGTACGAAGACCCCGAGCCCTACTACGCCGAGATCCGCGCACTCACCGACGGCAACGTCACGAAGCGCATGCAGGAGATCTACGCCGAGCCGGTCAAGGCCGAGCTGATCACCGCGCGCCTGGCCGAGATCCGTGCCGCCGGTGTCCCGGTCGCCGGTTCGCTCAGCCCGCAGCGCACGCAGGAGTTCTCGAAGACGGTCGTCGACGCCGGTGTCGACCTGTTCGTCATCCGCGGCACCACGGTCTCCGCCGAGCACGTCTCGCAGAACACCGAGCCGCTCAACCTCAAGAAGTTCATCTACGAGCTCGACGTCCCCGTGATCGTCGGCGGTGCCTCGACCTACACGGCCGCGCTGCACCTGATGCGCACCGGTGCTGCTGGCGTCCTCGTGGGCTTCGGCGGCGGCGCGGCGTCGACCACGCGCGCCGCGCTCGGCATCCACGCGCCGATGGCGACCGCGGTGGCCGACATCGCCGGTGCCCGCCGCGACTACATGGACGAGTCCGGTGGCCGCTACGTGCACGTCATCGCCGACGGCGGCCTCGACACCGCCGGCGACGTCGTCAAGGCGATCGCGATGGGCGCCGACGCCGTCATGCTCGGCACCGTGCTCGCCCGTGCCTCCGAGGCCCCCGGCGGCGGCTTCCACTGGGGCGCCGAAGCTCACCACCCGGAGCTGCCCCGCGGCCGCCGGGTCGAGGTCGGCACGATCGCCCCGCTCGAGGACGTCCTCAACGGCCCCACGCCGACGTGGGACGGCCGCGCGAACATCGTCGGCGCCCTGCGTCGTTCGATGGCGACGACCGGGTACTCCGACGTCAAGGAGTTCCAGCGAGTAGAAGTGGTCGTGGCGCCGTACCACCGCTGACGGCGGTGCGCCCGGTCCTCCGGGTGACGCCCGGCGCCTGAGCAGAGCACATGTGCGCTCCGGAGCGGGGCGGCGGGTGCTCCTGAGCACAGCACGCGAGTGCGCGGAGGCGACCATGGCAGCGACGGTCTCAGGCAAGAAGGCACCGACAGGTGCGTTCGGCACGGCGGGGTTCGACCCGCGTGCGAAGCTCGGCCCGGACGAACGGGCGGCGGCCATCGAGACGCTGAAGACGAAGGAGCTCGACGTCCTGGTCATCGGCGGCGGGATCGTCGGTGGCGGCAGCGCCCTCGACGCCGTGACCCGTGGTCTCAGCGTCGGCATCGTCGAGGCGCGCGACTGGGGCTCTGGCACCTCGAGCCGGTCGTCGAAGCTCGTGCACGGCGGCATCCGCTACCTCGAGCAGCTCAACTTCGCCCTGGTGCGCGAAGCCCTCATCGAACGCGGCCTGCTGCTGCAGCGCATCGCCCCGCACCTGGTGAAGCCCGTCCGCTTCCTCTACCCGCTCAACCACCGCGTGTGGGAGCGCTTCTACATCGGGATCGGCATGGCGATGTACGACGCCTTCAGCTGGTCCGGCGGTCGTCCTCCCGGCGTCCCGCACCACCGGCACCTCAGCCGCACGCAGGTGCTGAAGTCGATGCCGTCCCTCAAGAAGGACGCCTTCGTCGGCGGCATGACCTACTACGACGCGCAGGTCGACGACGCCCGCTACGTGTCCTCGCTCGTCCGGACGGCTGCGGCCTACGGTGCGCACGCCGCAGCGCGGGTCCGGATCGAGGGCTTCATCAAGGTCGGGGAGCGCGTCGTCGGTGCCCACGCGCACGACATCCAGACGGGGGAGAAGTTCGACATCCGGGCCAAGCAGGTCGTCAACGCGACCGGCGTCTGGACTGACGACACCCAGGCGATGGTCGGAACCCGCGGGCAGTTCAAGGTCCGGGCGTCCAAGGGCGTGCACCTCGTCATCCCGCGCGACCGCTTCCAGTCGAACATGGGCATGATCCTGCGCACCGAGAAGAGCGTGCTGTTCGTGATCCCGTGGGGCCGGCACTGGCTGGTCGGCACGACGGACACCGACTGGTACCTCGACAAGGCGCACCCCGCGGCCACCGCGGCGGACATCGACTACATCCTCGAGCACGTCAACACGGTCCTGCGGACCCCGCTGACGCGTGAGGACGTCGAGGGCGTCTACGCCGGCCTCCGCCCGCTGCTCGCCGGTGAGTCCGACCAGACCTCGAAGCTCAGCCGCGAGCACGTCGTCACCCACACCGCGCCCGGCCTGGTCGTCGTCGCCGGTGGCAAGTGGACGACCTACCGCGTGATGGGCAAGGACGCCATCGACGAGGCCGTCGCCGCGATGGACGGCACGATCCCGGCGTCCACCACGCAGGACATCCCGCTGCTCGGCGCCGAGGGCTACCCGGCCGCGTGGAACAAGCGCGGTCGCACCGCTCGCTCGTTCGGCCTGCACAAGGTCCGCATCGAGCACCTGCTGAACCGGTACGGCACGCTGACCACCGAGGTGCTGCAGCTCGTGAAGGAGGACCCGGCGCTCGCCGAGGCCCTGCCAGGAGCCGACGACTACATCGGGGCCGAGGTCGTCTACGCGGCCTCGCACGAGGGCGCCCTGCACCTGGAGGACGTCCTCGCCCGCCGCACCCGCATCTCGATCGAGGCCTGGGACCGCGGTGAGTCCGCTGCCCCCGTCGCCGCACGGCTGATGGCCGGCGTGCTCGGCTGGGACCAGGAGCAGACCGAGGCCGAGGTCGCCAACTACCGCAAGCGCGTCGCGGCCGAGCGCGAGTCGCAGCTCCAGCCCGACGACGAGGCCGCCGACCGCGTGCGCCTCGAGGCGCCGGACATCGCCTTCGGCTTCGACGAGGACGACGTCGTGCCCGGCGGCGGCCGCAGCGACGGCGCCGAGGGCGCCAAGGCGTCCGACGAGCAGGTCATCGGCGAGAAGACGAGCGAACCGCAGTAGACCCGGCCCCGGTCGGACGCGACGCGCGTCGATGAAGGGAGCCGCGCCTCCAGGCTGGTGCCGCCGGTCTGGAGGCGCGACCCGCGTCCGTCAGGCGACCAATGTCGTCGACGTGGCTCGGAGGGCACGGCGCCGCTCGCCGAACACGAGCACCACTGGGATCGCGACCAGCGCGACCCCACTGGTGACGAAGAGGACACCGGCCCAGACGGTGTGGGCGCCGCCGCTGACGCCGTAGCCGTCGGCGACGTCCATGCCGAGCTGGAAGCCGGCGACGAAGAACGGGAACGCGCCCGCGGCGATGATCCCGAGCATCCAGGCGATGACGAAGTGCGGCTCCACGCGCTTGCGCACCGTCACCGTCGCGACCACGATCGCCAGGACGACGCCGATGGACGCGGTGACGAGGACGGCGACGACGTCACCGTGGACGTCGAACCCCTGCCGTTCGAGGTGTGCGTGGATCGCGCCGAGCGAGGTGCCGGGAACCGCCGCGAGCGGATCCAGCACGAGTTGCTGCAGTGCCAGCAGCGCCGCGTACAGCGTCACGACGAGCACCCCGACGACGGCCACGACGATCCGAGTGCTCCCCATCCACAGAACAGTAGACGGCATCCACAGAACGGCAGACGGCGGAATGGACGGACCCCTTCGGTGGTTAGCATGGGAGTCCTGGGAAAGGGAGCCATCATGGTCGACGTTCATCGCGTCAAACTCCCCGGAGTCGGCGTACTGCACAGCTTCTACACCGACGACGGTGGCAAGTGCGGGGTCATCACGCACCGGTCGGGTCACTCCGACCTCATCTCCTTCGCCGACGTCTCGGACGGCGCCGACAAGTCGGAGAAGGTCTCGCTGCGCCTGAGCGACGACGAGGCCCACACGCTCGCCGAGCTCCTCGGCGGCACCCGCATCACGGAGGGCCTCGACAAGCTCGACGAGATCCCCGGCCTGTCCATCGACTGGTTCTCCGTCGACTACGAGGACGCCATCGCCGGCAAGCCGCTCGGTGACCTGCACGACTCTGGCTTCATCGGCCTCACCGTCGTCGCGGTCGTCCGTGGCGACAGCGCGAACCC
Organism: Curtobacterium sp. VKM Ac-2865; assembly: GCF_015350905.1. GTDB lineage: Bacteria > Actinomycetota > Actinomycetes > Actinomycetales > Microbacteriaceae > Curtobacterium. Next base: position 35,739 of record NZ_JADKRZ010000002.1, on the reverse strand, counting down.
CGCCCCCTCGGCCGACTTCGTCGTCTTCCCCGGCGACACCATCGTCGTGGCCGGTTCCCCCGAGAAGGTCACCAAGGCCTTCTCCTTCTACCGCAGCGGTGAGCTCGCGGCGGCTGCTGCTGCCGAGGCGCCGCCCGGAAGGTAACCGGCATGCACCTCGGCGGTGAGCTGCTCACCATCGGGACCCTGTTCCTCATCGCCTACGTCCTCGGACGCCTCGGCAAGCTGATCGGCCTGCCGGCGATCCCGATCTACATGGTCGTCGGCCTCATCGCGAGCCCGCACACGCCGTGGATCGGGCTGAGCGTCGAGTCGCACACGATCGAGCTGATCGCGACCTTCGGCCTGATCCTGCTGCTGTTCAACCTCGGGCTCGAGTTCGACCAAGAGGAGTTCTACGGCAACGCCGGCAAGCTCCTGGTCTCCGGCGGCACGTACGTCGCGATCAACATGGCCGTCGGCTTCGCGTTCGGGTTCTCGCTCGGCTGGGGCACCCGCGAAGCCCTGGTGATCGCGGGCATGACGGCGACCTCGTCGAGCGCCATCGTCACGAAGCTCCTCATCGAGCTGCGGCGGCTCGCCAACGACGAGACCCCGATGATCCTCGGTGTCACCGTGATCGAGGACGTCTTCATCGCGATCTACCTCGCGATCGTCTCCGTCGTGCTGTCCGGCGACACGAACATCTGGGGTGTGATCGGCAAGCTCGCGCTGGCGTTCGGCTTCCTCATCGTGATGTTCAGCCTGGCGCGGTGGGGCGGCAAGCAGGTCTCGAAGCTCTTCGCCACCCGTGACGACGAGCTCTTCACCGTGCTGTTCTTCGGCCTCGCCGTGCTGTTCGGCGGCATCGGCGACCTGCTCGGCGTGACCGACGCCATCGGGGCGTTCGTGATCGGCCTGCTCTGCGGTGCGACGCGCTACCGCGACCGCATCGAGCAGCTCGCGCTCCCGATGCGTGACGTCTTCGCGGCGTTCTTCTTCGTCAACTTCGGCCTCGGGCTCGACATCGCGACGTTCGGCGACGTGCTCTGGCCGGTGCTCGCCGCGATCGGCATGACCGTCGTGCTGAACGCCGTCGCAGGTCAGCTCGTCGCCCGGATGAACGGCTTCAACGTCCAGCAGGGCATCAACACGGCCGTCATCCTGGTGAACCGTGGCGAGTTCGCGCTGATCCTCGCGACGCTCTCGGCTGCCGCCGGGCTAGAGGGCCGGATCACCGCGTTCGCGGGCCTGTACGTCCTCATCATGGCCGTCCTGGGTCCGGTGCTCGCCATCAACTCGGACCGGATCGGCCGCCTCGTGATCCGTCCTGCGCGGGTCCGCAAGCTGCGGGGGCGCGAGCGCGCCGCCGCCGAGGCCGCGGCCGTCCGCAAGGCCGAACGGGACCGCCGCTTCGCGGAGGAGATCGCCCTCGTGGAGGCGGCTGGCAGGGACGAGCGGGAGAATGGGCAACCGACGGCGACGCCCGAGCCCGAGACCGTGAGCACTGGGACGTCGTCGATCGAGACCCCCGCCGAGCGCCCCGAACGCTCAGCCCGTCCGCGTGACCCGGAGTACTGATACAGATGTGGGCAGTCGCCCGACGACCGAGGTGGATCGCGCTGCTGGTGCTCGCGCTGGTCCTCGCTGCGGTGTTCGCCTTCCTCGGCAAGTGGCAGCTCGAGCGCAGCATCGAGAACGGCAAGCCGCTGCCGGCCACCACGGAGACCCGGAAGGTGCTCTCCGACGTCTCGAAGCCCGAGCGCGGTGTCGGCGACAGCCTGGCCGGCCAGCGGGTGACCGTCACCGGCCGCTTCGTCGCCGGTGACACGACGGTGTTGACCGGCCGCAGCGGGGGTGGTCGCTACCAGACCGTGGGACACATGGTCGACACGACCACGGGGGCGAGCCTCCCGGTCGTCATCGGGTGGTCCGACCAGCGGTCGGCCGCCGTCGCCGGTGGTGACCGCCTGGCGGACGGCGCGACCGTCACCGTGCAGGGCCGGTACTACCCGTCGGAGTCCCCGGACCAGGACGCCTTCCAACGGGACGAGTACTCCGCGGTCGCTCCTGCCCGGTTCGTGAACACGTGGAAGGCGTTCGACGACCGGATGTACGGCGGGTACGTCGTCGCTGACGGCACCACCGCCTCCGCAGCCGACCTCGGCACCGTCGCCGACCGGGCGCCCACGCGCGAGGTCCAGTTCGACTGGCTCAACCTGTTCTACGCGGTCGAGTGGGTCGTCTTCGCCGGCTTCGCCGTGTTCCTGTGGTGGCGCTTCGTCAAGGACACCTGGGAGCGAGAAGAGGACGAGCGTCAGCAGGCCGACCTCGCCCCATCCGGCCTGACCACCGAGCGACGATAGGCTTCCCACATGGCTCTGACCGTCCGTACCCGCGACGTCCCCAAGATCCCGGGGGCCGTCCGGTTCTACCGCGTCTCCGCGTACGTCACCGGCGTGCTGCTGCTCGCCCTGGTCGTCGAGGTGGTCATCAAGTACACGCCGATCCAGCGCGAGATGCAGCTCGGCGGCGGAGCGTTCTTCGTGCCGAACGGCACCGCGGGCGAAGCCCCTGGCACCTTCAACCTGTCGATCGCGATCCTCATCGCACACGGCTGGCTGTACGTCGTGTACCTGTTCGCCGACTTCCGCCTGTGGAGCATCATGCGCTGGCGGCCGTCGCGCTTCCTGCTCATCGCGCTCGGCGGTGTCATCCCGTTCATGTCCTTCGTGGTCGAGCACCGCATGCAGCAGGCCGCCATGACCACCTACCACGAGCTGACCGCTGCCCAGCAGCGTGAGAAAGAGAGCGCTCGGTGAGCGAGACCGACCAGCGTCCCGTCCTCGTCGTCGACTTCGGTGCGCAGTACGCGCAGCTGATCGCACGACGCGTCCGCGAGGCCAACGTCTACAGCGAGATCGTCCCCCACTCGATGTCGGCGGAGGAGATCCGCGCGAAGGACCCCGCAGCGATCGTGCTGTCCGGTGGTCCGTCGTCCGTGTACGAGGACGGCGCCCCGGCACTCGACGGCGCGATCCTCGAGCTCGGCGTCCCCGTGCTCGGCATCTGCTACGGCTTCCAGGCCATGGCGACCGCCCTGGGTGGCACGGTCGCGAACACCGGGCTCCGCGAGTACGGCGCCACCGCGGTCGACGTGACCGGCACCGACTCGGTGCTGCTCGGTGGCCAGCCTGAGTCCCAGACCACGTGGATGTCGCACGGCGACTCGGTGTCCGAAGCACCCGAGGGCTTCGAGGTCCTCGCGTCGAGTTCCTCGACCCCGGTGGCGGCCTTCGCGTCGGACGAGCGCAAGCTCTACGGCGTGCAGTGGCACCCCGAGGTCAAGCACTCCGCGTTCGGGCAGGCCGTGCTGGAGAACTTCCTGCACCGCGCCGCCGGGCTGCCGGGTGACTGGAACTCCGCGAACGTGATCGACGAGCAGGTCGCCCGGATCCGCGCGCAGGTCGGTTCTGCCCGCGTCATCGCCGGGCTGTCCGGTGGTGTCGACTCCGCCGTGGCCGCAGCCCTGGTGCACAAGGCCGTGGGCGACCAGCTCACGTGCGTGTTCGTCGACCACGGGCTGCTCCGCGCAGACGAGCGCAAGCAGGTGGAAGAGGACTACGTCGCCTCCACCGGTGTCCGACTCATCACGGTCGACGCCGAGCAGCAGTTCCTCGACGCCCTCGCCGGTGTCAGCGACCCCGAGCAGAAGCGCAAGATCATCGGGCGCGAGTTCATCCGCACGTTCGAGGCGGCGGCAGAGGCCCTCGTGCTCGAGGCGAAGGCCGAGTCCTCCGACGACGGTTCCGGCCAGGTCGAGTTCCTCGTGCAGGGCACGCTCTACCCCGACGTGGTCGAGTCCGGCGGCGGTGCCGGCACCGCGAACATCAAGTCGCACCACAACGTCGGCGGTCTGCCCGAGGACATGACGTTCAAGCTCGTCGAGCCGCTGCGCACCCTGTTCAAGGACGAGGTCCGTGCGGTCGGCCGCGAGCTCGGGCTGCCCGAGGTCATCGTCGGCCGCCAGCCGTTCCCCGGGCCCGGGCTCGGCATCCGCATCGTGGGTTCCGTCGACAAGGAGCGCCTGGAGATCCTGCGTGCCGCTGACGCCATCGCGCGTGCGGAGCTCTCCGCTGCGGGCCTGGACGACGAGATCTGGCAGTGCCCGGTCGTGCTGCTCGCTGACGTCCGCTCCGTGGGCGTGCAGGGTGACGGCCGTACCTACGGGCACCCGATCGTGCTCCGTCCCGTGTCGTCCGAGGACGCCATGACCGCCGACTGGACCCGCCTGCCGTACGACGTGCTCGCGAAGATCTCGAACCGCATCACGAACGAGGTGCGCGACGTGAACCGCGTCGTGCTCGACGTCACGTCGAAGCCGCCGGGGACGATCGAGTGGGAGTGAGTCTCCCGTCCTGAGGGGGTCCGGCGCGCAGGCGTCAGGCCCCTTCGTCGTTCGGGGGGTCCTGCGTCCTGGTCTCCCGCGGCCGCGGAGCCCCTCGCTGAGATCGCACTTCGTGTCGGCTCCGCGCATGCGGCGCCGACACCAAGTGCGATCTCACCGGGTGGGGAATAGGGCGGGGCGGGCGCGGGGCGCGCAAGCGGGCCGGGAACGACGAAGGGCCCCGGCGTGTGCCGGGGCCCTTCGCGTGTGCGTGCTAGTTGCGGGAGCTGCTCGCGATGATGGCGAGGATGCGCAGGATCTCGAGGTAGAGCCACACGAGCGTCACGATGAGCCCGAACGCGGCGGTCCACCCGTAGATGCGCGGGGCGCCGCGCTGGACGCCGGTCTTGATCTGGTCGAAGTCGAGGACCAGCGAGTACGCGGCCATCAGGACCACGAAGATCCCGATCAGGACGCCCCACGGGATGCCGAACAGGAAGCTCGGCTGGCCCATGATTCCGAACGGGGTCTGCACGATGCCGGTGGCGCTCAGCACGAGGTTGATGAGCTGGAACACCATGTAGCCGACGATCGCGATCAGGAAGAAGCGCGTCGCCTTCGGGGTGGCGCGGACCTTGCCGGATGCGAACAGCGCCAGCGTGATGCCGAAGACGCCGAGCGTGCCGAAGACGGCCTGCGGGACGATGCCACCGAACGCCTGCTGGTAGTAGCCGGAGATGCCACCGACGAACAGGCCTTCGAAGAACGCGTACGCGAGGACCAGCCCGGCGGACGGCTTCTTCTTGAAGGTGTTCACCAGCGCCAGGACGAACCCGATGATCGCGCCCGCGATCCAGACGATCGGGGGGAGGTTCCACCCGGCCACGGCGCCGACGACGAGCACGCCGAACGCCATGAGCGTCTTGACGATGGTGTCCTCGTACGACATGCGGTCCGTGTCGACGGTGTTCGCCGCCGGACGGTCGTACATGTACTGCAGCTGCTCGGGCGTCATGCCGGCGGACTGCTGCGGCGTCGCGCCCCAGCGGTTCTGCTGCTGCGAGCCGGCGCTCCAAGCGTTCCGGCCCGCGTCGTTGAAGGCGGGGGACTGATCGAAACCGGGCTTGAAAGCCATGGTGTCCTCGTGATTCCTCTGGTCGGATCGTGAGCGGGAACGACGGATGCGTTCCTTCGCGTCCTCTCAGCCTAGGTGTGCGGCGCAACGAAAGGCTGAGGATTCGCGGCAAGCGGACGGCGGTGCTGCTGCCGTCGGGAGCACTCTACGGGCGCGTGCTGCGGGACCCCCTCGCGATCGACGAGAGTTCGCCGAGAGCACTGTAACCACCGCTGACGCGGCAGGGGTTGACACGAGTAAACCCGGGCGCGACGATGGGACCTGCAACGACGCACACCCGCCAGCAAGGAGCCAGCATGACGTTCACCCTCGGCATGGTCGGAGCAGGCCAGTTCTCCAGCCACTTCGCCACCCTCTTCGAGAAGCACCCGGGCATCTCCGCGGTCTACGCCACCGACGTGCTCCCCGAGCGCGCGGAGCAGCTCGTCGAGGAACTCCACCTCGCCGGCACGTTCCCGTCGTTCGAGGACATGCTCGCCAGCCCGGACGTCGACGCCGTCGCGATCTTCACGCAGCGCTGGACGCACGGCCCGCTCGTGCTGCAGGCCCTCCGTGCCGGCAAGCACGTGTACTCGGCCGTCCCGATGGCCACGGCGCTGACGGAGATCGAGTCGATCATCGCGGCGGTCGAGGAAACGGGTCTGACCTACATGATGGGCGAGACCAGTCAGTACAACCCGGCGACGGTGTTCGCGCGCCAGAAGGCCGAGCAGGGCGCCTTCGGCCGGGTCTTCTACGCCGAGGGCGACTACGTCCACGACATGGACCTCGGCTTCTACGACGCCTACAAGTACAGCGGCGGCGACGAGTGGAAGGCCACGGCCAGCTACCCGCCCATGTGGTACCCGACGCACGCGATCGGCGGCGTCCTCGGAGCGTTCCCGCGGTACGCCACGAGCGTCAGCTGCATCGGTGTCCACGACGACCGCGGCGACGGGGTCTTCGACACCGAGGTCAGCATGTTCGACAACGACTTCTCGAACATGACCGCGCTGTTCGAGCTCGACGGCGGCGGGTCCATGCGCATCAACGAGTTCCGTCGCGTGGGCTTCCCCTCGTTCATCCGCGAGAGCCGCTTCCGCTGGTTCGGCACGGACGGCAGCTTCGAGCAGCTCGTGACCAACTCCGTCTGGCAGGACCGCGAGGGCGTGACCGACGTGTCCGATCAGCTCGAGAACCGTCCGACGATGGAGGACGACGACCCGCGCCTGGCCGACGTGTCCCCGGCGCTCCGCAGCTCGTTCGTCTCCGGGCACGCGCCCGTGCACGACGCCCTCACCGACCGCCTCCCCGCCGAGTTCGACTTCGCGCCGAACGGGCACGAGGGCTCCCACCAGCTCCTCGTCGACGACTTCGTCCGCGCCGTGAACGACGGCGTGCTGCCGCCGGTCAACGCCTGGCAGGCCTCGCGGTACACGCTGCCCGGCCTGGTCGCGCTCGAGTCCGCCCGTCGTGACGGCGAGCGGCTCCCCATCCCCGACCAGGGTGACGCGCCCGTGGCCGTCGGGGAAGCCCTCCCGGCGGCGCACCGGGTGTCATGATCAGGGCGTGAGCGAAGCACCGGAGCGGCCGACCCGCAAGCCGACCCGGCGCGACGTCGCCCGGCTCGCCGGGGTCTCGGACGCGGTGGTGAGCTACGCCCTCAACGGTGGAGCACCCGTCGCCCCGGACACCCGGCGCCGGGTGCTCGCCGCGGTGGCCGAGCTCGGCTACCGGCCCAACCAGGCCGCGCGGGCGCTCCGCTCGGGGTCGGCTCGCACCCTGGTGCTCGCGGTCCCCGACCGGGACGACCCCGTCTTCGCCAACCCGTTCTTCGCCGAGTACGCCGCGGCCATCGAGTCGGCAGCACGCGAGCGCGGGTACGCCCTGTACTCCACGGCGACGAGCTTCGAGCCCGACGGCCTCCGAGCCCGGTTCGAGGAGTTCGCCGCGCGGATGGTCGACGGCGTGCTCGTGCTCTCGAGCGGCACGGCCGACCCGGCAGCGATCGACCCGGTCGGCCTGCCGTGGGTGGACCTCAACGCCCCCGGGCCACGCGACGGAGTCGCCAGTGTCGGCACCGACCTCCGCGCCGGCGCTGAACGAGCCACCGAGCACCTGCTCGACCACGGGCGGACGAGGGTGGCCTTCGTCGGTCAGCTCGACGACCGAGAACCCCGCCACCGCGGATGGCGAGCGGCGTGCACGAGCCGGGGCGTGCCTCCAGGCCGGGTGTACGACGGCGGGTACACACGGGACGGTGGCTACGTGTCCGGACTGCGGATCGCCGACGAGGACGACCGACCCGACGCGGTCTTCGCGGCGTCGGACCGGACCGCCGTCGGTGTGCTCCGCGCCTTCCACGAGCGCGGCGTGCGCGTCCCCGAGGACGTCGCCGTCGTCGCGTTCGACGGTTCCTGGGAGGCCGAGTACACCTGGCCGCCGCTGACGACGGTCCGGCAGCCGATCGAGGCGATGGCCGATGCGGCTGTCGCACGCGTGCTCGACCTCGCCGGGCAGCGCCGTCACGGGCTCTACGAGGCAGAACTGATCGTCCGCGCATCGTGCGGACGGCACTGAGCCTTCACGGGCAGTCACCCCCCCCGTTGAGGGGTAGAACGATAGGGTATCGGGTGCTCGATCGCAAGACTGCACCTCGCGTCGATTCCTCGCTACGGTGGGTGTGTTGGTCAGTGCAACAGCACTGAGGGGGGCGACTACGTCGGGGAGTGATCCTCAGCGTGGCGTGAGCGCTACCTCCGTCTCGCGTACCGGCACCGACGTCGGCCCGAGCGGGTACCCAGCACCTCAGCAGCGCGATGAAGGGGATGGGCATCATGAGGACTGCCAATCGAACACGGACCGCCACGAGCCGTCGGGCGACCGGCGCGCGCATCGGAGCCGTCCTGGGGGCCGTCGGGTTGATCCTCAGCGGGGTCGTCATGGGGGCGGCACCGGCCAGCGCGGCGTCGCTCACCTGCGGGAAGATCACGCTCGACCAGGGGAACGACCGACTGCTCCAGGGCTGCAGCGGCAAGGGGACCGTGCAGTACACGGTCGACTGCCCGATCGGCCAGGACTACACGTTCACGTACAAGTGGAACACCGCCGGCGAGAACCACGTCTTCAACTACCACTGCGGGTTCGGGACGAGTCCGTACTCGGCCACCTACAAGATCATCGGCTGAGCGGCACCCGGTGACTGATCCAGCAGCAGGACGATGCACAGGAGGTGCATGGTGAAACGCACAACTCGGCTCGCCGTCGTGGCGATGACAGCGCTCGCGATGCTGACGGCCGGGGTCGCCACAGCGGCGCCGGCCCAGGCGAAGAACAACTGTGGCCCCCTCGGCCTGACCCGGAGCGGACCCATCGGTGGCACCGGTCGGATCACGCAGTCGTGTGACTCCGGCACGCAGGCGTCCTACACGGTGCACTGCGTGATCGGGCAGACGCAGTACACGCGGTACTTCGCCCAGAGCCAGACGGCGATCATCTCGGTGGCGTGCCCCGGGGGTGGCTCGACGCCCATCAAGTCCGTCGAGGTCGAGTACTCCTGACGAACGGCCCCCACCGCATCGCGGTGGGGGCCGTTGCCACGACCCCGGCCGCTTCCTGCTCGCACGACGTCCACGGAGCGGCAACCCCCGGCCAGTAGGGTCGGCCGCATGACCCCGACGGTGATCGCCCACCGAGGTGCCTGCGGGTACCGGCCCGAGCACTCCCGGAGTGCGTACGAACTCGCGATCGAGCTCGGCGCCGATGCCATCGAACCGGACCTCGTGCCCACGAAGGACGGCGTCCTGGTGCTCCGGCACGAGAACGAGATCTCGGGCACCACCGACGTCGCGTCCCACGGCGAGTTCGCCGACCGTCGCACGACCAAGACGGTGGAGGGCACCCGGCTGACCGGCTGGTTCACCGAGGACTTCACCTGGGACGAACTCCGGACCCTCCGGACCCGAGAGCGCCTGCCGGAGCTCCGCCCGGGATCGGCCGCACATGACGGCGAGGACCCCATCCTCCGACTGGAGGACCTGCTCGCCCTGTTGGACGACGCCCCTCGTCCGGTCGGGCTGGTCGCCGAGGTCAAGCACGCCACGTACTTCGACCAGGCCGGGCTGCCGATGGCGTCCCTGGTCGGCGACGCGCTCGCCGCGGCCGGGTGGAGCGGCGACGACCGGCTCACCGTCGAGAGCTTCGAGAAGACCGTGCTCCGCGACCTCGGCTCGCGGGGCGGCGGTGGTCGGCTCGTCTACCTCCAGGAGGCCCGTGGCAGCGCCGCGGACGAGGTCGCCGCCCACGGATCGACGGCCCCCACCTTCGCGGACGAGCGCACGGACACCGCACTCCGGGCGCTGGCCGAGCAGTTCAACGGCATCAGCGTCGACCTGCGGACACTGATGGCCGGGGTGGACGCGGTGGCGCTCGACGACCCGCGGCCCGTCCGGTCGGACGTCGTCGAGCGGGCGCACGCCGCCGGGCTCCAGGTGTTCACGTGGACCCTGCGGCCGGAGAACCGGTTCCTGCCGGCGCCGCTGCGGCGAGGTGGAGAGGTCGCCGGCTTCGGGGACTGGGAGCGGTGGTACACGTCGGTCATCCGCACCGGGGTCGACGGGGTGTTCGCCGACCACACGGACCTCGCCGTGCGGGCGCGGGCGGCTGTCGGGGGGCGCGCCTAGACTGTTCCGGACATGACGATCGTGCTCGACCCATTCGACTCGACGCCCGAGCCGGGCGCCGGGGCCCGCGCCTACGAAGACCCGTTCACCGCCGGTCTGAACCCCCAGCAGAAGGAAGCGGTCGAGTACCGCGGCGAATCGCTGCTCATCGTCGCCGGAGCCGGTTCCGGCAAGACGAGTGTGCTCACGCGGCGCATCGCGCTGCTGCTGGCGAACCGTGAGGCCTGGCCCTCGCAGATCCTCGCGATCACCTTCACGAACAAGGCCGCCGCCGAGATGCGCGAGCGTGTCCGCGCGCTCGTCGGGCAGGCGTCGGAGGGCATGTGGATCTCCACGTTCCACTCCGCCTGCGTCCGGATCCTGCGGCGCGAAGCCGAGCGCTTCGGGTTCCCGCAGTCGTTCACGATCTACGACTCGGCCGACTCGCGGGCCCTGCTCAAGCGGATCATCAAGGACCTCGAAGCGGACACCCTCGGGCTGACCGTCGGGGCTGCGGCGTCGAAGATCTCGAAGCTCAAGAACGAACTGCAGGACGTCGACTCGTACGCGCGCAACATCAACGCGAACGACCCGCAGGAAGTCATGTTCACCGAGGTCTTCCGTCGGTACACGAACGACCTGCGGCGCGCGAACGCCTTCGACTTCGACGACCTCATCGGGCAGACGGTGTTCCTGTTCCGGGCCTTCCCCGAGGTCGCCGCGCTCTACCAGCGCCGCTTCCGCTTCATCCTGGTCGACGAGTACCAGGACACCAACCACGCGCAGTACTCCCTGATCCGCGAGCTCACCCGACCGGTGCCGGTGGAACAGGTCGACCGGCTCGAGGACGAGGGCCAGCACGTCGCCAGGATGCGCGAGACCGACGGCTCGATCGCCGGGGCGTCCCTGACCGTCGTCGGTGACTCGGACCAGTCGATCTACGCGTTCCGCGGGGCCGACATCCGCAACATCGTCGAGTTCGAGCGGGACTTCCCGAACTCGAAGGTCATCCTGCTCGAGCAGAACTACCGCTCGACGCAGAACATCCTCGACGCCGCCAACGCCGTCATCGCCAACAACTTCGACCGCCAGGTGAAGAACCTGTTTACCGAGGTCGGCGCCGGCGACAAGATCGTCGGGTTCACGGGCTACACCGGGCACGACGAGGCCCAGTTCGTCGCCGACGAGATCCAGCGGCTGCACGACGACGGCACGGACTACCGCGACATGGCGGTGTTCTACCGGACGAACTCGCAGACGCGTGCGCTGGAGGAGATCTTCATCCGGTCGGCGATCCCGTACCGGGTGCTGGGCGGCACGAAGTTCTACGAGCGTGCGGAGATCAAGGACGCCATGGCGTACCTGATCACTGTCGCTAACCCCGCCGACCCGCTGGCGCTCCGGCGCGTGCTGAACGTGCCGAAGCGCGGGATCGGGTCGGTCACCGAGACCACCCTGCAGCGCTACGCCGACGACCACGACGTCTCGATGCGCGAGTCGCTCCGGCACGCCGACGAACTCGGGTTCGGCCCGAAGGTGCGGAACGCGATCACGGCGTTCGCGGCGCTGCTCGACGAGGTCTCTGCGAAGGCCACCGAGCAGCCCGTCGTGGACACCCTGACCCAGCTGATGGACGGCTCGGGGCTCCTCGAGCAGCTCCGGAAGTCGCCGGACGCGCAGGACTCCGCCCGTGCCGACAACATCGACGAGCTCGTGGCCGTGACGCGGGAGTTCCAGAAGAACAACCCGGACGGCACCCTGAGCGACTTCCTGACCGAGGTCTCGCTGGTCGCGGCGGCGGACGAGCTCGACGACTCGTCCGGGACGGTGTCCCTCATGACGCTGCACACCGCCAAGGGCCTGGAGTACGACGCCGTCTTCCTGACCGGCATCGAAGAGGACCTGCTGCCGCACCGGATGTCCGCGAACGAGCCCGGCGGGCCCGCCGAGGAACGCCGGCTGTTCTACGTCGGCATCACCCGCGCCAAGAAGTCCCTGTTCCTGTCGCTGGCGATGACCCGCGCGCAGTTCGGCGACGTGAACGTGGCGATGCCCTCCCGCTTCCTGCAGGAGATCCCCGAGGGGCTCATCGAGTGGAAGCAGTCTCCTGGCATGGCGAACAGCCGCGGTGGGACGCAGCCCCGTGCCCTGAACGCCAAGCGCGACGGTGGCTTCAGTGGTGGCGGTGGCACCGGCGGCGGTGGGTACCGCGGTGGCGGCGGCTGGGGCAGCGGTTCCTACGACCGCGCGGCCGCAGCGGCGAAGACCCGACCGAAGACCGAGTGGGCGAACCGGGTGTCCGGGCAGGTCCGCGACAACGGCGACATGGAGCTGGCAGCCGGCGACCGCATCAAGCACGTCGACTTCGGCGAGGGCACCGTCGGAGCGGTGACCGGCCAGGGCGCCAAGCGCATCGCCGAGATCGCGTTCGACGCCGCGGGGCGCAAGAAGCTGCTCATCAAGATCGCCCCGATCGAGAAGCTCTAGCGCACCATCCGCACGGCCGTGATCGAGTGCTGGGCCACGGGCTCGTGCTTGACCGTGCCGTCCCGGCGGAACCCGTTGCGACGGTAGAAGGCCTCGGCGCGCGGGTTGTGCTCGGCCACCCAGAGGAACGCCGGACGGTCGCCGAGCACGGCATCGAGCAGTCCCTGCCCCGCACCCGAACCGTGGGCACCAGCGAGGACGTAGATGCCCTCGAGTTCCAGGGGGCGGACGGCGTCGGCTTCGCGTCCTGGGCCCGCGGTCGCCCATCCGACGACGGCTGCGTCCACCTCGGCGACGCACACGGCGACCGTCGGTTCGTCGATGATCCGGCGCCACCGCTCCAGACGGTCGCGCGGGTCGAGCGCCTCGAGGAACGCCGCCGGGAGCAGGTGCGCGTAGGCCTCCTGCCACGCGCGGACGTGCACGGTGGCGATGGCCTCGGCGTCCTCGGGCACGGCGGCCCGGACGTTCACGGACGACGTGTCTTGCCCCATCCGTCGACACTACGACACGGGGTGGTCACGGGCCGTGGCGCGGGTCGGTGCCGCACAACCGAAGTCGGCTCGCACCACGGACGTCCGCGGCGCGAGCCGATTCCGGTTGTGCGAGTCCGGCCCGAACCACCAGGGACGTGCGGCGACGGTGACGCAGCCGCGGTGCTACCGGACCGCGCGCCCACTGCCGAACCGCACGACGACGCCCGCGATCGCGGCACCCACGAGCGGCGCGACGATGAACAGCCACAGCTGCCCGAGCGGTTCCCCGCCGCCGTACACCGCGGCGGCGATCGACCGCGCCGGGTTCACCGACGTGTTGCTGACAGGGATCGAGACGAGGTGGATCAGCGTCAGCGTCAGGCCGATCGCGATCGGGGCGAGTGCGCGGTACTCCGGCTTCGCGGTCACGGACAGGATGACCCCGAGGAACACCGCCGTGAGCACGACCTCGATGAGCAGGACGGACCACAGCCCGTAGCCGCCGGGCGAGGCCGACCCGAAGCCGTTGGACGCGAAGCCGCTGTCCCGTGCGGCGGAGAAGGCTCCCGGCTTGCCGGCCAGGACCGCCGCCAGGATGCTCGTCGCCACGACGCCGCCGAGGACCTGCGCGACCCAGTACCCCACCAGGTGCCGGGCGTCGGTGCGGCCCGCGACCCACAGCCCGAGCGTCACCGCCGGGTTGAAGTGGCCGCCGGAGATGTGCCCGACGGCGCTGATCCCCGCGACGAGCGTCAGGCCGAACGCGAGCGCGACACCGAGGTACCCGACCCCGAGGGCGTTGCCGGCATCAGGGAACGCCGCGGCGAAGAGTGCGGTGCCGACCCCGCCGAAGACGAGCAGGAACGTGCCGAAGAACTCGGCGCCGTACAGCTGCAGCGTGGGGCGTGCTGGGGCGTCCTCCTCGCGCTGTTCGGAGGTGGAGTCGTCGACGTCGCGGTCGTCACGCATGGTGCTCCTCGGGCCAGGGGCAGACCCACCGGCCCGCCGTGATGCACTCAGCGAACCAGCGCCCTCCCGTCGTGTCCGCCGAGCGCGCCTACCGGCAAGAAGACGACCCGACGACCCGACGACCCGCACCCGCGTCAGGGCTGCAGCACGCTCGACGTCCAACCGTCGTCCGTCGACCGGTACTGCAGCCGCCGGTGCATCCGGTCGCGGCTGCCGTGCCAGAACTCGACCGACACCGGCTCGAGGCGCCACGCCGCCCACGACTCCGGCCGCGGCACGTCGTCGCCGGCGTCCTCGAGCAGGGCGTTCGCGTCGTCGATGAGGTCCTGCACGGTGCCCTCGAGCGGCGCGGACTGCGCGGCAACGGCGGTCGCCGCGCGTGACTTCGGCGACCGGGCGGCGAACAGCTCGTCCGACTCGGCGTCCGACAGGCGCACGACGACCCCCTCGAAGCGGAGCTGCTGCATCGTCTCGCGCCAGTAGACCTGGAGCGCTGCGGCGGGGTTCGCTGCGAGCTGGCGGCCCTTGGGGCTCTCGCTCGAGGTCCCGAACAGCAGGCCGCGGTCGTCGATCGTCTTCACGTCGACGGTCCTGGCGGTGACGATCCCGTCGGCGGCGGTCGCCAGGGTCATCGAGAGCGGTTCGGCGATGTCGTCCTCCTCGGCTCCGGCGAGCCACGCGCGGGCGACGTCGAAGGGCGATGCGGGCGGGTCGTCGAACTCGGGGAACGCGAACGAGGTGTCACCGGAGAGCGGAGCAGAGGCCATGTCCCCAGCCAACCCGCCTCAGTCCGTCCACGTCCAGACGGCCGGGGGACGTCCGCCGCGCGAGCCGGTCGACGACGGTTCCGTCATCCGCTCGAGTGCCGGGTTCGTCCGCAGCGCCCGGTTGAGGTTGCCGGGGTCCGGAGCCGCGCCGACCAGCGCGGCCTGCAGCCGGGACGCGTCCGCCGTCGTGAACCGCGGGCCCAGGAGGGCGCGGGTCAGCGGCAGGTCGCGCCACAGTCGGGTTCGCACGTCGTCGACGGCGGCCTGGATGATCCGGTCGTGGTCGAACGGGAGGCTCGGCTCGGCCCCGGTGGGATCGCGCCAGACCGGGGACGGGTCACCAGCAGGGCCACCGGACGCCTCGTCCGGGACGTCCACCACCGCGACGAACGCGATGCTGATCGCCGCACTGCGGGGGTCACGGTCGGGTCCGTCGAACGCCCCGATCTGCGCGAGGTGCCGGACCGCCGGCCGGCCGATCCCGGTCTTGGTCTCGAGCGCCCGCCGTGCTGCGTCCACCAGGAGTTCCGCAGGATCCAGGAGCACGCCGGGGAGAGCCTCCTGGCCGGCGTACGGGTCGTACTGCCGACGCGCGGTGGCGACCCGCAGCCCGCCGCCCGTCGTGAAGGACATCGGGACGACGTCGATCGCGATGAGCGGCTGGTCGCGGGTCGCCGACGGGTCGGTCACGCCGACGCCGCCGCCCGTCGTGCCGCGCGCTCCGTACGCTCGCGTCGGAGCGTCTCGCGGACGTCCGCGAAGGACTGGTGCACGAGGAACCGACCGTCGACCCAGACCGGCTGCAGCAGGCTCGTCTCCTCGTCCGCGGCGCTCGCCTGGTCGGTCTGGCGGATCTCGCCGGTCGCGTCGCGGTGCAGGGCGATGCGGCCCTTCGCGCTCTTCTTGCCGCTGCCGGTCTTCGGGTCCTTCTGGATGTCGACCGGCTCGCCGTCGACCAGGGCCCAGGTCGCCTTGACCGCGCTGCCGAGGTTATCGCGGGTCATGTACTGGTACGTGTACGACCCGATGCCGAGCACGATGTTGTCGCTCGAGTACCCCTTGGCGGCCAGGCGCTCGTAGATGCGGCGGGCTCGGTCGAGGGTGATGCTGTCGCCGTAGATGACACCGATGTGCTGGTCGAGGACCTTGAAGCCCTGCGCGTTGACGGTGTGGCCGAACAGCTCGTCGAGCAGCTCGACGACGCCCTTCTCCTCGTGGCTGCGCGCCGGGTCGGTCAGGGCGGCCTCGTCGACGTCGTGCACGGTGCCGGTGACGATGTCGACCGGGTCGCCGGAGTCGGGGCGGATGACCAGCTTGCCGTCGCGGGCCGTGATGCGGTCCTTGAGCTGCGGGAGCGTCTCGGTGAGGACCTTGAACAGGTCGAAGCCGTCGCTGACCGCGGACACGATGCCCGTCGGGTAGACGTCGAGGATCTGCTCGAAGGTCGCGAGCTCGCCCTCGGCCCCGCGCACGCACATCACGCTGTGCTCGGTGGCGGGGACGCTCGCGGCGACCATCCCGTTCTCGCCCGGGTAGTAGCGGTCGACGAAGTCGAGCGTCGGCATCGAGTCGGTGCCGAGGAAGGAGAGCAGGTGGCCAGCGCCACCGGCGGCGGCGGACTCGATGCTCGACTGGCCGCGGAACGAGAAGTCGTGCGCTGCGAAGTCGATGCCCTCGGGGACGGCGCCCGTGCGGGCTGCCCAGTCCTCCATCAGGTCGCGGTACTCCAGCGCCTTCGTGGCGACGGTGGACGGGTGCCAGATCGACGCCGACAGTGCGGTCTCGATGTAGTTCGGCAGCCAGAAGAACGCGTCGACGGTGTTCTCGACGGTCAGGGTCGCGACGCCGATCGGGGCGAGGGTGCCCTCGGGGAGCGCCCGGATCGCGAGCGGCAGGTACCCGAGCCGGTGCAGGGCGCGGACGTGGTCGACGCCGATGTGGTTCGGGCCGAAGTAGCCCTGCAGCGCCTGCTCGAACAGGTCGCAGACCAGGTCCTCGTCCGCCGCGAAGAACGGCGCCCAGGACTCGACGAGGGTGCGCTGGATGAAGGCCTGCAGCCCGAAGACCACGGCGTGCGTCGACTCGGGCATGTGCGCGTTCGAGCGGTTCGTCCAGTTGATCAGGATGCGGGTGGTGCCCTCGGGGTAGACCTGCCGGTGCGAGTGCTTGTAGCCGTCGACGGCGAGCAGCGGGGCGATGGGGCTCGGCGCGGTCATGCGGGGCGCGATGCCCGCGGTCGTCGTGCCGGTGGTGGTGGTCTGGTCGGTCATCGGATCTGCTCCGTCAGGAAGGGGGTGAGTGGCACGGTCACGAGGCCGGGGACCCCGGACTGCGCCGGGTAGGAGTCGGTGGTGACGATCTCGCCGAAGTGCTCCGCGAGCGCCGTGGCCCGGCCGGAGAAGACCCCGTGCGAGACCCAGAGGCCGAGGCGGTCCTTGCGGAGACCGGTCGACCCGGCGAGGCCCATGAAGGTGCCGCCGCCGTCGCAGATGTCGTCGACCACCAGGAAGCGGCCGGTGTCGGGCAGCGGCTCGCAGCTGAAGCCGTCGAGCTTGCCGGTGTCCGGGTTGCGGTGCTTCTCGGCCTTGTACACGGGCAGGTCGCACGCCTCGGCGACGGCCGTGGCCCGGGGGACCGCGCCCTTGTCCGGCGCGATGATGCCCTGGTAGCGCTGGTCGGTGCCGGGAGCGCCGACCACGGCGTCACGGACGACCCGCTCGCTGGTGACCACGGTCAGGTGCTCGATGAGCCCGACGATGACCGGCGAGTGCGGGTCGAACGCGATGACCTGGTCGATGCCGAAGCCGTTGAGGACGTCGGCGTAGACCTTCGCCCCGAACGGGATGCCGCGGTCCTGTCGGGCGCCGGGCAGGTAGGGGACGAGTGCGACGGACTTCGATCCGCGCTGCCGCACGGCGTCGGCCCACATGCCGAGCATCATCAGGTCGTCACCGCTCGCGCCGCGGAGGGTCGCGATCTCGGTGAGGTCTGCCGCGTCGGTGTGGTCGTCCGCGACCTTGACGTGGGCTTCACCAGCGGGGAACCGCATCGTGGAGAACGTCGGTGTCGTCTGGGTGCCCCGGTTGTCCCGGGTGCTGAGTTCGACTGCCATGGCTCGACCGTAGCACGGTACTTGTCAGTGTGACAAGAACTTCGTCAGTGTCGGTCCGCCATCCGCCGCATCGATCTGATCAGCAGCGGCCCGGGCAGGCGCAGGAGCGGGCCCGGCACGACCGCACGCACGCGGCGCAGCCCGGTCGTCGTCCGGCGGAAGCGCCGTTCCTCGCGAGGGCCCCAGGCGAAGCCGTACTGCGCGCGCACCGAGTCCGGTAGCAGTCCGACGGTGACGATCCGGACGAGCGGCATCGCGGCGCGCACCCAGAACGGCGCGAACCGTGGATGCAGCAGGTCGCGGACGACCCCGCGGGCGTCGTCGGTCACGTGGAGGGTCGCGAGGGTGCGGTCCCAGTAGGCCTCGAAGGCGGCGACCGAGTCGGGCCAGCGGGCCTCGGGGACCCGCAGCGCGACGCCGAGAGGCGCGTAGGCGTCGAGCATCCGTTGGGCCAGCTCCGCGGAGACCGGCGTGCCGAAGGCGTCGTGCGCTCGGAGTGCGGAGTCGTAGAGCGTCGCCGCCACCCAGAGCTGCCGGTCGACGTCGTCCGCGCCGGACACCGGCACGTGCGCACGGTTGACGAAGGCGGTCGCCATGGCCGCGTCGGACGGTGTGCCGATCACCACCGCGTACACGTACATCAGGGTGTGGGCGAGCCGCTGCTGCGGCCGCCGGGCGAAGTCGGAGTGCCGGCGGACGCCGGCCGCGACCACCGGGTCAGCGATCTGCAGCAGGATGGCGCGGCCACCGGCCACGACCGGCGTGCTGTCCGCGAGGACGTGGGCCAGGACCTGGTCGCGACCACGCACCGGACGGGAGGCTCGGTGCGCGTCCGGCACCGAGCCTCCCGTCCGTCCACTGCTCACGGCACCATCATCGCGCGCGAGCTTGCCGGAGTGCCGCTCAGAGCGGCTTCGTGCCGAGGTCGTTCCCGAGGTCGGGGCGCTCGGTGTCGTCGTCGTGCTCCCACAGGTCGGCCGAGGCCTCGCGCGGCGCACCACCCGTGGGGCCGTCGTCGGTGCCGTCGCCCGGCTGCGGCTCGACGGTCTCGCCGGCCACGGCGTCGTTCGTGACGGTCTCGAGGGACTCCTCGGTCTCGTCGACCTCGTACGGGCCGACGTGCTCGCGGTCGATGTCGTCGTCGCGGCGTGCCTGGGAGTCGAAGTCGTCGACGGGGCTGATGCCGGGGTCGCTCATGGTGGTTCTCCTTCGGTGGATCGGGATCAGGGAGGGGTCAGGCGTGCGCGGCCAGGCCGAGCTGCTCGGCGAGGCCCTTCTCGTCGGTGGCGCCCCAGCGCTCGGCGATCTTTCCGTCGCGGAACTTCGACACCTGGATGCCGCGCACCGTGAACGCCTTGCCGGTGGGCTCGTGGCCCTGGAACGGACCGGTGTGCGTGCCACGGATGGTGAAGACGGCGGTGATGAAGTCGTCGGTGACGACGAGTGGGTCCGGTTCGAGCGACAGGTCCGGGAACGCCGTCGTGAAGTCCTGCCAGAACGCGACGATGCCCTCGAGGCCGGGGGCCTGGTCGGGGCCCGGGTCGTGGTCCACGACGTCCTCGGCCCACACCTCGGAGAACCGCTCGAACGCCCGCGCCTCCAGGATCTCGCCCAGTCGTTCCTGTGCCTGTTGGTTCTGTTCCGCGCTCATCTGCGCTCCTTCCGTGGGGGTTCTTGTGTACGCCGCGTCACTGGTGGGATGCCCAGGATGACCACCGTTCACCGGCACGTCACCAGGCGGACACGATGACCGTGCACACTCGCCTCTGCTCGGGGGAGTGGAGCGCGGTCGCCGCCGTCTGGTGGAGCGACCGCGCGTCCCCCGTGGGCGTCGCTCAGACGCGTTCGAGCAGGCCGCGCTCCTCGACGTCGGCCAGGGCGAGGGTCCGGTAGCCCGCCGACTCGAAGAAGACCGTCAGCCGGTCGTCCTCGGTGCTCATCACCGTGCCGTGGCCCCACTGCGGGTGCTCCACGGGGGCGTCCGGCGGCCACTCGGCGTCGTGGCTGCCGTCGGCCGCGTGCGTCTGCTCGGCCGTGCCGGACGTGCAGGTGTCGCAGTTGCCGCAGGGCTCGGTCAGCTCGTCGCCGAAGTACCCGAGCAGGAACTGGCGACGGCAGCTGTTCGTCTCCGCGAACTGGCGCATCATCGCGATCCGGGACTCCTCGATCTGCTCCCGCTCGCGTGCGCGCTCCTTGGCTGCACTGGCCGCGGCTGCGGCGCTCGCCGGTGCGTCGTCGGCGCGGGCGATGCCGTCGTGACCGTCGACCAGGACGCCCGCGTCGATGAGGGCGTTCGCGGCGCGGCCGGCGGTGCGGGCGGCCGTGCCGGACGCGTCAGCCAGCGCCGAGCGGGCGATCGCGCCGTCCACGGGCACCGCGTCGAAGACCGCTCGCAGCGACTTCGGCGCGGGGCTGCCGGCGGCGAAGAACCGGCGCAGCCCGAGGTCCTCGGCACGGTAGTGCAGGGTCGCGAG
Source organism: Curtobacterium sp. VKM Ac-2865 (assembly GCF_015350905.1). Taxonomy (GTDB): domain Bacteria; phylum Actinomycetota; class Actinomycetes; order Actinomycetales; family Microbacteriaceae; genus Curtobacterium. The sequence goes on along the minus strand of NZ_JADKRZ010000002.1, from coordinate 15,313 downwards.
GGCGGCGTCGCCGTCACGGCCGGCGCGACCGACCTCCTGGTAGTAGGCGTCGACCGACTCGGGCACGTCGGCGTGCACGACGAAGCGGACGTCGGCCTTGTCGATGCCCATGCCGAACGCGCTCGTGGCGACGACGACCTCGACGGACCCGTCGTGGAACCCGGCGAGCACGCGCTCGCGGTCCTTCACCCGGAGACCGGCGTGGTACGGCTGCGCGACCCGTCCGCTCTCGACGAGCTCGTCGGCGTAGACGAGGGTCTCGGCGCGCGTGGCGACGTAGACGATGCCGACGCCCTCGAGCCCGGCGACCTGCTCGACGACGGCCTCACGCTTGCCGACCTCGTCCTCGTGGCGGCGCACCTCGAGCCGGAGCTCCGGACGGTCGAACCCGGCGGCGAGCACCAGCGGGTCCCGCATGCCGAGGCGGGCGACGACGTCGTCCCGCACGGGGGAGGAGCCCGTCGCTGTGAGCGCGAGGACCGGCGGGCGTCCGAGCCGCTCGATCGCCTCACCGAGCCCGAGGTAGTCCGGGCGGAAGTCGTGTCCCCACGAGGAGACGCAGTGCGCCTCGTCGACGGCGACCAGGGCGACCCCGGCTGCGCGGAGCCGCTTCTGCACGTCCTCCTTCGCCAGCTGTTCGGGCGCCAGGAACACGTAGCGGACCTCGCCCGCCGTGACCGCGTCCCATGCCTCGGCCAGGTCGCGGGAGCGCTTCGTGGCGTTCACCGTGACGGCCCTCGGCGCGTCGGGGTGCTCCGCGAGGCCGACGACCTGGTCCTCCTGCAGGGCGACGAGGGGCGAGACGACGAGCACGAGCCCGTCGAGCGCCAGACCGGCCACCTGGTACGTGGCGGACTTGCCGGAACCGGTCGGCATCACGGCCAGGGCGTCGCGCCCGTCGAGGACGGCGTCGATGACTGTCTGCTGGTCCGGGCGGAGCTGCCACCCGAAGACGCCGGCGGCCTGGGAACGGAGTGCGTCGTGCATCGGTCCACCGTGCCGAGCGGCTGCTTGCGGTCGGCCTCGGCGATGCGCGAGCCGGCCACGGATGCGCGACGTGGCCACGGGTGCGCGTCGTGGCCATCGGCCGCTGGCCGGGGTGCCTCGACCGCCGCCGGAGCCCCGCGCACCCGGCGTTCACCCGCCACCGCTAGGCTCGGTCCCGGCCGTTGTCTCGACATCGAGCGACCCTCGATGCTGAGCGCTGCGACCGGATGACCGATGCCGATCGCACGACACCGTGCGGGAAGAAGAACAGCGTGGATCTTTTCGAGTACCAGGCCAGGGACCTCTTCGAGTCCTACGGCGTCCCTGTGCTGCAGGGCATCATCGCCGACACTCCAGAGCAGGCGAAGGCAGCAGCCGAGCAGATCGGCGGCGTGGTCGTCGTCAAGGCGCAGGTGAAGGTCGGCGGCCGCGGCAAGGCCGGCGGCGTCAAGGTCGCGAAGACCCCGGACGAGGCCTTCGAGCACGCGCAGGCGATCCTCGGCCTCGACATCAAGGGCCACACCGTGCAGCGCGTCATGGTCGCCCAGGGCGCGGACATCGCCGAGGAGTTCTACTTCTCCGTGCTCCTCGACCGCGCCAACCGCTCCTACCTGTCGCTCGTGAGCGTCGAGGGCGGCATGGAGATCGAGCAGCTCGCGGTGGAGAAGCCCGAGGCGCTCGCCCGGGTCGAGGTCAACCCGCTGACCGGCATCAACCAGGAAGCGGGCGAGGCCATCGCGCGCCAGGCCGGCTTCCCCGAGGACCTCGTCATGCAGGTCGCGGGCGTCTTCGTCAAGCTCTACGACGTCTTCGCAGGCGAGGACGCCACCCTCGTCGAGGTCAACCCCCTCGTCCGCACGGGTGACGGCCAGATCGTCGCGCTCGACGGCAAGGTCACCCTCGACGAGAACGCCGACTTCCGGCACGAGAACCACAAGGCCCTCGAGGACACCGCCAGCGAGGACCCGCTCGAGGCCAAGGCGAAGGCCCACGGCCTGAACTACGTCAAGCTCGACGGCCAGGTCGGCGTCATCGGCAACGGTGCGGGGCTCGTCATGTCGACGCTCGACGTCGTCGCCTACGCCGGTGAGCGCCACGGCGGCGTGAAGCCCGCCAACTTCCTCGACATCGGCGGCGGCGCCTCCGCCGAGGTGATGGCCAACGGCCTCGACGTCATCCTCGGCGACCCGCAGGTCAAGAGCGTCTTCGTGAACGTCTTCGGCGGCATCACCGCCTGCGACGCCGTCGCGAACGGCATCGTCGCCGCGCTCGGCATCCTCGGCGACGCGGCCACCAAGCCGCTCGTCGTCCGCCTGGACGGCAACAACGTGGAAGAGGGCCGACGGATCCTGGCGGAGGCAGCGCACCCGCTCGTCACCGTCGCCGCGACCATGGACGACGCGGCCGAGAAGGCCGCCGAACTCGCCGCAGCCGCGGCCTGAAGGGACTGACCATGTCGATCTTCCTCACCAAGGACTCCAAGGTCATCGTCCAGGGCATCACCGGCGGCGAAGGCACCAAGCACACCGCCCTCATGCTCAAGGCCGGCACCCAGGTCGTCGGTGGCGTCAACGCCCGCAAGGCCGGCACGACCGTGACCCACGGCGACGTCGAGCTCCCCGTCTTCGGCTCCGTGCGCGAGGCCGTCGACACCACCGGTGCCGACGTCTCGATCGTCTTCGTCCCGCCGGCGTTCGCGAAGGACGCCGTGATGGAGGCCATCGACGCCGAGGTCCCCCTCGTCGTCGTCATCACCGAGGGCATCCCCGTGCAGGACTCCGCCGAGTTCTGGGCGCACGCCAAGGCCCTCGGGGAGAAGACCCGCATCATCGGGCCGAACTGCCCCGGCATCATCACCCCGGGGGAGTCGCTCGTCGGCATCACCCCGGCGACGATCACCGGCAAGGGCCCGATCGGCCTCGTCTCGAAGTCGGGCACCCTGACCTACCAGATGATGTACGAGCTGCGTGACCTGGGCTTCTCGACCGCCATCGGCATCGGCGGCGACCCGGTCGTCGGGACGACGCACATCGACGCGCTCGCCGCGTTCGAGGCCGACCCCGAGACCGAGGCCATCGTGATGATCGGCGAGATCGGCGGCGACGCCGAGGAGCGTGCGGCCGAGTACATCAAGGCGCACGTCACCAAGCCGGTCGTCGGCTACGTCGCGGGCTTCACCGCGCCGGAGGGCAAGACGATGGGGCACGCCGGCGCGATCGTGTCCGGTTCCGCCGGCACCGCCGAGGCGAAGAAGCAGGCCCTCGAGGCCGCGGGTGTCAAGGTCGGCAAGACGCCGTCCGAGACCGCCGCGCTGCTGCGCGAGGTGGTCGCCGCCAAGTAGCGGTGTGCGTCCCCACGGGGACTGCCGGGAGGCTCGGTGCCAGCTGGCACCGAGCCTCCCGTCGTTCCCGTGGCCGGACGGGCCGGACGGGCCGTCACCGCCCGGGTAGCGTCCTCGCCATGGGGATCAGGGTGCGTCGTCGTTCGTGGTCGTTCGTGGGGGCCCTGGCCGCCGCCGGTCTGGTGGTCGGCGGGGTGTTCGGTCTGGGACCAGGAGCCGACGCGCCTGCCGCCGCGGCACCGGCTGCACCCGGCTGCGACTACGCGGCGAGTGGGAGTGGCCGGTACGCGGACACGCTCTGCTGGCTCGACCTGTCCTCCGTCGACCCCGCGGCCGTGGGGAGCCCGCAGCCGCTGCGCCTCGACCTGCCCGGCGGCTACCGGTTGGCCGCCACGATGACGGTCACCGGGTACCCGGTCGCCGCCCAGGCCTTCCCGACCTGGGGTGGCGCCTACCTCGGCACCCGAGGCCACTACACCGGTGTCGACCCGACCATCCGCCCGGCGCTGTACCAGGCGGACCGCACCGGGACCACCGGCCGTGCGACGACCACCGCGACGCTCGCCGACATCGCCGTGACGGACGCTGCCGGACAGCCGGTGCAGGGGTGGTCCCTCGTCGGAGCGGACGCCGAGTCCACCGCGCGGGGCGAGTCGATCACGTGGACCTCGGACGCGCCGTTCACCTCGCTCACCACCCGGGCGGACGGCGGGGACGACCTCGGCAACGCCTGCGGAGCCGGCTTCACCGGGATCGGCACCACGACGGTGACCTGCACCGGCTCGGTCGACAGCCCCACCGGCACGGCGATCGTCGCGGCCGACACCCCGACGACCTTCACGCAGCGCATGGTCGGCGGTGGGCGCGAGGGGGTCGCGTTCGGCGTCCTCGTGTCCCGCGTGTCCGTCACGAAGCAGCTCGTCGGCGGCTTCGGCGGCGACGCGTTCTCCGTTGCCGTGTCCGACGCCGCCGGGCGACAGGTGGCGACGGCAGCGACCACGGGCAGCACCGACGGCTCCGCGACCACCGGTGACGTGACCGTGCTCGTGTCCGCCGACGGCAACCCGTTGACCTTCTCCGAGCGTCCGGTGGGGACGACCGACCCGAGCCGGTACGCAGCGCCGTCCTGGTCGTGCACGCGCACCGGCGGGAGCGGAGCGTTGCCCGAGGGCGACGCCGTCGGCACGCGTGCGGCGATCCCGGTGGGCGTCGGCGACGCCGTGCGGTGCACGGTGACGAACACGGCGCTGCCGACCGGCCTGACCTTGACGAAGCGGGCCGTCCCCGTCGACGCGGACGGCAACGGGCTGTTCGGTGCGGGTGACGCCGTCGGCTGGACCTTCACGGCCACCAACGCCGGGCAGGTGCCACTGACGTCCGTCGCCGTCGACGACCCCACCGCTGGCGCCGTCGTCTGCGAGTCGGACACGCTCGCCCCCGGGGACAGCACCACCTGCCGCACCACCACGCCCACCCCGGTGTCCGCCGCGGACGTGACCGCTGGTTCGGTCCGGAACACCGCGACGGCCTCCGCGGTCGTCTCCGGCACGACGACCGGCGTGACGTCGGCCGCCGCGACCGCCGAGGTCCCCGTCGAGCAGCCCGCCGTGACGGTGGCGGCCGAGGAGCCGGCGACGCCCGCGGCGGGAGCGACGACCGTGGACGTCCCCGTGACCGTGACGAACCCCGGCGACGTGCCACTCGTCGACGTCCAGGTCGACGTCCCCGGAGTCACTCCGACCCCGGTGCCCGACCTGGCTCCCGGCGAGGACACGACCGTGGTCGTCGCGGTGCCCGTCGACGAGCCACGCACGGTCGAGGTCGCGGTCGAAGCGACGCCCGACGGGGTGTTCGGTGCGTCGGACCCGGTGCAGGCGAGCGTCCAGGTGACCGTCCCTGCTGCCGTGCCGGCGCCCGGTGCCGGCACTCCGACTCCGACCGCCTCGCCGTCTCCGGCTCGACCGTCCCCGACGGCGCAGCCCGGTGCGGTTCCGCCTGCTGGTGGCGGAGCGGTGGGTGGTCCTGACGGCAGCCTGGCGTTCACCGGCGTGTCCGGGCTCCCGCTGGCCGGAGGTGCGGCCCTGCTGTTCCTGCTGACCGGCGGGGGACTGCTGTCCGCGCGACGGCTCCGGGCCCGACGATGACGGGGCACGCACGGCGGCGGCGCCGGTGACTCCCGGGGACTCGCGCTGCTGACTCTCCACAGGAGCCGCGCGGCATCGCCGACCTGCCCGGCGGGGCACGTATCCTCGCTGCGATGAACCGCCTGGGAACCGCTCTGCTCGCCGCCGTCGAGGCGCTCGTGACGGTCGGCGTGGGCGTCGGCATCGCGCTGGTGCCGCTCACGCTGCTCTGGGGGTTCGAGTACGGCCTGCAGGTCGACTGGGACGTCTTCTGGAAGGCCGCTGGCAGCGTGTGGCTCGTCGGGCACGGCGTCGACGTGACGTTCGTGCTGGGGTCGACGGTCGCGAAGGCCTCCGGGGTGAGCGGCGCCGCGGCCCCGATCCCGGTGACGCTCGCGGCGCTCGGCTTCGCGGTCGTGACGGTCTGGCTCGGCGCCCGGGCCGGCCGACGCTTCGCCGAGACGGAGCACCGCGTGACCGGGGTGCTCGTCGGCACGGCCGTGGTCGCCCTGCTCGGACTCGGACTGGCCCTGTCCTCGACCTCCGCCGCGACCCGGCCGAGCGTGTGGCAGGCGATCGTGTTCCCCGCGCTGTGGTTCGGGATCCCGGCGCTCGTCGCGGCCGAGGTCTGCCGCCGGCGCCGCGGGCTCGACCCCGACCCCGTCACGGCCCGCGTGCTCGACCAGCTCGACCGGGTTCCCGTCGTCTGGCGCGCGGTCGTCGGTTTCGGGCTCCGTGCCGGCACCACCGCCACCGCGTGCGTGGTGGCCGCGGCCGGGGTCCTGGTCGGCTTCCTGCTCCTCGGGTCCTTCGCCGAGGTCATCACGCTCTACGAACGCTCGCACGCCGGACTCCTCGGCGGCATCGCGCTGACCGTCGGGCAGCTCGCGTTCCTGCCGGACTTCGTCGGGTGGGCCACCGCGTGGCTCGTCGGTCCGGGCTTCGCCATCGGCACCGGGTCGAGCGTCTCGCCGATCGGCACCGCCCTCGGCCCGATCCCCGGCCTGCCCGTGTTCGGCGCGCTGCCGGCGTCCGGGCACACCTTCGGCCTGCTCTGGGTCCTCGTGCCGGTGCTGGCGGGCTTCGCGGCCGGCGGCCTCATGCGTCCGCGGCTCGTCCGCGCGCTCGGGTCCGCCGACAGCGCCCTGCACCGTGCACTCGCGGGTGTGGCCACCGGCATCGTCGCCGGGGTGCTGACGGGTGCGGTCGCGTGGGTGTCGTCCGGGTCGTTCGGACCCGGTCGTCTCGCCGACGTGGGACCCCACGCCCTGGTCGTCGGGGCCTTCGCCGCGCTCGAGGTCGGCGTGCCAGCGGTCGTCGCCCTCGCCGTCGGGCAGGACCTCGTCCGGCTGCCCGAGCGCTCCTGGACCCGCGAGCGCTGGCACGAGAGCGACGAGCCCGCGGACTCCACAGCAGAGGGCTCGCTCCTCGACGCCCTCGAGCGCGCCGGCGCCGGGCGCATCACCGACGTGCACCGCTTCGTGGTCGAGGAGGCGCACCACGCAGGCAGCGGGGCGGACGCACCACGAGCCTCCCGGCCGGAGCAGGACACGGACCACGACGTCGAGCTGCCGGACTGGGCGCGGACCGGCGGCGTCGCCGACGTCCCCGCGGACACGGCCGATCGCGCCGGGGGCATGCGTGACCGGCTCCGCGGTGCTGCCGACGGTGTGCGCGACCGTGCCGGCGGGCTCAAGCAGCGCGCGGGCGGGCTGCGGCAGCGAGCCGACGGCCTCGTGCAACGGGCCGACGGGCTGAAGAGCCGGGCGAACGGCCTGCGCGAGCGTGCTGGGGGCCTGCGCGACCGCGTGACCGGAGCCGATGCCGAACGCGTCGACAGTGCCCCGGACGACCGCCCGGACCGGCACCGCCCCGAGGCGCCCGAAGCGGCGGGGGCCCGTGACCAGCAGCCCGCGTTCCCCTGGAGCACCGAGGAGTTCGTCGCCGGACGCGACGACGTCGACGAGCAGGCGGCGACCCCGGCGACCCCGACGGCATCATCCGCTCCGACCCGTCCGACGAAGCGCTGGGACCAGACCGACCAGGTGCCGGACGAGGAGCTGCCCTGGTGGCGCCGTCCACAGGGCGACCGCTGACGGCGTCGCACGGCGCACCCCGCCGCTAGGCTGGTGGACGTGCTCGAACTGGTCGTCCTGATCTCCGGTGCCGGCTCGAACCTCCGGGCCCTGCTCGAGGCGACCCGGCACGCCGACTACCCCGCCCGCGTCGTCGCGATCGGTGCCGACCGCGACGCCGACGGACTCGGCCTGGGCGAGGAGTACTCGATCCCCACGTTCTCGGTGCCGTTCGCGCGGTACGACTCCCGCGCCGAGTGGGGCCAGGCGCTCGCCGAGCAGATCCGGCCCTGGTCGCCCGACCTCCTCGTGCTCTCGGGGTTGATGCGCCTGCTGCCCCCGTCCGTCGTGTCCGAGTTCGGCCCCGGGATCATCAACACCCACCCCGCGTACCTGCCCGAGTTCCCCGGGGCGCACGGTGTGCGGGACGCCCTCGCCGCGGGGGTCACCGAGACCGGCGCCAGCGTCATCAAGGTCGACGACGGCGTCGACAGCGGCCCGATCCTGGCCCAGGAGCGCGTCCCGGTGCTGCCGGGCGACTCCGAGTCGACGCTGCACGACCGCATCAAGCCGGTCGAGCGCCGCCTGCTCATCCAGACCATCCTCGACATCGCCACCGGCACCACCGACCTGAAGGGCACCACGAGCGCATGAGCGTGCACGCAGCCGACCCCAGCCTCTACCGCGACCGGGACGTCGTCCCCGTGCGGCGTGCCCTCATCTCCGTGAGCGACAAGTCCGGCCTGCTCGAGCTCGCCGGCGCCCTGGCCGACAGCGGCGTGGAGCTCGTGTCGACCGGGTCCACGGCGCAGACCATCCGCGACGCCGGCTACCCGGTCACCGACGTGGCGAGCGTGACCGGGTTCCCGGAGTCGCTCGACGGCCGTGTGAAGACCCTGCACCCCGCCGTGCACGCCGGGCTCCTCGCCGACCTGCGGCTCGAGTCGCACGAGCAGCAGCTCGCCGACCTCGGCATCGCGGCCTTCGAGCTCGTCGTGGTGAACCTGTACCCGTTCGTCGAGACGGTGGCGTCCGGTGCCGACACCGCGACGGTCGTCGAGAACGTCGACATCGGCGGCCCGGCGATGGTCCGCGCGTCCGCGAAGAACCACCCGAACGTCGCGATCGTCGTGTCGCCGTCGTCCTACGCCGAGGTGGTCGAGGCCGTCCGCGCCGGTGGCACCACGCTCGCGCTGCGCAAGCGCCTCGCCGCGCAGGCCTTCGCGCACACGGCCGCGTACGACACCGCCGTGGCGTCGTACTTCGCGTCCGACGTGGTCGAGGGCGAGTCGATCGGACACGACCTCGAGACGCCCGGGTCGTTCGAGTCGCACCTGTCGTTCGGCGCCGACCTCGCGGCGACGCTCCGCTACGGCGAGAACGCCCACCAGGCCGCTGCGCTCTACACGCAGGCCGGTGGCACAGGCATCGCGCAGGCGACGCAGCTGCACGGCAAGGAGATGTCGTACAACAACTACGTCGACGCCGACGCGGCCGTCCGAGCCGCGTTCGACTTCGCCGAGCCGGCCGTGGCGATCATCAAGCACGCCAACCCCTGCGGCATCGCGGTGGGGGCTGCTGACGCGGTCGACCCGATCGCCTCCGCGCACGCCGCCGCCCACGCCTGCGACCCGCTGTCGGCGTTCGGCGGGGTCATCGCCGCCAACCGTCCCGTCACCGTGGCGATGGCCGAGACCGTGAAGGACATCTTCACCGAGGTCGTCGTCGCCCCGGGCTTCGACCCCGAGGCGCTCGAGATCCTGTCGCGGAAGAAGAACATCCGCCTGCTCACGCTGCCCGCCGACTTCGCCCTGGCTCCGCGCGAGGTCAAGCAGATCTCCGGTGGCTTCCTCGTGCAGGACGCCGACCGCTTCACGGCCTTCGACCAGTCCACGTGGGACCTCGTCGCGGGGGAGCCCGCCGACGATGCCACCCTGGCGGACCTCGCCTTCGCGTGGAAGGCGAGCCGCGCGGTGAAGTCGAACGGCATCCTGCTCGCGAACGCCGGCGCGAGCGTCGGGGTCGGCATGGGCCAGGTCAACCGCGTCGACTCCTGCCACCTCGCGGTGAACCGGGCCGGTGACCGTGCTGCCGGGTCGGTCGCGGCCTCGGACGCGTTCTTCCCGTTCGCGGACGGCCTGCAGGTGCTGCTCGACGCCGGGGTCCGCGCGGTCGCGCAGCCCGGCGGCAGCGTCCGCGACGAAGAAGTGATCGCCGCGGCCTCGGCTGCCGGCGTCACCATGTACTTCACCGGGGAGCGGCACTTCTTCCACTGAAGTGAACAAATCGTGGCACCCCATTGCGCTGCGGAGTCCCTCTGAATATCCTGTAAGGCTCCGCGACAGCACCGCCGACGGCCCCCAGGGGTCGGTGGCACCGCGGACACAACGGTGACGATGACGACGACTGGAGTGACGATGGACGACATGACCCGATCCGAGGCGACGCCCGCCCGTGCAGGTCTGGCGTCCGCCGTGGGGACCACTCCCGCACGTGGGACCACTCCCGCGCCGCGACGACGAGTGGCGGCCGCCGTCTAGTCAGGCCGTTCCCACGGCCGCGCGTCGCTGCAACCACGACGACGCGTACCACCCGCAGGATCCCCGAGGGACGACGAGTCCCCCGGTGCCCTCCGGCCCGACCGACGTCACACGCGTGACGGCGGAGGCGCGACCACGCGCCCGGCCGATGATGACCACGCAACGCACACCGAGCCTCCAGGCCGGTGCCGGACCGGCGACGCCCCCACCAGGGCGGCGCTCGGACGGCCCGACCCGGGGTACCCGGCTGACGCATGAGGACGCAACGCATGTCCAAGTCGCCCACCACGGCGCGCCCGTCCACCTTCCGCGCGATCGCGCGGATCCACCCCTACGTGAAGCCCTACCAGGGCCGCATCATCGCCGGCATGGCCGCCGCGATGGGTGCCTCCCTGGTGGCGCTCGCCATCCCCTACGTGCTGCAGTGGCTCGTCGACGGCCCGATGTCGTCGAAGGACTCGTCGCAGATCTGGCCCGCCGGGCTCGGTGTGCTCGCCCTCGGTGTGCTCGAGGCCTTCTTCATCGCCTCGCGCCGCCGGCTGGTGATGCGTCCGTCGACCCGCATCGAGACCAGCATGCGGAACTCGCTGTACGCCAAGCTGCAGGACCTGCCGGTCGCGTTCCACGACCGGTGGGAGTCCGGGCAGCTGCTGTCCCGGTCCGTGTCCGACCTGTCCCTGATCCGGCGGTGGCTGGCGTTCGGCGTCGTGCTGCTCGTCGTGAACCTCGTGACGATCGTCGTCGGGTTCGTCGTGCTGTTCACCTTCGGGTGGCTGCTCGGCCTGATCTTCCTGATCGCGTCGATCCCGCTGTGGATCAACGGGCTGCTGTTCGAACGTCGGTACTCCGTCGTCGCGCGCCGCAGCCAGGACCAGGTCGGTGACCTCGCGACGAGCGTCGAGCAGTCGGTGCACGGCATCCGCGTGCTCAAGGCGTTCGGTCGTGGCGGCTACAAGCTCGAGGAGTTCAGCGAGCAGGCCGAGGCCCTCCGCGGCACCGAGATCAAGAAGGCGAAGGCCGTCGCGAGCATCTGGCTGTGGCTGCTGCTCGTGCCGGACGTCGCGTTCGCGCTCTGCCTGCTCGCCGGCATCTGGCTGGCGTCGCAGGGCGAGATGACCGTCGGCCAGCTGTTCGCGTTCTTCGCCACCGCGACGGTGCTCCGCTTCCCGATCGAGTCGATCGGCTTCCTGCTCTCGATGACGTTCGACACGCGCACCGCGGTCGACCGCTTCTTCGAGGTCATGGACTCCGAGAACACGATCACGGACCCCGAGCACCCGAAGACGATCGCCGAGCCGCACGGGGCACTCGCCTTCAACGGCGTGCACTTCCGCTACCAGGACTCCGCCGCGCAGTACCCGGACCTGATCAACGGGGTCGAACTGCGGCTCGAGCCCGGCGAGACGATGGCACTGGTCGGTCTGACCGGCTGCGGCAAGACCACGCTGCTCTCGCTCGTGCCCCGGCTGTACGACGTGACCGGCGGCTCGGTCACGATCGACGGCGTCGACATCCGCGACCTCACCCGCGAGGAACTGCGGCGCCACGTCGGCGTCGCCTTCGAGGACGCCACGCTGTTCTCGACGACCGTGCGGCAGAACGTGCTGCTCGGTCGCCCGGACGTGACGGGTGACGAGGCCGAGGCGCTGATGCGCGAGGCGCTCGACATCGCGCAGGCGTCCTTCGTGGACGACCTGCCCGACGGCGTCGACACCCGCGTCGGGGAAGAGGGCCTGTCCCTCTCCGGCGGGCAGCGGCAGCGGCTGGCGCTCGCCCGTGCGATCGCCGCGCGGCCCTCGGTGCTCGTCCTCGACGACCCGCTGTCGGCGCTCGACGTCGACACCGAGGCCCGGGTCGAGGCCGGCCTGCGCCGGGTCCTCGCCGAGACGACGTCGCTCATCGTGGCGCACCGTCCGTCGACGGTCACGCTCGCGGACCGCGTCGCGCTCATGGAGAACGGCGTCATCACGGCCGTCGGCACCCACTCGGAGCTGATGGCCACGAACGACCACTACCGCTACGTCATCTCGTCGCTCGACGACGACGACGCGACCGCACGAGAGGAGGCGATGGCATGAGCCAGCAGACTGATCAGAACCTGCCTGGAGGCACGGCTGCCGTCGACGACACCACGGAGGCCTCGCAGACTTCCGCACCGGTGACCGCATCCATCACCACGCTCGGGGTGCGCGGCGAGGAGCGCGAGGACTTCACCAAGGCGGAGAGCAAGCGCCTGCGGCGCCGGTCCCTCGCCCTGCTCGGGTCCCTCGCCGCACCGCTGAAGGCGCGCCTGGTCCTGCTTGGGGTCGTCGTGGTCGTCTCGACCGCCGGCACCGTCGCCGGTCCGGCGCTCATCGCGTGGGGCATCGACAACGCCCTGCCGGCGGTCCTGGACCAGAACGACTGGGTGCCGGCGTTCGCGGTCGTGGCGACGTACATCGTCGTCGCGGTCCTCGGTGCCGTCCTGACCGCGTGGTACACCGTGCTCGCGGCCCGGATCAGCCAGGCGATCCTGTTCGACCTGCGCAAGCGGGTGTTCCTGCACACGCAGCGGCTGTCGCTCGAGTTCCACGAGACCTACACGTCCGGTCGGATCATCTCGCGCCAGACGAGTGACCTGGACTCCATCCGCGAGCTCCTCGACTCCGGGCTGAACCAGCTCATCCAGGGCGTGCTCTACATGGCATTCACCGCGGTGGCGCTCGTGGTACTCGACCCGACCTCGGGCCTGGTGCTCGCGGTGTCACTCGTGCCGCTGTGGTTCCTGATCCGCTGGTTCCAGACGAACTCGCAGACGCTGTTCCGTGCCACCCGGGTGGCCTCGGCGCGCGTCATCGTGCACTTCGTCGAGACCATGACGGGCATCCGCGCGGTGCAGGCCTTCCGCAAGGAGTCCCGCAACCGGGACGAGTACGGCGGGTTCGTCGAGGACTACCGGGTCTCGAACACGAAGGTGTTCAACCTGTTCGGGACCTTCGACCCGGTGCTCGTGCTCATCGGCAACGCCACGCTCGCCGCGGTCGTCATCGTCGGTGGCTTCCGGGTCGTCGGCGGGACGCTCGAGGTCGGTGCGCTGCTCGCGGTCGCGCTGTACGCCAAGCGCTTCTTCGACCCGGCGCAGGAACTCGCGATGTTCTACAACGGGTACCAGTCGGCCTCGGCCGCGATGGAGAAGATCTCCGGCGTGCTCGAGGAACGTCCGAGCGTGCCGGACCCCGCGAAGCCGACCAAGCTGGCCGACGCCCGCGGCAAGATGGACTTCGACGACGTCGTGTTCGCCTACAACAAGGGCAAGGTCGTGCTGCCGGCGTTCGACCTGCACATCCCGTCCGGGCAGACGATCGCGCTGGTCGGGTCGACGGGTGCGGGCAAGTCGACGCTCGCCAAGCTCATGGCGCGCTTCTACGACCCGACCCAGGGCTCGGTGCAGCTCGACGGCGTGGACCTGCGTGACCTCGACACGAACGACATGCGCCGCGCGATCGTCATGGTCACACAAGAGGCCTACTTGTTCTCCGGCACCGTCGCGGACAACATCGCGCTCGGCAAGCCCGGGGCGTCGCGGGCCGAGATCGAGTCCTCTGCCAAGGCGGTCGGCGCACACGAGTTCATCATGGCGCTGCCCGACGGGTACGACACCGACGTGAACAAGCGCGGCGGTCGTGTGTCCGCGGGCCAGCGCCAGCTGCTCTCGTTCGCGCGGGCGTTCATCGCGGACCCGAAGGTGCTCATCCTCGACGAGGCCACAGCGTCGCTCGACATCCCGTCGGAGCGGCTGGTGCAGGAGGGCCTCGAGACCCTGCTCGCCGACCGCACCGCCGTGATCATCGCGCACCGGCTGTCCACCGTCGCGATCGCCCACCGGGTGCTCGTGATGGAGCACGGGATGATCGTCGAGGACGGCACGCCGGCCGACCTCATCGCGGGCACGGGGCGCTTCGCCCAGCTGCACGCGGCCTGGCGCGACTCGCTCGTGTAGGGCCCGACGGTGATCCCTCGTGGATCGCGCCCCGCTCCGCACATCGCGCCCCGTCCTGACGGGGCGCGATGTGCGTGCGGGGGCGCGAACCCCTCATCCGCACGTGGTTGGGTTGGCGCATGAGTGACGACAGCCCGCAGCCCGGCGGTGTGGCCCTCCGGGACCCCTTCGTCGGTGCGCCCTTCACCGAGGCGCTCCGGCGCTTCTGGCGGAAGTACACCGTGTTCACCGGACGGGCCTCGCGCTCGGAGTTCTGGTGGTGGTGGATCACGTCGCTGGGGATCGGCCTGGTGCTGCAGCTCGTGCCGCAGGCGTTCACGCCCGACAGCCCGCTGCTGGAGAACCCGGTCGGGTCCTACCTGTTCGTGCTGTGGGTCGTCGTGACGCTGGTCGGGTCCCTCGCGCTCGGCGCCCGTCGGCTGCACGACACGAACCGCTCCGGCTTCTGGCAGTTCCTCCACGTCGTGCCCGGCATCGGGTCGCTCGTGCTGTTCGTGATGTTCCTGCTGCCGTCGAACCCGACGGGCACCCGCTTCGACGCCTGACACCTGTGCGCGGCTCGTCGCCGGCAGCTCCCGTGGAGTCGGTCGTTCCGCGCGTCTCAAGTCCTTTCGCGCGTGGCGGGTCCTTTCGCGCGTCGGGGGTCGTTCGTTCCGACCTCCGACGCGCGATTCCACTTCCCATCGCGGGTGACGTGGGTCGGTCCGCGCGTGGTGGGTCGTTCGTCCGGTGCCCCGGTCGGCGGCTGGGGTGGTCTGTCGCGAGCGGGGTGACGGATCTGGTTCGGGAATCTCGGGCGGAGAGAACCGGATCCGTCATCGACGTGGAGGGAAACCGTCGTCCGGGGGACCGCGGTGCGCCGGACCCGTGGCGTCGGGACGCTGTGGGGTGGGGGGACGCAGAGAACGCCGCCCCCGGGGAGGGGACGGCGTTCTCGGTGGTGGTGCTGTGCGGGTGATCCCGCGGGGGTGTTACTTGATCTGGGCGGTGATCGTGGCGGTGCCGACGAGGAGGCCTACCTTGACGGCGTCGGTCTTGAAGGTGCTGTTGAGCAGCTTCGCGGCGTCGGCGGAGACGTGGACGGTGGTGCCGGTCAGGATCGCGTTGTCACCCTCGAGCTGCAGGGCCTTCAGCGAACCACCGTGGAGGGAGAACAGGTACGCGTTCGGCGCGGCGACTTCACCGTTGACCAGGACGTCGCCGTAGAGCTTGGAGGAGCCGGGGTTCACGACGAAGTTCTCCAGCGTGACGGTGGTGTCGCCGGCCTT
>NZ_JADKRZ010000015.1 GCF_015350905.1 Curtobacterium sp. VKM Ac-2865 | reverse complement strand
GGGGAACTGCTGCTCCGCACCGACGCCGTCGGGATCTGCGCCTCGGACCTGAAGTGCTACCACGGCGCCGCGAAGTTCTGGGGCGACGAGAACCGCCCCGCCTGGGCCGAGACCAACCGGATCCCCGGACACGAGTTCGTCGGCACGATCATCGCCGGCGACCAGGACACGCTCACGAAGCGGAAGCTGGCGCTCGGGGACCGGATCGCGTGCGAGCAGATCGTGCCCTGCTGGGAATGCCGCTACTGCCTCGAAGGCGCCTACTGGATGTGCGCCGTGCACGACATGTTCGGCTTCAAGGGCCACGACGGCGCCATGGCCGAGTACGTCCTCGTCCCCGCCAAGGCCCTCACCCACCCCGTCTCCGCTGACCTCCCCGGACAGGTCGCCGCGTTCGCCGAACCCCTCTCCTGCGCCTT
>NZ_JADKRZ010000014.1 GCF_015350905.1 Curtobacterium sp. VKM Ac-2865 | reverse complement strand
AGGACGTCGCCGTAGAGCTTGGAGGAGCCGGGGTTCACGACGAAGTTCTCCAGCGTGACGGTGGTGTCGCCGGCCTTGAGGGTCAGACCCGAGTCGTCGTGGTTGAGCAGGCCCTGCACGTAGGGGCGGTAGTTGCCGTCCGGGCTCCAGTACGTGACCGACCCGGCGGTGATCGGGAACGACACGGCGCCGTCGGCGAGCTTCGCGGTGCCGGAGACGCCGGGGGTGAGCTTGAGGGAGGTGAGGGCGTCGGTGAAGCCCTTGTCGAGGGCGACGGAGGTGTCGCCGCCGAGGACCTCGGGCACCGATGCGACCGGGGCGGGGATCTTGGAGGAGGACGAGGCGACCGTGTGGATGGTCGGGGTGGCCTGCGCGGCGGAGACGCCGAACCCGGCACCGGTGAGGATGATCGCGCCAGCGGCGGCGAGGGAGACCGTGGTCTTGGTGATCTTGCGCATGGTG
>NZ_JADKRZ010000013.1 GCF_015350905.1 Curtobacterium sp. VKM Ac-2865 | reverse complement strand
CACGCCGTCGAACGCGCCGAGATCAAGTTCGGCGACACCGTCGTCATCGCCGGCGCCGGACCCATCGGCCTCTCCGCCATCGCCGGAGCACGCCAGAAGAACCCCCTCCGGATCATCGCCCTCGACGTCCTCGACACCAAGCTCGACCTCGCCAAAGCCGTCGGCGCGGACCTCACCATCAACATCGCCACCGAGGACGCGGTCCAGATCATCAAGGACCTCACCGACGGGTACGGCGCCGACGTCTACATCGAAGCCACCGGCCACCCATCAGCCGTCCCCCAAGGACTGAACCTGCTCCGCAAACTCGGCACCTTCGTGGAGTACTCCGTGTTCAAGGACGCCGTCTCCGTCGACTGGTCCATCATCAGCGACGACAAGGAACTCGACATCCGCGGCGCCCACCTCGGCCCCCACACCTGGCCCGCCGCCATCAAGCTCCTCGAAGCCCAGACCCTCCCCATGGACCGGATCTGCACCCACCAGTTCCCCCTCGAAGCCTTCCAAGAAGCCCTCGACCTCGTCGGCGACTCCGCCGGCGC
>NZ_JADKRZ010000012.1 GCF_015350905.1 Curtobacterium sp. VKM Ac-2865 | reverse complement strand
ACACGAAGGCACCCGACGCACCGAAGGTCACCAGCCCGACCGACCTCGCCGACGGGAAGGGCCCCATCACCGGCACCACCGAGCCTGGCGCGACCGTGATCATCCGAGACGAGGACGGCACCGTCATCGGCCAGGACGAAGCCGACGAGAACGGCAACTGGACCGTCGAACTCGACGAACCGCTGAAGGACGGCTCCCACGACCTCGAGGTCATCGCCGAGGACAAGGCCGGCAACGCCTCCGACCCGACGAAGACGACCGTCGACGTCGACACCGAGGCCCCCGACGCCCCGAAGGTCACCAGCCCGACCGACCTCGCGGACGGGAAGGGCCCCATCACCGGCACCGCCGAGCCCGGGACAGTCGTCATCATCCGCGACGAAGACGGCAACGTCATCGGCCAGGACGAAGCCGACGAGAACGGCAACTGGACCGTCGAACTCGACGAGCCACTCAAGGACGGGGCCCACGACCTCGAGATCATCGCCGAGGACAAAGCCGGCAACAGCTCCGACCCAACGAAGACGACCGTCGACATCGACACCAAGGCGCCCGACTCCCCCAAGGTCACGAGCCCCTCGGACCTGGCCGACGGAAAGGGCCCGATCGCAGGCACCGCCGAGCCCGGCACCGTCATCATCATCCGCGACGAAGACGGCAAGGAACTCGGCAGCGACACCGCCGACGAGAACGGCAAGTGGTCCGTCGAACTCGAGGAGCCGCTCGACGAGGGCAAGCACGACCTCGAGATCGTTGCGTCCGACAAGGCCGGGAACAGCTCCA
>NZ_JADKRZ010000011.1 GCF_015350905.1 Curtobacterium sp. VKM Ac-2865 | reverse complement strand
ACCACCGTCCACGTCTCCGCCGACGCCGCGAAGCTGCTCAACAGCACCTTCAAGACCGACGCCGTCAAGGCAGGCCTCCTCGTCGGCACCGCCACCATCACCGCCCAGATCAAGTAACACCCCGCGGGATCACCCGCACAGCACAACCACCGAGAACGCCGTCCCCTCCCCGGGGGCGGCGTTCTCTGCGTCCCCCCACCCGACAGCGTCCCGACGCCACGGGTCCAGCGCACCGCGGGCGCCCGGACGCCGGTTCCCGTCCACGCCGATGACGGATCCGGTTCTCTCTGCCCGAGATTCCCGAACCAGATCCGTCACCCCGCTCGCGACACACCACCCCACCCGACTGCCGGGGCACCCGACGGACGACCCACCACGCGCGAAACCACCCATGTCACCCGCGATGGGAAGTGAGAATGCGCTTAGGAGGTCCGAATGAACGACCCCCTACGCGCGAAAAGACCCGCTACGCGCGGAACGACCTGCGACGCGCACGACGACCGAACCAGCAGCAGCACCTCCTCCGACTCCCCGCCTCCTCCGACTCCTCCCCCCGCCGTACACAGATTGCGCAGAACGCGCACGCTCTTGCGCATTGTGTGCAACTCTTGGGTGACCGGGCCGGATCGACCCGGAACGAAACGATGGAGTTGCGTATGTCCGTTCCGATCAAGGCCGCGATCGAGAAGGTCCCCGGCGGGATGATGCTCGTCCCGCTCCTCGTGGGCGCCGTCCTCGCGACCCTCGCCCCCGGCACCGCCGACTTCTTCGGCTCGTTCACCGGCGGCCTCCTCACCGGGAGCACGCCGATCCTGGCGGTCTTCTACGTCTGCATGGGCGCGAGCATCGACCTGCGCGCGACGCCCTACATCCTCAAGAAGGGCGGGGCACTGTTCGGCTCGAAGGTGCTGCTCGCCGTCGTCATCGGCATCGTCGCCGGGCAGTTCCTGTCCGAGACCCCCGTCCACGGCGGCTTCCTCGCGGGCCTGTCCGTCCTCGCCCTCGTGGCCGCGTTCAGCGACACGAACGGCGGCCTCTACATGGCGCTGATGGGCCAGTACGGCAAGCCGAAGGACGTCGCCGCGTACTCGATCATGACGATCGAGTCCGGTCCGTTCCTCACCATGCTCATCCTCGGCGTCGCCGGACTGTCCGCCTTCCCGTGGCAGGCGCTCGTCGGCGCGGTGATCCCCCTGGTGCTCGGCATGGTCCTCGGCTCGCTCGACCCGGCGATGCGCAAGTTCCTGTCGTCGGCCTCACCTGTGCTCATCTTCTTCTTCGGCCTGGCGCTCGGCTTCGGCATCAGCCTGCAGACCGTCCTCAGCGCCGGCCTGATCGGTGTCCTGCTCGGCCTGGTCGTGCTCCTGCTCAGCGGCAGCGTGCTGTTCCTCGCCGACCGTCTCACGGGCGGCACCGGCCTCGGCGGGCTCGCCGCGTCGTCGACCGCGGGCAACGCCGCCGCGGTGCCCATGCTCGTGGCCGCCGCGAACCCGGCCTACAAGGAGGCCGCCGGCCCCGCGACCGTCCTCGTCTCCGCCGCCATCGTGGTGACGTCGATCGGCACGCCGCTCGTCGTCGCCTGGTACGCCCGGCGCCTCGCCGCGAAGCGGTCTGGCAGCGAGCCCCAGCCGCCCGCGGCCGTCGCCGTCGAGAGCACGGCCAACGGGGCGTCCAGATGACCGCGGACACGACCCTGACGATCATCGCTGACGACCTCACCGGAGCCGCCGACGCCGCCGGTGGGTACGGAGGAGCACGGACCAGCGCCGTCGTCCTCGGCGCCGAGGTCGCGTGGCCCGCGTCCGAGGTCCTCGCCGTCGACACCGAGAGCCGGTACCTGCCATCACAGGAGGCCGCCGCACTGGTGGACGCGGTCGTCCGCCGCTCGGTCGCCCTCGGCCGGCCGGTTTTCAAGAAGATCGACTCGCTGCTCCGGGGGAACGTCGGCGCCGAGGTCGCCGCGGCCCTCGCCGCGGTCTCCGACCCGGAACGCGCACTCGCGGTCGTCGCGCCGGCCTTCCCCGGCACCGGCCGGACCACCGTCGGCGGTGTCGTCCACGTCGACGGCGTCCCCCAGCTGGACGGCGCGTTCGCCGGCGACGTCGCGGCCTCGCTCGCCGCCGCGGGTCTCCGAGCCGGGAGGCTCACCCCCGGTCCGGCGAACACCCCTGCGGACGTCGCCGCCCGGCTCGACCACCTGCACGCCGACGGCCTCGACGCGGTCGTCGTGGACGCGGTCACCGACGCCGATCTCGAGACGATCGCCCGAGCCTCCCGGCTGGTCGTCGCTCCCACGCTCGTGACGGGGTCCGGCGGACTCGCCGCGCACATGGTGCCGTCCGACGGCGCGTCAGCGACGTCGACACCTCCGCTGCCGACGGCCGACCGCGTGCTGGTCGTCGTCGGGAGCTACTCCGGACCGGCACGGTCGCAGATCGACGAACTGGTCCGCCGCGGCGCCGAGCACGTCGAGCTGCGGCACCGCCACGACGGCGAACAGGCGGCCACGGACCAGATCGCCAGCGGCGTCGCCGACGTCGTCCTCACCCCCGACCTGCTCGTGCCGGTCGACACGGGGAACGCCCTCGACGTCGCGGCGGCCCTCGCCGCGACCGTCGCACGCAGCGCCCACCGGTTCGACGCACTCGTCATGACCGGCGGGGAGACCGCCAGAGCCGTCCTCGACGCGCTCGGCATCGACACCGTGCGCGTGCACGGCACCGTCGAGCCCGGCGTCGTCCTCAGCAGCCACCCCGACCACCGGCCGGTCCTCGTCACGAAGGCGGGGGCGTTCGGCGACGCCGGCACCCTCGCGCGCACCGTCCGGGCACTCCGACAGCACACCACCGAGAAGCAAGGAAGCACCATGAAGCCGATCATCGCGATCACGATGGGTGACGCCGCCGGCGTCGGACCCGAGATCATCGCCAAGGCGATGGCTGACCAGACCACCCGGTCGCTGGCGACGATGTTCGTCATCGGCGACCTGCGTCGACTGCAGCTCGCCATGGACGTCGTCTCGAGCACACTGACCGTGAACCGCATCAGCGACCCGTCCGAGGTGACCGAGGACCTGACCACGATCGACGTCCTCGACGTCCCGTGCATCTCGGAGGACCTGGCCTGGGGCGAGCTCTCCGCCGAGGCCGGGCACGGCGCCTTCCTGTTCATCGAGAAGGCCGTGGAGCTCGCCATGGCCGGCACGATCGACGCCATCTGCACCGGACCGCTCAACAAGGCGGCCCTGCACATGGGCGGACACCAGTTCCCGGGCCACACCGAGATGCTCGCGCAGCTCGCCGGCGTCGAGGAGGTCTCGATGATGCTCACTGCGCCGAACATGCGCGTGATCCACGTCACCACACACCTGGGCCTCGTCGACGCGATCGCCGCGATCGACGGCGACCGCGTGTACCGCACGATCACCCGCGGGAACGACCTGCTCGTCCGCTCCGGCAACGAGCACCCGCGCATCGCGGTCGCGGCGATCAACCCGCACGGTGGCGAGAACGGCCTGTTCGGCAACGACGAGGAGGCCCAGAAGATCCAGCCCGGCGTCGACCGAGCCCGTGCCGAGGGCCTCGACGTCATCGGCCCGCTGCCCGCCGACACGCTCTTCATGCTCGCCAGCCGTGGCGACTACGACCTGGTCGTCGCCCAGTACCATGACCAGGGCCACATCCCGGTCAAGGTGCTCGGGTTGAAGAACGGTGTGAACGTCACCGTGGGCCTGCCGTTCGTCCGGACCTCGGTCGACCACGGAACGGCGTTCGACATCGCCGGGAAGGACATCGTGGACCACGAACCGCTGCTCGAAGCGCTCCGTCAGGCCGCCGACCTCTCCCCGGAGCGCGCCGAGTAGCGTGAAGGCCCGCGACCGCCGGCGCGAGATCGGCCACCTGCTGCACGAGAAGCCCGTCAACGTCGACGAGCTGTCAGCAGTGTTCTCGGTCTCCGCGTCGACGATCCGGCGGGACCTCGACGCCATGACCCGGAGCGGCGACATCGTCCGCACCTACGGGGGCGCCAGGACCATCGGCGGCCCGGAGCGGAGCCTCCAGGAACGCGAGTCCATCGCCGTCGGGCAGAAGGCCGCCATCGGGAGGCTCGCCAGCTCGTTCGTCGATGACGGAGCCGTCGCCGTCCTGGACGCCGGCACCACCGTCGGGGCGCTCGCGCGGAACCTGGCCCACCGCGAGGGCGTCACCGTCGTCACCAACGGGCTGACCACGACCACGGTGCTCGAACACAGCGCCGGCGTCGAGCTGATCGTGGTCGGTGGACGACTCCGCCACATCAGCTCGGGCTTCGTCGGGCCCTTCGCCGAGCGGGTCATGGCCGACGTGTCCGCCGACGTCGCGTTCCTCAGCGCTGACGGGGTGTCCGCCGAGCACGGGCTCTGCGAGGAGACCCCGGAGCAGGCATCGCTGAAGCGGGTGATGGTCGACCGGGCGCAGGAGCTCTACGTGCTCGCGGACGCGACGAAGCTCGGGGCCACGCCTGCGCACTGGTGGACGCGGCTCGAGCGTCCGTGGTCGCTCGTCACCGACGACACGGCGAGCGAGGACCAGCTCGCCCCCTTCCGCGGCTCCGGTCTGGTGACGGTGCACGTCGCGCCGACGAGCACCGCGCCCGCGCAACCCTGACGGACGCCGCGCGACCCCGTACACGCGGAAGCGCGGGAGTGTCCGCCCCGTACTGGGGCCGACTGCGACCGTGCCGTTGGTCGAGTGGCGTGGAACACTTCACGTATCCGGGAATCTCCCCGAGCGCTCACCAGCCGCACATCGCTGGTTCTCCACCCTCATCAAGGGTGTGTTCGGCGCACACGCAGCAGCCGCGCCGAGCGCGACACAGCAAAGGAAACGAACACCATGCGCAAGATCACCAAGACCACGGTCTCCCTCG
>NZ_JADKRZ010000010.1 GCF_015350905.1 Curtobacterium sp. VKM Ac-2865 | reverse complement strand
GTGGGGAAATAGTTGGTGTCAAGTCTTCGGCTTATTAGTACCGGTCAGCTCCACGGGTCGTTAGTCCCCGCTTCCACATCCGGCCTATCAACCCAGTAGTCTGCTGGGAGCCTCTCACACTCAAGGTGCATGGAAATCTCATCTCGAAGACGGCTTCCCGCTTAGATGCTTTCAGCGGTTATCCGGTCCGAACGTAGCTAATCAGCGGTGCCCTTGGCAGAACAACTGACACACCAGAGGTTCGTCCATCCCGGTCCTCTCGTACTAGGGATAGATCTTCTCAAATTTCCAACGCGCGCAGCGGATAGGGACCGAACTGTCTCACGACGTTCTAAACCCAGCTCGCGTACCGCTTTAATGGGCGAACAGCCCAACCCTTGGGACCTACTCCAGCCCCAGGATGCGACGAGCCGACATCGAGGTGCCAAACCATGCCGTCGATATGGACTCTTGGGCAAGATCAGCCTGTTATCCCCGAGGTACCTTTTATCCGTTGAGCGACAGCGCTTCCACAAGCCACTGCCGGATCACTAGTCCCGACTTTCGTCCCTGCTCGACCTGTCAGTCTCACAGTCAAGCTCCCTTGTGCACTTACACTCGCCACCTGATTGCCAACCAGGTTGAGGGAACCTTTGGGCGCCTCCGTTACTCTTTAGGAGGCAACCGCCCCAGTTAAACTACCCATCAGGCACTGTCCATGAACCCGATCAGGGTCCTACGTTAGACATCCAAAGTGACCAGAGTGGTATTTCAACAATGACTCCACGAACACTAGCGTGCCCGCTTCACAGTCTCCCACCTATCCTACACAAGCCACTCCGAACACCAATACCAAACTGTAGTAAAGGTCACGGGGTCTTTCCGTCCTGCTGCGCGTAACGAGCATCTTTACTCGTAGTGCAATTTCGCCGAGTTCACGGTTGAGACAGCTGGGAAGTCGTTACGCCATTCGTGCAGGTCGGAACTTACCCGACAAGGAATTTCGCTACCTTAGGATGGTTATAGTTACCACCGCCGTTTACTGGGGCTTAAATTCAGAGCTTCGCCCAAAGGCTAACCCCTCCTCTTAACCTTCCAGCACCGGGCAGGCGTCAGTCCGTATACATCGTCTTGCGACTTCGCACGGACCTGTGTTTTTAGTAAACAGTCGCTTCCCACTGGTCTCTGCGGCCTTCAACGCTCACGGAGTAAATCCGGTCACGCGTCCGGCCCCCCTTCTCCCGAAGTTACGGGGGCATTTTGCCGAGTTCCTTAACCATGATTATCTCGATCTCCTTGGTATTCTCTACCTGACCACCTGAGTCGGTTTCGGGTACGGGCGGCTGCAACCTCGCGTCGATGCTTTTCTCGGCAGCATAGGATCACTGATTTCCCCTCACGGGTACGCGTCGGATCTCAGGCACACAGACGACGGATTTGCCTATCGTCAGCCCTACATCCTTACACCAGGATCACCTTACGGATACCATCGCCTGGCTCAGCTACCTTCCTGCGTCACACCTGTTCATACGCTAACCGCACCAGCATGGGGTCGAGCGTTAGACCGGCCACCATCACCCCGAAGGGATCCGGTTGATCCGGGTTAGGACTCTTAGCACCACTGGATTAGCTTGGGCGGTTGTTCGCCGGTACGGGAATATCAACCCGTTGTCCATCGACTACGCCTGTCGGCCTCGCCTTAGGTCCCGACTTACCCAGGGCGGATTAACCTGGCCCTGGAACCCTTGGTCTTTCGGAGGACGGGTTTCTCACCCGTCTTTCGCTACTCATGCCTGCATTCTCACTCGTGTAGCGTCCACGGCTGGATCACTCCGCCGCTTCACTCGCCACACGACGCTCTCCTACCACTCCGCACGACTGAACCACGAAGGCTTGTCTATAGTGCGAAATCTACAACTTCGGTGGTGTGCTTGAGCCCCGTTACATTGTCGGCGCGGAATCACTTGACCAGTGAGCTATTACGCACTCTTTCAAGGGTGGCTGCTTCTAAGCCAACCTCCTGGTTGTCTGTGCAACTCCACATCCTTTCCCACTTAGCACACGCTTAGGGACCTTAGTTGGTAGTCTGGGTTGTTTCCCTCTCGACGATGAAGCTTATCCCCCACCGTCTCACTGCTGCGCTCTCACTCACCGGCATTCGGAGTTTGGCTGACGTCAGTAACCTGTTGAGGCCCATCGGCCATCCAGTAGCTCTACCTCCGGCGAGAAACACGCAACGCTGCACCTAAATGCATTTCGGAGAGAACCAGCTATCACGAAGTTTGATTGGCCTTTCACCCCTATCCACAGCTCATCCCCTCCATTTTCAACTGAAGTGGGTTCGGTCCTCCACGACGTCTTACCGTCGCTTCAACCTGGCCATGGATAGATCACTTCGCTTCGGGTCTAGGACATGCGACTGAATCGCCCTATTCAGACTCGCTTTCGCTACGGCTGCCCCACACGGGTTAACCTCGCCACATATCACTAACTCGCAGGCTCATTCTTCAAAAGGCACGCCGTCACCCCTACTAAGGAGGCTCCGACGGTTTGTAAGCAAACGGTTTCAGGTACTATTTCACTCCCCTCCCGGGGTACTTTTCACCTTTCCCTCACGGTACTTGTCCGCTATCGGTCATCTGGGAGTATTTAGGCTTATCAGGTGGTCCTGACAGATTCACACGGGATTTCTCGGGCCCCGTGCTACTTGGGATACACATCCGGCCATAACACCATTTCGTCTACGGGGCTGGCACCCACTACGGCCCGGCTTTCAAACCGGTTCGACTATGATGCGCTGTAACCGCCCCAGTCCGGCAGAACTGAGTGACGTGTCCCACAACCCCGACCATGCAACGCCCGCCGGCTATCACACATGATCGGTTTAGCCTCATCCGCTTTCGCTCGCCACTACTCACGGAATCACATGTTGTTTTCTCTTCCTGTGGGTACTGAGATGTTTCACTTCCCCACGTTCCCTCTACCCGCCCTATATATTCAGGCGGGAGTCACCAGGTCGCAAAACGCCTGGCGGGGTTTCCCCATTCGGAAATCCTCGGATCAAAGCTCGATTATCAGCTCCCCGAGGCTTATCGCAGATTTCTACGTCCTTCTTCGGCTCCAGATGCCAAGGCATCCACCGTTTGCTCTTAGAAACTTGACCACAAAGATTAAAATTGCGATCCAACGCCACGAAACACGCCAACCGAGAAGGCTGACGATCATCGATGACGCGAATCTAAAGATGCTCGCGTCCACTGTGTAGTTCTCAACATACGATCGGCACCACACTCCCCCAGACCAAACGGTCTGACATCATGTGGCCCAACGAAGGACCCGTAGGCCCAACCCCCACCAAGTGCGTGTCCACACCACCACCGTTCCCGATGACGACGCGACCCACACCCAGTAGGAAGCCTGGTCCCTCAGGACCCAACAACGTGCACCAGCTGATCGCTCCACCCCGACCCGTTCCAACCAGGCAAGCCCGGTGTACTGAAATCGGGAGCATCACTCCCAACTGCACTGTCAATGTTCCACCCATGAGCTACCCGTCGGACACGTTCGGTCCGAATCGGGCGCCTGGACCAGCAACCGGACCACCAAACGGTGACCAGCACTGACCAGATGCTCCTTAGAAAGGAGGTGATCCAGCCGCACCTTCCGGTACGGCTACCTTGTTACGACTTAGTCCTAATCACCGATCCCACCTTCGACGGCTCCTTCCACAAGGGTTAGGCCACCGGCTTCGGGTGTTACCGACTTTCATGACTTGACGGGCGGTGTGTACAAGGCCCGGGAACGTATTCACCGCAGCGTTGCTGATCTGCGATTACTAGCGACTCCGACTTCATGAGGTCGAGTTGCAGACCTCAATCCGAACTGAGACCGGCTTTTTGGGATTCGCTCCACCTTACGGTATCGCAGCCCTTTGTACCGGCCATTGTAGCATGCGTGAAGCCCAAGACATAAGGGGCATGATGATTTGACGTCATCCCCACCTTCCTCCGAGTTGACCCCGGCAGTCTCCTATGAGTCCCCGGCATGACCCGCTGGCAACATAGAACGAGGGTTGCGCTCGTTGCGGGACTTAACCCAACATCTCACGACACGAGCTGACGACAACCATGCACCACCTGTACACCGACCACAAGGGGGCGACCATCTCTGGCCGTTTCCGGTGTATGTCAAGCCTTGGTAAGGTTCTTCGCGTTGCATCGAATTAATCCGCATGCTCCGCCGCTTGTGCGGGCCCCCGTCAATTCCTTTGAGTTTTAGCCTTGCGGCCGTACTCCCCAGGCGGGGCGCTTAATGCGTTAGCTACGACACAGAAACCGTGGAAAGGTCCCTACATCTAGCGCCCAACGTTTACGGCATGGACTACCAGGGTATCTAATCCTGTTCGCTCCCCATGCTTTCGCTCCTCAGCGTCAGTTACGGCCCAGAGATCTGCCTTCGCCATCGGTGTTCCTCCTGATATCTGCGCATTCCACCGCTACACCAGGAATTCCAATCTCCCCTACCGCACTCTAGTCTGCCCGTACCCACTGCAAGCCCGAGGTTGAGCCTCGGGATTTCACAGCAGACGCGACAAACCGCCTACGAGCTCTTTACGCCCAATAATTCCGGACAACGCTTGCACCCTACGTATTACCGCGGCTGCTGGCACGTAGTTAGCCGGTGCTTTTTCTGCAGGTACCGTCACTTTCGCTTCTTCCCTACTAAAAGAGGTTTACAACCCGAAGGCCGTCATCCCTCACGCGGCGTTGCTGCATCAGGCTTTCGCCCATTGTGCAATATTCCCCACTGCTGCCTCCCGTAGGAGTCTGGGCCGTGTCTCAGTCCCAGTGTGGCCGGTCACCCTCTCAGGCCGGCTACCCGTCGTCGCCTTGGTGAGCCATTACCTCACCAACAAGCTGATAGGCCGCGAGTCCATCCCCAACCAA
>NZ_JADKRZ010000001.1 GCF_015350905.1 Curtobacterium sp. VKM Ac-2865 | reverse complement strand
CCGGAAGCTAAGCCTCTCAGCGCCGATGGTACTGCAAGGGGGACCTTGTGGGAGAGTAGGACGCCGCCGGACTTCTTCAGCAACACCAGGGAACCCCTGACCACGTGTGGTCAGGGGTTTTCTGCGTTTCCGGGGTCGATTCGCCTTCGGAAGCGACAGTCATGAGCGGCGCCGGCAATAGGATCAGCCGACGACGGAGGAACGATGACGAACACGTGGCCGGTCCTGCCGGACGGCTCCCGGTTGGCGCTCCGGGAGATCCTGATCCACGGAGAGCTGTCACGGGCGGAGATCGCTCGGTCGCTCGGACTCTCGCGGGCCAGTCTCACCCGGGCGATGCGCATCCTGGTCGGGCACGGGCTCGTCGTCGAGGTCGGGACGAACGTCCGGGGAGCGACAGGGCGCCCGTCGGAACTCCTGCACCCGAGCTCCGGGCAGTGGGAGTTCCTCGGCATCAAGCTCACCAAGGACCGGTTGTACGCAGCGGTCACTGACCTCGGCGGACGCGTCCTGGCGCTGCACGAGGAGTCGATGCCGGCGACCCGTGCCGCGGACGTCGCCGAGCAGATCCGAGCGGTCGAGGAGCGGCTCCGGACCGCCCACCCGGCCATGTGCGCGATCGGGGTGTCCCTGCCCGGGGATGTCCGCACTGTCGGGGGTGAGGCTGTCGTCGCGCACTCGTTGTTCCTCGGGTGGACGAACGTCCCCTTCGCCCGGATGGTGACGGAACGAACGGGCCTGGCGGCGTTCATCGCGAACGACGTGCACGCCCTCACGGCGAAGGAGCACTGGTTCGGCGCGGGAGCGGGGACCGGCGGGCGGTCGATGGCGCTCGTCACGGTCGGGGAGGGGCTCGGCCTCGGGCTCATCGCCAACGGGCAGGTGTCGACGGGGGAGCACGGGCGTCTCGGTCGGATCGGACACCTCCCGGTGCTGGGCGGTGGTCCGGACTGCGGGCTCGGACACCTCGGCTGCGCGTCGAGCTACCTCCCGAGCCCCGTGATCGTCCGGAACTCCGGGTACACCGACGCCACCTACGACGAGGTCGTCGAACGAGCGCGGTCCGGTGACGAGCGGGCACTCGCGGCCTTCGCGGACGCCGGGCGTGCGCTCGGCGTGGTCCTGGCGACGGTGGTGCACATCGCCGACCCGTCCACGCTCGTGCTCACCGGTGACGGGCTGCCCGTGTACGACATCGCCCGGTCCACGGTGGACGAGGCACTCCGTGGGGCGCTCGAGCCGTTCTCGGAACCGGTCTCCGTCGAGGTGCAGCCGTTCGAGTTCTCGGAGTGGGCGCGGGCCGGGGCTGTCCTCGCGATCCGCCGGCTGCTCGCCGAGTGACGAGTCGAGTCACGGGAGCGGCAGAGCCTTTGGTGCGTTAGTTACGCACGTTGACAAAGGGGGAGTGGCACGGGAGGCTGGAACGGTCCCACCATCGAAGGAGATGCCGTGTCCGATGCCCCAACCGTCCCCTGGCCGACCGACGGCCTGTCGTTCGGCGGCGACTACAGTCCCGAGCAGTGGCCACGCGAGGTCTGGGACGAGGACGTCCGACTGATGCGCGAGGCAGGGGTCAACCTCGTCACGGTCGGGGTGTTCTCGTGGGGGCTCCTCGAGCGGGCGCCGGGGGAGTACACGTGGGTCTGGCTCGACGACGTCCTCGACCTCCTGCACGCCAACGGGATCGCGGTCGACCTCGCGACGCCGACGGCCGCTCCGCCGAGCTGGCTCCTCGCGGCCCATCCCGAGGTGCTGCCCGTGGACCGCGACGACGTCGTCCGCCGCCCGGGTGAGCGGCTCGGCTGGTGCCCGGACTCCCCGGTCTTCCGCGAGCACGCGCACCGCATCGTCGACGCCGTGGCCGAGCGCTACGGACGACACCCGGCCGTGCGGTTGTGGCACGTCAGCAACGAGCTCGGCGGTGGCAACGCCCGGTGCGCCTGCGACGCGTCCACCGTTGCGTTCCGCCGGTGGCTCCGGGAGCGGTACGCCGACGTCGACGCCGTCAACGCCGCGTGGGGCACGGCCTTCTGGGGGCACACGTACACGGACTTCGAGGAGATCGGGCTGCCGCACGGCGGCCACAACCTCGCCCCGAACCCGGGGCTGTTCCTGGACGCCGAACGGTTCTCGTCGGACTCGCTCCTCGCGCACTTCACCATGGAGAAGACGACGATCGAACGCCACTCGAGCGTCCCCGTGACGACGAACTTCATGGTCGGCGCCGGCTCGCAGACCGTCGACTACGCGGAGTGGGCGAAGCACGTGGCGATCCCCGCGAACGACCACTACACGCTCGTGGACGATCCCCGCCGCGAACAGGACCTCGCCGCGTCCGCCGACCGGATGCGTGGGATCACGACAGGCCGCGCGCCCTGGCTGCTCATGGAACACTCGACCGGCAGCCCGAGCTGGCAGCAGCGGAACCGGGCGAAGGAGCCGGGCGAGATCCTCCGGAACTCGCTCGCGCACGTCGCTCGCGGGTCCGACGGCGCCCTGTTCTTCCAGTGGCGTGCCTCGACCGCCGGGGCCGAGCAGTTCCACTCCGCGATGGTCCCGCACGCCGGCACCGCGACCCGCATCTGGCGCGAGGTCACCGCGCTCGGCCGGGCACTCCGCGCACTCGCACCGGTCCAGGGCAGCACCGTCGGGCCGGCCCGGGTCGCGATCGTCGTCGACGAACCGTCCGGGTGGGCGATGCAGTCCGGGCTGAAGCCGCACCGTGGCCTGCGGGCGTCACGGGAGCTCCGAGCGTGGCACCGGGCGTTCTACGACCGACAGGTGCTGACGGACGTGGTCCCGCTCGAGGCCGACCTGACCTGGTACGACGTGGTCGTGCTGCCGACGCTGCTCATCGTCGACGACGCCGCTGCGGCCCGGGTCGCCGACCTCGCCGCACGCGGAGTGACCCTCGTCGTGACGTACCTCTCCGGGGTGGCCGACGAGCACGCCCGGATCCGGACGGGTGGCTACCCCGGGGCCTTCCGCGACCTGCTCGGCGCGTGGTCGGAGGAGTTCACGCCGCTGCAGCCCGACGAACGCTGGACCCTCGACGACGGCGAGGTCGTCACCGACTGGGCCGAGGCCGTCGTCACCGAGGACGCCGACGTGGTTCTCCGCTACGCGGACGGCCCGCTCACCGGTCGCCCGGCGGTCACCCGCCGGGACGTCGGCGGCGGTGCCTGGTACGTCTCCGCCGCCCTCGCGGACGGCAGCATCCAGCGGGTGGTGGACCGGGTCGTGGCGGAGCGGGCGGTCCCACGGACGGTCACCGGGCCTCCCGGACTGGAGGCGGTGCGTCGCGTCGGACGCGACGGTTCCGCGTTCCTGTTCCTCGTCAACCACCTGGCCGAGCCGGTCATGGTGCACGCGTCCGGCACGGACCTGCTCGACGGTTCCGGCCACGGGCCGGAGACCGTGGTGCCGGCGGGACGTGTCCGCGTGCTCCGCGAGGAGCGGGACGCATGACCGTCGTCGACGAGGACACCGCACCGACGCGCCCGTCGGACCCGACCCGGCGCGCACACGTGCTCCGCGCCGCCGGGATGTCGCTCGTGCTCGTGACGGCGCCGGACGGTCTGCCGGAGGTGCTGCACTGGGGGCGCGACGTCGGACCGGTCGGGACGATCGACACGGACGAGCTCCTGCTGGCGGTGGGGCGACCGGTCTCGCCGAGTGCGTTCGACGCGCCCTGGCCGCTGACGGTCCTGCCGACCGAACGGGACGGCTGGGAGGGACGACCGGGGATCGCCGGACACGTCGACGGGCTGCCGCTCGTCCCACGGTGGCAGGACGTCGTCGTGGTGTCGGACGACGGACTCGTCACGGTGACCGCGGTCTCCGCCGAACTGCGGCTGCGGAGCGAGTTCGCGCTCGACGCCGCCGGGGTCCTGCGCGTCCGACATGCCGTGACGAACCGCGGGGCGGCAGCGGTGCACCTGCAGGCGCTCGAGGCGGTGCTGCCCGTCGGGGAACGGGCAGCGGAGGTCCTCGACCTGGCGGGGCGGTGGACGCGGGAACGCACCCCGCAGCGGCGCACCCTGACGCACGGCAGCCATGCGCGCGAGAGTCGCCGAGGCCGCACCGGTCACGACGCACCGACGCTGCTGGTGCTCGGGACGCCCGGGTTCTCGGACGACGCGGGGGAGGTCTGGGCCGTGCACCTGGCGTGGAGCGCGGACTCCGTGCACCGCCACGACGTGCTCGCCGAGGCGCGCCCACTGCTCGGCGCCGGGGAGCTGCTCCGCGCGGGCGAGGTCGTGCTCGGCGAGGACGACACGTTCACGACGCCGGACGCCGTGTTCGTGTGGAGCGACGAGGGACTCGACGGCATGTCGGCCCGGCTCCACGACTCGATCCGCGCGCGGCCCGGACACCCCCGTCGCCCGCGGCCCGTCGTCCTCAACACGTGGGAGGCCGTGTACTACCGGCAGGACCTCGCCCCGCTCGTGGCGCTGGCCGAGACGGCCGCGGACATCGGCGTCGAACGGTTCGTGCTCGACGACGGCTGGTTCCTCGGACGCCGGTCGGACACCACGTCGCTCGGTGACTGGCAGGTCGACCCTGCCGTCTGGCCCGACGGGCTCCGCCCCCTGGTCGACCGGGTGCGGGAGCTCGGGATGGAGTTCGGCCTGTGGTTCGAACCGGAGATGGTGAGTCCCGTGTCCGAGCTCGCCCTCGCGCACCCGGAGTGGCTCCTGCAGCGACCCGACGACGACGTGCGCACGTGGCGGAACCAGTACGTGCTCGACATGGCGAACCCGGCTGCCCGTGCCCACGTGCTCGAGAGCATGTCGGCGGTCATCGGCGGGCACCACGTGGAGTTCGTCAAGTGGGACGCGAACCGGGACGTCGTGCACGCGGTCCACGCCGGACGTGCGGGCATCGACGCGCACACCCGCGGGGTCTACACGCTGATGGACGACCTGCGTCGGCGCCACCCGTGGCTCGAGATCGAGTCGTGTGCCAGCGGCGGGGCCCGGGTCGACCTCGGCGCGCTCGAGCACACGGACCGGGTGTGGCCGTCGGACACGAACGACGCGGTGGAGCGGCTGGGCATCCAACGGTGGACCGAGGCGCTCCTGCCGCTCGAGCTCATCGGCAGCCACGTCGGACCCGAGGTGTCGCACACGACCGGCCGACACCTCGACCTGGACTTCCGGATGGCGGTGTCGCTGTTCGGCTCCGCGGGCATCGAGACGGACGTCACGCGGCTGGACCCGGCGGAGCTGGACCGGCTGCGGGCGTGGACGGCGTTGTACCGGCGGTCGCGATCGCTGCTGCACACCGGGCGGCTGCGGCACCTCGACCTCGGGGACCCCGGGCTCGACGGGACCTCGGTGGTGGCCGTCGACCGGTCGCAGGCGCTCGTCCGCGTGGCCCGGACCGTCACCGGTCCGCAGTCGCTCGCCGTGCCGGTCCGGCTCCGGGGACTCGACCGGTCGCGGCGCTACCGGGTGGCCCCGGCGACGGGCATCGGCCTGCCGCGCGGACTCGACATGGTGCCGCCGCCGTGGCTCGGTCGCGGGTGGGTGGAGCTGCCGGGCGCGGTGCTCGAGGACGTCGGGGTGCGGCTGCCGATGCTCGCGCCGGCGACGGCGATCGTGCTGGAGTGCGTGGCGCTCGACTGAGCGGCGCCCGCCCCGCCCGCCCGGCCAGGTCGGCCGAGCGGGTGGGCGCGCGGGTCAGCGGGCGGGCGCGGAGGTCAGTGCAGCAGGGAACCCGCGTGCCGGAGGACCTCGCGGGACGTCAGCGCCGACGTGTCGATCCCGGGGGCGTCCGTCACGGTGAACGTCACGGACTCGCCCGGCAGCAGCGACACCAGCCCGTCGTCCACGCGGGCCGATGCGTCGACGCGGTCCGGGAACAGCGAGACGTCCCGCGCGTACGACGTCGCGGTGACGGTCACCCGGGCGCCGTCCGCCGTCGGCTCCACCGCGGTGGTGAACGGCGCCGGCTCGAGGGCCTGGTCGACGACCTCGGCGAAGTCGTGCACGGTCCGGAGGAGCGGTCCGGTGACGACGAGCACCTCGGCGGCCGGGTCCCCGGGGACTGCGAGCGACGCCGGCAGTGCCACACGAGTGGCATCGGCGGTCCCGACGGTGACCGGGAAGGACCCCGACGCGAGCACGGTGCCGTCGAACGACATCCGCGCGACCTCGACCTGGCCCTCGACCGCGGTACCGGACGCGTTGACGACCACGACGTCGAGCACCGCCGACGCGGAGGTCCCGGGCTGCACGGTCACGAGCACCGGCTGGTACGCCTGTCGCACGGCGTACCAGACGGGCTTCCGGATGCCGGCGTGGTCGACGAGCGCCCACGAGACGACGGGCCAGTCGTCGTTGAGCTGCCAGACGACCATCCCGGTGTTGTCGGGGGTGCGCGACCGGAACCACTCCATGCCGAAGCGGATCGCGTGCGCCTGGTTCAGCTGCGCGGCGAAGTGCCAGTCCTCGATCGAGACCGGCTCGGGCAGGTGCCCCCGCATGCCGTCGGCGAGCTTCCGGTTGCCCTGGTCGGCCTTCTGGTGGACGAGCATCTCGTGGCCGTCGGGGTCGAGCGGCTCGTCGTGCACGACCGCCGTCAACGTGGACCACGCCGGTGGCCCCTGGAACCCGAACTCCGCCACGAAGCGCGGCTGCCAGTCGGCGTAGGCGCGGTAGTCCAGGCGGTTCCAGACGTCCCAGATGTGGACGCTGCCGTTCCGCTCGTCGTTCGGCGTCAGGTACTCGTCGAACGAGAACGGGCTGCCCGGCGTGTACGGGCGCGTCGGGTCGAGCTCGGCGACGACCGCCGGGAACAGGTCCCGGTAGTACCCGTTGCCCCAGGTCCGACCGACGAGCGAGGCGCGCCAGCCCCACTCCGCGTACGCGACCAGGTTCTCGTTGTTGCCGTTCCAGAGGACGAGGGACGGGTGCGGGCTGAGGCGGGTGACGGCCTCGCGGACCTCGGGCTCGACCTCGTCACGGAGCCACGGCTCCTCGGCGTACGCCGCACAGGCGAAGAGGAAGTCCTGCCAGACGAGGACCCCGAGCTCGTCGCACCGGTCGTACAGGTCGTCGGACTCGTAGATCCCGCCGCCCCACACGCGGAGCAGGTTCATGTTCGCGTCGACCGCGTCGTCGATGCGCCGGTGGTAGCGCTCACGGGTCATCTCGGTGAGGAACGCGTGGTCCGGGATCCAGTTCGCCCCGCGCACCATCACCGGCCGGTCGTTCACCCGCAGCAGGAACGGCGCCCCGCCCGCGTCCGCCGCGGTGTCGAGGGTGACGGTCCGGAAGCCGACCCGGCCGGTCCAGACGTCGTCGCCGACCTCGACGCGGACGTCGTACAGCGCCTGGTCGCCCTCGCCGCGCGGCCACCAGACGGCGACCTCCGGCACGACGAGCCGGACGGTGGCCGCCCCGTCCTGGACGGGGCGCGACCCGGACACGATGTCGCCACCGGCACCGACGGGAGGCTCGGTGCCGGTGACCGGCGACGCTGCGGACGCGCGGTGCGGGGCCAGGGTGACCCGGGCCTCCAGTCCGGTGGTGTCGGCACCGCCTGCTGCGGTGACGGGCGCGCTGCCGATGGCCTGCGTGAAGCGGCCGCCGGACCCGGCGAGCTCGACGTCCACGTGCGCGGTGAGCACGCCGTCGGTGCCGTCGAGGTCCACGAGCGGTCGGACGGACGCGATGCGGGCGCCGCTCCAGGACTCGATGCCGATCGACTTCCAGATGCCGCTCGTCGCGACGTCGACGCCCCAGTCCCAGCCGAAGTTCGACGCGTTCTTGCGGAGCGCGTTGTAGGGGTGGTGGTTGACGTGGGGGAGCTCGCCGCCGTGCAGCTCGGACAGCCGCTCGGCCGCGGGGACCGGGGCGTCGAAGGTGACGACCAGGTCGTTCGTGCCCGCGCGGAGCAGGTGCCCGACGGGGAACCGGTACGAGCGGTGCTGGTTCGCCGTGGTCGCGACGACGATGCCGTTGAGCTCGACCGTGGCGAGGGTGTCGAGGCCCTCCGCGACCAGGTCGTGCCGCTCGGCGTCCGGGGCGTGCCAGTCGAAGGTGCGGCGCCAGCGCCAGACGGTGTCGCCGATCCACTGGGTCGCGGCCTCGCCGTCGCCGTCGAACGGGTCCGGGATCAGCCCGGCGCGCAGCAGGTCCGTGTGGACGACGCCGGGGACCACCGCCTCGATCGGGGTCGAGGCCATGTCGGCCGCTGCCGGGCCGCGCACTGCCTCGACCGTCCACGTGCCGTTGAGTGTCGTCCGCTCCATCGCGTCTCCTCAGGGTTCCGGGGTCGCGCGGTGCGACCCCTTGACCGACTTAGTTTATGCGTGTAACAATCACGCTCACAACGTGGACCTGCGATGACGCAGACCGAGAGGACAACGATGTTCAACCCAACCCGTTCGCGGCTCGCCATCGGCGGCGCCGTTCTCCTGGCAGCCGGCCTCGCGCTGAGTGGCTGCAGCTCCAGCGGTTCCGCCAGCACGAGTGGTGACGCCGCCTCGACCCTGGTCGCGTACACCGGCCAGTCCGGCGACTACCAGATCAACTACAACCCGTGGTCGCCGTCGAACATCGGTGGCGTCGGGACGATCTACGAGTCGCTGTTCTTCATCACGAACGTGAACACGAACGACCCGAAGCCGCTGCTCGGCAAGTCGTACGAGTGGAACGCGGACGGCACGCAGCTGACCATCACGCTCCGCGACGGGGCGACCTGGAGCGACGGGGAGCCCTTCACGTCGAAGGACGTCGTCTTCACGCTCGACATGCTCAAGCAGCAGAAGGCGCTGAACTCGATCGGGTACGACGGCACCGCGAAGGCCGAGGGGGACGACACGGTCGTGGTGTCGTTCGCCAAGCCGTCGTTCGTGCTCGGCCCGAACCTGCTCGGCAAGACCTGGATCGTGCCCGAGCACCTGTGGAAGGACATCGACCCGACCACCGACGTGATGCGCAAGCCCGTCGGCACCGGTCCGTACACGCTCGGCACGTTCAAGCCGCAGGCGTTCACCCTGCAGGCGAACGCGAAGTACTGGGGCGGGGCGCCGAAGGTCAAGACGATCCGGTACCTCTCCCTCTCCGGCAACACCGCCGGCGCCGACGCCCTGTCGCAGGGCTCGATCGACTGGCAGACCGGCCCGGTCCCCGGCATGTCCGACATCGCCGCGAAGTACCCCGGGTACGACGGCATCACGGTCCCGCAGAACCAGATGGCGCTGCTGACCTGCTCGAACACGACGCTCGGCTGCAAGGGTTCCCAGACGGACCCGGCTGTGCGGCACGCGATCGCGGACGCCATCAACCGCAAGCAGCTCAACTCGCTGGCGTTCGAGAACACCGCGAGCGAGATCTCCCCGACCTTCGCGCTGACCAGCACGCAGGAGAAGACCATCTCGAAGGACGTGTCGCCGGCGGTCATGCCGAGCAGTGCGGACAAGGACGCGTCGGCGAAGGCGCTCGAGGGTGCCGGCTGGGCGAAGGGCGCCGACGGCATCTACGCCAAGGACGGCCAGAAGCTGTCCCTGACCGTCGAGGTCGTCACGGGGTGGACCGACTACATCACCGCCATCGACACGATGACCCAGCAGCTCAAGGCCGCCGGCATCGAGCTGAAGGCGCAGCAGTCGTCCTGGAACGAGTGGACCGACAAGAAGACCAAGGGCGACTTCGAGCTCGCGATCGACTCGCTCGGCCAGGGCCCGGCGTCGAACCCGTACTACCTCTACAACAACTACTTCACGACGGCGAACACCGCGAAGGTCGGTGAGGCGGCCCCGATGAACATCTCGCGGTACAGCAACCCCGACGTCGACGGCGCCCTCGCGAAGCTCGCCACGATCAACCCGACCGACACCGCGAAGACGCAGCCGGAGTTCGACGTCATCCAGCAGCACATCGTCGAGGACCTGCCCTACATCCCCGTGATGACCGGCGGCACGACGAGCGAGTTCCACTCGGCGAAGTTCAGCGGCTGGCCGACGAAGGACGACCTCTACGCCTTCCCGGCGGTCTGGGCCAGCCCGGACAACGCCGAGGTCTTCAAGGCGCTGAAGCCGGCCAAGGGCTGACCCCGATGGCATCGCGACCGAGGAGCACTCGACGATGACGTACTTCCTGCGCAAGATCGGCTTCTACGTGGTGGCCCTCTGGGCGGCACTGACGCTGAACTTCGTCATCCCGCGGCTGCTGCCCGGGAACCCGGTGGACATCCTGCTCGCCAAGCTGCAGCAGCGCGGCGGGCAGGTGACCCCGGCGACACGGAAGGCGTACGAGCTGCTCCTCGGTGGCGACACCTCGGAGCCGCTGTGGTCCCAGTACGGCCACTACCTGGTCAACGTGTTCCGCGGTGACCTCGGGGTGTCCGTCAGCTACTTCCCGGCACCCGTGACCGAGGTCATCGGCAGCTCCCTGCCGTGGACGATCGCCCTGGTCGGGATCGCGACGATCGTCGCGGCGGTCATCGGCGTGGGCCTCGGTGCCTTCGTCGGGTGGCGACCGGGGACCTGGCTCGACTCGTTCGTGCCGGCCACCACCCTGCTCGCCGCGGTGCCGTACTTCTGGCTCGCGCTGATCCTGGTGTACTTCTTCGCCACCGGGCTGCACCTGTTCCCGGCACAGGGCGGCTACGACGTCGTGCTGACGCCGGGGTTCTCCGGCGACTTCATCGGTTCGGCGATCAAGTACGGCGTGCTGCCGGCGGTGACGATCGTGCTCGCGTCCCTCGGCGGGTGGTTGCTCGGGATGCGCAACATGATGGTGTCGACGCTGTCCGAGGACTACATCACCACCGCGCAGGCGAAGGGGCTGCCCGACGGCAAGATCCTGCGGAACTACGCCGCACGGAACGCCGTGCTGCCCTCGGTCGCCGGGTTCGCGATCTCCCTCGGGTTCATCGTGTCCGGCTCCGTCGTCACCGAGCAGGTGTTCTCCTACCCGGGCATCGGGTCGAAGCTCCTCTCCGCGGTGACGAACAACGACTACGCGCTCATGCAGGGGATCTTCCTGTTCATCACCCTGGCGGTCCTCGGCGCGAACCTCGTCGTCGACCTGCTGTACGGGCTCATCGACCCGCGGACGCGGGCGCGGAGCTAGGGAGGAGACGACCATGACCAACATCCAGCAGGAGACCGAGCCCACCATCGGCGCGCTGACGGAGGAGGCCGACAGCACGACGTCGATCGCCACCCGTCGGGCGTCGAAGGGCGGCATCCGTCGCTTCCTCCCGACCCTCACCCCGTGGCTCGTCGCCGGCATCGCGCTGGTGCTCGGCGTCGTGCTCTTCGGCGTCGTCGGACCGCTGCTCGTCGGCGACCCGACCACCATCCGCGACTCCGGGCTGCAGGGCCCGAGCGCCGAGAACCTCCTCGGCACCACCCAGACCGGGCAGGACGTCCTCGCGCAGCTCGCCTTCGCCACCCGCGGCAGCCTGCAGATCGGCCTCATCGTCGGCCTGCTCGCCACCGTGCTCTCCGCGTTCTTCGGGATCCTCGGCGCGTACCTCGGCGGGATCATGGACGAGGCGTTCTCGCTCTTCTCGAACGTCTTCCTCGTCATCCCGGGCCTGCCGCTCGTCATCGTCATCTCGGGCCTCGTTCCGCGTGAGGCCCGCGGGCTGTGGACCATCGCCGTCGTCCTCGCGATCACGTCGTGGGCTGGGTCCGCCCGGGTGCTCCGGGCGCAGACGATGTCGATCAGGAACCGCGACTACGTGTCGGCCGCCCGGGTCGCCGGGGAGCGGCCCTGGCGGGTGATCGCGGTCGAGATCCTGCCGAACCTGCTGCCCGTCCTGGCGTCGCAGTTCGTCTTCGCGGTGATCGCGGCGATCCTCGGGGAGGCCGGTCTGTCCTTCCTCGGCCTCGGGGCGTCGAACTCGTCGACGCTCGGCACGATGCTCTTCTACGCCCAGAACGGGTTCGCGCTCGCCAACGGCGCGTGGTGGTGGTTCGTCCCGCCGGGGCTGCTCATCGCCCTGCTCGGCATGGGGCTGTCGCTGGTGAACTTCTCGATCGACGAGGTCATCAACCCGCGGCTCGCCAACGTCCGCGCCCAGCGCCGCCGTGACCGTCGCGCCAGGCGCGCTGCCCGGTCGGGAGGCTCGCCCAGCGTCGCCACCGCAGCCCACGACACGAAGGGGGTCGCCCGATGAGCGCCACCGCAGTCCTGACGATCGAGCACCTCGACGTCGTCTACGAGACCGAACACCCCGTGCACGCGGTGAAGGACGTGTCCCTGACGCTGGCACCCGGCGAGATCCTCGGACTCGCGGGGGAGTCCGGGTGCGGGAAGACCACCCTGGCGTACGCGATCACCCGGCTGCACCGACCGCCGGCGAAGGTCACCTCCGGCAGCATCACGTTCCACGACCGCGACGGCTCCGACGTCGACCTGCTCGGCCTCGGCCACGAAGAGCTCCGTGCCGTGCGCTGGTCGAAGCTGTCGATGGTGTTCCAGGGCGCGATGAACGCGTTGAACCCCGTGACCACGATCCGTGCCCAGCTCGACGACGCGCTCGTCGAGCACCGCAAGGGGTTGTCCCGGAAGGAGCGACGGGCGATCGCGGAGGACGCCCTGCGACGGGTCGGCGTCGACCCGTCACGCATCACGGCGTACCCGCACGAGCTCTCCGGCGGCATGCGGCAGCGCGTGATGATCGCGATGGCGATGCTGCTCGAGCCGCAGATCATGATCATGGACGAACCAACCACGGCGCTCGACGTCGTCGTGCAGCGGGAGATCCTCCGCGAGATCGTCCGACTGCGCGACGAGCTCGGGTTCGCGGTCGTGTTCATCACGCACGACCTGCCGCTCCTGCTGGAGATCAGCGACCGGATCGCGATCATGCTCCGCGGCGAGGTCGTCGAGTGCGAGCCGGCATCGGTGATCCAGCACGACGCGAAGCACCCCTACACGCGGCGCCTGCTGCGGTCGTTCCCGAGCCTGTCGGGTGCACGCGGCGCGTTCATCCGCAGCGGGGTCGAGGACGGCGTCGAACCCGAGACCGACACCAGGGCCGTCCTGGTGCAGGCAGCACAGGAGACGGACCGATGACCAGTGTGACCGTCAGCCACCTCGGCAAGGACTTCCACACCCGCAAGGGCCTGCGGCGCACCACGCTGCACGCCGTCGACGACGTGTCGTTCGAGCTGCTCCCCGGCCGCACCGTCGCGCTCGTCGGGGAGTCCGGGTCGGGCAAGTCCACCATCGCGCGGATGCTCGCGAAGCTCGAGTCGGTCACGCACGGTTCGATCGACGTCCGCCTCGAGGACGGCACCCCCGTCGTCGGCAGCATGTACCGCCGGCACGTGCAGATGGTGTTCCAGGACCCCTTCGCCTCGCTCAACCCGTTCCACTCCATCGAGCACCACATCGCCCGGCCGCTGCAGCTGCACCACCGGGCCCGCGGCGCCGAGGAGACCGCCGACATGGTGCGGGAGCTGCTCGGGCGGGTGAACCTCGACGAGGACTTCGCCACCCGCCGCCCGCACGAGCTCTCCGGCGGGCAGCGGCAGCGCGTCGCGATCGCCCGCGCGCTCGCCCCGGGCGCGCAGGTGCTCATCGCCGACGAACCCGTGTCGATGCTCGACGTGTCGATCCGGCTGAGCGTCCTCAACCTGCTCGGACGCCTGCAGCGGGAGGACCACCTCGCCGTGCTCTACATCACGCACGACCTGGCGACCGCACGGCACTTCTCGGACGAGATCCTGGTGCTCTACCGCGGCCGGGTCGTCGAACGCGGGCCGTCGGACGCGGTGATCCTCGACCCGCACCACGAATACACCCGACTGCTCGCCGACGCGGCACCGGACCCCGAGCGTGGGGAGCGCCGGGTCACGGCGGGTCCGGCACTCGACCGGTCGACGATCGACAACACCACCTGCTACGACCACACCGTCGGCGCGTGGGTCCCGAGCCGACCGGCCCCGGTGGGAGCACGATGAGTGACGGGTCGACGTTCGTCGACTGGGTCACGGACGGGTTCGCGGCACGGTTCCAGGTCGGTCCGGACCAGCCCGCGGCGCTCGTGTCGCTCGTGCCGGCCGGTCGGGCCCTCGCCGGCGGCGCGCTCGCCGGCGGCGCGCTCGCCGCCGACGTCCTCGCTTCCGGCGTCCTCGACGACGGGCCGGTCGATCCGCAGCCGCTCGTCGAGCTGACGACCATCGGGCACGGTCGGTTCCCCGGCGGCTTCCGGCACGTCGACTCCACGATCGGGGCGCGCCTGCGGCCGGTGTCGCACCGGGCCACTGCGGACGGGACCGATCACGAGTTCCGCATCCTGCAATCGGACGCGACCACGGGCCTCCAGGTCGAATCGGTCTTCCGGGCGCACGCCGACGTGCCCGCGTTCCGGACCTGGACCGAGGTGTCGGCGGAGCACGGCGAGCACGTCGTGGACTTCGTGTCCTCGTTCGCGACGGGTGCGTTCCTGACGGACTCCGGAGCGACCGTGGACGTGCTCGCGCTCGCGCACGCCGACAACGACTGGGTGGCCGAGAGCCGCTGGCACACCGACCCACTGCGCGACATCGGGCTGGCGCGGATCGACCGCGACGCCCAGCACCAGCCCCCGCGGAGCCGCGCCGTCGTGCAGAACCGCGGGTCGTGGTCGACGGGCGAGGCGCTGCCGATCGGCGTGCTCCTGGCGCCGTCGTACGCCCTCGCGTGGCAGGTCGAGCACAACGGGCCGTGGCTGTACGAGCTGGGGGAGACGCGGCACCACGCGTACGTGCTGCTCAGCGGACCGACCGACCAGGACCACCAGTGGACGACCGAGGTGACGAGGGACCGTCCGTTCACCTCGGTGCCGGTGTCCGTCGGGATCGCCGGCTCCGTGGACGAGGCGTTCGCTGTGCTCACCAGGCAGCGTCGGGCGACGCGCATCCTCCGACCGGCCGACCTCGCACTGCCACTCGTGTTCAACGACTACATGAACACCCTGATGGGGGACCCCACCACGGCGAAGCTCCTCCCACTGATCGATGCGGCCGCCGATGCCGGAGCCGACCTGTTCTGCATCGACGCCGGGTGGTACGCCGAGGGGCACTGGTGGGACACCGTCGGTGCGTGGGAGCCGGCCGCCTCCCGGTTCCCGGGCGGGCTCTCGCGCGTCATCGACCACATCCGCGACCGGGGCATGCAGGCCGGACTCTGGCTCGAGCCGGAGGTCATCGGCATCCACTCCCCGCTGGCGTCGACCCTGCCGTCCTCGGCGTTCGTCGAGCACCACGGCATCCGGGTCGCCGAGCACGGGCGACACCTGCTCGACCTGCGCTCGCCGGAGGCCCGGGCGCACCTGGACGCCGTGGTCGACCGGTTGGTCGGGTCGCTCGGCGTGACCTTCATCAAGATGGACGACAACACGATGACCGGGCCGTTCCCCGGCATGCTCGAGCACCAGCGGGCACTGCTCGACTGGATCGACGCCGTGCAGGAGCGGCACCCGTCGCTGCTCATCGAGAACTGCGCCTCCGGGGCGATGCGGGCCGACCAGGCCATGCTCTCGCGGCTGCACATGCA
The DNA here is from genome assembly GCF_015350905.1 of Curtobacterium sp. VKM Ac-2865. GTDB lineage: Bacteria > Actinomycetota > Actinomycetes > Actinomycetales > Microbacteriaceae > Curtobacterium. The sequence continues at coordinate 1,039,214 of NZ_JADKRZ010000001.1, read as the reverse complement.
GTCCACGTCGGACCAGCAGGACCCGGTGCTGTACGCCTCGATCGCCGCTGCCGCACCCGCGGCGATGCTGCCCGAGCAGGCGGGCAACTGGGCCTACCCCGCGGTGGACATGAGTGACGAGCGCTTCGTGCTGTCGCTCGTGAACGGGGTGCTCGGACGGATGTACCTGTCCGGGTACCTCAACACGATGTCCCCGGCGCAGCTCGAGGTCGTCGGCGCGGCGATCGCGGCCCACCGGACGGTGCTCGAGGTGCTGCCGACGACCGTCCCCGTGTGGCCGCTCGGGCTGCCCGCGTGGGAGGACACCTGGATCGCCCTCGGGCTCGCCGTCCCCGGGGGCGACCTGTTCCTGTCGGTGTGGTCGCTGCCCGGGGCGTCGGACTCGGTGTCGCTGCCGTTGCCGGCACTCCACGGGCGGGAGGTCTCCGTGGAGCCGCTGTTCCCACGGGAGCCGGGGCCGTGGACGGCGACGTGGGAGGACGGGGTCCTCCGTGTCGACAACGGTGGCGTGACCCCGACGGCGCGGGTGTTCCGCATCCGCTGATCGGGCGGGAGGTGCGGGGCGGGCAGGTCCCGCGCCTCCCGTCCGGTGGGTCCTGGCACGATGGGGTGATGCAGACGATCGGCGGGTTGCTCGCGAGCGTGCGCTCCGAAGGCGGTCCCGGTCCCTGGGCTGCGCTCGGTCCGGACCTCGCGGACGTTCCACTGCCCGCCACGCGCAGCGCGCTCGACGTGGCGATCCGGTCCGCGGCCGCAGTCGCGTTCGGCGCGCCGATCAGTTCGCCGTACGGCGCTGCTGTGCCCGATGCCCTGCAGCGTGAGCTGGTCTCGGTGCTCGACCGCGCGGGACTGCCAGGAGCCCGGTTCTCCGTCCGGGTGACCACGGAGGAGGACTGGCCCTCGGTGCGGGCCGCGCGGATCGAGAACGCGACGGACAACCCGGTGTCGTACGGTGCCACCCTCGAGACGACCACCGCGATGTCCGAGGACGACTGGCGGGTGCGCGCTCGCCGAGGGCATGCGGCCGACGCGACCAGCCTCGTTGTGATCGACGACGTCAGTGGGCGGTGGATCGGGATGATGGGTGCGCAGCATCATGATGGTCTGGTGCTGACCGGCGTGTGGGTCGTACCCGAGTTCCGCGGCCGGGCCAACGGCGTCGCGGAGGTGCTGTTGGCCGAGGTCCTGGCGTGGGCTCGGGGACGTGGGGACTCCATCGCGCTGTGGGTGGACGAGAACCCGGCGGGCGACCGCGCGCGGGCGTTCTACGAGCGGCACGGGTTCGTGCGGACGGGTCGTCGACGCCCGATCGGGTTCGCTCCTGGTGACTCGGTGGAGATGCTGTTGCAGCTGGTTCCGCCATCGCCGGGGGCCCTCGGCTCACCAGTCTGAGAACGGTCGGGGACAGCCCAGTAGACCGGATGGGTGAAGGTCGTCGGAGTAGAGCAGTTCGGAGGGCCCGAGGCCCTCGCCGTCCACGAGGTCCAGGAGCCGCACGCCGGTGCCGGCTCCGTCCGCATCCAGGTCGGAGCGTTCGCCGTGAGCCCCACGGACACGGGCGTGCGGGCAGGGCAGCGGGACAGCTCGCACGCGTCCGCTCCCTATGTGCCAGGCATGGACGCAGCCGGGGTGATCGACGAGGTCGGTCCGGACGTCGACGGGTGGTCTGTCGGGGACGAGGTCATGGCGATCGCGCTGCCCCTGACCACACACGGTGGGGCCTACGTCGAGGAGCTCGTCGCCCCGGTCGGCTCCTTCACGCGGATCCCGCGCGGGACCACGGTGGAGCTGGCGTCGACGATCCCGATGAACGGGCTCACCGCCATCCAGGTCCTCGAACTGGCGGGGCTCTCCCGCGGAGACACCCTCGCCGTCACGGGCGCTGCCGGGCTGCTCGGCAACTACCTCGTACAGCTCGCGAAGGCGGAGGGGATCACCGTGATCGCTGACGCCGCCGACAAGGACGAGACACTCGTGCGGTCGCTCGGGCCGGACCACATCGTCCCGCGTGGGGACGCCTTCGCGGAGTCCGTCCGACGCATCGTCCCCGAGGGCGTCGACGCCCTCGCCGACTGTGCGGTGCAGCGAGACGTCGTCGTCCCGGCGCTGCGCCAGGGCGGCCTGTTCATCGACGTGCGGGGCTGGGAGGGGAACGGCGCCGAGGGCGTCCGGTTCGAGCGGGCGCTCGTCGGGAAGGAGTACCGGTCGTTCGACAAGCTCGAGCGACTACGCCACGGCGTCGAGGGCGGCACGATCACGCCACGCATCGCCGAGGTGCTGCCGGCATCGAGTGCCCGCGAGGCGCACGAACGGCTCGAGGCCGGCGGGACACGAGGCCGCTTCGTCCTCACCTGGTGACGCTCGCCCCATGACCGTCAGGAGAGCAGGTTGAGCTCCATCGCCCGGGTCACGGCACGCGTGCGGTCGTTGACACCGAGCTTCTCGAACACGTGACCGAGGTGCGTCTTGACGGTCGTCTCGCTGAGGAACAGGGCGCGGCCGATGGCGGGGTTGCTGTTGCCCTGCGCGACGAGGCGCATGACCTCGAGCTCGCGCGGGGTGAGGTTCGGGCCGGCGGGTGTCCCTCCGGTCGCGCGACGCACGAGGGCCGCGGCCGCTGAGGGAGCGAGTGCGGTCTCGCCACGGGCTGTCGCCCGCACACCGGCGAGGATCTCCGACTCGGGAGCGGCCTTGAGCAGGTACCCGGTGGCTCCGGCTTCGATCGCCGCGAGGATCTGGTCGTCGGACTCGTAGGTCGTCAGGATGAGCACGCGGACCTCAGGCTGGGTGGCCAGGATCTGCGCGGTGGCAGCGTCGCCGTCCAGCAGCGGCATGCGCAGGTCCATGAGCACGACGTCGGGGCGTTCGGCGCGGACGATCGACACTGCTGCTTCGCCGTCGGATGCCTGACCCACGACGTCGACGTCCGGCGCGGACTGCAGCAGCGCGACGATGCCGGCCCGCACGATCGGGTGGTCGTCCGCCACGACGACGCGGATCATCGGGTCACCTCTGCCACGGGGCGCGTGACGGTCGGGAGGCTCGGGGTCGCGTCCTCCGCCAGGACCGGTCCGGCGGTGGTCACCGTGGGCAGCGTTGCCGTCACAGTGGTGCCGTCGCCCGGTGCGCTGGTCACGACGCAGGTCCCGCCCGCGAGGGCGAGCCGTTCGCGTAGCCCGGCGAGTCCGCGGCCGACGCTCCGGACGGCGGTGGCGAAGCCGTCGCCGTCGTCCTGGACCCGCAGGACGGTCTGCTCGGGTGCGTGGTGCAGTGCGACGTGCACCGAGGCGGCGTTGGCGTGCGCGCGGACGTTGGCCAGGGCCTCCTGGGCGACACGCAACAGGACCACCTGCGCGTCGCGGTCCAGCGGGCAGTCCGCGGCTTCGACGGTCACCGGTGTGCCGGTCTCGCGGGTGTGCCGTTCACCGAGGCGGTGCAGGGCACCGGCCAGGCTGTCATGGGATGCGCCGGCGGCTCCGGCGGCGACGAGGACGCGTGATTCTTCGAGCGCTGCTCGGGCCGACTCCTCGAGGACCGTCAGTCGTTCGTCGAGCGCGTCGGTGTGGTCATCGGCGAGGTCGCGGCGTGCGCGTTCGGTCAGCATCACGATGCCGGCGAGGTTCTGTGCGACCGTGTCGTGGATCTCGCGGGCGAGGCGCTCCCGTTCGCTGGCGATGCCGGCGGCGCGGTTCGCCTCGGCGAGGGAGGTCTGTGTCGCCCGGAGCTCGTCGAGGAGGGCGCGACGGGACTCGGACAGGCCGGCGATGCTCGAGATCCAGACGCCCATCGCGGACGCACCGACGACGCTGATGCTCTCGATGAGGAGGGTGCTGACGATCTCGTCCGGGCCGCCGCTGACCTGCAGGCCGATGCCACTCGCGACGCCGACCGCGACCGAGAGCACGACCCCGGTGCGGATGCGGTGCGACTGGCACCAGACCAGCGGGAAGAGGATGCACTGCACGAAGGCCGTGCTGGGTGCCACCGCCGGCAGCACGGCGGCAGCCAGGACCACCAACGGGAGGAACGCTGCTGCCGGTCGGAGGCTGTCGTAGCCGCGGTGGCCGTACGCCGCGTAGGCGACGACCAGCACGACGATCATCGCGAACGCCGGCCACCGTGACGACCAGGGTGACCAGCCGACGACCGCGATCACGGCCGTGAGCAGCATCGTGCCCGCGAAGAAGGCGTGCAGCCACCGGTTCCGCACCCAGGTGTCCTGGCGTTCCGTGACCGTGTCCATGCCGACAGCATCCCACCCTCCGGCGGGCCGCAGGCAGTTGTCCACAGGCCGGACCTGCCGGGGCATCAGGCGTCCTTGCGGTTCCACCGGAAGGTGACCACGCAGGCCACCGTGCCCAGGACCAGCCATCCGACCAGGACCAGGGCGCCCAGGCCGACCTGCCACGAGCCTCCCGGCTCACCGGACTCGAACGCCTGCGGAAGGAAGACCGACCGCATGCCGGACGCCATCCACCGGAGGGGGAAGACGGACGCCACATCCTGCAACCAGGCGGGAAGTTGGGTGAAGGGGAGGTAGACGCCGGAGATGAACTGCAGGACCAAGACCACCGGGACGATGGTGGCGGTGGCTCGGCGGCCCTCGCGCGGGAGGGCCGAGATCGCGATGCCGAGGACACAGCTGGTGGCGATGCCGAGGAGGAGGACGCCGGCGAAGACACCCCACCGGCTCGCGTCGGTCGGCAGGTCCACACCGAACACCAGGCTCGCCACGGCCAGCAGGATCGCCGTCTGCACGAACGTGGTCACCAAGACCATGCCGATCTTGCCGACGAAGTAGCTCAGGACGGGGAGGGGTGTGCCGCCGAGTCGCTTCAGGGTGCCGTCGCTGCGTTCGGTCGCGATGTCGACGCCGAGGGCCTGGGTGCCCGACAGGAGGATGCCGGTCGCCACCAGACCGGGAAGGTAGTACGTGGCGTAGTCGACGCTCGTGCCCGGACCGGCCTGGATGTCGGCGGCGCTGCTGAACGCCACCGAGAACAGCGCCAGCATGATGATCGGGAAGAGGAACGTGAAGAAGACGGACTCGGGCGCGCGGAAGTAGGAGCGGATCTCGTACGTGATGCGGGCCATGCCCACGGTTGCCGGGTTCATGCGTGTCCCACCATCTCCAGGTAGACGTCCTCGAGGGACGGTCGGATGACTTCGAGGTCGTGCATCGGGTCGGTGTTGCTGCGGATGAAGGCAGCTGGGTCGGTCTTTCGTTCTTCCTGGGTGCCGTCCGCGCTGCGCCACCGCACTCGTGGTTCTCGTGCCGCGGAGCCGCCGAGCTCGTCGATCGGCGCGATGTCCAGCAGCCGGCCGTCGACGATCACCGCCGCCCGGTCGGCCAGGTGGGCTGCCTCGTCGAGGTAGTGCGTCGTCAGGAGGATGGTCGTGCCCTCGTGCTGGACCTGTCGGAGGAGGTCCCAGAACTGCCGACGGGCCTCGGGGTCGAAGCCGGTCGTCGGCTCGTCGAGGAAGAGGACCTCGGGGCGGCCGATGATCCCGAGCGCGACGTCGACGCGGCGACGCTGGCCGCCGGACAACTTGCTCAGGCGGACGTTGCGGTGCGTCTCGAGCCCTGTCGCGTGCAGGAGCTCGTCCGTGGTGCGGCGCTTCGGGTACAGCTTGGCGAAGTGGGTGAGCTGCTCGGCGACCGTGACGTTCGGGGACTCCGCGCTCGACTGCAGGACGATGCCGATCCGGGCGTTGTGACTGCGGCTCGCGCGGGCCGGGTCGTGGCCGAGGACGCGGACGTCGCCGCCCGTGCGGGAACGGTGGCCCTCGAGGATCTCGACGGTCGTCGACTTGCCGGCGCCGTTGGGGCCGAGGAGCGCGAAGGTCTCGCCGCGCTCGATCGTGAAGGAGACGTCGTCGACGGCGCGTTTGCCGGTGGGGTACTGCTTCGCGAGGTGGTGGACCTCGATGGCGGGGGAGTCGGGCATGAGACCAGCCTGGTCGGGGGATGCGGTCGGCGGATCGGTGAAGGGGGCGGGGTGGGGTCCTCCGATCGGAGGATGGTGCTCGAGGTCTCAGCTCGTCCTGAAGTCGCCCGGGACCTCGCAGCAGTGTCAGAACGAACCTGCGCGCGGCTAGTACGAGCCGTGGGGGATGAAGTCGGCAGGTACGGGGAAGCACTTCGAGAACGAGTCGACGTCGATGGACTTCCCGTCCACCCACACCGTTGCCAGGAGCGTGGTGCCGTTGTCGTCGACAAGCCGGATCCGGGGTGCGCCGTCTGCCGTGGTGCTGCTAGCGACCCGGAAACCACGCTCGGCAGCGTCGCTCGACAGTTCCCGCAGAACTGAAGGCCCCGCGCTCGGATCCGTCAGCGCGATCCTCGTGTTCCCTGACCACTGTCGGCCACCAGAGCAAGCGAGCACCGTCCCTTCGGGTATCTGCTTGACCTCTTCCCGGGCGCCGGTGGGGATCAAGCGCGCGACCGCGCTCTCGGCCTCTTGCGCCTGAGCTTTGAAGAGCAGGATGCGCTCCTCTGGATCAGGCGGGAGATGAGTGTCCGTTGCGCATCCCGCCAGTCCGATGACCAGGGCCATACCCACCAGAAGACCACTCCGTTTCACTGGCTGCTCATCTCTTTGCTTACGTGCGTGTCCTTCATGCGGCCAATCGCCCGCTCGGTTCATGAGTGAGGTTCGAAGACGAGCATCCTGCCAGAGCGATGAGGAGCGTGAGCGCGCTGAGCGTGACCCAGGTCCGTCTTGCAGACTTCATACTGGCAACCCTCCTGTCGCCTGGCCGTGCGCGAGACACGTCTTCAGTAGGAGCGTTCAGGACGGAAGTCCTTTGGGAGCGGGAAACACTCGGAGAACGAATTGACCTCGATCGATCTCCCATCCACCCACGTCGACGCGTACACCGACGTTCCGTGGCCATCGATGAGGCGCAGACGGGCAGCTCCATCGGGTGTGGTGCTCCGCGTGACCGTGAAGCCGTGGTCGTGGGCCACCTTGCCGAGTTGCTCCACCACCTGCTCGCCGTTCGCCGGGTTCTTCAACTGAATCGTGGTGTTGCCAGACCACTGTCTGCCGCCGGAGCACGACAGGAGTGTCCCTTTGTCGGCTTGCTTGATGTCAGTGCGGTCATCGACGGGGACAAGCTCGGCGGCTCTCATCTCGGCGTCTTGTGCGTGTGACTTGACGAGGAGAATTCGGTCGTGGGGGTTCGTTGGCAGGTCACTCTTCATCGCGCATCCACTGAGTCCGATGACCAACGTCAGCCCGAGCAACACACGTGCTGACTTCATCGTGCCCCCTCCTGAGCAACAACCACCTGCACGACGCCGTCTTGGCCGATCACGATCCAACGCACTTCAGAATGTCCGAGGCCTGTCGAAGTCCGACGGCAGGTCGAAGCACGGCGACGCGGAGTTCAATTCGATCGCTCGGCCCTCGTCCCACACCGTCACGAGCAGCAGGACCCCCTGTTCCGTCGTGATCGAGTAGCGCTTGTCTCCGGTCAGCACGATGTCTTCACTGACGTCGTCGCCGCGCTTCTCTGCTGCGACGGCGAGTTGCATCTGCGCTGTGGCACCGTCCACCCCGTCGCTCAACGCCGCTCGGGTGCGCCCGCTCCATTGATATCCGTTGGAGCAGCGCAGGAACGTTCCTTTCGAGAGCTGCTTGATGTCCTTGACGTCCGACTTCGGGAGGAGCCGGACTGCCGCGAGTTCCGCCCGTTGAGTCAGCGCTTTCGCTCGGCTGATCTCGACTTGAGGGTTCTTCGGGGCATGGTCGTTCATTGCGCACCCACTGAGCAGGATCACGATCGCGGCGACGCTGAGGGTCTTGACGATTGTCATGATCCCCCTTGGTGGTTCAGGTCGTCAGCCCCTCCGACGACCCTCGGTCACGCTAACAGGCGAGGGAGAAACATCACCCATGCGATCAGAACGAAGGAGTACGCGGAGCTCTGTCGATCCCAGCGAGAGTGTTCTCGGCGCGAAGCAAATCGCTACGGCGTTCCAGCGGTTCTGGGAGTCCGAAGGACTGACCGTCTCCGCGTCGACAACAGACTTCAGGGAGAAGGGCGGCATCGTGTGCTCGGCGACAGCGGACAAAGACCAGGCGGCCAGCGCCGCGCCGGGTCAGCAACACGACGGTGGTGATCCGCGTGACCTCACCGTGTGCAGCGGGATCGCTCGACGACCACGAGGAGTGACGCGGCATCGGACCCGACTGCGGCGCGGTCTGGAGCAAGTCGGCCTCACGCTGGCGTCGTCGTGAGGTCCATCGGACGAGTCGTCGTGCTCGATGCTCGTCCACTTCCAACGACCTGAGCCCAGAGCACGAGCTCACGCTCCACTAGGTCAGCGGCCTGAACCGGGTCCTCGTGCTCCCACACGCGGACGACCTTCCACCCCTCAGCGCGGAGCACCTCGTCGTGCCGGGCATCTCGCTGCCGGTTCGCCAGCAGCTTCGCCCGCCACAGTTCGGCGTTGGCCTTCGGCAGATGCGCGTGCTCCTCGCAGAAGTGCTAGAAGCAGCCGTCCACGAAGACTGCTACCCGTGCACGAGGGATGACGAGGTCAGCCCGCGTCCGAGTGCGTGAGCTGACGCGCCGGTCGACGAAGAACCGCCGGCCCCGTGCGTGCAGGACCCTGCGGAGGGCAAGCTCCGGTGCAGTGTCGCGCCGCCGGAACCGCGCCATGTGCTTCCGCCGGGCGTCGTCGGCTTCCCACTGCTGCATCCCGTGACGCTAGCCCGACGCGTGCTCGTGCAGTATGGGCCGCCGACGACCGGTGGAGAGTCAGCGCCTCGCCGAGGTGTGCAGACACGCTCACCCGCGCCCGAGCGCACCCACCCACAACCCGTCACGCGCCCGGGTCATCCCGACGTACAACTCGCGGCGGTCGAGCTCGCGGCGCTCGCGGGCGGCCACGGATTCGGTGTCCGGAGCATCGGCGAGCAGCTTCGCCGGCACGTGCGGCAGCAGGACCTGCTTGAACTCGAGACCCTTCGCACGCTTGATCGTTCCGACCCGCACCATGTCGGAGCTCTTGCCGGCGTAGTGCTTCAGCGAGACGGTTGGCACTCCTGCGGCGTCGAGCGCTGCCGCCACCTTGTCGGCCTGTGGGTTCGTCGCGGTGAGGATGCCGATGTCACCGCGGCCGGTCCCCACCAGGCGGAGGACCTCGTCGACGCGGGCGAGCAGCGCAGCATCGTGCGCCGCGCGGTCCGCGAAGCGGTGGACCCCGGGCGCAGGGCCAGAGCGGGTGACCGCGGAGACCGTGTCCCCGGCGCCGTCGACGCCCTCGATGTCGACGTACTGGTCGCCCGCCACCATCTGCTTGGCGAAGTCGAGGATCTCAGCGGTGTTGCGGTGGTTGACGTCGAGGACGACTCCGCGCCCCGCCAGGCTGATGCCGACCTCGCCGAGGGTGTACCCACCCGGGTAGATCGTCTGCTGGCCGTCGCCGATCAGGGTGAGGCCGTCGGGACGATCGCCGACCAGAGCGTGCAGCAGCGAGACCATCGCGCACGACAGGTCCTGCGCCTCGTCCACAATGACGGCGTCGTACCGGTCGAGCGGTTGATCGCGGACGGCGTCCCTGGCGAGCAGGACCACGTCCTCGAAGTCGCACACGCGCCGCTCGCGCAGATTGGTCGAGTAGGTCTCGTACAGGTCCCACACCGCCTGCCGGACCTCGACCGGCAGTGCGTGCCTCCGCCCGACGCGCGCCAGGTCGGCGTACTCGTCGAAGCGCGTCAGCCCGCGCCCCTTGATGACGTGACCGATCTCCTCCTCCCAGTACCGGCGCGTGAAGCGCGGAGCGCGCAACGGACTGGAGGCTCCGATCGCGTTCCAGGCGTCGGCGAACGCGCGCTGAGCCTCCAGCCCGTCAATGCGGAACGCGATCCCGCGCTCCTTCAGGAGCTGGCTGGCGAAGGCGTGCACGTTGACGAAGTCGACGCGGCCGACCATGTCGGGCGCGAGGCGTTCGAGCAGTGACCGCAGGACCGCCGGGAGGGTGCGGATGTAGGTGGTGAAGAGGACGCGGCCGCCGGTCGCGCGCGCCAGGTAGACGGCGCGGTGCAGGCCGACGACGGTCTTGCCGGTGCCGGCGGCACCGCGGATGCGGGCCGGGCCGTTGAAGTTGCGGCGGACGAGCTTCGCCTGGGCGGGGTCGAGGAAGGCCATCCAGTCCTCGATCGGGGCGTCGAGGACGGCGTCGAGGAGGTGGTCCTGGAGCTCCTCCTGGTCGATCAACGGCTCGGGGTCGCGGGGGAGGACTGCGGCCGGGACGACGATCTGCTGCGGCGCTGGCTGCTCACCGTCGATGACCGGGAAGTGGGCGAGGACTGCGGCGAGGAGTTCGTCGACCCGGACGGGTGAGAGCCGCTTGCCTCGCTTGGTGATGTGGGCGATGAGGTCGTGGACGCCGACGATGTCGACCGATGCGACCTCGGCGTGCACCTTCTTCTGGCCCGCGAGGGCGACGACCGCGTGGACCTCGCCCGGCGGGAGGCCGATCTCCGCCAGTGCTGCCTCGGTCTTCCACGCCAGGTCAGCGAGGTTGGCGATGTCGTCCGTGACGTCCTCTTGACCGCGGGTGATGCGGCCCTCGTGGACTGCGACGTCGCGCCAGGCCTTGGTGTCGATGATGAACACGCCCGCGGTGCCGACGACGACCATGTCGACCTGGGCGGTGCGGCTGCCGGGCCAGCGGCGGTCGGCGAGCAGGTGGTAGCCGATGCCGGCCAGGGGAGCGAGGACCTTCGCTGTCTCACTCTCGGTGCGGTGGGCGATCTCGAAGCGGCCGGCGCGGGCTTCGGCTTCGTCCGCTTGGCGTCGGAGTTCCGTTGCTCGGCCTCGTTGGCGGCGGGCTTCGACGCGTGCTGAGTCGCCGGCGATGGTCATGGTGGTGCCCCCTCTGCGAACGCGCGCTCGAGCACACGGTCGTGGACCATCTTCGCAACGCAACACGGCCGGCCGGCAGTACCCGTTCTGGGGCTCATTCGTGCAGATCCGCGCAGGAGCGCTGGCTCCGGATACACGCTCTTGATCCGCCGGGTCCGATCAGTTCCGCCACCGCATTGCGGTTTGCCGCTGATGCGTCGGACAAGCAGACCTGGTCGCCTGCAGCTGTCTTTCTGTCGTTACGCTCAGGACCATGACGCAGTCGACTGAACTTCAGACCGGGAACACCACCTTCTCGCAGATCCTGAACGCTGCGGCTCGGCTGCCAGCGGTTCGAATCAACCGAGCTGCGTATCTTCGTTCGGCGCTTCGCCGTCAATGCTCGTCGGACCAGATTGAACTCGCCATCGCTGAAACGCCAGCCGAAGCTGGGATCCCGGCATCCGTGATCAAGGAGGCGGCGAATGTCTCGATCTCCTACGAAGCGACCAAGGTGACCGGCCTGTCAGCGCTGGCAGGCATTCCTGGCGGGTTGGCGATGGTGGGTACGGTACCCGCTGACATGGCCCAGTACGTCGGACACATGCTTCGGATTGCACAGAAGCTGGCCTACCTCCACAGCTGGCCAGATCTCTTCGACGATGACGAGGTTCTGGATGAGGCTACGGAGAGCATCCTCACGCTGTTCGTCGGCGTCATGCTCGGCGTTCAGATTGCTCAGGGCGGTGTCACGAAGACTGCATCCCTCATCGCTGCACAGGTGGCGAAGCAGCTTCCACAGAAGGCACTGACGAAGGGGTTGATCTACCCGATCGTCAAGCGAGTCTCGGCTATGCTCGGGGTGCAGATGACGAAGAAGATCTTCGCGAGTGGTCTGGCGAAGGCCATTCCCGTCGCTGGGGCGGTCTTGTCTGGCGGTCTCACGCTCTCCACGTTCCTTCCGATGGCAAGGAAGCTTCGGAAGCATCTCGCAGGTCTCGAGCTGGCTTCGCCGGTGGCAGTGGACTCCGAGGCAGGCAACGTGACTGAGCAGCTCGATGACGAAGGTCACTGAGCGACACAGGGGATAATGACGTTGAGCCGGACCACAATGACTTCGCGAGCCGACGGCGGCATCAACAAAGTGGGCCGTCCCGGACAGCGATCCCGCTCGGCATTCGCCCGAATCGTTTTCGGGTCCGCCACGCTGGGTTAACCGACGACCCACCCATCCGGAATCTCCAACGTGCTACACCCCGACACCTGCTCAAGCAACCTAGTAATTGATGCCGTACGCCCGAAAAATTGCTTCGACGCTCTCACCCGCGTTCAGGAAGTTTTGTACCTTCACGCGTGTCTTTGCGTCGTGCATGGCGAGAATGAGTTCTTTCCCATCGATCTCCGTTAGCGGGAAAATTGCGCGGAAGGCGTCAGAGTGGCGCTCGGCGTAATCGAGGTAGCCTCGGAGCTTGTCAGCCCAGTCCTCGAGTTGGATGCCGTGCGGGTCGACGATCGAAGCCTTAATCTCGCCCTTCACTTCGAAGAAGAACACAAAGTCGGGGTAAAGCCGTGCCCACTTGCCGGTTCCGGAGTCGCGGTAAGGGATGCAGACAGCGCGGTCTCCGCCCGTCGGGTTCCGGTACCAGGCAGCGAGCTGCGGGTCGCTGAGTTCGCTTGCGAGGACTGCGCGCTCTAGTCCATCCGTGTTCGAGCTCGCCTTCCAGTACAAGCCCTCGGCATCCTGGTAGAGGTGCTTCGGCCAACGGTTCTCCACTTGGTCGTGGATCTTCCGCAAGAGTTGGGCGTCGTCGAGGTCAGCGTCGCGGGTGATTGGAACGGCATCCTCGATCGTGCCCTCAGTCGCGATCGAAAGCCGCTGAACAGGTTCCTTAGATTCTGCGTTCAGCCGCTCGTACCGTTCACGGTCGCCTTCGGGCAGCATCGTGATCGTCTTCGCGTGGGCTTTCAACCAGTCGTCGGCGAGCGACGCTGCAGCCGCATCGATATTGACGACGACCTGCGGTGTCAACGCTAGAGCTGCAACAGTGATCTTCGCTTCTACGGGATCTTCGTCCGGGTCCTTATCAACGAGGTAACCCCAGTAAGCCTCGGCTGTCCCGTCTTTGAGCTGGCGAGCCGCTCGGCGGAACACATCATCGACATTCTTCGAATCAAGGCGTGTGCCGACGAGGGTCTGCTCTCCATCGATGACGGAACCATCGATCGAGGTGAGGATCTGAAAGATCGACGCGCTCGACACCTCGGTGCGCTTCTTTTCGAGCTCCCCGCCCGCTTCGAGCTTCGCGGCTTCGGTGTCGAGCCGGTCGTTGAGGTAGTTCGTGGCCTGAGCGAAAGCACCCGGCCGGATGCCGTCGTTGTCGAGCAGGTTCGCGAGACCGTGGAGTCGGCGCACCTGCGGGGTCGTGGCTTGCGCTGGAACGACGTAAGAGGGCAGCCGCGCGAGGACGGCTAGAGCATCGGTCATGCCGTCTGGCGACGAGTATTCGAGCGGGAGTCGGACAATCTCGGAAGTCGCGCCGGCGGCCTCGGCCCCCGAGAACTGGCCAACGACGGTCATCACAGTTTTCCGATCGAATCGGGGAAGGTACGCATGCACGCGGTTCAACGTCTCGTCGGAGGCGATTCTGCGGGCGAGCGGCTGCCGGACTATGCGGCCGATCAGCTGGGCAATCGGGGTGTAGTCGGATGATGCGCGTAACGACACAAGCACTTCTGCGCGAGGGCAGTCCCATCCCGTCGTGATGGCGGTCTTGGCCAGTACCACCCGCACGTCGACCGCATCCTGGATGTCCTGTGGCGGCATGTAGCGCACCACTCGCTTTGAGCCGAGATCTATCGGAGTGTGCTCGGCGAACGTGTGCACGATATTCGCCGTGATGAGGCGCGGCCACTCCTCGACGATCGCATCGACGACGGTGCGGATCAGTGTCTTGAAGTCCTGATCGTCGGTCTTTCGGTCGGGCAGCTGCACCACGAGCGCCGGGCGTACCGGGTTCTCGCGCTGCTTCTGTGCGTAGTCGGCCCAACGCCGCTCGTACTCGAGGGTCTTCTGCACGGCCAGTCGTACGAATGTTGTATCGGCAATGACGTCTCCGGTATGCGCGGCTGGCGCGAGCGCTATCCGGTCCTTCACCAAACCGGAGTCGCGAACGGCTCCAATTGGTACCTTCACGGCGCGTGGGAAGCGGCTCTGTTGAGCGAGGAGAGCCTTGTTCAGACGCTCAGCAGTAGCGGAGATACCTATAAAGACGGGGATCGGCGTGTCGCCATTCACGATCTTATTGATGACGGTTGGTGATCCGCCTGCCCTTGATCCGACGCCGTAGTGGGCTTCGTCGACGATCACGACGAACCGGCTGCCGATCCGATCCACGGTGTTCGCGATCGTTTCCCAAATCGTGAACGCCTGCGTGTCCGACTTCTTCGCGATCCGGGCGCTCACCGAAGCCGCCTGCGTATTCAGGAAGTAGATGACGCCGGGCTCGAATGACTCCTCGTCGAACGCCGCGCCCTGCCCGATGACGCGGATGTCATTGATGCGCTCGGATGCCTCCTGCATCTTGCGCGCGGTTTGGGCATTCAGGCTTGGGTCGTTCGTCACCCAGAGGATCACGGTGTTCTCGATCGGTTCGGTAAAGTCCGAGCCGAAGATGAGCTGCTCTATAACAGCCGTCGCGATCACGGTCTTCCCGGCACCGGTCGCTGCCTCGAGCACGATCGCGGTGCGAAGGTCGGGATCGTTGTCGTACCGAGACTGAGCCTTCTTGATCTCGGTGATGAGCGTCTCGGCAGCGACTCGCTGGAAGTCAAGGAGCTGGAACTTCATGTGTCAGTTCCGCCCGTTGATCTCGAAGGAGTGGAGATAGTCGGCGTAGAGCCTGGTCGTCGTGATCCGCTGCTCCAAGGGGAGATATCCGACGGCGCTCTGGAAGGCGCTCTCGTAGTCCGTCACAATGAATATGTGGCTAACCTGGCGTGTTCGACGGGCAACGGCGTCGGCAAATAGCTTCGCCTGAGCAGTGTCGAACAAGATTCCGTACGAAGCGTCATCGGGAAGGGACCAGGCGTCGTCGGCTTTCCGCCGAACGACAGACCCTTGGCCGCCAGCTTTTAACCAAAGGAGTGGAGCGATCGCCTCGAACTTTCGTCCCAACGCAACGAGGTTCTCGTCCTCGTATGTCAGGCGATAGAACGCCACATTTTCGTCCAAGCCCTCGGAGTAAATGGACCCGTCTGGGCGAACGCCAGTGGCAACGGTCGAAATTCGTGGCAGCGTTACACGGGTGAAAACGCCCTCGGCTTCCCACTCGGCGTCTCCCGGCAGGTGGCCGGCCGATTGCAGCGCGGAAGCCGTGGTGGCCGAAAGTTCGTTGTTGGTCACGAGGATCGACTGCCGGGTTCCACCGTCTCGAGCGTTCAACCGCATGACCGCTTCTGTCGTTGCCCCTGACCCGCCGAAGAAGTCCAGGATCACTCCGTCCTCGGGAGCGACGAGCCCAATCCACCGCATCAGCACTTCGTGATCCTTCGGGTACGGGAAGCGCCGTTCGCCGAGGACCTCGACAAGGCGCTTGCCGCTGGGATTGCGATCCCGCTCAAACACCGACTCAGCGACCTGCTGATCGAGCTCGTCTAAATAAACAATTCCAGCTGCGCCGGTGGTCTCGTCGGCGCCGAAATGAATGAGGCCCTGAGCCATCATCTGAGTCATCGTCTCGCGCGAGTAGCGCCACCCGTTGGGATGCATCCTGACGGGTCGCTGGGTCACGGGATGAAGAAGATCGTACTGCAAATTGGGTCGGGGATTCGGGCTGCGCAGATTTCCGTCGGTTCGGATTGGTCGACCGGAGTGGTCGAGTGAGGTGAATCGCGTGACGGCATCGGAGGCGTCCCCGGACTGCTTGAAGGCACGAAGCCAACGACGCCATTCGGTGGTGGCGGCCGCGTGATCGCCGTCTGACTTTTCCCAGATCCGTCGAGCACTCGCCATTGCCGCGTCCAGGCCCGGCTTCGGCTCACGCCAACGCACGCCGAGTTCGGCGAGTGCGCTTTCGTCATTGGCGTAGATGAGCATGTAGTCCGCTCCGTTTGAGATGTAGCGGGAGTCGTTTTTGCGGCCGCCCTTCCAAACGACATCCGAAATGAAGTTCGTGGCCCCGAAGACCTGGTCGAGCAGCATCCGTAGTCGGTGGTGCTCATCGTCGCCGATCGCGACGATGATGACGCCTGTTCGCTTGAGCAGTCGCTTTGCGTGGATGAGGCGGCGCTCGATGAACGAGAGCCATTTCGAGTGTCGGTACGAATCCGCGGAGGACACGTACCGGTCGTTGTAGATCCATTCGTCAGCGCCGGTGTTATACGGGGGGTCCAGGTAGATCGCGTCGATGGTGCGATCATGGGTATAGAGGAGTGTTTCGAGGGCGTGGTAGTTCTCGCCCTCCATGACGATGTGGAACGGCTTCGATCCCCCGCGCGTGACTTCTTGGATCAGCTTGAGCCCGGGGTAGATAGGAGTGTCGAAGTCTTTGACGACCACAAGGTCCTCAAACAGGTGCGAGTTCGGTTCGGCATCCTCGGCAGCCTGCTTCGCGGCATCGACGGCAACGATCGATGCGACCCCTGCCCGTGTGGAGAGGACGACGTGGTTCTGCTTCGAGGGATCGGTTCGGACGCGCACGTCGTCACCCCGACGTGGTCGCACTCCCGGAACCTCGAGATCTTCCGGGAGGTGCCGCTGGAAAACCAGACCAAAATCGGTCCGCTCGAGGATCTTCGACACCTCATCAGCGATCTGACCTCGAAGCTTGACGTCGGGGATGCGAGAGATCAGATCGTCGATATAGGCCACATATTGAGGTTACTGGCTCTCGAAGAAGGCCGGCCGTATATGAGGGTGGGTCATGTAACAGCGGCTGGAGCGGCTGGAGCGGCTGGAGCGGCTGGAGCGGCAGGACCGAGGCGCCGATCGCGAGCACCCCGACAGAGTGCCCGAGCTGGTCGATCAGTCCGATGACACCACCACCGAACGCCCCACCCTGCCAGTAGCCCGAGATCACCCCGAACGTCACCACGAAGGCGCCAGGGCGGACCAGTGCTCGGCGAGCAGGCCGCCGGTGCTCTCGCCGTTGTGCAGCTCTGCCGCCAGGTCGACCAGCGGCAGCACCAGCAGGGTGATAGCGATCACGCCGCCAGCGCGACGTGCGCCAGGTAAGCGAGTCGCGCCTCAAGGCCGACTGCGGCACTCAGGCGGACACTGGACGGGTGGCAATCGTGGTTCGTGACCTCGAGCAGGCCGACGTCGATGCGCTGCAGGCGCTCATCGAGTCGTTCCCTGCCTACGCCGAGCGGGTCGCCGGGCATGCGCCGGGGCCGTCAGACGCACTCTCGGCACTGATCTCCGTGCCGCCGGACTTCGACCCGTCGGGCAAGCGGGGCATCGGGCTCTGGGAGGACGGCATGCTCATCGCCTTCGCGGACGTGCTGTTCGGCTGGCCGGACCCGCCGACGGCGTACATCGGGCTGCTCATCGTGCACGGCGCCCGTCAGGGGCAGGGCGTGGGGCGGCGGTTGCACGATGCCGTACTCGAGCGGGTTCGCCAGGACACCGGCGCGATGACGATGCGGCTCGGCATCGTGGAGCGCAACGCCGCCCATGCCGAACCCTTCTGGCGGGCGCTCGGGTACGCGCCGACCGGGGAGGTCAAGCCGTACCGCTACGACAAGCTCGAGAGCACCGTCAGCATGTGGGAGCGACCAGCGACGGGCTGATCGTCCTCGTACCATCGGGACGGTGAGCAGCGACGTGACCTCTGGGCGGTACCGGCACTTCAAGGGCGGCGAGTACCAGGTGGTGCTCGTCGCGCGGGATGTCGAGACCGAGGAGCCAGTGGTCGTCTACCAGGCGTTGTACGGCGAGTTCGGGCACTGGGTGCGGTCGCTCACGGACTTCACGGCGCAGGTGTCCCGCGACGGGTACGAGGGACCGCGGTTCGTGCGACTCGACGGCTAGGACGGGGGCCTGGGCCCTGTCGCGACTCCTCGGATGGCGGCAGGTATCGGCATGGAGGCTCCGCTCAACTCGTCGACGCAACTCGCGTTGCGGAGGTGAGTCGGGCCTCTAGACCGGCTCCTGCAACTTCAAAGCCACCGTTGACGCGCCGGAGGACGGCGCGCTACTGTCCGCTCGTCGCGGCCAGGTACCGGCGAGCGCCCCGGATCTGACGGCCGAGCACGACGCTGAAGACGATCGCCACCACCACGAGGGCAGCGATGAAGACGCGGGGGAACTCCGGGTTCCAGGCATCATCGCGGATCACGTTCGGCACCTGTGGCCCGGCGATGCCCGCGTACAGCAGCAGGAACTGTCCCAGGGAGACGGGCAACGCCACCGCGGCCCCGTGCGCCCAGTCGAACGCCCTGCGCGCCAGCTCGGAGTCCCGGGGCTCGATCGGCTGACCGGAGATCACCGCGCGCCGAACACCCCGCCGGTCCGCTCGGCCGAGCCCTCGGAGGGGCCACTGCAGCGACGGAGTAAGCCGGAAACTCGCCGTGAGGAGCGAGAACGTCCCGCTGAGGCCGCCGACGCTGAGACCGAACCCGACGACCGACAGGAACCGCCCCAGCGCTGAGTCACTGCCCGGCAGGAACACCCCGATGACTGCTCCGACGACGAAGCCACCGATCGCGATCGGGATGGTGCGGCGCCACGCACGCCGTGCGATCTCGTCGAGTTCCCCCATGCCTCCACCCTAGGAGGCGCGGCTGATCTCCGGCGCGCAGTCGGCGGTCCAGGGAGACCGGCAGGGAGGCCCGGATCACCTCGTCAACGTGACGCGCGTTGCGGAGGTGAGCCGCGCCTCCAGGCCGGATCTGCGCCGTCAGGCGACGCCGCGACGCGGCCTAACCCCTACCGCACGTACAACACCGCCGGCTTCCCCGGCCCCGCCGCCCGCTTCTCCTCGGTGGCCGTCAACATCGGCAGCATCGCCCGCCGGAACGAGTCCGGCAGCAGCCGCTCCCCGAGCACGGCCTCGTGCAGCCCCCGCAACGCCGACATCGTGAACGGCGACGGCAGCAGCCCGTGCGGATCGGGAGCGCCCCGATGGTCGGCGCGGAGCTGCGCCACCGCGAACTCGAGGATGTCGTCGTGCCCATGCACCATCCCGGTCGCCTCGTTGACGGGCGTGATCCGAGCCTCCATCGCGGTCTGCAGAGCAGCAGACGGCACCACGTCGAGGTGCGCCACCGACAGCACCCACCCTCGGTCGTCCCGCGAGGGATCGTCGAACACGTGCAGCTGCCGCGGCGCGAGCCCGGTCACGCCGGCCTTGTCCCGCAGCGACCGCAGCACAGCGTCAGCGAGCCGTTCACCCTCGTGGACGAACGTCCCCGGCAGGCGCCAGTCCCCGTCGACCTGGTCGCGCACCTGCACGACGGAGAGCGGGCCACCGATCGGCACGGTCAGGACGGCGGTGTCCACCGCGACGGAGGGCCGCGGGTAGTCCGCCAGCCGCTTGCCGCTGCTGTCCCGGAAGGAGTCGGTCATGCGTCGAGTTTACGCGCCCTTGCGTAAACGTGATGCGCCGTGCATGATGGGTTTACGCGATCTTGCGTGAACCCGAACCGATCGGAGCGGCCATGACCCTCAACCCGGACATCCTCGACCGTGCGGTGGGCGCCGTCCTCGGATCCGCCGCGGGCGATGCCCTCGGCGCCGGCTACGAGTTCCAACCGCCCGTCCCGGAGCCCACCCTGATCCGCATGAAGGGCGGCGGGATGTTCAACTGGGCACCGGGGGAGTGGACCGACGACACGAGCATGGCGGTCCCGATCCTGCGGGCGCTCGCCCGCGGCGGGTCCTTCGCCGACGAGGCCGTCCTCGACAGCCTCGTCGCGGCCTGGGCCGACTGGGCACGGACCGCCCCGGACGTCGGCATCCAGACACGGAGCGTTCTCACCGGCCTGGAGGCTCGGAGTGCGTCCGCCGCGCGGGCTGCGGCCCGCCTCGAACACGACCAGAGCGGTCGTTCCGCCGGCAACGGGTCGCTGATGCGGACGACGCCGCTGGTCCTCGGCTACCTGGACGACGAGGCTGCGCTCGTCACGGCGGCGCGCGCGGTCAGCGATCTGACCCACTTCGAGGCGGATGCCGGCGACGGCTGCGTGCTCTGGTGTATCGCGATCCGCCACGCGATCGTGCACGGAGTGCTCGACGTCCGGCGGGGGCTGGACTTCCTGCCCGAGGACCGCCGCGTGCTGTGGGCCGATCGGCTCGCCGCGGCCGAGGCCGGCGTGCCCGTCGACTTCACCGCGACGAACGGCTGGGTCGTCTCGGCACTGCAGGCCGCGTACGCCGCGGTGCTCCGGACGGACTCGCTCGAGGACGCCCTCGTCGCGGCAGTCCGGTCGGGCAACGACACCGACACGGTCGCGGCGATCGCCGGAGGACTGGCGGGGGCCGTCCACGGCGCGTCGGCGCTGCCCACGCAGTGGCGCGAGCTGCTGCACGGGTGGCCGGGGCTCCGCGCGGACGACCTCGTGGCGCTGGGCTCGCAGGCACTGCGGGGTGCCGCGGTCTGAGGCGGCGCGGCGTCGGAGGCTTCGATGGGGGGAGTCTCCGGCGCCGGCTGGGTGGTCGGGATGCGGGCGAGCCGCGGCTCATTCGAAGTCGGTTGCCGCTTCGTCCGCGCAAGCGGATGAGACCTGCAGCACCGTGTTCATCGTACTTGCGCTCAGAGCGACCTGTGCGCCGCTCGACGATTCGCCGCCGACGAAGTAGAGGGGCCGCTTGTCGGTGAGTTCGCTGGTCGACCGGTTCGTCGAGAAACCAGCGCCCTTGAGGACAGTGGCTGCGCGTGCGGCATACTCACGTGGGTCTTCGGTGGCAGCGCCCTGCACAGCCCAGTGGAACTCGACGCCTTCGTCCGAATGCGGTCCGCACTCCACCGAACTGGGCGACGGGGACAGCGGCACTGCTTCGTCGTCGAGCTTCCGCAGCTCGGCGATGACGTCGCTGCCTTCCTGGCGCGCTTCGGTGGGTCTCACCGTCTGTTCCTCGGACTGCGTTGGTGTGGATGACCGGACCGGGCCTGAGCCCGCGCACGCGCTGACTGAGAGCGGGACGAGCGCGACGAGCGCCGCCATGATGATCGTGCGTCTCGAGTGCATTCGAGGTCGTCGCTTCCGCAGGGCTCGGCGGTGACTTGATGTTGCGGCTGAAGCTCGGGCGGCCCGTTCTCGGGCGCACAGCCCTCCGTGATCGGTCATGTTCGCCCTCGGCCAGATCCTCGAGACGCCGGGATGCAGGTCGATTCGACTGTGACTGTCGTCGTCCGCGGATTGGCCGTCACTACGATGGTCGGGCGTCCGTCGTCGTCGGCCGTCGCCTGGTACAGCGTCCCGTAGGTCCCAGCTTCTGCTGAGGTGATCGTGACCGTCCGGGCGTCATGTCGCAGCGTCGTCGCGACCGAGTCGATGTAGGCCTTCGGATCCTCCGCTGCAGAACCCGCCGCGTTCCAGTGCCACTGCTGGCCGCCGTGCGGATCGCCGTCGTGCGTGCACTCCGCGTCGGCAGGCTCGGAGTTCGTGTTGCCGGACGACCACGTCGAGCCGGGGACCGAGAAGACCAGTCGGAGCGAATCTTCTGCGGCAGACCGAGTGCTCGTGCTGTTCGTCGACGAACTTCCTCCGGGATCGGACGCGCAACCGGCGACCCCCGCTGCAAGCAACGCCACGAGGACTGCCGAGACTGCACCAGACCTACCCATCGCTCGCACCACCGATGTAGTCCGAGACTTCCCCCGTCCCGCACAAGGACTCCACCTGGATCGAGGTCCGGTGCTCGCTCGCGTTGACCGAGATGGACCGCACGGGCTCGCCCTCGCCCACCACCGTGTAGAGGGTCAGTCCGTCGCCGCGCTGGCCCTGCCGTTCCGAGTTCGTGAGGCCCTGTGCTTCCCAGTACTTCTCAATCTGGTGGACCAGCGATTCCGGGTCCGCTACGCCTGCGGCCTGCTGGTTCCAAGAGAACGAAACGCCAGAACTTCCATCCTTCAGAACACAGGCGTCGGGCGACGGCGCGCCGCCCACGCTGGTCCACTCACCGCCGGCTTCCGTCATGGTGTCCCGCACGAACTGCTGCATCGAAGAGCGAACCTTGTCAGCGTTCATCAGGTCTGCACCCCCTTCGTCATGCGACTGCGAGCAGCCGGCAAGACACAGCGTCGTACTGAGAGCGATCGCTCCCGAGAGGAGCAGGGAAGTTTGTCGCTTCACCGACGACCCTCCGATTCGATCTCGAGAGCACCGTTCCGGTCACCCGTTGGACCGAGCTTCTCCGCATCGCCGGCGACGCAGATAGAGTCCAACATGATCGAGGACCCTTTGGCATTCGCTGATGCAGCGACCGTCGGCAAGCGCTCGCCCCGAGCCACTGCCTCGTGGAGTGTCCCGTACTTGCCGTAGTCCGTCTCGCGGAACTCCACCGTGAAGCTTCCTTCGCGCAACGCCTTGCCGACGGCCGCGATGTACGCCTCGGGGTCCGTCGGAGCGCTCCCGTTGACGAACCAGTGGTACTGCACGCCAGCGTGGGCATCACCGTTGAACGGGCAGACAGTCGGCGCAGGTCTGGCCTCGCGTTGTTCGGTGGTCCAGTCGCTGCCAGGGACGTCGAACACATGAAGCAGCGCCGCCTCGCCGTCCTGCTTGCTCTTCTGGATGTCCTTGTCGGAACTTCCCGTGCTCGCGCAGCTGGTCAGCACTGTCGTGACAATGAGGAGAACGGCGATCCGCCATGGCAACAGCCGCCGTCGCGGGACTCGGCTTCTGGGGAACCGCTCGGACGATGGCATGCTCGCGTGCGCTGAGCCGTCAGCGCTGCGTGAAGTCGTCGACGTTGCCCGTGCCGCACAGCGACTGCACTGCGATCGTCATACGGCTCGTCGTGGCGCTGAACTGGATCGCGTCGACGACTTTGTCTTGGGAGCCCACTCGGTGGAGGATCTTTCCGTCCGCGCGCTTGACGCTCTGCGTGTTCGTCGCGAGACCCTTGTCCCGCCAGGCTCCGTCGACGCGCTCCATGGCAGCCTTCGGATCTTCAACCCCGTCAGCAATCTGGTCCCAGGAGAAGGTGACCCCTTCTTCACCCGACGGAGTACTGCACGAGTCAGGAGAAGGCCCGTCGCTGGTGCTCGTCCACCTTCCACCCGCGACTTTCATCGTGTCCTTGACCAGCGACTGCATCTGATCAGACGCGTGGCTCGCTGTCGCAATCTGCCCGGTCGGAGCCCGGGTGCACGAAGTAACAGTGAACATCATTGTCAGGGTGAGCGCCGCCGTCGCAAAACGATGCGCACCAGGGCGTTCTTGACTACTCGTGATCGACACAGCCGAACCTGCATCGTCAGTGCTGAGTGAAGTCGTCGACATCACCAGAGCCGCAGAGCGACTCCACATTGATCGACATGCGGCCCGTCGTGGCGTTGAACTGAATTGAGTCGACTTCGCGACCTGCAGAACCGACTCGATGCAGGGTCAGACCGTCCGCACGCTTGACGCTCTGAGTCCTGGTCGCGAGCCCTTTGTTTCGCCAGGCTCGATCGACGCGCTGCATCGCGGCTTCCGGATCGCTCGGACCGGCGGCGTCTTGATCCCAGGAGAACCAGACGCCCTTGCCGCCGTCAGGCGTGGTGCATGGGTCCGCAGCTGGACCGTTGCTCGCGCTTGTCCACTTTCCGCCAGCGACCTCCATGGTGTCGCGGACGAGGGATTGCATCTGCTCCGAAGCGTGCTTGGCGTCCAAGGTCGATGTCTCCTTCGTCGTAGTGCATGCGCTGGCGGCGAGTGCGACCGTCAGGATGAGCGCGGCCGTCGTGGCGCGGCGGATGTGTGATGTCATCGGGTCGGGAAGTTCCCTGTCGTCGCACGGGCCATGTTGTTGAGAGATTCAGTGTCCATGTCGAAGTAACCGTACGAGTTCGGACGCGATGCGCTGTTCGCGAGCGGGTCATGTGTCGTGACGCCGTGCATGTCGTCGAGTGATGGCACCCCGGCGGTCGGCAGGTACGTCCCGCCGAAGGACGGGCTTGCCGGATCGTGCCGGGTCATGCTGCCCATCTGCCCCAGCCACGACCAGCCGTCGCCTTTCTTTCCGAGGAGACCGTCGTCCCCGATCGAGCGTGGTGCCTGTGCGACGAACACGTGATCGGCGTGGATGTCTGCAGCGGTCGGGATGTCCCGTTCAATACCCGCAGAACCGGCTGACACCCAGTTGTCGACGCCGTAGTCCCGCTCGGCGAGTGTGATCGACGATGTCGTTGTGCCGTAGGAATGCGCGACGACGTTGAGGTGCCCTTTGCCGTCTCCGCGCGTCGCGTTGAACCCAGCGAGGTCATCGCCGAGGCGTTCCGCTCCTGCTCGAGCCATGTCTCCGTGCAGGACTGCTGGCGGCCCACCAGGGGTCTTGTAGTTGAGCCAGGCGACGACTGCGGTGGATTCCTCTGTCCATGCGCGTTGCTGACGGCGGAGGTCGTAGGCCGCACGCTCGACGACCGTCGTGTTCGGAGTGTCCGAGTTCATGCCCGGTACGACGTAGGTGACGTTCTGGGCGGTGTCGAGGTTCCCGATGGCGACCGCGGCGAGTGGCGGGTGATCGGGTTGCAGCGTGATCAGGGATACGCCCTTGAACTTTCGGAGCGAGGTCTTGATGTTCTCGTACGCGACAGCGTCCTGCCCCGTCGCCGTCTTCAGCTGCGACTCGAGCGTTGTGCGGTTCGCCTTGTCGCGAGCCCAGTAGGCGACGCCGTTGAGATTCCCGATCAGCAGCGGGGCACCGTCCACCAAGGCCTGCTGTGCGTCACTGTGCGTCGACGCGCTGCCATTGCCGTCCTGGCCACCGAGGGATTCCCACCAGTCAGCGATGACCTTCGGGTCCCGGATCTGCCCCAGTCGATCGGTCACGGCCTTGTCGAGCCCGATCCGCGGGAGCGCGTCCGCCGGCTGACTCGCGAGCCAGGTGAGGAACGCTGCATCGCTCATGCCGTCGACCGCAGCCGCGGACGGCGGCGGCGTACCGAGTGCCTCGTCGCCCTGGAGCTTCGCGACGACGGCAGCATCGGCGGACTGACGGCGGGCGACGAGGTCATTCCACGACCGGTCGAGGGCCAGCTTCGTCGTCTGGTAGGCGACACCGAGCGCCGACGCCGTGACGACCTCGGTCATCGACTGGTCATCGTCGGCGTTGCTCAGGCGGTCGAGCGCACGAGTGTTCGATGCGATGTCCTGGTCGTTGCGCAGCTGCGCGGCCTTGATCGTTCGCGCGTCGGACTGGATCTGCTCGAGCTTGGCTGCGTAGTCGGACAGCGCGAAGGCGACGGTGTCGATCCGACTCGACACGCGTCTGATCTGGGTCCGCAGCTCCTGCGCCTTGGCGGTGAACGCCGTCCGGGATGCGGCTTCCCAGACGCTGCTCGTGGCAGACGACGCGGCGGTGCTGATCGACTCACCGGCGTTGTCGACGGAGATCGCCCGTTGGTCGAGTACCTGAGCGAGTCGCCGGATCGAGTCCACGTCGCCGGACATCGGGTCGACGCTCATCCGTGTGCCTTCTTGGCGAGTTCGTCGTCTGCCTGGGTGAAGCTCGTCACGGTCGCTCGGACGCCGGATGCGAGACCGGCGGCGGAGGCCGCGACCGACTGCAGCATCGCCGACTGGATCCGGACCGCGTTCTCGAGCGCTGCGGTCACCGCCGGGCTGCCGGTGTCGGCCCCTCCGGCTCGAGCGCTCAGCGTCAAGGCCGACAGGTCGTCCCCACTGCCGCTGACCTTGTCCGCGATCTGCCCGACTGCCCCCTTGTCGAACACGAGTTGCGCCATGTCATCACCCTCCCCCGAGATGGTACGAACGGCAGCATATCAGTAAGGCGTGCGGGCGAGGAGCAGCTCGATGTCGAACACCGGCCGACCCCTTGTCCTCCTGGGGTGCGTCGGACCAAGGGGCTACTTGGGCAGCCCCAGGTGCTCGCACTCCGCCCACGCCTCCGGGCGGCGCTCGGCGATCCACGCGGTGAACTCCCCGTACCCACGGTGGTTCGTGAAGACCATGAACTGCTTCTTCCGCTGCGCGTTCCATGCGGTCAGGCTGATGAAGGTCGGACCACCGTTCGACTGCACTCCGTAGCGGAGCGTGTGGATGTCGTCGACCTCGCGACGGTGGAACCTGCCGAAGCCGGACTTCACGTCGTAGTGCCGGTCGTAGACGTTGATGCGACCGGCCGCGAGCGCCAGTCCGAGCAGCAGCGACCCGGCTCCGAGCCCGAGGAAGATCCCGTAGGCGGGACTGTCGTCACTCGGTGTCGAGACCAGCTGCACGATGATCCCCGGTACTCCGATCAGCAGGCAGAAGGTGCCGAGGACCGTGAAGACGACCCCGGGGAACCGAGGCCGTCGGAGGACGATCATCGGCGCCACCTCCGCCTTGGTCGCGCTTCCGCCCCATGTGTTGATGCTCTCGCTCATCATTCCCCCTCCGACGGCGACTGTACCGTCGGCAGGCGTCGCCGGGACCGGCCGCGTCAGTGCCCTTCGCTACCGTTGAGGGTGACGAGAGGGGCTGACCGCCATGCAGATCACCACCGAGGGCCGGCCGCTCCTCAGCCCGAGCGACCTCACCACGTGGGCGACCTGCGAGTGGGCAGTCCTCCGCCGCCTCGACGCCAAGCTCGGCCGTGCAGAACCCCTGCCGGACGAGCACGACGACATGCTCGACCGCACGGCGAAGCTCGGGGACCAGCACGAGCTCGACTACCTCCAGATCCTGAAGCAGACCCACGACGTCGTCGAGTTCGACCGCCCGGCACCGCCGCAGTACGCCGAGGCCGCCGAACGCGCGCGCGAAGCCATGCACGACGGCGCCGACGTCCTCTTCCAGCCGACCTTCCACGCACCCCCGACCGCCCACACAGCCGGCTTCATCGGCTTCGCGGACTTCATCATCCGCAACGCCGCGGGGGAGTACGAGGTCTACGACACGAAGCTCGCCCGCCACGCCAAGATCAGCGCGCTCCTGCAGCTCGCCGCCTACGCCGAGCAGATGCAGGCACACGGCATCCCGACCGGGCAGCAGGTGCACCTGGTCCTCGGCGACCGGACGACGACCACGCACGACCTGGCCGACATCGCGCCGGTGTACCGCACGCAGCGCGCCGAACTCCAGCGCGTGATCGACGAACGAATCGGCGCCGACGACGCACTGCAGTGGGGCGACCCGAGGTACAGCAGCTGCGGCCGCTGCGGGGCGTGCCGACAGCAGGTCGCGCAGCACCGCGACCTGGTCCTCGTCGCCGGCATGCGCCTCGACCAGCGGACCAAGCTGATCCGGCAGGGGGTGCGGACGATCGACGACCTGGCGGTCCGCACCGCCCCGGTGCCCGGCATGTCGAGCACGACGCGAGATCGCCTGGTCCGTCAGGCGAGCCTCCAGATCGAGACGGAACGAACCGAGACGGAACGAACCGAGACGGCGCAACGCGCCGCGGACGACGGGACGCAAGCAGGCAGGAGGACACCGGCCTTCGAACTCCTGGACCCGACCGCCCTCGACGCCATCCCGGCGCCGGATGCCGGCGACGTCTTCTTCGACTTCGAGGGCGACCCGCTGCACACCGAGGACGGCGTCCACTGGGGTCTCGACTACCTCTTCGGCCTGGTCGACGACCGCGCGGAGTTCACGGCGTTCTGGGCGCACACGATCCGCGACGAACGTCAGGCGCTCGTGGACTTCCTGGCGTACGTGCAGCAGCGCCGCGAGCAGTTCCCCGGCATGCACGTGTACCACTACGCGTCCTACGAGCGGACGCACCTGCTGTCTCTCGCAGCGCGCCACGGCGTCGGCGAAGAAGCGGTGGACGACCTGCTCCGCGCCGGGGTCCTCGTCGACCTGTACCCGATCGTGCGCAAGGCCCTGGTCGTCGGCAGCCGCAGCTACTCGATCAAGAAGCTCGAGCCGCTCTACATGGGCGACGACCTGCGCGAGAGCGACGTCACGAACGCGGTGGACAGCATCACCGCCTACGTCGACGCCGTCGAGGAGCTCCGCACCGGCGACGCGGCCGAGGGGCAGCGGATGCTCGACCAGGTCGCGGACTACAACGCCTACGACTGCCGCTCGACGCTG
This sequence comes from Curtobacterium sp. VKM Ac-2865, assembly GCF_015350905.1. GTDB lineage: Bacteria > Actinomycetota > Actinomycetes > Actinomycetales > Microbacteriaceae > Curtobacterium. The sequence continues at coordinate 1,011,164 of NZ_JADKRZ010000001.1, read as the reverse complement.
CGGCTGCGCGACTGGCTGCTGTCCCTGAATCCCGTCACGACGGACGCCCCGCTCGAGCTGGACCTGCCGCCGGTGCCCGTCGAGCGCGAGCCGAACCCCGTGTACGTCGCGCTGGCCGCGCACCTGGAGCACGTGGACGCCCTCGACCGCACCCCGGACGAGACCGCCCTGGCGCTCGCCGCAGCCGCGATCGACTACCACCGGCGCGAGGCCAAGACCTTCTGGCAGGACCACTTCGACCGCCTCCGCAACCCGGTCGACGAGTGGGCCGACACCCGTGACGTCCTGGTCGTCGAGCGTGCGTCCGTCGAGCGCGACTGGGCGACGATGCCGCGGGCCCGGTCGCAGTCACGAGAACTGCGGTTGTCGGGGACACTCGCGCCCGGCAGTCGGCTCCGGCCGGGAGGCTCGCCCCACCTCGTCTACGACACCCCGACTCCGCCATCGGTCGGCTCGCCCGGCCCCGGGTCGAAGGGCGCGTCGGACCGAGCGGTGATCCTCGACGTGCGGGACGACGGCGAGCACACCGAGGTCCTGCTGCTCGAACGGCTGCCGGTCGGCGGGGAGCCCCACCACGAGTACCCGGTCGCCCTCGCGCCGTCGGCCCCGCCGCGCGCCAAGCCCCAGCCCGAGGCCATCGCGGAGTGGGGTGCGCTCGTGCTCGACGAGCTCCCGGAGATGCTGCCGGACCCCGCGCTCGACCTGCTGCGCCGGGTGCCGCCGCGGGGATCGTTGACGCCCGTGGCCGGGGACGACACCATCGGCGCGGTCGTCAGCACCCTGCTCGGGCTCGACCACTCGTACCTGGCGATCCAGGGGCCGCCCGGCACCGGCAAGACGTACGTCGGGTCGAACGTCGTCGCACGACTCGTCCGCGAGCACGGCTGGCGCGTCGGCGTGGTCGGACAGTCCCACGCGACGAGCGAGAACTTCCTCGACGCCGTCATCGCCGCGGGGGTCGTCCCGGAGCGGGTCGTCAAGGTGCCGAAGGCCGGCGCGTCCGAGGACGAGCTGGAGGCCGCGCGGTGGACCCCGGTGAAGAACAACGCGGCGGTGGCTGCGTTCCTGTCGTCGTGCGAGGAGTCGGGCACCGGGGGAGTCGTCGGCGGCACGGCGTGGACGTTCGCGAACGAGACGACGATCGCCCGGCGGTCCCTGGACCTGCTCGTGGTCGACGAGGCCGGCCAGTTCTCGCTGGCACCGACGATCGCGTCCTCGATCGCGGCGACCCGCCTGCTGCTGCTCGGGGACCCGCAGCAGCTGCCCCAGGTGTCGCAGGGCTCGCATCCCGAGCCGGTCGACCAGTCGGCGCTCGGGTGGCTGGCGGACGGCGAACACGTGTTGCCGCCGGAGTTCGGGTACTTCCTCGCGCGGACCCGGCGGATGGAGCCGGCGCTGACGTCGGCGGTTTCGGGGCTGTCCTACGACGGACAGCTCACGTCGATGGTCACAGGCCGGCACCTCGAGGGCATCGAGGCCGGCGTGCACCCGGAGCCGGTCGCGCACGCGGGCAACACGACGTCCTCGGTCGAGGAAGCGGCCCGCGTGGTCGCCCTCGCGCAGGACGTCGTCGGACGCGCGTGGACCGACGGTGACACCGTGCGGACGCTCACGGACGATGACGTCATCGTCGTCGCGCCCTACAACGCGCAGGGGGCGGTCATCCGGCAGGAGCTCGACCGTGCCGGGCTCCGAGGGACGCAGGTCGGGACGGTCGACATGTTCCAGGGCCGCGAGGCCGTCGTGTCGATCGTCTCGCTCGCGGCGTCGTCCGCGGCGGACATCCCTCGCGGGCTCGACTTCCTCCTGATGCCGAACCGGCTGAACGTGGCGCTGTCGCGAGCGAAGTGGGCGGCGTTCCTCGTGTACTCACCCGCGCTGACGACGGCTCTGCCGCCCTCGATCCCGGGCCTGTCCCTGCTCTCCCGTTTCATCGAGCTCGTCGAACCGCGCGGCTGAGGTGCGTCAACCCGACTGGACCGTGCCGACGGCCGAGGAGTAGGTGGCCACGGCACCGAAGCGGGCACCGATGACGGTGACGGACCAGGCGGTGGCGTCGTCGGACACCGAGTAGAGCACGCGGGCGTCGTCCGGGACCGGTGCGAGCCCGGTGCCGTCGACGAGCATGATCCGCTGCGGCACACGCATGCCGACCGCGAGCTCCGGCGGGAACGGTCCCGCTCCGAATCGCTGGCGCATCACGAACGCGAGCGTGCCGGTGCTCTGCGTCACCGCGGCCTGTTCAGCGTCCCGCGTCGGCGGCACGGTGGCGCTCGCAGCGACTGAGGGGTCCTCGGCGGTGCTGGGAGCGGCGGCGGTTCCGGCCGGGCTCGTCGTGGGCGCAGCAACTGGTGCCCGCGGCGCCGGTTGATCGGCTGCCGGAAGGACGGTCGAGGTGTCGCCATCGCGGATCGGCAGTGAGAGCGCTGGCAGCTGTACGCCGAAGTTCGTCAGTACCATGCTCAGCACGGCGTAGACCATGAGTGCCGTACCGACCGATCCGAGGATCGCGCCGCCGCGGCCGAACGCCCGAGCTGTCGCAGAGCCCCACCGCCCTGCACGCATGGCTCGGACGCCCACCACGATCGCGGTGATGCCGATGGTCGAGACGATGAAGCCGGTCGGGATGCCACCTCGTTGCGGTTCGACGAGAGCGATCACGACGCTCCCGCCACCGAGGAGCATCGCCAGTGTGGCAGGTGCCCACGGGCGGGTCCTCCAGCGAGGCGTCACTCCGAGCCATGGCCTCGGGTCGTGCAGGGCGGCGCCCCCGCGGCGAGGTCGGGCCGCGGACACGAACGACTCCGGCGGGGACCAGTCACGCGGTCCCGGTCCACCCAACGGCGTCGTCGTCCCCCGATCGTTCATCTGCGACGGACGGCATCCTCTCGTGCATCGCTGGACGTGAGCGATCCCCAGAACGGGGCGGGAGCACGAGCGGGCCGCACGCGCTGTTGACGCTGGCCCCGCGCTGCCGGGAGTCGGCCGTCCGTGCAGCAGAGTTCCGGACGGGCCGTGACGGATCCGGTTCGGGTACGTCGGAGTTCGTCGACCGGATCCGTCAGCGCCGAGAACGGAATCGGTCGTGCCGTCGCTCGTGCCACAGCTCCTGGACGGTCAGCTCGTGATGGACGTCGTGGCGGTGGTCGCCGCGGTGACCGCGACCACCGAGACGATCACCGCCATCTGGAGTTCGTCGAGCACGGCCTTCACCGCGGGCGACGCCCATGCGCCCGAGGTGACGTCAGCCACGAGGCCGCGGTCGACCTTCCCGACCTGCTTGCGCAGCGACCCGGTGGCGTCGAGCAGCCCGATGACGGCCGCCGTGAAGGGGGTCGGCGCAGACCGGGCGGAGAGCACGTCCGCGATCGCGGCTCGGAGCAGCGACTCCGGCTCGCCGTCCCGCTCAGGGTAGGTGGTCGAGGGGAAGATGCCGAGCGTCTTCCGCTGTCCCTCGGTGAGCAGGCCGTTCGCGACGAGGCCGCCGAGGACGTCGTCGCGCAGTGGACGCCGCCCGAGCTTCGACACCCACCACGTCGCCTTGCGCGGTGCACCAGCGGCTCCGATCAGGTCCACGACACCGTCGAGCACCGGGTCACCGGTGGGCGTGCCGTCGACCACCTGGACGTCCTTGCCGTGGAGCGACACGGCGCCGCGCAGCGCGAGGTCCGCGAGCACCGCGCCCGCCAGGCCGGAGTCGAAGGTCTGGGCGCCGACGACGCGTCTGCCGTCGGGCTCGATGAGGAGCACCGCGAAGGCCTGGGGGACGGTGAGGTGCTGAACCATGGGGAGCCGTCGACCGACGTCAGTGCTCGTCGGCGTCGAGCGGGACGCCGCCGGTCATCCCCGCTCGCAGGCCGGCGACCACGTCGGCCTGCAGGAAGTTCGCCGCCTGCGCGCTGGTCGGGTCGACGACGATGCCGAACCCCTCGGGGAGGGCGGTGACGAGTTCGGCCATCGGCATGGCGCGTGCTTCGGTGTCCGGGAGGCTCGTGGCCAGCTCCGCAGGATCGGTGAAGACCGGCACGAACTCGCGGTCGCGGATCATGACGTGCGCGACGCTGCCGTCCGCGGGCTCACCGGTCGTGTCGGCAGCCTTCCACGGCACCCAGGCGGCGCTGCCGAGGAAGCCCTCGACCGATTCGCCCATGCGGCGGCGCAGGGCACCGGCGGCGTCGGGCTCCGCCTGCTCGGCTCCACGGCCGAAGCCAGACCCGGTCGATCCGTTCGTGCTCACTGCGTTCTCCTCCGTCGACGTGTGAAGCGTCGTGTGACCACCCATGCTCCCATGGCGCGATGTGGTGTCGGAGGCGAGCCGAGCCTCCAGGCCGGTGCCGAGCACCCCGCTCGGCGACCCGGCCCGACCGGTGTCAGTACTTGGCCGACTGTCCGCCGTCGATCGGCACGATCGCCGCGTTGACGTAGGAGGCGTCGTCGGAGAGCAGGAACGCGACGACCGCGGCGATCTCGGGGGCCTCGCCGTAGCGCTTCGTCGGGTTGACCTGGATGAACTCCTCGGCGGCCTTCCGCGGGTTCTCCGGGTCGAGCTGCTTCATGGAGTTCTCGACCATCGGCGTCCAGATGGCGCCGGGGGCGATGGCGTTGATCGAGATGCCGTACTGGCCGTACTCGACGGCGGAGTTGCGGGTGAGGCCGACGACGCCGTGCTTGGCGGCCGCGTAGCCGGACTGGTTGCCGACGCCCCGGATGCCGCCGACGCTCGCGGTGTTGACGACCTCGCCGGAGCCCTGCTCGCGCATCACGGCGAGGACCTTCTCGAGGCCGAGGAACACGCCGCGCAGGTTGATCGAGACGACCTTGTCGAACTCGGCGGCCGTGAACGACTCGGTGAGGTTCTGCTTGCCCTCGATGCCGGCGTTGTTGAAGAAGCCGTCGATGCGCCCGAACCGCTCGACGGTGGCGGCGACGAAGGCGTCGACCTGGGCCTCGTCCGAGACGTCGGCGATGGTGGTGAGCACCTCGGCGTCCGGGGCGACCTCGTGCACGGCGGCGACGGAGGCAGCGAGACCCTGCTCGGAGACGTCGACGAGCGCGAGCGAGGCGCCCTCGGTGGCCAGGCGGACGGCGGTGGCGCGGCCGAGGCCGGAACCGCCGCCGGTGATGAGGACGACGCGGTCGGTGAAGCGGGTGGTGACGGTGCTGGACACGGTCATGGGGGAGGCCTCCTGAGGTCTTCGACGATGAAGGTCGGTGCGTTTGCATCAGCCGGTTATCAGGCTACACCTGTCGTCTAAGTCGCTCCGTCGAGCCCGTTCAGCAGCGCGCGAGGACCCGTTCGATGGCGTCACGCTCGGCGGGCACGACCCACAGTCGGTACGTCGTCTTGATCGCGACCTGGTGCTCGACGTACGTGCAGCGGAACGCCGTGTTCGCGGGCAGCCACGTGGCCGCGTCCCCGGAGCGCTTCTGCGCGTTCGAGTGCTGGTCGACCGCGAAGAGGTTCTCCGGGTCGTTGGCCAGGGCCTGGCGTTCGTCCTGGCTGAGCTGCTGCCCGCCGGTGCGCCAGACGTTCTCGAGTGCGACGACGTGGTCGATCTGCACCGCGGTCGACGTCGTGTCCCCGCGCACGAAGTCGATCGTGGTGCCGCTGTACGGCGACACGAGCTCGCCGGTGAGCACCCGGCACGGACCGCTGCGGACGACGTCGGTGAGGTCGCGGGCGAGGACGTCGTTGCGGGTGTCGCAGCCGTTGTGGTCGACGTCGAGCCAGGCGGAGCCGAAGTCCCCGGTGCGGTCGTAGCCGGTGGCCGGCGCCGGGCCCTTCACCGGGAGCGCGGTGAGCAGGTCGCGAGCGTGGGCCGCGGCAGCCGCCTGCGGGGCTGTGGGCGCTGGGGCTGGGGGTGCCGGGACAGCGGGCGCCGTCGGTGCGGCACTCGCGGAGAGCGCGGGGCTGGTGGTGATCGCGGGGCTGGCCGCGGTCGGGCTGGAGGCTCGGCTCGGCCCCGGCATGGTCGGTTCGGCCGTCAGGGTGGCGTACCCGGCGACGACGATCGCGAGGAGGACGAGCACGGAGGTGATCCCCGTGCGGAGGCGGATGGGGCGGCGTCGGCGGGAGGGCATCGCTGGTGGGACTCCTGGTGGTGCTCGGCGGTTCCCGTCGATCCTGGCGGACGCCTCCGACATCACCGCGTAGACACGGTGACATGACCGACTACGCAGAACCGTCCGTGCCGGTGTCCGGTGGAGCGATGCCGCTCCTCGGCTTCGGCACCTGGCAGATCGACGACTCCGACGCGCCCGCCGCCGTGAGCTCCGCCCTCGAGGCCGGGTACCGCCACATCGACACCGCCACCGGCTACAGCAACCAGCGCGGCGTGGGGAAGGCCATCGCCGACTCCGGGCTCGCCCGCGACGACGTCTTCGTCACGACGAAGCTCCCGCCGGACAACGCCGACCGTGTCCGCGCGACGCTCGCGGAGAGCCTCGAGCAGCTCGGGCTCGACCACCTCGACCTGTGGCTGGTGCACTGGCCGCCGAACGGGGAGGCCCGCCCCGACGTCTGGCAGCAGCTCGTGCAGGCGCAGCAGGACGGCCTGACGAAGGCCATCGGCGTCAGCAACTACTCGCTCGCGCAGATCGATGAGCTCATCGAGGTGACCGGGGTCACGCCGGCCGTGAACCAGATCAAGTGGAGCCCCGTCGAGTTCGACGCTGCCGTCGCGGACGGACTGCGCGAGCGCGGTGTCGTGCTCGAGGGCTACAGCCCCTTCAAGGCGAGCAACCTCGAGGACCCGACGCTGGTGTCCATCGCCGAGGCGCACGACGCCGACGCCGCCCAGGTCATCGTCGCGTGGCACGTCGCCCACGAGTTCGTCGTGATCCCGAAGTCGTCCAACCCGGAGCGCATCCGGTCGAACGCGGCCGGTGCCACGATCAGCCTGTCCGACGACGAGGTCCGCCAGATCGACGCGCTTGGGCACTGACATGTCCGGCAGCGCCCTGCTGGTGATGGACTACCAGAACAGCATCGTCGACCGTCTCGGCAGCGAGGAGTCCCTCGCTGCCGCGACGGCCGCGGTGTCGGCCGCGCGCGAGCGCCGGATCCCGGTGGTGTTCGTGCGGGTGGCGTTCCGCCCGGGTGCTCCCGAGGTCGCGGCGTCCAACCGGATGTTCGGCGGCATGCGGGAGCGCATGGGCTCGATGGCGCCCGGCGCCTCGGACGTCCACGCTGCGTTCGGCGTGGGCGACGACGACCTCGTCGTGACGAAGCTCCGCGTGAGCGCCTTCGTCGGGTCTGACCTCGAGGTGCTGCTCCGCGGGCTCGAGGTCCGCGACCTCGTGCTCGCCGGCATCGCCACGAGCGGTGTCGTGCTCTCGACGCTGCGGCAGGCGGCGGACCTCGACTTCGGGCTGACGGTGCTGTCGGACGCGTGCGCGGACGGCGACCCCGAGGTGCACCGCGTGCTGCTGGAGAAGGTGTTCCCGCGGCAGGCCGACGTCGTCACCACCGCGGAGTGGAGTGCCTCACTCGGCTGAGCACCACGGTGGTGACCAGTCCGGCGACTCTTCCGGCGCATCCGTGATCACTGTGACGTCGAGGCGTTTCGCTGCCGACGCCAAGCGTTTGTCGAAGGTGGCCAGAGCGTCGGCGCTCGAGACCGCTGTGTGCAACACCGTGGCATCGGGCGCGCGGAGGCCCAGTTCCGCGCGGAGCGCTGCGACGCCGGCGGCGTCATCCGAGGTGATGGGCAGCACACGCACGCCGAGGGCGGCCAGCAGCGCCGTCACTCCCTCCGTCCGACCACGTCGGTGCGGTCGGACGAGAAGCTCGGAGAGTGCAACGGCGTTCGTTGCGAACTCGTCCCACTCGTGCTCGTCGATCAGGTCGACGGCGCGCTGATGGCTCGCGTCTCCGGTGTCCGACCACGCGATCAGGACGCTCGCGTCGAGGGTGATCACTAGTCGGCGGAGCGCAGGTCTTCGAGGTAGTTCGGCGGGTACATGCCCGAGAAGATCCCGGTGCCGCCGAGCAGCGGCACGTCCGTGCCGTTGGGCAGCCTCAGGACTGATGACATTCCGGTCGCGGATCGCACCACGTGGGCGCGGTCAGGTTCGAGGACAGAGCGAGTGGTCGGCGGCGCATCGAGAAGGAGCATGCACCGACGCTAGGCCGAGCCGGCCCGCCGCCGCCAACCCTCGGGATGTTGCATCTCGCCGCTCGTCAGTCGAACAGGGAGCGCACGTCCTCGGCGGTCAGGTCGTCCGCGAACAGGGCGTCGTCGTCGATCATCGTGGCGAACAGCTTCGCCTTGCGGGCCGCGAGCGCCAGGACCTTCTCCTCGATGGTGTCCTCGGCGATGAGCCGGTTGACGTTCACGGAACGGGTCTGCCCGATGCGGTGGGTCCGGTCGACGGCCTGCGACTCCGCAGCGGGGTTCCACCACGGGTCGAGCACGAACACGGTGTCGGCCTCGGTCAGGGTGAGCCCGAACCCGCCGGCCTTGAGCGAGATGAGGAACGCCGGCGCGGTACCCGTCCGGAAGCGGTCGATGACCTTGGTGCGCTGCCTGGTCGACCCGTCGAGGTAGTCGTACCCGATGCCACGCGCGTCGAGGGCCGTGGCGACGAGGCGCAGGAACGACGTGAACTGACTGAACACGAGCGCACGACGACCCTCGGCCGCGAGCTGTTCGAGCTCGTCGAGCAGCAGGTCGAGCTTCGCCGAGGGGATCGACGTGTCGCCGTCCGCGACGAGCGCGGGGGAGAGCGCGAGCATCCGCAGCAGCGTCAGCGAGCGGAACACGATCATCCGGTTGCGGTCGAGGTCGTCGATGAGGTCGAGCACCTTGAGGCGCTCCCGGTTCAGCGTCCGCTCGTAGACCTCGCGGTGCGCGGGGTCGAGCGTCACCCGCACGACCTGCTCCTGCTTGGGCGGCAGGTCGGACGCCACGCTCTCCTTCGTCCGCCGCAGCATGAGCGGCCGGATCCGTCGACGGAGTCGGGCGGTGAGCTCGGAGCGGGCGTCTCCGCGGAGGTCGGGCGACGCCAGCGGCTTCACGTAGTCGTCGCCGAACTTCGTCGACGACGACAGCAGCCCGGGCGCGACGATGGAGAACAGCGCCCAGAGGTCGGTGAGGCCGTTCTCGAGCGGCGTCCCGGTGATCGCGATCTTCACGGGTGCCTGCAGCTCGGCGGCCACCCGGTGCGTCTGCGACTGCGGGTTCTTCACGAACTGGGCCTCGTCGAGGAGCAACGCCGACCAGCGCTGCTCCGTGTACGCCGCGGCGTCGAGCCGGAGCAGCGCGTAGGAGGTCACGACGACGTCGGCGTCCGCTGCGGCGTCTGCGACGAGCGAGGGGTGCTTCAGCGAGGTCGTCTCGATCGTCGTGACCCGGAGCGACGGGACGAACCGGGCAGCTTCGAGCGCCCAGTTGCCCACGACCGAGGTCGGTGCGACGACGAGGAAGGGCGGGTCGTCCGGGTGCGACGCACGCCGGTCGGCGATCATCGCGAGCGCCTGCAGGGTCTTGCCGAGCCCCATGTCGTCGGCCAGCACCCCACCGACCCCGTGCGCCACCAGGAACGACAGCCAGGCGTACCCGGACCGCTGGTACGGCCGCAGGTCCGCGTGCACGGTCGACGGCACCGCGAGGTCGGTCTCCGGGGCGGCGTCGAGCAACCGCGAGGCGATGTCCTGCCAGCGTGCGTCGTGGTCGGTCTCGTCGGCGAGCTGGTCGAACTCCGACCACAGCCCGGCCTGCAGCGGCGTGACCGTCATCGTCTGCGACGGCTCCCACTCGTCCTGATCGCGGGCTTCCTCGATGAGCTCCTTGAGCCGGTCGAAGGCGGGGTCCGCGAGCGACAGGTACGAGTTGTCGATCAGCTTCATCCGCCGGTCCCGCTTGGCGAGCGCCCGGAGCAGCGGGGTGAACGGGATCTGCTTGCCGTTGACGCTGACGAAGATGCCGAGGTCGAACCAGTCGTGCTTGTCCGACGGCATCGTCGTGACGCGGATGTGCGGTCGCCCGGTCAGGCGTTCGTAGTCGAGTCGCTCGCCCTGCACCACGACGCGGACGCCGTGGTCAGCCAGGGACGGCAGCAGTTCGTTCGCCAGCACCGCGACGTCGGCGCCCTCGACGGTGCCGTCCTGGAACCAGTCGAGTCCACCACCGGGTCCGGTCGCGACGTGGTCGCCGTCCGCACCGACGGGAGGCTCGACCTGCGCTGCGTCGTCGGCCGCCGGTCCGACCGTGGCCGGCTCCACGGCGCCCGCACCCGGAGCGTCGGCGTCGGTCGGCGCGGCGTCGTCCGCCGCGAGCACCGCGCGCAGGTCGGGCAGCGGCCCGTGCATCGCGACCGGGTCCTTCCGCCCGTCGACGTGCCAGCGCCACTGCAGGTGTGCGACGTCGTCGGTCCGCGGTGCCCGGGCCGGCTCGAACGTCACGGTGAGCACGAGCTCTGGCGGTGTCCGCTCGGGGAGCTCGATCGACCCGTCGGAGCTCACGAGCCCCAGCGCTCCACGGAGCCGGGGCGACCAGTCGGCCAGGAACTCGTCGACCTCGTCCGTGGGGACGGTGATGCGCGAGCCCTCGACGAGCATGCGGCGCTGGTCCTCGGGCACGGGGTCGGGCGTCGGCGCCAGGTCGACGTGGAACTCGGGCGACTCGCGGAACACGTACACGCCGTGGTCCCCGATGAGCCGTGCGGCACCCTCGGCTGCCGGACGGCCGTCGAGCACGGCGCTCGAGCCGATGACGAGCCCGGCGTCGGACCGTGCGACGTCGAGGAGCACCCGGGCGTCGGCCCCGAGGGCCACCCCGCCCTCGCGCTTCCCGGTGACGAACGCGACCCCGAGGCCGGGGGCCTGGCGCAGCAGTGGCCAGAGCAGCGGGCTCTGGAAGTCGTCGAGGTGGATCCAGTCGCTCTCCCCGGGCAGCCCCGCGAGCTGGCCGGCGCGGTGCAGCGCGGCGAACTGCAGGAACCACCCGTGCTGCTCGGGGGAGAGCCCGAGCCGGTTCATCGAGTAGGGGAGCGTGCCCCAGGTGAGCTGCCCGCGCACCCAGTTGCCGGCGCCGCTCCGGGTGACGGGCCGGACGCCGAGCCGGACTGAGCGCGAGGGGGCCGCGAGCGCCCGCCCGGCGGCTCGTGCCCGCGCGGCCATGCGTGCGGGTACGGCGTCGCGCAGCTCGAACTGCAGGCCGAGCGGGGTGGCGGTGCCGGAGGTGACCAGCTCGTCGGCGTCACCGGCGAGGCGGGCGACCTCGTGCCTCCAGTCCGTGGTGGACGCGACCGGTGCTTCGGACCGGGGGCCGGCGTGGGCGGCGACCGCTCGTGCGTTGATGGTGAGCAGGGCTGCGGCGACGTGCTTGCACTCGCCGCCGATCGGGCACGTGCAGCGGGACCGGACGGGGCGGACGAACTCACCGCGGGCGAGGGTGGTGTCGACGTGGACGTCGTAGGGCTCGTCGGCGGAGCCGGCGACCGTGGCGGTGATCGAGCCGTCCTCGTGCGCCGTGGCGTCCTCGACGAGCCCGCGCCGGACGAGGTCCCGCGCGCGGCCGAAGGTCTGGGGCCCGACGAAGCGGATGACGTCGACGGCGTCGATCATCGGGGCAGCAGGCACACGCACATCGTGCCACGAGCCCCGGACAGGGGCTGTCGCTGGTGCGGCAGACGAGGCAGGCTCAACGGAGGTCCGTCAGGGAGGAGCACCATGCTGCAGTCACTGGTCTACATGAGCTCGGCCGTCGAGCAGTTCGACGACGACGAGCTCGAGGCCGTGCTCGCGTACTCGCGTGAGCGGAACACCGCCGACGGCCTGTCCGGCATGCTCGTGCACCGCGCCGGCCGCTTCATGCAGCTGCTCGAGGGGCCCTACGACGCCGTGATGGCGACGTACTCCCGCATCCTCGCGGACGAGCGCCACGGTGACGTCTCGCTGCTCGTCGAGGAGTCCATCCACACCCGGCGCTTCCCCGAGTGGTCCATGGCCTTCGACCGCTCCGAGGAGAACGGCACCCCGGACGGCTTCAGCGGCTTCCTGGCGCAGGGCGACCAGAGCGCCGACCACAGCCGTCCCCGCGAGCTGCTGCGCTGGTTCCGCAACCACCCGCTCGCCGACCCGACGGCGTCGGAGGGCAAGCACCGGCGCTGAGTGTCGGGCCGTGTCGGCCAGCGTGCTGTGCCTGCGGCGCTGAGCGTCAGGCCTTCTCGGCCAGCTTGCTGTGCTTCCGCGAGTACCCGAAGTACACGCCCAGCCCGATCGCGAACCACACCGCGAACCGCACCCACGTCTCCCACTGCAGGAACGTGACGAGCCACAGCGACGCGATCACGCCGATGACCGGCACGATCGGCATCAGGGGGAGCTTGAACTGCCGCGGCAGGTCCGGCTGGGTGTAGCGGAGCACGACGACGGCCGTGCAGACCACGACGAAGGCCAGCAGGATGCCGATGTTCGTCAGCTCGGCGACGACCCCGATCGGCAGCACGCCTGCCAGGACCGCTGCCGCGATGCCGAGGATCCACGTGACACGGGTCGGCACGTGTCGCTTCGGGTCGGTCTTCGCGAACCACGCGGGCATCAGGCCGTCGCGGCTCATCGAGAACCACACCCGCGAGGCGCCGAGCATGAACGTCACGAGCACCGTGACGATGCCGACGATCGCCCCGATCGCGATGACGTTCGCCACCCCGCCGAGCCCGACCGACGCGAACGCCGATGAGAACCCCGACGCCGGGTCGATCTCGGTGTACTTCTGCATGCCGGTCAGCACGATGGTGGCGAGGACGTACAGCACCATCGAGATGCCGAGGGACAGCAGGATCGCCTTCGGCATGTGCTTCCGGGCGTCGACGGACTCCTCGGCGGCGGTGGACATCGCGTCGTAGCCGAACACGGCGAAGAACACCGTCGCGGCACCGGTCATCACGCCGCCGAAGCCGAACGGGAAGTACGGGTCGTAGTTGGCGCTGTCGATGTGGAACACCCCGAGCACGACGATGAGGACGACGAGCGCGACCTTGATGCCGACGGCGACGAACTCGAACCGTGCGGCGCTCCGGATGCCCCGGGTGAGCACGAACGCGGTCAGCAGGCAGAGCAGGATCGCGAAGACGTCGACCACGTGCCCGTCGCCGGTGCCTGGCGCGCCGAGCATCCACGCGGGCAGGTCGACGCCGAACTGGCCGACCAGGAACCCGACGTAGCCCGAGATGCCGATCGCGACCACCGCCACGATCGCGGTGTACTCGAGCAGCAGGTCCCAGCCGATGAACCAGCCGACGATCTCGCCGAGCACCGCGTACCCGTACGTGTAGGCGCTGCCGGCCTTCGGGATCATCCCCGCGAACTCCGCGTACGACAGCGCTGCGGCAGCGCTCGCGACCCCGGCGACCAGGAACGAGATGAGCACGGCCGGACCCGCGACGCCGTGGGCGACCGTGCCGGCGAGGGTGAAGATGCCCGCGCCGATGATCCCGCCGATGCCGATCGCGGTGAGCTGCCACAGCCCGAGGTGCCGCTGCAGGCCGCCCTCGCCCCCGGTGTCGTCGTCGATCTCCTCGATCGGCTTGCGACGGAACAGGGTGGGGTGCGGCGTCGTTGTCACCCGGCCAGGATGCACCTTCGGCGGGGTCCGTGCTCGGTCCTGCTCGTCTTCGGTGTGCCCGCGCTCCTGCGCGCCGTCCTGCGCGCTCAGTGCGTCGCGTACGGAGACCAGAACGGCCGCGGCAGCGCTCCGCCGGAGACGATCTCGAGCACCTGGTACAGCAGCATCGCGAGCCCCACGCCGGCGATGACGACGGCCACCCACGACCATGCCCGCGGCGCTCGCCGACGTCCCGAGATGCTGATCGCCCGCCAGGCGCTGGCCAGGGCGGCGAGGCCGAACACCGCCCCGAGGACACAGTGCCGGACGATCGACTCGGCGGGCACCAGACACCCGAGCACGAGCGCGATCACCGCGAGGACGACGGCGGCGAATGCCGGGGCTGCGGGGGGTTCGTGGTCTCGGGTCCGAGCGGCCATGTCCTGACCATACCGACGTGGCCAGCTGTCCGGGAGACGCCGGTTGCGGGGGCACGGGCTGACCGGCTCCGGACCCGGCGGGCATGCTGGGGGCATGCGTTCGTCCGTCCGTGTCCTGCCGCTCCGCGACGTGCCGTCCCGGCACCGCTCCGGCGCGCAGCGACCGTCCGGCGGGAGCCGCTGATGGCCACGCGGCTGTCCGCTCCGGACGCGGCCGGGTCGACGACCGGACGGGAGGCTCACCAGCCCCTGGTCGGCAGGCGTCGCGTCGCCGACATGGTCGCCACGATCACCGTGCTCACCGTCGCGACGGCGGCTGGGCTGGTCGTCGCGTGGGGGATCGTGTTCCTGTCGCTCGGGTTCCACTCGTGCTCCGCTCCGGGGAACCGGTGCGACGAGACCCTCGGCGGGGTCGTCGTCTACGCGGGCCCGGTGGTCGTCGCCCTCGTCGTCGTGCTGGCCGTCGTCGTCAGCGTCCTGCGACTCGTGCGGCGCCGCGTGGCGTGGCCGGTCGCCGTGATCGGGCTCGTGGCCGTCGTGGCCGTGTTCTTCGCGGCGCTGTTGCTCGTGGACAGCGCGGTGACGCTGGGGATCTAGGACTCCACTGCGGAGCCGTTCCCCCACAGGGCCGGTCGTTCCGTGGGTTGTCCACAGTTCCCGTCGTCGGCGTGCTCGGGCCGCCGGGGTCCGCGAGCGTGGAGGCATGCCAGACACCGACGTGCTCGACCGACTCGAGCGAACCGCAGTCCGTACCGACGACGACGTGGTGGACCTCGTCGTCGCACTCCTCGAACGCCCCGTCCGCCGACAGTGCTGGGTGCTGTTCCTCGGCGCCGACGCCGTGCCCATCCGCCTCGTGATCCCGATCGCCGACCTGCCGTACCAACCCGACGAGCACGTCGAGGACTTCGGCGCCCTGGTGGCCGACCTCGTCGAGCAGGTGGATGCGAAGGAGGTGGTGCTGGCGTGGGAGCGCCCGACCACCACGGAGCTCTCCGCGGTCGACTGGGAGTGGGTCGACGCCATGGTGTGCGTCTTCGCCGAGCACCGCGTGCACCTGCGCGGGCAGGTCGTGGTGCACGACGGGGGAGCGTCGATGGTCGAGCTCGACGACGACGAGGTGACCGGGGCCGCGGCGTGAGCGGGGCCTGGTCCGTGGGCGTCAGCCCTGCGGGGCGGTGTCCGGCACGGTCTCGCCGGTCAGGGTCTCGACGATCGCCTTCGCCGCCGGCCAGGACCGGGCGTAGTGGTCGGGGTCGGCGTTCACCTGCACCGCGTGCGCCATCTGGGTCGGCGTCATCGTCTTCCACCCGGGGACCTTGACGAGCTTCGCGTAGAACATCGACGCGGCCGTGTACGGGTCCATCCGGTCGGCGTACGTGCCCCACGCGCCGTTGTCCCGCTGCTGGAAGAGGCCGCGGCTGTCCGGCCCGACCGTGTCCCCGTGGTCGAGGTTCTGCAGCCCCGACTCACCGATCGCGGTCATCACCCCGACGGCCTGGGTGTGCGAGCCGATGCCGAGTGCCCGTGCCGCCTGGATCACCGACGCGGCGTTGACCAGACGGTCCTGGCAGTACCCGGCGACCGGGCCCGCGGGCACGACGATCCCGCCGACGGTCTTCGACGCGACCGCCGGACACGTCACGGCCCGTGGCGTGGACGCTGAGCTGCCGATGCCGGAGAGCGAGTTGACCGCGATCACGACGAGCACGACGACACCGATGCCGACCGCGACGATCCCCGCGCCGAACACCGATGCCAGGGTGATGCCGACACGGCGCATGCTCGGGTCCTTCCGTCCGGGTGCCAGGACGAGGGTACGAGGGCGGCCTGGGAACGGCCGCCCTCGACATGCCCCGGTCCGGGGGGGCAGCGCTGCGGACGAGCTACGTCGACGGGTCAGTCGCGGTGCCCGTCTCGGTGCACGACCTTCGTCGGTTCCGTGACCACGCCCGTCGGCGGCTTGCCCGCCTGCTTCCGACCGTGGGTGAACCACGTCACGGCCCACAGCAGGATGCCGAGCCCCAGCAGCCCACCGGCGATCTGGTACTGCTCGATGTCACGTCCGGACGAGAACGGCAGCACGAGCCACAGGCAGGTGACGATCCCGATCGCCGGGATGACGACGCCGGCCTTGAAGTGCCGGTGGTCGACCTTGTCACGGCGCAGCACCAGGACCGAGACGTTGACGACGGCGAAGACCGACAGCAGCAGCAGGGACGTGGTGCCGCCGAGCACGACCACGATCGGGGAGTCCGGGCTGAGGGACACCCACCCGATGAGTGCGAGGGAGATCAGCGTGGTGAAGACGATCGCGGTGGACGGCGTGCGGCGGGCCGGGGACACCTTGGCGAGGAACCCGGGCAGGACGCCCTGCTTGCTCATGCCGTACAGCAGTCGCGACGCCATCATCATGTTGATCAGAGCGGTGTTGGCGACGGCGAACATCGAGATGAACGGCAGCAGGTTGCCGATCGGGAAGTCCGGCGCGGCGGTCTGCACGACGGTGACCAGCGGGGTCTCGTTGCCGGCGAGCTCACCGATCGGCACGACGGCGACGGCGCAGATGGACACGAGCACGTAGATCACGGCGGTGATGCCGAGGCCGGTGAGCATCACCTTCGGGAAGATGCGCGAGGGGTCCTTGGTCTCCTCGGCCATGTTCACCGAGTCCTCGAAGCCGACCATCGCGAAGAACGCCAGCGACGTCGCGGTGGAGATCGACAGCAGCAGGCTCTTGTCCTCGGGCGTCTCGAACATCACCACGCGGGAGAAGTCTGCGTTGCCGCCCGCGATCGCCCAGAACCCGATGAGGATGACCATCACGAGACCGCTCAGCTCGACGAGGGTCAGCACGACGTTCGTCTTGACGCTCTCGCTCACCCCGCGGAAGTTCACGAGCATCACCGCGAGCATGAAGCCCATCGCGATGAGCATCACGACCGTGTTCGGCAGCTCGAGACCGAAGCCGACGCCGAGGTTCGCGGCGAACGCGCGCGACGCCGTCGACGCCGAGGTGATCCCGGAGCACATCACGATGAAGGTGACGATGAACGTGACGAAGTGCACGCCGAACGCCTTGTGCACGTAGAGCGCGGCACCGGCGGTCTGCGGGTACTTCGTCACGAGCTCGAGGTACGAGAACGCCGTGAGCAGGGCGACGGAGAACGCGATGAGGAAGGGGAGCCACGCTGCTCCACCCACCTCCGCGGCGACCTGACCGGTGAGGGCGTAGACGCCCGTGCCGAGGATGTCCCCGATGATGAACAGCAGCAGGAGCTTGGGGCCGATGACCCGTCGGAGCGCTGGCTGCTCCGTGGACGGGCGTTCGGTGTTCGTGGTGGCCATGCACACACTGTTCCCGACGATCGCTTCCCTGTCGAGTCTCACAGAGTTCTCGCCCTCGATCGCAACACGGCCGTGTCCTGCCCGAAACCGGACGACGTGCCGACAGCCCGCTACGATCCGCTGCATGGACGACGAGTCGAACACCACCGAGGAACCCGTCGAGTTCGCGGACTTCAACGCCAAGCTGCTGGTGCTCGACGTGCTCTGCTACGACCTGGGCGTGCTGGAGCCCTACGACGCCGACACCGCTGACGAGACCGACGAGGACGTCGACGTCGAGGGCCAGGACGACCGCGCCCGCGAGTACTACGACGACCTCGACCTGCTGCCGTCGCACCTGTCCCTGGTGACGGAACTGACGGTCGACTCCGCGCTCGAGGTGCTGCAGGACGTGCACCCCGGGTGGGAGGGCACCGACGACCGCTTCGACCCGCAGAACTGGGACGACGTGCTCGACCTTCCCGCACTCCGCACCGTGTACGCAGCGACCCGGCTGCCGGCGCACGTGGCGGACGCCCTCGCCGCGAAGGACGTCGAGGTCCGCTCCGCCTGACCCGGCGCCGACGCCCCCGCCTCGGGAGCAGCGCCAGGGCGAGCCCGGGCACGCCTACGTCCGCGACAGCGCCAGCGCCTGCTCGGTGAACTGCCGCGCCCCGCCCTGCGCCGGGTGCCGTACGGCCACGGCGTCGATGCCCGCGGACGCGAGCGCCCCCTGCGCCTTGCGCCCGACGGCGACCACCCGCCGGACCCCGAGCTCCGCGATGAGGGTGAGCGCGACCGGCGCTCCGGCGCGGACCTCGGCCGGACGCGGCGTCCGGTTCGTCAGACGGTCGCCGGGGACGAACGGGTGGTGCGGGAAGATCGCCCACGCCACGGGGAGCGGTCCCTGCCACGCGGTGAGTGCCGCGTGCACGACTCGGGACGAGGCCTCCCACGGGGCTGTCGGCGCCGGCGGCACGAGGTACTGCGGTCCGAGCTCCCGCATGCTCGTGAACGGCACGCCCGTGTTCGTCATCCCGCGCCACCCGGGTGCCTCCGCGACGAGCAGCGTGTCCGCACCGGGGCCGACGGCGTCGAGGTAGCGCGACAGGTTCTCCCGTCGGAGCAGCCCGTCCGCGGTGCCGACGTCGTACAGCGCCTCGGCGTCAGACGACACGGGCACCGCGTCGAGCGCGTCCCAGAACCCGTCGAGCCGGCTCACTCGGGACGCCCGAGTACCCGCCGGTAGACGTCTTCGAGCCCGCCGGCGGACCGCTCCCAGCTGAGGCGTTCAGCGTGCTCGCGCCCCGCTGCCGACAGCCCGCGGGCGTACTCCGGCTCGGTCAGGATGCGCTCGATCTCGGCGGCCCAGACGCTCGGGTCGCGGGACTCGAGCACGACGCCGGTCTCCCCGTCGAGGACGGCCTCGCGGAGTCCGCCGGCAGCAGCAGCGACGACGGGGACCCCGGACGCCGAGCCCTCGAGCGCGACGAGCCCGTACGTCTCCGAGTGCGACGGCACCAGCACGGCCGATGCCCCACGGAACACCAGGGCGAGGTCGGCGCGCGACTGCGGCCCGATGAAGGTGACCCGGTCGGCGATGCCGTGCGCTGCGGCGAGCTCCTGCAGTTCGGCCATGTGGTCGCCCGCCTCGCTCGAGGAGTCGCCCGCGATGACCAGGGTCGGTCGGGCCTCCTCGGAGATGCCCGCGATCGCCTCGATCGCCAGGTCGAGCCCCTTGAGTGGCTGGACACGCGCGGCCGCCACGACGTAGGGAGCCGTCGGACGGCGCGCACCGACGGCGGCGGGGCGGAAGACGGACCCGTCGACCCCCGGCGGCACGATCCACACGCGGGAGGCCTCGCCGCCCAGCCGGGAGCGGACGGTGTGGGCCTCGGCCTCGCTCACCACGACGACGGCGTCGGAGTCCCGCGCGAGCATCGCCTCGCCGGTCATCCGCCCGGCGGACTCGGCGCGCTCGCCCTCGGACAGCGGAGTCGTGGAGTCGGCAGCGATGGAGTGGAACGACTGCACGTGCGGGATGCGCCGCTCGCGGGCGACGGGCAGGGCGGCGACACCGGAGAACCAGTGGTGCGAGTGCAGGACGTCGAACGGCCCGAGCGCGGCGAGCTCGTGACGGAACGGCTCGATGAAGGCGTCGTGTTCGCCCTTCGGCACGGGTTCAGCCGGTCCCGCGGACAGGAAGCGCAGGCACACGCCGGGCACGAGCGACACGGAGTCCGGCTGCGTCGGCGACGAGCGTCGCGTGATGATCTCGACGTGGTGCCCGCGGTCGGCCAGGGCTTCGGCCTGGTGGCGGACCACGACGTTCATCCCGCCGACCTCGCCGGAGCCCGGTTCGTCGCCGGGGGAGGTGTGCAGCGAGACCAGCCCGATGCGCAGGGGTTCGGTGGTGGCGCTCACCGCTCAAGACTAGCCGCGGGGCCGCCGCTGCGACGCGCGCGCGGGCGTCACGATCGTCGGCATCCGTCCCGCCTCGTCCACCGGGTCGGACGGGAGGCTCGGATCACCTCCCAGCACCTGCACCCGCAGATCGCCGTGCCGCTCCCAGAACGCCGCGGTCCAGGCGCACAGGATGCCGTCGAGCAGGTCCTCCCGGTGCTTGTGCGTCGGACCGTGGATCCCGGACGGCTCGGCGAGCCCGGCGGTCAGGGGGTGCGAGTCGAGGTGCAGGGGCGGTTCGAGCGGCGTCTCGCGGAGGCGTCGCACGAGCTCGTCGAACGCGACGGCGCGACGGGCCCTGGCCGTGGGCGCCGGCAGCGCGGTGTCGAGGCGCTTGTAGCGCGGGCGTTCCTCGTCGTACCCGAGCTTCTCGACCCCGACCAGCGTCGTGTACGGGTAGCACTCGAACACCGCGGGTCCCGTGCGCTCCCGCATGCCGGTCGTGTCCGAGGCGTAGGTGACTCCCAGCGCGGTCAACCGGTCGAGGAGCTGCGCGCCGGCACTCGCCGCCGAGGCCAGGTTCGTCGGGTTCGCCGCGACCTTCCACCGGCCGTAGCGCTGCCCGACCTGCCGTTCGGCCTCGCGGATGCCGGTGGGGTTCGTCACGACGAGCGATGCGTCGACCGCGATGAGCGTGCGGGGACCGAGGTGTGCCGCGACCCAGGCGGTCACGTCGTCCACACCGCGGGCCCACCCGGCGTCGAGGACCCGGCCGGTGTCGTCGAGCGCGGCCAGCCCGGTCTCGTTCGGGCGGCGCGTCGCCGTGCCGAGCCCCCAGGCCAGGTCGACCCCGATGTACGCGCTCACCCGCCCATCCTGCCGTGCCCGCTCGCGTGTGGACGCACACAGGGCGCCGAGTAGGTTCCCCAGCATGGCGAGCGAAGCGACGACGCTGACCGTACCCGGGCCCGACGGCGACCGGGAGGTCCGGATCAGCAGTCCGTCCCGGGTGCTCTGGCCGGACGCCGGCATCACGAAGCTCGACCTGGCGCAGTACCTCGTGACCGTCGGTGACGCCTTCGTCCGCGCGAACGGTGACCGGCCCCTGTCGCTGCAGCGGTTCCCCGGCGGCGTGGACGGCGAGCAGTTCTTCTCGAAGAACCCGCCGAAGGGTGCGCCCGACTACGTCCGCTCCGTGACGGTGACGTACCCGAGTGGTCGGAAGCACCCGCAATTGGTGCTCGACGAGCCGGCGGTGGCGGTGTGGGCAGCGCAGATGAACACCGTCGTGTTCCACCCGTGGGCCTCGACGGCGTCGGACAGCGACCACCCGGACCAGCTCCGCATCGACCTCGACCCGCAGCCGGGCACGGACTTCCACGACGCGGTGCCGGCGGCCGAGGAGCTCCGGAACGTCCTGGCCGAGGTCGGGCTCACCGCGTGGATCAAGACGAGCGGCAACCGCGGGCTGCACGTCTTCGCCCCGATCGAGCCCGAGCACGAGTTCCTCGACGTGCGGCACGCGGTGATCGCCGCCGCGCGGGAGCTCGAGCGCCGGATGCCCGACCAGGTCACGACCGCGTGGTGGAAGGAGGAGCGCGGGGAGCGCGTCTTCGTCGACTTCAACCAGGCGAACCGCGACCGGACGATGGCCGGTGCCTACAGCCCGCGTGCCCTGCCGCACGCGTCGGTGTCCGCGCCGCTGCGCTGGGAGGAACTCCGCGACGCCGACCCGACCACGTTCACGATCCTGACTATGCCGGAACGGCTCCGGACCGTCGGCGACCCGTGGGAGGCGATGGGTGGCGAGCCCGCGTCGATCGCACCGCTCCTGGCGTGGTGGGAGCGCGACCTGGAGGACGGGCTCGGTGAGCTGCCGTTCCCGCCGGACTTCCCGAAGATGCCGGGGGAGCCACCGCGCGTGCAGCCGTCCCGCGCCAAGAAGGACTGAGGCGACGAGGCCGCGGGGCTCAGACCCCGGGGACCTCGGGCCGCGCGTCGGCGGAGTCGATGAGCGTCGTGTGCATCGGCAGCACGACGGTGGCGGTGTGCAGGCGGGTGAGCTTGGACCAGGTGCCGCGGTGGGCGTCGGTGATGCCGTCGACGATCATGCGCCGAGGCCGATCGTGACGAGGGCGAGCGCGGTGGCGGTGACGCCGGCGATGCCGCTGATCACCGCGCTGATCTGCAGCGCCCGCTGGTGGCGAGCCTCACGCAGCTCGCTGAACGGGTGGCGCTGCGAGTGGCGGACAAGTGTTGCGCTGCTCATGTCGATCCGCTCCGATCTGCAGGCACTCCCGACGAGTGCCGCTGGAGATGATCATTCCACCCGGTCACTAGTTCGCCTAACTACTTTCGACTATCGGACACCCACGTGCCGCGGATCGGACAACCGCGCTCAGGACAGGACGTCGCGCAGGTCGTAGGCCGCCGGCACCTCGAGCTGGTCGAACCCGCACGAGGCGGCATCGCGGTCCGGCCGCCAGCGCTCGAACTGCACCGTGTGGCGGAACCGGTCGCCCTCCATCTGGTCGTACCGGACCTCGAGCACCAGCTCCGGCTCCAGCCGGACGAACGACGTGTCGCGACCGGACGAGAACCGCGACTTCTCCCCAGCGCCGGTGACGGGCCTTCCGTCGGCGTCCTTGACGACCACCGGGTCGAGCTCGTCGATCAGCGCGAGCCGGCGCTTGTCGGAGAAGGCGGAGACGCCGCCGACCTGCCGCACCTCGCCGTCCTCGCCGTACAGCCCGACGAGCAGCGAACCGACTCCGCTGCCGCTCTTGTGGACGCGGTACCCGATCGCCACGACGTCGGCGGTGCGGTGGTGCTTCACCTTGAGCATCGAGCGCTTGCCCGGCTCGTACACCCGCGCGCGGGGCTTCGCGACGACGCCGTCGAGCCCTGCTCCCTCGAACGTCGTCAGCCACCCGCGCGCGACCTCCACGTCGAGCGTGGTGCGCGTCACGAACAGCGGGTCGGCGAAGCCGTCGGACAGGGCTTCCAGCCGGGCGCGCCGCTCGTCGAACGGCAGGTCGACGAGCTCCTCGCCGTCGGATGCGAGCAGATCGAACGCGACGAACTGTGCCGGCGTCTCCGCGCTGAGCTTCGCGATCCGCGAGGCCGCCGGGTGGATGCGCTGCGACAAGGCCTCCCAGTCGAGCTTCTCGTGTCCCGGCGCACCAGCTCGCAGGATCACCTCGCCGTCCAGCACGACCGGGTGACCACGGCCGCCGAACTGTGCCCGGAAGGCCTCGACGAGCTCGGGGAAGTACCGGGTGAGCGGTTTCGCACCGCGGCTGCCGATCTCGACGTCGTCGCCGTCGATCGTCACGATGCCGCGGAAGCCGTCCCACTTCGGCTCGTACCGCAGCCCGCCCTTCACGCTGTCGGGGTCCGGGACGTCGGGCACGGCCTTGGCGAGCATCGGTGCGATCTCCATGTGACCTGTCTACCCGCGGTCACGGACACCAGACTCGGTTCGGCTCGGCCCTCCGCGGCCTGGCCGGATCCCTGCCCCGCCGGGAGTTCGGATTCGGCCGTGACGGATCCGGTTCGCGATTCTCGAGGATCGCTGACCAGATCCGTCACGAACGAGACGCGATTGTCCCTGTCCGTGTCCCTGCCCCTGCCACCGCCCCCCCCGTTCTGATTTGGCCGTGACGGATCCGGTTCGCGATTCTCGAGGATCGCCGACCAGATCCGTCACGGACGGGAAGCGGAACGGTCGTGGAGCGGGGGACCGGTGGGGAGAACGCGGCGGGTGGGGAGGGCAGGTGTCCACGCCCGTCCGGGTCGCGATCGCCGGCGGCCGGGAGGCTCGGGTCGGCTCGCCCGCGGCCGTCCAGTCGTTATGGTGGCCGGGTGTCGACCCGTCCGTCCCCGCCGCCGGCTGCCCCGGCCCCCGTCCCGATCAGCGCCGTGCAGGCCGCAGCGCTCGCCGCGGGTGAGCTGCCGCCCGTCGAGCAGGTCCGGCCGGGCATCTGGACGCTCGCCGTCCCGTTCCGCGGGGGCGTGCCCGACGCGACGCTCGTGTACGTCGTCGAGGGCTCGGACGGCTCGCTCACGGTCATCGACCCGGGGTGGAGCGAGGACGGTGCGCTCGACGTCCTGACCGCCGGACTCGGCAGCATCGGCCGTGCGGTCTCCGACGTGGGGCTCGTCGTCGTGACGCACCTCCACGCGGACCACCTCGGAGCAGCAGCTGCCCTGCGCCGTGCCTCGGGCGCCAGGGTGGCGATGCACGCGCTCGAGGTCCACGCGTTGGAACACGAGCGCGAGGACGCTGCACGGCACGAAGCCGACATCGCCACGTGGGGCGTGCCGCAGGACTTCCGCGCCGGGCTGAGCGCCGCGTGGGGGACCGGGCGACGCATCGGGCTCGGTGCCGCCGAACCGCCCTGGGCCGACCTGCTGCTCGACGACGGCGACGTGCTGCCGATCCCGGGCAGGACGATCCGGGCGTTGTGGACCCCCGGGCACACCACCGGGCACCTGTGCTTCGTCGACGAGGCTGACGGGCTGCTGTTCACCGGCGACCACGTGCTGCCGCGGATCAACTCCGGTCTCGGGCTCGGCGGCTGGACGGCGACGAACCCCCTCGGTGACTACCTCGCGTCACTGGCGCGGCTGGACCGGTACGCGGACCTCGAGGTCTGCCCGGGGCACGAGTACCGGTTCCGCGACGTGGTGTCCCGCGCCAGGACCCTCGCACGCCACCGGGAGGAGCGGAGCGCCCACGTCGCCGCCGCCCTCGACGCGCTGGACTCCCCGACGCTGTTCGAGGTCGCGTCCCGCGTGCCGTTCAGCGGGGGCATCGCCTCGATGCGGGGCTTCCTGCTCGCGAGCGCGCTGACGCAGACGGCCTTCCACGCTGACCTGCTCGGCCGTCGCGGCGAGGTCCGTCCCGCCTGATCAGCCGAGCGTCGTCGCCAGGCGTTCGAGCGTCGTCCGCGCGTCGTGGAACTCGGCAGCGGCGTGGTC
The DNA here is from genome assembly GCF_015350905.1 of Curtobacterium sp. VKM Ac-2865. Lineage (GTDB taxonomy): Bacteria > Actinomycetota > Actinomycetes > Actinomycetales > Microbacteriaceae > Curtobacterium. Next base: position 986,461 of record NZ_JADKRZ010000001.1, on the reverse strand, counting down.
GGCCATCGGCGCCAGCGCGGGCAGTCGGTCGGAGAGGGTGGCGCTCACGGTGACCGGGTACTGGCGCATGCCGAGCGCGCGCCCGAGGACGATCTCGAGCACGGGGGAGCCATGGTCCCAGTGCTCGGTCGGGGTGCCGACGTCGTACGTGCCACCGCGGCTGACGACGGTCACGACGGGCCGGCCGGCGAGGGGCTGCGCGTCACCCTCGGCCGCGGGGGCGAGCACGCCCGGGATGTGCACGCGGTCGATCCAGGCCTTGAGGGTCGACGGCACCGTGTAGTTGTACAGCGGGGCACCGATCACGACGACGTCGGCGCCGAGGAGCTCGTCGATCACCGCCTGGCGCAGGGCCTCGGCCTGCGGGTCGACGGACTCCTCGTCGGTGCGGTCCGCGGCGGCCCAGTGCAGCGCCGAGGTCTCCAGGTGCGGCAGCGGGTCGGTGTGCAGGTCGCGGCGGACCACCGTGTACTCCGGACCCCGAGCACGCCAGGCATCGGCGAACGCGGCGGTCAGGGCGCGCGAGCGGGAGTGGGCGAGGTCGGCCGAGGAGTCGATGTGCAGCAGTGTGGGCATGGCGCCAACGGTACCGACCGGGCGGCGCGACGGACGGGGACGCGCAGAACGGCCCCGTCAGACCGGTGACCGGTCGGACGGGGCCGCGGGAGGAGCCTCCCGGCCGCGTCAGGTGTCCACCCGACGCGACCATGAGCCTCCCGGCCGCGTCAGGTGTGCACCCGACGCGACCAGGAGGAGCCGTCAGCGCTGGGCGCGGCGGCGGAGGGTGCGGACGCCGACCAGGCCGGCACCGGCGAGGAGCATCGCGAGCGCCCAGGGCAGGGCGTTCGTCGAGTCCGTACCGGTGTAGGCGAGGCGGTGCACCTTCGCCGTGGTGGCGACGTGTGCGGGGACGGTGCCGATCGGCTGCGCGACCGGGGCGCTGACCGGCGGGACCGCTGCCGGCGTGGTGACCGCGGTCGGCACGACCGACACGTCGAACGCCGTCGAGAAGTCACCGGCGGTGACCGTCAGACGGTGCGTGGACGCGTGCGGGAACGTGACGTTGTAGAACCCGTCGATGAAGTCGCCCAGGTCGGGGTCCGGGGCCACGACGTCAGAGGCGACGTCCGACGTGAGCGCGATCGGCGAGCTGTTGCCGTCGGCGTCGGTGATCTGGTTGCCGAACCGGTCCACGAGGCCGCCGTTGACGATCAGCGTGCCGCCCTGCTTGACGGTCACCGTGCCACCGGGGGTCACGACGTCGTCGTAGGTGCCGCCGTCGTCCGTCGAAGTGATCGTCGTGACGTCCGTCAGGACCGAACCGTCGGTGTCGATGATCCAGCTGGTGAAGGTGCCGTCCGCGTCGCCCTGGGCGTACTTGGCGAAGTCGGCCTTGTCCATCGAGAACACCTGCACACCCAACGGGGCCGCGGCCTCGACGGTGAGCTCGACGTACTGGGTCGTGGAGACGCCCTGGCTCGTCGCGGTGATCGCGAAGTCGAAGTAGTCCGCGGTCTCGCTCGTGCCGGAGAGGACGCCGGTCTTCGGGTCGAGGGTGACCCCGTCGGGGAGCTGCAGGTCGGGGGTGTAGGTCGGGTCCTCGGGGTCGGCCTGCTCGGGGTCGGACCAGGCCACCGCGTAGGTGACGTCACCGGGCGTCGTGCCGGCGACCGCGAAGGTGTGCGAGAAGGCGTCACCGGCCGTGGCGGACAGCGCGAGCGGTGCGTCAGCGGTGGTCGCGTCTGCGAACGTCGGGTTCGGCAGCACCGGGGCGGTCGAGGCCGAGTTCGTCTCGCCCGTGATGACGTCCGTGATCGTCAGGACGACGGTCTTGCCGATGAGCGCGACGTCGGTCGGGGTGTAGACGTTGCGCGTCTCGACGACGGTGCCGTCGACGCTCCAGGCGTACTTGACGCCGCCGTCCGTCTCGGCCGTGAGCTTCGAGCCGATCTTCGCCTGGCCGGCGATGGTGATCGCGGGCGCGGCCGCGATCGTCACCGGTGCCGTGGGCTCCTGGGCGGTGGGGGCGGAGGTGGCGGGAGCAGTCGGGGCATCCGCGGTCGGGGTGGCCGTCGGCGCCGGCGTGGCGGCGTCGGTGCCGCCCGGAGCCGGCGTGCCGGCGTCGGTCGGGAGGCTCGGGGTGGCGTCGGTCGCGTCGGTGCCGGTGGCGTCGGTGCCGGTCGCGCCGGTTGCATCTGCGCCCGGGACGGCCGGTGCGGCGACGGCGGTGTCAGCAGCGGTCCCCTCGGCTGCGGACGCGGTGGTGGCGGTCATCACGCCGAAGCCGGTCATGAGACCGACGAGCGCGGTGGCGGTGCCGACGGCGCAAGCGCGTCGGACGAAGGCGGTGCTGCGGTGCACGGGTTCCCCCAGTGTTCGTGTCCGGTCGGGTGCCGGAACATAAGAGTTCGCCGAGAATGTGCGGCGTGCTCGGATCGTATTGGTACGCGCGCGTGGACCGGAAGCTGCCGGACCGCGTTGTACCTCGCGTTGGGGGTGTCATGCGGTTTCCCGCACGACGCCGGGTGGTCCGCCGGGTGCTCCACCAGGACACGACGAGGGGCGTGCCCGATGTGGACACGCCCCTCGTCGTCGGGTTCGCCGGTCAGGCGCGTCGACGCCGCAGACGCACCAGGAGCAGGGCTGCGCCGGACGCGAGCAGTCCGAGCGCCCAGGCGAGGGGGCCGGTCGTGTCGGCGCCGGTGAAGGCGAGCTGGCCGACGGGCGTGGCGGTCCCGGTCCCCGTTGCCGCCGGCGTGGTGGTCACGGCACCGACCGGGTCGACCTGGATGGTGAAGGGCCGCGAGACCCCGCCGACCGTGGCGGTGATGACGTGGGGGCTGGCGTGGGCGAAGCGGAGGATGACGCTGCTCGGTTCCGCCGAGGTGAAGGTGTCGCCAGCGACGGACGAGGTCCAGGTCGTCTGCGCGCCGAACACGCCGTTGCCGTAGGCGTCGCTGACGTAGGTGTGCAGCGAGAGCTCGTCGTCCTGGTGGACGCGGAACGGGGTCGTCGGGTCCCCGTCCTGGACCTCCGGCGAGTCGGAGTAGGTCACGGTGCCGTCCGGCGCGATCGCCCACACCGGCTGGCCCTGGGGCTGGTCCGTCTCGAGGTAGGCGACCACGCCGACCTCCGCGGGTGCCCCAGCGGCCACATCCACGTTCACGACCATGCCGACGCCCTCCGGGTGCCGGGTCGTGACGGCGTTGATGACGAACTCCGACCGGAGTGCGAGCGTCGGCGTACCGACGAGGTACCCGCCGGAGGTGAGCTCGAGGCCGTCCGGGATGCCGGCGACGGAACCGACCGGCGGGGTGATGAGCGAGGAGCGGTAGGTCAGTCCGCCCTGGTCACCGGCGAACGCACGGAGGTCGATCGACACGTCGTCGCCGGCGGTGAACGCGAAGTCCCGGCCGCCGCCCTCGCGGAAGCGGCTGTCATCGGCTGCGACGACGCCGGTCGGCGCGCTGGTGGCGGTCTCGGGTGCTGCGCCCGGAGCGGTGGCGTTGACCGCGACGGCGAGGGTGCTGCCGGCGTCCTCGGGGTCGATCACGTACGTCGATGCGGTGGCGCCGCGGACCTCGGTCGTGGTGCCGGCCTTCGTCGCGGTCCACTGGTAGGTGAATGTCGTGCCGGTCGGCCAGCCGGTGGTCTCGGCGGCGAGGGTGCGCCAGGCGGTGGCGGTGCCGGTGACCGCGACCGTGCCGGTGGCCGCCGCGGTGACGGGGCTCGGGCTCGGGGTCAGGTCGGCAGTCGGTGCGGCCGGGGTCGCGTCGGTCGGTGCGGTCGGCGTCGCGCCGGTCGGGGTCGCGTCGGTCGGTGCCGCTGGGGTCGCGTCGGTCGGTGCGGTCGGGCTCGCAGCGGTCGGGGTCGCGTCGGTCGGTGCCGCCGGGGTCGCGTCGGACGACGGGGCGGCGGCGGTGTCGCTGTCGGCGGGAGCGTCCGTCGCGGTGGTGGCCGACGTGGTCACCGCGTCCGTCGGGGACGTGGTCGGGGTGGTCGTCGGCGTCTCGGCGGCGACGGCAGCAGTGGCGCCGATGCCGAACGCCGAGGACATCGAGACGATGGCGATCGCGGTGCCGACGGCCGCGTACCTGCGGAACGACGAGGTGGTGGTGAGGTGCAACGGTTCCCCCCGGGGACGTGTGGTGGTCCGGCTGGCCGATCGGCTCCGGTGGTGCCGATCGTACGGTCTGACGGACCCCGGCGATGGACCCGTACGGTCACGATCTCGTCACGGAAGAAGTTGCGGGATCTCTGTCATGATCAGGGATTTCTCGACAGGGGGACGGCACTGTTCGAAGCCGGCTCGTCGGTCGACACCGTCGGACGCCCGGCGGAACGACGAGAGGGGCGTGCCCGATGTGGACACGCCCCTCGTGATCAGGTCGCCGGTCAGGCGCGTCGACGCCGCAGACGCACCAGGAGCAGGGCTGCGCCGGATGCGAGCAGTCCGAGCGCCCAGGCGAGGGGGCCCGTCGTGTCCGCGCCGGTGAAGGCGAGCTGGCCGACGGGCTTGGCCGTCCCGGTCCCGGTCCCGACCCCGGTTGCTGTCGGCGTGGTGGTCGCGGCACCGACCGGGTCGACGCGCACCGTGAAGCTGATGCTCCGACCATCCACGGTCGTGCCCGTGAGGACGTGGGTGCCGGCCTCCGTGAAGGTCACAGCGGTGCCCTCGTCGTAGTGGTCGAGCCGGTCGCTCGCGACGGAGGACGTCCAGTCGAGGTCGGTCACGGCGTACGGCTCCCGGTTGCCGTACCGGTCCACCCGTCCGGCGTTCACGGTGATGCTCTTGCCCACGGTCGAGGCCAGCGGGCGGGAGGGGTTGTTCGACGGCGCCTCCGGGCTGCTCTCGAACCGCGTGGTGCCGTCGGCGGCAACCGACCAGAAGCGGTACTCGGCCGGGTCGTAGTCGCCCACGGCGGCGAACAGCTGCGTGTCCGAGGCGAGACCGACCCGGAGCTGCACGTGGTGACCGGCGGCGCCCTCGGGCTGCTGCGACGTCCGCACGAGCACCCAGAAGTCGACGGTCTGGGCCTCGGTGGTCGACCCGGAGAGCACGCCGTCGCTCGACAGCGTCAGTCCTGCGGGCAGGACACTGGCGTCGATCGGTCCGAAGGCGCTGCTGCCCACCCCGTACCGCAGCCCGCCCTGGTCGCCGGTCAGCGCCTGGATCGGCACGGACAGCGCCTCGCCAGCGGATGCGTCGAGCTCGAGGTCGCCCGCGCCGGTGAACGTCGTCTCGTCGTTGAAGCCCACGGACACGGGAGCGCTCGTGACCGTCGTGGGCTCCTGGCCGGGAGCGGTCCCCGTGACGGCGACGGTCAGGTCGCTCGACGCGTCCGGGTGACCGAGGACGTAGGTGTCGCTCGTGGCGCCGTCGATGACGCGGGTGCCGACGACGGGCCCGGAGAGCGTCCACTGGTACGTGAAGGTCGTGCCGGCAGGCCACCCGGCGGTCACCGCGCGGAGCGTGTGCCAGGTGGTGGCCGTCCCGGTGACGGTCACGGTGCCGGCCGGCGTGGCCGCGGCAGCGGCGGCGGCCTGCGGGGCGGCGTCACTCGGCGCGGGCGCGACGGGAGTGGTCGGTGCGGTCGTCGGCGTGGTCGCGGTCGGCGCGGTGTCCGCCGGGACGGGGACGTCAGTGGTCGGGTCCGTCGGGGTGGCGCTGTCCGTCGGCGTCGTGCCGTCCGTCGGTGCCGCGCTCGGGTCGGGGACTGACTCGTCCGTGGGCGTCGCCTCCGCAGCCGAGCCGGCCGAGCCAGCGGCGGTCTCGGGCGTCGACTCGGACGCCGAGGTCACCGAGGTCGCCGGTGCGGTCGACGGGCTCGTGGCCGGTGTGGTGGTGGTGTCGTCGGCGACGGCTGCGGTCGCTCCGATCCCGAACGCGGACGACATCGCGATCATCGCGACGGCGGTCCCGACAGCCGCTGTGGCGCGGACGGTCGGCTTGCAGGTCTTGTGCATCATTCCCCCATGGAACGGTCGTGCTGGTGGGAGCCGATCGGCTCCCTCGGAGCCGATCGTAAGGCGGCAGAGACCGCTGAGAACGGTCGGATCGGTCACGGTTCCGTCACGGAAAAAGATGCGTGAACACCGTCATGATCAGGGGAAACCCGACATGGGGTTCTCAGGATCGGGACGTCGCCGACGCTCGTTCGAGGGCGTCCCGGAGCGCTGCCACCGCGGGGGAGAGCGACGAGGCCGTCCGCTGCGCCGTGAAGATCGTCCGCTCGGCGTCCCCGGGCAGGTCGAGCAGGCGGCAGGTGGTCGACCGACCGGCCCAGACCAGGTCGGGCATCAGCGCGACGGCGTTGCCGGACTCGATCAACCGGATCTGCGCCTGCAGGTCGGCCGTCTCGTACCGCACGTCGGGTTCGAACCCCGAGCGTCGGCAGAGCTGCTCCGCGAAGTGCCGCGACGCCGTCCCGCGCGGCTCCATCACCCACGGCAGGTCGGCCGCTCCGGTGAGCGAGTCGACCGGCCACAGCGACGTGTCCACGGGCGGCAGCGCGAGCCGGACGGCGTCGGTCGTCAGGTCACGACGGTCGAGGCCCGGGAACCGCGGGGCCGCGTGCGCCGGGTACTGCTCGGCGATCACCATGTCGAAGTCCCGCGCCCAGGTCTCGTTGAGCGCCGTCTCCGGTTCTCGCTGGACCATCTCGACGCGGACGTCCGGGTGCTCGGTCACCATGATGCGGAGCGCGTTCGGCATCAGGGCGAGCGCCGCCGACTGGAACACCGCCACCCGCACGCGCCCCTGCACGCTCGTCAACGTGGCCTCGACCGTGGACTGCGCCCGCTCGAGCGTGTCGAGCACGTCACCCGCCGCAGCCACGAGCACCTCGGCCTGCGGGGTGAGCTGCAGCCGCCGTCCGGCCTTGCGGAGGAGCTGCACGCCGGCCTCGCGCTCGAGCACCGCGAGCTGCTGCGACACCGCCGACGGGGTGAAGTTCATCGCTTCGGCGACAGCTGCGACCGTTCCACGGATTGACAACTCGCGAAGGAGCACCAGGCGACGGACGTCGAGCATGACGAAAGGGTAGTTCACCTGAACGGAACCCATCAGGAAGATTTGCTTCCGCTACCGGAAGCGCGAGCGACACACTGATCCCATGACCGACGTCCAGCCGCGCAACGACGCAGCGACCACGACCGACCGCGCATCCGCCTCCGACCACGCCGGGCTGGCCGACGAGTCCGTCGCGCTGGTCAGACAGTGGCTGGCCGAGGCCGAGACGTACCCGGTCGACGGCTCCGCGAAGCAGCTCGCCGGCGTCCTCGCCGACCCGAAGGGCCTGGCGTTCGCCGTCGGGTTCGTCGACGGGGTCGTCCGACCGGAGGACCTGGGCGTCGCAGCGCGGAAGCTGCGCGCCATCGCGCCGGACGCACCCGGCTTCCTGCCCAGCGCGCTCCGCGGCCTGGTGCGCCTCGGTGGCGGACTGGCACCGGGCCTCCCGGGTGTCGTCGTCCCCGTCGCCCGACGCGTGCTGCGGAACATGGTCGGCCACCTGATCGTCGACGCGACCGACGCCAAGCTCGGCCCCGCGATCGCGAAGATCAAGCAGGACGGCGTCCGCCTCAACGTGAACCTGCTCGGCGAGGCCGTCCTCGGCGAGGGCGAGGCGGCCCGACGGCTCGAGGGCACGCACAGGCTGCTCGCGCGCCCCGACGTCGACTACGTCTCGATCAAGGTCTCCTCGACCGTGCACCCGCACTCGCCGTGGGCCTTCGACCACGCCGTCGACGACATCGTCGAGAAGTTGCGCCCGCTGTTCGCCCGCGCCGCATCCTCCGATCCGGCGAAGTTCATCAACCTCGACATGGAGGAGTTCAAGGACCTCGACCTGACGATCGCGGTCTTCACGAAGCTCCTCGACGAGCCGGCGTTCCTCGGGCTCGAGGCCGGGATCGTGCTGCAGGCCTACCTGCCGGACGCGCTCGCCGCGATGCAGCACCTGCAGGAGTGGTCCGCCGCCCGTCGCGCCCGTGGTGGGGCCGGCATCAAGGTCCGCCTGGTCAAGGGCGCCAACCTGCCGATGGAGCAGGTCGAGGCCTCGGTCCACGGCTGGCCGCTCGCGACCTGGCACACCAAGCAGGACTCGGACACGAACTACAAGCGGGTGCTCGACTGGGCGCTGACGCCTGACCGCGTGGCGAACGTCCGCGTCGGTGTCGCCGGGCACAACCTGTTCGACGTCGCGCACGCCTGGCTGCTCGCCGGCGAACGCGGGGTCCGCGAGGGCATCGAGTTCGAGATGCTGCTCGGCATGGCGCAGGGCCAGGCGGCCGCGGTCCGCAAGACGGTCGGATCGCTGCTGCTCTACACGCCCGTCGTCCACCCGGGGGAGTTCGACGTCGCGATCGCCTACCTCATCCGCCGACTGGAGGAGGGCGCCTCGCAGGACAACTTCATGTCCGCGGTGTTCTCGCTGCACTCGTCGCCGTCGCTCTTCGCCCGGGAGGAGTCGCGGTTCCGTGCGTCCCTGGAGCCGCTGTCGAGCCCGGACGGGCTCGCCGTCCCGGAGTCGCACCGCGTCGCCGACCGCTACGCGGCCGTCGGTCGCCCGACTCCCGGCCACTTCGAGAACACCCCGGACAGCGACCCGTCGGTCGCTGCCACTCGCGCCTGGGGTGCGGCCATCACCGAGCGGATCGCGTCGTCGACGCTCGGCGTCCGCGGCGTCCAGGAGGCCCGGCTGACGTCCGACGCGCAGCTCACGTCGGTCCTGCAGCGCGTCCGCAGCGCGGGTGCGGTCTGGGGGACCTGGTCCGGTGCGGCGCGTGGTGCGGTGCTCCACGCCGTCGGCGACGCGCTCGAGGCCAACCGTGCGGCCCTCATCGAGGTGATGGCGTCCGAGACCGGCAAGACCATCGACCAGGCCGACCCCGAGGTCTCCGAGGCGATCGACTTCGCCCACTTCTACGGCGACATGGCCGCGGCGCTCGACGAGGTCGACGGTGCCACCTTCTCCCCGGCTGCGCTGACCCTGGTCGCGCCGCCTTGGAACTTCCCCGTGGCGATCCCCGCCGGGTCGACGCTCGCGGCCCTGGCCGCAGGGTCAGCCGTCGTGCTGAAGCCCGCACCGCCGGCTGCCCGGAGCGGTGCTGTGCTCGCGTCGGTCATCGACACCGCGCTCGACGCGATGGGCGCCCCTGCGGACGTGCTGGCGTTCGTCGACGTCTCCGAGTCGGAACTCGGTTCGTCGCTGATCGCGTCCCCGCTCGTCGACCGGGTGATCCTCACCGGCGCCTACGAGACCGCGTCGCTGTTCCGGTCGTTCCGCAAGGACCTGCCGCTCCTCGCCGAGACGTCGGGCAAGAACGCGATCATCGTCACGCCGTCGGCCGACCTCGACCTGGCCGTCAAGGACGTCGTCGCGTCGGCGTTCGGGTACGCCGGCCAGAAGTGCTCGGCCGCGTCGCTCGTCGTGCTCGTCGGGTCCGTCGCCCGCTCGCGCCGCTTCCACTCGCAGCTCGTCGACGCCGTGTCCTCGATGACCGTCGGGTACCCGACCGACCCGACGTCCCAGATGGGGCCGATCGTCGAACCGGCCGCGGGCAAGCTGCTCGACGGGCTCACGAAGCTCGGCGCGGGGGAGTCCTGGGCCGTGCGCCCGCGGAAGCTCGACGACTCGGGCAAGCTCTGGAGCCCCGGTGTCCGTGGCGGTGTCGCCCGCGGCTCGGCGTTCCACCGGACGGAGTACTTCGGCCCGGTGCTCGGCGTCATGCGTGCCGCGACCCTCGACGAGGCGATCGACATCGTCAACGAGGTCGACTACGGCCTGACCTCGGGGCTGCACTCGCTCGACCCGTCGGAGATCGGCACGTGGCTGTCCCGCATCGAGGCCGGCAACCTGTACGTGAACCGCAGCATCACCGGGGCGATCGTGCGCCGGCAGCCGTTCGGCGGGTGGAAGAAGTCCGCCGTCGGTGCGGGCACCAAGGCCGGCGGGGTGAACTACCTGGTCGGGCTCGGGTCGTGGAGCAGCGCTACGGCGACCGTCGGTGCGCCGGTCTCCGCCCCGGTCGCGTCGTTCGTGCGCGCGTCCGGCGTCGCGTCGCCGTCGCTCTCCCGTGCGGTCGCCTCGGACGAGTCGGTGTGGTCGTCGGTCTTCGGCGCCGCGGTGGACGTGTCCGGGCTGTCGGCCGAGCGGAACATCGCGCGGTACCTGCCGTTCCCGGGGGTGCACGTGCGACTGGCATCCTCTGAGCCGGACGACGTCGAGTCCCTGGTCCGGGTCGTCGCCGCCGCGCTCCGTGCCGGGACGACGATCGACGTCTCGTCGACGGGGACCGTCCCGGCTGCGATCGCCGCGCTGCCGATCGTCCGGTCGGCCGCGTCGTCGGAGTCCGACTCGGCGTTCGGCGCCCGTGTCGCCCGAGGCCCGTCGACCCGCGTGCGGCTCATCGGCGGGTCGGCGTCGGCACTGTACGAAGCGGTCGACGGTCGCCCCGACGTGGCGGTGTACGCGGAGCCGGTGACCGAGGCCGGGCGGATCGAGATGCTGCCCTTCCTCCGCGAGCAGGCGGTGTCCATCACGGCGCACCGCTTCGGCACGCCGAACCAGCTCACCGACGACCTGGTCTAGCCGGGCGCCGACGCACCGAACTCCGGAACGGACACAGCACCATGGATCTCCGTGGTGCTGTGTCCGTTTCGTGGTGCAGCGCCGCGTGGTTCGCCGGAGCGGTGTCCGGTCTCCGCGCAGCGTCGGGCCGGTCCTCAGGTGGGTGGCGTTGCGTCGTGGACGGCGTCGAGCGCGGCGTCGACGGACCTCCCGAGGAGCATCACCATGACCGAACCCTTCGCACGCCCGACCGCCCTGGCCCACGTCCGCGTGACCGTGACGGACATCCACCGGAGCAAGGCGTTCTACCAGCAGCTCCTCGGGACCGACCCGGCGATCGACTTCAGTGACCAGGTCGACGAGCCGGGCGTCCGCGAGGACCGCGCGCGCTTCTACGGTGGCAGCGTGTTCCGGCTCGGCGACCAGGTGTTCGGGCTGCGACCGGTTGCTCCGGCAGGGCAGCGCTTCGACGCGGACACCGTCGGGCTCGACCACGTGAGCTTCGTCGTCGGGAGCGTCGACGAGCTGCACCAGGCGGCCGCACGGCTCGACGCTGCGGGGGTCGAGCACGGCGAGGTGACCGACCTCGGCGACGCGGGCATGACGATCCTGTCCGTGCAGGACCCCGACGACATCAACCTCGAGCTGGCCGCGCTCAACGGCTGACGCGGCGCGCTCCGGCACCGCACAACCGAAGACGGCTCGCGCCGCTGACATCAGCGGTGCGAGCCGTCTCCAGTTGGGCGGCGTCAGTCGGAACCGGCGAGGGCGGACGCGGGCGGCTCGACGTCAGCACGGGCGACCATCGTCGATGTGACGAGGTCGCGGAGCTCCGCCGGCAGCGGCATCGGCCGTCGCGAGCCCTCGCGGTCGATGATGACGTGCACGAACTCGCCCGTCGCGAGCAGCGCCCCGTCCGCCTGCCGGAACAGGCCGAACTCCCACGACAGGCTCGTGGTGCCGAGGTGCTTCGAGCGCATCCCGACCTCGATGACGTCCGGCCACACGGCCGACTCGACGAAGCGGCAGCTCGAGGTGACCAGCACGGCGATCCACGTCGACGAGAAGGGGTCGAGGCCGGCCTGCTCGCGGAACCAGTACGTGGACGCGTTGTCCATCGCGCTGTAGTAGATCGTGTTGTTGACGTGCCCGAACATGTCGTTGTCGTTCCAGCGCGTGGGGTAGGTGCGGCGGAACGGGTACTCGTCGATGGTCATCGGTCTCCGATCGAGCGGGTGCTGGGGCGGAGGACGTACTCGAACGTCGTCCGTGCCCGCACGGGGTCTGGCGTCTGGCCGGAGATCAGGTCGGCGTACGTGAACGACTCCGAGATCCGCACGAGCAGGCGAGCGAGTTCCTCGGCAGACAACGGTACGGGGTCGAACGCGCCCGAGCGTTCCTCGACGGCGACGAGCTCGGTGACGGCCTGCACGAACCGGCCCTGCACGTCGCTCTCGGTCGTGGTGAGCAGCCGCAGCGCCCTCGCCGGCTCGCGGGTCAGGAAGCGCCGGAAGTAGGGCGCCTCGATGAGGTCCGCCGTGAACTGGTCGAGGACGTCGACGATCCGGGCTGCCCCGGACGGTGCGGCATCGCGGCGGGCGGCGTCGAGCGTCGGGACCGCCAGTGACCACAGCACCTCGGACAGCAACCGGTCACGGTTGCCCACCCACCGGAACAGCGACGTCCGGTCGACGCCGAGGGTGGTGGCCAGCGCGCCCATGTCGATCCGGGACCCGGCGATGAAGGTGTGGCGGGCCTCCCGGAAGGCGCGCAGCGCGGTTTCCGACGTGTACACGAATCTCCCTTGCAACGTTTCCGAGAATGATGCATCGTTGGTTCCATGTCAACGTCGGTGTCCCTGCCCACCCTGCTCGAGTCCGACTTCTACGGGTTCGCACTGCAGCTGACGGAGCGGGAGCGCGAGTCGCTCGGGCGCCTGCGCGAGTACCTGGAGCGCGAGGTCGCCCCGATCGCCGACGCGTACTGGGCCCGCGCCGAGTTCCCGATGCAGGTGATCAAGCCGCTGGCCGAGCTCGGCATGTACGGCCCCGGGATCCCGCTCGTGCGCGAGTTCGAGAACTCCGCCGTGTACCGCGGCTGGACGGCGTTGGAGCTCGGACGCATCGACGCCAGCGTCGCGACGTTCATCGGGGTGCAGTCCGGTCTGGCGATGAACTCGATCGCGGTGGCCGGCAGCGACGAGCAGCAGCAGGAGTGGTTGCCGCGCATGGCGACCGGCGAGCTCATCGGGGCGTTCGGCCTGACCGAGCCGTACTCCGGCAGTGACTCCGCCCGCGGACTCCGCACCACCGCGCGACGCGACGGTGACGGCTGGGTCCTCGACGGCGAGAAGCGGTGGATCGGCAACGCCACCTTCGCGGACGTCGTCGTCATCTGGGCCAAGGACGTCGCGGACGACCAGGTCAAGGGCTTCCTCGTCACGACGGACACCCCCGGCTTCACCGCGACGAAGATCGAGGACAAGATCGCGCTGCGCGGGGTGCAGAACGCCGACATCGTGATGACCGGCGTGCGCGTGCCCGAGTCTCGCCGACTGCAGCGGGCGACGTCGTTCCGCACGACGGCCGAGGTGCTCCGCCTGACCCGGACCGAGGTCGCCTGGCAGGCCATCGGCATCGCGATCGGTGCCTACGACGCCGCCTTGGCCTACGCCCGCGAGCGTATCCAGTTCGGCAAGCCGATCGCGGCGCACCAGCTCGTGCAGGACCTCCTCGTGAAGTCCCTGGCGAACATCACCGCGTCCATCGCCCTGTGCACGCAGGCCTCGGCGATGCAGGACGCCGGCGTCGGCGCGGACGAGCACTCCGCCATGGCCAAGGCGTTCGCCACGTCCAAGATGCGTGAGACCGTCGCCTGGTGCCGCGAGGTGCAGGGCGGCAACGGGATCGTGCTCGACAAGGGCGTCGCCCGGTTCTTCGCCGATGCCGAGGCCATCTACTCGTACGAGGGCACCCGTGAGGTCAACACCCTGATCGTCGGTCGCGCCATCACCGGTCAGGCTGCGTTCGTCTGAGCGCAGCCCGACCGGCCCGGGCGCACGGCTGCCCGGTCACCGGCGTCGACCGGGCAGCCCGGTCGCCCGAGCTGCCCGGTCACCGGCGCACCCTGGTCACCCGAGCAGCTCGGGGCGCTCCCACGGCTCGTCGAGCACGTGCTGCGCCAGGAACGCGAACACCGTCTGGTACCAGATGGACGCGTGCTGCGGCTTGAGGATCCAGTGGTTCTCGTCCGGGAAGTACAGGAACCGGTGCGCCATGGTGCCGTCCGGCCCGGCGTGGTGCTCCGCGAGCTCGGACCACAGCCGGAGCCCTTCGCCGATCGGCACCCGGTAGTCCTGGTCCCCGTGGACGACGAGCATCGGGGTGACGATGTCCTCGACGAAGCGGTGCGGGTCGTTGTCGTGCATGCCGTCGGCGTCGAAGATCGACTGCCAGTAGTCGGAGGAGTCGGTGGTGCCGTTGAACTGCTCGAGCGCCCAGAGGCTGGCGTGCGTGACGACCGCCCGGAAGCGGTCCGTGTGCCCGGCGACCCAGTTCGCCATGTACCCGCCGAAGGACCCACCCAACGCCGCCGTCCGGATCTCGTCGATGTCCGGCCGGGCGACGACGGTGTCGGTGATCGTCATCAGGTCGGTGTAGGGAGCCTGCCCCCACGCGTTCCAGCCGCGGTTGACGAAGTCGAGGCCGTACCCGGTCGACAGCGCGGGGTCGGGGAGCAGCACCGCGTACCCGCGCGCGGCAGCGAGCATCGGGTTCCACCGCCACGACCACTGGTTCCAGGAGTTCAGCGGGCCGCCGTGGATCCACAGGAGCAACGGGTGCGGCCCGTCGCCCTCCGGCAGGACGAGCCACCCGCGCACGCGGGCACCGTCGGCGGCGGTCGTGTCGACCTCCTCGAGACGCGCGGGGACGGCCGGCAGGGCGGCGGGGGTCGCGAGCGGGGTCACCGTGCCGTCCGCGTCGATCCGGACCGGGTGCAGCGGCGCCGCCCAGGAGGCTCGGAGCGCGACGACCACGCCGGTCGCCTCTGCCACGCGGAGACCCGAGTACGCCCAGTCGTCGTGCGTGAGCTGCTCGACGGGCGCGCCGTCGAGGGGGAGCCGGAAGACCGGAGCGCGGCCGTCCTGGTCAGCGGTCGCGAGGAGTGCGCCGTCGCCGTGCTCGAAGACGAGCTCGCTCGGCCAGCGGTCCCACTCGGTCGCGATGCGGCGGGCACCGGAGCCGTCGACGGAGGCCACCCAGACCTCTTGCTGGTTCGCCCCGGCCGGCGTCGAACGGACCGTGCGCACCCAGGCGATCGTGGTGCCGTCGTGCGAGAGCGTGGGGAGTTCGTGGTCGACGTCGGGGTCGTCGAACAGCACGGTGCGCTCGGCGGTGTCGACGTCGATCGCGACGAGCACCGAGCGGTGTCCCCGGGCCTCCGGCGCACCGACCGCGGCGATCAGCGTGGTGCCGTCCGGGGTGAGGGCCCCTGACACGTGGTCGAGCGCGCGACCGGGCTCGGGCGTGACGTCGATCGGCGTCGGCAGGTGGGCGGGGTACGGCGCAGGGGTGTGGTCGTCGGACCCGCGGGACTCGCTCGCCGCGGTCGAGACACCCGTGGCCGGTTCGAGGGTGATCGGATCGGTCAGGTCGGCGAGGTCGAGGCCGAGCACGTGGGTCTGGTCCGGGCCGAGGTCGTGGTCCCAGTACCGCACGGGGTAGGACTCGTGCAGGATCGCGTGCACCTTCTTGTCGTCGCGGCGCTTCCGCAGCGCGGCGTCCCGCGTGACGACACCGACGCGCTCACCGGCGGCGGCCGTCGGCAGCAGGTCTGCGGTGACGGCGACCACGTCGGCGGCGCTGGCCGTCGCGAGGACGCCACCGGTGCCTCCAGGAAGGCGGGTCACCGGGCGTGCCTCGCCCCCCGCGGCCGGCAACAACCAGAGCTGCGCGGTGTCGTCGGCGCCGCCGTCGGCGTCCGGGCGACCCGAGACGAACAGCAGGTCGCCGTTCCGGGTGAAGGCGGTGCCGGACTCGCCCTTCGCACTGCGCGTGAGACGGACCGGCCCACCGTCGCCGGAGGTCGGCACCGACCAGACCGCACGGCGATAGCCGGTGCCGTCGGAGTCGAGCGTGCTCACCGTGAGCGCGACACGGGTGCCGTCCGGGCTGAGGGCGATGCCGTCCACCCGTGGGAGTGCGAGGTACTGGTCGAGGTCAGAGAACGCCGTCGTCATGCCACCACGCTAGCCGCGCACCCCGACGCTCCGTCCGGCTGGCGACGAGACTGTGGACAACTCGGTCAGGCCCAGAACTCCGGTCAGGCCCAGAACTCCGCGATGCGCTCGGCGATGGCCGATGCCTGGGCCCGACCGGCCTCGGCAGCCGGCCGCTGCGTCGACAGGGACAGCGAGTTCGTGTCGAACGCCTGCTGCGACGCGCTGTCCGCGACGACGACCTCCACGCTCGACCCGGCGGCACGGAGGGTCTCGACGGCCTCGTCGAGCCACGGGCCGAGCGGGGACGGCGCCTCCGGGCCACAGGCGATGACCAGCACGCGTTCGTGCCCGGCCGCGACGTCGGCATTCGTGCCGGACCGGACGCCACCGTCGACGTAGGGGCGGCCGTCGATCATGACCGGCGACCAGACCAGGGGGACGGAGCAGCTCGACGCGACCGCGCGGGGGAGCGGGATGCCGTCCGCGGCCGTGAGCACGCGGAAGGTGCCGTCGGTGGCGTCGACCGTCGTGACCGCGAGGGCGCGCTCGGGCCACTCGGACGACGGCAGGGTCTCGCCGAAGGTCGCGACGCGCTGGTCGTCCGTCTGCCCGGTCGTCACGCGGAGCGCCGCCTGCCCGAGCCGCGCACGGCCGTCCTGCTCGGAGGTCATCCCCGCGAGGGCCTGCTCGAACGCACGCTGCATGGCCTCGGCGTCGATCACGCCGGGCTCCTCGTACGTGGTGGGGAGCGGGGAGATCTGCTGCGCGAACGCCGCCTGCACACCACCGTGCCTGACGAAGGTGCCGACGACGCTGCCGGCGCTCGTACCCACCACCAGGTCCGCGGCACCGAGGTCGACGCCCGCGTCCTCGAGCGTCGCGAGGACACCGAGCTCCCACGCGATGCCGGCGACCCCACCACCGCCGAGGACGATCGCTCGGGATCCAGCGGTGGGCGGTGCGAGTTGGCTCATGCATCATGCTTACCAACTCCGCGGTGTGCGCGGTGCGCGGACAGCGGTGCCGCCGGACACCGGAGCGGACCGGCAGCGGAGTCGGTGGTCGGCCGTACCGTCGTGGCGTGGGTCAGGGGAACGAGCGAACGAAGAGCCGTCGGTACGGGGACGTCGTGCTGCCCGTCGTCGCCGCCGCGCTGCCGACCGCCGTGTTCCAGGTGCCGAACCTCGTCGGGGTCCCGGTGAGCAAGGCCGTGCTCGTCATCGTCGCGCTCGCCGTCTTCGTCGGGGTCGTCGTGTGGCAGGCCCTCCGGGCTCGACGCACCGCAGACGCCCGGCGCCGTGCGGAGGACGCCGGTGCCACTGCGCTCGCCGCGTACGAGGTCGCCGTGCAGTACGGCTTCGGCCAGATCGCCACGCGGCTCACCCGCTTCGCCGCGCACGACCACGCCACACGACGGTCCGAGCTCGGGGCCTTCGCCGACCGGGCGGCGGCGGCCCTGGCGTTCTACCTGCTCCCGCACGTGCCGGACGTCCGCGCCAACGTGTACCTGCTCGCGCCGGCACTCGACGCCCTCGAGCCCATCGGGCACGGTGGCGCTGGTGACACCGCGGGGGTGTTCCGCGCCGGCACGCCGTACGGGGACCGCAACCTCGACTGGGTGCTGCAGGGCGGGCCGCCGCGAGTGGTGGGGGACCGTGAGTCCGACGTCGACGCGGTGGACGACGAACCCGACTTCGACCCCCGGTACCGCTCGTACGTGGCCGTCGTCATCCGGGGCGAGGGCTACTCGTTCGGCATGCTGACGGTGGACTGCCCGACGCCGGACGCCTTCACGGACCTCGACGTCCGGAACGTGGGCGTCGTGGCGCAGTACGTCGGCGTCGCGTGCACGCTGGCCTTCCCCGTGCGACACCAGCAGCGCTGAGGAGGCCCGGGGCACGTCCGGCGCGCCGCCGCCGGTCGCCGTGACGACTGTCGGTCGGCGGTCGTACCCTGGCGTCATGACGAGCGTGCACCCGACTCCGCTGTCGTTCGGCCGTGCCCCGGTCCGTGCGCAGGACCGGCGCGTCGACGCCACCGACGCCGACTACGACGACCCGCGGGTGGTCGCGGCGAACCTCGAACGGGCGCTCCGTGCGGCCCGTGCCCGGCTGACGGGTCGCCCGCGCCGGGGCTGAGGCGCTCGGGTTCGTCCGGGCACGTGGGCGGCGTCCCAACGAATGCGAGACCTCGTCCCTGCACGACCAGAGTCGCGCCCCGCGAACGACATCGCGCCCCGGCACACCGGGGCGCGACGCCCGCACCGGGGCGCGAACGGAGCACACCGGGGCGCGACGAGCGCAAGCCCCGCCGACGACCGCCGGCGCGACCGGTCCGCTACTCCGCCTGCACGTCGATGAGCACCTTGCCCACGGTGTCCTGCTCGACGGCGTCGTGCGCCGCCGCGGTGTCCTCGAGCGCGAACCGCGTCAGCGGCAGGCCGGCGTCGTCACCCACGGGGAGCACGCCGTCCTGCAGCGCCGCGGTGATGTCCTCGGCGGCAGCAGCGAGTGCCTCGTCGCCGATCGTGTACAGCAGCAGGAACTGGTACCGCGCGTTGATGCTCATGTTCGGGCGGATCGGCAGCGGTGCCTCGTCCCCGCCGTTGTTCGCGTAGATCGACACGACGCCGTGGTTCGCCAGGACGTCGGCGACCAGCGTGGCGTTCTGCGGGATGGACACCTCGACGACGATGTCGACGCCGTCGGGGGCGATCGCGCGGATCTGCCCGGCGGCGTCGTCCGAGCGGTAGTTCACGGTGTGGTGTGCACCGGCGGCCGAGGCGAGCGTGGCCTTCTCGTCGGAGCTGATCGTGGAGATGACCGTCGCGCCCGCCCACCGTGCGAGCTGGATCGCGGCGTGGCCGACGGCGCCGGCACCACCGGCGACGAGCACGGTCTTCCCGTCGAGCGCGCCGGGGCTCAGGCGGGCCGGACCGGCCTCGTGCGTGGTCAGAGCGCGGTGGGCCGTCATCGCGGGGACACCGAGTGACGCGCCGACGTCGAACGACACCCCGTCGGGCAGGCGCACGGCGCGGGCGGCCGGCACGACGGTGGACTCCTGCGCGGTCCCCGTCGGACGCGAGGCCGCGGCCATGAACAGCCACACGTGGTCACCGACGGCGAGCTCCTCGACCCCGGCGCCGACCGCGTCGACGACTCCGGCGCCGTCCTGGTTCGGCGTGATCTCCGGGAACGGCAGTCCGTCGCCGTAGGTGCCGCCCGCGCGGGCCTTCCAGTCCGTCGGGTTCACCCCGGAGACGACGACGCGGACGCGGACCTCGCCGGGGCCGGGCTCCTGCACGTCTCGGTCGACGAGGGAGAGGACGGACGAGTCACCGGGCTGGGAGTAGACGATCGATCGCATGTCTCCACGCAACCACGTCCGCCCGTGCGTGATTCCGGGAACGCCGACGCGCCGACGAGACCCGACCCGTCAGGGCGCCTGGTCGAAGAGCCTGCCCGTCACCTCGTCGGGGTGGATGCGCACCCGCGTGCCGTTGGTCACCGCGAGCATCGACCGCAGGTGCGCTCCGTCCATCAGCTCGTCCTCGTCCATCACGGACGCGGTCCCACGGACGACGACGCTCCACACGCTCCACCCGTCGTGCTCGTCGACCTCGAAGACCACCGGGCGACGGTCAGCGGCGGCGGCGAGGACGACCTCGCTCGACGTCTGGACGACGATCGAGTGCCCGTCGGCGACGTAGTTGAGCGGCCGGACCTCGATCCGCCCGGCGTGCATCGTGACGATCCGTCCGGTGCGGGACGTCCTGAGCCTGGTCCAGCACTGGTACGGCGCCAGGTCGACGGCCGGGGACCTCGGGTCGGGCATCTCGGCAGTGCTGCGTGCGGTGCGGGGCTCGTTCATGGCTGGTTCCTCTCGGCGTCGGGGCACGGGGGCCGTGCCCCGCCAGTCTGCGAGCGCACACCACCGGCGGACAGGGCCGAAGGGCCCGACACGACCGGTGGCGGCGCACCCGGTGCGTGCCGGCGGACCGCCGGACGGGAGGCTCGTCGCGGGCCCGCACCGTGCCTCCCGTCCGACACGGCGCGGCCAGCGACGACCGTTCCCGTCAGCTCGACGGGACGACGCAGACGGGCGTGCGCGACCCGTGGATCAGGTGCATCCCGACCGACCCGAAGAGCGCGCCGGTGACGGCGGTGCGGTGCTCCCGACCGATGAGGACGATGACTGCGTCGGTCGCGGCCTCCGCGAGCACGTCGATCGGGTCGCCGTCGACGGCGTGGGCACGGACCTCGACCTCGGGGTACCGCGCGTGTACCCGGGCGATGACGGCCTGCAGGACGTCGGCGTCCTCCTGCCGCAGCTGCGCGAGCGGGACGGCGGCGGTGCGTCCGCCGGCGACGACGGCACCGACGGGGACCGGGCGGGCCGACACGAGCAGGAGCGAACGCCCGAACAGGCCGGCGAAGCGCGCTCCGAGGACGGCGGCTCCGGTCTCGCCGACCGTGTCGACCCCGACCACGACGTCCCCGCGCCCGTCGTCGTCGGGGCGTTCCCAGTCGTCCGGCACCACGACGGTGGGGACCGGGGACGCGACCGCGATCCGCTCCGGCAGCCAGCCCGTGACCACGGACTGCAGGATGCGGTCCCGGTGTGACCCGATCACGAGCAGGTGGCCGCCCTGCGCCTCGGCGATGAGCTGTCCGACCGTCGGGCCGTCCGCGGAGATCTCCACGACGTGCAGGCCGGGGTGCCCGCGGCGCATCGCGTCGGCGGCCTCGACCAGACGTCGGTCGGCCGGTGACGACGCTTCGCCGAAGAACTCGGTGACGGTCACGATCTTGACGAAGTCGCCGGTGCCGAGGGGCAGGGACCGCACCCAGTCCAGGGCAGCTCGCCCGCTGTCGGTGTCGTCGAGTCCGATGGTGTAGCTGGTCATGGGAGCATCCTGGCCGCTCGGACGGTGCGACCCACAGTGCCGAACGGCCCGTCGGTCAGGGGAGTCCGGCGCGGTAGACGGCTGCCTGTGTCCGGCGTTCCAGCCCGAGCTTCGTGAGCAGCGCGGACACGTAGTTCTTGACGGTCTTCTCCGCGAGTCCGAGCAGTTCGCCGATCTGCCGGTTCGTGAGCCCCTCGGCGATGTGGTCGAGCACCTGGCGTTCGCGGAGCGTGAGCTCCGGCTGGTCGTCGGGGACGGACGCGGTGAGCCGTTCGACGACGCGCACGCGGGTGTCGGTCGGCAGCAGACGTTCGCCGGCGGCCGCGCGTCGGATGTCCGCGACCAGGGTCTGTCCGCGGATGTCCTTGAGCACGTACCCGGCGGCGCCGGCGAGCAGGGCAGCAGCGCTGGCGACCTCCTCGTCGTACGCGGTGAACATCAGGCAGGCGATCTCGGGGAAGGCGGCCCGGATCGCCCGGCACGCGTCGATGCCGCTGCCGTCGGGCAGACGGACGTCGAGCACGACGACGTCCGGGCGGGTCGCGGCGACGCGAGGGAGCGTGTCGCGGACCGTGGCCGACTCACCGACGACCCGCAGGTCCGGCTCGGCGTCGATGATGCCGGCGACGCCCCGGCGCACCACCTCGTGGTCGTCGACGAGGAACACGGTCGTCATCAGTGCTCCCCCGTCGGTGTCGCGTCCTCGATCGGGCTGACCCAGACGACGCGGGTGCCACCGTGCGGCCCCGCGTCCACGTCGAACGTGCCGTGGCGCAGCTGCGCCCGGACGGCGAGGTTCGCGGTCCCGCTGCGACGACCGGAGTCACCGGGGCCCGGCCCGTCGTCGTCCACCACGACCCGGACGGTGCGGAGCGACGGGCCGGTCGCTCCGGCGCCCTGGCCTGCCGTCCGGGTCCCGGGGTCGACGGAGACACTGATGCGGCTGGCGGCGTCCGGTGCGTGGCGCGCCACGTTCGTCAGCGACTCCCGGACGACCGCGACGACGTCGTCGCTGAGCGCTCCGTGGACGTCGAGGTCGACGCGCCCGTCGAAGGTGATCTGTGGCGGCACGGTGAGCGCTGGCCGGATCTCGCTGACGACCGCGAGCAGACGGTCCCTGGTGGTCGGAGCGTGCGTCCTGGCGACGGCTCCCAGCGCGAACACCGCGGTGCGGACCTCCCGGATCGCGGCGTCGACGGAGTCCACCTGGTCCTCGATCCGGGCACGGAGGTCGACCGGTGCGGTCGCCGCCATGCCCTGCAGCGCCAGCCCGGAGGCGAACAGCCGCTGGATCACGTGGTCGTGGAGGTCCCGGGCGATGCGGCTCCGCTCCTCGGCGAGCTCGAGGCGGTGCCGGTCGCGGCGGCCCCGGGACACTGCGAGGGCGACACTGGTCTGCCGGCCGAACTCGTCTGCCATGTCGATCTCGCTCGTGGAGAACCGCGCGGTCCCGGGGCGTCTGGACACGAGCAGCGCCCCGAGGTCCCTGCCGGGGGCCCGGAGGGGGATCGCGATCGAGGGCCCGAGCGGCGGCTGCCCGTCGAGGAGCGTCGTCTCGAGCGGGTCGTCGCTCGCCGCAGACCGGCCGTCGCGCATGGCTCGGCCGGCCAGGGTGCCGGCGACGGCGATCTCCCGGCCGCGGACACCGTCGGCCGCGGCCCCGGTGGCGACGGCGATCCGGACGCGGCTGGGTGTGGCCGTCGGCACCGCGACGCACACCAGGTCGGCGTCGACGAACGCGGCGATCCGGTCGATGATCATGGTCAGCACGTCGTCGAGCTCGGCATCGGCGAGGAGTGCCGCGGAGATGTCCCGCATCGCCGTCGTCCACTGCTGTCGGCGCCGGGCCTCGTCGAACAGGCGCGCGTTCTCGAGCGCGACGCCGGCGGTCGCGGTCAGGGCGGCCACGAGCTGTTCGTCCTCGAGCGTGAACCGGCTGCCGTCCTGGGCGACGAGGGAGAGCTCGCCGAGCACGGCTCCGCGGACGCGGATCGGGACGTCGAGGTGACCCGCAGCGGTCTGCGGTGGTCGGGGTGGGGGTGCCCCCGTGCCCAGGCCGACGCTGGCCCCGACGGTCACGACCACGCCCGAGCTGGCCACGCTCGCCACGAGGCCGTCGGCTTCGACGTGCTCGGTCGTGGCACCGTCACCGGTCAGCGAGAGCGACCCGTGCCGAGCGCCCACCAGTTCGACCCCGGCCTCGACCACCGCTCGGAGGGTGGTCGGCAGGTCGAGTCGTTCCACGATGTGCCGGTTCGTGTCGAGCAGGTCCCGGAGGCGTCCCTGCGTGCGGAGGACCGACTGCGCGTGGGTGACGAGCTCGTCGATCGTCCGCTCGAGTTCGGACCGGGCGCCGTCGGGGAAGGTGAGGTCGCTGTCCATCTGGTGCACGCCGTGCCCGTCCGCGGTGCCGCTCATCGCTCGATGGCTCACGATGGTCCGCGGGTCGTCGCTCGCCGTCGTGCGCGGGACGGGCGTCAGGACGGGCATCGCTCAGACCCTGGGGCGGTCGACGACCACGGCGACGGGCGCGTTCGGGACGACGCACACGGGCGTGCGGGTGTGGTGCAGCAGCCCGCGGGCGGTCGAGCCGAACAGTGCGCCCCCGAGCGTCGTCCGGTGGTCGCGGCCGATGACGACGAGCGAGGCGGTCCGAGCCCGCTCCGCCAGCACCTCGGCGGCACCGCCCTCGACCACGGCGCTGTGCAGGTCGATGTCGGGCAGGGCGGTCCGGGCCCGGACGGCAGCGCCGGCGAGCTGGAGCGCCGCGCCCTCCTGGACAGCCCGGGGTCCTCGAGGATCGTGACCGGCCGCGCGGCACCGAGCGGCAGCGGGAGCCGCCACGCGCCGAGCAGGTCGACGGACACGGTGCCCCGACGGGCTTCCTGCACCGCGAAGTCGACGGCGGCCCCGTCCTGCCCGTCCACGCCGACACCGACCACGACCGGGCCGTCGTGCAGTTCCCAGTCCTCCGCCACCAGCACGGTCGGGATCGTCGACCGGGTCGCGATGCGTTCCGGCAGCCACCCGTGCAGTGCCGACCGGAGGATCCGGTCGCGGTGTGCGCCGATGACCAGCAGGTCGTCCGCCGCGGCGATCTCGACGAGGGCCTCCGCGACGTCGCCAGCGCTGAGGATGGTCTCGACCTCGGTCGCGGGGGCCAGGCGTGCCAGCACGGACCGGGCGTCGCTGAGGACGCGCTCGGCAGCGGCCTCGTCGGGCCCACGGCGACGGACGACGTGCACCAGGCGGATCCACGACGTCCGACGAGTCGCCCGGTCAGCGGTCCATCGCAGTGCGGCTCGGCTGCCGTCGCTGTCGTCGACACCCACGGTGATGCGTTCGAGGTCCATGGGCGCACGCTATGGACGGCGCCCGCTGCCCACCAGGGTCGAAGGTCCTGGCGGCGCTGCGCCGGGGGAGCCGCGCCCTGGGAGCCCTGTCCCACTCACCGCCCGGCCGCCCGGCCGCACCCCGTCCCGCTCACCGCGCCGCGTCGTACTCCTCGCGCGCCACGGCGACCGCCGCCATGTGCGACGTCGCCCAGTCCTCGAGCGGCTGCAGCACCGTGCGGAGCGACCGTCCGGCGTCGGTGAGCTCGTACTCGACGCGCGGCGGGACCTCGGGGAAGACGGTCCGCGTCACCAGGCCGTCACGTTCGAGCGCCCGGAGCGTCTGCGTGAGCATCTTCTGCGACACGCCCTGCACCTGCGCGGCGATCGCCGAGTACCGCACGGGACCGTCCGCGAGCGTGCCGATCACCAGGACGCTCCAGCGGTCGCCGATCCGGTCGAGCAGCTGCCGCGAGGGGCAGTCCGCCGCGTAGGGGCTGTATTCGAGAACACGCACGTCGACCTCCGTCACGCACCACGAGGTGCCTACTTACTCAAAGAGAGTAACGCGCATACAGTGGCTCCTGCACGTCCGCACTGACTGAACAAGGAGCACGCATGTCCACCATCGTCGTCTTCGGAGGCACCGGCTACGCCGGCTCCGCCATCACCCACGAGGCCCTCTCCCGCGGCCACCAGGTCGTCGCCGTCGCGCGCGACACCTCCAAGCTCGAGGCTGCCGAGCACCTGACCCTCGCGCAGGGCGACGCCTTCGACCCCGCCTTCGTCACCGAGGTCACGGCGGGCGCCGACGTGGTCGTCGTGGCCCTGCACGCCGTGCAGTCCGACGGCACCGAGCTCAAGGACCGCTTCCAGCACTTCGTCGACGCGGCCGCTGCGGCCGGTGCACGACTCGGCATCGTCGGCGGCGCGGGCTCGCTGCTCGTGGCCGAGGGCGGCCCGGCGCTGTACGACACCGCCGAGTTCCCCGACGCGTTCAAGGGCGAGGCGAAGAGCCACGGCCAGATCCTCGAGGCCCTCCGCGCGTCGGACACCGACGTCGACTGGTTCTACGTCAGCCCCGCCGCTGCGTACGGCAGCTTCAACCCGGGCGAGCGCCGCGGCACCTACCGCACGAGCGACGACCTGCTGCTCTCGGACGCCGACGGCAAGTCGGAGATCTCCGGCGAGGACTTCGGCATCGCGTTCGTCGACGAGATCGAGACGCCGGCGCACCACCAGGCCCGGTTCGGCGTCGCCTACTGACCCACGTCGCACAACCAGAAGCGGCTCGCGCCACGGACGTCCGTGGCGCGAGCCGCTCTCCGTTGTGCGGAGCCGCACCGCACCACCCACCGGACGGGAGGCTCGGGGCGGCCCCGCCACGGGCCTCCAGTCCGTCAGCGGTGCCCGACGATCGCCGGCAGCGGCATGTGGTGCCGCATCCGGACCGCCAGGTGGAAGCCGCCCCGCCGGGCGAGCACCACGCCGATCACGGCGGCCGCCGCGGCGGGCACGCCGCCGGCGACCATCATCCCGACGTGCGCGCCGAAGTGGTCGACGACCTGGCCCATGAGCGGCCCGCCGATCGCCTGGCCACCGAGCAGCACGAGGATGTAGAGCGACATCACGCGCCCGCGGATCGCCGTGTTCGAGGACAGCTGCACCATGGAGTTCGACGCGGTCTGGAACAGCAGCTGTGACATCCCGACGGCGACGAGCATCACCGTGAACGGCGCGATCACCGGGATCGAGCCGGAGACCACGAGCAGGAGGCCGGTGCAGAACACCCCGCCGACGATCGTGCGCAGCCGGACCACCGCGCGCCGGGTCGACAGCAGGGCCCCGACGAGCGCGCCGACCGCGACCGCGGAGTTGAACAGGCCGTAGCCGCCGGCGCCGACGTCGTAGACCTGAGACGCGAAGGCCGACAGCAGCACGGGCATCGTCAGCGCGAAGACCGAGAAGAACGCCACCAGGATCACCGGCACGATGATCGTGGGCTTGCTGACGGCGTAGCGGAGCCCCTCGCGGAGCTGTCCCTTGCCGCGGGGCGCCGCCGGGGTGCGGTGCAGCTCGGAGACGCGGAGGAACCCGAGCGTCACGACGACGGCCACGCAGGCGATCGCGTTCACGCCGAACGACCACCCCGCTCCGACGGCGACCAGGAGCGCGCCGGACAGGGCGGGCCCGATCATGCCGCCGAGCTGGAACACCGACGAGTTCACGCTGATGGCGTTCCGCAGGTGTTTGTGCCCCACGATCTCGGTGACGAACACCTGGCGCGCGGGGTTGTCGATCACGGTCACCATGCCGACGACGAAGGCGATCACCCAGATGTGCCACGCCTGCACCACCCCGGCCAGGGTCAGGGCGGCGAGCAGCGCGGAGAGCAGGGCGAAGGCCCCCTGCGTGATCATCATCAGCGCCCGCTTGGAGAACCGGTCGACGAGCACGCCGCCGAAGAGCCCGAACAGCAGCATCGGCGCGAACTGGCACGCGACGGTGATGCCGACCTGTGCCACGGAGCCGGTGAGCTGCAGGACGAGCCAGTCCTGCGCGATGCGCTGCATCCACCCGGCGGTCATCGCGACCAGGTTCGTCGCGGTGAACAGGCGGAAGTTCGGCACCGACAGGGCGATCAGGGTGTGGCGCCACGGCGGACGTGTGGCCTGGATCGGGAGCGGTTCGGTGGGCGGGTGGAGGGTCGTCGATGACGCGCTCACAGTGGGGCTCTCCGGCGGTCGGGGGCGGGAAGGTACCCGCTCAAAACTAGTTGCTCCGTGGCCATTCGACACCCGTATGGTGGCTATCAGTCCATTGCGTTCTCGAATGACCGCGCGACCGGAGGGCCCACCGTGATCGATCCCGTGCTCCTGCAGACGTTCCTGGCGGTCGCCGAGACCCGCAGCTTCACGCAGGCGGGGGCGCGTCTGGGCATCAGCCAGCCGACGGTGTCGCAGCACGTCCGGCGGCTCGAGACCGCGGTGTCGAGGACCCTCGTGGCGCGGGACACCCGCGGCGTGACCCTGACCGACAACGGCGACGCGATGGCCGGGTTCGCGCGGACGATCCTGGCGGCGCACGCCACCGCGGACGCGTACTTCTCCGGGTCGGCGACCCGCGGACGGCTCCGGTTCGGTGCGGCGGACGACCTCGCGATCACGCAGCTGCCGCGCATCCTGCGGGACTTCCGGCGCCTGCACCCGCAGGTCAACCTCGAACTGACGGTGAACCAGTCGTCACCGCTGCTCCGCCGGGTGCACGCCGGTCAGCTCGACCTCGTGTTCATCAAGCAGACGGCGGGGGAGTCGGCCGAGGGCACCCGCGTCGCGACGGACCAGATGGTGTGGATGGCGCAGGACGGCATCGCGGTGGAACGCGACGAGCCCGTGCCGCTCATCGTCTACCAGGCCCCGAGCATCAGCCGCCAGATGGCGATCGACGCCCTCGAGGCCGCCGGCCGCACCTGGCGCATCACCTGCAACACCCGCGACGTGAACGGCGTGCTGGCGGCCGTCCGCGCGGGCATCGGCGTGGCGGTGTTCCCGCACTCGCTCATCCCCGCCGACCTGGTGAAGGTGTCGCAGCGACTCGGGCTGCCCGACCTGCCGGCCGTCGACTACGTCCTCATCGCCAACCCGACCGTGCAGCGCGAGCCGATCGACGCCCTGACGAACGCGATCCTGTCGCGCGGGGTCGTCCGCGCGGTCTGAGGACGCGGGCCGCGTCAGGGCGCGAGCGTGGGGACGACGCCCGTGCCCGTGATGTCGGGCAGCGTCACGCCGGCCATCGGCAGCATCGCGCTCGCGACCGCCCACAGCAGCACGAGGGTCCCGACGCCGCCGAGCGCGGCCCCGAGCAGGGCGACCGGCCGCTGCCACGTGGCAGCCCGGTTCCGCAGGGTCGCGACCGAGCAGAGGAGCGCGACCAGGCCGAGTGCCAGCCCGACGACGTGCACGGTCGCGGGAGCGGTGAACCACCAGGCCGCCAGACCGATCGTCACCAGGGCAGCGACCGTGCCGAGCACGGCACCAGGGGTCGCCCCGATCGCCGCGCGTCGCGTCGTCGACTCGGTGGGCGCACCGGACGGGAGGCTCGGCTCGGCCTCCTCGGACCCGGTCGCCGTGGTCCCGGTGTCGGTCCCGAACGGCGCGGTCGTGGGCGGGGCGGTGACGGTGGGTGCGGCGAGCACCGTGTCGAAGGGGGTCGTCGGCGCGGGGGCCGCAGCGGCGAGGGCGCCGGCACCCTGCTGGTGGGCGAAGCGGCGAGGCGTGCGGTAGCCGACGGGGCCGGAGGGCTCGGTGTCGGTGCCCTCGACGACGACGTGTTCCAGGCCGGGGACGGAGAACCGTGGCTGGCCGGTGCGCGGGGCGATCGGTCCGGCGTGCGACCCCGACGGTGTGGGGGCGCTCATGCCGGCGCCGACGAGGGCCTCGGTGCGCGCAGCGGCGGGCGTGGTGGCTCCGGCGTCGACGGGGGAGACCGGCGCGGGGACGGCGAGCTCGGTCGCGCGGTCGAACGGACGCGTGTGGACCGTCGGCGAGGTGGGTGCCGGCGGCAGGTGCTCCTCGGACGGCATGTAGTCCGGGACGACGATCCCGGTGAGCTCGGCCTCGGGCACGCTCAGCGGGACCGGCACCGAGCCGGGGGCGACGTGCGACGGGGTGGACCCGGCGGACTGTGCCGCCGGAGCGGTCGTCGCGGACGCAGGGGGAGCCTCCAGGACGGTGCTGCCCTGGGCGCCCTCGACGTAGGGTGCCGTCACCCAGGCCGGGACGGGCCGGCGGGGTCGATCGGAATCGGGCATGCGGTGCGACGCCACGTGTGCTGCTCCCTCCGTCGGCTGATCCACCATCAGTTCTAGCCGGGAAGCGTGGTCCTGGCGCAGCCCCAGTTCGGGGCCGCGCCGGTACGGTCGGACCATGACCGGCATCGAACACCGTCCTCTCGGCCCCTCCGGGCTCGTCGTCTCCACCGTCGGACTCGGCTGCAACAACTTCGGCAGACCGGGGACGGTGACCGAGACGCAGGACGGCACCGACGCAGTCGTGCACGCGGCGCTCGACGCCGGCGTCACCCTGCTGGACACGGCGGACATCTACGGCGGGACGCCGGGGCAGTCGGAGACGATGCTCGGTGCGGCGATCGCCGGGCGGCGGGACGAGGTCGTGCTCGCGACGAAGTTCGGCATGGACATGGCCGGGGCGAACGGTCCCGACTGGGGCGTGCGCGGGTCCCGGCGCTACGTGCGGCTCGCGGTGGAGTCGTCCCTGCGGCGCCTCGGCACGGACTGGATCGACCTGTACCAGATGCACCGCCCGGACTCGGTGACGCCGATCGAGGAGACCCTGTCGGTCCTCGACGACCTGGTGCGCGAGGGCAAGATCCGCTACGTCGGGCACTCGAACTTCGCCGGGTGGCAGATCGCCGAGGCCGAGCTGACCGCGTCCATCGCCGGCACCACCGCGTTCGTCTCCGCGCAGAACGAGTACAGCCCGCTGTCCCGCGACGTCGAGGCCGAGGTGCTGCCGGCGGTCCGGGCGTACGCGCTCGGGTTCCTGCCGTTCTTCCCGCTGTACAACGGCCTGCTCAGCGGCAAGTACACGCGCGGCGACCGCCCCCAGGACGGCCGCCTGACCCGACTGAAGCCCGAGCTGCTCGACTCCGCCCCGTGGGACGTGCTCGAGGAGTACCAGCGCTTCTGCGACGAGCGCGGCGTCACGATGCTGCAGGCCACGTTCGCCTGGCTCCTCGCGCAGCCCGGGCTCACCAGCGTCATCGCCGGGGCCACACGGCCGGAGCAGATCACGCAGAACGTCGACGCCGGGACCGCCTGGGTGCCGAGCGAGGACGACCTCGCCGAGATGACGGTCGTGTTCGACGCGGCCTGACCCCGGCCCTCTGACCCACCACGACGAGGGGCCGGACACGCGTGCAGCGTGTCCGGCCCCTCGTCGTGGTGCGGGTGGGTCACATGTCGCGGTAGCGCTTCGCGTCCGCGACGGCCTGCTCGAGCTGGAGCGCGTCGAACTGCTGCGTGTAGCCGGGGGTGTCACGCTGGATGCGCCATCCCTCGGACAGGGCGCCGATGTCGACCGGCTCGAAGCCGAACTCGTCGATGAGGTCCGCCACGGTCTGCTTCGCCTCGGC
Organism: Curtobacterium sp. VKM Ac-2865; assembly: GCF_015350905.1. Classification (GTDB taxonomy): domain Bacteria; phylum Actinomycetota; class Actinomycetes; order Actinomycetales; family Microbacteriaceae; genus Curtobacterium. The sequence continues at coordinate 956,278 of NZ_JADKRZ010000001.1, read as the reverse complement.
GTCGTCCCCGGCGACGATCAGCGCGCGACGGTGCTGCGTCCCACGGGGTGAGCCCTGCGCGGGCAGGTCGGGTGCGTAGATGTGGTTGAAGGCCTTCACGACGCGGGCGCCGGTCAGGTGGTCCTGCAGCAGCTCCGCCGTGGTGGTGGTCTCGTCGTCGAGCGCCTGGATGTGGCCGTCGCGCTCCGGGTAGTAGTTGTTCGTGTCGATCACGACCTTGCCGGCGAGCGGCTCGACCGGGATGCTCTCGATCGCGGCGAGCGGCACCGTCACCACGACGAGGTCGCCCGCTGCTGCCGCTTCGTCGCGCGTGACCGCACGTGCCCGGTCGCCCAGCTCGGACACGAGGTCCGTGAGCGTCTCCGGTCCGCGCGAGTTCGCGATCGCGACGTCGTACCCGTTCTGCACCGCCAGCCGTGCCAGCGCTGATCCGATGTTGCCTGCTCCGATGATGCCGATGGTCGTCATGCCACGAGTCAACGCCGTGCCACCTGGCGCATTCCGCGGCATGATGGCGACATGGCACACGAGTTCCGCGACGAGGCAGACCAGCGTCGGTACGCCATGTACGTCGACGGGGAACTCGTGAGCGTCCTGGACTACCGCCAGAACGACGACGCCGTCACGTTCCCGCACACGTACACGGTCCCTGCGCACCGTGGTCACGGGTACGCCGGCGAGCTCGTCGCGTACGCGGTGGACGACGTCGAGGCCAGGACCGACAAGCGCATCGTGCCGATGTGCTGGTTCGTCGGCACGTGGTTCGACGAACACCCTGAGAAGACCCCGCTCCTCAGCCGCAACGTCGCGGACTGAGCCCGTTCGACAGGACCATCCCGTGCAGCAGATCGTCCCCTTCCTCTGGTTCGACGGACAGGCCGAGGAGGCCGCCGTCTTCTACGCGTCGGTGATCCCGGACTCGACGGTCGACCACGTCGAACGCCTCCCCGACGGCTCCACGATGGTCGTCGAGTTCCGCCTGCACGGCCAGCCCTTCCGGGCGATGAACGCCGGCCCCGGGCACCCGCACTCGGACGCGATCTCGTTCCAGGTCGACGTCGACGACCAGGCGGAGCTCGACCGGGTCTGGGACGCGTTCCTCGACGCCGGCGGCACCCCGTCGAGGTGCGGGTGGCTCACGGACGCCTGGGGTGTCGCGTGGCAGGTGACCCCGGCGAACTGGGGCGAGCTCATGACCGCCGGTGGTGACCCCGCCGGGGCGGCCCGCGCGTTCGAGGCGATGCGGCAGATGGTGAAGCTCGACGTCGACGCGCTGCAGGCGGCGATCCGCGGCTGACGCTCCCCAGGGGGCATGACTGCTGCCGGTACTGTGACCGGCAGGGGAAGAGCGCCGGCCCACCGGCGTGCAACAAGCTGGAGGCACGATGGACCACCCGAGGTCCGACGTCCGCAACGCCGACATCGGACGCGCCTACACGGAGCTCTCGCGCATCACGCGCCGCGCGAGCATCCGTGCCCGTGGCAACGACGCCGTGCTGAGCGTCGTCGACCAGTCGCTCGTCGACTTCGTCGTGCAGCATCCCGGCTGCATGGCCATCGACATCGCCCGCTACCTGCGCCTGAACCGCTCGACGATCTCGCGGCAGCTGGCGGGTCTGCTCGCCGCCGGCCTGATCCGCACGACGGACGGCGGCACCGGCAACGCCAAGCCCCTCGAGGCGACGCCGGCGGGGGGCGCGGCACTGGAACGGTCCGTGCAGCTGCACCGCGACGCCCTCGACGAGCGGATCGCCAGCTGGTCGGACGACGACATCGCCCTGCTGGCCGGGCTGCTCGAACGACTCGGCGCCGCGGACGAGGCCGGGCTCCCCGTCCCCAACCGCGTGACCGACGCGTGAGCACCTCGCTCCTGCTGCTGTCGGACACCCACCTGCCGAAGCGCGCGAAGGACCTGCCCGGAGCGCTCTGGGCCGACGTCGACGCCGCCGACCTGGTCGTGCACGCGGGGGACTGGGTGGACCTGACGACGGTCGACGTGCTCCAGGCCCGCAGCCGGTCGTTCGTCGGCGTGCGCGGCAACAACGACGACGCACCCGGCTTCGAGGAACGCCTGCCGCTCGTCGCCCGGTTCGACGTCGAGGACCTCCGCGTCGCACTCGTGCACGAGACCGGGGCGTCGACCGGGCGAGAACGCCGAGCGGCTGCGGCGTACCCGGACACGGACGTGCTCGTCTTCGGCCACTCGCACATCCCGTGGGACACCCGCGTCACCGGCACCGGTGTCGGCGGGACGACCGGGGCGCTCCGTCTGCTCAATCCCGGTTCACCCACCGACCGCCGTCGTCAGCCCGACTTCACCTGGATGCGCTGCTCGGTCGACGGCTCGGCGCTCGCCGTGGAGCTGGTGCGGCTCGCTCCGGGGGGGACGGAGCCCACGGCCGCGCCGAGTACCCCGGCCGCCGACGTCGTCGTGCCCGCCGCGCGGTAGCCCGGCCCGTCCGGGGTCGCCTGCGCGGCACCCGTCGCGACGTCCGTCACCACCACCGCGTCACCCGTCGGCATCCGGAAGAACGCCAGCTCCCAGGCGACCGAGGCCCGGAACGCCCGCGCCATCGCGCCGCGCACGGCCGGGGAGGCGGTCCGAGCCAGGTCCTCGACGTGCTCCGTCGCCGCCGCGCTCGACGCCGCGAACGCGGGGTCCCCGTACGCCGTGATCCAGTCCGCGTACGGATGGAGCGTGGGCACGTCCGGGAGGACCGTGGCCGCGTCGAACTGCGCCCCGACCCAGGCGTAGACCCGGAAGCACGGCAGCACCGCCGCCGCGAGTACCGCGACGTCGTCCGCGTCCGCGCACGCCGCCAGGTGCGCCAGGTACCCGGCGCAGGTCGGGTCGACCGTGTCGTCGGCGTGGGTGCCGGCGAGCCGTCGGTGGTGCAGGGAGGCGGCTTCCTCGGCACACCCGGCAGCCGCAGCCGCCCAGAACGCCGACGCGGCAGCCCCCGCCGAACGCGTCCCGACGGCCCCGAGGTGCCGCTCGTACGCCCGCAGGTAGTGCACGTCCTGCGCCAGGTACCCGGCGAAGACGTCGGGGTCGAGCGTGCCGTCCGCCATCCCGCGCAGGAACGGGGTGTCGATCGTCGCCGCGAGCAGCTCCTCGGCGTCGGTCCACCACAGGTCGGTCGACCGGACCGCCGGGAGCGCCCGCCGCACCAGCGCCCCGTGGTCGACCGGCCCGTTGCCGCTCCCGACCTCGAGCGCGTCGGCGCCCTCCAGTGCCGCCGTCAGCCAGTCCTTCGCCCCGCGGACCGCGAGATCCCAGTCGCCGTGCCGTGCCGCCAGGGTCGCGATCGCGCTCGACAGCGAGCACCCGGTGCCGTGGGTGTTCGTCGTCGGCACCCGGGGACCCCGGAAGACCCGGACGGACTCGGCGGGCGCGACGAGCACGTCGTCCGAGGTGCTCCCGCCCGCGTGCCCGCCCTTCGCCAACACGAGCACGTCCCACCGCCGGGCGACGGCCAGCGCAGCGCCGACCGGGTCCGCGTCGAGGTCCACGTCGACGGCCCCGGCGAGGCCCGCCAGGACCGCCAGCTCGCTCCGGTTCGGCGTCACCAGGTCCGCGAGCGCGAACAGCTCCGTCATCGCGCCCTCGGCGTCCGCGTCGAGGAGCCGGTCGCCGCTTGTGGCCACCATCACCGGGTCGACGACCACGACGGGTGGCCGGTGTGCCCGCAGCCAGTCGGTGACCTCGCGGACGACCGCCGTCGTGCCGAGCATCCCGATCTTGACCGCGTCCACGACGACGTCGTCCGACACCGCGTCGAGCTGGTCACGCAGCACCGTCACGTCCGGCACGTGTACCGACCGCACCCCGTGTGTGTTCTGCGCGACCACCGCGGTCACCACCGCCATGCCGTAGCCGTCGTGCGCCGCGATCGCCTTGAGGTCCGCCTGCAGCCCGGCCCCACCGGTCGGGTCGGTCCCGGCGATGCTCAGCACGCGCACCGGCCCACTCACCGTGCACCGCCTCCAGGGAGGCTCGACACCCATCCGCCACCCGGCTGTCCGCCGAGCAGGTGGTCGGCGCCACGCCGCCACGACGCCACGTACGCCGCGGCCGCCGCGCCGGGGTCGGGAGCGGCACAGATCCCCGAGACGACGGCGACGCCCGCTGCACCGGCGGCGGCCAGCGGTGCCACGTCGTCGAGGTCGACCCCGCCGATCGCGACGCACGGCAGGTCCGTGGCCGCCGCGATCCGGGCGAAGCCGTCGTGGCCGAGTGCCGGCGGGTGGTCCGGCTTCGTCGCCGTGGGGTGCACGACCCCCACCCCGAGCAGGTCGACGGTCCCGCGGGGGAGCCGCACCAGGGTGTCGAGGTGCGCCGGGGTGTCCGCGGTCAGCCCGACGTGCGCGTCCGGCCCGAGCAGCGCCCGCGCCGCCGACACCGGCACGTCGGACTGCCCGAGGTGCACGCCCGCCACCCGGTGTCCGGCGTGCCGACCAGCCAGGGCGACGTCGAGCCGGTCGTCGACGACCACCGTGGCCCGGTCGCCCACCGCGTCGGCGACGGCCACCGTCAGCGCGAGGAGGTCCCGGGCGCTCGCGTCCTTGTCCCGCACCTGCACGATCCGGACGCCCGCGTGCACGGCCGCGCGGACGACGCCGAGCACCCCGATCCCGTGTCGGTCGCACAGCAGGCCGTCGGTCACCAGGTACACGCCGACGTCACTCACGCGGCACGCTCCTCGGAGACACGCGCGACGCGCAGCACGTCCTCGGGGGTCAGCGACGCCAACCGGTCGAGGAACAGCGGCTGGAACGTCCCCGGCCCGCCGGCGTCCGCCGCCGCGAGCTCCGCGGCGACCGTGTGCACGAGCGTCCCGGCCACGGCAGCGGCGCCCGGGTCCTCCGGCGACACCGCTGAGAACGCCGCGATCACGGCACCGAGCGCGCACCCACCGCCGGTGATCCGCGTGAGCAGCTCCGACCCGTTCGCGACCCGCACCACCGTGCCGGACCACCCCGGGGCACCGGAACCGGCCACCAGGTCGACGGGACCGGACACGGCCACCGCGCCCACGAGCCTCCCGGCCGCGTCCACCGCAGCCGCACGCGCGTCGTCCGTGCGGGCCGTGCTGTCGACCCCGCGCCCACCGGCGGAGGCGCCGAGCAGCGCGAGCACCTCGGACGCGTTCCCGCGCAGCACCGTCGGGCCGATCGCGAGCAGGTCCCGCGCCAGGGCCGTCCGCACCGGGAGCGACCCGACGGCCACCGGGTCGAGCACCCACGGCGTGCCGTGCTCGACGGCGGCCGTCGCGGCCTCCACCGACGCCACACGAGGCTCCGCGTGCGGGGTGCCGGTGTTCACCAGCAGGGCGTCGGCGACCCGGGCGAACGGCCCGGCCTCGGTCGGCACGTCGACCATCGCGGCCGAGGCGCCGAGCGCGAGCAGCACGTTCGCCGTCACGTTCTGCACCACGGTGTTCGTGATGCACTGCACCAGGGGACTGCGGGCACGGACGGCCTCGAGCAGTTCAGCGGTGCGCTCTGGCCACACGGGCGCAGCGTTCTCCATGGACGATCCCTTCGCGAGTACGAGCTCGAGCAGGTTCGACGGGTGTGATCTCAGCCGCTGGTCGCGGCACCCCGTGTCTCGAGCAGCACGGTACACGACGCGTGTCAGGCGCGTGTGCCAGGGTGGACAGGTGCCAGACGTCCTGCCCCCCGGTCCGCCGCCCGGCCCCCGCGACCCCGGCGACGCGTGGGCGTACGGACCCGACGGCACCAAGGCGTGGGGGCTCTTCGGCGCCTCCGGACTCCTCGTCGACGACGGCCAGGGCCGCGTGCTCCTGCAACACCGCGTCGAGTGGAGCCACCACGGCGGCACCTGGGGCATCCCCGGGGGCGCTCGACACCAGCACGAGGACGCGGTCACCGGCGCCCTCCGCGAGTCCGCCGAGGAGGCCGGCGTGCCGCTCGACGGCATCGACCTGCGCCACACCGCCGTGCTCGACCTCGGCTTCTGGACCTACACGACCGTCGTCGGCCGTGCCGCACGGCCCTTCGAACCCGTCATCGCCGACCGCGAGAGCCTGGCGCTCGACTGGGTCCCCGTCGAGTCCGTCGAGGACCTGCCCCTGCACCCGGGCTTCGGCGCCTCCTGGCCGGCACTCCGAGCCACGATCGACACCAGCCCGCACGTCGTCGTCGACGCCGCCAACGTCGTCGGCAGCGTGCCTGACGGCTGGTGGAAGGACCGCTCCGGCGCAGCGACCCGGCTCATCGACGGGATCACGGCGCTCGCCGCGGTCGGGCTGCCCGCCGATGCCCTCGGGCTCGACTTCAGCACCTGGTGGCCGCGGTGGACCGTGGTACTCGAGGGCGACGCACGCGGTGCCGACGTCGCCACGGGTCCCGGCGGTGGCGACGGCGTCGGCGGTGCGCCCGGCGTGGCCGTCGTGCGTGCGTCCGGCTCCGGTGACGACGCCATCGTCACCGCCGCGGCCGACGCCGTGGCGGCCGGGGACGGCCCCGTCGTCGTGGTGACGGCGGACCGCGGACTCCGCGACCGCGTGACGGCACTCGGTGCCAGCGTGCAGGGGCCGTCCTGGCTCCGCGACCGGCTCTAGGAACAGCCCGCCCGGAGCGTCGGCGTCTCCGGGCCGACAAGCGCACGTGTGCGGATGGATCGCGCCAACCGCGCCGGTGACCGCTACGCTGACCTGCACGCCACTGCGGTCAGCCAGACGACCGCGACGACGAAGGCACGTCAACGGAGACGACCGCGACAGGAGACGCCCATGGAGCGCATCACGAAGGCCGACGACCGGGTCCACCGGCCGGCCGGCCCCTGGACGCCCACCGTCCACCGGCTCCTCGCCCACCTGCACGAGCAGGGGTTCGTCGCGGCACCGGAGCCCATCGCCCTCGGGGACGCCCTCGAGACTGTCACGTTCGTGCCCGGCGTCGCCGGCGAGTACCCGTGGACCGAGGACGTCGCCAGCGAGGCGGCCCTCGTCACCAGCGCCCGGATGCTCCGGCACTACCACGACGCCGCGGCGAGCTTCCCGCTCGACGACACCGTCGACGTCTGGTCGCAGGCGCACCGGGCACCCGTCGAGACCGTCGTGCACGGTGACTTCGCCCCGTACAACTGCGTGTACGACGGCATCGCGGCCGTCGGCCTGATCGACTTCGACACCGCGCACCCCGGCCCCCGGGTCTGGGACGTCGCCAGCGCGGTCTACCGGTTCGCGCCGTTCACCACCGGGCTCGACGAGGGCAGGACGGCCCCGACGCTCGAGGTCCGCCTGGCCCGCGCCGCCGAGTTCTGCCGCGCGTACGGCCTCGACGACGTGTCCAGGAGCCGGCTCACCGAGACCATGGTGTCCTCGCTCGTCTCCCTCGTGACCCTCATGGAGACCGAGGCCGCCGCCGGCAACCCGAAGTTCATCAGCGACCTGCAGCACGGGCACGCCGACCTGTACCGCGCCGACGTCGCCTACCTCGAGGACCACCGCGACGCGATCGCCGCCGCGGTGGCGTGAACCGCACCACCTGACGGACCGCTCGCGGCGCGCACGACGCCCCGCGAGCCTCCCGGCCGCCGTTCAGCGCGCACACGGCTGGTGCTCGCGCTCGCTCCGGTAACGTACCGCGAGCCATGACGGACAGCCCGGCCGACGCCACCCCCTACGAAGTCCTCGGCGTCGCCGCGACGGCCGACGACGAGGAACTGCGCCGCGCCTACCGGCGCGCAGCCCGCGAGACCCACCCCGACCTCGGCGGCGACGCCGTGCGGTTCCGGCAGGTCCAGGTCGCGTGGGAGCGCGTCGGCACACCGGCGGCGCGTCGCGCCTACGACGCCGGTGGGTCCCGGCCCTCGTCCGCGCCGTCCGGCTCGTCCGCGTGGTCGGCGTCAGCCGGGAGGCCCGGGTCGGGTCGCGACGCCTACGCACCGCCCGCAGCACGCCGCGACTCCCGCCCACGGGCCCGGTCCCACGGACACCCCGGCGGTCGGTCGCGCGAGGTCTTCCTGGCCGCCGAGCGCGAGTGGGTCGGACTCGGCGACCCCATCGAGGACCCCTACGACCCGTCGCTCATCCGGAGCGCGCCCCGGTCCATCCGCCGACTGCTCGGGGAGGCCCTCGCCGAGGAGTCGACCGCGGCGCTCGTGGCTGACATGGGCATCGGCGTGACGGTCTGGCACGACCTCGACGCCGGCAGCGAGGGCAAACTCGACCACGCCGTGCTCATGCCGAGCGGGCTGTGGGCGCTCGAGTCCATCGACTGGGGCGGACCCGTCCGCGTCGAGCACGGCGAGGTCGTCGGCGAGACGCTCGAGCCGGGGGAGCGTCCTGTCAAGGAGCTCGTCCGCGCCGCCCTCGCCGTGCAGAAGCAGACGCGCGTGCGGTTCACCGGGCGGATCATGGTCGTGCCGGACTCGGCGGTCGACACCGACGTGCAGCTCGTCGGTCCGCAGCGGAAGCCCACGGCGTTCCTCGTGCGGCGCAGTGCGCTCGGGCAGGTGCTGAACGGCATCTGGTCGCCCGAGGGCACCGTCGACGTGTTCGACGTCCGCGACCGGTTGCAGCAGACCGTCCGGTTCGTCTGAGCGGGTCCGTGCTCGGCCTGGGCTCGTCCGGGCCTGCTGGCCCGGTCGTCCCGGCTAGTAGCCGCGGAGCTTCTCGAGGTCGCGGCGTTCCCGCTTGCTCGGGCGTCCGGCGCCGCGTTCGCGCATCGGGACGAAGCCCGCTTCCTCCTTCGGCAGCCTGGCAGGGGTCAGGTCGTCGAGGTGCTTCGCCGCCTCGGTCGCGCCGACGCGCTTGAGGATCAGGCTCTTCACGACCACGATGCGGTCGAAGCCGGCCTGCCGCACGCGGACCTCGTCCCCCGGGCCCACCGGCTGCGAGGGCTTCGCCCGCTCGCCGTTCACCTTCACGTGCCCGGCCTTGCACGCGGTCGTCGCGGCGGACCGGGTCTTGGTGATCCGGACCGCCCAGATCCAGCTGTCCACCCGGGCCTTGTCCATGCCACCAGCCTAGGCGCGCCGCCCGCGTGCCCGCCCCCGTGGTCGCCTGCGTGCGCTCCCTCGATGCCGACCGGTGGGCCGTGCGGCAGCCCGTACGCTTCCCGGGTGGGCACGGACGAGCAGGCGGGCATCGCGCGGGCACTGGCGCTCGGGCTGCTGCGTGACGCCGAGCTCGGGGAGCGGGTCGTCGTCCGGGCGCACGAGGCCGGGGGAGCGCGCGACGCCCTCGGGGACCTGGTCGCACGGACGGCGGACTCCGTCACGGTGGACACCCGCCGGGGCCTCGTCGAGGTCGCGCTCGAGGACGTCGTCGCCGCCAAGCGCGTCCCCCCGCCACCACCACCCCGCTCGCGCTGACCCCCGCACGGCGAGCCGCCCGCGTCCGGGCCCCTGCCCCGTCGTAGCCTTGCGACCATGGCCGTCCCCGTCCCGCTCGGCACCGAGGACCGCACCGCACGCGTCGTCCTCCGCCGCCCCGACTCCTGGCAGCGCGCGGACACGGCGCAGGCAGACCTCCGCGTGGTGGGCGACGACGTCGTCGTCACCGTGCGCTCCCGCCCGAGCGACCGCTCCATCGGCGACGAGAACGCCTCGCTGCTCGACCGCCTGCCCGGCTCCGTCGACGGCCTGCTCCTGGTCGGCTGCGACGTCTGGACCTCGGTCGGGGCGCCGGCGCGCCTGGTCGAGTACGTCCGACCCGACGCCAGCGCCGAGGAGGACGACGGCCCCGGCGACATCATCGGCGCGCACCTGCTCTTCGTCACCGGCCGTCACCGCGTCGACGTGACGGTCGAACGACCCCTCGCCCGCCTCGCCGACACCGACGACCTCGTGTTCGCCGTCCTCGACTCCGTCCGCGCCGTCGGCCCGGTCAGCACCGGCGCCACCCGTGACCTCGAGTCCCTGCCGTCACCCCTCGCCCCGACCGAGGTCAGCGGCCCCCGAGTCACCCCGGAGGCCCTCGCCACCCTCCAGGGCCTCGCCGGGAAACGGTGGAACCCGACGCTCCTCCGCACCCCCGGCGGCCGCGAACTCGTCGACGCCGGCCTGGTCGGACGCTTCGGCACGCTCCCGGCGAGCACGCAGGCACTCCTCGAGCCGTGGGCAGCGGAGACCCAGCCGACCGTGCTGGAACAGCACCGACCTGACGGGCGCGTGGCGAGCCTCCAGGCCTGGTCCCGCACCGTCGTCGACGCACCGGACGACACGGGCGCGGTCCTCACGCGGCTCACGCCGCAGCGCGTGGTGGCGCTGGCGGCCGGGAGGCTCGGCGTGCGTCCGACATGGACCTTCCCGTTCCGCACGAGGTCGCTCCGTGCGGACCTGCTCGACCGACGGCTCGCCGGTGGGGACGACGCGCCCGAGCTGCCGGGTGCCGTCGCGGAGGCGGACCCGCGGCTGGCGCGCTTCTGGGCGGCGCCGTGGACGGTGTCGTACCTCCGGCGACCTGGGAAGCCGACCCCGGTGACCCTCGTGCACGCGGAGGGCATCGGCTTCGCACGCGTCGGACGCACGGAGGCCGGCGCCTCCGCGTTCGGTGCGGAGTCGCCGGCCAACGTGTACCGATCGGTCGTCCGGGCGTTCCTCAGGAACGCGGAGTCGCCGGGCTGAGACACAAGCCGTGTACCGGAGCGTCGTGCGGGCGTTCCTGCCTTCCTAGGCTGCGGGGCCGGCGGTCAGCGTCACGGTGACGGTGCTCGCCGCGCCGGTGGTGTCGGTGTAGGCGACCGACACCTTGTCACCCACCGACTTCGACTGGATGACCTTCGTCAGCTCGGCGGAGCTCGTCACGGCGGTGCCGTCGACCGAGGTGATCGTGTCCCCGGCGGCCAGCCCGGCCGCGGCGGCACCGGAGCCGTCGACGGTGCCTGCGACGGCGACGCCACCCGTGGTGGCCGTCCCGCTCACCTGCACCCCGAGGAACGCCGGCAGGCCGATCGTGATCGTGCCCGAGGCGTCGCCCGACAGGATCTTCTGGGCGATCGACTTCGCCGTGGCGATCGGGATCGCGAACCCGGTGACGTCCGAGCTGCCGGACGATGCGGCGGTCGCCATGCCGACGACTTCGCCCTCGCTGTCGAGGACCGGACCGCCCGAGTCGCCCGAGACGATGTCCGCGGCGACCTGGATGAGCCCGGTCAGGGACTCGGTGCCGGTGCCGGACTCGCTCTGCACCTGGATGTCCTGGTCCGTCGCGGTGACGGTGCCCGCGGCGGCGACCAGGTTGCCGGTGCCCTCCGCGTTGCCGACGTCGGTGACGGCGTCGCCGGTCTTCGCGCCCCCGTCGTCGTCGAGCGTCACCGTGGACAGTCCGGAGGCGTCCTTGAGCTTGAGGACCGCGACGTCGTTCGTGGCGTCGGCGCCCACGACCTCGGCGTCGTACTCCTTGCCGGTGGTCTCGTCGGTGACGCTGATGCTCGTCGCGCCCTGGATGACGTGGTTGTTCGTCAGGATCGTGCCGTCGGACGTCAGGACCATGCCGGTGCCGGCGGCCTGCGAGGCGGCGTCGTAGTTCAGGATCGTGTTGATCGTGACGACGCCCCGCTTCTGGGCGGCCGTCGCGGCCGTGGCGGGGGACTGGGTGCCGGTGCTCGATCCGCTGCCGTCACTGCTGCCCGTGCCGCCGTCGGTGCCGGTGCCGGTGCCGTTGCCCGTGCCGCTGCCCGTTCCGTCGCCCGGCACGGTGAAGCCGTTCGTGCCGCTGCCGCCCGTGCCGCCCGTGCCGGTGCCGCCACCCGGCAGGGTCGTGGAGCCCTGCGACTGGCTCGACGTGGTCCGTGTGCCATGCGAGGAGAGCCCGAGCGCGGTGCCGCCCGCTGCCCCGACGATCGCGAGGGCCGCGACACCGGAGCCGATCACCAGTCCGAGGCGACGACGCTTCGCGGTGCCGGGACGGGCCCCGAAGGCACCGCTCCAGCCGGTCGCGTCGGCGGGGTGTGCGGCGCCGTACGGTGTGCCGTGCTGCGCCGCGTGCGACCAGGAGGCCGTGCCGGCGAGGGCCGGGCTGCCGATGAGGTAGGGGCCGTGGCCGTCCTGCGTGTAGGCGTAGGGGCCGGAGCCGTCCGGGGCGTAGAGGTACGGGCCCGAGCCGTCGAAGGCGTAGGCGGGGCGGAGCGTCGACCGGTCGGCGTGCGGTGCGTCCCACGAGGCGCGGGGTGCGCCGGCCTGCGCGTCGATCGGCGTGGTGCCCGGTTCGGCGTCGGGGTTCTGGTTCTCGTTCATCGGTGCTCTCCGGTCGCTCTCGACTCCCCGGTCGGGTGTCGATGAACCGAGTACAGGCCCGTTCCCCATGGAGAACCTATGAACGGGCACTGCGTGCGCTCATGACTCGCTCGGCGATCGCCGAGGGAGCTCATCGGGTTAGGGTTGCCTCACCTCCCATGCGCCCTCCGTCCCCTGCCCCACCCGCGCCCAGTTCCGTGCCACGACTCGTCGGCGCGACCGTGCTGGCGGTCGTCGTGCTCCTCGTGGCGGTGGCGCTGAGCATCGCGTTCGGGTCGCGGCCGATCCCGCTCGCGGCGGTGGTCGACGCCGTCACACACCCCGGGCGCGACGACGAGATCGGCCTGATCGTGCTCGGCAACCGGGTGCCGCGCACGGTCGTGGGCCTGCTCGCCGGGGCGGCGCTCGGTGTCGCCGGCGCCGTCATGCAGGGCGTCACGCGCAACCCGCTCGCCGACCCCAGCGTGCTCGGCATCAACTCCGGGGCGGCGCTGGCGGTCGTCGCCGGGATCGCGCTCTTCGGCATCAGCGGCACCGCGGCCTACCTGCCCTTCGCGTTCGTCGGGGCGGCTCTGGCAGCGCTCCTCGTCTACGGCATCGCCTCGGTCGCACGGCGCGGTCTCACCCCGGTCGGCCTGGCGCTCTCCGGAGCGGTCGTCGCGGCAGCCCTCGCGTCGGTCACGACAGCGGTGCTCGTGACGAGCCAGAGCCTCCTCGACCAGCTGCGGTTCTGGCAGGTCGGAGCGCTCGCGGGCAAGGACCTCGGAGCGGCTGGCGCGATAACGGTCCCGGTGCTCGTCGGGCTCGGCATCGCGTTCGCCCTCGGGCGGTCCCTGAACACCCTCGCCCTCGGGGACGAGCTGGCGGCGTCGCTGGGGCAGCGCGTGGTGCTCGTCCGCTCGGTCGGCGGCCTCGTCACCGTGCTGCTTGCCGGGTCGGCGGTCGCCGCGGCCGGTCCGGTCGCGTTCATCGGACTCGCCGTGCCGCACGCCGTGCGGCGGCTGAGCGGACCCGACCACCGGTGGACGATCCTCCTGTCCGCGATCGTCGCACCCGCCCTGCTGCTGGTCGCCGACGTCATCGGCCGGGTCGTCGCGTACCCGGGGGAGCTGCAGGTCGGGATCGTGACCGCGCTCATCGGGGCACCCGTGTTCATCGCGCTCGTCCGCTCGAAGGCGGTGCGGGGACTGTGACGACGACGGCACGTCCCACACGCCGTCGGGTGACCGGTGTGCGCCGCGAACTCGTCGTGCTCGGCATCGTCGTGGCCGTGCTCGTCGGACTCGTCCTCGTGGGGCTCGGCGTCGGCGACATCCCGCTCGCCCCCGGACAGGTCGTCGCGGCGCTCGTCGGCCACGGCGACACCGTGTCGGACTTCGTCATCGGACAGCTGCGCGGGCCCCGGGTGGCGGCGGCGCTCCTCGTGGGGGCGAGCCTCGGCGTCGCGGGTGGCATCGTGCAGAGCGTCGTCCGGAACCCCATCGCGAGTCCCGACGTGATCGGCATCACCTCGGGCGCGAGTGCCGCCGGCCTGACCGCCATCGTGCTGTTCGGCGTCTCGGGCCTGGGGCTCTTCTGGACCGTGCTCGTCGGGGCGGTCGTCGTCTCGGTGCTCATCGCCGGGCTCGCCTGGCGTCGGGGCATCACCGGTAACCGGGTGGTCCTCGTCGGGATCGGCGTCTCGGCGATGTCCGTCAGCGTCTCCGGGTGGATGCTCACGAGCGGCACCGTCCAGCAGGCGGGCACGGCGCTGCTCTGGCTCTCCGGCAGCCTGAACGCCGTGGACCCGGGCATCGTCGGCGTGCTGGCGGTCGCGTTCGTGGTGCTCGTGGTCGCTGCGCTCGTGCAGTCGCCGCGGCTGGGCGTCCTGACGCTCGGGGACGAGGTCGCGGCGTCGCTCGGGCTCCGGCCGGACCGGGCGAAGGTGCTCCTGCTCCTGACGGCGGTCTGCCTGACCGCCGCGGCCGTGGCCACCGCCGGGCCCGTGTCGTTCGTCGCGCTGATGGCTGCGCCGATCGCCCGACGGCTCGTCGGGGGTGGACGTGTGGCGCTCGGACCAGCTGCAGCGGTGGGCGCCGTGATCGTCCTCGCGAGCGACCTCGTCGCCCAGTTCGCCCTGCCCGGCACCACGCTGCCGGTCGGCGTCGTGACGGGTGTCGTCGGCGCGCCCTACCTGCTCTGGCTGCTCGCCCGGTCCCGCTGAGGTGCACCGAGCTGTCCGCTCGCCGCGGACAGGTCGTGTCACTCGTCCACGGGGCTCTCGACGGGCCGCTCGTTTCCGATACGCTTGACTGCCAAGAGGAGGAGGTCCACCGATGCCAGATCCAGTGGTCCCGCAGCCAGAGGGACAGCAAGCCCCGGAGCAGCGGCTGGTCGACACGACGCTGACCTTCAGCATGGAGTTCGGCGCGTCCCTGACGCCCGAGTCCGGTGTCTCACCCGAAGAACGTGACGCCATCACCGCGTTGCCGTCCGGTTCGGCGTTGCTCGTCGTCCGCCGCGGCCCGAACGTCGGAGCGCGCTTCCTGCTCGACTCCGACGTCACCACCACCGGCCGACACCCCGACGCCGACATCTTCCTGGACGACGTCACCGTCTCCCGGAAGCACGCCCAGTTCCTCCGGAACGGCACGTCGTTCACCGTCAAGGACAACGGCTCGTTGAACGGCACCTACTTCGACGGCGAACGCATCGACGAGGCACCGCTCACCGACGGCGCCGAGGTGCAGGTCGGCAAGTTCCGTCTGACGTTCTACGCGTCCCGGGTCGACCTGGCGCGCCTGGCGAACGCGTAGTGGCCGCGCGCTCGGCCGCAGTGCGGTCGGGTTCGCCGGCCGCGGACCTGCTGACGATCGGACAGGTCCTCGCCCGGCTCAAGCCGGAGTTCCCCGACCTGTCGAGCTCCAAGCTCCGCTTCCTCGAGGAACGCGAGCTCGTCACGCCCGTCCGCACCGCCAGTGGCTACCGGAAGTTCTCGCCGGCCGATGTCGACCGGCTCCGCGTGGTGCTCGGTCTGCAGCGTGACCACTACCTGCCGCTGAAGGTCATCAAGGAGTACCTGGCCGACCTCGACGCCGGCCGCCAGCCCGCGCTCCCCGGCGGTGGCGACGGTCCCAGGCCCTCCATCCTCGGCCGCGAGAAGCGCTACACGCGGGACGACCTCGTCCGTGCCGCCCAGGCGTCCCCGATGCTCGTCGCCGATGCCGTGTCCGCATCGCTCCTGCCCGCGACGGACACCTTCGGCGAGGACTCGGTCGTCGTGCTCAAGGCCCTCGTCGAACTCCAGCGCGCCGGCATCGAGCCACGACACCTCCGGACCTTCCGCAGCACCGCGGAGCGTGAGGTCGGGCTCATCGAGTCCGCGCTGATGCCCGTCTCGCGTCGCGGTGACGCCACGTCCAGGGCCAAGGCCGCCGAGCTCGCACGAGAGATCGCCGGGCACCTGGAGGTCATCCGCTCGAACCTCATCCGCGCCGCGATCGGGCGGATGGACGCGTGAGCGGTGCTGGTGGACCGTCGGTGCACGGGCGTATCCTCGACACGCCGGACGCGCCGAGTCGGATGTCCCGCGTCGGACCGGTCGGAGTCGCTACCGTGGACCTCGGAACAACTCTCAACCCGTCGTTGAACCTTCGGGTGAGGGCTCGATCGTCGTGGAAGGCAGTCCAATGAGTGGGAACGACACCCCCGGTACCCCGTCTGACACGACGCGGTACGACCTCGGGCTGCTGTTCACCGACGGACTCCCCGAGCACGACGAACAGAACGGCTACCGGGGCACCGTCGCCGCGAAGGCCGCCGGCATCAGCTACCGCCAGCTCGACTACTGGGCGCGAACCGAACTCGTGCAGCCCACCATCCGCGGTGCCGCCGGGTCGGGTTCGCAGCGCCTCTACGGCTTCCGCGACATCCTCGTGCTCAAGCTCGTGAAGCGCCTGCTCGACACCGGCATCTCGCTCCAGCAGATCCGCACGGCCGTCAACCAGCTCCGCGAGTCCGGCGTCTCCGACCTCGCCCAGACGACGCTGATGTCCGACGGCGCCTCGGTGTACCTGTGCACCTCGGACGACGAGGTCATCGACCTGGTGTCCCGCGGGCAGGGCGTCTTCGGCATCGCGGTCGGCAAGGTGCTGCGCGAGGTGGAGTCCTCCCTCGTCGAGCTCGACGCGACGCCGGCAGCCGACCCCTCCGACGAGCTCGCCGCACGGCGCGCCTCCCGCGCCTCCTGACCCGCGCCTCCCGCTCCGCTCGCCCGGCCCCGGCCCCTGGCGCTGAGATCGCACTTCGTGTCGCCTCGTCCGGCGCGGACCCGACGCGAAGTGCGATCTCACCGGTGCCGAACGCGCCCCGACGCGGGGCCGAACGGTCGCGACACCCCGCGTGCACGTCGCCGAGCGGCCGAGAACCGTCGCCGCGGCGGCGTCGAGCCGACGCTTCGTGACCGTTCGCCAGACGTGAGCGGGGAGTCGTGACCGGTCGACCCCGGGCGGCCCGACCACCGGCCGGGCTGGGCGCGCTGCGCCGGGCGTGGGCCGAGCCTCCCGGCTGCGAGGTCGCGACGAGACGGCCGTGAGGTCGCACTCCGTGTCGCCTCGTGCGGCGCCGACCCGACACGAAGTGCGATCTCAACGCAACGCGACGGCGCGGACCCGACACGAAGTGCGATCTCACCGGTTCCGAACGCGGCCCGACGCGGTGCCGAACGCGCCCCGACGCGGTGCCGAACGGTCGCGACACCCCGCGCGCACATAGCCGAGTGGTCGGGAACCGTCGCTGCGGCGGCGTCGAGCCGACGCTTGGTGACCGCCCGCCGGACGTGAGCGGGGAGTCGTGACCGGTCGACGCCGGGCGCCCCGACCACCGGACGGGCTGGACGCGATCCGCCGGGCGTGACCCGAGCCTCCCGGCGGTTGCGGTGGTGAGGTCGCACTCCATGTCGCCTCGTGCGGCGCCGACCCGACACGAAGTGCGATCTCACCGGAACAGGACGCACCGCACCCCAGGACGACGCGCGCCCCAGACACGGACGCACCCCGGGTCGGTGACCCGGGGTGCGTCGTCAGGGCGTCAGCGTCAGACGGGGCTGCCGTCGGCGTACGGACCGATCTTGCCCGTGCGCATGATCCGCTCGAGCAGCTGGTCGAAGTTGCGGGCCATCTCCTGCGCGGACTCGCCGGGCCACACGTGCAGGGGCTTCGCGGCACCCTGGGCCTGCTGCAGCGAGGTGCGCTCGGGCAGCTGCGGGGAGAGCACGAGCGGCCCGAACATGTCGCGGAGCTCCTTGATGCGGAACTGGTGCTCGAGCGACTGGACCCGGGCGCGGTTCACGATGATGCCGAGGGGCTGCAGGCGCGGGGAGAGTCCGCGGCGGATCTCCTCGATCGCGCGGAGGGCCCGGTCGGCAGCGGCCACGGAGAACAGGCCGGGCTCGGTGACCACGGTGACGCGGTCGGACGCTGCCCACGCGGTGCGGGTCAGGGCGTTGAGCGAGGGCGCGCAGTCGATGAGGACGAGCTCGTAGTCCTGCTCGACGTTGGCGAGCGCTTCCTCGAGCTTCCAGATGTCGCGGATCGACGGGTGTGGCCCGTCGAAGTTGATGGCCGAGGGGGACCCGACCATGACGTCGATCTTGCCCTGGGAGCCCTTCGTCCAGCCGGACGGCGCGATGGCCTGGCGGACGATCTTCTCCTTCGGGTTCTCGAGGACGTCGGCCACGTTGAGGTGGCCGGCGATGTTGATGTCGAGGCCGGTGGAGACGTCCGACTGCGGGTCCAGGTCCACCACCAGCGTTCGCAGACCCTTGGCGAACGCGGCGGAGGTCAGACCGAGTGTGACCGTCGTCTTGCCGACACCGCCCTTGAGAGAGCTCACGCTGAGTACATGCACGTTGAGCAACGTTACCGCCAGTAGGGTTGTCCCACCTGACCCAGCGCTGAAAGGGCCCGCGTGTTCCGCAAGATCCTGGTCGCCAACCGTGGCGAGATCGCGATCCGTGCCTTCCGCGCGGCGTACGAACTCGGTGCCCGCACAGTCGCTGTCTACCCGTACGAGGACCGCAACTCGCTGCACCGCCTCAAGGCCGACGAGGCCTACCTGATCGGGGAGCGGGGCCACCCGGTCCGGGCGTACCTCGACGTGGCCGAGATCGTGCGGGTCGCCCGCGAGTCCGGCGCCGACGCGATCTACCCCGGGTACGGCTTCCTCTCCGAGAACCCCGACCTGGCCGCGGCCGCCGCAGCTGCCGGCATCACGTTCATCGGTCCTGGGCAGCACGTGCTCGAGATGGCGGGCAACAAGGTCACCGCGAAGGAGCACGCGATCGCCGCGGGCGTCCCGGTGCTCGCGAGCACGCCGGCCAGCCGCGACGTCGACGAGCTCGTCGCGGGGGCAGCGGCCGTAGGCTTCCCGGTCTTCGCGAAGGCCGTCGCCGGCGGTGGCGGTCGTGGCATGCGGCGCGTCGAGACGCCGGACGAGCTGCGACCCGCGCTCGAAGAGGCGATGCGCGAGGCCGACAGCGCCTTCGGCGACCCGACGATGTTCCTCGAGCAGGCCGTGCTCCGGCCGCGGCACATCGAGGTCCAGATCCTGGCCGACGCCACCGGCACGGACGCCGGCACCATCCACCTCTTCGAGCGGGACTGCTCCGTGCAGCGCCGCAACCAGAAGGTCGTCGAGATCGCCCCGGCGCCGAACCTCGATCCTGCGATCGCAGCGGCCCTGCACCGCGACGCCGTGGCCTTCGCGCGGTCGATCGGCTACGTGAACGCCGGCACGGTCGAGTTCCTCCTCGACACCGTGGGCGAGCGTGCCGGACAGCACGTCTTCATCGAGATGAACCCGCGCATCCAGGTCGAGCACACCGTCACCGAAGAGGTCACCGACGTCGACCTCGTGCAGTCGCAGATGCGGATCGCGGCGGGGGAGACGCTCGCCGACCTCGGCCTGTCCCAGGACACCGTCGTGGTTCACGGCGCCGCGCTGCAGACCCGCATCACGACCGAGGACCCGACCCAGGGCTTCCGTCCGGACACGGGGCGCATCACCACGTACCGCAGCCCCGGCGGTGCCGGTGTCCGACTCGACGGCGGCACGGTCGCCACCGGCGCGCAGATCAGCCCGCACTTCGACTCGATGCTCGCGAAGATGACGTGCCGCGGCCGGGACTTCCCGAGCGCCGTCGCCCGCGCGCGTCGCGCACTCGCCGAGTTCCGCATCCGCGGCGTCAGCACGAACATCCCGTTCCTGCAGGCCGTGCTCGAGGACCCCGACTTCGCCCGCGGCGACGTCTCCACGGCCTTCATCGGCGAGCGTCCGCAGCTGCTCGGCGGTCACGTGTCGAAGGACCGCGGCACGAAGGTCCTGAACTGGCTGGCCGACGTCACGGTGAACAAGCCGAACGGCACGCCCGCGGCGCACGTCGTGGACCCAGCTGCCAAGCTCCCGACGGGCATCGACCTGTCCGCGCCGGTGCCGGAGGGCCAGCGGGACCGCCTGCTGCTGCTCGGTCCGGCCGAGTGGGCGAAGGCGCTCCGTGCGCAGACCGCGCTGGCGGTCACCGAGACCACGATGCGCGACGCGCACCAGTCCCTCCTCGCCACACGCGTCCGCAGCAAGGACCTGGTCGCGGTCGCGCCGTACGTCGCGCGGCTCACGCCGCAGCTGCTGAGCGCCGAGGCCTGGGGCGGGGCGACCTACGACGTCGCGCTCCGGTTCCTCGGCGAGGACCCCTGGGAGCGCCTGGCCTCGCTGCGCGAGGCGATGCCGAACATCCCGATCCAGATGCTGCTGCGCGGCCGGAACACGGTCGGCTACACCCCGTACCCGACCGAGGTCACCGACGCGTTCGTCGCCGAGGCGGCCGCCACCGGGGTCGACGTGTTCCGGGTCTTCGACGCGCTGAACGACGTCCGCGCCCTCCGACCCGCCCTGGAGGCCGTGCTCGCCACCGACACGGCCGTCGCCGAGGCCGCGCTCTGCTACTCCGGCGACCTGCTGGACCCGGCGGAGGACCTCTACACGCTCGACTACTACCTCCGGCTCGCCGAGCAGATGGTCGAGGCCGGTGCGCACGTCATCGGCATCAAGGACATGGCCGGGCTCCTCCGTGCGAGCGCCGCCGAGAAGCTCGTCGGCGCACTGCGGGAGCGCTTCGACCAGCCGGTCCACGTGCACACCCACGACACCGCCGGTGGACAGCTCGCGACGCTCCTCGCCGCGGCCCGCGCCGGTGCGGACGCCGTCGACGTCGCCGCGGCGCCGATGGCCGGCACGACCAGCCAGCCGAGCATGTCGGCACTCGTCGCGGCCCTGGCGCACACCGACCGCGACACCGGGATCTCGCTCGACGCCGTCGGCGACCTCGAGCCGTATTGGGAGGCCGTCCGGCGGGCGTACGCACCGTTCGAGTCCGGGCTCGCGGGGCCGACCGGGCGCGTCTACAAGCACGAGATCCCCGGCGGCCAGCTCTCGAACCTCCGCCAGCAGGCCATCTCCCTGGGCCTCGGCGACCGGTTCGAGCAGGTCGAGGACTGGTACGCCGAGGCGAACCGGATCCTCGGGCGTCCGACCAAGGTGACGCCGTCCTCCAAGGTCGTCGGCGACCTCGCGCTGCAGCTCGCGGCGGTCGACGCCGACCCCGTCGACTTCGAGCAGAACCCGCACAAGTACGACATCCCGGACTCGGTTATCGGGTTCATGGCCGGTGAGCTCGGGGAGCTGCCGGGCGGCTGGCCCGAGCCGTTCCGCACGAAGGTGCTGGCGGGCCGGACGGTCTCGCTCGAGATCACGCCGGTGCCCGAGCACGAGCGCGCGCACCTGGACACCCCGGGGCCCGAGCGCCGCAGTGCCCTCAACCGCCTGCTGTTCGAGCAGCCCACGCGGCAGTTCCAGCAGGTGCGCGACGAGTACGGCGACCTGTCCGTCGTCGCCACGGTCGACTACCTCTACGGGCTCCGCCCCGGCGAGGAGCACGTCGTGTCCCTCGGCAAGGGCGTCGACCTGCACGTCGGGCTCGAGGCCATCGGCGAGGCCGACGAGCGCGGGATCCGCACGGTCATGGCCACGCTGAACGGCCAGCTCCGTCCGGTGTACGTCCGCGACCGCTCGATCCAGGTCGAGACGAAGGCCGCCGAGCAGGCGGACCGGACCGACCCGAAGCAGGTCGCGGCGCCGTTCTCCGGCGTCGTGACGCTCAAGGTCGCCGTCGGTGACGTCGTGACGGTCGGTCAGGCCGTCGCGAGCATCGAGGCGATGAAGATGGAAGCGGCCATCACGGCGCCCGTGGCGGGCACCGTCGGCCGTCTCGCGATCCCGGTGACCCAGCAGGTGGACGCCGGCGACCTCCTGGTGGTGCTGCAGTAACGTGACCGTCCGTCCCATCCGCCTGTTCGGCGACCCCGTCCTCCGTTCGCCCTCGGACCCGGTGCGCATCGGCGCCGACGGCGTCCGCGAACTCGTGCAGGACCTCATCGACACCGTCAAGGAGCCCGGCCGCGCCGGTGTGGCCGCGCCGCAGATCGGTGTCGGCCTGCGGGCGTTCTCCTACAACGTCGACGGCGAGGTCGGCTACGTCCTGAACCCGGAGCTCGTCGAGGTCTCGGGAGAGCCCGAGTTCATGGACGAGGGCTGCCTCTCCGTCCCCGGGCTCGCCTACCCGACCAAGCGGTACCCGTACGCCAAGGTGCGCGGGGTCGACGTCGACGGCAACCCGGTCGAGGTCGAGGGCACCGGGCTGATGGCCGAGGCGCTCCAACACGAGACCGACCACCTCGACGGCACCGTCTACGTGATGACCCTCGAGCCGGAGACCCGCCGCCAGGCACTCCGCGACGTCCGCGCGCAGGACTGGTTCCACTGACCCTGGACCGCCGCGGAGCGCACTGCCCGTTCCCCTGCGCCGACGCCGGTCGTATGCTCCGGAACAACCACCGGAACGCGTTCCCGACGTCCTGACCCCCGTCATGGGGGTGTGGACGGCGTTCTCCGACCACGTACGTTCGACGCGGCGCTGCGAGACGATCAGGCTCGCCGTGACTGCGAGATGATCAGGGGAACTCCATGGAACGACAGCGCAGGGGACTCCGTGTCGCCGCCACCGTGACGATGGCCGCCGTGGCCGCGACGGTCGGACTGGTGGCACTGACGCCACCGGCTCCGGCGAACGCGGCCACGACCGAGTCCGAGGCTGCCGACTACGCGTCCGACGTGTACGGCGACGCCTGGGACTACAGCAACTCGTCGGACTTCAACACCGACTTCTCGAACACCTCGGCCACGGTCGGTGGCGGCGCGCTCAAGGTGTCGCTCGCGAAGGACAACCGCCTGTTCCTGGTGCACTCCATCTCCGGCAGCCTGCCGTTCGGTCGTGACGGTGCCCGGCAGCCGGTCGACACCGCGAAGTACACGCGGCTGACCTTCTCGATGGACCAGCCGCTGTCGAAGCACATCGGCGCGGTCTACTGGTTCAACTGCCGCGAGCAGACGGCGGCCTGCGGCGGTGGCTTCACCTTCCCGATCGTGCAGGGGCCGCACGTGTACGACTTCGACCTGACGGCGCAGTCGAACCTGCTCGCCAAGGTCCCGTGGCGGAGCGCGAACAAGGTCGTCTTCCGCATCGACCCGGTCGTCCTGGCGTCGAACGAGGGCAACGGCAAGACCGCCGCGATCGACTGGGTCCGGCTGCACGCCGCGCCGGACGCCCAGCACCCGCACGCGGGCATGCCCGCCGGCACGTACAACGGGTACACGGTGACCCCGCGTCCGCAGGTGGTCGTGGACTCGCCGAACCAGTCGCAGGGCCAGGACCTGGCGGCCGCTCAGTCCGGGCAGCCGTGGAACTTCGCCTCGGCGGGGGCGACGGCCAAGGTCCGGTACGCGAACGCCCAGCTGCTCACCCGGGACGCGCGGGGCATCACCGCCCGGAACGCCGGACCCGAGCAGAACGACCCGAAGGTGCTGCTGCCGGTGTCCAGCTTCGCCGGCAACACCTACCACTACCTGCAGTTCGACATGCAGTACGACGGGCCCTTCAACCTGTCCGGGTCTGCGGGCGGCGGCAAGCTGGCACGCGTGATCTGGAACGTCTCGGGCACCGGCACGCCGCAGATCGGCAACGACGTCCCGACCTACTCCACCGGCAACCAGTCCGAGGTCTCGCTCGACCTGACGGCGTCGAACCCGCTCGACGAGGACGCGCTCGCGCCCAAGGCCGGGTGGGCCGGCCGCACGATCACCGGGCTGCGCTTCGACCCGAACGAGGACCCGGGCCAGCCGACCTGGCACCTGCGCTCCGTGCACCTGCGGGCCGACCCGACCGCCACGGGCGCGACGAACGTGACCTTCCACGACAACGCCTGGGTGCAGGGCACCACGGCGGACGTCTCGGTCGGCACCGGAGCTCCCGGCAGCGCCGGGTACAGCAGGATCGCCGCGGGTGTCGCCGTCGCCAAGGGCGTGAACACCGTGCCGTTCCGTCTCAACAGCCTGCCGGCCGGCAAGTACAACGTGCAGGTCACCCTCCGCCACCCGGACGGCAGCACCGCCACGTCGTACGCGAACGCTCCGGTCGTGATGCGGACGGACACGTCGCACGACCCGGTCGGCCGCCTCGACAGCGCCGCCGGCACCGCGGGCGCGGTGAAGATCACCGGGTGGGCCTACGACCCCGACGCCACCGCGGGGACGCAGGTGCGCGTCTACGACCAGACCTCGGGCTCGCGCTCGATCGGCACGGTCACCACGTCCATCGCTCGCCCTGACGTGCAGCGCCAGCGCCCGGGCGCCCCGGCGAACAGCGGGTGGTCCCTGACCGTGCCGCTGAGCAAGGGCACCCACAAGATCTGTGCGTACGGCCTCAACCAGGGCCCGGGGACGACGAACCCGCTCCTCGGCGCGTGCCGGTCCGTCGCGGTCGCCGCGGACACCTCGCACGACCCGTCCGGTCGGCTCGACTCCGCGACCGCCGTGGCCGGTGGCGCGACGCTGAAGGGCTGGGCGTTCGACCGCGACACGACTGCCCCGCTCGCGGTGGCCTTCTACGACCAGACGTCCGGGTCGAAGAGCCTGGGGCGTGTCGCGACGAGCCTGCGTCGCTCCGACGTCCGCGCCGCGTACCCGAGCGCCCCGCTGAACTCCGGGTACAGCCGGACGGTGAGCCTGACCCGCGGTGCGCACAAGGTCTGCGCGTACGGCATCAACGTCGGCGCCGGCACGACGAACCCGCTGCTCGGGTGCCGGACCGTCACGGTCCGGTGAGTCGTCGGACCCCGTCCTGGTGACACCCGGACGCGGGATTGTCGTCATGTCCTGACGAGGGGGTACGGTTTCCCCGTCGGTCCTCCCGCCGACATGGTCTCCCACCTCCAGGACGCACGATGACTCTCCGAACCGACGAGCTCAGCTCGCACCGCACCCGCACCAACCGACGACCGGAGCCGGCCCCGGCGACGACCGCAGCCACGGCCGTCCTCGAACCGGAACAGGCCCAGGAACCGGCCACGGTCTGACCGGCCCGGTCTGACCGGCCCCGTGGCCACCGGCGGCGACGACGCCCCCGGCACGGTCACCCGGCCGACAGCACCACAGCGCACGACGGCACCAGACAGGAGGCCCGGTGCCGGTCCCACGGACCGGCACCGGGCCTCCAGTGCGTCACCGACGGGTCGTCAGTGACACCGCGTCACCGTCGCTTGCGTCCCTCGACCACCGGCACCGCCGTGGTCTGGACCTTCGACCCCGAGTAGATGTGCTCGACGTCCGCGGCGAAGTCCCGCAGCACCACCGACCGCTTGATCGTCAGCTTCGGCGTGAGGTGCCCGGAGGCCTCGGTGAGGTCGGTGTCGATCACCGTGAACGACCGCACCGACTCGGCCCGCGACACCCGCCGGTTGGCGGTGTCGACGGCCTCCTGCACCGCGTGGAGCACGCGCTCGTCGTGGGCGGCCTCGCGCGCGGAGAGCACCGGCGCGATGCCCCGGGACTCGCACCAGCCGGGCAGCATGTCGCGGTCGAGCGTGACGAGGGCCGCGATGAAGGGCTTGCCCTCGCCGACCACCACGACCTGCCCCACCAGGGGGTGTTCGCGGATGCCGTCCTCGAGCGGGGCGGGGGCGACGTTCTTGCCGCTCGCCGTCACGATGAGCTCCTTCGCGCGGCCCGTCACCGTGAGCACGCCGTCGCCGTCCAGGTGGCCGAGGTCGCCCGTGCGGAACCACCCGTCGACGAAGGCATGTTCCGTCGCCTCGGCGTTCTGCCAGTACCGGTCGAAGACGTCCACGCCGCGGATCAGGATCTCCTGGTCGTCGGCGATGCGGATCTCGACGCCGGGGAGTGCGCGGCCCACGGAGCCGATGCGGAGCTCGTCGGCGCGGTTCACGGTCGCGGGGGCCGTGGTCTCGGTGAGGCCGTAGCCCTCGAGGATCAGGACGCCGATGGAGCGGAAGAAGTGCGACAGCCGGGGGGAGAGCGGCGCCGACCCGCTGATCGCGTACCTGACCCGACCGCCGATGGCGTTGCGGAGCTTGGCGTACACGAGCCGGTCGAACAGCCGGAAGCGCAGTGCCAGTCCGAGCGGGACCCGACCAGCAGCCACGGCCTCCGAGTGTGCGACCGCGGTGGCGGCTGCTGCCCGGAACACGCGACCCCGCCCGGCGAGGTCGGCCTTCTGCTCGGCCGAGTTGTAGATCTTCTCGAAGACCCGCGGCACGGCGAGCAGGAACGTCGGCTGGAAGGTCGACACCGCCCGCATGAGGTCCTTCGTGTCGGGCTCGTGCCCGACGAGCGTGCCGGCGGAGATGCTCATCACGGCGATGAACCGCGCGAACACGTGGGCCAGCGGGATGAAGAGCAGCGTCGAGGCGTCACCCGCGACGATCTCGGACATGGCCTGGGTCGAGCCCTCCACCGTCGCTGTGAAGTTGTCGTGCCGGAGCACGCAGCCCTTCGGCCGACCGGTCGTGCCCGACGTGTAGATGATCGTGGCGTCGTCGTGGCCGTGGACGGTCGCGGTCCTGGCGTCGAGGTCGTCGTCGGTGACGTCCTCGCCGAGCCGGGTCAGGTCGTCGAGCCCGCCGCCGTCGATGGTCCAGTGCTGGCCGAGGTGCGGCAGGTCGGGCGCGATGCCGGCGACGCGCCTGGCGTGTTCCTCCTGCTCGACGACGATCGCGACCGACTCCGAGTCACCGAGGATGTGCCGGACCTGGTCGGGCGAGCTCGTCTCGTAGACCGGTACGGACACCAGCCCGGCGGTCCAGATCGCGAAGTCGACGAGCGTCCACTCCATCCGGGTCCTGCAGAGGATCGCCACGTGCGCGCCGGGCTCGAGGCCGGCGGCGACGAACCCCTTGGCGATCCCGCGGACCCGGCGCAGGACGTCGTCCGCGCGGATGGTCGTCCACGTGTCCCCGTGGCGTTCGGCCAGGATCGGCCGGTCGGGCGTGCGATGCGCCCGGTCGGCGAGCAGTCGCGCCGCGGAACCGTGGTCCGGCGCGGCGGGACCGGACGCGTGGTCCTGTGTCGGAGACCCCTCTACGGGTCGCTGATCGTTCACGGCAACTCCTTTGTCGACCGGTTCGATGGCGAGTGCGTCTCACGTTGACGACTCCCTTCCAGCATAGGGGCCGACCTCGCGCGTTCGATGAGTACGCACCGAACGGGTAGGCTCGTCACTCGTGCAGGCCATCGGAATCGACATCGGGGGCACCAAGATCGCGGGAGCGGTCGTCACGGAGCTGGGCGAGATCATCGCCGAGGACCGTGTGGCCACGAACGCTGCGGACCCGGACGCAATGCTGGACGACGTCGTCACGATGGTCCAGCGCCTGAGCGCGCAGCACCAGGTGGGAGCCGTCGGCGTCGCCGCCCCGGGCTTCATCGACGCCTCGCAGTCGATCGTCTACTACACGCCGAACATCAGATGGCGGAACGAACCCCTGCGCCAGAAGCTGCAGCAGCGGCTCGGCGACCTGCACATCACCGTCGACAACGACGCCAACGCCGCCGGGTGGGCCGAGTTCCGCTTCGGTGCGGGTCGGCTCGTGTCCGACATGACCATGCTGACGATCGGCACCGGCGTCGGCGGCGCCATCGTGACCGAGGACCGGCTCTTCCGCGGGGGCTTCGGCACCGGCGGCGAGATCGGCCACCTGCGCATCGTCCCGAACGGTCTGCCGTGCGGGTGCGGTGCCCGCGGATGCATCGAGCAGTACGGCTCCGGCCGCGCCCTGCAGCGCATGGCGAACGACGTGGCAGACGCCGGCGGCATCGGCGTCGCGCTGGCACAGGCTCGTGACGACAACGGCGGCCACCTCGACGGTGCCGTCGTGGGCGAGCTCATCCTGGCCGACGACCCAGGGGCCCTGGCGGCACTGCGGCGTCTCGGTCGCCACCTCGGCGAAGCGTGCGCGTCGCTCTCCGCCGTGCTCGACCCGCAGCTGTTCGTCTTCGGCGGCGGCGTCGCGAGCGCGGGGGAGCGCCTCCTCGAGCCGATCCGCCAGGCCTACCTGAACAACCTGCCCGCCCGCGGCTACCACCCCGAGCCCGAGTTCGTGATCGCCGAGCTCGTCAACGACGCCGGCGTGGTCGGTGCCGCGGACCTCGCGCGCATCCACGCCCGCACCGCCTAGCACCGCCGTCCGCCGTCCCCGACCCGGAGTCGATGATGCTCTACTGGTTGCTCAAGAACTTCCTGCTCGGTCCGCTGATCCTGACCCTGTTCCGGCCGTGGGTCGTCGGGCGCGAGCACGTGCCGAGCTCGGGGCCGGTCATCTTCGCGTCGAACCACGTCTCGTTCATCGACTCGGTGATCCTGCCCGCGGTGCTCGACCGGCGCATGTCCTTCCTGGCGAAGAGCGACTACTTCACCGGTCGCGGGCTCAAGGGCTGGGCGACGAAGACGTTCTTCAACGCCATCGGCCAGCTCCCCATCGACCGGTCCGGCGGCAAGGCCTCCGAGGCCTCGCTCCGCACGGGCCTGCAGGTCCTGGCGCGGGGTGAACAGCTCGGCATCTACCCCGAGGGCACCCGCAGCCCTGACGGCAAGCTGTACCGCGGCCGGACCGGCATCGCGCGGATGATCCTCGAGGGCCGCGTGCTCGTCATCCCCGTCGCGATGGTCGGCACCAGGGAAGTGCAGCAGATCGGCCAGCGGTTCCCCAAGTTCAAGCGCGTCGGCGTCGTGTTCGGCAAGCCGCTCGACTTCTCCCGCTTCCAGGGCTTCGAGACCGACCGCTTCATCCTGCGCAGCGTCACCGACGAGGTCATGCACGAGCTCGCCGGTCTGAGCCGCCAGGAGTACGAGGACGTGTACGCGACGAGCGTCAAGGAGCGCGCGAGCTCCGCCCGCGCACAGGTCGTGCGGGCAACCGCCAAGCGCGAGCGACGGGGCACGGCCGGACGGTAGGCTCAGACGGTCCCGGCAGCACCGTCGGGAGCGCCACCCACGAGAACCCAGAGGTACCGCCTTGTCCGAGTCGACCGACTTCGTCGCCCTGCAGGATCCGGACGTCATCGAGGGCCTCGACCACTGGCGGACCCTCCCCATCAAGCAGCAGCCGACGTGGCCCGACCAGGCCGCCGCCGAGGCCGCCTCGGCGGAGATCGCGACGCTGCCGCCCCTCGTCTTCGCGGGAGAGGTCGACCAGCTCCGCGACCGCCTCGCCGCCGCCGCGCAGGGCAGGGCCTTCCTGCTGCAGGGCGGTGACTGCGCTGAGACCTTCGCCGGCGCCACGGCCGACTCGATCCGCGACCGCGTCAAGACGATCCTGCAGATGGCCGTCGTGCTGACGTACGGCGCCTCGATGCCGGTCATCAAGATGGGCCGCATGGCCGGGCAGTTCGCCAAGCCCCGGTCGAGCGACCTCGAGACCCGCGGCGACGTCACGCTGCCGGCCTACCGCGGCGACATCGTCAACGGCTACGACTTCACCCCCGAGAGCCGGCAGGCCGACCCGCGCCGCCTGGTGCAGGGCTACCACACGGCGGCCTCGACGCTGAACCTGGTCCGCGCGTTCACGCAGGGCGGGTTCGCCGACCTGCGCCAGGTGCACTCGTGGAACAAGGGCTTCGCGTCGAACCCCGCGAACGCCCGGTACGAGCACCTCGCGCAGGAGATCGACCGCGCGATCCGCTTCATGGACGCCTGCGGTGCCGACTTCGAGCAGCTCAAGCACGTCGAGTTCTTCGCCTCGCACGAGGGCCTGCTCATGGACTACGAGCGCCCGATGACCCGGATCGACTCCCGCTCGGGGCTCGCCTACGACACCTCGGGGCACTTCATCTGGATCGGGGAGCGCACCCGCGACCTCGATGGCGCCCACGTGGACTTCCTGTCGCGCGTCCGCAACCCGATCGGCGTCAAGCTCGGCCCGACGACGAGCGTGTCCGACATGGAAGCCCTCATCGACAAGCTCGACCCGAACCGCGAGCCGGGGCGCCTGACGTTCATCACGCGCATGGGCGCCGGCAAGATCCGGAACGAGCTGCCCAAGCTCCTGCAGGCCATCAAGGGCATGGAGGCCAACCCGCTCTGGGTCACGGACCCCATGCACGGCAACGGCCTGACCACGCCGACGGGCTACAAGACCCGTCGCTTCGACGACGTCGTGGACGAGGTCCTCGGCTTCTTCGAGGTCCACCGCGAGGCCGGCACCTACCCGGGCGGCATGCACGTCGAGCTCACGGGCGACGACGTCACCGAGTGCCTCGGTGGCTCCGAGCAGATCGACGAGGCCACCCTCGCCACCCGCTACGAGTCGCTCTGCGACCCGCGCCTCAACCACATGCAGTCGCTGGAACTGGCGTTCCTGGTGGCCGAGGAGCTCGGCGCGCACCCGTACCCGCCGCGCTAGTCGCGACCAGGTCGCAGACGGGAGGCCCGGTGCCAGCTGGCACCGGGCCTCCCGTCCTGTCGGTGGTCGCGCCCACCGCGCGCCGCTGCCGACGCAGCGGCTACTGCGGGTAGGACAGGGCGATCGTGTCGCCCTTGTAGACCGTGGTGCCCGGGGCCGGATCGGTCGACTTGACCGGCAGGTTGGCCTTCCAGTCGTAGAAGCTGCAGAGCACGTTCGTGCAGTCGGGGTAGGAGACCTTCAGGCCGAGGGCTTCGAGCGTCGACGTGGCCTCGTTGATGGTCGAGCCCTCGACCTTCGGCAGCGTGATCGGCGTCGGGCCCTTCGACACGACGACGTCGACGGCCGTGCCCTTGACGGCGGGGTCGTCGTGCGCCGTGGCGGACAGGACCTGTCCGGTGGGGACGTCGTCGCTGTACCGGGAGTCCTGCGTGCCCAGGGTGAGGCCGACGGCCTCGAGTGCGGCCTGCGCCTGGCCCACGGTCTTGCCCGTGACGTCGGGGACGGCTCCGAGTGACACGGTGAGCGTGACGGGGCCGCGTTCGCCGTACTCGGGCACGGAGGACAGGTCGATGGTGGTGCCGCCGGTGCCACGGCCGGTCGCGGCGATGACGGTGTCCTTCGGCACGTCGGCCGAGAACTGGTACTGCGGGTCCTGCAGGTCGAAGTCGTCGTCGAGGGCTGCCTGGGCCGTCGAGACCGACTGGCCGACGATGGCGGGGAGGGCGATCATCTTCGGCCCGTTCGACACCAGGATCTGGATCGCGGTGCCCTTCTGCACCACGCGCGCTGCGGCCGGGGCGGTGGCGGACACGCGGCCCTTCGCGACGACGGTGTCGAAGCGGGCACCGGTGCGGTCGGCTGCACGGAGTCCCTCGGCCTCGAGCATCTGCCGGGCCTGGGACACGGACTTGCCGGCGACCTGGGGGATCCGGACGTTCCCGCCCGGGCCGGGGCCGAACCACCAGCCGACGCCGGCGGCAGCGAGGGCCAGGACGAGGACGACCACGAGCGCGATCCAGCCGCGCTTCCGGCGCTTGGTGGCCTTGTCGGCGAGGCGCTGGCTGGCGGGGGAGAGCGCCCCGGACGTCTGACCGGTGCGACGAGGCCCCGGCTGGTTGCGCCCGCGGTCGCCGGACGTCGTTGCTCCGCCGGTGCGTCGGGGCTCGAGCACGGTGGTGGCGTCGGTCGCGTCGCGGGCTCGGTCGGGGTCAGGAGCGCCGGCCGGCAGGATCGCGGTGGCGTTCTCCGGGCGCAGGACGGCCGTGCGGTACTGCCCGGTGGCGCGCTGCTGGTTGCCGTTGATGTGCTCGAGCATCTCGCGGGCGTCGCGCGGGCGGTCGTCGGGGTCGCGGGACGTCGCCCAGGTGACCAGGTCGTCGAGCTCCGAGGGGACGCCCGGCGTGACGATGCTCGGGGCGGGGACGGTGTCGTTCGCGTGCTGGTAGGCGATCTGCATCGGCTGTTCGCCCTTGTAGGGCTGCTCGCCGGTGAGCATCTCGTAGAGCATGATGCCGACCGCGTAGACGTCGCTGCGGGAGTCGGCGGCGCCGCGGGTGACGAGCTCGGGGGACAGGTACGCGATGGTGCCGAGGAGCGCTGCGCCGGTGGCGGTGTTCTGCGAGGCGGCGCGGGCCAGGCCGAAGTCGCCGAGCTTGATGCGGCCGTCGTCGGCGAGGAGCACGTTCTCGGGCTTGAG
Source organism: Curtobacterium sp. VKM Ac-2865 (assembly GCF_015350905.1). GTDB lineage: Bacteria > Actinomycetota > Actinomycetes > Actinomycetales > Microbacteriaceae > Curtobacterium. The sequence goes on along the minus strand of NZ_JADKRZ010000001.1, from coordinate 924,525 downwards.
GTCGCGGTGCACGATGCCGGCCCGGTGCGCCGAGGCCAGTCCGGCCAGCACGGCACGGAGGATGTCGGTGGCCTGCTCGGGCGTCAGGGCGTGGTGCTCCTGCAGGAGGTCCCGCAGCGTGATGCCGGGGATGTACTCCATGACGATGTAGGCGGTGTCGTCCTCGGCGCCCTGGTCGTAGACGCCGACCAGGTTCGGGTGGGACAGCCGCGCTGCGGAGCGTGCCTCCTGGATGAAGCGCTCCCGGAAGGCCTGGTCGTCGGCCAGGTGGCCGTGCATGATCTTGATCGCCACGCGGCGTTCGAGCCGGACGTCGGTCGCCAGGTACACGGTCGCCATGCCCCCGCGAGCGATGCGCGAGCGCACGCGGTACCGCTGGTCGATCATGCGACCGATCATGGGGTCCGTGGCGGCGTTCGTGCTCATCGGCGGCATTCTACGAAGGCGGGTGCGATCCGTCGGCGGGGACGCACCGGCCGTGATGCAATCTCGACCTGGAGGATGAGTCGCGTCCGCGGTCGGGAGTCCGGCGCCGCCCCGACCGCGACGGTGCTCAGAGCGACGCCAGCCAGGCGGTCGCGGACTTCTCCCACTGCGCGTACGCCTTCGGGTAGGCGGAGATCTGCACGGCCTGGGCGGCGTCGGCCACGCTCTTGGACGCCCAGCCGCGGACGTCGAGCAGGCCGGTGGTCGTGCCCTTGTTCGGGTTCGACCGTCCGCCGAAGAACAGGCGGGTGGCGTACGTCGGGTCCTGCAGCTGTGCCGCGGTGCCCCAGCCCTGGCTCGGGCGCTGCTGGAACAGGCCGACCGAGTCGCGGTCACCGTGCGGCAGGTTGCGGAGGCTGGACTCCTGCATCGCTGCGGCGAGGGCGATCACGATGCCGCGGTCGGGGACGCCCAGGGAGCGGCCGACGTTCGCGATCGTCTGTGCGTTCGCGCGCTGTTCGGCGGAGAGCGACGGCCCGGACGACGGCAGCACCAGCGTCTTGCCGGCGTAGATCGTGCTCGTGTAGGTCAGGCCGTTCGCCGACAGGAGTGCCGACACCGGGACTCCGTGCGCGGCTGCGATCGACGCGATGGTCTGACCGGCGCCGATCTTGACCGACCCGGCCCTGGTGGAGGACGGCGAGGTCGAGGCCGAGGCCGATGCCGGTGCCGCTGCGGGAGCGGCGGACACGGGGGCTGCGGCCGGGGCCGACCCGGCGCGGGGGACCCGGAGCGCCTGGCCCGGCTGGATGATGCTGCCGAGCGACAGGCCGTTCGCACGGAGCATGGCCGAGGTCGACACGCCCACGCGGGCGGCGATGCCCGAGACGGTGTCGCCCTGCTTGACGTGGTAGACCGCACCGCTCGGAGCCGCGGCCCGGACGGGTGCCGCCACGGCCGGGGTCGACGCGAGGTGCAGCGTCTGCCCGGGGTGGATGATCGTGTTCCAGCCGAGGCCGTTGCGGACCAGGACCTCCTGCGCCGACAGGCCGTAGCGGGCCGCGATGCCGGAGACCGTGTCACCCTGCTGCACGGAGTACGTGGTCGGGGCCTTCCGCACGGCGGACACCGTCGTGATGGTCGGCTTCGCTGCGCGGGCCACGGCGGGGCTGTAGACCGAGCGGTGTCCGACGTTGTGGTCCTCGTCGACGTGGCGCTTGTTCGCGGCGCCGTCGTCCTCGTGCCGCGTCTCGGCGTGGGCGACCGGCCCGGTCAGCCCGGCGGTGACGGCGATCGTCCCGGCCAGGACGATGGGCATGGTGGCGAATCTGGCGGAACGTGCGCGTCGTGCGCGGTCGTCGGCGTCGGTGTCCACGGGGTGCTCCTGTCAGGCGGGTGAGCTGTGGGGACGCGGCAGCGCGCTCACAGGCGGCTCCACGCTGGCATGTCGTGAATCGCAAGTCAACCAGAGAGTCGGATGTGCCGTGTGTGACCCATGTGACGGACGAGTGGTTCGCGTACCGGCTGCTCTCTGGCACGATGGGCGTGTGAGTGCGACACCCACGGATGACATGTCCCTTTCCGAACGCTGGCTGACGGTCCCCGACCTCGTCGAGCTGCTGGGCGTCAGCCCCGGCCGCGTCCACCGGCTCTTCGAGCAGCGGACCCTGCTCGCGGCGCGCGTCGGCGGTGTCCTGCGCGTGCCCGTCGAGTTCCTCGACGACGCCGAACCGCTGCCCGAGCTGCGCGGCACGCTCGTCGTCCTCGGCGACAACGGCTTCACCGACGACGAGGCCGTCCGCTGGATGCTCGCCGTCGACGACGCGATCGGTGACTCGCCGATCAACGCGCTGCGCGCCGGCCGCAAGGCCGAGGTGCGCCGCATCGCGCAGTCCCTGCTCTGACCGCAGTCCCCGGCGCCCCCCGAGCGTGGCCGAGTCTCGCCGTGGTGGACACCGCACGCGTTCCTGACGGCGCGGGACGTCCGCGGGGCCGAGTCTCGGCGCGGCGTCGCGTGCTCGACGCAGCCGCAGACGGACGGGAGGCCCGGTGCCAGCTGGCACCGAGCCTCCCGTTCGCATCTGGTGCGGCTAGGCGGACCGGCGGCTGACCGTGTCGGCCAGCGACGCGAGCTGCTCCCGCGCCGACGGCGTCAGCGGTGCGGCGTCGAGCGCTGCCTTGGCGCGCTGCACGTGCCGGTCGATCGAGCGCTCGACCGCGGTCACCGCGCCGGACTCGGTCAGGGTCGCGCGGAGCATCTGCACCTGGGCCTCGTCGAGGTCCGGGTCGCCGAGGAGCTCGTCGAGGAGCGCGCGGGACCCACCGGGCAGTGCCTTGCGGGCCGAGGCGATGAGGACGGTCCGCTTGCCCTCGCGGAGGTCGTCACCCGCGGGCTTGCCCGTGACCTCGGGGTCACCGAAGACACCGAGCATGTCGTCACGGAGCTGGTAGGCCACGCCGAGGGGGAGCCCGAACGCGCGGAGCCCATCGAGCTGCGACGCGGACGCGCCGGCGACCAGGGCGCCGATGACGAGCGGAGCCTCGACGGAGTACTTCGCCGACTTGAACACGACAACCCGCTGGGCGCGGAGCAGGTGCTCGGACTCGTCCACGGTCGGCCAGGCCGTCTCCTCGTGGATGTCGAGGTACTGCCCGGCGGTGACGTCGAGCCGCATGGTGTGGAACTCCTGGCGCACGATGCGGGCACGCGCGGGGTCGAGCAGCGCCAGGCCCTCGTCGAACACGGCGTCGCTCAGGGAGAGCAGCATGTCACCGAGGAGCAGCGCGGAGTTCGTGCCGTACAGGCCGCGGTCGCCGACCCAGCCGGAGTCCTGGTGTCGGGACTCGAACCGGCGATGGGCAGCGGGACGCCCACGACGGGTGTCCGAGCGGTCCATGATGTCGTCGTGCACGAGGGCTGCCGCGTGGAAGACCTCGAGTGCCGCGGCGACCGTGACGACCGCCTCCGCCGTGGTCTGTCGGGAGCCCTCCGCCAACGGGTCGAACGACCCGGAACGCCCTGCCACGGACTGCCACCCCCAGTAGCAGAACAGGGCCCGGAAGCGCTTGCCACCGGACAGGAGGTCTCGGGCGAACTCGTCGAACGGAGCCAGGTCCGGACTGATCGCAGCGAGTCGATCGCGCTGGTCGTCCAGTGCTCGATCGATCCGTGCCGAGACGAGGTCCACTAATCGCGTACTCTCAGCCACGGTGCCTAGCCTAGTGGGTGGCCCGGTCGTAGGATCGGTCCACCCAATCCAAGCGTCGATCCCAGGGACAAAGAGGGAATCCGGATGCCACTTTCGGAGCAAGAGCAGCGACTTCTCGAAGAGATGGAACGCAGCCTCTACCAGAACGACTCCGACTTCGTGGCGCGCGTCACCCGACGACAGGGGCGACCGACGTACACGTCGATCACCATCGGTGTCCTCGGAGCGCTCGCGGGAGTCGCCATCGTCATCCTCGGGCTGGTCATGCGCCAGCCCCTCATCGGCATCGTCGGCTTCGTCGTCATGCTCGCCGGGGTGCTGTTCGCGCTCCGACCAGGCATGGGGGCACCGAAGCCCTCGGCCAGGGCACCGCGGACGTCGTCGTCCGGTGGCAGCCGCGGCCCGGCGTCCGGAGGCTCGTCGAACGGCGGGTCGTTCATGGACCGCATGAACGAGCGCTGGGACAAGCGCAACGACCCGAACCAGTAGTCCCCCTCCACACTCCTCCACGGGGTCGGCCCTTCACGGGCCGGCCCCGTTTTTTCGTGCCCGCGCTGTCCTCCGGTGCGAGGCTGCCCACTCGATGCGGGGTCGTGGCGGCGCACCGGGGGCGCAACCTCGCACGGGCTGAGCGACCGCGCACGGTGCGACCCTCGCGCGCCGTGCCGCACGCCGCCCACCGCGCGCCCTGGGCCTGCGAAAGTCCTCCACTTCGCTCCCCGGTCGACCCCGCGGCGCCGATCCGCGCCGTTCCGGGGGTGACGGACGTGGCGGGACCGAGCCGAGCCTCCTGACCGGCCCCCAGAACGGGGGTCTGGAGCCGTTTCGGGGAGGGCTTTCACCCCGAAGTGGAGGGAAGTGGAGTACCGTGGAGCCTGTCGCTGACCGGTGGAGCTGAGGGGAGGCCCCGACGTGTTGCTCGGTACCCATGCCCCCAAGCTCGACGAGAAGGGTCGCGTGATCCTCCCCGCCAAGTTCCGCGACGAACTGTCCGGGGGGCTCGTGATGACCCGCGGTCAGGAACGGTGCGTCGTCGTCTTCAGCGCCAGGACGTTCGAGGAGATCCACGAACGCGTCCGCCAGGCACCGATGACGTCGAAGCGCACCAGGGACTACATGCGCCTGTTCCTCTCGGGGGCCAGCGCAGAGCAGCCCGACAAGCAGAACCGCGTGACGATCCCGCAGAACCTCCGTGAGTACGCGGGACTCGAGCGGGACCTCACGGTCATCGGCAGCGGTGACCGTGCCGAGATCTGGTCGACCACCGCGTGGGAGGCCTACTACGCAGAAGCCGAAGAGGCATTCGCCGAGAACGACGAGGAGGTGATCCCGGGCATCTTCTGATCCGCGGATCGGGACTCCCAGCCGTACGCCCTGATGCACCTTCCCCGGTGTCAGGTCGGTATGGATGGGGATCCGGACCCGTGGCCCAGAGGACGCGAGGGGCTGCACATGAGCACACCCGAACGGTTCCCGCACACCCCCGTCATGCTCGAGCGGATCGTGGACCTCTTCACGCCGACGCTCGACGGGCCGGGCAAGGTCGTCGTCGACGCCACGCTCGGCATGGGCGGGCACGCCGAGGGCCTCCTCGGGCGCTTCCCCGAGCTGACGCTCATCGGTCTCGACCGCGACACCGACGCGCTCGGCATCGCGGGAGAGCGCCTCGCCCGGTTCGGCGACCGTGTCCGCCTCGTGCACACCGTGTACGACGAGATCCAGACGGCCGTCGCCGACCAGGGCTTCACCACCGTCGACGGCGTGCTGTTCGACCTCGGTGTGTCCTCGTTGCAGCTCGACCGGGCGGAGCGTGGGTTCGCCTACAGCCAGGACGCCCCGCTCGACATGCGCATGGACCGGACCGAGGGCATCACCGCCGCTGAGGTCCTCGCGGACTACGACGAGGGCGAACTGCGCCGCATCTTCCAGCGCTACGGCGAGGAGAAGCTGGCCGGCCGCTACGCCAAGGCCATCGTCGAACGCCGGACCGAGACGCCCTTCACGATGTCGGGTGACCTCGTCCAGGTCCTCCACGACGCCACCCCGGTCGCGATCCAGCGGCAGGGCCACCCGGCGAAGCGCGTGTTCCAGGCGCTCCGCATCGAGGTCAACACCGAGCTGAGCGTGCTCGAGCGGGCGATCCCCGCGGCACTCGACGCCATCGCCGTCGGTGGCCGGATCGTCGTGGAGTCCTACCAGTCGCTCGAGGACCGCATCGTCAAGCGCGCGCTGGTCAAGCGGACCACGTCCAGCGCCCCGGCGGACCTGCCCGTCGAGCTCCCCGAGCACGCCCCCACCTTCTCCCTGGTCGTCAAGGGCGCGGAACTGGCCGACGAGGCCGAACGCGCCGCCAACCCCAGGGCAACGCCCGTGCGACTCCGCGCGGCCGAGCGAATCCGGAAGTGACATGAGCACGAACCTCGCACTCGTCGACCCCACCGTCGCCCCGTCGCGCGCGCCCAGGCCCTCCCGCCCCCGGCCGGAGCTCGTCGAGGTCACGCCCACGAAGGCCCAGCGCCGCGCCCGCCCGCGCATCGCGTACGCCGTCGTCGGTGTCGCGGCCCTCGGCACGCTGCTGCTCGCGCAGCTCGGCATCAGCATGGTCCTGAGCCAGGGGGCCTACGAGCTGAACTCGCTGTCCGCCGAGCAGACCACGCTGAGCCGGTCGCAGCAGTCCCTCTCCGAGGAGCTGCGCGTGCTCGACTCGCCGCAGAACCTGGCCCGCAACGCCCAGGCACTCGGGATGATCGCGAACTCGACGCCCGTCTACCTCGACCCGACGACCGGCCGGGTGTTCGGCACGCCGACGCCGGCCACGCCCGAGGAAGCGACCGGCAACACCGCGAACCAGGTGCCGAACTCGCTGCTCGACGGCGTCCCCCTCGCGGCGACGCGGGGCGACACGACGACGAGCAAGGAGAACGGTGCAGCGGCACCTGCTGCTGCGCCCGACGCCGACACGGCCGCGCCCGCCGCCGAGAAGGCCGCGCCGGCCGCCGCCGACACCGACGCCGCTGCCACCGCGACGGGTGACGCTGGGAAGACCAGCGGCGCCAGCGCGTCGGACGGGGCTTCCTCGAAGTCGTCCGTAGAGTCCGACCCGAACCAGCTCCAGGCACCCTCCACCCGGTGACCTGCGGGTCAGGACCCCGGAAGGACCGCACCGCGTGACGAAGACGATCCGCAACCGCCGACTCCGCTACAGCGTCGTCATCATCGCCGTGATCGCGCTCGTGGCGGTGTTCGTCGTGCGCCTGGTCGACATCCAGGTCGTGCAGGCCGCCGAGCTCAACGAGCAGTCGAAGGCCAAGCGCAGCATCCCCGTGACCCTCTACGGCGCGCGGGGGTCGATCGTCGACCGCGACGGCACCGCGCTGGCCGACAGTGTCACCCGGTACAACATCACCACCGCGCCGCGCCTGGTCAAGGCGTTCAAGGGCAAGCTCGGCGGCACCCGCGTCAAGGACGTCAGCGTCGACGTCGCCCTGGCCGCGATCGCGAAGGCCTCCGGCGGTGACGTGGCGGCGATGGAGAAGGCGATCGCCGCCGACCCGACGTCCGACTTCGCCTACCTGGTCAATGGACTCGACGTGAAGCGGTACGAGGCCGTCCGCGCGCTCGACGTCCCGTGGCTGTACCCGCAGCAGCAGTCGGCGCGGACGTACCCGACCGGCGCCACGACCGGCAACCTGACCGGCTTCATGGGCACCGACGGCGCGCAGGCCGGCCTCGAGCTCGCGTACAACAGCTGCCTCGCCGGCACGAACGGCTCGGAGACGTACGAGCGCGGCGAGGACGGCGTGCAGCTGCCCGGCAGCACCGTCACGACGAAGCAGGCCAAGGACGGCGGCACCCTCGAGACCACCATCGACAGCGACCTGCAGTACATGGCGTCGCAGGACATCGCCGACGCCGCGCAGCAGATCGGCGCCGTGTCCGCCACGGCGACCGTCACGAAGGTGAAGACGGGGGAGATCCTCGCGGTCGCCGACTACCCGACGGTCGACCCGAACGACGTGGACGCCACGACGGACAAGGGCGCCTACGGGTCCCGTGCGCTGACGGACTCGTACGAGCCGGGCTCGACGATCAAGTCGGCCATCGCGGCGGCGCTCATCGACCAGGGCAAGGCCACGCCGACGACGGGCATCTCGGTGCCGTACTCCCGCACGTTCCCGTGGGGTGGCAGCATCCACGACTCCGAGTTCCACGCCACCGAGAACCTGACGCTGACGGGCATCCTCCGTGACTCGTCCAACGTCGGCATCACCGAGCTCGGCTCCCGGCTCACGACGCAGCAGCGCTACGACGTCATGAAGAAGTTCGGCCTGTTCCAGCCCGAGCCCGGGATCGAGTACCCGGGTCAGCCCGGCATGCAGTACGGCGCGAGCCCGAACTGGGACCAGCAGACCGACATCAACTCGATGTTCGGCCAGGGCATCTCGACGACGGCCATCCAGGTCGCGGGCATCTACCAGACCCTCGCGAACGGCGGCGTCCGCATCCCGCCGCACTTCATCAAGGGCTGCACCACGGCCGACGGCAAGACCATCGACGCGCCCGACGTGCAGCCCGAGCGCGTCGTGTCGGCCGGCGCCGCCCAGCAGGTGACCGACATGCTGCAGAGCGTCGTCACCGGCGGCACGCTCGTGGGCATGAAGCCGATCTCCGGCTACAACATCGCCGCGAAGACGGGTACGGCAGAGGTCGCCGACGGCGCGAAGGGCTACGGTTCCGACCGGATCATCTCGGTGGCCGGAATGGCACCCGCCGAGGACCCCCAGTATGTTGTCACGGTGACGTTCACGAAGCCGGGGCCGGGACACAAGTTCTCCAGCTCCGCCGCTCCGGCGTTCCGTACCCTGATGTCCCAGGTGCTCGAGAAGTACCGTGTCGCCCCCTCCACGACCGAGGCGAAGACCTACCCGTCCACGTGGTGAGGAAGAAGGAGCACTTGTCCGCACGGATCCCCCCGGTCCTCCGGCCCGAACACCCGACCCCGAGGGCCGTGGCCGAGCTCGCGAACGCCTTCGGGCTCCGCGTGGTCGGTTCGCTCGACGGCGTCGAGACCACCGGCGTCACGCTGAGCGCCGCCGAGGTCCAGCCCGGTGACCTCTTCGTCGGCGTGCACGGCGCGAACCGGCACGGCGCCCAGTTCGCCGCCGACGCCGCCGAGCGCGGGGCCGTCGCGGTGCTGACCGACACCGACGGTGTCGCCCTGGCCGAGCCGGCCGGACTGCCCGTGCTCGTGGTCGACGACCCCCGCGCCGCCCTCGGCGACGTGTCCGCCTGGGTCTACCGCACGCACCCGGACGAGGCCGACGACCTCCCGCAGCTCTTCGCGGTGACCGGGACGAACGGCAAGACGAGCACCTCCTACATCCTCGAGGGCATCCTCAAGCAGCTCGGTCTGGTCACCGGCCTGAGCTCGACCGCGGAGCGCCACATCGGCTCGCTCAGCGTGACGAGCCGCCTGACCACGCCAGAGGCGAGCGAGATGCACGCCCTCCTCGCCCGGATGCGCGAGAGCGAGGTGCGCGCGGTCGCCGTCGAGGTGAGCGCGCAGGCCCTCAGCCGCCACCGGGTCGACGGCATCGTCTTCGACGTCGTGGCGTTCACGAACCTCAGCCACGACCACCTCGACGACTACGCCGACATGGAGGAGTACTACCGCGCGAAGCTCCCGCTGTTCGAGCCCGAGCACGGCCGCCGCGGCGTCGTCTCGCTCGACACCGACTGGGGCCACCGCGTCGTGCAGGACTCCCGGATCCCGGTGACGACCATCACGGTGCACCCCGACGTCGAGGCCGAGTGGAACGTCCACATCACCGACGCCCAGGCTGCCTACACCGAGTTCCGCCTCACCGGCCCCGAGGGCCGCGAGCTCACCACCCGCGTGCCGCTCATCGGCTGGCACATGGCCGCGAACGCCGCGCTGGCGATCGTCATGCTCGTCGAGGGCGGGTTCGAGCTCGGTGCCATCGCGCAGGCGCTCGAGTCCGGTCACCGTCGCTACCACGACGAGACCGACGGCCGGTCGGTCAGCGCCATCGAGTGCTACCTGCCCGGCCGCACCGAGCGGGTCTCGGGCGACCGCGGCCCGAGCGTCTACGTCGACTTCGGCCACAGCCCCGACGCCTTCCTCAACACCCTGGCCGCCGTCCGGCAGTTCACGCCGGGCAAGGTCGTCATGCTCTTCGGCGCCGACGGCGACCGCGACACGACCAAGCGCGCCGACATGGCCCGCGTGGCCGCCGGGGGCTCTGACGTCCTCGTCGTGACCGACCACCACCCGCGCTTCGAGGACGCCGCCTCGATCAGGACCACCCTGGTCGACGCCGCCCGCGCCGCGTTCCCGGACCACGAGATCCACGAGGTCAGCCCGCCTGAGGCCGCCATCCGTACCGCCGTGGCACTGGTCGGCGAGGGCGACTCGATCCTCTGGGCCGGCCCCGGCCACCAGGACTACCGCGACATCCAGGGCGTCAGGACGCCGTACTCCGCCCGCGACGAGGCCCGTGCGGCCCTGCGCGAGGCCGGCTGGGAGCCGAACGCCGGCCCGGTGGAGGAACCGCGATGATCGCCATGTCCCTCGCCGAGATCGCAGCCGCGGTCGACGGCGAGCTGGTCCGCGGTGCCGCCGACACGATCGTCGACGGCTCCGTCGAGACCGATTCGCGCCTCGTCGGCCCCGGCAGCGTCTTCTTCGCGCTCCTCGGTGAGGAGACGGACGGCCACCGCTTCGTGCCGTCCGCGGCCGACGCCGGCGCTGCCCTGGTCGTCACCGAGCGCGCCACCGACCTGCCCGACGACAGCGCCACCGCGCAGGTCGTCGTGGCCGACGGCTACGCCGCCCTCGCCGCGCTCGCGCACGAGGTCGTCGCCCGTGTCCGCGCGTCGAGCGCCGACCGGACCGACGAGCAGGGCCGTCCGGCCGCGCTGCGCGTGGTCGGCATCACCGGCTCGAACGGCAAGACCAGCACCAAGAACATGCTGCGGACGATCCTCGCCGGGCACGGTGAGACCGTCGCTCCGGAGGGCTCCTTCAACAACCACGTCGGCGCGCCGATCTCGATGCTCCGCGTCACCCACGACACCCGGTTCCTCGTCGTGGAGATGGGTGCGAGTGGCATCGGCCACATCGCCAAGCTCGTCGCGATCGCCGAGCCCGACACGGGCGTCGTCCTCAAGGTGGGCCTCGCGCACGCCGGCGAGTTCGGCGGCATCGAGGCCACGCAGCGCGCGAAGTCCGAGATGGTCACCGACCTGCCCGCCTCCGCGACCGCCCTGCTGAACGTCGACGACGACCGGGTGGCGGCGATGCGCGGCCTCACGGCCGCCCAGGTGGTCGGCTTCGGCACGTCCGACGACGCGGACTACCGCCTGACCGGTGTGTCCACGGACCGCGACGGCACCCGCTTCACGCTCACCGCGCCTCCCGGCCGACCGGAACAGGACCAGCCGGGAGGCTCGGAGCAGGTCTCCGAGACCGTCGACGTCCGCCTCGCCATCCTGGGCGAGCACCACGCGATGAACGCGACGGCCGCGCTGGCCGTCGCCCACCGCTGGGGCGTGCCGCTGGCCGACGGCGCCGCCGCGCTCGCGTCGATGACGCGGGCCGAGCGCTGGCGCATGGAGCTGCTCCAGGGCGGTCCGGAGGGCGTCACCGTCATCAACGACGCCTACAACGCCTCACCCGACTCGACCGCCGCTGCCCTCCGCACGCTCGCGCAGGTCGTCCGACCGGGGGAGCGCACCATCGCGGTCCTCGGCGAGATGGCCGAGCTCGGCGAGTTCTCGGTGGAGGAGCACGACACCATCGGGCGCCTCGTCGTCCGGCTCGGGATCGGCCAGCTCGTGGTCGTCGGCCGCGGCGCCATGGCCATCCACCAGGCCGCCACCCTCGAGGGATCGTGGGACGGCGAGTCCGTGTTCATCGAGGACGTCGACGACGCCGTCCAGACCCTGCAGGAGATGGTCCGCCCCGGCGACGTCGTCCTCGTCAAGTCCTCGAAGTCGGCCGGGCTGCGGTTCCTCGGCGACCGCCTCGGAGGTGTCCCCGCATGATCGCCCTCCTGATCGCCGGCGCCGTGTCGCTGGTGTTCACACTCCTGCTCACGCCCCTGTTCATCCGGCTGTTCCACCGTCTCGGGTGGGGCCAGTTCATCCGTGACGACGGTCCGCAGTCGCACCACACCAAGCGCGGCACCGCGACCATGGGCGGCATCGTCCTGATCCTCGGCACGGTGATCGGCTACTTCGTCGGGCACCTGGTCGGGCGGGACTCCGTCACGCTCTCGGGCATGCTCGTGCTGTTCCTCATGGTCGGGCTCGGCCTGGTCGGGTTCGTCGACGACTTCCTCAAGGTGCGCCGCCAGCGGAGCCTCGGGCTCGGCGGGTGGGCGAAGATCCTCGGCCAGGTGATCGTCGGCGTCATCTTCGCCACGATCGCGCTCGTGGTGCCGAGCTCGACGGGCAAGCCGCCCGCGTCCACGATGATCTCGGCGATCCGGGACATCCCTTGGCTCGACTTCATGGCCCTCGGCACGTTCATCGGCACGATCCTGTTCCTCGCGTGGATCGTCCTGCTCACGGTGTCGACGTCGAACGGCGTCAACGTGGCGGACGGCCTCGACGGCCTCGCGACCGGGTCGAGCATCCTGGCGATCGGGTCCTACGTGATCATCGGCTTCTGGCAGTCGAACCAGATCTGCGGCGGCGCCCGGCTCGACACGAACACGGAGCACGCCTGCTACACCGTGACGAACCCGCTCGACCTCGCCGTCGTCGCGGCCGCGGTCTGCGGTGGCCTGATCGGCTTCCTCTGGTACAACACGTCGCCGGCACAGATCTTCCTCGGCGACACCGGGTCGCTCGGCCTCGGTGGCGCGCTCGCGGGTCTCGCGATCCTCAGCCGCACCGAGCTGCTGCTCGTCCTCATCGGCGGCCTGTTCTTCATCGTCACCGGTTCGGTCATCCTGCAGCGGGCGTACTTCAAGATCACCCACGGCAAGCGCATCTTCCGGATGAGCCCGTTGCACCACCACTTCGAACTCAAGGGGTGGGCCGAGGTGACCGTGGTCGTGCGGTTCTGGATCATCGCCGGACTCTGCGTCGCAGCCGGTGTCGGACTCTTCTACCTGGAATGGATCGCACGCGTTGGTTGATCGTCTCGAGGGGCTCGACAGCTGGTGGTCCGAGGGCTGGAAGGGCCTCGACGTGGCCGTGCTCGGTCTGGGGGCCACGGGGTTCTCGGTCGCCGACACCCTCGTGGAGCTCGGCAGCACCGTCACCGTCTACTCGACCGACGCGCCCGCGGACAGCGTCGAGCTGCTCGCGGTGATCGGCGCCCGGTTCGTGCAGACGCCGCTCGACGCCGTGCCCGCCGACCTGGAGCGCCAGACGCCCGACCTGGTCGTCGTGTCGCCCGGGCTGCCGCCGCACAACCCGACCGTCCGCTGGGCCACCGAGCACAGCACGGTCTGGGGGGACGTCGAGCTCGCCTGGCGGGTCCGCGACAAGGTCGTGCGCGGCCCGGTCGCCGCCCCGTGGGTGACGATCACCGGGACGAACGGCAAGACCACGACGACGCAGCTGACCACCGCCATGTACCAGGAGGAGGGCCTGCGGGCCGTGGCCTGCGGCAACATCGGTGTGCCCGTCCTCGACGTCGTCCGCGACCCCGAGGGCTTCGACGTCCTGGTCGTGGAGCTCTCCAGCCACCAGCTGCACTACATGGCGTCCTCGGGTGACGGCGCGGTCCTGCCCCTGGCCTCCGTGTGCCTCAACATCGCCGACGACCACCTCGAGTGGCACGGCTCCGCCGAGGCCTACCGGGCCGCCAAGGCGAAGGTGTACGAGCGCACCGTGCTGGCCTGCGTCTACAACGTCACCGACGAGGCGACCCGCCACATGGTCGAGGAAGCCGACGTGGTCGAGGGCTGCCGTGCCGTCGGGTTCACGCCGGGCGTCCCGGCCGCCGGCGACGTCGGGATCGTCGACGACGTCCTGTGCGACCGCGCCTTCGTCGAGGACCGCCGGAACGCGGCACTCGAGCTCGCCACGCACGAGGACCTCGAGGCCGCCGGGCTCGCGAGCCCGCACATGACGATGAACGTGCTCGCCGCCGCGGCCCTCGCGCGCGCCGGCACGGTCCGTCCCGCGGCGATCCAGCGTGCGGTCCGGGCGTTCCGGGCGGACCACCACCGCACCGAGCACGTCGCCACCGCTGCCGGCATCGCCTGGGTCGACGACTCGAAGGCGACGAATCCGCACGCCGCCACGGCGTCGCTGTCGGCGTTCCCGTCGGTCGTCTGGATCGTCGGGGGGCTGTTCAAGGGCGTCGACGTCGACGCCCTCGTTCAGGAGTTCGGCCCGTCCGCCCGCGGCGTCGTGGTCATCGGCGCCGATCGGAGCCCGGTCGTGGAGGCATTCGCGCGACACGCGCCCACGGTGCCGGTCCTGCAGGTCGAAGCAACGGACACTGATCAGGTCATGCCCGAGGCGGTCCGACATGCCGCGTCGATCGCGAGATCGGGCGACACGGTCCTCCTCGCCCCGGCTGCCGCGTCGTTCGACCAGTTCGGCTCGTACGCCGACCGGGGCGAGCGCTTCGCGGCTGCGGTCCACGAGCACCTGGGAGGCGACGCCGATGGCGACACCGACGGATCTTCCGGCGAACGGCCGTAGCGGCCGTCCCGGCCGAACGACGACCAGCACGACGACGACCAGGCCGTCGGCGTCCAGCAGCATGGCGTCGGGTCGCTCCGCCGCCGGACGCCGGGCGAACGGCGCCGTCGTCGCGGTCCGGAACGTCTTCGTCGCCGAGTCGAGCAGCTTCTACGCGATCCTCGGCGTGACGCTGTTCCTCGTCGTCTTCGGCGTCGTGATGGTGCTGTCGTCGTCGAGCGTCGAGGAGTACCGCTACAAGCACGGGTTCTTCGGCGCCTTCGCCAAGCAGGGCCTCTACGCGCTCATCGGCGTGCCGCTCATGCTCGTGGTCAGCCGGTTCCCCGCCGAGTTCTGGCGCCGTTGGGCGATGCGCATCGTCGGCGCCGGCCTGGTGCTCCAGCTCCTCGTGTTCACCCCGATCGGCATCGACGTGCAGGGCAACCGGAACTGGATCGGCTTCGGCGGGGTCACCGCGCAGCCCTCCGAGTTCCTCAAGCTCGCACTCGTGCTGGGCATCGGCGCGGTGCTGTTCCGCAAGCGCGAGAAGCTGCACGACTGGCGCGAGGTCTTCATCCCGGTCGGGCTGGCCACCGCGGTGTCGATCGGCCTCGTCCTGCTCGGTGGCGACCAGGGCACGGCGATGATCATGGTCATCCTGGTCTTCGGCAGCCTGTTCGTCGGCGGCGTCCGGCTGCGGCACCTGGCGGTGGGCATCGCGGCGATCGCGGTGATGCTGCCCGTCGTCACGATGGCGTCGAGCTCGCGGCAGGTCCGCATCAGCGCCTGGCTGTCCGGGTGCTCCGACTCGAACCAGGCGCAGGACATCTGCTGGCAGCCCGTGCACGGCATGTGGGCGCTGGCCTCCGGTGGCGTGTTCGGTGTCGGGCTCGGCAACTCGAAGGCGAAGTGGTCCTGGCTGCCCGAGGCCGACAACGACTACATCTTCGCGATCGTCGGCGAGGAGCTCGGGCTGATCGGCTGCGTCGTCGTGCTGGCGCTCTTCGTGGTGCTCGCCATCAGCATGATCAAGGTCATCCGCTTGTCCGACGACCCCTTCGTCCGCACCGTCACCGGCGGCGTCCTCGCCTGGGTGATCGGGCAGGCGCTCGTCAACATCGCCGTGGTCCTCGGCCTGCTGCCCGTGCTCGGCGTGCCACTCCCACTCATCTCCGCGGGCGGGTCAGCGCTGATCATGACGCTCGTCGCGATCGGCGTCGTGCTGTCCTTCGCCCGGGAGATCCCCGGCAAGACCGCCCTGTCCCACGCCCACGACGTCCACGACGTCCGCACCAGGAACGGGAGCGTGCGGTGAGCACCTACCTCTTCGCCGGCGGCGGCACCGCCGGCCACGTGAACCCCCTGCTCGCCGTGGCCGACCGGCTGACCGAGCGTTCCCCGGAGGCCCGCGTCCTCGTGCTGGGCACGGCGGAGGGCCTCGAGTCCCGCCTGGTGCCGATGCGCGGCTACGAGCTCCTGACGATCCCGCGGCTGCCGTTCCCGCGGAAGCCGAACGCCGCGGCGCTGCGCTTCCCGGGTGCCTTCTGGCGCGCGGTGCGTCGGACGGAACAGCTGATCCGCGAGCACGACGTCGAGGTCGTCCTCGGGGTCGGTGGCTACGCGGCCGCCCCGGCGTACGTCGCGGCGAAGCGCACCGGCACGCCGATCGTCGTGCACGAGCAGAACGCCAAGCCGGGCCTGGCGAACCGGCTCGCGGCGTTCCTGACGCACCACGTGGGCGTCACCTTCTCGAACACCCGCCTGCGGCACGCCCGCCTGGTCGGCATGCCGCTGCGCCGCGAGGTCGAGGACCTCGACCGCCGTGCACGTCGTGCGGAGGGCCTCGCCGAGTTCGGGCTCGACCCGGCACGCCCGGTGCTGCTCGTGACGGGCGGGTCGTCCGGCGCCAGGAGCATCAACCGCACCGTGAACCGCGCGGCCGCGTCCGTCGTCGGGGCCGGCTGGCAGGTGCTCCACGTCGTCGGCGGCAAGTCGGACATCGGCCCGAGCGACCTCGACGGGTACACCGTCCTGCCGTACTGCGACCGGATGGACCTGGCGTACGCCGCGTCCGACTTCGTGGTGTCGCGTGCCGGCGCCGGCATGGTGTGCGAGCTCGCGGCCGTCGGGCTGCCGAGCGTCCTGGTGCCGTACCCTGTCGGCAACGGCGAGCAGCGGCACAACGCCCGCGACGTCGTCGAGGCCGGCGGTGCGGTGCTCGTGACGGACGAGGAGTTCGACCAGGACTGGGTCACGTTCCAGCTCCTGACGATCCTGCAGGACCGCGCCAGGATCGCCGACATGGCGATGCGCGCCGGCAGCGTCGGCCACCGTGACGGTGCCGACCGGATGACGGACCTCGTGCTCGACGCGGTCCGCAGCAGCGCCGACCGCGGGCACGCGCCCGGCAGCACCACGGAGGAAGCATGACCATCAAGCCGGACCTGACCCAGCCGATCCCGGACGACCTCGGCACGGTGCACTTCGTCGGCATCGGCGGCTCCGGCATGAGCGGGATCGCACGGATGTTCCTCGCCGCCGGGCACCGCGTCACGGGCAGCGACTCCCGCGAGACCGCGACGACCGGCCGGATGCGCGAGCTCGGCGCCGAGGTGCAAATCGGGCACGCCGCGTCGAACGTGGGCGCAGCGGACACCATCGTCGTCACGAGCGCCCTCTGGCCGGACAACCCCGAGCTCCTCGAGGCGCAGGCACGCGGCCTGCCGGTCCTGCACCGCTCGCAGGCCCTCGCCGCCCTCATCGCCGAGCACCGCCTGGTCGCCGTCGCCGGCGCCCACGGCAAGACCACGTCGACGGGCATGATCGTCACCGCCATGGTCGAGCTCGGCCTCGACCCGAGCTTCGTCAACGGCGGCGTCATCCAGTCCCTCGGCACCAGCTCGGCCCCCGGCACGAGCGACCTCTTCGTGGTCGAGGCCGACGAGTCCGACGGCTCCTTCCTGCTCTACGACGTCGCGGTCGCGCTCATCACGAACGTCGACGCCGACCACCTCGACCACTACGGCAGCGAGGACGCGTTCATCGACGCCTTCGTCGAGTTCGCCGCGAAGGCCCGTGAGCGCATCGTCGTCTCCAGCGACGACGCCGGGGCGAAGCGCGTCACCGCCGGCGTCCGCGCCCTGGAGCACGCTCCGGAGATCGTGACCTTCGGCGAGGCCGCCGACGCGGACGTCCGCATCGAGCGCATCGTCGAGTCGGCCGGCGTCGAGGTCGACTTCCGCGCGGCGGGGGAGTCCCACCACCTGACGCTCCGCGTGCCCGGACGACACAACGCGGTCAACGCCGTCGGTGCCTTCGCCGTGCTCACCGGGCTCGGCGTGTCCCCGGCCGACGCCGTGCGCGGCATCGAGGCCTTCGGCGGCACCGAGCGTCGCTTCGAGCTGCACGGCGTCGAGCGCGGCGTGTCGGTCTACGACGACTACGCTCACCACCCGACCGAGGTCGCCGCAGCCCTCCGCGCCGCGCGGAACGTCGTCGGTGACGGGCGGATCATCGCGATCCACCAGCCGCACCTGTACTCGCGCACCCGGATGATGGCCGGGGACTTCGCCGCGGTCTACGAGCAGCTCGCCGACCACACGGTCGTCCTCGACGTCTACGGCGCCCGCGAGGACCCGGAGCCCGGCGTCACGGGCGCCCTGGTGCAGGAGCGTTTCCACGACCAGAGCCACGTCGACTACCTGCCCGACTGGGCCGAGGCCTCGGCCCGCGCGGCCGCGGTCGCCCGCGACGGCGACATCATCATGACGCTGAGCTGCGGCGACGTGTACCGGATCATCCCGCAGGTGCTCACGGCCCTCGGCGACGCGCCGGCTGACCAGAGCGACGAGGTCAGCGCCCGGTGAAGCGTCCCGAGGGCTTCGACGAGCGTCCGGCGCAGCGCGCCGCCGCCGACGAGGGTGAGGACCGCGCGCCACGTGAGCGCCGGGTGCCGCGACTCGGGCGGCTCACCGGCCGTCGCGGGGCCCCGGACGCCCAGGAGGCTCCGCTCGCCCCCGCCCCGTCGGCGGAGGACCGCGGCACGGTCGCGTCCACCCCCGCACGCCCGGCGGGCGCCCTGCCGGACCTGCCCGACGTCACGGCCACGGGCACCGTCATCGACGCGGACGACGACCGCGACGCGCGTCGCGACCACGACCAGGACCGCGACGGGCGTCACGACGCCGACCGCGACCACGCCGACCGCGACCACGCGGACCGCGACCACCTCGACGGTGACCGTGCGCCGGGCGCGACGGACGTCGTCGACCTGCGCACGGCCTCCAGGCCCGACCACACGGACAGCACGCCCATCGGCGCAGGTGTCCGCGCCGCCGAGACGGCACGCGAGGCGCGAGCAGCCCGCAAGCGCCGCCGCCTGCACGAGCGGGCCGAGGTCCGCCGCTTCACCCGCCGCTCCCGGCACCGGCGCGTCGCGTGGCTCACGACGGGCGGCATCGTCGTCGTGCTCGGCGTCTCGATCCTCGTCGCCGTGTTCTCCCCGCTGATGGCGCTCCAGCGGATCGAGGTCAAGGGCACGAGCCGCGTCGACGACGCCGCGCTGCGCCGGGCGCTGTCCGACCAGATCGGCACACCGCTGGCCCGGCTCGACTCGGCCGCGATCAAGCGGGACATCGCCGCCTTCCCGCTCATCGAGAGCTACGTGACCGAGGAGTCGCCGCCGCACACGCTGGTCGTGACGGTGACCGAGCGGACCCCGGTGGTGACGGTCCAGAACGGGAAGTCCTTCGACCTCGTCGACCCCGCCGGGATCGTCGTGCAGTCCACGACGAAGCGCCCGGACACGATGCCGCTCGCGGACGTCGGGTCCGCCAAGCTCGGGTCCTCGGTGTTCCGCACGATGACCGAGGTCGTCCTGGCGCTGCCGTCGGCCGTGCGCTCGCAGGTGTCCGGCGTCGCGGCGTCGACCTCCGACGACGTGACCCTCACCATGAAGGACGGCTCGCGCGTCGTGTGGGGGAGCCCCGACGAGTCCACGGCCAAGGCCGCCCTGCTCGACGCCCTCGTGAAGGACCACGCCGCCCGCGCGCCGGACACGGCGGTCGAGTACGACGTGTCCGCGCCCGACAACGGGATCATCCGCACCCAGGACTGAGCGCACCGGCGCCGCGCCGAGAAAGTGCGGGACCCCATTGCTCGACACGCGGCGTGGCGGCGCGACACCGTGCGGAGCGCACCCGTAGCGTCGACGCAGCACCACCCATAGCAGCACAACCCCGCAACTTCAAGTAGAGGTTGAGGGTTCTACCGGAGGCCGACTGACGTGACCACGAACCACAACTACCTCGCCGTGATCAAGGTCGTCGGTGTCGGCGGCGGCGGCGTCAACGCCGTCAACCGCATGATCGAGCTGGGCCTCCGTGGGGTCGAGTTCATCGCGATCAACACCGACGCCCAGGCGCTCCTGCTCAGCGACGCCGACGTCAAGCTCGACGTGGGCCGCGAGATCACCCGCGGTCTCGGCGCCGGCGCGGACCCCGAGGTCGGCCGTCGTGCCGCCGAGGACCACGCCGAGGAGATCGAGGAAGCGCTCGCGGGCGCCGACATGGTCTTCGTCACCGCCGGTGAGGGCGGTGGGACCGGCACGGGTGGTGCGCCCGTCGTCGCCCGCATCGCCAAGTCGATCGGTGCCCTGACCATCGGTGTCGTCACGAAGCCGTTCAGCTTCGAGGGCAAGCGCCGTCAGTCCCAGGCCGAGAACGGCGTCGCCGGCCTGAAGGACGAGGTCGACACGCTCATCGTCGTGCCGAACGACCGCCTGCTCGAGATCTCCGACCGTGGCATCTCCATGGTCGAGGCCTTCGCGACCGCCGACCAGGTGCTCCTCGCCGGCGTGCAGGGCATCACCGACCTGATCACGACCCCCGGTCTGATCAACCTCGACTTCGCCGACGTGAAGAGCGTCATGCAGGGTGCCGGTTCGGCGCTCATGGGCATCGGGTCCTCGCGCGGAGCCGACCGGGCGATCAAGGCCGCGGAGCTCGCCGTCGCGTCGCCGCTGCTCGAGGCCTCGATCGACGGTGCGCACGGCGTGCTGCTGTCGATCCAGGGTGGCTCGAACCTCGGCATCTTCGAGATCAACGACGCCGCCCGCCTGGTGCAGGAAGCCGTCCACCCCGAGGCGAACATCATCTTCGGTGCCGTGATCGACGACACCCTCGGCGACGAGGTCCGTGTCACGGTCATCGCGGCCGGCTTCGACGGCGGGGAGCCCTCCTCGCAGGTCAAGGAACGCCGCGCCAGCTGGGTCGACCCGGACGCCGGTGCCACCGTGCCCGTCGGCTCGAGCTCGACCGGCCCGCAGGACGCCGCCCCGGCGCGCTCCTGGGCGTCGCAGGAGCACGAGCCGCCGGCGCAGCGCGCCGCGGACCCCGCCTTCGACGGGGACGACGACGAGCTCGACGTCCCCGACTTCCTGAAGTAGGCACGCGCTCACGTGAGCGACACCGACCAGCGCGAGCCGAGCCTCCCGTCCACACCCGGACTGGAGGCTCGGCTCGCGTCCGTCAGGAGCGCCGTCGCCGACGCGGCGCAGGCCGCAGGTCGGTCCGCCGACGACCTGACGCTCATCGTGGTCACGAAGTACCACCCGGCGTCGCTCGTGGCCGAGCTCGCCGCGCTCGGCGTGACCGACGTGGGGGAGAACCGCCACCAGGAGGCCCAGGCCAAGGCCGCGGAGCTGGCCGACCTCGGACTCACCTGGCACTTCGTCGGGCAGCTGCAGTCGAAGAAGGCCCGCCAGGTGCGCCGGTACGCCCACGTCGTGCAGTCGCTCGACCGGGACTCCGTCGTCGACGCCTTCGCGCCGACGTCCGAGGAACCCGAGCCACCCGTCATCGACGGCTTCGTGCAGGTGAACCTCACCGACGACCCCGGTCGTGGCGGCGTGCAGCCCGGCGACGTGGACGCGATGGTGGAGCGCATCGTCGGCACCGGCACGATCGCCCTGCGCGGCGTGATGGCCGTCGCGCCGCTCGACGAGGAGCCCCGTGCCGCCTTCGCCAGGCTCCGGTCGATCTCCGAGCGCGTCCGCCTCGCGGTGCCCACGGCGACCGACATCTCCGCCGGAATGAGCGGCGACTTCGCCGAGGCGATCGCCGAGGGCGCGACACACCTGCGGATCGGGACGGCAATCACCGGAAACCGGCCTGCCGCACCCTAGCCTCGTCACAGGGCAACCCCGAGCACGCACACTCCTGGAGGAACCATGGCCGGTCCGTTGAAGAAGACGATGGTCTACCTCGGCCTCGCCGACGAGGAACTCGAGTACGAGGACGAGCAGCCCGCGCAGACCCAGTCGCGCGCGCCGCAGCAGTCCACCGCACCCGCTGCCCAGCAGCACGAGACCCCCGCTCCGGCTGCTGCGGCTCCGGCGGCGGCACCCGCCGCGGCTGCCCTCGAGGCCAAGGCCCCGCACACCCACCAGCGCGGCGCCCAGGTCACTCCGCTGCGCCGCTCGCACACGACCGCACAGAAGGCGACCCCGGTCCAGGAAATGAACGAGATCCTCACCGTCCACCCGCGCGAGTACAAGGACGCCCAGTCCATCGCCGAGAGCTTCCGCGACGGGATCCCCGTCATCATCAACCTCTCGCAGATGACCGAGTCGGACGCGCGTCGCATGATCGACTTCGCGAGCGGACTGTCGCTCGGCCTCTACGGCAAGATCGAACGCGTCACGAACAAGGTCTTCCTGCTCTCGCCGGCCCACGTCGCAGTGAGCGGTGAGGCGCCCGAGGTAGAGTCCGACATCGAGGCGTCCTTCTTCGCCCAGTCCTGAGTCGTCGCGTCCCTCAGGTCCCGACCACCGTCGTGACCAGGGGGCGCCGCCCAGGCCCACCCGCCCCGTGGTCGGCGTCCCCGTGACACCGGCCACCCGAGCCGAGCGAGCCGCACCGTGTCCTCGATCTTCACGATCCTGTACTTCCTCCTCCTGCTGTACTTCTTCGTCATGTGGGGGCGGTTCGCGTTCGACATGGTGCAGGCGTTCAACCGCTCCTGGCGTCCGCGCGGCGGCATGCTCGTCGTCGCGAACGCGGTCTACTCGCTCACCGACCCGCCGATCCGCACGGTCCGTCGTGCGCTCCCGCCGCTCCGGATGGGAGCCGTGGCGCTCGACTTCGGCTGGTCGATCGTGATGCTCGTCGTGATCATCCTGATGAGCGTCGTCCGGGTCATCTCCGCCGCGGTCTGACCCGCCCCTCCCGGCCCGTGTCTCGTCCGAGACGCGCCGCGCCGTGGCCACGATCACGGATCAGGGCCGCGCTCGGTGTACGGTGGTCGGGATCGATGCCCGCCTCCGCGGGCATCCGCACCGAGGGCCCTGCTGGTACATTCACAGCGGGACGTCCCGGTTCCACACGTTCAGCAGTTCTATTGAGGTGACGGCAATGGCTTTGACGCCGGAAGACGTAGTCAACAAGCGGTTCCAGCCGACCAAGTTCCGCGAGGGCTACGACCAGGACGAGGTCGACGACTTCCTCGACGAGGTCGTGGTCGAGCTGCGTCGCCTGACCCAGGAGAACGAGGAGCTCCGACAGCGCCTGCAGGCCGCCGAGTCGGCGCCGAAGCCGGCCGCTGGCGCCGAGCCCGCTCCCGCTCCGACCCCCGAGCCCGAGCCGGAGCCGGCCCCCGTCGCCGCCGCTCCCGAGCCGGCACCGGTCGCCGCCGCGGCTCCGACCACCACGGTCAACCCGGACGAGGACACCGAGGGCACCACGAACCTCCTGACCCTCGCCCGTCGTCTGCACGAGGAGCACGTCCGCGAGGGCGTCGAGAAGCGCGACGCGCTCATCGCCGAGGGCCAGGCACAGGCAGCACGTCTGGTCTCCGAGGCCGAGTCGAAGCAGCGTCAGATCATCGCCGACACCGAGAACACCAACCGCCAGCGCGTGCAGGTGCTCGAGGGCGAGCAGCGCCAGCTCGAGGGCAAGATCGACGAGCTCCGCACGTTCGAGCGCGACTACCGCGCCCAGCTGAAGAGCTACATCCAGGGCCAGCTCAACGAGCTCGACACCCCGTCGGGCACCGAGCAGTCCGGCTTCACGCCCGCGCCCGCATCGGCGCAGGGCTTCGGCAACTGACGTTGTCCCAGCAAGACCAACGAGCGAAGGTCAGTGTCCGCGCTATCGCGGCACTGGCCTTCGCCGCTGTCGTGGTGGTGGTGACCGACCAGGTCGTGAAGGCGATCGTCGTCGCGAACCTGCCGTACGGG
This sequence comes from Curtobacterium sp. VKM Ac-2865, assembly GCF_015350905.1. GTDB lineage: Bacteria > Actinomycetota > Actinomycetes > Actinomycetales > Microbacteriaceae > Curtobacterium. The sequence continues at coordinate 900,987 of NZ_JADKRZ010000001.1, read as the reverse complement.
CAGGTCGTGCCGGTCCTCGGTCGGGCCCTGCAGTTCCTCTACGTGCGCAACCCCGGAGCCGCGTTCTCGTTCGCGGTCAACATGACGTGGGTGTTCTCGGTCGTCTCCGCGGCGGTCGTCGTCGCGATCATCGTCTTCGCCCGGCGGATCCGCTCCATGTGGTGGGCGATCGTCCTCGGCATGCTGCTCGGCGGCGCGCTCGGCAACCTGCTCGACCGGCTCTTCCGAGAGCCCGGCTTCGGGCGCGGCCACGTGGTGGACTTCATCTCGACGCCGTGGATGATGCCTGCGATCTACAACATCGCCGACTCCTTCATCTGCGTGAGCATGGTCGTGTTCGTGCTGCTCGTCGTCCTCGGGGTGAACCTCGACGGCACCAGGACGGTGTCGGAGAAGCAGCGCAAGGCCAGCCAGCAGGCTCATGACGCGTCCGCCACGGAGGCTGCGGTCGCTGACGGGGTCCCCGACTCCGGGACCGCCGCCGACGGGGCGGGCGCCACCCGCGCCTCCCGGCCTGCCGACGACTCGCTCGGGCACGACGCGACGTGACCGAGTCACGCAGCCTGCCCGTCCCCGACGGGCTCGCCGGTGAGCGTGTCGACGCCGCCCTGGCGAAGCTGCTCGGGTTCAGCCGGTCCTTCGCGGCCGACGTCGTCGCTGCCGGCGGTGTCCGGGTGGACGGCGTCACCGCCGAGAAGTCCGACCGCCTGCACGGCGACGCCTGGCTCGAGGTCGAGTGGACGCCGAAGGAAGCCCCGCGCATCGTCCCGGCGCACGTCCCGGGGATGACGATCGTGCACGACGACGAGGACATCGTCGTCGTCGACAAGCCCGTCGGCGTCGCCGCACACCCGTCGCCCGGGTGGGACGGCCCGACCGTCCCCGGTGGGCTGGCCGCGGCGGGGTTCACGATCGCGACGTCCGGGGCCGCGGAACGTGCGGGCATCGTGCACCGGCTCGACGTCGGGACGAGCGGCCTGATGGTCGTCGCGAAGACCGAGCTGGCGTACACGCACCTGAAGCGGGCGTTCAAGGAGCGCACGGTCGAGAAGGTCTACCACGCCCTGGCGCAGGGGCACCCGGACCCGACCTCCGGCACCGTGGACGCGCCGATCGGCCGACACCCCTCGAGCGACTGGAAGTTCGCGGTCACCTCGGACGGCAAGCCGAGCGTCACGCACTACGAGACCCTCGAGGCCTTCCGGTCGGCGACGCTCCTCGAGGTGCACCTGGAGACCGGGCGCACCCACCAGATCCGCGTGCACATGGCCGCGACGCGCCACCCGCTCGTCGGCGACACGATGTACGGCGCCGACCCGGTGCTCGCCGCCGAGCTCGGGCTGACGCGGCAGTGGCTCGACGCCGTCCGGCTGGGCTTCGCGCACCCGCGCACGGGCGACTGGGTCGAGTTCCAGGCGGAGTACCCGGACGACCTGCGGGTCGCGCTCGACCGGATCCGGGCCGCCTCGCTCTGACACGCGGACGGTTCCGTCGACACGCCCGTGGGTGTCGCCGGCCGCGGTTAGGCTGTCTGCGTCCCACACGCAGTTCGTTCGACCGGAGGCCCCGTGGCGAGTTCCGACTCCTTCGTCCACCTGCACGTGCACAGCGAGTACTCGATGCTCGACGGCGCCGCGCGACTGAACGACCTGGTCGCCGAGACGGCAGCGCAGGGCATGCCGGCCGTGGCGGTGACCGACCACGGCAACATGTTCGGCGCGTTCGAGTTCTGGAAGGCCGCCAAGGCCGGCGGTGTGAAGCCCATCATCGGGACAGAGGCCTACATCACGCCCGGCACCCACCGGTCCGACAAGACCCGTGTGCGGTGGGGCGACGGTGGCGGGGACGACGTCTCCGGTGCCGGGTCGTACACGCACATGACGATGTTCGCCGAGAACACCACGGGCATGCACAACCTGTTCCGGTTGTCGTCGAAGGCCTCGCTCGAGGGCTACTACTTCAAGCCCCGCATGGACCGCGAACTCCTCAGCGAGCACCACGAGGGCATCATCGCGACCACCGGGTGCCCGTCCGGGGAAGTCCAGACGCGCCTGCGCCTCGGCCAGTACGACGAGGCCATCAAGGCCGCGGCCGACTTCCGCGACATCTTCGGCAAGGAGAACTACTTCGCCGAGATCATGGACCACGGCCTCGAGATCGAGCGCCGCATCATGGGCGACCTGATCCGCCTGGCGAAGGACCTCGGCCTGCCGCTCGTCGGCACGAACGACCTGCACTACACGCACTCGCACGACGCCAAGTCGCACGCGGCGCTGCTCTGCGTGCAGTCCGGCTCGACGCTGAACGACCCGAACCGGTTCAAGTTCGACGCCGACGAGTTCTACCTCAAGACCCCGCAGCAGATGCGGCACCTGTTCCGCGACAACATCGAGGCCTGCGACAACACGCTGCTCATCGCCGAGCGGTGCGACGTCGAGTTCGACACCTCGGCGAACTACATGCCGAAGTTCCCGGTGCCGGACGGCGAGACCGAGCACACCTGGTTCGAGAAAGAGGTCGCGAAGGGGCTGCAGTACCGCTACCCCGGCGGCATCTCGAAGGAAGTGCAGGACCGCGCCGACTACGAGGTCGGGATCATCAACCAGATGAACTTCCCGGGGTACTTCCTCGTCGTCGCCGACTTCATCAACTGGTCCAAGGACAACGGCATCCGCGTCGGCCCCGGCCGTGGTTCCGGCGCCGGATCGATGGTCGCCTACGCGATGCGCATCACCGACCTCGACCCGATCCGGCACGGCCTGATCTTCGAGCGCTTCCTCAACCCGGACCGCGTCTCGATGCCCGACTTCGACGTCGACTTCGACGACCGGCGCCGCGGCGAGGCCATCAAGTACGTCACCGACAAGTACGGCAGCGAACGCGTCGCGCAGATCGTCACGTACGGCACGATCAAGGCGAAGCAGGCGCTCAAGGACTCCTCGCGCGTCCTCGGTTTCCCGTTCGGCATGGGCGAGAAGCTCACGAAGGCGATGCCGCCGCCCGTGATGGGCAAGGACATCCCGCTCACCGGGATCTTCGACAAGGAGCACCCGCGCTTCAAGGAGGCCGTCGACGTCCGCACCGTCGTCGAGACCGACCCGGAGGCGAAGACGGTCTTCGACACGGCCCTCGGGCTCGAGGGCCTGAAGCGCCAGTGGGGCGTGCACGCCGCCGGCGTCATCATGTCCAGCGACCCGCTGATCGACATCATCCCGATCATGAAGCGGGAGCAGGACGGCCAGATCGTCACGCAGTTCGACTACCCGGCATCGGAGTCGCTCGGCCTGATCAAGATGGACTTCCTGGGCCTGCGGAACCTGACGATCATCAGCGACGCCCTGGACAACATCAAGTCCAACCGCGGCACCGACCTCGACCTCGAGCACATGGGGCTCGAGGACGCCGAGGCGTACGCGCTCCTGCAGCGCGGCGACACGCTCGGGGTCTTCCAGCTCGACGGCGGCCCGATGCGTGGGCTGCTGCGGCTGATGAAGCCGGACAACTTCGAGGACATCTCCGCGCTCATCGCCCTGTACCGTCCGGGCCCCATGGGTGCGAACTCGCACACGAACTACGCGCTCCGCAAGAACGGTGAGCAGCCCATCACGCCGATCCACCCGGAGCTCGAGGAGCCCCTGGCGGAGATCCTCGGCGGGACCTACGGCCTGATCATCTACCAGGAGCAGGTCATGGCCATCGCGCAGAAGGTGGCCGGGTTCTCGCTCGGTCAGGCGGACATCCTCCGTCGCGCGATGGGCAAGAAGAAGAAGTCCGAGCTGGACAAGCAGTACGCCGGCTTCGAGCGCGGCATGCTCGACAACGGGTACTCGGCCGCTGCGATCAAGACGCTGTGGGACATCCTGCTGCCGTTCTCCGACTACGCGTTCAACAAGGCGCACTCCGCCGCGTACGGCGTCGTCTCGTTCTGGACGGCGTACCTCAAGGCGCACTACCCGGCCGAGTACATGGCAGCGCTGCTGACGTCCGTCGGTGACGCCCGCGACAAGCTCGCGCTCTACCTCAACGAGTGCCGCCGCATGGGCATCCGGGTGATGCCGCCGGACGTCAACGAGTCGATCGGCTTCTTCGCCGCCGTCGGGAACGACATCCGCTTCGGCATGGGCGCGATCCGCAACGTCGGGTTCAACGTCGTCGACGACATCGTCAAGGCGCGGAAGGAGAAGGGCGCCTTCGACTCCTTCCACGACTTCCTCCGGAAGATCCCGATCTCGTCCGCCAACAAGCGGACCGTCGAGTCGCTCATCAAGGCCGGGGCGTTCGACGAGTTCGGCGACACCCGCCGTGCACTCGTCGAGATCCACGAGGGCGCGGTCGAGGCCGCGGTGAAGATCAAGCGCGACGAGGTCCACGGCAACGTGGGCTTCGACTTCGACTCCCTCTTCGCCGAGGTCGCCGAGGAGCAGCCGACGGTCGCCGCGGTGTCCCAGGTGCCGGAACGCCCCGAGTGGTCCAAGCGCGACAAGCTCGCGTTCGAGCGGGACATGCTCGGGCTGTACGTGTCCGACCACCCGCTGGCGGGGCTCGAGATCGAGCTCGCGAAGCACCAGTCGATCACCATCGCCGACCTCATCGGTGCCGACGACTCCGTGGAGGGCGAGACCGTCACGGTCGCGGGACTCCTGACGAGCGTGCAGCACCGCGTGGCGAAGACGAGCGGCAACCCGTACGGCATCGTCCAGATCGAGGACTTCGGCGGCGAGATCGGCGTCATGTTCCTCGGCAAGACGTACCAGGAGTTCGGGCCGTCCCTGGTGGCGGACTCGATCGTCGTCCTGCGCGGTCGGGTCAACGTCCGTGACGACGGCAAGGCGCTGCACGCCGTGAGCATGTTCCAGCCCGCCCTCGGCGACGTGATGGGCTCCGGCCCGCTGACGCTGTCGGTGCCGGAGCGGCAGGCCACCACCGAGACGGTGACCGAGCTCGCAGCGGTCCTCGGCCGACACACCGGCGACACCGAGGTGCGGCTCCGGCTGCTCAAGGACGACGTCGCTCGGACCTTCGAGCTGCCGTTCCCGGTGAACCTGACCCCGGACCTGTTCGGCGAGCTGAAGAGCCTGCTCGGCCCGCGCTGCCTGGTGTAGCGCGGTCCTCCGGGAGTACGAGCGTGGAACGCCCAGGACGCCCCGACCCCGAGACCCTGACGGCCTTCGGGGTCGCCGGGGTGCTGCCGGAACCGCTGTCCGGCGGGCGTGGGCTCACCTGGCGCGTCGGCGACCTCGTGCTGCGGCCGCACGGCGACCCGACCGAGGCCGCGTGGAAGGCCGACGTGCTGGCCGGGCTCCCGCACACCGCGGAGTTCCGGACGCCAGGACCTGTCCCGACGCGGGACGGGTCGTGGCTCCACGGCGGGTGGGAGGCCTCCACCTGGGTCGAGGGCGCGACGGACGAGTCCCGTGTGCGAGACGTCATGCGTGCCGGCGCCGCGTTCCACCGTGCCCTCGCCGACCTGCCTCGCCCGGCGTTCCTCGACACGACGGACGACCCCTGGAGCCGTGCGGACCGGATGGTGTGGGGCGAGACCGCACTGCCGCAGGACCCGACGCTCGAGCGGCTGGCGGCGGCGTTCCGACCGGTCGGTGCCCCGGCGCAGCTGATCCACGGCGACCTGCTCGGCAACGTGCTCTTCGCGCCCGGCGTGCCACCGGCCGTGTTCGACTGGGCGCCGTACTGGCGGCCCGCCGGGCTCGGGGCGGCGATCGCGGCGGTCGACGCCGTGTGCTGGCACGGCGTGCCGCTCGACGCCCTCGGGCCGCTCGGTGCCGGTGTCCCCGCGTGGTCGCGGCTGCTCGTCCGGGCGCTGGCGTTCCGGATCGCCACGCTCGTGCTCCTCGGGGCGTGGGACCGGGTCGCCGCGGACCACCACCGCCCCGTCGTCGCCGCGGTCACGGCAGCGGGCTGGGGTACCGTGCTGGCATGACTCGGGGGAGCACCAGGACGACCGCACGCGCCACGACCAGGACGCTGGCGGCCATCACGGCTGCGGTCCTCGCACTCGCGGTGGCGGGGTGCAGCAACCACCTCGACGCAGGGTCGGGTGCCGGCGACGACTTCGCGGAGCACTTCCGGTCGGTCGAGGGCATCGCGAGCGTGGACGGAGGCGGCACCAACAACCTGCCGTTCTCCGGGAAGGCCTCGGTGGACGCCGAACTCGAGCCGGGCCTGTCCGATGCGCGGGTCACCGCGCTCGTCGACGACATGGGCCGGTACATGGCGGAGCACGCGAACGGCTCGCTGTCCTGGAGCGGCCGGGTCGTCGTCGACGGCTACCGGATCCCGCTCGCGGCGAAGAAGACGCCGAACCACCGGGTGCTCCGGGCGCTCGAGTCGGTGCGACACGACGAGCGCTTCGAGGGCGGGACGATCGCCCGGTCGGACGTCGCCCTGGGCGCTGCCGACCCGGACGACCTCGCCGCCGCGTGGGACCGTGCGCGTCGGGTCGCGGCCGCCGTGCCCCACCTCTCGCCGGGCACGACGATCGCCTACGCCGGTCGACCCGACGATGACGACGACTTCTCCCCGTGGTCGTCCGCGGCATGGGTGGTGTCGTCGTCGGACCGCGAGGCCAGGGACTTCCCCGACGTCGCACGGCCGCCGTCGGACTCCTCAACCCCGAGCCCGAGCCCGATCCCCGGGACCGCACCGCCGCTCGACGAGACGGACCTCGGGTCGCTCGTGCGCGACGTGGCGGCGGTCCCGGGGACCGACGGTGCCGTCGTCACGCCCTCGACCGTGTCGGTCCACACGGAGACCGCCGCGCAGGCGACCGGCGTCCGGACGGCCGTCGCGGCGCTGCTGCCGACCGGCGTGCAGCTGCTGGTGTCGGGCGGGGACGTGCACCGGTCGGGAGCGGGGGAGTACGCGGCACCCGACCGGATCGTCGCCGCCGTCGCTGCCACCGGTGTGCACACCACGCGGGTCGAGGAGACACCGACCAGCGTCGGGTTCGTCGTGTCGGACACGGCGGCGGCGCGAGCGGTCGCGAGCGCGGTCGGTGCCGTCGCCGACCCCGGTGCCGTCGAACGGATCGACGTCGCGTCCAGCGAGGACGCGCTCGGGGCCGACCGGCAGCCGGAGACGGGGTTCGCGGTGTCCGCCGGCCCGTCCACGATCGTCCGGGCCGCGGCGGTCGTGACGGCGGTCGCCCCGTGGTCACCCGCGGCCGTGCTGCTGCCGTCCGCCGGTGGCCGGGCGACCGAGCTCTGGCTCAGCGTCCCGTCGACGTCGGCGTTCCCGGCGCTCACCAGGGCGGTGCGTCCGCTCGGGCTCGACGGCGCGTCCGTCCAGGTCCGGCTGGCGAGCGGCAGCGTCCTGAACGTCACCGTGCACGACGAGCTCGACGTCTCGGACGCCGGCACCGACGCCGCGGCCCGTCGCGCCGCGGACGAGCTCCGGACGGCCTGGCGGGACGCGGGCTGACGCACGCCGGAGGCACGGGGAGGTCAGGGGTGCTCGCTACGCTGGAGCCCTCATGATGCAGCGAATCGACCTCCGCGGCGGCCTCCCCGCCCGTGCCGAACTCCTCCGACTCATGCCCCGAGCCGTCGGCGACGTCGGGCATGCGGTGGACGCCGCCCGGGTGCTCGTCGACGACGTGCGCGACCGCGGTGCCGACGCACTGCGCGAGCAGGCCGAGCGGTTCGACGGGGGAGCCCCTGCGCACGTCCGGGTGCCAGCCGCCGAGATCGCCGCCGCGGTCGCCGGGCTCACGCCGCAGCTCCGCACCGCCCTCGACGAAGCCATCACCCGCGTCCGCGCCGCGAGCGCTGCGCAGGTCCCGCAGCCGTCCGTGACCACCCTCGGCGACGGTGCCGAGGTGCACCAGCGCTGGCAGCCGATGCGTCGCGTCGGGCTCTACGTGCCGGGCGGCAAGGCCGTCTACCCGTCCAGCGTCGTGATGAACGTCGTGCCGGCGCAGGTCGCCGGTGTCGGCTCGATCGCGCTCGTGTCGCCGCCGCAGCGTGACCACTGCGGCGCCGTGCACCCGACGATCCTCGCCGCGGCGGGGCTCCTCGGTGTCGACGAGGTCTACGCGATGGGCGGGGCCGGCGCGATCGGTGCGCTGGCGTACGGCGTCGCCGAGATCGGCCTCGACCCGGTCGACCTGGTCACCGGCCCGGGCAACAACTACGTCGCAGCGGCGAAGCGCCTGGTGCGTGGCGTCGTCGGCATCGACTCCGAAGCCGGCGCCACCGAGATCCTCGTCATCGCGGACGACTCCGCCGACCCCGGGTTCGTGGCGGCCGACCTCATCAGCCAGGCCGAACACGACGAGCAGGCCGGCAGCGTGCTGGTGACGACGTCCGCGACCTTCGCCGACGCGGTGGAAGCCGCCATCCCGGAACGCACGGCCGCCCTCGGGACGGCCACGCGCCTCCAGGCCGCACTCGACGGCCCGCAGTCCGCGGTCGTGCTGGTGGACTCGCTCACCGACGCTGCCACGGTGAGCAACGCCTACGGGCCGGAGCACCTCGAGATCCAGACCGTCGACGACGACGCCGTGCTCGCGGACATCGACGCGGCCGGCGCGGTCTTCGTGGGGCCGAGCACGCCGGTCAGCCTCGGCGACTACCTCGCCGGGTCGAACCACGTGCTGCCGACGGGTGGTCAGGCGCGCTTCGGGTCCGGGCTGTCCGCGTCGACGTTCCTCCGGCCGCAGCAGGTCATCCGGTACACGGCCGCGGCCCTGGCCGAGGTGGCCCCGCACATCGTCGCGCTCTCCACCGAGGAGCAGCTGCCGGGGCACGGTGCCGCCGTGACGGAGCGCGTGAACCGATAGCCTTGGCGGTGCCATGTTCTGCCCCTTCTGCCGCCACCCGGACTCCCGCGTCGTCGACTCCCGCACGAGCGACGACGGCACCTCCATCCGCCGACGCCGCCAGTGCCCGAACTGCGGCCGCCGTTTCTCGACCACCGAGACGGCGTCGCTGAACGTGGTCAAGCGCAACGGGGTGCTCGAGCCGTTCTCGCGGGAGAAGATCATCTCCGGCGTGCGCAAGGCGTGCCAGGGACGACCCGTCACCGACTCCGACCTGGCGGTGCTCGCGCAGCGCGTGGAGGAGATCGTGCGGTCCTCCGGGGCCAGCCAGATCGACGCCAACGACATCGGCCTGGCGATCCTCGACCCGTTGCGTGAGCTCGACGAGGTCGCCTACCTCCGCTACGCCAGCGTCTACCAGGCGTTCGACTCGCTCGAGGACTTCGAGTCAGCGATCGGTCAGCTCCGCATCGACCACCACGACGGCCCGCGCACGGCGACCACCGGGGCGGACGCGTGACGAACATCGCCGAACGGTGCGTCCGCGTCGGCTACGGCGTGGTCTTCCGCGCGGTGTTCGCCAACATGGACCCTGAGCGGGCGCACCACGTCGCGTTCGCGGTCATCCGGTGGCTGCCGCGGGTGCCGTTCCTCGCCGGGGTCGTCGAGCGGTACTCCCGTCCCTCGGCCGCTGACGGCGTCACGACGATGGGCATCCACTTCCCGTCCCGCTTCGGCCTGGCCGCCGGGTTCGACAAGAACGCCAAGGGGATCGCCGGGCTCGGCCTGCTCGGCTTCGGGCACGTCGAGGTCGGCACGATCACCGCGAAGCCCCAGCCCGGCAACGACAAGCCCCGGCTCTTCCGGCTCATCGCCGACCGCGCGCTGATCAACCGGATGGGCTTCAACAACCACGGCGCCGCAGCCGCCGCTCGACGACTCGAGCGGGCGCGACGCAACCCGGGTCGCCCGGTCATCGGCGTCAACATCGGCAAGAGCCGCGTCGTGGACGTCGCCGACGCCGTCGACGACTACCTCGAGTCGACGCGGCTCCTGGCCCCGTTCGCGGACTACCTCGCCGTCAACGTCAGCTCGCCCAACACGCCCGGACTGCGCGGACTGCAGGAGCTCGACCAGCTCCGCCCCCTGCTCGCCGCGGTGCACGAGTCCGCCGGCCGCGTGCCCGTCCTCGTCAAGATCGCGCCGGACCTGACCGACGATCAGATCGACGCGATCGCCGGTCTCGCCGTCGACCTCGGGCTCGCCGGCGTCATCGCGAACAACACCACGATCGAGCGCTCCGGACTGACCACGCCCGAGGCCGACGTGGCCGCCATGGGCGCCGGGGGACTGTCCGGGGCGCCACTCGCGTCGCGTTCGCTCGACGTGCTCCGGCGCGTGCGGGCCGTCGTGCCGGCGGACTTCTGCGTGATCGCCGTCGGTGGCGTCACCACGGAGGCCGACGTCCAGGCCCGGATCGAGGCCGGTGCCACGCTCGTGCAGGGCTACACGGCGTTCCTCTACGAGGGGCCGACCTGGGCCACACGGATCAACCGGCTGCGCCGGAAGCGGTTGCGTCGCGCGCAGCGCTGACGCACGTCCCGGCCCCGGCCTCGGTGAGATCGCAGTTCGTGTCGCCTCAGCAGGTGGCGACCCGACACGAAGTGCGATCTCACCGCCGCGAGTGGCCGCCGGCCGCGCCAACCGGTCGCGACACACTGCTCAGGTTCGCCGGGTGGTCGAGCCGCGTCGCGCGCGTGCCGCGCGACCGACGGTCGGTGGCCGGTCGGCGGTGCGCACCCGGGGTGTCGTGACCCCTCGCCGGACGGGAGGCTCCCCACCGGCCCGGCGCCGAGCCTCCGGTCCGGCGCGTCTCGGCCCCGAGATCGCGGTGAGATCGCATTCCGTGTCGCCTCCGCAGGTGGCGACCCGACACGAAGTGCGATCTCACCGCCGCGGGCGGCAGTCGGCGGCGCTGACCGGCCGCGAGTCCCCGCTCAGGTTCGCCGGGTGGTCGAGCCGCGTCGCGCGCGTGCCGCGCGACCAACGGTCGGTGGCCGGTGTGCACCCGGGGTCTCGCGACCACTCGCCGGACGGGAGGCTCCCCACCGGCCCGGCACCGAGCCTCCGTTCCGGCGCGTCCCGGCCCCGGCCCCGAGACCTCGGTGAGATCGCATTCCGTGTCGCCTCGGCGACCCCTGACCCGACACGAAGTGCGATCTCACCGCCTTGGACGCCGGCCGCCGGCCGCCCGCCACCGGCCACCGGCCACCGGCCGCCGGCCGCCCGCCACCGGCCACCGCCTTGGCCGCCGGCCCCCGCCGCCGGGAACGACGAAGCGCCACCGGCGATGCCGGTGGCGCTTCTCAGACTCGGGGTCAGGCGGGGTACTGCCCGCGCTTGACCTGGGGCTTCGGCAGCCGCAGGAACCGCAGCTGCCACGCCCGGGTCAGGATGTAGAAGAAGGTCCGCGACTGGAACTCGCCGAACTTCGCGGTGATCTTCTTGCGCAGCATCAGCCAGAGCACCACGCAGTCGATGAGGAACAGCGCGACGAACGCCCAGATCACCAGCAGGGAGTAGGACGCGATCGGGGTCTGCGGTGCGGCGAAGCCCACGATCAGGAACAGCACGAGGACGGGCATCATCACCTCGCCCACGTTCCAGCGGGCGTCGATGGTGTCGCGGACGAACCGGCGCTGCTCGCCTCGGTCCTTCGCCGGGAGGTAGCGCTCCTCGCCGTTGGCCATGCCGACGCGGGCCTTCTCGCGCTCGCTGTTGAGGCGTGCACGCGCTGCCTTCTTGTCCACGGGGGAGTTGCCCACGAGCGGACGGCGGTTGGCTGCCTCTCGCTCACGACGGGACGGGGTGGGACGACCCTTGCCCTGCTCGAGCAGTTCCTCTTCCGAGGGGTTGACTGTCGTGTTGGTCTTGGGTGCTGCCTTCGCCACGGTGATTCCTGCTGGTCGGTGAGCGGTGCGCCGGGGAACAGCCCGACGATGGTGTCCTCTAGATTACCGGGCATGACCGACACCGCACAGTCCGCGCCCGCGACCGACCCCGAGCTGCTCGACGCCCTCCGCGAACAGGTCCACGGCGACCTGCCCCGGACGATCGCCGACCTCTCCGCGCTGGTGCGGATCCCGTCGGTGTCATGGTCCGCGTTCGACGCGTCGGCCGTGCGGCGCAGTGCCGAGGCGGTCGCCGACCTCGCGCGGGACACCGGCGTGTTCGAGTCGGTCCGGATCGTGCGGTCCGCGGTGTCCGGTGACACGCCCGACGGCGCCAGCGATGCCGAGGGCACCGAGCACGCCGGCGTCGAGCTCGGGCAGCCCGCCGTGCTGGCCGTCCGGCCTGCCAGGAACGGCAAGCCGACCGTGATGCTCTACGCCCACCACGACGTGCAGCCGCAGGGCGACGACGCGCTCTGGGAGACCCCGCCGTTTGAGCCGACGCTGCGTGGGGACCGGCTCTACGGCCGCGGCGCCTCGGACGACAAGGCCGGCGTGATGACGCACATCGCCTCGCTCCGCGCGCTGCACGCCCGCTTCGGGGACGACCTCGACCTCGGCATCGTGCTGTTCGTCGAGGGCGAGGAGGAGTTCGGCTCCCGCTCGTTCCGCACCTTCCTGCGGGAGCAGAAGGAGCACCTCGCCGCGGACGTCATCGTCGTGGCCGACAGCGACAACTGGTCCACCGAGGTCCCCGCGATCACCGTGTCCCTCCGCGGCAACGTGACCTTCAAGCTGACCGTCACGACGCTCGAGCACGCCAGCCACAGCGGCATGTTCGGGGGAGCGGCCCCCGACGCCATGCTCCCGATGGTCCGGCTCCTCAGCTCCCTGCACGACGACGCCGGTTCGGTCGCGGTCGAGGGCCTGACCGCGTACGACGCCCCCGTCCCCGCGCGTTCCGAGGACGAGCTCGCCGCCGACGCCGCCCTCGTGTCCGGCGTGCGCCCGGTCGGCACCGGCGACGTGCTCTCGCGCATGTGGTTCCAGCCGTCGATCACGGTCACCGGCATGGACGTCCCGAGCGTGGCGAACGCGTCCAACACGCTGCTGCCCACCGTCAGCGCGCGCGTGTCGGTGCGGGTCGCCCCGGGCCAGAGCGCGACCGACGCCGCGGCGGCCGTCGAGCGGCACATCCGTTCCCACACCCCGTTCGGCGCCCGCGTCGAGCTCAGCGAGCCCGACGCCGGCGACGGCTTCCTGGTGGACACCAGTGGCTGGGCCGTCAAGGAGGCCAGGACCGCCATGGCCGAGGGCTGGGGCGCCGAGCCGGTCGAGCAGGGCATCGGCGGCTCGATCCCCTTCGTCTCCGACCTCGCCGCCGAGTTCCCCGAGGCCCAGATCCTGGTGACGGGCGTCGAGGACCCCGACACGCGCGCGCACAGCCCGAACGAGTCGCAGCACCTGGGTGTGCTGCATCGCGCGGTCGCCTCCGAGACGATCCTGCTGGCCCGGCTCGCGACGCGCGCCTGAGCGCGGACACCGGACGGGAGGCCCGGGTCGACCGGTCCCGTCCGCTCGCCCCCGGCAGGTGGAACCGTGCATGTCCTCCACAGCATGCGACGGGCATGTGCGTTCCGTCGGTGGGGGTGCTTACAATCGACGACGAGGCGCGGTGACCGCACCGCCCAGAAGGAGGCGCTCATGAGCGACACCATCACGACCGAAGCCGTCACCACGGCCGTCCCGTCGCACGGGGTCCTGCTCAGTGACGCCGCCGCTGGCAAGGTGGCGAGCCTCCTCGAGCAGGAAGGCCGCGACGACCTCCGCCTGCGCCTGGCCGTACAGCCCGGTGGCTGCTCGGGCCTGATCTACCAGCTCTACTTCGACGAGCGCCTGCTCGACGGTGACACCACCGCCGAGTTCGACGGTGTCGAGGTCGTCGTCGACAAGATGAGCGTCCCGTACCTCGACGGTGCGACGATCGACTTCGAGGACACCATCCAGAAGCAGGGCTTCACGATCGACAACCCCAACGCGCAGGGCAGCTGCGCGTGCGGCGACAGCTTCCACTGAGCCCACCACGAGCAACGCCCGAACGGGGAGCGACCACCACGGTCGCTCCTCGTTCGTCGTCCGGCGTGGCGACGTCGCCGATCTCGGACATCTCGCGGATGACCTGGGGAAAACCCTGCTTCGAGGGTGCGCGAGAGTCCACCACGCGTGTCGGGCGTGCACTCGCTGTCACCGGCTGCGAGTAAGCTAGGAGTGTTCCAACCAAGCTGGGAACCAGTCATGCGTCGCCTCACAGCGGCTCGCTGTCGGCAACGACAGGCTGCGCTCTCGCTTCCACGTCTTTCCGAGAGGTAACAGTGCGTTCGAATCGCCGTATACGTTGGGCGGCCGTCCCGGTGGCCGTCGGTCTGGTCATCGCACTGGCTGGCTGCTCGCAGCAGCAGCTCAACGGATGGCTCCCCGGGACGGAAGGGACGAAGGACGTCACCAACCACACGAGCCGCGTCGTCGGCCTGTGGACCACGAGCTGGATCGTCCTGCTCGCGGTGGGGCTCATCGTCTGGGGTCTGATCATCTGGGCCGCCATCGTCTACCGCCGTCGGAAGGGCCAGACCGGCCTCCCGGTGCAGATGCGGTACAACATGCCGCTCGAGATCTTCTACACGATCGTGCCGCTCATCCTCGTGTTGGGTTTCTTCGCCTTCACCGCCAAGGACCAGGCCGCGATCGAGAAGCCCTTCGCACAGCCGGACACCACGGTGCACGTCTACGGCAAGCGCTGGGGCTGGGACTTCAACTACATCAACCAGAACGACCCCTCGAAGAGTGTCTACTATCAGGGCATCCAGGCCCAGGAAGAAGAGAACGCCAACGGGGCGATCGACGAGTCGCAGCTGCCGACGCTGTACCTGCCCGTCGACAAGAAGGTCAAGATCGAGCTCGACTCGCGTGACGTCGACCACTCCTTCTGGGTCATCGACTTCTTGTACAAGAAGGACATGCTCCCCGGCAAGACGAACTACGAGTACTTCATCCCGCAGAAGATCGGGACCTACCAGGGCAAGTGCGCCGAGCTCTGCGGCGAGTACCACTCCCTCATGCTCTTCCAGGTCAAGGTCGTGTCGTCGTCTGACTACCAGGCGTACCTCGACACCCTGACCGACCAGGGCAAGGTGGGCCTGCTCGGCGACGAGTACAACACCAACACGAACCAGCCTGACAACAAGGCGCCCGTCACGGCGTCGAGCGACGACAAGTAGGGGCTCGCCAGATGACAACGTCATTCGTCGGCCAACCGACCAGCACCGCGACGCCGGACTTCCAGGCGTCCAAGGTCGGTCGGAAGGGCAACATCATCGTCCGGTGGATCACCTCCACCGACCACAAGACGATCGGGTACATGTACCTGATCACGTCGTTCCTGTACTTCCTGCTCGCCGGCGTGATGGCACTCGTCATCCGTGCGCAGCTCTTCGAGCCCGGGCTGCAGCTCGTCGCGACGAAGGAGCAGTACAACCAGCTCTTCACGATGCACGGCACGATCATGCTGCTGCTGTTCGCGACGCCGCTGTTCTCGGGCTTCGCGAACGCGATCATGCCGCTGCAGATCGGTGCCCCCGACGTCGCCTTCCCGCGACTCAACGGCTTCGCGTTCTGGCTCTACTTCTTCGGTGGCCTCATCGCCGTCGGTGGCTTCCTCACCCCGCAGGGCGCCGCGTCGTTCGGCTGGTTCGCCTACGCCCCATTGAGTGACACGACGTTCACACCAGGGCTCGGCGGGACACTCTGGGTCTTCGGGCTCGGCCTCACCGGCTTCTCGACGATCCTCGGTGCCGTGAACTTCATCACGACGATCATCACCATGCGCGCCCCCGGCATGACGATGTTCCGCATGTCGATCTTCACGTGGAACACCCTCGTGACGTCGCTCCTCGTGCTGATGGCCTTCCCGGTCCTCGCCGCCGCACTCTTCGGCCTCGGTCTCGACCGGGTGTTCGACGCCCAGGTGTTCAACCCGGCCAACGGTGGAGCGCTGCTCTGGCAGCACCTCTTCTGGTTCTTCGGGCACCCCGAGGTCTACATCATCGCGCTGCCGTTCTTCGGCATCGTCTCCGAGGTCTTCCCGGTCTTCAGCCGCAAGCCGATCTTCGGCTACAAGACCCTCGTCTACGCGACCATCTCCATCGCGGCCCTCTCGGTCACGGTGTGGGCGCACCACATGTACGTCACCGGTTCGGTGCTGCTGCCGTGGTTCTCGCTCATGACGATGCTCATCGCGGTCCCGACCGGCGTGAAGATCTTCAACTGGGTCGGCACGATGTGGCGCGGCTCGGTCACCTTCGAGACCCCGATCCTGTGGGCCATCGGCTTCCTGATCACGTTCACGTTCGGTGGGCTCACGGGCGTCATCCTGGCTTCGCCGCCGCTCGACTTCCACGTGTCCGACTCGTACTTCGTCGTGGCGCACTTCCACTACGTGGTATTCGGCACCGTCGTGTTCGCCATGTTCTCCGGCTTCTACTTCTGGTGGCCGAAGTGGACCGGGCGCATGCTGAACGAGCGTCTCGGCAAGATCCACTTCTGGCTGCTGTTCGTCGGGTTCCACACCACGTTCCTGATCCAGCACTGGCTGGGCGTCATCGGCATGCCGCGTCGCTACGCGACCTACCTGCCGAACGACGGCTTCACCTGGATGAACCAGCTGTCGACCATCGGCGCGATGATCCTCGGCATCTCGTTCCTGCCGTTCATCTTCAACGTCTACGTCACTGCGCGGAACGCTCCGAAGGTGGCCGTCAACGACCCGTGGGGCTACGGCCGTTCGCTCGAGTGGGCGACCTCCTGCCCGCCGCCGCGACACAACTTCACGTCGATCCCGCGTATCCGCTCGGAGTCCCCGGCGTTCGACCTGAACCACCCCGAAGCGGGTGTGCCGATCGGTGTGGGTCCTGCGAAGGACGCTCCCGATGCTCCGACCTACGACGCCGCGAAGGGCGAGGTGAAGTAAGGCCATGCGCGCCAACGTCAACCTGTTCTGGATCCTCTTCGGGTTCTTCATCCTCGCGGACGCCGCGTACACGATCTGGTTCCGCCTCAACCACGGTGGGTGGGAGCCGGTCGGCACGATGGGCATCGGCCTCGTCGGGATCATGTCGGCGTTCATCGCCTTCTACCTGCAGCGCGTGCTGTCGGCCCAGGGCGGGGACCTGCCCGAGGACCGTCAAGACGCCAACATCGAGGACGGCGACGCCGAGCTCGGGCACTTCAGCCCGTGGTCGTGGTGGCCCATCCTCCTGGCAGCCTCGGTCTCGATCATCTTCCTCGGGGTCGCAGCCGGCCTCTGGATCGTCCCGATCGGCGTCGCGCTGGTGACGGTCACGCTCGTCGGCTGGGTCTTCGAGTACTACCGCGGCAACTTCGGGCACTGACCCGCACCTGACGCACTTCGGGCGGCACCACCTGGTGCCGCCCGAACTGCGTCCGGACGACCTTCCCGGCTGTGGATCGTGACAGCGTTCCGGCCTGGGGAATCAACCGGTCCGACCGCGGCTTGAGCCACGCGGACCCATCCACCTCGCGAAAGGAGTCACCCCCGGTGACCGACAAGCGCACTCTCATCATCTTCGGCGCGACGGGCGACCTCGCCTCCCGCCTGCTCCTGCCGGGTCTCGGCACGTTCCTGCAGAGCGGCCGCGCCGTCCCCGTGCAGCTGATCGGCACGGGCCGCAGCGAGCGCAGCCCCGAGAAGTGGAAGGACATCGTCACGACGTCCTTCGCCTCGCAGGACGTCAAGGGCCCGGAGGTCGACGCCACCCTCGAGTCGACGACGTTCATCCAGGGCGACCCGACCGACCCGAAGCACCTCGAGGCCCTCCTCGCTGCCGCGGACAACGAGCCGATCCTCTACTTCGCGCTCCCGCCGCAGATCGCTTCGGACATCTGCGAGGCGCTCGAGCACGTCGAGCTCCCGCAGGGCACCACCCTCGCGTTCGAGAAGCCCTTCGGCACCGACGTCGCCAGCGCCAAGGCCCTCAACGAGACGGTGCTGAAGCTCGTCCCCGAGGACCGCGTCCACCGCACCGACCACTTCCTCGGTCGCACCACGGTCCTGAACATCATCGGTCTGCGCTTCGCGAACCGCCTGTTCGAGCCCATCTGGAACGCGGAGAACATCGAGAAGGTCGACATCTTCTACGACGAGACCCTCGGGCTCGAGAACCGCGCGCAGTACTACGACGAGGCCGGCGCGATGGTCGACATGATCCAGTCGCACCTGCTGCAGATCCTCGGCATCGTGACGATGGACGCCCCGGCCGAGATCGACTCGGTCGAGTTCCGCTCGTCCCTCGCCCGTGCGCTGCGCTCGACGCAGCTCAAGGGCGACGACGCCAAGATCGCCTCGCGTCGCGCCGTCTACACGGCTGGGACGATCGACGGCAAGGACCTCCCCTCGTACCAGGAGGAGGACGGCGTCGACCCCTCGCGTCAGACCGAGACCCTCGCCGAGATCTCCGTCGAGGTGGACACCGCCCGCTGGAAGGGCGTCCCGTTCACCCTGCGCTCCGGCAAGGCCCTCGGCAACAGCCGCAAGGAAGTCCTCATCACCTTCAAGCCGGTCCCGCGCCTGCCTTCCGGCCTGAGCGGTCGTCCGAAGACGGACACGCTCCGCATCGTGCTGAACCCGGACGAGATCGAGCTGACCGTCTCGGCCAACGGTGGCGGCAACCCGTTCGAGATGGGCCAGGTCACGCTGTCCTCCTCGTTCAGCGACGGCGAGCTCACCCCGTACGGCGAGGTCCTCAACGGCATCTTCCACGACGACCCGCTGCTCTCCATCCGCGGCGACGTGGCCGAGCGCTGCTGGGAGATCGTCGAGCCGGTCGTCGCCGCGTGGAAGGCGAACGACGTCCCCCTCGAGGAGTACCGCGCCGGTTCGCGCGGTCCCGCGGACTGGGAGTCGTCCTCCTGAGTCACCCCGTGCCCTGAACGGGCACACCGTACAGACGGGAGGCCCGGTGCCAGCTGGCACCGGGCCTCCCGTCTGTCTGTGCGGGCGTCGGCGGGGCGACGTTCCTTCCCATCGCACGCGCAGTGG
Source organism: Curtobacterium sp. VKM Ac-2865 (assembly GCF_015350905.1). GTDB lineage: Bacteria > Actinomycetota > Actinomycetes > Actinomycetales > Microbacteriaceae > Curtobacterium. The sequence goes on along the minus strand of NZ_JADKRZ010000001.1, from coordinate 882,149 downwards.
AAAGTGGGATCGCGCGTGGCAGGTGGGACCGAACGGCCCCCTACGCGCGATTCGACCCGCTACGCGCGATCGGACCCGCTACGCCCCGCGCCCCCCGCTCAGGCGGGCGTGCCGGCGAAGCCACCCACGCCCGCGGCGGCGCGCGTGCCACCGTCGTGCTGGGGGATCCGCGTGCGGTGCCCGGAGCCCGCACCGCGTGCCCGCTGGATCGCGTCAGCGGCCGACACGAGCGTCAGGTGGCTCAGCGCCTGCGGGGTGTTGCCGATGTGGTGGCCCGTCGCGACGTCGATCTCCTCCGACAGCATGCCGACGTCGTTGGCGTACCCGACCAGCACGTCCATGAGTCGTTCGGCGTCCTCGATCCGGCCTGACGCGGCGTACTGCTCCACGAGCCAGAACGAGCAGGCGAGGAACGGGTGCTCGCTGCCGGACAGCCCGTCGAACCCCGCGGACGTGCGGTAGCGCAGCACGAGGCCGTCGGAGCCGACGCGCAGGTCCTGCTCGATGGCGGCGACCGTGCCGAGCATGCGCGGGTCGGTCGCCTTGCAGTACCCGATCTGCGGCAGGACGAGCAGGCTCGCATCGACCTCGTCGGTGTCGTAGTGCTGCCGGAAGGCGCCACGCTCGGCGTTCCAGCCGTGCTCGTCGATCTCGGCGCGGACGGCACTGCGGAGTTCCCGCCACCGTTCGACGGGACCCTCGAGCCCGAACTCCTCCACGGCAGCGACCCCGCGGTCGAACGCCGCCCAGATCATCGCGCGGGAGTGCGTGAACGAACGTCGGGGCCCGCGCATCTCCCAGATGCCGTTGTCGGGCTCCTGCCAGTGCTGCTCGACGAACCCGAGCAGTGCGCGCTGCAGTGCCCAGGAGTCGGCGTTCTCCTCGACACCGAGCTCGCGGGCGTCGTGCAGTGCCGCGAGGACCTCGCCGAAGACGTCACCCTGGTACTGCGTCGAGGCGCCGTTGCCGATCCGGACGGGCGTGGAGTGCGCGTACCCGGCGAGGTGGTCGAGCTCCCGCTCGGCGAGTTCGCGTTCACCGGCGATGCCGTACATGATCTGCACGTCGGCGGGGTCGCCAGCGATGGCCCGGAGCAGCCAGCCGCGCCAGTGGGTGGCCTCGTCGCGGTACCCGTGGGCGATGAGGGACGCCAGGGTGAGCGAGGCATCGCGGAGCCACACGTAGCGGTAGTCCCAGTTGCGTTCGCCACCCGGGTCCTCCGGCAGGCTCGTCGTGACCGCGGCCACGACCCCACCGGTCTCGGCGTGGGTCATCGCGCGGAGGAGCAGCAGGGACCGGCGGGTGGCGTCCGCGTACGGTCCCTCGACGCGGGTCTTGCCGGCCCACGCGCGCCACCAGGCGGTCGTCGCTGCCAGCGCGGGTGTCACGTCGAGCGGCTCCGGCGGCTCCCGGTGCGACGGGTACCAGGTGAGCTCGGTGTCGAGCACGTCACCGTCGTGGATCGTCGTGGTCGCGACGTGCCGGTGGTCGTCGGCGCGGAACCGGACACCCCGCACGATGACCGATCCCGGCCCGGCGGTGGCGACGAGGGCGGGGTCGTCGTCGTCCCCGATCTGCCGCACCCAGGGGAGCGCCGAGGCGTAGTCGAAGCGGATGCGCAGCGTCTGCCGCATCTCGACGGACCCCTGCAGACCTCGGACCCGCCGGACGACCGCGGCTCGGTGCGCACCGATCGGCATGAAGTCCGTGACCTCGACGACGCCGGACGCGGTGGTCCAGATCGTCGTGAGGACGAGGGTGTCCTCCTCGTAGCGCCGCTCGGCGGTGGCCTCGGGGTCGGTCGGGTGGAGGGTCCAGTGCCCGTCGTGCTCGTCGCCGAGCAGGGCCGCGAACGTGGACGAGCTGTCGAAGCGCGGCAGACACATCCAGTCGATGGTCCCGGCTCGGTCGACCAGGGCGGCGGAGTAGCAGTCGCCGATCATCGCGTGGTCCTCGATGCGCTGTGTCATGCGCCAATCGAACCACCCGGCATCGGGCGTCAACCCGTCTGGGCGACCGAGCGCTGAAGATGGGCTCAGCGACCCGGGCCGGACCGGCTCAGTCGAGCTCGACGAGCCCGACCCGCCCGAGCTCGGCCCACAGTCCTGCGCCGTCCGGGGCGTACACCCACGGGGCCGCCGAGTCCCGCGAGCGTTCCTGCGCGCGGGAACGACCACCGGCGAGGACGGCCTCGCTCGTGGAGAGCTGGCGGATCGCGACACCGGCCACGTTGTCGGGGTGTTCACGGGCGAACTCGCCGTAGAGGGCCTCGTCGTGCTGGCCGTCGTCGCCGACGAGCAGCCAGCGGACGTCGGGGAAGTCCCGCGCCAGGCGCCGCAGGTTGTCGTGCTTGTGCAGCTGCCCGCTCCGGAAGAAGCGGTCGTGCGTCGGGCCCCAGTCGGTGAGCAGCAGTGTGCCGGACGGGTACATGTTCCTGGTCAGGAAGCGCTGCAGCGTCGGCGCGACGTTCCACGCCCCCGTGGACAGGTACACCGAGGGCGAACCGGCGTGCTGCGCGAGGACGCGTTCGTACAGCACGCTCATGCCGGGGACCGGGCGTCGTGCGTGCTCGGTGACGACGAAGGAGTTCCAGGCCGCGAGCATCGGGCGGGGGAGCGCGGTGACCATCACGGTGTCGTCGATGTCGGAGAGCAGGCCGAAGCGCGTGTCCGGGTGCACGACGAAGACGTCCGCCTCGGCCTCGCGCTGCCCACCCGCCGACAGCCGGATCGTGTGCCAGCCCGGCTCCAGGTCGATCGGCACGATCGTGTCGACGACGCCGCCGCGGTCGGACTGCACCGTGTGCGTCGAACCGCCGGCAGTGACGGTGACCTCGGCGTGGTCCACCGCGACGCTCGTGAAGGTCTTCCAGCCGCGCACCCCCGTGAAGGATGCGTCCGAGGCCAGTCCGCGGCGGGTCAACAGCACCCGGCAGAGGACCCGGATCCACCCGGGAGCGCCGTACCCGGTGTACGGGATGACGGTCGGCACGAGACCGTGGCGTCTGGCACGCTGTTCACGGAACTCCTGGACGGCGTCCTCGATCCGGGCGGCCCGGTGGAGGATCGGCTCGGCCAGCGACAGCTCATGGGACCTCGGGTCGGGCATCGGGCCATCATCCCATGCGCCACTGTCCGGTTGTCGACGAGCGGAGTTCGACACCCCGGGAATCGCAGGGATGTTCCAGCCGGTCTCTGCGAGAGTTGCCCCGTCAGACAATCAGCCCGCGCTCACTGCGAGAAGGAGAACACGTGCTCGTCACCGAGGTCACGAACGCACTGCCGGGGGGATCATCACTGCTCAGGAACGAGCCGGTCCAAGCCCGCAGTTCGGCACGCCTCTCCGGACTCCTCGACGCCGCAGCAGCGGTCATCGACGAGATCGGGTTCGAACGGCTCACGACCGCAATGGTCGCCGAACGGGCAGGGGCGTCGATCGGCACCGTCTACCGCTACTTCCCGGACCGCATCGCGGTCGTCGAGGCCCTCGCGATCCGCTGCACGCAGCGTCTCGCGGAGAAGTTCCTCGAAGCCCTCGAGACCTCCGGCGCCACCACCTGGCAGGCCGCCTGCGACGCCTTCATCGAGATGACGTCGGAGATGTACCGCACCGAGCCCGGCTTCCGGGCGATCCGCTTCGGTGACGCCGCAGAGTCCGGTGTCGGCGACGACGAGGACCGCATGGCCGCCCTCGGCGGCGCGGTCGGCGGGATCATGCGCGAGCGCTTCGGCGTGCCGGAGAACGAGACGGTCGCCCGTGCCTGGGTCGTCCTGGCCGAGTCCGGCCACGCCGTCCTGGCACGCGCCCACCGCGACCGGGACCACCCGGACCGGCCCCTGATCGAGGCCTACCGCACGATGACGCGCAGCTACATGGAATCGGTGATCGCGGCCTCCTGACCGTCGACCCGCCCGTCCGACACGCCGTGCGCCAACCGGACCACCCGCCACCCGCGACTCCTGCCAGGAGGCGCGGGTGGCGTCGTTCCCGGGGCCTCCGCCGCCCCGGGGTCACCGCCGGCAGGGCGGTCGACGCCCCGATTTGGTCACGGTTCGTCACCGGACGCAACCGGTGTCGGTGGTGACGGGTACTCTCACTCGGAGTCGGGCTACCTCCCACCAGAAGGGCACCCACCCCATGATCGAATTCCGCTCGGTGCGCAAGACGTACCCGGACGGCACCAACGCCGTCGAGCGGTTCGACCTCGTCATCCCCTCCCGCACCACGACGGTCTTCGTCGGGTCCAGCGGCTGTGGCAAGACGACGTTGCTCCGCATGATCAACCGCATGGTCGACCCCTCGTCGGGCTCCGTGTCGATCGACGGCGACGACGTCGCCGGCGTCGATCCGGTCAAGCTCCGCCGCAGCATCGGCTACGTGATGCAGAACGCCGGACTGCTGCCGCACCGCAAGGTCGCCGACAACATCGCCACGGTGCCGCTCCTGACGGGCGTGTCCAAGCAGGACGCCCGCCAGCGCGCACTCGAGCTGATGGACACCGTCGGGCTGGACCGTGCCTTCGCCGACCGGTACCCCTCGCAGCTCTCGGGCGGACAGCAGCAGCGTGTCGGCGTCGCGCGCGGCCTGGCCGTCGACCCGAACATCCTGCTGATGGACGAGCCGTTCGGCGCCGTCGACCCGCTGGTCCGCAGCGACCTGCAGGACGAGCTCATCCGCCTGCAGCGCGAGCTCGGCAAGACCGTGGTCTTCGTCACGCACGACATCGACGAGGCCTTCAAGCTCGGCGACCAGGTCGTCATCCTCAAGAAGGGCGGGGAGATCGCCCAGATGGGCACCCCCGCCGAGATCCTCTCCGAGCCGGCCGACGACTTCGTCGCCAACTTCATCGGGGCCGGCCGTGGCCGACGCGCACTGCGCATCGAGCAGACGCCGACCGGCCCGATCGTCGTCGACGGCGACGGCCGTGCCGCCGGAGTCCTGACCGGTCCCGTGGCGGTGGTCGACGCCGCCGCTGCCGTGCCGTCCACCCTGCCCGCGACCGACGAGGCCGGAGCGTCTGACGACGCCCCGGGTGCTCCGGCGCAGGGTGGGGGCCTGAGGTGAACTGGGTGCTGTCGAACCTCGACACGATCGGGGACGACACCGTGGCGCACCTGGCGATCGCCCTGCCGCCCATCGTCATCAGCTTCGTGCTGTCGATCCCGATCGGCTGGCTCGTCGTCCGCCTCCGACGTCCCGGCAGCAAGCGCGTCACCCGTGGCGTCGGCGGCGGCATCGTGACCTTCGCCGGGCTGCTCTACGCGATCCCGTCGCTGCCGCTCTTCATCGCCCTGCCCAGCCTCATCGGCACCGGCCTGCAGGACCCCGCGAACGTCGTGATCGGCCTGACGCTGTACGGCCTGGCGCTCATGGTCCGGTCGACGGTCGACGGGCTCGAGTCCGTCGACAGCGCGACGACCGGGGCTGCCACCGCGATGGGGTACTCGGGCGTCCAGCGGTTCTTCCGCGTCGACCTGCCCCTGGCCGGACCGGTGCTCCTCGCCGGTCTGCGGGTCGTGGCCGTCTCGACGATCTCGCTCACCACCGTCGGCGCGGTCCTCGGGATCACCAGCCTCGGCTCGCTCTTCACCGACGGCATCGGGCGTGGCATCACCGAGGAGATCGTCGCCGGCATCGTGATGGTGCTCGTCCTCGCGTTCGCGGTCGACGGCCTGCTCGTGGTGCTCGGACGCCTGGTCATGCCCTGGACCCGGAAGACGTCCGTGTCCAGACGCCAGGCCCGTCGGGTGCTGCAGGCAGCGGAGGTCGCCTCGTGATCATCGGACAGGCCTTCGGCTGGGTCTTCGACCCCGCCAACTACACCGGCTTCAACCCCATCCCCGCGCGGCTGTGGGAGCACGTGTGGATCTCATTGCTCGCGGTGCTCATCGCCTCGGTCATCGCGGTGCCGCTCGGCTACCTGATCGGCCACACCGGTCGCGCCCGTGGTCTCGCGATCGCCCTGTCCGGCGGCATCCGTGCCCTGCCGACCCTCGGCGTGCTGACCCTGTTCGGGCTGCTGCTCGGCGTGAACCTGCAGGCACCGCTCCTGGCGCTCGTCGTCCTGGCGATCCCTTCGGTGCTCGCCGGTGCCTACGCCGGCATCGAGTCCGTCGACCCCGTCACGGTCGACGCCGCCCGCGCGCAGGGCATGACCGGCTGGCAGATCCTGTCGAAGGTCGAGATCCCGCTCGGGCTCCCGCTGCTCATCGGTGGCATCCGTGCGGCCGTGCTCCAGGTCGTGGCCACCGCGACGCTCGCCGCCTACGTCGGTTCCGGCGGACTCGGCGGGTACGTGTTCCTCGGGCTCAAGACCCAGGACTACGCCATGATGCTCGGCGCCTCCATCCTCGTGATCGCACTCGCGATCGCGTTCGAGATCGTCTTCTCCCTGCTGCAACGGGTGGTGGTGCCCGCGGGCGTCTCCGGCCGGGAAGCCGGGCGACGCAAGGGATCGCGCGAGCGAGCCCGCAATCCCATCCCGGAAGGAAACCCCTCGTGATCACAGCACCCAAGATCCGCGTCGGCGTCGCAGCCGCGCTGGCGGTCGGCGTCGTCGCCGCCCTCGCCGGCTGCGCGTCCAGCAACCCGCTCGACAGCGGTTCGAGCGCCTCGTCCGACTCGAAGACCATCGTCATCGGCTCGCAGCAGTACTACTCGAACGAGATCATCGCCGAGCTCTACGCCCAGGTCCTCGAGAAGGACGGCTTCGACGTCAAGCGCAACTACAACATCGGTCAGCGCGAGGTGTACCTCCCGCAGCTGCAGAAGGGCGCCATCGACGTCATGCCGGAGTACAGCGGCAACCTGCTGCAGTACTACGACAAGAAGTCGACCGCGAAGACCGCGTCGGAGATCGCGTCCGGGCTCAAGGAGTCGCTGCCGAAGGGGCTCCGTGCCCTCGACTCCGCCGAGGCCACCGACCAGGACAGCTACACCGTCACCAAGGCCTTCTCGGAGAAGTACGACGTCACGAGCCTGTCCGACCTGTCGAAGGTCAAGGACTCGCTCACCGTCGGTGCCAACTCCGAGTTCCAGACCCGGCCGTACGGGCCGAACGGCCTGAAGTCCGAGTACGGGGTCGACGTCGACTTCAAGGCGATCGAGGACTCCGGCGGAGCCCTGACCGTGAAGGCCCTCAAGGACGGCACCGTCCAGCTCGCCGACATCTACAGCGCGGACCCGAGCATCAAGGCGAACGACTTCGTCTCGCTGACGGACCCGAAGAACCTGATCCTGCCGCAGAACGTCACGCCCGTCGTGTCGAGCAAGGTGAGCGACAAGGCCGCTGCTGACATCGACAAGGTGAGCAAGGTCCTGACGACCGACGAGCTCATCTCGCTGAACGCCAAGAGCACGGCCGACAAGGAGAAGGCGTCGACCATCGCCAAGGAGTTCCTGACGGACAAGGGCCTGCTGTAGGCAGCGGGTCCTCGTCCTCCAGACGACAGGCGTCGGGCATCAGCCCGGCGCCTGTCGTCGTTCCCGGAGCACATCCGTTCGGCACGGTTGTGCCGATCAGGGCCGCTGCACGTTCGTGCAGACGAGGCTTCTACAACTTGTCGAACGGGCGTCAGCAGCGCTACCGTGGAGGTGTCCCGAGGGCGTGACACCCACCAGAAGTACCCCCTCCACAGGAAGCAACTGACGTGCCTCAACAGCGCGCGGCGTTCCCGACCGGTACCGCCGCATGAACGACATCCTCGATCCCCTGATCCTGTCGCGGTGGCAGTTCGGCCTCACGACCATCTACCACTTCCTGTTCGTCCCGCTGACGATCGGCATGGCCGTCGTCGTCGCGACGTTCCAGACCGCGTGGTACCGGACGGGCCGGGCGCACTACCTGCAGCTCACCCGGTTCTTCGGCCGCGTCTTCCTCATCAACTTCGCGATGGGGGTCGTCACCGGCATCGTGCAGGAGTTCCAGTTCGGCATGAACTGGTCGAACTACTCCCGCTTCGTCGGGGACGTGTTCGGCGCTCCGCTCGCGCTCGAGGGCATCCTGGCGTTCTTCTTCGAGGCGGCCTTCATCGGCGTCTGGATCTTCGGCTGGGACCGGCTGCCCAAGGGCCTGCACCTCGCGAGCATGTGGTGCGTCAGCGCCGGCACGATCATGTCGGCGTACTTCATCATCGCCGCGAACGCGTTCATGCAGCACCCGGTCGGCTACGTCATCAACGAAGCCAAGGGCCGCGCGGAGCTCACCGACATCTGGGCCGTGCTGACGAACAAGGTCGCCCTCGCCGCCTTCCCGCACACCCTGTTCGCGTGCTTCATGGTCGCCGCCGGGGTGGTCATCGCGGTGGCGAGCTGGCACCTGGCCCGCAACCAGAACCTCGAGACGATGATGCCCGCGCTGAAGTTCGGCCTGTGGACGATGGTCGCGGCCGGCGCGCTGACGGTGCTCACCGGCGACCAGCTCGGCCTGACCATGGTCGACACCCAGCCGATGAAGATGGCCGCGGCCGAGGCGCTGTACAACACCGCCACCGGCAAGGACGCCTCGTTCTCGGTCTTCACCCTCGGCACGCCGGACGGGGTCCACGAGCTGTTCTCGATCCGGGTGCCCTACCTGCTCTCGTTCCTCTCCACGCACACGTTCAACGGCACGGTCGAGGGCATCAACGACCTGCAGGCCCAGTACACGCAGGTCTACGGCCCGGGCAACTACAAGCCGGTCATCTGGGTCACGTACTGGTCGTTCCGCTGGATGATCGCTCTCGGCGTGGGCGCCGTCATGGTCTCCCTGGCCGGGCTCTGGCTGACCCGCAAGGGCCGCTTCCCCCAGCAGCGCTGGGTCTGGCGGGTCGCCACCTGGGCGGTGCCGCTGCCGATGGCCGCGATGATCATGGGCTGGGTCTTCACCGAGATGGGCCGGCAGCCGTGGCTCGTGTTCGGGCTGCTCCGGACCAGCGACGGTGTCTCACCGAACGTGACCGGGCTCGAGGTCCTCATCTCGCTGGTCGTGTTCACGCTCATCTACGGGTCCCTGGCGGTCGTCGAGTTCCGACTCATCAAGAAGGTCGCACAAGAGGGACCCGCCGCCCCGGCCGAGGTCGACGAGACGACCGGCGAGGTCAAGCACGAAGTGACGGTGTACTGAGATGGACCTGCCCGTGCTCTGGTTCGCGATCGTCGGACTCTTCTTCGTCGGCTACTTCGTGCTCGACGGCTTCGACTTCGGCGTCGGCATGGCCCTGCCGTTCCTCGGGAAGGACGACACCGACCGACGCGTCATGATCAACACGATCGGCCCGGTCTGGGACCTCAACGAGACCTGGGTCATCGTCGCCGGTGCCTGCCTGTTCGCGGCGTTCCCGGAGTGGTACGCCACGATGTTCTCCGGCTTCTACCTGGCGCTGCTGCTCATCCTGGCGGCGCTCATCCTCCGCGGGGTGTCGTTCGAGTACCGCCACCAGGACAAGCAGCGCTCGTGGAAGCGCCGCTTCGACCTGATGATCATCGTCGGCAGCGCCGTCCCGTCGTTCCTCTGGGGCGTCGCGTTCGGCAACGTCGTCCGCGGCATCCCGATGGACAGCGGGCACAACTACACCGGCACGCTGTTCGACCTCCTCAACCCCTTCGCACTGCTGACCGGCGCGGCGACGCTCCTCGTGTTCTTCACGCACGGCGTCGTGTTCATCGCGCTGAAGACCGAGGGCGACATCCGCGAGCGGGCCAAGCGCCTGGCGACCCGTGCGGGCATCCTGACGATCGTCGTCGCGGCGCTGTTCCTGGTCGCGATGGCCTTCGTCCGGGCGACCCCGGCGTCGCTCGTGTGCTCAGTCGTCGCCGCACTGGCGCTCGTGCTCGCGGTCCTCTGCAACGCCTGGGGCCGCGAGGGCCGGGCCTTCACGCTGATGGCCGTGACGATCGCCGCGGTGGTGCTCGCCATGTTCACCGCGATCTTCCCGAACGTGATGCCCGACTCGGTCGACCCGGCGAACAGCCTGACGGTGACCAACGCCTCGTCCGGCACCTACACCCTGACGGTGATGAGCTGGGTGGCGTTGATCTTCGTGCCGCTCGTGTTCGCCTACCAGGCCTGGACCTACTGGGTCTTCCGCAAGCGCGTCTCCCGGGCGCACGTCACCGCCGCGGCGCACTAGGCAGGCCCGCGATGAAGCCGCTCGACCCGCGTCTGCTCCGCCTGTCGCGCTCAGCGCGCGGCTTCATCGCGGCCGCCGCCGCCACGGGGCTGCTCCGCACCGTGGCCACCATCGCGATCGCATGGGGGATCGCGGCCGCGGTCACCCAGGTGGTCGACGCCGTGCACCACGGCGGCGTCGTCCCCGGGGCCTTCGTCCCGACGCTCTGGTTGCTCGGGGGAGCCGTCGCACTCCGCGCCGTCGCCGCCTGGGCGACCGACGACCTGGCGGGGCGAGCAGCCGCGACGGTGAAGCGCGAACTGCGTCGGACCGTCCTGGAACGCGCCGCCGAGCGCGGCCCCGGGTGGCTCGCGGAGCGTTCGAGTGCCGGGTTCGCGACGACGCTCGGACCCGGGCTCGACGCCCTCGACGCCTACTTCGGGCGGTACCTGCCACAGCTCGCCCTGACGGCCGTCGCCACCCCGGTGCTGCTCGTGGCGATCGGCCTCGGCGACCTGACGAGCGGGCTGATCGTGCTCTGCGCCCTGCCCGTCATCCCGGTGTTCATGATCCTCATCGGCCTGGCCACGCAGAGCCTGCAGCGTCGACAGTCCGACGCGCTCGCGCGCCTCGGTGGCGCGTTCACCGAGGCCGTCGAGGGCCTGTCGACCTTGAAGGTCTTCGGTCGGGCCCGGCGGCAGGTCGGCCGCATCGCCACGGTCACCGACCAGTACCGCCGTGGCACCCTCGGCGTCCTGCGGCTCTCGTTCGTCAGCGGGTTTGCGCTCGAGCTCGCGGCGAGCCTGTCCGTCGCCCTGGTCGCCGTGACGATCGGCATCCGGCTGGTCGACGGATCGCTCGGGCTCGGTGCGGCGATGTTCGTGCTCGTCCTGGCTCCGGAGGCCTTCGCGCCGATCCGGCAGGTGGGCGCCGACTTCCATGCGGCGCAGGACGGTGTCGAGGCCTCGACCGCCGTGCTCGACGTCCTCGACGACGACGACCACGCCCTGCACGACGGCCACAGCGCACCGGCCGGCACCGCCTCCGCCCTGCCCGCCGCCGACGCCCTGGTGCTCGACGGACTCGTCGTCCGGCGTCCCGACGTCGTCATCGGCCCCGTCGACCTGCGCGCGGCCCGGGGCACCATCGTCGTCCTCGCCGGGCCGAGCGGCTCCGGCAAGTCGAGCCTCATCGCCGCGATCCGCGGGGTCCTGCCCCACGAGGGCCAGGTCGTCGTGCCGGGCGAGTCCGGCACCACGCGGGACGACCGCATCAGCTGGTCCGACCAGCGACCCCGGCTCGTCCGCGGCACGATCGCCGAGAACGTCGCGCTCAGCGCGACCCCCGTGCCCGACGCCGTGACACGCGCGCTCGGTGCGGCGGGGCTGGGAGTCGACCCGGGCCTCCAGGTCGGGTCCGGCGGAGCCGGTCTCTCCGGCGGCCAGGCCCAGCGGGTCACCCTCGCCCGGGCGCTGTACCGGCACGATCGCGCCGGCACCCGACTCGTGCTGCTGGACGAACCGACCTCCGCGCTGGACGCCGACGCCGAGGCCCACGTCGTCCGGACCATCCGGCGGCTCGCCGACGACGGTGCCGTCGTCGTGGTCGCCAGCCACCGGCCCGCCGTCATCGCGGCGGCCGACGTCCGCCTCGACGTCGGCCGCCCCACATCGGTGCAGGGGGCGCGCGCATGAGCCGCGTCACCAGCCGGGAGGCCCTGGCCGGCTCCGTCCTCCAGCTCGCCATGCCCCGTGGTCCGGGCTGGGGCCGGGCCGTCGCCGCCGGTGCCCTGAGCGCGCTCTGCGCGGTCGCGTTGCTGGCCGCGAGCGGCTACCTCATCACCCGCGCCGCCGAGCACCCGCCGATCCTGTACCTGACGCTGGTGATGGTCGGGGTACGGGCCTTCGCGCTCGGCCGTGCGGCGCTGCGGTACGTGGACCGGCTCGCCGGGCACGACGCCTCGTTCCGGCAGCTGGCCGTCGTCCGCACCGAGACCTACCGGCGGCTGGCGTCGGTCGCCCCCGCCGGGCTCGGGTCCACCGGTCGCGGAGACCTGCTCACGCGGCTCGTGACCGACACCGACCGGTTGCAGGACCTGCCGATCCGGGTCGTCGGGCCGCTCGTGTCCGCGGGCGTCACGGCGGTGCTGTCGGTCGTGGCGGTCGGGCTGGTGTCGGTGCCGGCAGCGCTCGTCCTGCTCGTCGCGCTCGTCGTCGCCGCGGCGCTCGGGTCCGTCGTGACGGCGTCGATCGCCCGGCGCAGCGACGCTGAGACCGCGGCGGACCGGGGCCGGGTCGCCGACCTGGTGCTCGACACCGTCCGGACGCTCGACGTCTTCGCCGCGTACGGCACGCTCGACGACCGGCTCGCGCACATCGACGCGCTCGACGCCCGGGTGACCCGCGCCGTCCGGCGTCGTGCCAGCGTCGAGGCCCTCGTCGGAGCGCTCGTCGGGCTCATCGGCGGCGGTGCCGTCGTGGGGATCCTGGCCGTCGGCGCGCCGGCCGTCGTGTCCGGGGCGCTCAGCGGTCCGCTCTGGGCACTCGCGGTCTTCGTGCCCCTCGCCCTGTTCGAGGTCGTCGGCACCGTCCCCCTCGCCGTGCTCACGCTGCGTCGGGTGCGGGCGGCGGCCGACCGGGTGGAGCGCGTCGTCCCGGCGACCACGCCCGCCGGCATCGTGCCGGAGCCCGACGCCGAGGCGGCACCGGCGGACCTGGTGCTCGACGGCCCGGTCACGCTGGCGGTCCGGGACCTGACCGTGCGCTGGCCCGGGTCCGAGGTCGCCGCGGTCGACGGGGCCACGTTCACCCTCGCGCCGGGCGAGGTCGTCGTGCTCGAAGGCCCGAGCGGCGCGGGGAAGTCGACCCTCGTGGACGCCCTGGTCCGGTTCGTCGACCACGAGGGGTCGTACACGCTCGACGGCGTGGAGGCCCGCTCGATGCACCCCGACGCCGTCCGCGCCCGCGTCGGCCTGATCGAGCAGGACCCGTTCGTGTTCGACCAGTCGGTCCGGCAGAACCTGCTCTTCGCGAAGGAGTCCGCCACCGACCAGGAACTCCTCGACGTCCTGGCGCGGGTCGGACTCGGCGACTGGGTCGAGCGGCGGGGCGGCCTCGACGCCGGTGTGGGGGAGCGCGGCGGGTTGCTGTCCGGCGGGCAGGCGCACCGGCTGGCACTGGCCCGTGCCCTGCTGCACGCGTTCCCCGTGCTCGTCCTCGACGAACCGACGGCCGACATCGACCCCGACCTCGGCGACGCGCTGCTCCGCGACCTCGTCGCCACGGCCCAGGCCGCGGGGCGCACCGTTCTGGTCGTGTCCCACGTGCCGGTGCCGGCCGAGCTCGTGACCAGGACGATGCGGATGCGGCACGGCCGCATCGTGGCCTGAGCGCTCCCGTGTCCCGCACCGCCGCACCGGCCTTGTAATCTTGGGGACCGGCGCACGTCCGCGCGACCTGCACCGCGCCTCCAGACCGATTGAGAGCCCCGTGACCAACGAGCAGCACGTCGAGGACCCGAACGCCTACGACTTCCGTCGCATCCAGGACAAGTGGCAGGGGCGCTGGGAAGCGCTCGGCCTCTTCACCGCCGACCCTGACGACCGTCGTCCGCGGAAGTACATCCTCGAGATGTTCCCGTACCCGTCGGGGGACCTGCACATGGGCCACGCGGAGAACTGGGCGCTCGGCGACTTCGTGGCGCGCTACTGGCGGCAGCAGGGCTTCAACGTCCTGCACCCGATCGGCTGGGACTCGTTCGGCCTGCCCGCGGAGAACGCGGCGATCAAGCGCGGCGTCGACCCGAAGGACTGGACCTACGCGAACATCGCGCAGCAGAAGGCGTCGTTCAAGCGCTACGCGCCGTCGTTCGACTGGTCCACGGAGATCCACACCTCGGACCCCGAGTACTACAAGTGGAACCAGTGGCTGTTCCTGAAGATGTACGAGAAAGGCCTGGCCTACCGCAAGGACAGCTGGGTGAACTGGGACCCGGTGGACCAGACCGTGCTGGCGAACGAGCAGGTCCTGCCCGACGGCACCTCGGACCGGTCCGGCGCCGTCGTCGTCAAGAAGAAGCTGACGCAGTGGTACTTCGGGATCACCGAGTACGCGGACCGGCTGCTCGACGACCTGAACCAGCTCGAGGGCCGCTGGCCCGCCAAGGTCATCGCGATGCAGCGCAACTGGATCGGCCGCTCGGTCGGGGCCGACGTCGACTTCGTGATCGAGGGCCGCGACGAGCCCGTGACCGTCTTCACCACCCGGCCGGACACCATCCACGGCGTGACGTTCCTGGTCGTGGCGCCGGACTCGGACCTGGCGGCTGAGCTGGTCGCTCCGGCTTCCCCGTCTGTCCGGCAGGCCTTCGACGACTACCTGGTGGCGACGCAGAAGACGTCGGAGATCGACCGGCAGAACGCCGACCGCCCGAAGACCGGCGTGCCGCTCGACCGCTTCGCGATCCACCCGCTGACGGGGGAGCGCCTGCCGATCTGGGCCGCCGACTACGTGCTCGCCGACTACGGCCACGGCGCGGTCATGGCCGTCCCGGCGCACGACCAGCGTGACCTCGACTTCGCGCGGACGTTCGACCTGCCCGTGAAGGTCGTCGTCGACACGAACGCGGCCGTCACCGGCGCGATCCCGGTGATCCCCGAGGGCGCGACGCTCGACGACTTCGACATCCCCTCGCTCGACCCGCTCACGACGGGGCAGGCGCTGACCGGCACCGGTCGCATGATCAACTCCGGACCGCTCGACGGCATGAGCAAGCAGCACGCGATCACCGCGGCGATCAAGCTCCTCGACGAGCGCGGGACGGGTCGCGCGGCGAAGACGTACCGCCTGCGCGACTGGCTGATCTCCCGCCAGCGCTTCTGGGGCACCCCGATCCCGATCATCCACGGCGAGGACGGCACCGAGTACCCGGTACCTGAGGACCAGCTGCCCGTCGTGCTGCCCCCCACCGAGGGCCTCGACCTGAAGCCGAAGGGCACGTCGCCGCTAGGCGGGGCGACCGACTGGGTGAACGTGCCGAACCCGGTCGACGGCACCCCCGCCAAGCGCGACGCCGACACGATGGACACGTTCGTCGACTCGTCGTGGTACTTCCTGCGGTTCCTGTCCGCGAACGACGACACCCAGGCCTTCGACCCGGCGCTCGTGAACAAGTGGGCCCCGGTCGACCAGTACATCGGCGGCGTCGAGCACGCGATCCTGCACCTGCTGTACGCGCGCTTCGTCACGAAGGTCCTGTTCGACCTCGGCTACCTCGACTTCACCGAGCCGTTCTCGGCGCTGCTGAACCAGGGCATGGTGCTCTCGGGCGGCTCGAAGATGTCGAAGTCGAAGGGCGGCGTCTCCCTCGGCGACGAGCTCGACGCCCACGGTGTCGACGCCATCCGCCTGGTGATGGGCTTCGCCGGTCCGCCGGAGGACGACATCAACTGGGAGGACGTCTCCCCGGCCGCCTCGGCCCGGTTCCTGGCGCGGGCCTACCGTCTGGCGACGGACGTCACCTCGGCGCCCGACGCCGTGTGGGCCGACGGCGACCGTGCCGTCCGCCAGGTCACCCACCGGTTCCTCTCCGACGCCCCAGGGCTGATGGAGTCGTTCAAGTTCAACGTCGTGATCGCGCGGCTGATGGACCTGGTGAACGTCACGCGCAAGGCGATCGACAGCGGGCCCGGTGCCGGCGACCCCGCCGTGCGTGAAGCCGTGGAGACCGTGGCCCTCGGGCTCAGCGTCTTCGCGCCGTACACCGGCGAGGAGATGTGGCAGACGCTGGGCTACGACGCCTCGGTCGCCACGTACGGGTGGCGCAAGGCCGACCCGACGCTGCTCGTGCAGGAGACCCTGACCGCGGTGGTCCAGGTCAACGGCAAGGTGCGGGACTCGTTCGAGGTGTCGAAGTCGATCGAGGCCGACGAGCTCGAGCGGCTGGCGCGTGCGTCGAAGTCGGTGCAGCGCTACATCGGCGACCGGGAGGTCGTGAAGGTCATCGTGCGGGCGCCGAAGCTCGTGAACATCGCCATCAAGGGGTAGTCGACTCCTCCACACCTGAGTGGACGGCGGGGGTCGTCCACGGTGTCGTCTCTCGGAGCCCGGCCTGGTGGCCGGGCTCCGTAGCGTTCCGGCCATGTCCCGGTTCACGCTCTCGCCCCGTGCGGCGCTCGTCGTCGCTGCTGTCGTGGTGGTCGTTGCGCTGGTCGTCATCGTGCTCGGTGCGCGGGGGAGCGGTGCGGGTGGGGTGACGTCGGTGACGGGGGCAGCGTCGGTGGCTGCGTCCGTACCGGCAGGGGGTGCTGCTGGTGCCGGTGCCGGTGCCGGTGCCAGTGCCGGTGCTGGTGGTGCCGGTACCGGTGCGGCGTCGGGCTCGCCTGGGCGTGCCGGGCCGTCTGCGTCTGCGTCGGCGTCGGCGTCGGCGGCGCCGTCGGTCGTCGTGCACGTGCTCGGGGCCGTGGCGCACGCCGGGGTGGTGACGGTGCCAGGGGGCGGCCGGGTCACGGATGCACTCGATGCGGCGGGCGGTGCATCAGGGGACGCGGACCTGGCCCGGCTCAACCTGGCGCGACCGCTCGTCGACGGCGAGCGGCTCTACGTGCCGCGGGTGGGCGAGGTCGATGTGCCGCAGGCGTTGGGGGCCGACAGCGGCGCTGCTGCCGGTGCTGCCAGTTCGGCTGCGCCTAGGGCTGGGGCTGGGGCTGGGGCTGGGGCTGGGGCTGGGGCTGGTGCAGGTCCGTCGGACGTCGTCGACCTGAACACCGCCGACCAGGCGACCCTCGAGACCCTGCCCGGCATCGGTCCTGGGCTGGCACAGCGGATCCTCGCGTGGCGGGACGAGCACGGCCGGTTCTCCGCGGTCGAGGACCTGCTCGACGTCAGCGGGATCGGTGACGGCCGTTTCGCCGAGCTGCAGGACCGGGTGCGCGTGTGAGCGTCGGGCCCGGCCGAGCTGACCTGCGCATCGCGGTGCCTGCCGCCGTCTCTTGGGTCGTCGCGGCCGTGCTCGTCGGGTCCGCGTCGGCGGCGTGGGTGGTGGCAGCGGTGGCAGGCGTGGTGCTGCTCGTGGCGACGACCCTGCTGTGGGTCCGTCCGCCCGGTGACCGTGTCCAGGTGGCGCTCGCGCTCGTGCTGACCTCGGCGGCGTTCGTCTGCCTGGTGGCGGTCGCCGTCGCCGTCGGGGACGCTCGCCGGACTCCCTCGGCGGTGCAGGCCCTGGCCGGGCGGTCGGCGTCCGTCACGGTGGTGCTCGACCGGGACCTCACCCCGGCGGACCGCTCCGTCCTGGCGACCCTGCGCGGGGTCGGCGGGTCGTCGGGGCTCGACGTGCCCGTGCGGGTGGTCCCCGCGGTGGACGACGACGCTTCCCGGCAGGACACGCTCGGCGCCGGCACGACGGTGCGGGCGCGCGCCACGGTCGAGCCGGACGAGGCCGGGTCCACCACGGCGTTCGTGGTGTTCCTCCGCGGGCCGGCAGTCGCGGAGCCGCCGACCGGGCTCCTCGCCCTGACGGACCACGCACGTCAGGCCTTCGCCAGCGTCACCGCGGACCTGCCCCAGCCGGGTGGAGCGCTGCTCCGAGGACTCGCGATCGGCGACCGCAGCGGCCTGGACCCGGCGACCGAGGCCGCGATGGAGGCCAGTGCGCTGACACACCTGACCGCGGTGTCGGGCTCGAACTGTGCGGTGGTCGTCGCCCTCGTGGTGCTGCTCGGCCGCGCCGCCGGGCTCGGCCGGAGCGCCCGGGCTGCGCTGGCGGTGGTGCTCCTCGTCGGGTTCGTCGTGCTGGTCCGCCCGGACCCGTCGATCCTCCGTGCGAGCGTGATGGCTGTCGTCGTCCTCGTGGTGCACCTGTCGGGCCGCCCGGTCAGGGGCGCACCGCTCATCGCCCTCGCGGCGGTCGTGATGCTCGTCGTCGACCCGTGGTTCGCGCGGTCCTTCGCCTTCGGCCTGTCGGTGCTGGCGACCTCGGGGATCGTCGTGCTCGGGCCACCGCTGACCGCGTTGCTCGCACGACACTGCTGGACGCCCGTGGCTGCCGCCGTGGCCGTGCCGGTCGCCGCGCAGGTGGCGTGCTGGCCGCTGACGATCCCGCTCGCACCCGCCCTGCCGACGTACGCGGTCCCGGCGAACCTGCTGGCCGAGCCGTTGGTCCCCGTGGTCACGGTGATCGGGCTGCTGGCGTGTGTGCTGGCACCGGTGTGGCCGGGCGCTGCAGGCGTCGTCGCGTCGGTCGCCTGGGCCCCGGCCGCCGTGATCGGTGTGGTCGCGCAGACGGCCGCTAGACTGCCGGTGGCCTCGCTCCCGTGGCCGGCCGGAGTCGGCGGCGTGCTGGCGGCTGTGGTCGTCAGCGGGACGATCGTCGCGGCGGTGCTCGCACCCGCCGGTGTCCGGGCGCTGCTCGTGCTCCTGGCAGCGGTCGTGACGGTCGTCGGACTCGCGGCCACGGTGGTGCCGACGGTCCTGACCCGCGCGGGTGTGCCGCGGGACTGGTCCGTGGCGATGTGCGACGTCGGGCAGGGAGACGCGACGCTCCTGCGGGACGGCGCGAGCACGGCGCTCATCGACGTCGGCGACGACCCCGTCCGGCTGCGGAGGTGCCTCGACCTGCTCGGCGTCGACCGGCTCGACCTCCTCGTGCTGACGCACTACGACCGCGACCACGTCGGCGCCGTGGACGAGGTCACGGGCGACGTGGACCTGGCGCTCGTCGGACCGCCAGCGCGGCCGGCCGACGCCGGGGTCCTCCGACGGCTCGTTGCTGCGGGCGTCGACGTCCGGCGTGCGGACGACGGCGTGCACGGGGTGCTCGGGCGCGTGCCGTGGTATGTGCTCTGGCCGCGGGCATCGGACCCGACGAGCGGCAACGAGGCGAGCATCGTGGTGCGGACGGACCGACCCCCGGGGTGCACGACCTGCCTGACGGGGGTGTTCCTGGGCGACCTCGACGCGGCCGCGCAGCGGCGACTCCGGGGACCGACCATGGGAGCGTCGGCGTCGGCGTCGGCGTCGGCGTCCGCGTCTGCGGCGCTCGGGCCGGTCGACGTCGTGAAGGTCGCGCACCACGGTTCGGCGGACCAGGACCCCACGCTCTACCGCGAGCTTGCGGCGCCGGTCGGCCTCATCGGTGTCGGCGCGGACAACACGTACGGGCACCCGACGGAGCGGGCGCTCGAGATGCTCGCGGCAGCCGGCACGACACCGTTCCGCACCGACCTGCAGGGGACGATCGTCGTCCGGGGTGCACCCGCCGGCCCGGAGGTATGGACGGAGCGGCAGGCAGCAGCCCCGACGACGACGCTGACACCGACATCGCCGACACCGACGTCGTGGGGACCTGCCAGGACGTCCGGCACAGTCGCCCCGCGGCGGCCGTCCGCGTCGGGGGCGGCCCGTAGACTCGACCCCGCACCGTCGGAAGGACCGCATGCCCGCCAAGAAGCCCGCGCGCGCCGCCGCGAAGATCGACCAGGTCCCGTGGTCCGGCATCCGCCCGTCGCCCGTCGTCCTCGTGACCGGCCCCGAGACCTTCCTCGCCGAGCGCGCCACCGGCATGCTCCGCGACCTGCTCGTCGGCGAGGACCCCGCGCTCGAGGTCCACGACCTCGAAGCCGACCAGTACGCGCCTGGGTTGCTGGCGACGCTCGCCAGCCCGTCCCTGTTCGGCGAACCGCGGCTCGTGCGGGTCACCAACGTCGAGAAGTGCACCGACGCCTTCATCACGGAGACGATCTCCTACCTGGGCAACCCGGCCGACGACGTCACCCTGGTGCTGCGGCACGGCGGCGGTGTGCGCGGCAAGAAGCTCCTCGACACGATCCGCAGCGGGGTCGGCGGGGGGATCGAGGTCCAGTGCGACGAGCTCAAGCGGGAGACCGACCGCATCGACTTCGTGAACGCCGAGTTCCGCGCCGCTCGACGCAAGATCGCGCCGTCGGCCGTGCGCACGCTGGTCGCCGCGTTCGCCGACGACCTGGCCGAACTGGCCGCAGCGTGCCGGCAGCTCCTGGCAGACGAAGCGCACGAGATCACCGACCGGGTCGTCGACAAGTACTACGGCGGACGTGTCGAGACCAACGCGTTCAAGGTCGCGGACATCGCGCTGGCCGGTCGGTCCGCGCCGGCGATCGTCGAGCTGCGGCATGCCCTGGCCACGGGTGAGGCCCCCGTGCCGATCGTCGCCGCGTTCGCGAGCAAGATCCGGACGATGGCGAAGGTCAGTGCCTTCCGGGGCTCGAGCGGACAGGCCGCGTCGGCCCTCGGCATGGCGCCGTGGCAGGTGCAGCGAGCACAACGTGACGTCGCCGGGTGGAGCGAGTCCGGGCTGGCGAACGCGATCATCAGCATCGCCGAGGCCGACACCGCGGTGAAGGGCGGCTCGCGCGACGCCCACTACGCGCTCGAGGTCATGGTCCGCACCATCGCCCGGCGCGGCGAGCCCCGGTGAGCTGAGCCGAGCCTCCCGGCCGACGTCGCACAACCGATGTCGGCTCGAACCACGGATCTCGGCGGCGCCAGCGGGTTCCGGTTGTGCGACGTCATCCGCCCGCGTGCCGACCCCGACGCAGCACTGCACCGCGCAACGGTCACCGCACCGTGCATCGCCGCGGTGCGGTGACCGTTGCGCGGTTCCATGAGCGCCAGCGCCGCCGCGCCCGCGCCGCCGCGCTGGCGCCCCCGGGAACGAGGAAGGCCCCACACCGGAACGGTGCGGGGCCTTCGAGAGAGTCAGACGCTCAGAGCGCGCTGACCTTCTTCGCGATGGCCGACTTGCGGTTCGCGGCCTGGTTCTTGTGGATGACGCCCTTGCTCACGGCCTTGTCGAGCTTCTTCGACGCAACGGCGAGAGCGGCGGTGGCCTTCTCCTTGTCGCCGGCGACGATGGCCTCGTTGGTGTGACGGATGAACGTCTTCAGCTCGGACTTGTAGGCCTTGTTGCGCTCGGTGGCCTTGAGGTTGGTCTTGATGCGCTTCATCTGCGACTTGATGTTCGCCATGTGTTGCTCCTGCTTCGTCTCGGACGGGTGGTCGCGACCGCTGGGTAGAGGGGCCCTTGGTCGCATCGCGTTCCACCCGTGGGCGACGGAACGCGTAAGCCAGCAAGCCACATTACCAGGGTCAGGGGTGCGGATCAACGCGCGCGACACGCCCTGATCCCGCGACACCACGCGGAACCAGGCCCGCGACACCACGCGGAACCAGGCCCGCGACACCGCGCGGAACCAGGCCGGCGTCACCGCGTGGAAACACGTGGGAGTTACCGTGTCTGGCATGCCGTCCCTCGCACCTCGGATCGACACCGTCCCACCCTCCGGCATCCGCCGTGTCTTCGAGCAGGCTGCGCTGCTGCAGGCCGACGGCGAGGACGTCACCATGCTCGTCATCGGCGAACCCGACGTGCCGGTGGCCACGCACATCGGTGACGCGGCCCGACGCGCCTGGAGCGAGGACCGCACCGGGTACACGCCGAACGGGGGCATCACGCCGCTGCGCCTGGCCGTGCAGGAGAAGCTCCGGCGCGAGAACCGCATCGAGGCCGACCTCGAGCAGATCTGGATGACGATCGGCGCGACGCAGGCACTCTTCCAGGCGATGACCCTGGTGCTCAGCCCCGGCGACGAGGTCCTCGTGCCGGACCCCGGCTACACGACGTTCACGATGAACGCCCACATCATCGGCGCGACACCGGTGCCGTACCGGCTCGGGCCGGAGCACGGGTTCGAGCCGGACCTCGACGCACTCGCGGCGAGCGTGACAGAGCGGACCCGGGCCATCGTGGTGAACTCGCCGTCGAACCCGCTCGGCACGGTGTTCGGCGAGGCGACGCTCCGGCGGGTCCTGGCGTTCGCGAAGGAACACGACCTCTGGGTGGTCAGCGACGAGGTCTACGAGTACTTCACCTACGGCACCCGGCACGTCAGCCTGGCCGCCCTCGACGAGGACGACCGCGTGTTCACCGCCTTCTCGCTGAGCAAGACGTACGCGATGACCGGAGTGCGCGTCGGCTACCTCGTGACCCCGAAGGGCCTCGGCCCGACGATGCGCACCGTGCAGGAGTCGATGATCAGCTGCGTCGCCGAGCCCGACCAGTACGCGGCCCTCGCGGCGATCGTGGGAGACCACTCCGCCGTGCGCGATGCCCGGGAGCACTACCGCGCCAACCTCGAGGTCGCGACCGAGGTCCTCGACGCCGCCGGCATCCGGTACAACGCCCCGGACGGCTCCTTCTACCTGTGGATCGACGTCGCGCACGCCGCCCAGGGGGACGTCGCCGCGTGGGCGCTGGCCTTCCTGCAGCGCGAGCGGGTCGCCGTGGCGCCGGGCAGCGCGTTCGGCCGGTCCGGAGAGGGCTGGATCCGCGTCTGCCTGGCGGCGACCCCGGAGGACCTCCGGCGCGGCCTGGGCGCGCTGCCGGCCCCGGCGCACGCGGTCGTCTGAGCCGCACTCACCGTCAGACCCGGCCGGGAGGCTCGGCGCGGCCCCGCCACCCCCCGCACCGTGCGCGCTCCTCCGCCTGGTGCGAGGTTGGTCGCTCCGTGCGGGCATCCAGCGCTGCACGGGGTGGTCAACCTCGCACCAGGCGCCAGCGGCGCGGCCGCGCCAGCCGCGCGGCCCCGCGCGCTGCCCGCACGCAACCGTGGGACAATCACCTGACCGTCCGACCCACCTGAGGAACCGTGAGCCCACAAGCATCCGCTCCGCTCGAGCCCGCCGCGACTCCGGCCGGCGCGATCCGCAACTTCTGCATCATCGCGCACATCGACCACGGCAAGTCCACGCTGGCCGACCGCATGCTGTCGATCACCGGCATCGTCGAGGACCGTGCCATGCGCGCGCAGTACCTCGACCGCATGGACATCGAACGCGAGCGCGGCATCACGATCAAGTCGCAGGCCGTCCGCATGCCGTGGGAGCTCGACGGTGAGACCTACGCGCTCAACATGATCGACACGCCCGGGCACGTCGACTTCTCGTACGAGGTCTCCCGGTCGCTCGCCGCGTGCGAGGGTGCCATCCTGCTCGTCGACGCCGCCCAGGGCATCGAGGCCCAGACGCTCGCGAACCTCTACCTGGCGCTCGAGAACGACCTGCAGATCATCCCGGTCCTCAACAAGATCGACCTGCCCGCCGCCGACCCCGACAAGTACGCGGCCGAGCTCGCGCAGCTCATCGGCGGCAAGCCCGAGGACGTCCTCCGCGTCTCGGGCAAGACCGGCGTCGGCGTGCCCGAGCTCCTCGACCTCGTCGTCCGGACGGTCCCCGCTCCCGTAGGCAAGGTCGACGCCGCGCCCCGCGCGATGATCTTCGACTCGGTCTACGACAGCTACCGCGGCGTCGTGACCTACATCCGCATGATCGACGGCTCGATCGCCCCGCGCGAGAAGGTCCAGATGATGTCGACCAAGTCGACGCACGAGATCCTCGAGATCGGGGTCTCGAGCCCGGAGCCCATCCCCACGAAGGGCCTGTCGGTCGGCGAGGTCGGGTACCTCATCACCGGCGTGAAGGACGTCCGCCTGTCCAAGGTCGGCGACACCGTCACGAGTGCCCAGCGCCCGGCGACCGAGGCCCTGCCCGGCTACACGGACCCGAAGCCGATGGTGTTCTCGGGCCTGTACCCGATCGACGGCTCGGACTACCCGGACCTCCGCGAAGCGCTCGACAAGCTCAAGCTCTCCGACGCCGCGCTCGTCTACGAACCGGAGACCTCCGTCGCGCTCGGCTTCGGGTTCCGCTGCGGCTTCCTCGGCCTGCTGCACCTCGAGATCATCACCGAGCGCCTGTCCCGCGAGTTCAACCTCGACCTCATCACCACCGCCCCGAGCGTGATCTACGAGGTCACGAACGAGGACAACACCGTCACCGAGGTCACGAACCCCTCCGAGTTCCCGACCGGGCGCATCGTCGAGGTCCGCGAGCCGATGGTCCGCGCCGCGATCCTGGCGCCGAAGGACTACGTCGGCGCGATCATGGAGCTGTGCCAGCAGCGCCGCGGCTCCCTGCTCGGCATGGAGTACCTCGGCGAGGACCGCGTCGAGATCCGCTACCAGATGCCCCTCGGTGAGATCGTCTTCGACTTCTTCGACCAGCTGAAGAGCAAGACGCAGGGCTACGCCAGCCTCGACTACGAACCCGTCGGTGACCAGGCCGCCGACCTCGTGAAGGTCGACATCCTGTTGCAGGGCGACCAGGTCGACGCGTTCAGCGCCATCGTGCACCGCGACAAGGCGTACGCCTACGGCACGCTGATGACCGAGCGGCTCCGCAAGCTCATCCCGCGGCAGCAGTTCGAGGTCCCGATCCAGGCCGCCATCGGCGCCCGGATCATCGCCCGCGAGAGCATCCGCGCGATGCGCAAGGACGTCCTCGCGAAGTGCTACGGCGGTGACATCACCCGCAAGCGCAAGCTCCTCGAGAAGCAGAAGGAGGGCAAGAAGCGCATGAAGACGATCGGCCGGGTCGAGGTCCCGCAAGAGGCCTTCATCGCCGCGCTCTCCGGGGACGTCGAAGAGAAGAAGAAGTAGGGCAGGTCGTCAGGCGCGGCCGCGCGCGCGGACCGCGCCCAGGACGACCGCCGGGAGGCTCGCGACCGCCAGTCCTGCCAGTGCGGTCCGCAGCAGCTCGAGTTCCGTCACGACGGTGAAGTCGGTCCGACCGCTCGCGACCACCCCCGCGAGCACGGCACCGACCACCATCGCGAGGGTGACGGCCCCGATGACGAGCGGCAGGCGGCGGCCGCGGTGGTGGAGCACGGCGGACACGAGCGTCGCCCCGAACAGCAGCACGGCAGCGCCGGCCAGGCTGGCACCGACCACCGCGACGACGTTCACCGTGTCGAAGGCCGTCCACCCGCTCGGGGGCACCGTGGCGTAGCGGGCGGGCGCGTCGAAGCCCGCCGTGGACGTGTCGACGAGGACCCGGGCGGCAGCGGCCACGGCGAAGGACACGAGCGTCGCGACGGCGACGAACCGGGTGCGTCGGTCGACGGACCGACGGGGGAGGGCACTGGAGCGGGGCACCTGCCCAACGGTATATGCGTACGCAACGACTTGCAGCCTCCAGTTCGGGGCATGGGGATGACGCACGCCAGCCTGCCGGGGCGGCCACGCGCGGTCCGGTCCGTCGGTCAGGCCCAGTACGATGGCGGGATGAGCAGCCGCGGAGGGTACCTGACCGCCCTGACCTACGGAGCGGTCGGTGCGACACAGGCGCCGGACCTCATGACCTACCCGCCGGAGGGCTTCACCCCGGCGGAGTCGCGTGCTCGCATCGGGCACGGCGACCAGCGGTTCGACACCGCGGTGACCCAGGCGCTGACTTGGCAGATCCAGGAGCGCAGCGGGATGGGCGTCCGGGTGGACGACGCGCCCGACGACGACGATGTCCGCTACAACCCCGTGACGTTCGACGAGCAGGGGGTGCCGATCGCGCCGGCCTCCATCGGGACGCCGCGGGTCGAGCACTTCGCGCCGGACGGCACCCCGCTCGTGACCGCCGGCACGACGGCGGTGCTGACGATGCACGCGTTCGGTCGCTCGGTGCAGGCCCCCGTGCGGGTCGTCTCGATCATCGACGAGCCCGACCGCAAGGGCTTCGCCTACGGCACGCTCGAAGGCCACCCGCTCTCGGGCGAGGAGTCCTTCGTCGTCGAGCGCACCGCCGACGGCTCGGTGTGGCTGCAGGTCCGACAGTTCTCGCAGCCGGCCAGTGCGAAGTGGCGCTTCGTGGCGCCGTTGCTCCGTCGGCAGCAGCGGGTCATGGCCGAGAAGTACCTGGCGGCGCTGCGCGGGGACTGAGCCCCCTGCGGTCGCCTCGTCGCTACTCGTGTCGCAGCGGGGGCAGGGCGGCGATGGCGTCCTCGATGAGGGCTGCGTCGACGACGCAGTCCCGGGCGATCGCCACCGCGTTCGTGTGTCGGAGTGCCTCGACGTCGTAGACGCCGGTCGCGACGGCCAGGAACGGGATGCCCACGGCGTCGGCCGCCTCGCCGTCCCGCGGGGTGTCGCCGACGATGACCGCGCGCGTGCCGGCCAGGTCGTCAGCTGCGAGCGCGGTGACGCCGGCGCGCTCCACCTCTTCGTCCCCGAAGTACGAGTGGTCCCAGTCGAACGCGTCCACGTCGAAGCCGGCCCCGGCGAGCTTGACGCGGGCGCGGTACGCGGAGTTGCCGGTGAGCAGGCCGTTCCGCCAGCCGAGCGTCGCGAAGCGGGTGACGAGCGCCAGGGCCCCCGGAGCGGCCGTCCGGTGTTCGCCAGCCCGGTGCCGTTCCTCGGACAGGTCGCGGAGGTGGGCGGTCACGGTCGGGATGACGTCGGTCGCGAGGTCGTGTGCGCGCACGTGCTCGGCGATGATGCCCGCGTCCGTGCGCCCGTGCTGGTGGCCGACGAGCAGGGGGAGGTCACGGCCCGTCGCGCGCTCGAGCGCCAGGTGGTACAGGTTGCCGGGCGAGGTGGCGTTCCGGACGAGGGTGCCGTCGATGTCCCACAGCACTGTGGTCGGGACCGAGTGGTGCTCCATGGCTCCATCATGACGGAGAATGGAGCCCATGCCGAGTGCTCTCCCGATCGCTGACCCGGCTCCCGCCGACGGGCTGCTCACGCCGGCGGCCGGGGCGGGAGACGTCCCCTTCGGGGTCTACGTGCACGTGCCGTTCTGTCGGGTGCGCTGCGGCTACTGCGACTTCAACACCTACACGGCGTCCGAGCTGCGGGGCGTCCGTCGGGACGACTACGCCGGCCATGCGGTGCGCGAGATCGCGTGGGCGGCGTCGGTCCTCGACCGCTCGGGCGTGCCCCGTCGTCCGGTGTCGACGGTGTTCTTCGGCGGTGGCACCCCGACGATGCTGCCGGCGAGCGACCTCGCCATGATCCTCCGCGCGATCGACGACACCTGGGGCATCCTGCCGGGGGCCGAGGTCACGACCGAGGCCAACCCGGACTCCGTCGACGCGTCCTCGCTCGAGACGCTCCGTGCCGGCGGGTTCAACCGGATGAGCTTCGGCATGCAGTCGGCGGTGCCGCACGTCCTCGCCACCCTCGACCGCACCCACGACCCGGAGCGCGTGCCGATCGTGGTCGACCTCGCGAAGCAGCTCGGCCTCGACGTCTCGCTCGACCTCATCTACTCGACGCCGGGGGAGTCCCTCGACGACTGGCGCACCTCGCTCGACGCCGCGCTGGCGTGCGAGCCGGACCACGTGTCCGCCTACTCGCTCATCGTCGAGGACGGCACCGCGATGGGCCGCGCGGTCTCCCGCGGTGAGCTGCCCGCCCCGGACGACGACCTCGCGGCGGACATGTACGAGCTCGCGGACCAGTTGCTCGGCGACGCCGGCTACTCCTGGTACGAGGTCTCGAACTGGGCCCGCGGCGACGACCACGTCAGCCGGCACAACCTGTCCTACTGGAAGGGCCACGACTGGTGGGGCGTCGGCCCCGGCGCGCACTCGAGCGTCGCCGGCACCCGCTGGTGGAACGTCAAGCACCCGGCTGCGTACGCGGGCCGAGTCCTGCAGGACGTGTCCCCGGCCGCCGGGCGCGAGACGCTCGACGACGAGACCCGCTACGTCGAGCGCGTGCTGCTCGCCGCGCGCGTCCGTGGGGAGCTCACCACCCAGGAACTCCGCCAGGAGGCCCGTGGCCGGGTCGCCGGGCTCATCGCGCGCGGTCTCGTGGATGGCCGCAGTGCCCTCGGCCGGCCCGGCGCGCCGGGCCGGCTCGACCTGACGCTGCAGGGGCGGCTGCTCGCGGACGCGGTGGTCCGCGAGCTGCTCGACTAGGCCTTCACGAACTCGATCGTCAGCGGGTAGCGGTAGAAGCGTCCCTGGTTGGCGGCCACCGCGGCGATGATCGCGAAGACGACCACGAGCACGCTGATGATCGGCAGCAGCACGAAGCCGATGAGCACGAGCGTCAGCAGTCCGGCGACGAAGCTGGCGATCGCGGCGGTGATGTGGAAGTTCAGCGCCTGGCGCGTGTGCTCACGGACGAAGCCGCCGCGGTCGCGCAGCACCAGGTAGGCGACGAGGGGGCCGACGAAGCTCAGGAAGATGCCACCGACGTGGGTGAGCGTCGCCCAGAGGCGCTGGTCCTCGGGCGTCAGCGGCTGCGGTGGCTGGTACTGCGGGCCGCCGGGCTGCTGGCCGAAGCCCTGCGGGTGGGGCTGGTGGGCGTAGTCGCCGGGGCGGGGCTGTCCGGGGCCTGCGGAGCCGTCCTGCTCGTGTCCGTAGCTCATGGCGGCAGCGTAGCGACCGGCCCCCGGAGAAGTCCGAGCGTGTCGGTGTGCAGGCGTAGGATCAGCACTCGACACGTCCGAGTGCCAGCACGCGTGGAAGGGGTCCCGGTGGTCAGTGAACGTTCCCTCGAGGTCCTCAAGGCCATCGTGCGCGATTACGTGTCCTCCCGCGAACCCGTCGGGTCGAAGTCGATCGTCGACCGCCACGCCTTCGGGGTCAGCGCCGCGACGATCCGCAACGACATGGCCCTGCTCGAGGACGAGCAGCTCATCATCGCCCCGCACACCTCGTCCGGCCGGGTGCCGACGGACAAGGGCTACCGCGTCTTCGTCGACCACCTCGCCGCCGCACGGCCGCTGTCGAGCGCGCAGCGGCACGCCATCGAGACCTTCCTCGGGGCGTCGAACGACCTCGACGACGTCCTCAGCCGCACCGTCCGGCTGCTCAGCCAGCTGACGAACCAGGTCGCCCTGGTGCAGTACCCGTCGATGGTGCGCGCCCGGGTGCAGCACGTCGAACTCGTCCGCCTCGGCGACACCCGCCTGATGGTCGTGCTCATCACCGACACCGCACGGGTCGAGCAGCGCGTGGTGGAGACCGACGTCCGGCTCGACGAGTCCGCGCTGGTCGAACTCCGCTCGGTGCTCAACGGTGCGACCGTCGGGCTCGCGCTGCAGGACGTCCCCACCGCGCTCCGGGCGATCCCCGCGCAGATCCGCCCCGACTCGCAGACCCTGGCGGGGGTGGTCGTCGCGACGCTCATCGAGCAGGTCGCCGCCAACCGGCAGGACCGCCTGCTGATGGCGGGTGCGGCCAACCTCGCCAAGAGCGAGCAGGACTTCTCCGGCGGGCTCTTCCCCGTGCTCGAGGCCATCGAGGAACAGGTGACCCTGCTCCGGTTGTTCGGGGAGATGCAGCTGGACGACGTCTCCGTGACGGCGCGAATCGGCGTCGAGAACGCGGAGTACGGCCTCGACGCCACGAGCATCGTGGCCGGCGGGTACGTCGCCGCCGGCGGTGAGGTCGCCCGGCTGGGCGTCCTCGGCCCGACGCGCATGGACTACGGCTCGAACATGGCAGCGGTCCGGGCGGTCGCCCGGTACCTCTCCAGGCTCCTGGGCGAGAATTGACGACCCCCATCATCCGACCGACCGACGAACACAACTGAGGGATACGTGGCAGACCACTACGACGTCCTCGGTGTCCCGCGCGACGCGGCCGACACCGACATCAAGAAGGCGTACCGCCGACTCGCGCGGGAACTCCACCCGGACGTGAACCCGAGCCCGGACGCCGCCGAACGCTTCAAGGACGTCACGCACGCGTACGACGTGCTGAGCGACCCCGAGCAGCGGCGCCGCTACGACGCCGGCCCCTCGGCTGACAGCCCCTTCGGGGGCGGCGGAGCAGCCGGCTTCAGCGACATCTTCGACGCCTTCTTCGGCGGCGGTGGCGGCGGTGGCCGTGGCAGCGGTCCCCGCAGCCGGGCCGAGCGCGGGCAGGACGCCCTGCTGCGCATCGACGTCGACCTCGACGAGGTCGTCTTCGGCACGCACAAGGACGTCGAGGTCGACACCGCGGTGCTCTGCGAGACGTGCGGCGGCTCGTGCTGCGCCCCGGGCACCAGCCCGCGCACGTGCGACATCTGCGGTGGGTCCGGCTCGATCCAGCGCCAGGTCCGCTCGCTGCTCGGCAACGTCGTGACGAGCGCGCCGTGCGGCACCTGCCGCGGCCACGGCACCGTCATCCCGAACCCCTGCCCGACGTGCCAGGGCCAGGGTCGCGTCCGCGCCCGTCGCACCATCCCGGTCGACATCCCCGCCGGTGTCGACTCCGGTCTGCGCCTCCAGATGCCCGGCCAGGGTGAGGTCGGCCCGGCTGGCGGCCCGTCCGGTGACCTGTTCCTCGAGGTCCGGGTGCACCACCACGACGTCTACAGCCGCGACGGTGACGACCTGCTCGCCACGCTCGAGGTCCCGATGACCGACGCGATCCTCGGCACCACCACGACGATCGACGGCCTCGACGGCCCGGTCGAGCTCGAGGTCCGGCCGGGCGTGCAGAGCGCTGACGTCCTGGTGATCAAGGACCGCGGCGTCACGAAGCTGCGCGGCAGCGGGCGTGGCGACCTCCGGATCGGCGTGCAGGTCGTGACCCCGACGAAGCTCTCGCACAAGGAACGTCAGCTCGTCGAGCAGCTCGCGAAGTCGCACAAGTCCGCGGCACCGCAGCTCGCCCGGTTCCAGCAGGGCATGTTCGGCAAGCTGCGCGACCGCTTCTTCAACTTCTGATGGCGTCGCTCTACCTGGTGGAGTCCCTCGACGGCGTGACCGTCGGGGACTCCGTCGCGCTCGACGGCGCCGAGGGCCGGCACGCGGTCACGGTGTCGCGGGTGCGGGTCGGGGAGACGCTCCGTCTCAGTGACGGCCGGGGCACGGTCGTGCTCGGACCGGTCGAGTCGCTCGATCGGGACGCGCTCGTGCTGAGCGTCGCGTCCGTGGTGGTCGAGGAACCCCCGTCCCCGTCGTTGACCCTCGTGCAGGCCCTGGCGAAGGGCGGCCGCGACGAGATGGCGGTGCAGGCCGCGACCGAGATCGGCGTCGACCGCGTCGTCCCGTGGTCGGCCGCACGCAGTGTCTCCCGGTGGGACGGCGCCAAGGTCGAGAAGGGCCGTGCGCGGTGGGCGGCCGTCGCGCACGAGGCCGCCAAGCAGGCGATCCGGTCGCGCGTGCCCACGGTGGACCCGCCGATGACGACCGCGCAGCTCGCGGCGGCGTCCTCGGACGGCGTCGTGCTCGTCCTGCTCGACCCCACCGCGACCGAGCGGCTCGCCACGTGGGAGCCCCCGGCCGACGCGACCGAGATCGCCCTGGTCGTCGGGCCCGAGGGCGGCATCGACGGCTCCGAGCTCGACCGCCTCGAAGCCGCCGGTGCGGTGCGGGTGCGACTGGGCGACACCGTCCTGCGCACCTCCACCGCGGGGCCTGCGGCACTGGCGGTCCTGCAGGCCCGGCTCGGCCGCTGGTGACCGCCGCGCGCAGCACCGTCGCACCGGGACGGCCCGGCGTCGGTCGGGCGTCCTACGATGGGGCCATGAGCAGCATCTTCGCGAAGATCGTCGCGCGCGACGTCCCGGCGACCATCGTGGCCGAGGACGACCGCGTCATCGCGTTCGAGGACATCGCCCCGAAGGCCCCGGTCCACGTCCTCGTGGTCCCGAAGACCGAGCAGTACCAGAACGTCACCGAGCTCGCGGTCGGTGACCCGGACCTCCTGGCGCACGTCGTCGCGACCGCCCAGCGCATCGCCGACGAGCGCTCCGGCGGGCAGTACCGGCTCGTCTTCAACACCGGCGAGACCGTCGGACAGACCGTGTTCCACGTGCACGCACACGTACTCGCAGGCGACCTGCAGGAAGGCACCCTTGCCAGCTGACGACACCGCACCCACCGAGACCGAAGCCGTCTCGGAACTCGCCGTCGACGGGATCGCGATGGTCCAGCTCCTCGGCCCCCAGGACCGACTGCTCAAGACCGTCGAACGCCAGTACCCCGGCGTCCGCGTGCTCGTCCGCGGCAACCAGGTCACCCTGACCGGCCCGGAGCGCGACGTCGCCCGTGCCCGCGCGCTCGTCGACGAGCTCGTGGACATGGTCAAGCGCGGCCAGGACATCGGCCAGTCGGACATCCCCACGTCCGCGCGCATCATCGACGAGGCCCGCAGCCCCGCTGACGTCTACGGCACGCCGATCGTGGCGAGCCGCGGCAAGTCCGTGCGCCCGAAGACGGACGGGCAGCGCCGGTACGTCGACGCCATCGACGAGAACACGATCACCTTCGGCATCGGCCCCGCCGGCACCGGCAAGACGTACCTGGCCATGGCCAAGGCCGTCCAGGCCCTGCAGCGGCGCGAGGTCACCCGCATCATCCTGACCCGTCCCGCGGTGGAGGCCGGCGAGCGGCTCGGGTTCCTGCCCGGCACGCTGACGGACAAGATCGACCCGTACCTCCGGCCGCTGTACGACGCGCTCAACGAGATGATGGACCCCGAGCTGGTCCCGAAGCTCCTGGCCGCCGGTACGGTCGAGGTCGCGCCGCTCGCGTACATGCGCGGGCGCACGCTCAACGACTCCTTCGTCGTGCTCGACGAAGCGCAGAACACCACGCCCGAGCAGATGAAGATGTTCCTCACCCGGCTCGGCTTCGGGTCGCGCATGGTCATCACGGGTGACATCACCCAGGTCGACCTGCCGGGCAACGTCTCCGGCCTGCGGCTGGTCACGCAGATCCTGTCCGAGGTCGAGGACATCCACTTCGCCCGGCTCGGCAGCGAGGACGTGGTCCGCCACACCCTGGTCGGTCGGATCGTCGACGCCTACACCGTCTACGACGAGCAGCGGCTGGTCGAGCAGGCCGAGCGCCGACAGACCGGCTCCCGACCGCACGACGACGCCAGAGGAGGCGCACGGTGAGCATCGAACTCAACAACGAGTCCGGCGTCGCGGTGGACGACGACGCCATCCAGCGTCTCGCCGCGTTCGCGCTCGACGCCATGCACGTGCACGCCGACGCGGAGCTCGCCGTCGTGCTCGTCGACGAGGGCGCGATGGAGCAGCTGCACCTGCGGTGGATGGACGAGCCGGGTCCCACCGACGTCCTGAGCTTCCCGATGGACGAGCTCCGCCCTGGTACCGAGGACGAGCCGACCCCGGCCGGGCTGCTGGGTGACATCGTGCTCTGCCCGCAGGTGGCCGAGGCCCAGGCGAAGACCGCCGGGCACTCCACCACCGACGAGCTCCTGCTGCTGACCTGCCACGGCATCCTGCACCTGTTGGGCTTCGACCACGCCGAGCCCGACGAGAAGGCCGAGATGTTCGGGCTGCAGGGGGAGATCCTCGCCGGGTTCGCCGCACAGCGCCGAGGGCGGTGACGGCAGTGCTCCTCGTCGCCGCCCTGCTCGCGGTGGCGTTCGTGCTCGTGGTCCTCGGCGGTCTGCTCGCGTCCGCCGACGCCGCGCTGGCCGTGTCCTCCCGCGCCGACCTCGACGAGATCGCCAAGGGCCACAAGCGCCGTCGGGCGATCGAGGCCATCGCCGACGACGTCGGTGCGCACGTCAACGCCCTGAACTTCTTCCGGGTGCTCGCCGAGACCGCCGCGGCCGTCCTGGTCACGATCGCGCTGTTCAGCGTGCTCGACACCTGGTGGCTGGCGCTCATCGTCTCCGCCGCGATCATGACGGCAGTGTCGTTCGTCCTGGTCGGTTCGAGCCCGCGCAGCGTCGGACGCGCCCACCCGGAGCAGCTCGTCGGGCTCACCGGTGGCCTCATCCACACCGTGCGCATCGTGCTGGGGCCGCTCGCCGGACTCCTCGTCGTCATCGGCGACCGGGTCACGCCGGGGCGGAACGGCAGCACGTCGAGCGTCTCCAGCGAGGAGCAGCTGCTCTCCCTCGTCGACGAGGCGACCGAGAGCAACGTCCTCGAAGCCGACGACCGCGAGCTGATCCACTCCGTCTTCGAGTTCAGCGACACCCTGGTGCGCGAGGTCATGGTGCCACGCACGGACATGGTCACCGCGGACGCCGCCGACACGCTGTCGGCCGTGATGGAGCAGTTCCTCGCCGCCGGGGTGTCCCGGATGCCGGTCACCGGGCGCGACAGCGACGACGTCCTCGGGGTCGTCTACCTCCGTGACCTCGCTCGTGCGCTGTACGAGAGCAAGAACGCCGGCGGCCGACCCGTCACGTCGCTGCTGCGCGTGGCCGAGTTCGTGCCGGAGTC
This sequence comes from Curtobacterium sp. VKM Ac-2865, assembly GCF_015350905.1. GTDB lineage: Bacteria > Actinomycetota > Actinomycetes > Actinomycetales > Microbacteriaceae > Curtobacterium. Next base: position 848,045 of record NZ_JADKRZ010000001.1, on the reverse strand, counting down.
GAAGCACGCCGACGACACCCTGCGCCACATGCAGGCCGCGAAGAACCACCTGGTGCTCGTCGTCGACGAGTACGGCGGGGTCGCCGGGCTCGTGACGATGGAGGACCTCATCGAGGAGCTCGTCGGCGACATCTCCGACGAGTACGACCGCACGGTGGTCGACCGCGTCGACCTCGGCGACGGGGTCTGGCGGGTCTCCGCCCGGATGCCGATCGACGACCTCGGCGACCTGTTCGGCATCGACCTCGACGACGACGACGTCGACACCGCCGGGGGGCTGCTCACCAAGGAGCTCGGACACCTGGCCACCGCGGGGGAGTCCGTGACCGTCTCCGGGGTCGTCCTGACCGCCGACCGGGTCGAGGGCAAGCGCCGCCACCTCATCTCCGTGCTCGCCGAACGCACCGACGCCCTCGAGCGCGTCGAGCAGGCGTTCGACGGCTTCGCAACCACCACGACGGGAACCCCCTCAGCATGAGCGACACCGACGACGGCGTCACCGAGCGCCCCACCACCTACCGAGCCGGCTTCGTGTCGTTCGTCGGCCGCCCAAACGTCGGCAAGTCCACGCTGACGAACGCGCTCGTCGGCGAGAAGGTCGCGATCACCTCGTCGAAGCCGCAGACGACACGACGGGCCATCCGCGGGATCGTGCACCGCCCCGACGGGCAGGTGATCATCGTCGACACCCCCGGCGTGCACCGCCCCCGCACGCTCCTCGGCGAACGGCTCAACGACCTCGTGCAGTCCACCCTCGGCGACGTCGACGTCATCGGGTTCTGCGTGCCGGCGAACGAACCGATCGGCCCGGGCGACCGCTTCATCAACGAGACCCTCGACCACTTCCCCCGCGCCAAGAAGGTCGCGATCGTGACGAAGGTCGACCGTGCCGGCAAGGAGAAGATTGCGCAGCAGCTCCTGGCCGTGTCGGAACTCCGCGAGTGGGACGCCATCGTGCCGACCTCCGGCACGGAGGGCACCCAGCTCGACGCCTTGCTCATGGAGATCACCAAACTGATGCCCGAGTCGCCGGCACTGTACGGCGCGGACGCCATCACCGAGGAGACGAACGAGGAGCGCATCTCCGAGCTCATCCGCGAAGCCGCCCTCGAGGGCGTCCGTGACGAGCTCCCGCACTCCCTGGCCGTGCTCATCGAGGACATGGTCGAACCCGACCCCGACGACGATCCCAGCGGGCCGCTGCGGATCTTCGCGAACCTGTTCGTGGAGCGGGACAGCCAGAAGTCGATCGTCATCGGACACAAGGGCGAGCGGCTGAAGGACGTCGGCATCCGCGCACGCGCCGAGATCGAGTCGCTGCTCGGCGGACGCCACGTGTACCTCAACATCCGGGTGAAGGTCGCCAAGGAGTGGCAGCGCGACCCGAAGCAGCTCGGGCGCCTGGGCTTCTGACGCCGGTCATCCGACGGACGGACGCGCACGTGCCCCGCCAGTCGTACCGTGGACGGGTGTTCCGTCCCGTGCTGCGCAGCCAGATCGTCACCGACGTCCTCATCGCCGTGGGCCTCGGGGGGCTCGTGGTGCTCGTGGCGTCGGGCGGGCTCTTCGCGCGCGACCAGGCGGTCATCGTCGTCGGGATGACCGCGGCGTTGGCCCTCCGGCGTCTGTCGCCGGGTCTGGCGCTCTCGGTCGCCTGGATCACTGCGATCTACCAGATGGTGACCGGTCAGCAGCCGGACCCGTCGAACATCTTCATCGCCGGCGTCATGTACACGACCAGCGCGTACGGCAGCCAGCGAGTCCGGGTCGCCGGCGCGGTCTCGGCGATCGCCGGTGCCCTGACGGCGGCCCTGTACGTCGGGATCCCGGACTACATCACGCGCCTGCACGAACCGACCCAGGACGGGCCCGTGATCGAGTCCGGGAGGGTCTTCGGCGCCGTCCTGATCGTCGTGCTCGCGCTGCTGCTGTTGCCGTGGCTCGGTGGCGTGGTCGCCCGGACGCGCCAGACCGCGCGGATGAGTCGTGAGGCCCAGCTGCTGGCGGAACGAGACGCCGCTCGTGCCGACCGCGCGGTCGCTGTGGAGCAGGAGCGCGTCAGCATCGCCCGCGACATGCACGACATCGTCGCGCACTCCCTCGCCGTGGTGATCGCGCAGGCCGACGGTGCGCGGTACGCGCTCAAGGCCGACCCCGCGGTGGCGGACCAGGCGCTCGGGACGATCTCGAGCACGGCCAGGCGGGCGCTCGGTGACGTCCGCGAACTCCTCGGGGCGCTGCGGCACGAGCAGGGCACCACGCCGACCCCGGACATCGACGACATCGAACGGCTCGTCGGGGAGATGCGCGAGGTCGGCCTCGAGGTCGACGTCGAACGCATCGGTGACCCGAGCAGCCTGCCGACGAGCACGCAGCTCGCGGTGTACCGGATCGTGCAGGAGAGCCTGACGAACGCCTACAAGCACGGCGAACGCGGCACCCCGGTCCACGCGTCCCTGACCTACCGCCCCGACACCGTCGAGATCGACGTGGTGAACCGTCGCTCCGACGACGGCCGCGCCGGACCCGGCACCGGCCACGGACTGGTGGGGATGCGGGAGCGTGCGACCCTGTCCGGAGGCACGATGACCGCGGGTCCGCGCGGGCAGGACTTCGCCGTCGCCGTCCGCATGCCAGCACACCCCGCCACCGGGCAGATGCCCCGCGGACTCTTCACCTCGACCGACCAGGAGCGCACCGCGCCATGACCGACACCCCCATCCGCGTCGCCCTCGTCGACGACCAGGCGCTCTTCCGCACCGGCATCCGGATGCTCATCGACTCCCAGCCGGACCTACGCTTCGTCGGAGAGGCCGGCAACGGCGCCGAGGGCGTCGAGCTCGTCCATCAGAGTCGACCCGACGTGGTGCTCATGGACGTCCGCATGCCCGTGATGGACGGCATCACCGCCACCGCGCGCATCGTCGAGGACTCCGGCACGGACGGCGCCAAGGTCCTGGTGCTGACGACGTTCGACTTCGACGAGGCCGCTGCCAAGGCCATCCGCGCGGGTGCCAGCGGCTTCGTGCTCAAGGACGCCGACCCCGAGTTCCTGCTCGCAGCGATCCGCACCGTGCACGCGGGCACGGCGGTCTTCGCGGCGTCGGCGACCCGCGAACTCCTCCGACGGTACGACGACACCGCCGAGCGGGCCGCGAACGTCCCCGCCGCGGTCAACGACCTCACGCCGCGGGAACGCGAGATCTTCGACCTCGCCGCCCGTGGGTTCAGCAACAGCGAGATCGCCCAGCACGAGTTCGTGAGCGAGGCGACGGTCAAGACCCACATCTCCCGGGTCCTCAGCAAGCTCGGCCTGCGCGACCGGGTCCGCCTGGTGGTCTTCGCCCACGAGCACGGCCTCGTCACGAAGGACTGACCCCGCACCATGCGGTGTCGCGACGTCATCCGACAGGATGAGTCCTGCACCGGGAAGTGCACCGAGCGGTCCATCCACAGGAGCCGACCGGCGGACGCGGGACGGGCCTCCTGGGCGTCATCGTTGGACCATGACCACCAGCCACGCTCCCATCATCCGACTCGACCACGTCTCCAAGCACTTCGGTGACGCGGCCCGCCGCGTCACCGCACTCGACGACGTCAGCGTCGACATCGGCGCGGGCGAGTTCACCGCGGTGATGGGCCCGTCCGGCTCCGGCAAGTCCACGCTCATGCACGTCGCAGCCGGGCTCGACACCGTGTCGACCGGCCGCATCCACATCGACGGCGTCGACATCACCGACCTCGGCGACAAGGACCTCACCGAGCTCCGGCGGCGCCGGCTCGGCTTCGTCTTCCAGTCGTTCAACCTGGTCCCGACGCTCGACGTCAGCGAGAACATCCGGCTGCCGTTCCTGCTCGGCGGGCACCGGACGTCTGCTGAGGAGAACGCCTGGATCGACCGGCTCGTGGACCAGCTCGGGCTGGGAAACCGGCTCTCGCACCGTCCGCACCAGCTGTCCGGCGGGCAGCAGCAGCGCGTCGCGATCGCCCGCGCGTTGGCGTCCCGTCCTGCCGTCGTCGTCGCCGACGAACCGACCGGCGCCCTCGACTCCCGCACGGGGCGGGACGTCCTCGGGATCCTCCGCGGTGCCGTCGCCGAGTGGGGCCAGAGCGTCGTGATGGTGACCCACGACCCGGTCGCCGCCGCCAACGCGGACCGCATCCTGTTCCTCGCCGACGGCCGCATCGTGGGCGACCGCCCCGCGATGAGCGCCGCCGAGATCTCCACCACGATGCTCGGGATGGAGGCCGCAGCATGAACGCCGTCCGCGACTTCTCGCCCACCATCCTCGTCGCCGCGCTCGGCACCACGTTCGGTTCCGCGCTGGTCATCGCGCCGGGCATCGTGACCGAGGCACTCCGGACGGCCGGCCTGGGCGACGTCGCCTCGGTGAAGTCCGTGCTCGACGTCGTCGGGTGGCTCTTCCTCGGCATCGCGCTGTACGTCGGGGCGATCGTCACCGCCAACACCTGCGCCACGCTGATCGCCGGACAGACGCGGGTCATCGCGCTCCAGCGGCTCGTGGGCGCCACCGGTGCCACCCTGCGTTCCAGGATCACCCGCGCCGGGCTGGTGGTCGGGGTGATCGGTGGCCTCATCGGCGTCGTCGTCGGCACCGGGCTGTCCGCGCTGTTCGTCGCGGTGCTCCGCGGCAACGGCTTCCTGCCCGACACGTCGTACACACTCGTGCCGTGGCAGCTCGTGCTCCCGGTCATCGCCGTCGTGCTCGCCACCTGGGGGGCCTTCGCGGTCGGGTCGCGTCGCGTGCTGACCGTCACCCCGTTGCAGGCCCTGTCGTCCGTCGTCGAACCGAGCCACGACGACGTCAAGTCGGGCCTGCCGCGGAAGGTCTGGGCGATCCTGCTCATGGCCGGCGGCGCTGCGCTGATGCTGCTCGGCCTCCTGCTCAGCTCCAGCACCCCGATCGCCGTGCTCCCCGCGGCCCTCGGCGGGTTCATCTCGTTCGCCGGCGTCGCCGTCGGTGCCACGCTCGTGATGCCGCCGGTCCTGTCCCTGATCGGACGGATCGGCGCGAAGGACCCGGTGGTGCTCCTCGCTGGCCGGAACGCGCTGCGGGCACCCGGGCGTGCCTCGCGGGCGACCATCGGGCTCGTCATCGGCGTGACGCTGCTGGTCACGTTCGCCGTCGCCCTCGGGATGATGCAGCACCTGCTCGAGGAGCAGCTCCGCGCACAGTTCGGCGGCGGCGGCAAGGCGCAGGTCGAGCAGCTCCGGGACGTCTTCGTGCAGGTCAACGGGGTCGTCAGCGTGATCGTCGGCTTCTCCGCCGTGATCGCCGCCGTCGGGGTCGTCAATGCCCTCGCGCTCGGTGTGCTGCAGCGGCGCCGCGAGCTCGGGCTCCTGCGGGTGCTGGGGCTCACCGGGGCGCAGGTCCGTCGGATGATCATCACCGAGGCCGTCCAGATGGTGGTCGCGGCCGTCGTCACCGGGTTGGTGCTCGGCACGGTGTACGGCTGGGTCGGCGGGCAGACGCTGCTCGGGTCGCTGGGGTCGCCCGGAGCACCGGTACTGCCGCCGCTGACGATCTTCATCGTGGTCGTCGGGGCACTCGTCCTCGCGGTCGCCGCCACGGTCGCCCCGGTCCGCCGGGCGATGCGCGTCTCGCCGACGGAGGCCCTCGCGGTCGACTGACGCGCTGCCGCGCCCGTCGCGGCGGGCGCGGCACCGGCGACCCCGCGCACGCCGCGCTGTCACACGGGTGACGTGCGGTGCTACGGTGAACGGGATGTACTCGGCGCTCCTCCTCCTTCGCTGCCGCGACGAGGCCTGACTCAACGGCCCACCTCGTCGCGGAGTCCGTCGTGGCCGCACACACGCGAGTGCTGACGACCAGCGCAACGACGAAAGCGACGAAACGATGCAGAACACCCAGCGCCCCTCCGGGATGCCGATCCACAAGTACGTCCCGTTCCACGAGCAGATCACGGTCGAGCTGCCGGACCGCACCTGGCCGACGAAGCGCATCGAGAAGGCCCCTCGCTGGTGTGCCGTCGACCTGCGTGACGGCAACCAGGCACTCATCGACCCGATGGACGCCGAGCGCAAGCGCGCGATGTTCGACCTGCTGGTCGGCATGGGCTACAAGGAGATCGAGGTCGGGTTCCCGAGCGCCTCGCAGACGGACTTCGACTTCGTCCGCAGCCTGATCGACGAGGGCGCGATCCCCGACGACGTCACGATCCAGGTGCTGACCCAGGCGCGCGAGCACCTCATCCAGCGCACCTACGAGGCGATCGACGGTGCCAAGCAGGCCATCGTCCACCTCTACAACTCGACCTCGATCGTGCAGCGCGAGGTCGTGTTCCGCACCGACGTCCAGGGTGTCGTGGACATCGCCGTCGCCGGTGCGAAGCTGTGCAAGGCCGCCGAGGCCACGCTGCAGCACGACACCACCGTCTACTACGAGTACTCGCCGGAGTCCTACACGGGCACCGAGCTCGAGGTCGCGCTGCAGATCTGCAACGCCGTGCTCGAGGTCTTCGAGCCCACCCCGGACCGCAAGGTGATCATCAACCTGCCCGCGACGGTCGAGATGGCGACGCCGAACGTCTACGCCGACTCGATCGAGTGGATGTCCCGGCGCCTGGCGCACCGCGAGGACGTGCTGCTCTCCCTGCACCCGCACAACGACCGTGGCACCGCCGTGGCCGCCGCCGAGCTCGGCTACCTGGCCGGCGCGGACCGCATCGAGGGCTGCCTGTTCGGCAACGGGGAGCGCACCGGCAACGTCGACCTGGTCGCCCTCGGCATGAACCTGTTCACGCAGGGCATCGACCCGGAGATCTCCTTCTCGGACATCGACCAGGTCAAGCGCACCGTCGAGTACTGCAACCAGCTGCCCGTGCCGGAGCGCCAGCCGTGGGCGGGCGACCTCGTCTACACGGCCTTCAGCGGTTCCCACCAGGACGCCATCAACAAGGGCTTCGACGCGATGAAGGCGAAGGCCGCGGCGGCGGGCAAGTCCATCGACGAGGTCGAGTGGGCCGTTCCCTACCTGCCCGTCGACCCGAAGGACATCGGCCGGTCGTACGAGGCCGTCATCCGCGTCAACTCCCAGTCGGGCAAGGGCGGAGTGGCGTACCTGCTCAAGACCGACCACGCCATCGACCTGCCCCGCAAGCTGCAGATCGAGTTCTCCGGCGTCGTGCAGCAGCGCACCGACACCGAGGGCGGCGAGTTCAGCTCGGACAAGATCTGGGACCTGTTCCGCGACGAGTACCTGCCGGCACCCGTCGACGAGGACAAGTGGGGCCGCTACGAGATCACGAAGACGGCGACCTCGAGCGACTTCGACGGCACGACGAACCTGTCGGTCGCGATGCGCGTCGACGACGGCAGCGTCACCGCCGAGGCCGTCGGCACCGGTCCGATCGACGCCTTCCTCACCGTGATGCGGGAGCAGGGCGTCGCGGTCACGCTGTACGACTACTCGGAGCACACCATGAGCGCCTCGGGTGACGCCAAGGCCGCTTCGTACGTCGAGCTCGACGTCGACGGCACACGGCTGTGGGGCGTCGGCATCGACGCCGACATCGCGACCGCGTCGCTCAAGGCGATCGTCTCCGCGGTGAACCGCGCGGTCCGCGCGGGCGCCGCCTCCGGCGCGACGTCGCCGGAGCTCGTCACCGCGTAGCACCGCGCCGCTCTGCGGCTCGGAGCACGCCCGCCCGCGCTGAGATCGCACTTCGTGCCGGCTCGCGAAGCGAGGACCCGACACGAAGTGCGATCTCAGCGGTCTTGGTTGCGCGGGCTAGTGCGAGTGCGGGGCTGGACGGCGTGACCGGGGCCGGGAGGCGCGGTGCGGGTCCGACCCGCACCGCGCCTCCCGGCCGTGGTGCGTTCGCACCCATGTCGGGTGTGATGGCAAGCGGATTCGCGCGTTGCAGGTCGGAAGATGTGACCCGCTACGCGCGGGAGGACCCGCGACGCGCGAGAGGACCCGCTGCGCGCGGCCGCGCCTGGAGCGGGGTGTCGGCGCGGCGGGGGATACTGGGGGCATGCCGCTGTACCGGGACGAGTGCGTCGTGCTCCGCACCCACAAGCTCGGTGAGGCGGACCGCATCGTCACCATGCTCAGCCGCCAGCACGGCAAGATCCGTGCGGTCGCGAAGGGCGTGCGGCGGACGGCGTCGAAGTTCGGCAGCCGCCTCGAGCCGTTCATGGTCGTCGACGCCCAGTTCTACGAGGGCCGCTCGCTCGACATCGTCACGCAGGCCGAGTCCCTCGGGGCGTACGGCGCGCAGATCGTGGCCGACTACAGCGCGTACACCGCGGCCAGCGCCATGGTCGAGACCGCCGACCGTCTGAGTGAGGCGGACGCCGGCCTGCAGCAGTACCTGCTCCTCGTCGGGGCACTGCGGTCGCTGTCCCGCGGCGAGCACGTGCCGTCCGCGACGCTCGACTCCTACCTGCTGCGGGCGATGAGCATCGCGGGGTGGGCGCCCTCGTTCTCGGACTGCGCGGTCACGGGCGAGCCTGGCCCGCACTCGGCGTTCGTCGTCCAGCTCGGCGGGGTCGTGGCGGACGGGGCTGCGCCGCCCGGGTCGCCGCGACTCGACGTCACGACGCTCGACATCCTGGGGTCGCTGCTCGCGGGGGACTGGGCCTCGGTGGACGCGGCGGACGAACGGACCAGGTCGCGGGCCTCCGGCGTGGTCGCCGCGTACGCCCAGTGGCACCTGGAACGATCGCTCAAGTCGCTGCCGCACGTCGACCGCACGGAGCACCCCGCCCCGGTTCCGCTCACGCACGACGGGCCGGCTGCGACGGCACGGGCGGTCGCCGCGACGCCGACCCCGGCCCTCCCCGACGTCCACGAAGGAACCAGCACCGCATGAGCCCCCGCCGCACCGACGCTCCCGAGCCCTTCCGTCCGGTCGACTGGACGGGGCAGACGCCCCCGGCGATCCCGCAGCGGTTCGTCCCCGAGCACGTGGCGATCGTGATGGACGGCAACGGTCGGTGGGCGAACGGCCGTGGGCTCACGCGGATCGAGGGCCACAAGGCGGGCGAGGCCTCGCTCCTCGACGTCGTCGCCGGCGGGATCCAGATCGGCGTCAAGCACATCTCGGCCTATGCGTTCTCGACGGAGAACTGGAAGCGTTCCCCCGAGGAGGTGCGCTTCCTGATGGGCTTCAACCGCGACGTGATCCGGCGTCGGCGCGACCAGCTCAACGAGTGGGGCGTGCGGGTGCGGTGGGCCGGTCGGCGTCCTCGGCTGTGGCGGAGCGTCATCGACGAGCTCGAGACCGCCGAACGGATGACGGCGGGCAACGACGTCCTGACGCTGACCATGTGCGTCAACTACGGCGGCCGGAACGAGATCGTCGACGCCGTCCGGGGGATGGCCGAGGACGTCGCCGCGGGGAAGCTCAAGCCGAGCCAGGTGACCGAGAAGGCCCTGGCCCGCCGCCTCTACGTGCCGGACATGCCCGACGTCGACCTGTTCCTGCGGAGCTCGGGCGAACAGCGGACCAGCAACTTCCTGCTGTGGCAGTCGGCGTACGCGGAGATGGTGTTCCTCGACCGGCTCTGGCCGGACTTCCGGCGCACCGACCTGTGGGGCGCGGTGGAGGAGTACGCCCGCCGCGACCGGCGCTTCGGCGGCGCGGTGGACGTCCCGACCGCCTGACCCCGGGCGGCGGCGCGGGCACGAGTCTCGCCCCCGCGGACACCGTGCGCGTTCCGGCACCCGCAGGATGTCCGCGCAGCCGAGTCTCGGCACCGCGAACCCGCGCCGCGGACCGAACCCACGCGGCTCAGGCGAGCAGGGCCGCGGCCGACCGCACGGCCTCGAGCGTGGCGCGGACACTCGGCACCCGCTCGGCCCCGCGGGCGACGACGACCTCGACGTGGCGGGCCAGGTCCTCGTCCACGGGGTCGACCGACACCCCGGCGGGGATGACCGTCGTCGCGAGGGCCAACCGGGGGAGCAGCGCCACCCCGAGCCCCGCTGCGACGAGCCCCACGACCGCTGCGGCGTTGTCGGTCTCGAGCACGATGTCCGGCGTGAACCCGGCCGTCGCGCACGAGGCGAGCAGGTGCCCCCGGCAGCGCGGGCAGCCCCCGATCCACCGGGCGTCCCGCTGCGACGCGAGGTCCACGACGACCGACCGGTCGCCAGCAGCAGCGCCTGACCCAGCCACGGCGCCACCCGTACCGACGGGACCACCGCGATCCGAGCCTCCAGACCGGACCGCCGACTCCGCAACCGCACCTGCCCCCACCGGCGTGACCAGCGCCAACGGGTCCCGCCCGATCGACCGCGTCAGCAGCCCCGGGTCCGGCACCGCCCCGACCTCGTCGCCCACGTAGGTGAAGGTCAGCGCGACGTCCGCCTCCCCGCGCCGCAGCATCGCGAGCGCCTCGGGCGGTTCGACCTCGACGTAGGTGGTCGTGACGCCGGGGACGCGGTCGGCCAGCCAGGCGAGCACGGCCGGGACGAGCGTGGAGGACGCACTCGGGAACCCGGCGATCCGGACCCGCCCGCGGGTGAGGCCGCCGACGGCGTCGAGGTCCTCGCGGGCGGCGGTCAACGCTGCCTGCACGTGCAGGGCGTGGTCGGCGAGGACCTGCCCGGCCTCGGTCAGGCTCACGCCGCGGGCACCGCGGAGCACGAGGGCGTGGCCGAGTCGCTGTTCTGCGCGCTGGAGCAGCTGGCTGACGGCAGGCTGGCTGTACCCGAGGGACGCCGCGGCACCGGTGATGGAGCCGGCGTCGGCGACGGCACGGAGGGTCCGGAGCAGCTGCGGGTCGAGGTCGTCCACAACGAGATGTTATGGCAGGGCGAAGCAAGCTGTCCTGGTGTGATGCCCGGGCCGGCACGACGATGGCGTCCATGGACTCCTTCGTCGACGGCCACGGCTACCTCGCCGCCTGCACCGCCGGGCTCCCGACGCACGGGACGCTCGCCGCGATGCGGTCCGACCTCGACCTCTGGGGAGGCGGCCACGTGGACCCGGTCCGCTACGGCGGCCTCGTCGAGGCGGGCCGCGAGCTCTTCGGCCAGGTGGTCGGCGTGCCCGCGGAGCGGATCGCGACCGGCTCGCAGACCTCGGCGATGACGGCGGTCGTCGCGGCGGCGCTGCCCGACGGCGCCGAGGTGGTCGTGCCCGACGGTGACTTCAGCTCGATCGTGTTCCCGTTCCTCGCCCAGGCGCACCGCGGCGTCCGCGTCCGGAGCGTGCCGCTCCAGGCGCTGGCGACCAGTCTGCGGTCCGACACCGCGCTCGTCGCGTGGTCCGCCGTGCAGTCAGCCACCGGCGTCGTCGTGGACTCGGCAGCCATCGTCGCGGCTGCGCGCATGGTCGGCGCCCGGACGCTCTGCGACCTCACCCAGGCGGCCGGGGTGCTGCCGGTGTCGGCCGAGCCGTACGACGTGACGGTCACCCACGCCTACAAGTGGCTCTGCGCGCCGCGCGGCGTCGCCTTCATGACCCTCTCGGACGACGCGCTCGGCTGGCTGCGCCCGACCCAGGCCGGCTGGTACGCGGGCGCGGACGTCTGGGCCTCCTGCTACGGGCCGGCCATGCGGCTCGCCGACGACGCCCGCCGCTTCGACGTGTCCCCGGCCTGGCAGGCCTGGCCCGGGGCGGTCGCCGCCCTGCGGCACGTCGCGTCCCTCGACACGGCATCGGCCTGGAGGCACGCCACCGGCCTCGCAGACCGGCTGACGGACGCCATCGGGTCGGCCCGGCAGACGCAGGCGATCGTGACGATCCCGGACGCGTCCGGCTCCGCGCTGGCGGCGCTGCGGGCGGCGGGGATCACCGCGTCGGGCCGTGCGGGGCGGCTCCGGCTCGCCTTCCACCACTGGAACGACGAGTCGGACGTGGACGCCGTCGCCGCGGTGCTCGCCCGTTAGGCTTGCCCGGTCCCTTCCCCGCACCGAGCATCCAGCTCGGCGACACTGATGGAGTTCTCCTTGGCTCAGCCCTCCCGTCTCGACTCGGTCATCGCCCTCGCGAAAGGCCGCGGCTTCGTCTTCCAGTCGGGTGAGATCTACGGCGGTTCGCGCTCGGCGTGGGACTACGGGCCCCTCGGCGTCGAGCTGAAGGAGAACATCAAGCGCCAGTGGTGGCAGCGGTTCGTCCGCGGACGCGGGGACATGGTCGGGCTCGACTCCGCCGTCATCCTGCCCCGCAAGGTGTGGGAGGCCTCCGGGCACGTCGCGACGTTCACCGACCCGCTCGTCGAGTGCCTGCACTGCCACCACCGCTTCCGCGAGGACCACCTCATCGAGGCCTTCGAGGCCAAGAAGGGCCGCGCGCCCGAGGGCGGCATGGCGGAGATCGCCTGCTCGAACTGCGGCACCCGCGGTGAGTGGACCGAGCCCCGCGAGTTCTCCGGCATGCTCAAGACCTACCTCGGCCCGGTCGAGTCGGAGGAGGGCCTGAACTTCCTCCGCCCGGAGACCGCGCAAGGCATCTTCGTCGACTTCGCCCAGGTCGTCACGACCAGCCGGATGAAGCCCCCGTTCGGCATCGGCCAGGTCGGCAAGGCGTTCCGCAACGAGATCACGCCCGGCAACTTCATCTTCCGCACGCGCGAGTTCGAGCAGATGGAGATCGAGTACTTCGTCCCGCCGGCCTCGGCGGGGGAGCACTACGAGCAGTGGATCGCCGACTCGGTCGCGTGGTTCACCGACCTCGGCATCGACCCGGAGAACCTGCGCCGCTTCGACGTGCCGGACGGCGAGCGTGCGCACTACTCCGACGCCACCGCCGACATCGAGTACCGCTTCGGTTTCCAGGGCACCGAGTGGGGCGAGCTCATGGGCGTCGCGAACCGCACGGACTTCGACCTCAACAACCACATCGAGTCCTCGGGCAAGGACCTTCGCTTCTTCGACCAGGCGGCGAACGAGAAGTACGTGCCGTACGTCATCGAGCCGTCGTTCGGCCTGACGCGTGCGCTCATGGCGTTCCTGCTCGACGCGTACCACGAGGACGAGGCCCCGAACGCGAAGGGCGGCGTGGACAAGCGCACCGTGCTGCGCCTCGACCCGCGCCTGGCGCCCGTCAAGGCCGCCGTGCTGCCGCTGTCCCGCAACGAGCAGCTCTCGCCCGTCGCCCGCGGCCTCGCTGACGACCTGCGCAAGGTCTGGAACGTGGACTTCGACGACGCCGGCGCGATCGGTCGTCGCTACCGTCGCCACGACGAGATCGGCACGCCGTTCTGCATCACCGTCGACTTCGACACGCTCGAGGACCAGGCCGTCACCGTGCGCGAGCGCGACACGATGAGCCAGGAGCGCGTCGGCCTCGACCGCCTGCAGGGGTACCTCGCGGAGCGCCTGCTCGGCGCGTAGCCGGCACCACCACGGCGCCACGGCACCACGGAACGGACACAGCACCGCGCATCGTCGTGGTGCTGTGTCCGTTGCGCGGTGTGGTGCAGGAATAGGAGCACCACGGCCGCGTTGTCGTTGAGCATGAGCGACTCTGTGAAGGTGGACGTCTGGTCTGACATCGCCTGCCCCTGGTGCTACATCGGCAAGCGCAAGTTCGAGGCCGGCGTCGCCGCGTTCGGTGCCACGGGTGATGGGCACAGTGTCGAGATCGAGTACCACTCGTTCGAGCTGAGCCCCGACACCCCGGTGGACTTCGAGGGGACCGAAGCCGAGTTCCTCTCCCAGCACAAGGGCCTGCCGGTGCAGCAGGCGCAGCAGATGATCGACCAGGTCGCCGGCATCGCCGCGCAGGTCGACCTGCACTACGACTACGACGCCCTCCGGCACACCAACACGGTGAAGGCGCACCAGGTCATCCACCTCGCCAAGCAGCACGGCAAGCAGCTCGAGATGGTCGAGCGGCTCTTCGCCGCCTACTTCGAGCGCGGTGAGCACGTCGGACAGGACGACTCGCTTGCCGACCTCGGCGCCGAGGTCGGGCTCGACCGCGACGAGGTGCTGCGCACCCTCCGCGACGACGCCCAGCTCGCCGCCGTGCGCGCCGACCAGGCCCAGGCGCAGGCCTTCGGCATCAACGGGGTGCCGTTCTTCGTCATCGACGGCAAGTACGGCGTCTCGGGCGCCCAGGACCCGGCGGCGTTCGAGCAGGTGCTGCAGCAGGTCGTCGCGCTCCGCGGCACGACGCCGGAGGAGGTCGCCTCGGCGACCGAGCGCGCGACGGACGACGCGAGCGCCGACGTGGCGGCGACCCGATGACGGGCCTCGGCATGCCTGCGGGCGGTGGGGCGGGCCTCCCGGCCGGTGTGGACGGAAAGGTCGGTCTGGAGGCTCGACCTGCGCTCCTGACGCTGGTCACCCCCGGTGGGGCACCGGTCTGCGAGGGCGACGCGTGCTTCGTGCCCGGCGCCGAGGGGGACTGGAGCGAGGTCCCGGACTGAGGGCGTCCCTGGCCAGCGCCAGCGTTCCTCGTCGCTTCAGCGCTGCGGTTCCTCGTCCGTGATGTCGGCGACCGTCGCGCCGTACGCGGCGATGAGGTCGTCGGCGTCCACGAAGGCGCTCGCGCCGTGTCGGCCGGCGCCGAGTGCCACCCGGCGGCCGACGATCCGCTCGTCGGCGTAGACGGGCAGGTCCCCGGTCGCGCCGATCGGGGTGATGGTGCCGCGTTCGTAGCCGGAGGCCTCGAGGGCCGTGGCGGCGTCGGGCATCGAGAGCTTGTTGACGCCGACGACGGCGCGGAGCTTCTTCCAGGCGATGCTGCGGCCGCCGGGGACGAGCGCCAGCACGAAGTCGCCGTCGTGGCGCTTCACGACGAGGGTCTTCACGACGTCGCCAGCCGTGATGCCGAGCAGTTCGGCGGCCTGGGCCAGGGAGTCCGCGGCGGGACGTTCGACGACCTCGACGTGCAGCCCGCGGGCGGTGGCGTCGGCGTCGAAGCGGGCGATGGGGTCGGTCGTCGTCATGGGGACAACGCTAGTTCTCCACAGCTGTCCGCGCTTCCGCAGGGATGGCGAGGGGCATGGGACAATGAAGGGGTATGACCATCACACACGCACCCGTCGACGCCCACGCCGGTGCCCCGCTCGGGGTCCCGGCGAAGCCGCTGCGCATCGGCCCGATCCAGGTCGACGTGCCCGTCGTGCTCGCGCCGATGGCCGGGATCACGAACACGGCCTACCGCCGGCTCTGCCGCGAGTACGGCGCCGGGCTGTACGTCTGCGAGATGATCACGTCCCGCGCCCTGGTCGAACGCACGCCCGAGTCGATGCGGCTCATCCAGCACCACGAGTCCGAGACCCCGCGGTCGATCCAGCTGTACGGCGTCGAGCCGAACACCGTGGCCGAAGCCGTCACCATGCTCGTGTCCGAGGACCGCGCCGACCACATCGACCTGAACTTCGGGTGCCCGGTGCCGAAGGTCACGCGCAAGGGCGGCGGTGCGGCGCTGCCGTGGAAGACGGACCTGTTCCGCGACCTCGTCACGAAGGCCGTCCGCGCCGCCGGGGACGTCCCCGTCACGGTGAAGATGCGCAAGGGCATCGACGCCGACCACCTCACCTACCTCGACGCCGCCCGCATCGCGCGGGACGCCGGCGTCGCCGCGGTCTCGCTGCACGCGCGCACCGCGAACGAGCACTACTCCGGCCAGGCGGACTGGTCGGCGATCGCGACGCTGAAGGAAGCGGTCACCGACATCCCCGTCCTCGGCAACGGCGACATCTGGTCCGCCGCCGACGCCCTGCGCATGGTCGACGAGACCGGCTGCGACGGTGTCGTCGTCGGGCGCGGCTGCCTGGGGCGGCCGTGGTTGTTCGGCGACCTCGCGGCGGCGTTCCGCGGCGAGGGGCTGCGCTACATGCCGACCCTCGGGGAGGTCGCCGAGGGGTTCCGTCGACACGTGGAGCTGCTCGTGGAGTTCTTCGAGTCCGAGGACCACGGGTGCCGCGACATGCGCAAGCACGTCGCCTGGTACTTCAAGGGGTACCCCATCGGCAGCGACGTCCGGTCCGGGCTCGCACTGGCATCGAGCCTGCAGGAGATCGACGACCTGCTCGGCCAGCTCGACGCCGCGGCCCCCTACCCGGGTGCCGGTGCCGAGGGCCCCCGCGGTCGCGCCGGGCACCCGAAGCGGACGGCACTGCCCGACCGCTGGCTCGAGTCCCACGACGTCGACGCGGAGTTCCGCAAGGTCCTCGCCGCCGCCGAGATGCACCACAGCGGCGGATGAGCGCCACCGCCTCGTACGGGCCCGCCGACGCCGAGCGCTGGCTGCCCGAGGAGCACGGCAGCCGCCGCTCCGACTTCGCCCGTGACCGCGCCCGCCTGCTGCACTCCAGCGCGCTCAGGCGTCTGGCCGCCAAGACCCAGGTGCTCAGCCCGACGACGGGGCTCGACTTCGCGCGGAACCGCCTGACGCACTCGCTCGAGGTCGCTCAGGTCGGCCGGGAGCTCGCCGACTCGCTCGGGCTCGACCCCGACGTCGTCGACACCGCCTGCCTGGCACACGACATCGGCCACCCGCCGTTCGGCCACAACGGCGAGACCGCGGTCAACGCCTGGGCGGTGGGCATCGGCGGGTTCGAGGGCAACGCGCAGACCCTGCGGCTGCTCACGCGGCTCGAGCCGAAGGTCTACGGCTCCGGGCCGGACCAGGACCGCGCCTACGGTCTCAACCTGACCCGGGCATCGCTCGACGCCTCGTGCAAGTACCCGTGGCCGGCGTCGCAGGGTGTCGGCGAAGCGTCCTCCGGGCGCACGAAGTTCGGGTTCTACGACGACGACCACGACGCCTTCGAGTGGCTCCGCGCCGGCGCTCCCCGACGCCAGCGCTGCATCGAGGCCCAGGTGATGGACCTGTCCGACGACATCGCGTACTCCGTCCACGACTTCGAGGACGCCGTCGTCGCCGGGTTCATCGACGTCGCCGCGCTGGGGGACCGGGTCGGCGAGAACGACATCGTGTCCGCCATGCACGCCTGGGTCGGGGACGACCTCAGCCGCGACGAACTGCTCGAGGCCTTCGACCGACTCCGGGCGCTGCCGCTGTGGATGACCTCGTACGACGGCTCCCGACGCGACTCCGCCCGGCTGAAGAACCTGACGTCGCAGCTCATCGGTCGGTTCGCCCGCACGGCGACGACGGCCACGCGGGACGCCTACGCCTCGGGGTCGCTGGTCCGGTTCGCCGCGTCGGTCGTCACCCCGCCGGAGATCATCGGCGAGATCGCGGTGCTCAAGGGCATCGTCGCGGCGTTCGTGATGACGCAGGGCGACCGGCAGCCGGTGTACGAGGACCAGCGCCGTGTGCTGACCGAGCTCCTCGACGTGCTGGCCGATCGCGGTGACGACGCCCTCGAGCCCGGGTTCGCCGCCGACTGGCGCCAGGCCGACGACGACACCGGGCGCCTGCGGGCCGTCGTGGACCAGGTCGCGAACCTCACCGACCAGGGCGCGATCGCATGGCACCGTCGTCTCGTCGTGGGCGAACGCGAGACCGTCCACATCCCCGTCTGAGCGGTCGGCGTGCCCAGTCCCGCGAACTAGGATCGAGGGGTGGCTGGACTCATCGCGCGGAACGACATCGACGAGGTTCGCGCACGCGTGAACATCGCCGACGTCGTCGGTGACTACGTCACGCTGAAGTCCGCCGGGGTGGGCTCGTTGAAGGGACTCTGCCCCTTCCACGACGAGCGCTCCCCGTCGTTCCACGTCCGCCCGCAGGTCGGGCGGTACCACTGCTTCGGGTGCGGCGAGGACGGCGACGTCTTCAGCTTCATCATGAAGCAGGACCACACCACGTTCTCCGAGGCCGTCGAGCGGATGGCCGCGAAGATCGGCTTCACCCTCCACTACGACGAGGGCGACGGGCCCCGCACCGACTACAACACCCGGGCGCGGCTCATCGCGGCGAACGAGGCCGCGGCCAAGTACTACGTCGCGCAGCTCACGACGCCGCAGGCCGAGCCCGCCCGGCGCTTCCTGGGGGAGCGCGGCTTCGACCCGGCCGCCGCGGCGCACTTCGGCGTGGGGTTCGCCCCGAAGTCGTTCGACGCGCTGAAGGACCACCTCAAGGGGCAGGGCTTCACGCTCGAGGAACTGACCTCGGCCGGGCTCGTCAGCCAGGGTGACCGGTCTCCGTACGACCGCTTCCGTGGGCGCCTGATGTGGCCGATCCGCGACGTCACCGGCGCCACGATCGGCTTCGGTGCCCGGCGGCTGCTCGAGGACGACAAGGGCCCGAAGTACCTCAACACCCCCGAGACCCCGATCTACCACAAGAGCCACGTGCTCTACGGGCTCGACCTCGCCCGCCGCGACATCTCGAAGCAGAAGCAGGTCGTCATCGTCGAGGGCTACACCGACGTCATGGCCTGCCACCTCGCCGGCATCACCACCGCGGTCGCCACGTGCGGCACGTCGTTCGGTGTCGACCACATCAAGGTGCTGCGGCCGATGCTCGGCGACGTCAGCGGGGGCGACCCGAACGCCAACGGCGAGGTCGTCTTCACGTTCGACCCGGACGAGGCCGGCCAGCGGGCCGCGTCCAGGGCGTTCGCCGAGGAGCAGCGCTTCGCCGCACAGACCTACGTCGCCGTGGCGCCCGGCGGCCTCGACCCGTGCGACCTCCGGTTGGCGCGGGGCGACGACGCGATCCGCCGACTGGTGACCAACAAGCGTCCGATGTTCGAGTTCATGATCCGTCGCACGCTCGACGGCCACGACCTCGAGACGGTGGAGGGCCGCGTCGCCGCGCTCCGGTCGGCCGCGCCCGTGCTCGCCGGCATCCGTGACCGTTCGCTGACCCAGGGCTACGTCCGGGAGCTCGCGGGGTGGCTCGGCCTCGAGATGGGCGAGGTCCGGAGTGCCGTCGAGGGCGCTCGTTCCCGCGCCGCCTCGGACGCCCGCTCGCACAGCTCGGTGCCGGTCGGCCAAGCCGGCCCGGGCGGGCAGCTCGTCGCACCGCTCGACGAGCCGGTCGCCGGACTCCGGTCGCTGCCGAACGACCTCATCACCCGGATGGAGCGCGACGCCGTGATGGCGATGGTGCAGCAGCCGACGTCGGTCGGTGCGCCACTGCTCGGCCTCGCCGCCGCAGCGACCTTCTCCGCGCCGATGCTCGCCGTGGTGCGGGACGCCGTCGTGGCCAACGTCGATGCCCTCGGTGCGTCGGACTGGCTCGACCGCCTCACCTCGGACGTGCCGGCGCCCGTCCGCGGCCTGGTGTCCGAGCTCGCGCTGGCGCCGATCCCCGCCCGCACCGACGAGGACCTCGCCATCTACTGCCGCGGGATCGTCGTGGCGCTCGTCGAGCGGGACCTGCTCGCGCGCAAGGCCTCGCTCCTCGGGCAGCTGCAGCGCGCCGACCCGAACGAGCAGTCCGACCGCCGTGGTGAGATCCAGCGGCAGCTCGTCGACCTCGACGCGCAGCGGATGCGGCTGCGCGCCGACGCCGAGTCCGCCTAGCCCCGGGAGCGGCCCGCGCCCCGCGCACCGTGCGCGGTCCTCCGCGCGGTGCGAGCTTGCGCTCCCGGTGCGCCGCGACGGGGCCGCACGGGGTGCTCGACCTCGCACCACCGGGCGGGGGCGGCGTGGCGGGCGCGGGCCGAGCCTCCCGACATGTTCGCTGAGATCGCACTTCGTGTCGGCATGCGGGCGGGGGAGCCGACACGGAGTGCGATCTCAGCGGGGGCTGACCCCGCTGCGCACCGAGCGCGGTCGTCCGCGTGGCGCGAGCTTGCGCTCCCGGTGCGCCGCGACGGGGCCGCACGGGGTGCTCGACCTCGCACCACCAGGCGGGGGCGGCGGGGCGGGCGTGGGCCGAGCCTCCCGACCGGTCGGGACACACCGACAGCGGCACGCCGACTGGTCGCCGGACGTCGCTCGGGCCGCACGCGTGCGACGGAACACGGCCGCTCGGCGGAACCGAGCGGGGTGTCACGACCACTCGTGGCCGTGAACGCGACGACCGTCGCGCTGAGATCGCACTTGGTGTCGGCACGCGGGCGGCGGAGCCGACACGGAGTGCGATCTCAGCGCCGCAGGAGGCCAGCGGACGGGGCGCGGGGGCGTGCACGACTCCGTTGCAGTGCGCAACGAACGTGCGCGCCGCGCCGCGCTCGACTAGCGGAATCGTGCGCCGAGCGGCAGTGTCCCGCGTTACAGCGGTGTAAACAAACGGCCCCCACCGGACGGAGTTCCGTGGCAGGGTGTCTCCCAATGAGTGTTCCTGGTCGGGCACACGGTCGTTCCACCTCCCGTCCAGGATCTCCTGCAACCACCACCAGAGAGGCATCGGCCATGGCATCCATGACCACATGGGGCAAGCGCACCCTCGCGCTCGGCGCCGGAGCAGCAGCGACAGCGCTGGTGCTGACCGGCTGCGCGGGCGGCGGCAGCGGCGGCTCCGACGACCTGAACGGCCTGATCATCGGCACGACCGACAAGATCACGTCGCTCGACCCGGCGGGCTCCTACGACAACGGCTCCTTCGCCGTCCAGAACCAGGTCTTCCCGTTCCTGATGAACACCCCGACGGGCAGCCCGGACGTCAAGCCGGACATCGCCACGAAGGGCGAGTTCACCGACCCGACGACGTACGAGGTCACCCTGAAGAAGGGCCTCGAGTTCGCGAACGGCAACAAGCTCACCTCGAGCGACGTCAAGTTCTCGTTCGACCGCGACCTGAAGATCAAGAACGACAACGGCCCCTGGTCGCTGCTCGCGAACCTCAAGAGCATCGACACGCCGAACGCCACCACGGTCGTGTTCCACCTCGACCACGCCGACCAGACCTGGCCGCAGGTGCTCTCGAGCCCCGCCGGCCCGATCGTCGACGAGGACGTCTTCTCGGCGACCAAGCTCACGAGCGCGGCGGACATCGTCAAGGGCAACGCCTTCGCGGGGCAGTACGTCATCAAGTCCTACAAGGAGAACGACCTGATCTCCTACGAGGCCAACCCCAAGTACGACGGGGTCCTCGAGAAGGCGAAGACCAAGGACGTCACCGCCCAGTACTTCACCAAGGAGACCGACCTCAAGCTCGCGGTCCAGAAGGGCGACGTCGACGTGGCGTACCGCTCCCTGACCCCGACCGACATCTCGTCGCTCCGCAAGGACGACAAGCTGCAGGTCATCGACGGCCCCGGCGGCGAGATCCGCTACGTGGTCTTCAACTTCAAGACGCAGCCCTTCGGCACCGGCCAGTCCGACGCCGACGCGACGAAGGCCCTGGCCGTGCGCCAGGCCGTCGCCGACGTCGTCGACCGTGACGAGCTCGCCAAGGAGGTCTACAACGACACCTACACGCCCGTGTACTCGATGGTGCCGGACGGCCTCACCGGTGCCGCGACTCCGTTCAAGTCGCTCTACGGTGACGGCAACGGCGCCCCGGACGTCGACAAGGCGAAGAAGACCCTGTCGGACGCCGGTGTGTCGGGCAAGATCGAGCTCGACATCCAGTACTCGCCGGACCACTACGGTTCGGCGTCGGACGACGAGTACGCGACGCTGAAGACCCAGCTCGAGGACTCGGGTCTGTTCACCGTCAACATCCAGTCGACGGTCTACACGACCTACGCCGTCGAGCGGACGAAGGACGCCTACCCGCTGTACCAACTCGGCTGGTTCCCGGACTTCTCGGACGCGGACAACTACCTGTCGCCGTTCTTCACGAAGGACAACTTCGTGCAGAACCACTACGACGACCCGACCATCCAGGGTCTGATCGCCGACGAGCAGGAAGAGTCCGACAAGGACAAGCGCGCGGACATCATCGAGCAGGCCCAGCAGCGCGAGGCCGAGCAGATCTCGACCCTGCCGCTCCTGCAGGGCAAGTCGGTGGCGGTCGCGGGCAAGGACGTCAAGGGCGTCACGCTCGACGCGTCCTTCAAGTTCCGCTACGGGACGATCAGCAAGTAACCCGACGCAGGGCAAGGGGCGCTCCCACGAGGAGCGCCCCTTGTCCGCGTCCTGCGAAAGGCACCCATCCCCGTGACCCTCACGAACCCCGAGGCGATCGACACGGAGCCCACCAAGCCGCAGGCACAGCGACGTGCCAGCGGCGGTGGCCTCGGTCGGTACGTCTTCGTCCGCTTCCTCCTCATCTTCCCGACCGTGTTCATCCTGGTGACACTGGTCTTCTTCCTGATGCGCGTCGTCGGGAACCCGATCACGGCCTCGGTCGGCGGGCGACTCACGCCGACGCAGCTGCAGGAACGCCTGCACGCCGCCGGGTACGACCGCCCCGTGATCGTCCAGTACCTCGAGTACCTCGGGCAGATCGTCCGCGGTGACTTCGGTTCGTCGGTCACCGACAACCGCCCGGTCACCGAGATCATCCTGCAGTACGGCGGCGCGACCGCCGAGCTCGTGTTCTACGCGCTCATCGTCGCCCTGGTGCTCGGCATCCCGCTCGGCATGCTCGCCGCCTACCTGCGCGACAAGTGGCCGGACGTGCTGCTCCGCGCGCTCGCGATCCTGACGTACGCGACGCCGGTCTTCTTCGGCGGCCTGCTGCTCAAGCTCGTGTTCTCGGTCTGGCTCGGGTGGCTGCCGCTCGGCGACCGGGCGTCGACCCGCGCGCAGCTGATCCTCGACCGCATCGAGAACCCCACCGGGGTGTTCCTCATCGACGCGATCCGCACGGGCAACGGCCAGATCATCAGCGACGTGCTCCAGCACGCGGTCCTGCCGGCGTTGACGCTCGGCCTGCTGACGGCCGGCATCTTCCTGCGCCTGGTGCGCGCGAACATGATCGGTTCGCTCGGCTCGGAGTACGTCGACGCAGCTCGGTCCCGCGGTGTGCGGGAGTCGCGGCTCGTCCGGACGCACGCGTTCCGCCCGGCGCTCGTGCCGATCATCACGGTGATGGGCCTGCAGATCGCCATGCTGCTCGGCGGCTCGGTGCTCACCGAGACGACCTTCGGCTGGCGCGGGCTCGGCTTCGAGCTCAACCAGTACCTGTCCGCCCGTGACTTCGTCGCCGTGCAGGGCATCGTCGCGATGCTGGCGGTGATCGTCGCCGTCACGAACTTCGTCGTCGACGTCGTCGCGGCGCTCATCGACCCGAGAGTGAGGTTCTGACGATGTCCGACATCACCCTCGTCGACCGCCACGAGCCGCTCTGGAAGCGGCTGCCCGTCGTCGTCCAGCTCCGTCGGAGCACCGGATGGCAGCGCGCCATGCTCATCGTGGGCGTGGTCATCTGCGCCCTGTACCTGCTCGTCGCGGTCTTCGCCCCGCTCATCGCGCCGTACGGCTTCGGTGACCAGCAGAGTCCCGACGGCACGAACTTCCCGCGCACCGGTGCCCCGAGCGCCGAGCACATCTGGGGCACCACGGTCGGCGGCCTCGACGTCTTCAGCCGCGTCGTCTACGGCGCACGCACCGCGGTGCTCGTCGTCATCGTCGCCGTGGTCGTCTCCATCGCGATCGGCGTCGTGCTCGGCATGGTCTCCGGGTACATCGGTGGCTGGCTCGACCGCGTCCTGGTGGTCGTCGCCGACGCCATCTACGCCTTCCCGTCCCTGCTGCTCGCGATCGTCGTCTCGATCGTGGTGTCCGGGGGCAACTCGGACTACTGGGGCGGCATCACGGCCGCGGCGATCTCGATCACCGTGGTCTACATCCCGCAGTACTTCCGCGTGGTCCGGGCCGAGGCAGTCCGGCTGAAGAACGACGCCTTCGTGGAGTCGGCCCGCGTGATCGGCACGAACCCGTGGCGCATCATGACCCGCCACGTCCTGCGGAACTCGACCAGGTCCCTGCCGCTCATCCTCACGCTGAACGCCAGCGACGCGGTGCTCACGCTGGCCGGCCTCGGCTTCCTCGGGTTCGGCATCGGCCCGACCCAGGGCGCCGAGTGGGGCTACGACCTCAGCCGCGCGCTGTCCGACGTCGCGAGCGGCGTCTGGTGGACGGGCGTCTACCCGGGCATCGCGATCGTGCTGCTCGTCCTCGGTGTCACGTTCATCGGCGAGAGCCTCAACGACATCTCCGATCCCCGTCTGCGTGCGCGCCGGCGGCTGAAGCAGCTGGTCTCCACGCGGGACAAGGCGACCAACGCGGAAGGGGCAGCAGCATGAGTGACGCAACCACGAGCCTCCAGGCCGAGCCGGTGGTCGTCGTCGACGACCTCACCGTCACCTTCGCGACCGACGGCGGCGCCGTCGACGCGGTCAAGGGCGTCAGCATCGACGTCCGTCCCGGCGAGGTCCTCGCCCTGGTCGGCGAGTCCGGCTCGGGCAAGTCCGTGACGGCGCGGAGCATGCTCCGGCTGATGCCGGAGACGGCGACGCTCGGCGGTGCCGTGTTCCTCGACGGCACCGACGTCGTGTCCGTCGGGGCGCAGAAGCTGCGGGAGCTCCGCGGCACGGCCGGTGCGATGGTGTTCCAGGAGCCGTCGACGGCACTCAACCCGGTCTTCACCGTCGGGTGGCAGATCGCCGAGGGCCTGCGGGCACACGGCGGCGTCTCCCGGAAAGAGGCACGTGTCAAGGCGATCGACTACCTGCGCCGCGTCGGCATCCCCGACCCGGAGCAGCGCGTCGACCACTACCCGCACCAGTTCTCCGGCGGGCAGAAGCAGCGCGTCGTGATCGCGAGCGCCCTGGCTCTCGAGCCGAGCGTCATCATCGCCGACGAGCCGACCACCGCCCTCGACGTGACGGTGCAGGCCGAGATCCTCGACCTGCTGCGTCGCTGCCGTGACGAGTTCGGTGCGGCGATCGTCATCATCACGCACAACATGGGCGTCGTCGCCGACCTGGCCGACCGCGTCGCCGTGATGTACCAGGGCGAGATCGTCGAGGAGGCCCCGGTCGCCCAGCTCTTCGGTGACCCGCAGGCCGACTACACGAAGCGCCTGCTGGCGGCCGTGCCCCGGCTCGAGGCGAGCACCGGGGTCGCCCGGCGTGCCCTCATCACCGAGGACGTCGAACCGGTCGTGTCCGCCAAGGGCCTGGAGATCGAGTACCCCGGCCGCTTCGGCGCCGCGGGCTTCCGAGCTGTGAAGGGCGTCGACCTGGCGATCCGTCCCGGAGAGGTCCTCGGCCTGGTGGGGGAGTCCGGCTCCGGCAAGACCACCATCGGCCGGGCCATCGCGGGCCTGACGAAGATCACCGGCGGCTCGCTCAACGTCCTCGGCACCGAGATGCTCGGGTACAAGGAGCGGGACTTCAAGCGGCTGCGCAAGGACATCGGGTTCGTCTTCCAGGACCCGGCGACCTCGTTCAACCCGCTGCTGACGATCGCCGAGTGCGTCGCCGAACCGCTCGTCGTGCACGGGGTCGCGTCCTCGCCCCGGTCCGCCCGCAAGCAGGTCGACGAGCTGATGGAGGCCGTGCAGCTGCCCGCCGCGTACGGCGACCGGTACCCGCACGAGCTCTCCGGTGGGCAGCGCCAGCGCGCCTCGCTCGCCCGGTCGCTCGCGCTCCGGCCGAAGCTGCTCATCGCCGACGAGCCGACGAGCGCGCTCGACGTCTCGGTGCAGGCCCGCGTGCTGGAGCTCTTCCTCGAGCTGCAGCAGGACTTCGGCTTCGCGTCGCTGTTCATCAGCCACGACCTGGCGGTCGTCGGCGCGCTCTCCGACCGGATCGCCGTGCTCTACCGCGGTGACCTGGTCGAGACGGGCACGACCGCCGAGGTCCTCGGGTCACCGCAGCACCCGTACACGCAGCGGCTCCTGGCGTCGCTGCCGGTGCCGGACCCGGCAGAGCAGGCGGAGCGACGGCGTACGCTGGAACGACTGGACCGCGCCGGGTCCTGACACCCGGCCCACCCGCTCTGGAGGCTCGACCAGCGTCGACGACGCAGGTCGAGCCTCCAGGGTGGTCCCGTCCAGAGCACCACGTACGTCGCGCGGACACCCGCTGTCCGCGCTGCGTCGCCAGGGGGCGGCGCGGAGAGGGTTCCATGAGCGGGGTCAACGGCCCGGCGGTCGTCGCCGACGACGTCTCCATCGAGTACCGGGTCCCCGGCGGACGGCCGATCCGCGCGGTCGACGGCGTGACCCTGACCGTCGGGACCGGCGAGATCCTCGCGGTCCTCGGCGAGTCCGGCTCCGGCAAGTCGAGCTTCGCCGCGGCGGTGGCCGGGCAGCTCGGCGCCCGTGGCGAGGGTGAGGGCGCGCACCGCCGGCACATCGTCGGGGGCGAGCTGACCGTGCTCGGGCAGCGGATCCGCGGACTGCGGCCGTCGTCCCGCCGGCTGGGACGTCTGACGGGGCGGATCGGGTACCTCTCCCAGGACGCCGCCGACCGGCTGAGCCCCGACCTGACCGTCGGCGAGGCCATCGCGGAACCGATCTACGCCCGTGACCGCCGCTTCGACCGCAAGGAGGCCGGGCTCATCGTGGCGCGGCTCGTCGACGCGGTGCACCTGCCGCTCGGCGTCATGCGTCTGAACACGTGGGAGCTCTCGAGCGGGCAGCGGCAGCGCGTGGCGTTGGCGCAGGCGCTCGTCCTCGAACCCCAGCTCCTCGTCGCCGACGAGCCCGCGCGCGGTGTGGACGTGCTCGTCCGCCAGGCCGTGCTCGAGGCCCTCGCGAGCCTGCAGCGCAACCGGCAGTTCTCCGCGGTCGTCGTGTCCAGCGACCTCCGCGAGGCCCGGGCCCTCGCCGACCGGGTCGCGGTGATGGCCGAGGGACGACTCGTCGGCCTCGGGACATTCGACGAGGTCCTCGACAGCCCGGTCGACCCCTACGTCCGGACGCTCGCCGCCACCGCGGCGCGCCCGGTGAAGCGCCCGACGGCCGACGGTGCCGCGACCGGTGCCGCTCCCCGTCGATCCGCCGCACCCCGCCGCCCGGCGACCGCCGGTGCCGGCACCAGCACCCCCCGACAGGAGCAGCAGTGAGCGACACCGACGTCCAGCCCCGCGGTCACCGAGCCGTCGTCACCGACGCCGGAGCGCCGCTCCCCGTGGGCCCGCCGGCCGCCGGCCCCGTGGCGATCCTCCCGTCGCCGACCGACCTGCACGTCTCGGCCGTGTCGGATGCCGACGGGACCGTCGCCGAGCTCGGCGACGACACCCGCGGGATCGTCTGGCTCGACGCGCGGGACCCCTCCGGTCTCGCGCAGGCGCTGGAGTCCGCGCCGTCGGTGTCCTGGGTGCAGCTGCCCTTCGCCGGGGTCGACGCCTTCGTGCACCTGATCCGCGAGCACGGTGACCGGGTCCTGTTCACGTCGGCCAAGGGTGCGTACGCCGAGCCCGTCGCCGAGCACGCGCTCGCCCTGACCCTCGCCACCCTGCGGGTCCTGCCGAAGCGGGCCCGGGTGCGGTCGTGGGGGACCGAGCCCGAGGGCGTCTCGCTCTACGGGCGCTCCGTCGTGGTCATCGGCGCCGGGGGCATCGCGCTGGAGTACCTCCGGCTGCTCGCCCCGTTCGAGGTCGACGTGACCGTGGTCCGGCGCTCCTCCGCCCCCGTGCCGGGCGCCACCCGCACCGTGACGACGGATCAGCTCGACGCCGTGCTGCCGGACGCCGACGTCGTGATGATCGCCGCCGCGATGACCGACGACACGTCCAAGCTGTTCGGCGCACCGCAGTTCTCCCTGATGAAGCCCACCGCCCGGCTCGTGAACATCGCGCGCGGTGGCCTCGTCGACACTGATGCCCTGGTGGAGGCCCTGCACGCCGGGGACATCGCCGGTGCCGGTCTCGACGTGACCGACCCGGAGCCCCTGCCCGACGGCCACCCGCTGTGGGACGCCCCCGGGGTCGTCATCACCCCGCACCAGGCGGACACCCCGGAGATGGTCGAGCCGCTGCTCGCCGAGCGGGTCCGCCACAACGTGACGGCGTTCCTGACGGAGTCCGGCGAGGGCTTCGTCGGGGTCGTGGACCCGACCGCCGGGTACTGAGCCACGCGGCGCGCCCGGGCCGCGTGTCCGATGCGCGGGTCCGGTTCGATGTCCTGCTATGCTGTATCCCGTTGTCGCGACCGCGTGCTGGTCGAGCAGCTGATCCTCGATAGCTCAATTGGCAGAGCAGCCGGCTGTTAACCGGCAGGTTGTTGGTTCGAGTCCAACTCGGGGAGCGTCAGGCCCTCACCGTCAGGTGAGGGCCTTTTCGTGTCCGCGGTTCGGAGCGGCTGCCCATGTGGCGGCGGCTCCTACCTGTTAGCGTTCACAGGTGCTCGCTGTCCGCCGTACCACCCTCGCCGCGCTCTCCGCCGCGGTGCTCGTGGCGTTCGGGCTGGCCGGGTGTACTGCCCAGGCGGACTCCGAACCAGACGCCGCGGTCGACAGCACGCCGTCGTCGCAGGTCCAGGCGTCCGGCACCTCGCCGATCGTCTTCGCGTTCGTGTGCCGCGTCGACGACTCCGACCGGACGGAGACCTACACGACGTACTCCGCCGTGTGGAAGGACGCCCGCTCCGCATGCCGTGCCGAGCGCATCACGGGTACGGAGGAGTCCGCGCAGCAGCGGGCGGCGGTCCGTGCCGCGGACGGCGCCGCTTCGCTCGAGGACCTGGCGACGGCCTGCGCGCTGACCGGTTCGGGGCCGTGGACGTCGTCCGTCACCTCGGCGCGGGACGACCGCGTCGCCGCCGGCCTGGCGGAGTACTGCCCGGGTCACCCGGAGATGGACCACCTGCGACACGCGATGGCGGCGTACCGGGGCTGAGTGGAGCCTCCTGGCCGGTCCTGCCCGGACGCTCCGGGTTAGTACTGCCCTGACGCTCCGGGCGGTGCGGTGTCCCTGGCTGCGGTCGTCAGCCCTCGGGGTGGTCGCGGCCGGGCAACCAGGACTGTCCGGGGACGCCCCAGCTGTGCTTCTTGACCGCCTTCTGGACCTGCTTGGCGTGCGGGTGCACCAGGCGGTCCGTGTACAGCAGGCCGTCGAGGTGGTCGTACTCGTGCTGGAAGACCCGCGCGAGCCACCCGTGGGCCTCGATCTCGAACGGCTCCCCGTGCTCGTCGACCGCGCGGAGCAGCGCACCCTCGGAGCGGCGGAGCGGGAAGCGCAGGCCGGGCACGGAGAGGCAGCCCTCGGACTCCTCGTCCTCGTCCAGTTCCTCCACGGACTCGGGTTCCGGGGGAGTGATCCACAGCACCGGGTTCACCGCGGCACCGCGCCACTGCACGCCGTCATCATCGACGTATGAGTACACGAACAGCCGCTTGCCGACCCCGACCTGCGGGCCGGCCAGTCCGACGCCCGGCGCCAGGTCCATCGTCTCGAACATGTCCTGCACCAGGGCGAGCAGGTCGTCGTCGAAGACGGTGACCTGCTCGGCGGGGTCGTGCAGGACGGGTTCACCGGTGATCCGGATCGGGAGGACGGCCATTCACCCAGGTTATCGGCAGCAGGACGGTACCCTCGACCCGTGACGCCGGACCTCCAGCTGCCCGCCGCAGTGAGCAACCTGACGCCCTTCCAGGCGCTGATGATCCCCGTTGCGCTCGTCGGTGCGGTGTTCCTGTCGCTCGGAGCGCAGTTCCAGAGTCGCGGGGTCAAGCGGGTCGAGGCCCGGCTCGGCAAACAGTCGCAGGGCCTCAGCATCCGTCACGTCATGGCGCTCGTCGGCAGCGGGTACTGGGTGCTCGGCACGCTCATGCTGGGGATCGCGGTCGTCCTCCAGCTCGTCAGCATCACGTTCGCGCCGTTGATCGTCGTGCAGCCGCTCGGCGCCGTCGCGCTCGTCATCACGACGTGGTTCTCGTCGCGGTCGTCCGGTGTCCCGCTCGGCCAGGCCGCCCGCCGGGCCGTGTGGACCTGCATCGTCGGCGTGGGCATCTTCGTCTGCATCGCGGCGTTCGTCGGCCGTGAGACGGCGATCACGCGCGGTGAACTCGTCACGGTCCTGGTGGTCCTGGCGGTCGTGCTGGTGCTCGTGCTGGTGTCGTTCCGGGTCGTCGCGAAGCACAAGAGCGCGCTGTACTACATCATCGGCGCCGGCGTGCTCTACGGCTTCGTCGCGACGCTCGCCAAGGTCACCCTGAACCGCTTCGTCAACCACACGTTCGACTGGGTCACGGTCCTCGCCATCGTCGGGGTCATCGTGGCAGCGTCCCTCGGCGGGTACTTCGTGCAGAACGCGTACTCGGCGGGCTCGGCCGACCTGGTCATCGCCGGGCTCACCGTCGTCGACCCGATCGTGGCCGTCGGCATCGGGGTCATCGTGCTGAACGAGGCCGACGGCGCCCCGGTCGTCGCCGTGCTCGGGTTCGTGGTCGCCGCTGCCATCGCCGTCACCGGGGTGTTCCTGCTCGCGAAGCACCACCCGGAAGCGCGCCGCTAGCTCGCACGCACGTCAGCCGCGCAGCACCCGTGGTCGCGCCGCTGGCTCACCAGCACGTCAGCCGCGCGGCTGACGTGCCCGGACAGAGCGGTACGGTAGCGTTCCAAGCCCAGACCAGCCCGGTACCCGACCAGCACCGGGGCCGGACGAAGGCCCAGGAGAGGACGACGCCCGCCGTGTCAGCAGACGCCACCCCCGTACCGCAGGACCACCCGGCGGAGCACCACCCGCTGCGGGTCCTCATGGCCGCCGACACGTTCGCACCGGACGTGAACGGTGCCGCGACGTTCACCGAGCAGCTCGCCGTCGGCCTGGCCGAGCGCGGACACGAAGTCCACATCATCGCCCCCGCCGCGAACCGCCACCACGGTACGTACGAGGAAGAGCACCACGGGGTCACCCTCACGGTGCACCGGCTGCCGTCGTACAAGTGGCCGCTCCACGCGTGGCTGCGCTTCGCCTGGCCCTGGACCGTCCGCCGGCACGTCGCCCCGCTCATCGACGCCATCAAGCCCGACGTCGTGCACATCCAGTCGCACATCATCATCGGCCGCGGTGTCGCCCGCGAAGCCCACGACCGCGGCATCCGCATCATCGCGACGAACCACTTCATGCCGGAGAACCTGCTCGAGTACACGCCGTTCGGTCGGTTCACGCTGCCGATCGCGCTGAAGATCGCCTGGAACGACGCCGCCAAGACCTACCGTCTCGCCGACGTCATCTCCACGCCGACGAACCTGGCTGCGGACTACCTCCGCAAGGCGATCGCCGGGCAGCGCGTCCTCGCGATCTCCTGCGGCATCGACGCCTCCCGGTACGCGGCCCGCGAAGGACGCCCCGTCGGCAACGACATCGTGTTCGTCGGACGGGTCGCCCCGGAGAAGAACCTCGACGTCCTCTTCCGCGCGCTCCCCCTGCTGCCGGCGGAGCTGCACGCCACGATCACGATCGTCGGCGACGGTGAGATGATCCCGAAGCTCACCGCCCAGGCGAAGGAGCTCGGCATCGAGGACCGCGTCACGTTCCTGGGGTTCGTCTCCGACGAGGTCAAGTACCGCGCGCTGACGAACGCCACCGTGTTCGCGATGCCCTCCACCGCGGAGCTGCAGAGCATCGCCTCGCTCGAGGGCATGGCGTCGGGCCTGCCTGTCGTCGCGGCGAACTCGATGGCGCTGCCGCACCTCATCGACGGCAACGGGTACCTGTTCGAACCGGGCGACGAGCAGGACCTCGCCGCCAAGCTCGCGCTCGTCCTCACCGCGACGGACGAGGACTACGTGGCCCTGCGTCAGCGCAGCCTGGCCATGATCGAAGCGCACGACATCAACCGCACGCTCGCCACGTTCGAGGCGTTGTATCGTGGGGAGCCGGTGGCCTAGGCCTGCCGACGAGGGGCGGTAGCCAAGCTGGTCAAGGCAGTCTGCTCATAACGGAACGATTCGCGGGTTCGAGTCCCGCCCGCCCCACGTAGTCTGAAGCCAGCGCGGGCTCGAGCCGTGCCGACGCAGGCCCGCCCCACGTAGTGAACCCGGCGCGGGTTCGAGAAGTCTCGAAGCCGGCCTGCCCCACGTAGCCGCGAGGAACCGAAAGGCCGCCCGCTCCCCATGCACCTGCGAAAGCGACGGAACGCCCCCCACGGCGTCGACAGCCCCGGCCCCACCCCCAACGTCGTGTTCGAGGCCTCGAGCGCCGGCACCGGTGTCCGCGTCAACGCCTTCCGCATCGGCTTCATGGGTGGCATCGGTGTGCTCGTGGCGCTCCTGGTCGGGTCGCTGATCGGTCAGCTCTCGACGGTCCTGGTCTACATCGGCGTCGCCCTGTTCATCGCGCTCGGCCTCGACCCGCTCGTCACGTTCATGGAGCGGTACGTCCCGCGCTGGCTCGCCATCACCGCGGTGGTCGTCACCGTGCTGGCTGCGTTCGCCGGCGTGGTCTTCGCGGTGGTGCCGATCCTCATCAACCAGGCGACGAACCTGGTGCAGAACTTCCCGGACATCGTGCAGGACCTCTCCGGCCAACAGTGGGTGCAGGACCTGTCGAGGCAGCTCAACGGCTCGTTCGACGTCAACCACGCGCTGCAGTCCGTGCAGACGTTCGTGGAGGACCCGGGCAACCTGCTCAGCCTCGGCGGTGGCATCCTCGCCGTGGGCAGCGGGATCCTCTCGGGCATCACCGGCGCGCTGATCGTGCTCATCCTGATGCTCTACTTCCTCGCGTCGATGCGGGGCATGAAGCGGATGATGTACCGCTTCGTCCCGGCGTCGCGGCGCGACAACTACATCGCCGTCAGTGAAGAGGTCACCTCCTCCGTCGGCCGGTACGTCGTCGGGCAGATCACCCAGGCCGGTATCAACGGCGTGCTGAGCCTGGTCTGGTTGCTCGTCATCGGCGCGCCCCTGCCGGTGCTGCTGGCCACCTTCGCGTTCCTCGGGTCGCTGATCCCGCTCGTCGGCACCATCAGCGCGGCGGTCGTCATCTCGCTGCTGTGCTTCTTCGCCTCGCCCGCGACCGCCCTGGCCGCCGCGCTCTACTACCTCGTCTACATGCAGGTCGAGTCGTACATCATCTCCCCGCGCATCATGTCGCGGGCGGTCCAGGTCCCCGGCGCCCTCGTCGTCATCGCCGCCGTCGCCGGAGCCACCATCGGCGGCGTGCTCGGCGCCCTGGTGGCCGTGCCGGTCGCCGCCTCGGTCATCATCATCGTGCAGAAGGTCATCTACCCGCGGCAGGAGCAGGCATGACCGACGCCGACGCCCGCGACCGCTGGGTCCGCAGCGCCCGTGGCCCGCTCGCACTCGTGAACGCCCAGCACGTCGACCAGCCCCAGCAGGTCTGGCCGGTCCCCGGGACCTGGGCACCCGCGGTCGGCGGGCTGCAGGTCACCGCGACCGCAGCCGACGGCGTCACCGTGGACGGCCTCCCGGTCGACGGCACGGTCCTGGTGGCTGGTGACGACGCCGTGGTCGCGTCCACGGTCGCCTTCCCGGGCGGCATGGCCGGCACGGTCGCCGCCGTCAGCGGTGGTCACACCCTGCGCGTCTGGGACCCGTCCGCCGACGCGATCGGCCGCTTCGCGCGCATCGACCGGTTCCCGCCGTCGGACCTGGTCACGCCCGGCACGTACACACCGGTCGACGGCCAGGAGGCTCGGGGGAGCGTCCTCGACGCCGCCGGCGAACCGCTCGTGGTCGCCGGCACGATCGAGACCACGATCCGCGGTGTGGTCGCCAGGCTCCTCGCGGTCCGGTCGGCACCGTTCGGCGGGTCGGCACGCCTGCAGCTGATCGTCCAGGACGCCACCAGCGCGCTGTCCGAAGACGACCCCGGCAGCTCGTACTCCATGGGTCGCTTCCTGTTCATCGCCGATCCGGGCGGTACCGCCGAGGTCGAGCTCGACTGGAACGCCCTGGTCCTGCCGCCGTGCG
The DNA here is from genome assembly GCF_015350905.1 of Curtobacterium sp. VKM Ac-2865. Classification (GTDB taxonomy): domain Bacteria; phylum Actinomycetota; class Actinomycetes; order Actinomycetales; family Microbacteriaceae; genus Curtobacterium. Next base: position 814,446 of record NZ_JADKRZ010000001.1, on the reverse strand, counting down.
CGTTCTCGTACCAGTACGCCTGCCCGATCCCGCCGCCCGAGAACCGTCTGACGGTCGCGCTCGACGCCGGGGAACGGCATCCGCTCGACACCGACGGGGCCGTCTTCCACTGATCCGCCCCACGTCCTTGCCGTACTCAGGCACGGGGCTGCATAATGGGCGTGTCCGCGAGGACATCACAATCGCATATCGATGGTTCCGCAGTGCTCAGCATCCGGTTCCTCCAGCACAGGTCGATGGGGAAGTCGCACCTGATGATCGGAGGAACCATGACCGGGACTGCGTCGGGAGTGCTCTACGTGCACTCCTCCCCACGCGCGCTCTGCCCCCATGTCGAATGGGCAGCAGGTCGCGCGATGAGTCGCGCCGTGAACTTCTCCTGGTTGGACCAGCCGGCGCAGGACGGCTCGCGTCGCACCGAGTACACCTGGACGGGTGCCGTCGGGACGGGTGCTGCGATCGCCTCAGCGTTGCGCGGGTGGGAGCACCTCCGGTACGAGGTCACCGAGGAGCCCACCGCGGCCTCTGACGGCGGCCGGTGGATGCACACGCCTGACCTCGGCGTCTTCTACGCGCAGACCGACGTCACCGGCAACATGGTCATCCCCGAGGATCGCGTCCGCTACGCCATGGAGGTCGCCGGCAGCAACGCCCTCGAGCTCCACCGCGAACTGCGACTCGCGCTCGGGCAGGCCTGGGACGACGAGCTCGAACCGTTCCGCCACGCTGCCGAGGGCAACCCGGTCGTCTGGCTCCACCGCGTGGGCTGACACCCCCCCCGTCACGCCGACACGCCTTGGTCTGTCTGAGACGCCCCCGATCCCGCGAGACGCCGCCGAACACGGCGGCGTCTCGTGTGTCCGGGGGCGTTCCGCGCGGACGGGGGTGTCCCGCGCAGACAGGGGTGTCTCGCGCGGACAGCAGAACGGCCGCAGCCCGTGGGGGCTGCGGCCGTTCGTGTCGTGGGTCAGACGGAGCGGAACGCGACGACCGCGTTGTGCCCGCCGAAGCCGAACGAGTTGCTCACCGCGAGCAGGTCGCCGGCGGGGAGCTCGCGCGGCGACGTCGCGACGTCCATGACGATCTCCGGGTCCTGCTCGGTGAGGTTGATCGTCGGCGGTGCGACGCGGTTGTGGAGCGCGAGGGCGGTGAAGACGGCCTCGATCGCCCCGGCGCCACCCAAGAGGTGTCCCGTGGACGCCTTGGTCGCCGAGACGACGACCGAGTCCAGGTGGTCGCCGAAGACCCGGCGCATGGCGTGGTACTCGGCGATGTCCCCGACGGGCGTGGACGTGGCGTGGGCGTTGACGTGGACGACGTCCTCGCGTGCAGCGCCGGCGTGGTCGAGCGCCATCAGGACGGCACGGGCGGCAGCGCTGCCCTCGGGGTCCGGAGCGGTGATGTGGAAGGCGTCGGAGGTGATGCCGGCACCGGCGACCTCGGCGTAGATCTTCGCGCCGCGGGCCTCGGCGTGCTCCTTGGTCTCGAGGATGAGCGCCGCAGCGCCGTCCGCGAGCACGAAGCCGTCGCGCGTGACGTCGTACGGACGCGACGCGGTCTCGGGGGAGTCGTTGCGCCGGGACAGCGCCTGCATTGCGGCGAACGACGCGAGCGGCATCGGGTGCAGCGCGGCCTCGGCGCCACCGGCGATGACGATGTCGGCCTCACCGGTCGCGACGTGGCGGTAGGCCTCAGCGAGGGACTCGGTGGACGACGCGCACGCCGACAGGTAGGTGCGGGCGCCACCGCGGGCGCCGAACTCCATCTCGATGGCGGCGGCGGGGCCGTTGGCCATGAGCATCGGCACCGTCATCGGGAGGACGCGGCGCGGGCCCTTCTCGCGGAGGGTGTCCCAGGCGTCGAGCAGCGTGTTGACGCCGCCGATGCCGGTGGCCCAGTCGACGATGAGGCGTTCGGGGACGACGGACTCGGCTTCGATGCCGGCGTCGGCCCAGGCTTCACGGGCGGCGATGAGCGAGAGCTGCGACGACGGGTCGAAGCGCTTGGTCTCGGGGCGCGTGAGCTGGTCGGTGATCCAGTGGCGCGCCTGGCCGGCGAACTCGACGGGGAGCTCGAGCGCGGCGAAGCGCGGGTCTTCGATCCTGGTGATGCCGGACTTGCCCGCGAGCAGGGCGTCCCAGGTCTCCGTGGCAGTCGCAGCGAGAGGGGTGATCGCACCGATCCCGGTGACGACGACGGTCTTGTTGGTCATGGAACGACTTGTCTCTTCAGTGGTGGACGTGGAGAACGCCGTGGCCGGGGACCGGGAGGTCGAGCCGGACCACGGCGTTCAGGGAAGTTCGTGTCAGGCCTGGGCCTTGACGATGAAGTCGACGGCGTCACCGACGGTCTTGAGGTTCTTGACCTCTTCGTCGGGGATCTTGACGTCGAACTTCTCTTCGGCGTTCACGACGATCGTCATCATCGAGATGGAGTCGATGTCGAGGTCGTCGGTGAAGGACTTGTCCGACTGCACCGTGTCGGTGGCGATGCCGGTCTCGTCGTTGATCAGCTCGGCCAGGCCGGCGAGGACTTCTTCGTTGGACAGGGCCATGATGGTGTCTCCTTGAGGGGGGTGTCGTTTGACCGTTGATCAGCCTAGGGCACGGGGTGGTCCCGTGCCCGCAGCCGTGCGGGACTGTGGGAAAGCGGATGTCCTACGGGAGGACGACGACCTGCGCCCCGAAGACGAGGCCGGCGCCGAACCCGATCTGCAGGGCGAGGCCGCCCGACAGGTCCGGGTGCTCCTCGAGCAGGCGGTGGGTGGCGAGCGGGATGCTCGCCGCTGAGGTGTTGCCGGTGGTCGTGATGTCGCGACCGATCATCACCGAGTCGGGGATCCCGAGCTGCTTGGCGAACTCGTCGATGATGCGGATGTTGGCCTGGTGCGGGACGAAGGCGGCGAGCTGGTCCGGACGGACGCCGGCGGTCTCGAGCGCTTCACGAGCGACCTTGACCATCTCCCAGACGGCCCAGCGGAAGACGGTCTGACCGGCCTGCCGTATCGTCGGCCGCGCGGCCCCGGCCTGCCACTCGTTGAAGGTGGCGGTCATGCCGATCGCGTCCCACTTCGAGCCGTCGGAACCCCAGATGGTGGGGGCGATGCCGGGGAAGTCGCTCGGACCGACGACCGCTGCGCCGGCCCCGTCCCCGAGCAGGAACGAGATCGAGCGGTCGGTGGGGTCGACGATGTCGCTGAGCTTCTCCGCGCCGACGACCAGCACGTGGTCGGCGATCCCGGACTTCACGAACGAGTCGGCCTGCGCGATGCCGTAGGCGTACCCGGCGCACGCGGCGCTGATGTCGTACGCGGCGGCCGGCGTGGCACCGATGCGCTCGGCGAGCAGCGCGGCCATCGACGGGGTGGCGACGGTGTTGGTGACGGTGCTGACGAGCACGACGCCGATCTGGTCCGGGGTGAGACCGGCCTTGGCGATGGCCTCCAGCGCGGCGGCCTCGGCGAGGTCGACGGCCTCGACGTCGGCTCCGGCGCGCATCCGCGTGACGATGCCGGTGCGCTGGCGGATCCACTCGTCGGACGAGTCGATCGGGCCGATCAGGTCCTCGTTCGGCACGGTGAGCTCGCCGCGGGCGGCGCCGAACGCCATGATGCGGCTGAACTCGTGACCACGGCGCTGCGCGAGCACGGGGCGCGCGGCGGCGTCGGGACGCGCGGCGGCGTCAGGGTGCCCGGCGGCGTCGGGGTGCCCGGCGGCGTCGGGGAGGTCGGAGGAGTCGGGGGTGAGGGTCATGCGGGTACCTCTTCGGTCGTGAGGAGCTCGATCGCCGCGGGGAGGTCCTCGGGGGAATTGACCGCGACGGTCGGGGTGCCCCGGAGGCCGCGCTTGGCGAGCCCCACGAGGGCACCGGCGGGTGCGAGTTCGATGATCCCGGTGACGCCGGCCTGCTGGAAGGACGTCATGACGGCGTCCCAGTGCACAGGACTGGCGATCTGCTGGACCATGAGGTCGACGAACCGACGGCCATCGTCGACGCGGGAGCCGTCGGCGTTGGTCCAGATCGGCAGGGTGGGGTCGGCGACCGCAGCAGCGGCGGCGACGGGGGCCACGCGTTCCACCGCGGCCGCCATGTACCGGGTGTGGAACGCACCGGCGACGGCGAGCGGGATCACGCGGGCCTTGGCGGGGGGAGCGGCGACGAGCGCGGCGACGGCGTCTGCCGCCCCGGCCACGACGGTCTGGCCGCCGCCGTTGTGGTTCGCCGGCACGAGGCCGTGCAGCTCGAGGGCCTGGGCGACCTCGTCCGGGTCGCCGCCGAGGACGGCCGCCATCGAGGTGGGTTCGAGGGCCGCGGCGTCCGCCATGGCCCGGCCGCGCTCGGCGACGAGGGCGACGGCGTCGGTGGGCTGCAGGATGCCGGCGACCGCGGCGGCGGTGAACTCGCCGACCGAGTGACCGGCCATGCCGCCGACGCGCGCACGGCGTCCGTCGGCCAGCAGGGCGTCTGCGGTGACGAGCCCGGCGGCGACGATCAGTGGCTGCGCGAGCGCGGTGTCCTTGATGGTCTCGGCGTCCGACTCGGTGCCGTGCTTCGCGAGGTCGACGCCGATGGCCTCGGACCACTCCCCGATGCGGTCACGGACGGCGGCGTCCTCGAGCCAGGGCGCGAGGAATCCGGGGGTCTGGGAGCCCTGTCCGGGCGCGACGACGACGATCACCGGACAATCCTTGCCCTCGGACAGAGCCGCGCCCGTGTGGACTCCCGACACGAATCGGGTCGAGACATTGTGGGACCTCTACCGTCGGCCGACGCGGCGACGACCGGCGGTCGACTCCGACATCGCCCCGAGGATGAGCGCCGACTGCACGATGAGGGCGTCGCGGGCGTGGGTGGCGTCCCAGCCGATGATGTCCGCCACGCGGCGCAGGCGGTAGCGCACGGTGTTCGGGTGCACGAAGAGCTCCCGCGCGGTGGCCTCGAGTGAACGCCCGGTGTCGAGGTAGCACCACAGCGTCTGCAGCAGTTCGGTGGACTGGTCCTTCAGCGGCACGTAGATGCGTTGGACGAGGGCCGACCGGGCGAGCGGGTCACCGGCGAGTGCGCGTTCGGGGAGCAGGTCGTCAGCCAGGGCCGGGCGCGGTGCACCCCGCCAGGCACGGGCCACGGCGAACCCGGCGAGGGCGGCCTTGGCGGACGTGGAGGCGTCGACGACCCCGGAGACCTCGTTGCCGAGGACCAGGTGGCCCTCGCCGAACAGCGGTTCGAGCGACTGCGCGATGGCGGTGAACGACACGGGTTCCTCGCCCTCGGGGACGTCGTCCCGCGGCGTGGACCGGCCGATGACGACCACGAGCCGGGAGCCCTGCACACCGATGAGCACGTCGGCGTCCATGTGCCGAGCGGTCCGACGGACCTGGTCGACCTCGAGCTGCTTGGGGGCAGTGCCGACGAGCACCGCGACCTCCCCGTGGCCGTGCCACCCGAGGGCGGCGATGCGCGACGGGAGTTCGTCGTCGTACTCGCCGGAGAGGATCGAGTCGACCACGAGGGCTTCGAGCCGGGCGTCCCACAGCCCGCGGGCCTCGGCCGCACGGGCGTAGACGTCGGCCGCCGCGAAGGCGATGTCCCGCGAGTACTTCAAGATGGCCTCTTGGAGCATCTCGTCGTCCTTGGCGCGCTCCTCGACCACGGTCACGACGACACGGATGAGCTGCAGGGTCTGCTGCAGGCTCACCGAGCGCAGGAGCTCCCGGGGTGCGGAGCCGAAGACGTCCGCCGCCGCGATCCACGGCGTGGAGGCAGAGCCCTCGAGCCAGGAGATGAACGAGGTGATGCCCGCCTGGGCCACCATCCCGACCGCGGACCGGCGCCCCGGCGGCATCTCGCTGTACCAGGGGAGCGTGTCCTCGAGCCGCTTGATCGTGGCGGTGGAGAGCTCGCCCGACACCTGCCGGAGCCAGGAGAGCGCGCGTTCGCGGTCGTTCTCCCGGCTCGCGGCATCGGTGCGGACAGTCGTCACCGGGTGATCAGCTCTCGCCGCCGGCGCTGCCCGTGGTGCCAGCGGTCACGTCGTGCAGGCGGTACTTGTCGATGGCCTGCTGGACGAGTGCCGCGTCGACCTTGCCCTGGCGGGCGAGCTGCTGCAGCGTCCGCACGACGACCGAGGGGCCGTCGATGTGGAAGAAGCGGCGTGCGGCCGGACGGGTGTCGGAGAACCCGAACCCGTCGGCGCCGAGCGTGGCGTAGTCCGTCGGCACGAACGGGCGGATCTGCTCCTGCACGAGGTGCATGAAGTCGCTGACGGCGACGACGGGCCCCTCGGTGCCGAGCAGGCGCTCGGTGACGTACGGCGTGCGGGGCTGCTCGTTCGGGTTGAGGAACGCGTGCTGCTCGGCCGCGACACCGTCGCGGTACAGCTCACCCCAGCTCGTGACGCTCCAGACGTCGGCCGAGACGCCCCAGTCGTCGGCGAGGAGCTGCTGGGCCTCGAGGATCCACGGCACGGCGACACCGGACGCCAGGAGCTGCGCCTTGGGCCCGTCGTGCTCGCTGCCCTTGAGCAGGTACATGCCCTTGGTGATGCCCTCGACGTCGACGCCCTCGGGCTCGGCCGGCTGCTGGATCGGCTCGTTGTAGACCGTCAGGTAGTACATGACGTTGGGGTCGTCGTGCTTCGGCGAGCCGTCCTCGTTCGTGCCGTACATCCGGTCGAGACCGGCCTGCACGATGTGCCCGATCTCGTAGCCGTACGCGGGGTCGTAGGACACGACCGCGGGGTTCGACGCGGCGAGGAGCGGCGAGTGGCCGTCGGCGTGCTGCAGGCCCTCACCGGTCAGCGTGGTGCGACCGGCGGTGGCGCCGATCATGAACCCGCGGGTCATCTGGTCCCCGGCGGCCCAGATGGCGTCGCCGGTGCGCTGGAACCCGAACATCGAGTAGAAGACGTAGACCGGGATGAGCGGTTCGCCCTGCGTCGAGTACGAGGTGCCGACGGCGGTGAAGGCGGCGAGGGCGCCGGCCTCGTTGATGCCGACGTGGATGATCTGGCCCTGCGGGCTCTCCTTGTACGCCAGGAGCAGTTCGCGGTCGACCGACGTGTAGTGCTGGCCGTTCGGGTTGTAGATCTTCGCCGTCGGGAAGTAGGCGTCCATGCCGAAGGTGCGGGCTTCGTCCGGGATGATCGGCACCACGCGGTTGCCGAAGTCCGGGGAGCGGAGCAGGTCCTTGAGCAGTCGGGCGAAGGCCATCGTGGTGGCGATCTCCTGCTTGCCGGAGCCCTTCTTGACGACCTGGTACTTGGCGTCGTCCGGCAGCGTGATGGACGTGTACTTCGTCCGGCGCTCCGGGACGTACCCACCGAGCGCAGCGCGGCGCTCGTGCATGTACTGGATCGCCTCGTCGTCGTTGCCCGGGTGGTAGTACGGCGGCGTGTAGGGGTTCTCCTCGAGCTGCGCGTCGGAGATCGGGATGCGCATCTCGTCGCGGAACTGCTTGAGGTTGTCGAGCGTCAGCTTCTTCATCTGGTGGGTCGCGTTGCGGCCCTCGAAGCTCGGGCCGAGGCCGTAGCCCTTGACCGTCTTCGCCAGGATGACCGTCGGCTGGCCCTTGTGCTCCGCCGCCGCCTTGAACGCCGCGTACACCTTGCGGTAGTCGTGGCCACCGCGCTTGAGGTTCCAGATCTGGTCGTCGGTGTAGTCCTTGACCAGCTCGAGCGCCTTCGGGTCGCGCCCGAAGAAGTTCTCGCGGACGTAGGCGCCGTTCTCGGCCTTGTACGTCTGGTAGTCGCCGTCCGGCGTCTGGTTCATCAGGTTGAGCAGGGCGCCCTCGGTGTCGCGGGCGAGCAGGTCGTCCCACTCGCGGCCCCAGACGACCTTGATGACGTTCCAGCCGGCACCGCGGAAGAAGGCCTCGAGCTCCTGGATGATCTTGCCGTTGCCGCGGACCGGTCCGTCGAGGCGCTGCAGGTTGCAGTTGATGACGAAGTTGAGGTTGTCGAGGCCGTCGTTGGCCGCGACCTGCAACTGGCCGCGGGACTCGACCTCGTCCATCTCGCCGTCACCGAGGAACGCCCAGACCTGCTGGTCGGAGGCGTCCTTGATGCCGCGGTTGGTCAGGTACTTGGCCTGCTGCGCCTGGTAGATCGCGTTGATCGGGCCGATGCCCATCGACACGGTCGGGAACTGCCAGAAGTGCGGCATGAGGCGCGGGTGCGGGTACGACGACAGCCCGCCGGCGGCGTGGGACTTCTCCTGCCGGAAGCCGTCGAGCTGGTCCTCGCCGAGCCGGCCCTCGAGGTACGCGCGGGCGTACATGCCGGGGGAGGCGTGGCCCTGGAAGAAGACCTGGTCGCCACCGGAGGCGTGGTCCTGGGCACGGAAGAAGTGGTTGTAGCCGACCTCGTACATGGCCGCGCTCGACGCGTAGGTCGAGATGTGTCCGCCAACGCCGACGCCCGGGCGCTGGGCGCGGTGCACCGTGACGGCCGCGTTCCAGCGGATCCACCGGCGGTACCGGCGCTCGAGCTCCTCGTCACCGGGGAACTCGGGCTCGTCCTCGGGAGCGATGGTGTTCACGTAGTCGGTCGTCGGGACCATCGGCACGCCGAGGTGCAGCTCGTTCGAGCGCTTCAGCAGGCTCTGCATGATCTCGCGAGCCCGCTGGTGCCCGTGGGTCGCGACGAGCCCGTCGAGGGACTCGCGCCACTCGGCGGTCTCCTCCGGGTCCTGGTCGGTTCCTGCAGTGGTGCTGCGCGGGTCCTGGTCGTTCACCGTCACCGTTGACCTCGTTCGTTCTCGTGGTGGGGACATGGTCGGCCCACCGATCGATCGGGTCGCGACCGGCGGCGGGAGCCTCGTCCACCTTAGGCCCCACGGCAGACAGACAGCCTGGGTGGACAGGACCTTGCGTTCACGTGTCGTCGGCGTACGATTGCCGATCGTGCCTGCCGCAGACCCTGCGCAGGCGTGGATCGACGGGCACACCCGCAGCCCGAGGAAGAAGCACACGCCTGATGGCACTGGATGTCGGCTCGCTCGCGCCGGACTTCGAGCTCCCGAACCAGTTCGGTGAGCACGTCCGACTCAGCGACCACCGCGGTTCCCGCCCGGTCGCACTCGTCTTCTTCCCGCTCGCGTTCTCCTCGACGTGCACCAGCGAGCTCTGCGAACTCCGCGACAACATCGCGATGTTCCAGGACAACCGCATCGAGCTCATCGGCATCTCGGTCGACTCGAAGGCCACGCTGCGCTCGTTCGCCGACCAGAACGGCTACGACTTCGACCTGCTCGCCGACTTCTGGCCGCACGGCGCGGTGTCGAAGGAGTACGGCGTCTTCCTCGAGCACAAGGGCTTCGCGAACCGGGCCACGTTCGTGATCGACGTGCAGGGCCGGATCCGCGCCTCGATCATCTCGGAGCCCGGCATCGCCCGCGACGTGACCGAGTACCGCGCGGCGCTCGACCGTCTGGCGGCCTGCACCACCCCGGTCGCCGTCGGCTAGGCAACCGCCGGCGGGTCGGCTCCGAATCCTCCACGTGGGCGCAGACGCGCCGGACTGGAGGCACGGTGGACATCATCGACACGGGTGACGCACCCGAGATGGTCGCGTCCGACCCCTACGCCCCGTTCCCGGTGACGTCCGACCCGGTCCCGTGGTCGCTGACCCGGATGGTCGTGCCGACCGCCGTCGGCGACGTCGTCGTGCACGCGCGGCTCGGCGAGCGACCCCTGCTGCTGCTCCACGGCGTCGCGGGCTCCTGGACGACGTGGACCCCGCTGCTCCGCGCCGCGGACGGCTTCGAGGACCGCGGGCTCGTGCTCGTCGACCTGCCCGGCTGGGGCTCCTCACCGGCGCCGGCGGTCCCGCTGTCCACGGACGACGCGGTGCGTGTGCTCGGCGAGGTGCTCGACGCCCTCGGGCTGGACGCCGTCGACGTGGTCGGCCACTCGATGGGGGCCTTCGTCGCGATGCACTGCGCCGTCGCCATGCCGGAGCGGATCCGCTCGGTCGCGCTCGTGTCCGGCACCACCTTCGCCACGGCGCACGCTGCCAGGCACCCGCTCTTCGGCCTCGTGGCGCTGCCGGCGTTCACCCTGCTCCGTGCCGGTCTCGCCGTGACCCGGGGCGCTGCGGTCCCGCTGCTCCGTGCGCTGGCGGCGGTCGGGCTGCTCCGGCTGCTCGCTGCCCCCGTGTTCACGCACGTCGGCTGGCTCGACCGCAGCGTCCTCGACGCCTTCGTCGAGGAGCTCCGACCCGAGGGCTTCCTGGCGGCCGCCCGTGCCGGTGCCGCCTACGACACCGACCGGTGGCGCGGGATCACGGTGCCCGTCACGGCGATCGCCGGTCGGGACGACGTGTTCGCCCGGGTGTCGGACCTGGCGCGGCTGGTCGGCGTCCTGCCGCGGGTCCGTACGGTGCTGCTCGAGGACTGCGGTCATTTCGCCCACGTGGAGCACCCGGAGGCGGTCGTGGCGGCACTGCGCGCCGCGGACGCCTGCGCGCTCAGTGGTACTGGGGCGGCCAGTCGAACGCAGCCGGTCGTCGGGGCACCTCGCCGATCGTCGTGACGACCAGGTCGACCTGCTCCAGGTCGCGCAGCGGGATCGAACGCGGGTTGCCGTAGGACCGGTGGCCGTCGACCCAGACGGTCAGGTCCCCGTGGAGCCCGCCGACGTGCGCCGGACCGAGGGAGACGCCCCACTCGTCGAAGAACTGCCCGAGGGTGAACGTCCGGCGTTCGGGCGACTCGACGTGCACGATGCCGGACGTGTCGTGCGTGTGGACCTCGGCGGCGAAGTGCTCGGCGGCCGAGTGCCCGATGTCCCCCGGGATCACCACGGGCTCGTCCCCGTCGGTGATCGTGACGTGCGTGTGGACGTGCTCCGCGAGCCGCTGTCCCCAGACGTCGCGCAGGCCGGCGTCCTGCGCCCGCGCTGCCAGGTCGGTCGGCCGCGGCCAGGGGGGAGCGCCCTGTGGTGCCGCGCACCCGGCGACCAGCACCACGACGGCCACGCCCACCACTGCTGCTGCCGCTCGTCGCACGGGTCCTGCCTACACCCGGTCGCTCAGGCGTGGACCGTGGAGACCTGGCGGACGCGGGAACGGACCTCGTCGATCACGGTCGCGCGCATCCTCGGGGAGAACAGCGAGTGGTCGCCGTCGGCCACGTGCACGAGCTCGACGGCGCCGCCGCGCCCGCCGACGGGGTACCGCCGCAGGGCGCGCTGTCCGCCGAGCCGGTCGAAGAGCTCCGCGTCGCCGTCCGCCGCGATGACCACGACGTCGGTGCCCCGCGTCACGAGCGGCTTCACGTGGCCGAGCACGCCACCGGACCGGTCCCGCCGGGCGATCCGGTCGCGGAGCCACGCCGGCACCACGAGGTTGTACCGATCACGGACCCACTGCCGGCGCCGGGACGGGGCGTCGATCGCACGGACGGCGTCGCTGTAGGCGCCGGGGAGCGCGGGTCGGCGACGGTAGTCGTTCGGGCTGATCTCCACGACCAGGCGCGGCGTCTCCTCGTGGGCGCGTCCGGCGACCCAGGCGCCGGCGCACATCCCGACGACGACGAGCTGCTCCGTGGGGGCAGCGAGCGCCGTGACGATGGCCGACTGGTCGTCGACCCACTCCTGCGCGAACAGGTAGTCGCGCTCGTCGGCGCGCACGACCGAGCTCTCGCCGGTGCCGCGGCGGTCCACGCGCACGACCCGGGCCCCGTCGCGTGCGAGCCGCCGGGCCAGCGTCACCTGGTAGTCCGAGGCGCCGACCCGGTGCTCGGCAGCGCCGTTGTGCAGCACGACCACGGGTGCGTCGGGGGACTGCCGCGACGTCACGCTCTCGATGGCGAACAGCCGCTCCGGGCCGAGCAGCACGACCCGCTCCGAGACCCGGTGGTCCACGTCGACCAGGGGCTCCAGGGCCGGGGCGGCCACGGTGACGGTCGTCGTCGGTGCCCAGGCGTCGACCCACGCGACGACCGTGTCGAGCGCGTCGCCGGGGATGCGGGCGTGGATGCTCGTGCCGTCGAGCAGCTCGGCGCTGCCGGTGGCCTCGGCGGTGGCCACACCGCCGAGGGCCTTGGGTGCGCGGCCGCCCGGGCGCACGAGCGCGAGCGTCGCTCCGGTGCGCGGCGTGAACCGCAGCGCGGACAGGGCCAGGGCCTCGTCCTCCGTGACGTCGATGCCGACCAGGCTCTCGAGGCCGTCGACGACCCGGTCGCCGCCGACCGTGATCGTCGCGAGCGCGCGCTGCCGGCGGAGCCAGGCGCGGCCCGACTCCGGGGCGTCCCAGAGCACCAGCGCGTCGTCCTCGGTCGCGGCGGCGGCCGCGACGAGGGCCGCGGACGCCAGCCCGACGAAGGCGATCCGCTCGACGCCCGTCGCGCGGAGCAGGGCAGCGGCGCGGACGGCTGACCGGACCTGTGCGTCGGGGTCGGTGTCGGCGGTGGAGTCGCCACGTCCTGACGGGTCGTAGCGCACCGAGGCCACGCCACGAGCCTCCAGGCGGTCGGCCAGCAGGCGGAGCGTGCGGTACGCGATCACGCCCTCCTGCCCGAGCGGCGGGCAGATGACGACGCCCGCGCGCGCCGACGGCGGCGACTGCACGGACGCGCGGACGGCGGGGGACCCCGACCAGCCGTGGTGGGTCGTCACAGGGCCAGTGCGCGTCGGACGTCGGCCGGCCAGGACGCCGGGTCGGTGCCGTGCGCGGCGAAGAGGGCGATGGTGATGCGCTCGAGCCCGAAGGCCAGGCAGGCGCTGTGGGCGGTCTCGCCGTCGGCGGTGCTGATCGCGAACGAGGATCCGAAGTGGTCCTCGTGCAGGTTCGCGGAGCTGATCGCGGTGGGCTCGCCGGCGTCGCCGTAGACGGGAGTGACGAACTCGTACTTCAGCGAGGCCTCGACCTGGTTGCGGGCGAGGATCTTGCCGACCCGGCCGAAGAACGGGTCGTTCGCCGGCACGACGTCGATCTCGAGCCCGAAGCCCTCGAGCAGCGACCGCATCGCCGGGATCCGGCCGTCGCGGTGCGCCTTCGCGGAGTCGGGCGTGCCGATGTGCACGAACTCGTGCATGTGGAAGGCCTGCAGGCGCATCGGGTCGAGCGACGGTTCACGGCGGAAGGAGTCCCCGACGATGTCGAACCAGAGTCCCTGCTGCGGGATGGTCCCCGTGACGAGCCCGTAGACGGGGTGGCAGACCGCCGGGGCGAGCATCAGGTCGGCGGGCTCGAGGAAGGACTCCCAGCGCTCCCCACGCTCGCGGGCCGCCAGCAGCGCGCGGTGTGCGCGGTCGTCACCGGTGAAGGCGGAGATCGACGCGGCCAGGTCGGGGAACGACGCGATGTAGTCGGTGCGCTCGAACGCGGCCAGGGGCTCGACGGGCGGGAACCGGAGCACCGAGGACTCCAGGTCGGCCATGGAGCGGACGGCTGCGGTGTCGACGGCGGCGTACACGTGCTCGAAGACGCCCGTGCGGCCGTAGAGCCCGGGGGAGCCGAGGTCGATGAGCACGCGGTCCTCGAGGAGCTTCGCGCGCAGCGTCGCCCGGGCCCGGTCGAGGGCGGTGGGCGCGGCAGTGGTGTCGGTGACGGTCACAGGATGGCTCCGGTCATGAGCGCCAGTCCGGCGTCGTTGGCGAGGAGACGGTCGTTGCTCACCATGACGGCGGCACCGTGGGCGTCTCGGAGGTGTCGGGAGATGCTCATCGGACCCGTTGCGGCGTACCCGGCGATCCCGACGATGCGCAGCGCCGCGGTCACGATGTCGGTGACCCGCTCGGAGGCGCCGATCTTCAGCGCGTTGGCGGCGAGGGCCGACGCGCTCGACTCGAGCGTCTCGGGGTCGTCGGCCACGGCGTCGAACCGCTCGGCCGCGTGCCGGACGGCGTCGGCCAGCAGCTGCAGGTCGACCAGCAGCTCGGCCAGGCGGAGCGCCCCCGGCGGGGTCGTCCCGACGCTGGCGCGCGCCTGCTTCCGGACGGCGGCGCGGGCGCGCTCGGCGGCGGAGGCCGCGATGCCGACCCACACCGACGCCCAGAGCACGTGCGAGACGGGGAGCACGGTCTGCGCGGAGATCGTCGCGTAGTCGTCGCGGAACACGGCGTCGGCGGTGGTCTCCGCGTCGAGGATCCACCCGTTGCTGCAGGTGCCGCGCAGGCCCATCGTGTCCCACGTCGACGTCTGTGACAGCACGATCGCGTCGGTCCGGCAGATCAGCAGGCGCTGGTCCGACGCGGGGGCGTCCACGTCGCGGCGTGCGGTGACGAAGACGGCGTCGGCCTCGGTGGCGTAGGAGATCACCGGCGCGTCCTTGCGCAGGCGGATCCGGCCGTCCTCGGACGGTTCGATCGCACACGTCGACCGGCGGGCGTCGCCGCCCACGCCCTTCTCGGTCGTCGACGACGCCACGAGGGCACCGCCCCGCACGGCCTCGATCATCGCCAGCACGCCGGCACCGTCGCCGCCGTGTCGCCAGAGCGCCATGGCCTGTCCCTGGTGCATCGCGAACACCATGCCGGTGGCGGCGCAGGCACGACCGAGCTCGGTCGCGATGACGGACAGCTCGGTGACGGTGGCGCCTTCGCCACCGTGCTCGAGCGGCACCGCCGCGGCGAGCAGGCCGTACTCGCGCAGCACGGCGATCGCCTCGCGCGGCGGTCGTGCGTCGCGGTCGACCTCGTCGGCGAACTGCGCGGCGACCGCGGCCACGGCGGCGGTGCGCTCGGCGAAGCGGTCCGGCGACGTGCCTAGGACTCGGCCCGGGGCTTCCGGCTGGACCGTCGTCACTGGGACGTCGCCAGTGCTGCCGCGGCGACGATCGACTCCACCGAGGCGAAGGTCGCACGGTTCAGGACACTGTCCGGGAACTCGGCGTCGAGGTCGTTCTCGACCGCGAGCATCACGTTCACCGTGGCGTGTGACGTCAGGCCGAGCGCGTACAGGTCGGCGATCGGGGCGACGTCCATCGCGTCGACGGTCAGTCGGCCGTGGTCGGCGAGCGCGCGTCGGACGGCCTGCTCGACCGACGGGTCAGCGAGCGCGACGGGCGTCGCTGCGGTGTTCGTGTCCTGGTGCATGCCAGCAACGGTAACGAGGGGAGCGGCCCGGAAAGCCGCCGTGCGGGTGCGGGAAACCGCACCGAGCGGCACGATGCTGTACGGATGCACAGCAATGGTCGTCGTGCCCCGGGCTCAGCGCTCCGCGAGGGCCACGGCGGTCGCCAGCGCCAGCCCCCGTTCGTGGGACAGGGACACGTCGACGCTCGTGATCCCGGCTGCTGCGGCGAGCGCCTGGGCGGCCCCGGAGAGCTCCACCCGGGGTGCGCCGTGCTCGTCCGAGACGATCGCGACGTCGTGCAGGGGGACGGACTCCGTGCGGGCCGGGCGGAGGAGCTTCACCACGGCCTCCTTGCCGGCGAACCGCGCGGCGAGCCGTTCCGGGTCGTCGCCGGTGTCGGCGCGCTCGCGGAGGGTGAAGACCCGGGCGAGGTACCGCTCGCCGTGCGCCTGGATGCCGTCGAGGACGTCCTGCACGGCGGCGAGGTCGCAGCCGGTGCGGATGGCGGTCATGGTCGGAGCATACGGGCGCGTGGCCGGTGCCGTCCGACGGATGCATGCCAGCGGCGGCATGGGCGTCGGAGCGGGTCCGTAGGATCTGGACACGAGACCACCGAGGGGGAACCGATGGCATCACCGTGGACCGACATCATCGAGGACGCGCGACACTACCCGTCGCCGCACAACTCGCAACCGATCGTGGTGGGCGTCGAGGACGACCGCACCGCGTCCGTGTTCTACGACCTGCGGCGGGGGCTGCCGGCGGAGTCGTTCGGGATCCCGTTCGGGCACGTCTGCGCCGGGGTGTTCCTGGTCGGCCTGGCGGTGGTCGCCCGCGCGCACGGGTTCACCGTCACCGAGACGCTCGACCACGGCCCGATGGACTTCGACCGGCTGACGCGGGACCCCGGAGACCACCTGCACCGGCTGGGCAGCGTCGCGCTCGTCCCGCACGTGGTCACCGACGACGACCGGGAGGCCCTGGCCGGCTTCCTCGCGCGGCGCACGTCGCGCAGGCCCTACGACCACACCCTGGTCGGCCAGGACGTGGTGGCTGCGGCCGAGGAGATCGCGGCGGCGTCCGGGCACCGCTTCCGGAGCACCGACGACCGGGCGGTCGTCGACGAGGTCGTGCGCGTGAACCAGGAGACGCTGTTCGACGACCTGCGGAACGACGCCGTGCACGACGAGATCCTGCACTGGCTGCGGTTCTCGAAGCGCCAGGCCGCGACGACCGGGGACGGGCTCTCCGCGGAGACGATGCTCATGCCCGGGCCGGTGCTGCGGGTCGCGATGGAGCACCGCGGGCTGTGGGACGTGCCCGTCCTCGGTGCCGTGTTCCGCCGGGTGTACCTGGCGACGATGCGCGGCGTCCGGCAGCTCGGGTGGCTCGAGGGACCGTTCGAGACCGCGGCGGACCACGTCGAGGCCGGTCGGGTGTTCATGCGGATCTGGCTCGACATGAGCCGCCGCGGTGTGGCGCTGCACCCGTTCGGCACGGTGATCACGAACCCCCGCTCGCACGCCGCGTTCGTCGACCGTGCCGGCGTCGACGAGTCCGACGGCCGGATGGCGTGGATGCTGTTCCGGTTCGGCCGCAGCGCACCGCCACCCGTGGCACACCGACGCCCGGCAGCGGCGATGACCATCGGGAGCGCGTCGTGAAGCGCGCGGCGGTGTTCTCCGTGGTGTGGCTCATCGAGGCGTTCGTGGCGCTCTTCATGCCGCGGGTGCAGACGCACCGGCTGCTGCTGGCGCCCGGCATCGAGCCGCTGCGCTGGACGCTCGGCCGGTGGCGTGCGTGGCGGACGGCGGAGCAGGCGGCCAGGCGGGTGCCCGCGTACCGGGCGTACCTGGCGGAGTCGGGCCGAGCCTCCCGGCTGGACACCAGCGGCGGGATCGCCGCGGCCTTCAGCACCCTGCCCGAGATGGACAAGGACTCCTACGTCAAGCGGTGGAGCATCCCGGAGCGCTGCGTCGACGGTCGCCTGCCGCGGCGCGGGGTCGTCGTGGACGAGTCCTCCGGGTCCTCGGGCACGCCGACCAGCTGGGTGCGCGGTCCCGACGAGCGGCAGGCCACGCGGCAGCTGCTGCAGCTCGGGTTCGCGCGGACCTCGAAGGAGCTGCCGAAGCAGCCGTTCGTGCTGAACGCGTTCTCGCTCGGTGCCTGGGCGACGGGGATGAACGTGACGGCGTCGCTGACGGAGTCGACGATGATCAAGTCGATCGGGCCGGACCGCGACAAGGTCGTACAGACGATGCGTGAGTTCGGCACGGACTTCACCTACGTGATCCTCAGCTACCCGCCGTTCCTCAAGGCGCTGTTCGAGGACGACCGACTCGACTGGTCGGAGTACACGATCGTGTGCGCGTTCGGCGGCGAGGGCATCAGCGAGAACATGCGGGCGCACATCGAGCAGTACGCGCACACCGTGCTCGGGTCCTACGGGGCGAGCGACCTGGAGATCAACCTCGGCATCGAGACGGCGTTCTCGGTGGCGCTCCGTCGGGCGATCGCCGCCGACCCCGCACTGTCGCAGGCGCTGACGAAGCAGGGGGAGTACGGCGTGCTCCCGATGGTGTTCCAGTTCAACCCGTTCGGGTACCTCATCGAGACGAACGACCTCGGCGAACTCGTCGTCACGATCGCCCGGTCCGAGAACATCAGCCCCCGCATCCGCTACAACATCCACGACCGCGGGCACGTCGTCCGGATGCGGGACCTGCGCCCCGTGCTCCGCGCGACCGGGCACGCCGACCTGCTCGAGCTCGCCGAGCTCGACCTGCCCCTGCTGTTCCACTACGGCCGGAGCGACCTGTCCGTGGACTACAACGGCGCGGTCGTCGCGCCCGACGTCGTCCGTGACGTGGTCTACGGCGACCCCGCCCTGCTCGAGGCCGTGGAGAACCACCGGCTGATCAGCCACGAGGACGCCGCCGGCGACCGGCAGCTGCACATCGCGTTCCAGCTGGCAGCAGGGGCCGCGTCGGTCGAGGGCTTCGACGCTGCCGCCGCCCGCGGGGCCGTCGTCGCCGAGCTCCGCGCGCTCAACCGGGACTTCTCCAACGCGGTCCGGACGGCGCCGGCGGGGACGCTGCCCACCGTGGCGTTCTACCCGTACCGGACGGGGCCGTTCCGCGACGACGGTCGCAAGCTCAAGAACGAGTACGTGTGGCAGCTCGGGGCCTCTGCGGTGGAGGACTGGGACCTCGACGTGTCGTGGACGGCGCCGCGGGACGTCTGACCTGGGGGTCGCCCGTAGGATGAGGGGGAAGGGCCTTTAGCTCAGCTGGTAGAGCGCCACGTTTACACCGTGGATGTCGTCGGTTCGATCCCGGCAGGGCCCACCACGGTCACGAGCGGACGCCACGACGCTGGCCAGCGCGCAGCAGACACCACGTTCCGATGCGGCCGTGACGGATCTGGTTCGCGAGACGCGGGATCTGCGAACCGGATCCGTCACGGCCCGATCAGCGAACACCTGTCCGGTGGCTGGACACACGGATCAGAGGGACTCGATCACGTCGAGCGCCCGGTGGACCCCGTGCTCCCGTCGCATGGCCCGGCCCACCTCGGCCGCTCGCTCACGACGGGACAGGGCGTCGGTCATGGCGGGGACGAGGGTGCCGGCCGACAACCGGCGGAGCGGGATCGGGGCAGCGGCCACCCCCTGTCGGTGCAGCTGGGCGGCCCAGAACGGCTGGTCGGCGGTGACGGGAACGACGACGGCGGGCACGCCAGCCCAGGCGACGGCGTGAGCGGTGCCGGCGCCTCCGTGGTGCACGGCGAGCGTTGCGAGCGGCAACACCGCATCGAAGGGCACCGATCGCACCGCCAGCACATCGGGGTCATGGCGTCCCGCCGGCAGCGCGAGCCCGCCCGACCCGGTGACGAGCAGCACCCGGAGGCCATGGGCGCGGGCCGCCGTCACGATGGTGTCACTGCGGGCCGACGCATCACCGGTCGCCATGGAGCCGAACGAGGCGACGACGAAGGGGCCGCCGCCGACGAAGGCGCCGACGACGGGGTCGGACGCCGCGGCCGGCGCCTCCCCGTACCAGGCACCTGTCTGGTGCACTCGCTCCGGCCAGTCGTCCGGACGCGGCAGCAACGCGGGGCTCACGGCCATGAGCGTCGCGCGCGACGGCCGCCGCCCGGCGGGACGACGACCGCTCGGCAGCTCGGCGGCGGCGCGTGCCAGGGCGGCGTCGAAGAGGCGTGCGGCGGTGCGCGGAACGGCGTAGGTGAGCCGGTTGTACGCACCGAGATCGCGGGTGGCCGTGGGACCACCGGCGGCAGGGAAGCGATCGCTCGGGGTGGCCACCGGCGCGAACTCCACGAGCACGCGCGGCACACCCAGCGAGTCCGCCACCATCGGCGCAGTGAGGATCAGCGGGTGGTGCACCACCACGTCGGGGGCGAAAGCAACGGTCTCCCGGACCGCGGCGGCGAGCATCCGCCGCATCGCGGGCCGCACCTCAGCGCGGACGTGGTGTGCGAGCGACCAAGGAGTGCGACCGGCAGGGGAGAGCACCCGCCCTGCGTCCAGACCGAGCGCCACGGTGTCCACCCCGTCGGGCGCGTCCGCGTCGTCGGGCAGAGCCAGCCGTACCTCATGACCCCGGGAGGCAGCGTGTCGTGCCAGGGCCAGGAACGGCTCCACGTCACCCCGGGTGCCGGCTGTCAGCAGCATCATGCGCATCCGCCCAGTCTGGGCCGTGGGCCGTGAGCCGTGAGCCGTGAGCCGTGGGGCCGGTGTCCACGCAGGCGGCGTACGGTCGACCTCGTGACCGATGGCAGTGAGCGAACTGCGCGCATCGCGCCGTCGGGGATCGGGCTGGCCGTGCGTCGCCTCGTGCTGATCTCGCGCCCGGTGTTGTGGATCAACACCATCGGTTCCGGTCTGGTCGCCGTGTGGCTCACCGGTGCACTGTTCGACCTGCGGGCCCTCCCGGTCATCCTGTGGCTCACCCTGCCGTTCAACCTGCTCATCTACGGCGTCAACGACATCTACGACCAGGACACGGACGCGGCCAATCCCCGCAAGGGCTCGATCGAGGGCGCCAGGATCCGGCAGTCCGAGGTGCGGTTCATCGCGATCGCCGTCGCGATCGTCAACCTCCCGTTCCTCGTCGTCTTCGCCCTCACGCTGCCGCCGCTCGCGAACGCTGCGATCCTCCTCTACGCGGGCGTCTTCGTCTTCTACTCCGCACCGCCGCTGCGCTTCAAGGCGCGGCCCTTCCTCGACTCCCTGAGCAACGCGGCCTACGCGCTGCCGCTGGTCATCCTGCCTGCTGCCCTCGCGGTCACGCCGGTCTGGCCCGCCGCCCTCGGGCTGATGGCCTGGAGTGTGGCCAAGCACGCCTTCGATGCCGTCCAGGACATCGTGGAGGACCGCGACGCGGGCATCGAGACCACCGCGGTGCGGCTCGGTGCGCGCGGGACGGCCCTGTGGAGCGGATCGTGGTGGCTCGTCTCCACGGCGTTGTTCGCCGTGGTGAGCGTCCCCGTGGCCGCCGTCAACCTGCTCATCGCCGGCATCCTCGTGGTGCGCCTGCTCCGCGACCCGACGCCGGCCACCGGTCACCGCCTCTACCGTCTGTCGGTCGCCTTCCCCTACATCGCCGGGTCGTTCGCCGGGGTGCTCCTCATGGTCTCGATCGTGCTCGGGGGCTCGTCGTGAGCCGCGTCGTCGTGGTCGGTGGCGGGATCGGCGGTCTCACCGCCGCCGCGCTGCTCGCGCACGCAGGCCACCGCGTCACCCTGTTCGAGGCCTCCACCGAACTCGGCGGCAAGAGCCGTCGCATCCACCTGGGAACGGACCGCATCGACACCGGGCCGTCGCTCGTGACGTTCCCGGCGGTGTGGGACGAGCTGCTGCGGCGACTCGGGGACGGTGGGCGCGCCTCCGATCGCGCCCGCGACGACGGTCACCTCGAGCTGGTGCGGATGCCCGAGGTGGGCCGGTACTACCACGACGGCGAGCAGACCTCGCTGCCGGTGGCACCCGACCACCCCTGGTACCCCGCCTGGCGTCGGTTCTCCGACCTGCACGCGCCCCTCGCCGACGACGTGACCGAGCTGCTGCTCGCCGACCCCCTCGACCGGGCCGCCCTGCCGGCGCTCCGCAGGCTGCTGGCCGTCTACGGCTCGCGCCTCACCACGCGCGCCTACCTCGACAGCCTGCCATGGCTGCCGGACGGGCTCCGCGAGGTCATCGCGATCCACACCCTCAACGCGGGCGTCTCGCCCTCGCGCACCCCGGCCCTCTACGCGAGCATGCCGGCGATCATGGCGGAGACCGGCGCGTGGGTGCCGCATGGTGGCGTGTACGAGATCGTGCTGGCGCTGGGCCGGCTGGCCGAGGCCGCCGGGGTCGAGGTCCGCACCGGCGAGGCCGTCACCCGCGTCGAGCGCGGGTGGGTCACCACCGATGGAGGCCGCCATCCCGCTGACCTCGTCGTCAGTGCCCTGGACGCCGACCGGCTCGCCACGCTGATGGGTCCGTCGCGGATGCCGTCGCTGCCGCGCCTGCGTCCCCGCACCCTCTCCTGCTCGGCCATCGCGGTGTACGGCGTGCTCCGGGAGGCGTTGCCGGCGGAGCTCGCGACGCACAGCGTGGTGCTGCCGACGAAGCCGGCAGCACTGCACCGCAGCCTCGAGGCGGGCGACGAGCCGGCGGACACCATGGTGTTCGTGAACCAGTACCGCGCCGGAGCGGTGTACCCGAACCCGCGTGGCACCGTCGGCATCCTGCTCACCGCGCCGGCCGACGGCGGTCACTACACGGCCGAGCACCCCTTCGTGCGCCGCGAGGTCGACCGCGTGTCGTCCGCGATGGGACTCGACGAGCCCCTCACCGACCTCCTCGACGAGCAGGTGGTGCTCGATCCGCAGTACTACGCCGGTGGCGGCGAACCACACGGCGCGCTCTACGGGGCGGCGCGTCCGCCGTGGCTGAGCGGGCCGTTCCACCGCCCCTCCTACAACGACCCCTGGAGGCCGTGGCTGTGGCGCGTCGGCGCGTCGGTGCACCCCGGCGGCGGGATCCCCGCGGTCGTGGGCGGCGCGATGATCGCGGTGACCCGGCTGCTGAAGTCGACGCCGGTCTGATCCGGCCCTGAGGCCGGCTGGCCGCCGCGACGAGGACGGACGGGAGGCTCGGTGCCAGCTGGCACCGAGCCTCCCGTCCGTCCTGGGTCGTGTCTCAGGCCTCCGGGATGGTCCGCGCGTCGAAGCGCGAGGAGTCCCCGTCGGGGTCCGGGCCGCTCCGGCGGCCGGTGTCGAGGCCGTCGAGACGGCCGAGCTCGTCGTCGGACAGCGTGAAGTCGAAGACGTCGAAGTTCTCCGCGATCCGTCCCGGGTTCGTCGACTTCGGGATCGCGTTCCTGCCCTGCTGGACGTGCCAGCGGAGCATGACCTGCGCCGGTGTCCTGCCGTGCGCCTCGGCGATCTGCCGGATCGTCGCGTCCTCCATGACACTGACCCGCTCGTCGCTGCCCCAGCCGGGGTAGAACGTGATGCCGCCGATCGGCGACCAGGCCTGGTCGAGGATCCCGTGCTCCGCATCCGCGCGCTGCACGTCCGGCTGCGTGAAGTAGGGGTGCAGCTCGATCTGGTTGAGCGCCGGGATGACGTCGGTCTGCTCGAGCAGGGATCGGAGGTGGTGCGGCATGAAGTTGCTGACGCCGATCGCTCGGACCTTGCCGTCCGCGTACAGCGTCTCGAGCGCCTTGTAGGCCTGCACGGTCTTCTCGAACCGGTCCGGTGCGGGCTGGTGCAGGATCAGCACGTCGATCGTGTCGATCCCGAGCTTGCCGGTGGCCTTCTCGAACGCATGGAGTGTCTCGTCGTAGCCGTAGTCGGTGGGGAAGACCTTGGTCTCCACGACGATGTCGTCGCGGTCGACGTCGGACGCGCGGATCGCCTCGCCGACCTGGCGTTCGTTGCCGTACGCGGCGGCGGTGTCGATGTGGCGGTAGCCGACCTCGAGTGCCGTGCGCACCGCGTCGACGGTGTCCTCGGGGGAGCTCTGGAAGACGCCGAAGCCGATCGGGGGGAGCGTGAGACCGTTGTTGAGCGTGATGTCGTCCATGCGTCCGACGGTAGGTCGAACCGGGGCACGGTGGCGGGGGCTGTCAGTACCTCCTTCGGCCACTGTCGGCTGTTCCACCGTGACGGGCAACGCCGAGCCCGGTGCCCCAGCGTGCCTGGCGACGGTAGCGTGGGCGACGGAGTGGCGAGCGGCATCGGGGGAGCGGCATGAGTGAGACACCACAGGGAGTCCCAGCGGTCCATCGATCGCGGGCGACATCGGTCACGCTGGCGGTCCTGGCGCCGGTGGCGCTGGTGGTGTCCCTCGTGCCGTACGGCATCGGCGGACTCCTCGCCCACTACGGCACTCCCGGCAGCGATCCCGGGGACTTCGCCGGGTACGGCGTCGCCGCGCTCGTCCTCGGTCTCGTGATGCCCGTGTGGGCGCTCGTCTGGGGGATCCTGGACTACCGCCGCACCCGGCAGCTCCCGGGGAGCGCGGCACTGCTGCTCGGCGCGCTGACGACCGGGATCGCCCTGTGCGTGATCCTGCCCGGTGGGATCATGATCATCCGGACCTCGGCGATGCTGAGTGCTGCGTACGGGTGAGCCCCGTGGCGGTCACCGCAGCTTCGGCGGGCCCGAGTACCTGGCGGCGATGACCAGGCCGTAGACGCGTGACCAGACGTACGCGATGATCGCGACGCCGAGGCCTGCGAGACCTATGCCGCCCAGGACCGCGCTGTTCAGATGAGCCGTCGTGTCGATGCCGAACGCCACCAGCCCGATGAGCGCTCCGACGAGCGCGACGAGCTGGATCCGCACCTTCAACCGGACGCGCTTCTCGTGTGCTGTCCTCGCGATGACGTCTGACATGGTGTTCCCCGTCCCTGGCAGACCACCTGCCCCCACGATGATCGTACCGGGACGTCCGGCCGCGTCGGGAACGGTCTGGCGGTCTGGCGGTCCGGCGGTCCGGCGGTCCGGCGGTCCCACGATCCGGCGTCCTTCGGCCCAGGGCGAGGCAGACGCCACGTTCGAATTCGGCCGTGACGGATCCGGTTCGCGAGACTCGGGATCTGCGAACCGGATCCGTCACGACCCGATGGCAGGACAGCCGTTCGGTAGCGGTGGTCCCGCGACCGCGACCCGGTCCCGCCACGGATACCACCTGACCGCCCGCGTCGTCATCAGCTCTGTACGACGAGCGCGACTGCGAACAGCACGAACGCGATGCCGGCGGCGGTCGAACGGAGCACGTCGATGCGCTCCCACCGGGTGACGACGGTGCGCCAGTCCGCCGGTGGGTGCTCGGGGTCCCAGCCGTCCACGCGGATGTTGATCGGCACGGTACCGAGGAACGAGGCCAGGAGGAACGTCAGCAGCGCCACGGCGCCAGCGACGCGGATGGCGAAGCCGTCGGCGGTGCCCGCGGCGACGAGGACCGCGATCGAGGCCGCGACAGTGGGGAGCATCAGGATCGGCACCACCACCTTGAGCCGCTTGACCAGAGCCACGCGGGTGGCGAGGTGCGCAGTGTCCGGCAGCGACGCGATCGCGGGCTGGACTCCCCACCGCACGACGAACTCCTCGCCAGCGAGCAGACCGGCGAGGACGACCTGCACGACCAGGAGCGCGGTCATGACCTCGCGCCGATCGAGCCGAGCAGCGCTGATGCTGCGCGCTCTGCTGCGGCGATGATCGTGGCGTCGGACGCACCTCGTCCGGCAGCGGCAGCGACGGCGGCGTTGATGCTCAGGAGCGCCATCCGCAGGACCATCACGTCCTCGTCGTCGTGCTCCGGCACCAAGTCCGT
Organism: Curtobacterium sp. VKM Ac-2865; assembly: GCF_015350905.1. Lineage (GTDB taxonomy): Bacteria > Actinomycetota > Actinomycetes > Actinomycetales > Microbacteriaceae > Curtobacterium. The sequence continues at coordinate 789,583 of NZ_JADKRZ010000001.1, read as the reverse complement.
CAGCGCGTCCACGAGTGCGTTCAGCGCTGTCCCGATCCGGTCGCCACCGGAGTCAGCCAGTCCGCGGAGCAGGAGCGGGTTGGCAGTCATGAACCTGATGCCGCGCAGCTTGTCGCCGGAGAACGACCGCACCCAGCCCAGGACCGCAGTCTCGAGCAGATCGGACGTGCGCGGTTGATCGCGCAGCCAGGCCACTGCGGTGATCCGGGCATGCCGCGACTGTACGGCCGCGTGCCCACGCCGTCAACCGGCCGGTAGGTAGATGGTTCCTGAGATCAGGAGGAGGGCCTGCTGAACAGGTTGACGACGTTGCCGTCCGGGTCCCTGAGGAGCGCGGAGCGGTTGCCCCACGGCATCGTGGTCGGTTCGAGGACGACGTCCCCGGGCTCGGGCCGGAGCCTGGCGAAGTCGCCGTCGACGTCGGCCACCTCGAACTCGATGACGACCGAGCGGTTCGTCGCGGGCCGCAGCGCGCCGCCGAGCATCGCGACCGTCGCGGAGCTGGCGATGGCGAGGACCGCGCCCGGTCCGCCGAACTGCGCGAAGACGGGTGACGGGCGCTCGGCCTGCTGGCCGGTGACCTGCTCGTAGAAGGCGACGAGGCCGTCGAGGTCGTCGGTGATGATGCGGATGGATGCGAACGACATGGGGTTCCTCCGGTGGTCGGTGACGTCGGACCACCACCGTCGCCGGTCGTCGCGACACCGTGGTGTCGGTGTTCCCGCGATCCGCTGGGACCGGTTCAGTCGTCGGCGACTGAGCGCAACCGTCCGTACTGGATCGCGAGGTCCTCAGGCCGCACGGTGCGCTGCGCCGGCCGCTCGTCGGTGACCTCGATCGAGCGCATCCGGTCCGCACGGAACGCCCGGACGCCGTCACGGAGTCGGCACCACGCGACGAGGTACCACTGCCCGTCCTTGCTGATCGATCCCAGCGGTTCGACGTCGCGGACGGACTCTGCGCCGGTGCCGTCCTGGTAGCGGAGCCGCACGACGCGGTCCGAGCGGAGGGCCGCCGCGAACTCGGCGGGCAGCACCGTCTGGTCCTCGGGCTCCAGGAAGTGCACGCGGGAAGCGAGCGCACTGGCCCGTGCGGCGTCCGCGTCCGGCATCACCGCGAGCAGCTTCCTGCCGGCGGTGTGAGCGGCGTGCCGGAAGGGGCTGTGCCGGAGCGTGCCGAGCCCGATCAGCACCGCGAGGGCCTCGTCGAGCGTGAAGCCCGCCGGGCCGAGGGTCGCAGCCGCGTCGATGACGTACCCGCCCGTGCGGCCGGGTTCCACCCAGATCGGCAGGCCCGACTGCTGCAGGGCGGCGAGGTCCCGCTCGATGGTCCGCACCGACACCTCGAACCGCTCCGCGAGACGACGAGCGCTCCGCGGACGAGGTGACGTCGCTCGCAACTCCTCGACGAGGCCGTAGAGACGATCGGTGCGGTTCACGGAGCAATCATCCGCCAGTTCGCACCGGTCGACTGCGGTCCGTCAGGCGAGGGTGCTGTCTGGTGCCACCTCGAACGCCTCGAACCGTCCGTCGGCGAGCACGTCCACGATCAGCTGGCGCGACCCGGCGACGATGGTCGAGTCGGTGTCGATCTCGGTCGCGACGACCCAGGTGTGGCCCTCCGGCCACAGCAGCTGCGGGGTGTGCCCGACCTCGAGGTACGTCCCCACGCGGGCGTCGTCCATCCACGAGGGGTCTGCCAACGCCGGCAGGGTCATCCCCAGCACGATGTACGCACGATGCGGCAGGTGGAGTCGTGGCCCGGCCAAGGACGCGCGGAGGGCCTCCTGCTGCGCTCGGTGCTCCGCTGCCATGCGTTCCCCGTACTCGCGGAGTTCCGCCCGCTCGGCGGCATCGGGCGAACCGCCCTGCCATCCGACCGCCAACGTCGAGCTGCCGTTCAGGTCACCCCAGCCGTCCCAGACGGCCGCCACCACGTCGAGCGGGGTGGTCGTCGCGACCGTGAGGTGCTCCGTCAGCGCTGCGAGCTGCGTCGGGTCGAACCACCCCTCCTCCGGCAGCCGACGCGCCACCCGTCGTCGAAGAGCAGCTCGGTCTCGTCGTCGCGTCCGCTCACCGCGCTCCACGCCACGTCGGGGTGCACCGTCCGTCCGGTCCTGGCTGCCACGTCGGACCACCGCCACACGCTCGACTCGAGCACCAGCGGTTCCCCGTGTTCGTCGGCGGTCGACGGGTCGACCCGGTCCGCGGTCAGGGGGTGCAGCAGGCGGACGTACGCCTCGAAGCCGGAACCGGCCGTCCCGCCGACGGTCCCGAAGGCTGCCATGCGCGGGAGCAACCAGGCGGACCGGGCGGGATCGGTGATCAGCTGCATCCGGCCGAGCGTAGTGGGGACGACGCGGGTGCGGTGCGGCGTCAGACCCGGGCGATCCGGAGCACGGTGTCCACCAGGCGGTCCGTGTCCTTCGCCGGGTCGAGCGGGGCGCCGAGCTGTGCCCAGAGGTACGCGGGTGCGATCACGAGCTCGATGCACCCCATGCCGTCGATCGCGGTGACGTCGGCGGCGTCGAGCATCGACTGGAAGTCGTCGACGCGCGGCTGGACGAGCTCGGTCACCGCCTGGAGGTCCGGCGCTGTCCGTGACGCAGCCAGCAGGGCGCGGAGCAACCCGAGCGCATGCGGGCCACGCAGACTCGTGAGGAGCTGGTCGACGTACCTCGTGAGGTCGGCGCGGAGGTCGCCCGTCGCCGGGATCGGGGAGGCCTGCCGGACGTCGCTGACCACGACGTCGAGCAGGAGCGACTCGATGGTCTGCCACCGCCGGTAGACCGTGGTGGCGTGCACGCCCGCGCGGTGCGCGACCGCGGGCACGGTGAGTTCCGCTGCCGGGTCGGCGAGGGTCTCGCGGACCGCGTTCAGCACGGCTTCCCGGGTGCGAGCGGTCCGTCCACCCGGACGGAGGGAACCGGCGACTTCTGGCATGCGGCCAGCCTATTGCACATTTGACTGCATTAGGTATGCTCCAGCTACTAACGCAACACCAGTTGCAGGAACGGAGCATCCTCATGACGCACGCGCTCATCGTCGGAGCCGGCATCGCCGGCGACACCCTGGCGCTCTGTCTCGCCAGGGACGGATGGCAGGTCACCGTGGTCGAGATCGCCTCCGAGCTCCGGACCGGCGGGCAGACCGTCGACCTGCGGGGCGACTCGCGGCAGGTCCTCGTCGACCTCGGGATCATCGACGCGGCGCTCGGACGACTGATCCCGCAACGTGGCATCGCGTGGATCCGCGCCGACGGCACACGGATGGCCGAGATGCCGGTCGAGGCGTTCGGCGGGCACGGGTTCATCTCGCACGAGGAACTCCTGCGGGCCGACCTGGCAGCGCTCCTGCACGACGAAGCCCGTGCCGCCGGTGTCGTGCACCGGTTCTCGGACACGGTGGACGCGCTGACGGACACCGTCGACGGGGTCGAGGTGCGGTTCCGGTCCGGGCAGGTCGGAGTGTTCGACCTGGTCGTCGGAGCGGACGGCACCCATTCCCGGACGCGAGCGCTGCGGTTCGGGCCGGAGTCCCGCTACCGGAAGCCCCTCGGTCTCGCGCACGCCTGGTTCACCTTCGAGGAGCGTCCCGGAACGGCACCGCTGCACGGGTGGGCGCTGTCCTACAACGAGCCGGGGCGTCGCGGTGTGACCGCTCGACCCGGGCACGACGGCCAGCAGCAGGTGGGGTTGACGTTCGCGGCATCCTCGGTCCCGCGCGACAGGGACGAACAGCTCGCGCTCCTCGACACCGTGTTCGCGACCACCGGGTGGCGCACTGCCGAGTTCCTCGACGCAGCACGCACCGCGCCGGACTTCGCACTCGACACCTACGACCAGATCCACGTCCCCGACAGCTGGTCCGACGGACGCGTGGTGCTCATCGGTGACGCCGCGTGGTGCGCCAGTCCACTCAGCGGCCTCGGGACCGCACTCGGTCTCCGCGGAGCAGCAGAACTGGCCGGGGCCCTCCGGCAGCATGCCGTGCACGAGGACGCGTCCAGCGCTCGGGTGGACGCAGCACTCGAGACCTACGAGGCCGCCATGCGCCCCCGGGCTGCTGCAGCGCAGCGACTGCTGCCGGGACGCGTGGCCATGGTCGCGCCGCAGCACCGCTGGGGCATCCACGCGAACGCCCTGGCGATGCGCGTGCTCCAGTCACGCGTCCTGCTGCCCCTCGTCGGGCTGCTCGCCCGCGACCGAGGCCACGATCCCGCGAGGGAACAGGCCTCGGTCGCCGGGTGACTCAGTCGGCGTCGACGACGACGGCGGTGATCACCGGGGTGCGGCGGTGCCGGCGGAGGAACCAGCGCTCGAGCCCCTCCGCGATCGCCCGCTCGGCCGCGGAGCCGTCGATGTGGCCTCGCCCGGCTGCCTCGGCGAGGGCCTTCGAAGCGACCTGTTCGGCGTGCTGCATCCACCCGGCTTCCTCGACGAAGCCCTTCGGCAGGAACTCGACCGGGTCGACGAGCTTCTGCGTGCCCTCGTCGAAGATGCCGAGGACGGTGATGTGCCCTTCCTCCGCCAGGGCGAGACGGTCCTTCAGCGCGGACTCGGTCGCGACCCCGATGGTGGTCCCGTCGACGAACACGTACGGGGCGGGGATGCGACCGACGATGCGCGCCCTGCCTCGGTCGAGGTCCACCACGACGCCGTCCTCGACGACGAGGACCCGGTCCTCCGGGACGCCGGTCCGCACGGCGAGCTCGGCGTTGGCGACGAGGTGCCGCCACTCGCCGTGCACCGGCAGCACGTTCTTCGGCTTGACCAGGTTGTAGCAGTAGACGAGCTCCCCGGCGCTGGCGTGTCCGGAGACGTGCACCTTCGCGTTGCCCTTGTGCACGACGGTCGCGCCCCAGCGGATGAGCCCGTTGATGACGCCGTAGATGGCGTTCTCGTTGCCCGGGATCAGGGAACTCGCCAGCAGGATCGTGTCGCCCTCACCGACCGTGATGATGTGCTCGCGACGAGCCATCCGGGACAGCGCGGCCATCGGCTCGCCCTGTGAGCCGGTGCAGATGAGGACGCTCTTGTGGTCGGGGAGCTTCCCGAGCCGCTTCAGGTCGACGACGAGGCCGTCCGGGATGTGCAGGTACCCGAGGTCGGCGGCGATGCCCATGTTGCGCACCATCGACCGCCCGACGAAGGCGACCTTGCGTCCGTGCCGCTGGGCGGCGTCGAGGACCTGCTGGATGCGGTGCACGTGGCTGGCGAAGCTGGAGACGACGATGCGCTTCGGGGCCTCGCGGAACACCCGGTCGATCGCCGGTGCGATGTCCTGTTCGGCCGTGGTGAAGCCCGGCACCTCGGCGTTCGTCGAGTCGACGAGGAACAGGTCCACGCCCTCGTCACCGAGCCGGGCGAACCCGTTGAGGTCCGTCAGCCGGTGGTCGAGCGGGAACTGGTCCATCTTGAAGTCGCCGGTGTGCAGCACGGTGCCGGCACTCGTGCGGATGGCGACGGCGAGGCCGTCCGGGATCGAGTGGTTGACCGCGACGAACTCGAGGTCGAACGGACCGGCTGCGTGCCGGTCACCCGCGGCGACCTCGTGCGTCTTCGGGGTGATCCCGTGCTCCTGGAGCTTCGCGGTGATGAACGCCAGCGTCAGCTTCGACCCGATCACGGGGATGTCGGGGCGCTCCTTCAACAGGTACGGGACACCGCCGATGTGGTCCTCGTGGCCGTGGGTGAGGACGATGCCGTCCACCTGGTCGAGGCGGTCCCGGATCGCGGTGAAGTCCGGGAGGATGACGTCGATGCCCGGCTGGGTCTCCTCGGGGAACAGCACGCCGCAGTCCACGATGAGCAGCTTCCCGCGGTGCTCGAAGAGGGTCATGTTCCGCCCGACGTCGCCGAGGCCGCCGAGCGGTGTGACCCGCAGTGCGCCACGCTTCAGCGCGGGGGGAGTCTTCAGGTCGAGCGCGTGCTGGGGGGCTGGCATGGTGGGAGATGTTGCCTCTCGTCGATGAGCCCGCGGGGACTCGGCAGTCGACCCAGCGTAGACGGACCGCAGTCCACGGCGTGACGCCGCGCCTGGCTGTCAGGCGCCGAAGCACCCGATGTCGGACTGGTCGTGGCCTTCCCCGATGCCCACGCCGAACGACTCCGGATCGGTGACCGAGCGGGTCGTGCCGAGCGGCCCGGCGGTGGTCACGACCAGACCGTGGAGTCGACCGGCGTCTGCTCCGTCGTCCAGCACGACACGGCCGACGACGACGAGCTCGCCGTGTGCCGGCACCACGACGCCGCTGTCGATCGGCACGGTGCGGCCGAACTGGCGGGGCATGTCCGGTTCGTCGGTGATCACGAGCCCGGGGCTGTCCATGGTCGGCTTCGTGGCGATGGACAGGTGCGAGAGCGCCAGGTGGTGCAGCTCCACCGCTCGGACGTCACGCACCCGGATGCCGTGCCAGGTGTCGTTCCGGAACGAGGTCGCGAACCATGCTGCGGCCGACGTCGCCCCGGCCGGGTAGGTGCCGCAGACGCCACCACCATCACCCCTGGCATCGGTCGAGAGCGTGCTCCCCGGCGCGACCACGACACCGAAGCCGACCGCCAACGCCACGGCTCCGACTGCGCTCGCCCCGAGGATTGCTCGTCCGATGTCCACACTGCTCACCGTAGAGGACCGCCGGCGCTGGTGGCCGTCCCCGACTCTCGTGCCAGCGCGCCCGCTTGGGGGTGGCGACGGCGGAGTTCGGGACCGACCCGGGCCTCCCGGCCATGGTGGCGACCGTGTGTGGGTCGGCGAGCGTCCTCAGCGCTGGTCGAGCTGTCCCGCGACGGCGGGGAGCAGCAGGGCCACCGCGGCGTCGGTCACCTCGTCCACCTGGTCCGGCGCGAGTCGGCCGGTGCTGGCCAACGAGCTGATGCCCTCGAACATGCCGGCGACCAGGTACGGCAGGGGGCCCGGACGACCCTGGCCCTGCTCGCCGAGCATCGCGGCGCCCTGGGCGAAGAACCGGGTCGCCGCCTGAGCCGCTGGCGAGTCGACCGCGCGGGGAGCGCCCGCGAACATCAGCTCCATGAGACGCCCGTTCTCGAAGGCGAAGCGGACGTGGGCGTGCGCGTAGTCGCTGAGGCGGGCGTGCAGGTCCTCGTGGCGGTCGGCGGTGCCGAGCGCGGCCGTGAGCTCGTCGAAGCCCTCAGCGGCGATGGCGTCGAGGAGCGCGTCCCGGTCCGGGAAGTGCCGGAGCGGTGCGCTGTGGCTGACCCCGGCGCGCTTGGCGAGCCCGCGGATCGTGACGGCCTGGGCTCCCTCCTCCATGAGCAGCTGGCGGCCCTCGGCGATGAGGACCTCCCGCAGCGAGCCGTGGTGGTACGGAGTGGACATGGACCGATCGTACCGCAATGTAGACGTTGACAACAATGTGTGCGCCGTCTACATTTGCGACATGACGAACTCGACTCCCACCGCCGACCTGGCCGGCCGCACCATCCTCATCACCGGCGCCACCAGCGGGATCGGCCGGTCCACGGCGGTCGCCGTCGCTGCCAGGGGCGCCCGGGTGGTCCTCGCCGTCCGCGACACCGACAAGGGCCGGCGCGTCGCGGCCGAGCTCCCCGGGGCGGCCGGCACCCACGTCGTGCGGGCCCTCGACCTGGCGGACCTCGCCTCCGTCCGTCGCTTCGCCGACGAGACGACCGAGCAGATCGACGTCCTGGTGAACAACGCCGGGGTGTCCGCGTCGACGCTCGGTCGCACGCGCGACGGGTTCGAGATGCAGTTCGGCACGAACCACCTCGGGCACTTCCTCCTGACGACCCTGCTCCTGCCCCGGATCACCTCGCGCGTGGTGACCGTGTCCTCCCAGGCGGAGCGGATGGGCCGGCTGGACCTGGCGGACCTGAACTGGCAGAGCCGCCCGTACGCGGGTGGTCGGGCGTACGCGGACTCGAAGCTGGCCAACCTCGCCTTCACCCTCGAGCTCGACCGCCGTCTCCGTCAGGCCGGCTCGCCCGTGCGGGCCCTCGCCGCACACCCCGGGATCGTCGTGACGCCCATCTACGACCGCCCGGCCGGCACGCGTGCCGGCCTGTGGGACGTCCTGCTGCCGGTCATCGGCCAGGGGCCGGACCAGGGCGCCCTGCCCGTGCTGCTCGCGATCACGGGTGACCTGCCAGGAGGCTCGTTCACCGGTCCGGAGCACCTGTTCCACATGCGCGGTGGGGCACAGGTGATCACGGCCTCCGCCCGGGCGCAGGACGCGACCCTCCAGGCCGACCTGTGGGCTGCGTCCGAGGCCATGACCGGCAGCACCGGCACCGGCACCGCTCGTAGTGCGGATTGATGCCTGGCTCTCCCTGGACGAGCGTGCTCGACCTCGACGCCGGACACGAGTACGTCGTGATGGCCACCCGCTTCACCGTCCAGTCCCGGCGACGGCTGCTCGGCATCATGGCTGCGACGCAGGGACTCTGGCAGTCCCTCCCGACCACGCCAGGACTCGCCGGCCACCAGTTCGCGGTGTCGCCGGTGCGGGGGACGCTCTCCACCCTCACGGCCTGGCGCGACCGGCCCTCGCTCGAGGCCTTCGTGCGCGGCCCGCTCCACGCATCGCTCGCCACGGACACCCGTCCGCTGATGCAGGCCAGCCGGTTCGTGGACTGGGTCGCCCTCGGGGCCGACCTGCCGCCGTCGTGGCGGGGAGCGAACGAGCGGCTCGACGCCGCTCAAGCGCGCTGACGACTGCTCCCACCTGGCCGCGGCGGTGCAGACTGAGCGTCCCACGACCCCTGAGGACACCCATGCAGCCCCTGACCCTCGACGGCTCCGTCGCCCTCGTCACCGCCGCCTCACGCGGGATCGGCCGCGCGATCGCACTCGACCTCGCCGAGCACGGCGCCGACGTCGCCCTCGGCGTGCGGGACCCCGACGCCGCCGCCGAACTCGCCGACACCATCCGGGCCACGGGTCGCCGCGTGGCCGTGGTGGCGATGGACGTCACCGACCTCGCCGCGTGCCGGTCGGCGATCGACAGGGTGGTCGCTGAGCTCGGGACGATCGACGTGCTCGTGAACAACGCCGGCGGCGGGATCGTGGAGGACGCCCTCGACGTCACCGAGGAGCACTTCGACACGGTGTGGGAACTCAACACCAAGTCGACGTTCTTCGTCTCGCAGCACGTCGCGAAGCACATGCGGTCCTCCGGCGGCGGCTCGATCGTGAACATCGCGTCCCAGGCCGGCCTCGTCGCGTTGCCGGGGGAGTCGTCCTACTGCCTGAGCAAGGCGGCCGTGATCCACATGACCAAGTGCCTCGCCGTCGAGTGGGGCCAGTACGGCATCCGGGTGAACGCCGTCGCACCGACGTTCGTGGAGACCGAGGGGACCGAGACCGCGCTCGCCGACGAGGCGTTCCGCGCGGACACCGTCGAGCGCATCGCCGCGCTGCACCGCATCGGCCAGCCCCGCGAGGTCGCGGCGGCGGTCACCTTCCTGGCCGGCGCGGGCGCCTCGCTCGTCACCGGGACGGCCCTGCCGATCGACGGCGGCTGGACGGCGCGCTGACCCCGGTCAGGAGGCCGTGGCCGGCTCCGCCTGTCCGCTGAACTGCTCGACGAGGGTGCGTTTCAGGACCTTGCCGCTCGGCCCGAGCGGGAGGGCGTCCAGGACGTGCACGACGCGGGGGAACTTGTACGCCGCGATCTCCGCCGACACGAAGGCGACCAGGTCCTCCGGCGTCACGGTCGCGTCCGCCCGCAGCACCACGGCGGCCTCGATCTCCTGCCCGTGCACCTCGTGCGGGACGCCGAAGACCGCGGCCATGGTGACGTCGGGGTGGGTCGCGAGGACCTCCTCCACCTGCCGCGGGTACACGTTGTAGCCGTTCCGGATGATCATGTCCTTCGTCCGGTCGACGATCGTCAGGTAGCCGTCGGCGTCCTTCGTGCCGAGGTCACCCGTCCGGAACCAGCCGTCGACGATCGCCGCCGCTGTGTCCTCGGGCCGGTCGAGGTACCCGTTCATCAGGTTGTGGCCGCGGATGACGAGTTCGCCGACCTCGCCGCGGGGCAGCAGCACGGTGCGGTCGGTGGTCGCCGCGTCCGCGATCTCGACGTCGACGCCCCAGACCGGGGTGCCGATGGTGCCCGGCCTCGGTGGTGTGCCGACGTGGTTGAACGTCGCGACGGGGGAGGTCTCGGTCAGTCCGTAGCCCTCGTGCACCGGGGCGCCGTACACCTGCTGGAAGCGCTCGAGCACGGCGAGCGGCAGCGACGCGCCACCGGAGATCGCGTAGCGGAGCGCCGGGCGGTCCTCGCTCCGGGTCGCCGCGTCGAGCAGCGCCATGTACATCGTCGGCACGCCCATGAAGATCCCGCACCGGTGCTCGACCATCGCGGCGAGGGCCGAGTCGCCGTCGAACTTCGGCAGCATCACGATCGTCGCGCCGGCGCGGAACCCGGTGTTCATCGTGCAGGTCTGCCCGAACGTGTGGAACAGCGGGAGCGCCCCGAGGAGCACGTCGCCGTGGTGCATGTCGAACGTGGTGAGCAGGTTCGTGTTCACCTGCTCCAGCAGGGCGAAGTGCGATCCCTCCGCGCCCTTCGGCTGGCCGGTGGTGCCGCTCGTGTAGAGGATCGTCGCGGTGTCGAACGGGTCCCGCGGGACGTACGTGGTGAGGGGCTCGCTCGAGGCGGCCAGGGCCTCCAGGCGGTCCGGGGCGTCGTCACCGTCAGCCGACGCGGCGGGGGCGAGCACGGTGACGACGTCGACCCCGGCCAACGCGGCACCGGCAGCGCCCTCGCCGAGCAGCGGGGCGGCGCACACCAGGAGGGTCGCCGCGCTGTCGCGGAGCACGTACTCGATCTCACGGCGCTTCAGGAGCGCGTGGACGGGGACCGCGACCGCACCGAGCGCGAGGGTGGCGTAGTAGACGCGGGGGAAGTCGGCCACGTTCGGCACGAGCATCGCGACGCGGGCGCCCGCCGTGACACCGCGGGCACGGAGCGCACCGGCGTAGGCGAGCGTCTGGGACCAGAGCTCGGCGTAGGTGGTCCGCTGGTCGCCGACCACGACGGCGACGTCGTCCGGGTACCGTGCCGCCGACTCGGCGAGGATCGCGGCGACGGACGCCGTGGCACGGCTCCTGGGGATGGTGGTGGTCTCGGGCATGCCGGGCTCCGTCTCCGTTGACGAGGGGATGCTCAGGATCATACGGCGACGCCCCGACGCTCGGCCGCACCCCGTTCGGGCACGGCCCGTAGTGTCGTGGGGGTGAGTGTGATCATCGCCGGGTGCGGCGACCTCGGCATCGAGGCAGGACTCCGGTTCGCAGCGGCCGGCCACCGCGTCGTCGGACTCCGACGCTGCGCCGAGCTCGTCCCGGACCCCATCGAGGGACGGTCCGTGGACCTGCGACAGGACGTGCCGACGATCGACCAGGACGCCGAGGTCGTCGTCGTGGCGCTCGCCGCGGGCAGTCGGCAGGTCGAGGAGTACCGCGCGACCTACGTCGACGGACTGCGGAACGTGCTGGACGGCATCGCCGCGGCCGGTGTCGCACCGCGGGTCCTCGTCGTGTCGTCGACGGCCGTGTACGACGTCGAGGACGGCGCGACCGTGACCGAGGACACCCCGGCGCGCGGCGGCACGCCCACGGCGGACGTGCTCCTCGAGGCCGAGGCGCTGCTCCGCGAACGCGCACCCGAGGCCGTCCTCGTGCGCCTCTCGGGCATCTACGGACCCGGCCGCGAGCGGCTCGTCGACCAGGTCCGGAGTGGCGCAGCCCGCCTCGCGCCGACGCCCGACGGGTCGATGCTGACGAACCGCATCCACCGGGACGACGCCGCTGCGGCGCTCGTGCACCTCGCCGCGCTCGACACCGTGCCGCCCGTGGTGCTCGGCACCGACGACGAACCCGTGCGGCTGGACGCCGTGCTGCGGTTCCTCGCGACGGAGCTCGGGCTGCCCGAGCCCCCGGTGCGGACCGAGGGCGACGCGGACCGGCGTGCGGGCGGCGGCGAGAAGCGGCTGTCGAACGCGCTGCTCCGCTCGACCGGGTTCACGTTCGCGTACCCGACGTACCGCGAGGGGTACCGCGCGGTCCTGGCGGGCGAGGGCACCCGCCACCCCTGACCCCGCCGACCGACCCCGAACGACCGCACGGCCGTCACCGCGACAGCCGCGTCGGCCGCGACCCGGCGCTCAGCGCCCCGCTGCGTCCAGCACCGTGCCGGCCACCGCGCGCGCCACGGTGGTGTCGTACCCGGGGTCGCGCAGCCGCATCGCGAGCGAGCCGGACACGACGAGCGCGAGCTGTTCGCCGACGGCCGGCGCGGCGGCAGCGCCGACGACGTCCACCGCCATCGCCGTCAGTCGTGACCGCAGCACGTCCGACTCGACGTCGAGCACGGCACGGATCTCCGCGGGTGCGTCCGCGTACTCCGACGCCGTCCCGAGGAACGCGCACCAGCGTGAGGCGTCCGACCGCGTCCGGAAGGCGTCCAGCGCGTCGAACACGGCGAGGACCCGGTCGCGGGGTGCCGTCGCCGCTTCGACCGCGCGGGTCCAGGTGTCCTCCCAGTCCTGCTGCCGCCGGGTGAGCGTCGCGGCCACCAGGGCCTCCTTGCTCGGCCAGCCGCGGTAGAGCGTCGCCGAGGACACCCCGGCGCGCTCCAGGACGGCGTCCACCGAGGTCGCCGCGATGCCGCGCGCGAAGAAGAGCTCCTCGGCGGCGTCGAGCAGCTTCCGCTCGGTTCCTGCACGCATCGCCATGCCAGCACCCTAGACTCCGAAAAGTGAAACGATCGTTTTCGAACGGGATGCACCCGACCGCCCTCGTCGTCGTCGGCACCGCGCTGATCGCCGTGACCTACGGGCTCGTCCGCCTGGCGTACGGCCTGGTGCTGCCCGACGTGCAGGCGGACCTCGGGCTGAGTGCCAGCACCGCGGGTGGCATCGCGTCCGGGGCATCGCTGCTGTACTGCGTCGGCGCGGTCGTCGGCTTCGTCCAGGCGGCACGGCACCCGCGCGCGCTCGTCGTCGCCGCCACGCTCACCGCGGCCGTCGGCTCCGTCGGGATGGCGCTGGCGCCGGACGCCGGGGTGTTCGGCGCCGCCGCCGTGCTCGGCAGCGCGGGCGCCGGTCTCGCCTCGCCGGCGCTCGTCCAGGTGGTGATGCGGAACGTCGCGCAGGCGGGGGTCTCCCGGGCGCAGACGATCGTGAACTCGGGCACCGGGCCGGGGCTGGTGGCCGCGGGGCTCGTCGCCCTCGTGGTGCTGCCGGACTGGCGCGCGGCGTGGCTCGTCGCTGCGGGCAGCGCGGTCCTCGCCGGTGCAGCCGTCCTGCTGCTCGACGCGAACGCCGACACCGACACCCACGACACCGACACCGACACCGACACGACCGAGCACGACACCGACACCACGCCCCACCGCCCGACCCGACCCTGGTTCCGCCGCCACACCACCCCGCTCGTCGCCGCGGGCCTGCTCGGCGCCGGCTCCGCCGCCGTCTGGAACGCCGGCCGCGCGGCCCTCGTAGCAGCCGGGGCCGACCGGACCACCTCGATCGTGGCGTGGATCGCGATCGGCGTCGGGGGAGCGGCCGTCGTGCTGACCGCGAGGTGGCTGGCCGACCTGGGGCACCGGCGGGCGTGGGCGGTCACGGTGACGGCGGTGGCGATCGGCACCCTCGCCCTCGGTCTCGCCCCTGGGCAGGTCGTGGTCGCACTCGTGGCCTGCGCCGTCTTCGGCTGGGGCTACACCGCCGCGACGGGCGCTCTGCTCACCTGGACCGCCGCGATCGACGCCGAGCGGGCCCCCGCCGGTGCCTCGATGCTCTTCGTCGTCCTCGTGCTCGGACAGGCCGTCGGTGGCGCGGTCGCCGGCTCGGCCGTCGACGCGGTCGGCTACGGCGCGACCCTGATGGGTGCCGCGGTCGTGACCGCGCTGGCGGTGGTCGCGACCACCCACCGGACGGGAGGCTCGGTGCCGGCTCGCACCGAGCCTCCCGTCCGCCATGGGGCAGGATGGTGACCGTGAACCCTCAGGAGCAGCAGCCCCGGTGGCGGAAGACGTGGTCGATGGTCCAGGTCGGTGTGCTGTCGGCCGCCGTCGTCACGCTGATCGTCCTGCTGGTGACCGGTGACGGCAGCCTGGACCGCGTCTACGCGGTCGCCCTCGTGTTCTTCGGGATCGCGCTGCTCGGGCACACGACGTTCCTGGTGTACACGGCACGGCTCGAGCAGCGCGACCGCCGCTGACGCCAGGTCAGGGGGTGACCATGCCCCCGTTGACGTTGAGCGTCTCGCCGGCGACGAAGCTCGACTCCTGCGACGCCAGGAACACGTACGCCGGGGCGAGCTCGGCCGGCTGGCCGGCGCGGCCCATCGGCGACTCGCTGCTGCCGAACTCGGGCAGGGACTCGGGGTCGACGCCACCGGTGACCTGGAGCACCGACCAGGTGGGGCCGGGGGCGACGACGTTCACGCGGATCCCGCGCTCGACGAGCAGCTGCGACAGCCCCTTCGAGAAGTTGTTGATCGCGCCCTTCGTCGCCGCGTAGTCGAGCCGGTCCGGGGCGGGCTGGTAGGCCTCCATCGACGCGGTCGTGATGATCGTCGAGCCGGGCTGCAGGTGCGGCAGCGCCGCCTTCACGAGCCGGAACAGCGCGAAGACGTTGACGTCGAAGGTCTCCTCGAACTGCTCGTCGGTGATGTCGAGCAGGTCGGGCTGCCAGCGCTGCTTGCCGGCCACGCTGACCAGGGCGTCGAGCCCGCCCAGCCCGGCCACGGCCTCCTCGACGAGTCGTCCGGCGTACGCGCGGTCCCGCAGGTCGCCGGGGATCGCGACGGCGGTGCGACCCGCCGCGCGGATCTGCTCGATGACCTGGTCGGCGTCCTCCTGCTCGTCGGGCAGGTACGCGAGGGCGACGTCGGCGCCCTCGCGGGCGTAGGCGATCGCGACGGCTGCGCCGATGCCGGAGTCGGCACCGGTGATGAGCGCCTTGCGGCCGGCGAGCCGGCCGGTGCCGCGGTAGCTGTCCTCGCCGAGGTCGGGCACCGGCGTCATCCGGGACTGGAGGCCCGGCTCGGCCTGGGTCTGCGGCTCCGGGGAGACGTTCGGGTAGCGGGAGCGGGGGTCGCCGAACTCGTACTGGTCGGTGGGCATGGCAGTGGCCTCCGGGCGGATCGTGGGTGGGGATCGGACGCCCACCAGTCAACGCTCGCAGTGCTCTGTGTCGGCTCGGTGCCGCCTCGGCGGCGTGCGCGAACCGGACCGCGCCGGCCGTGCCGACCGCGGTGCTCGCCGCTCAGTCGCTGGCGACGTGCAGCAGCAGCGGACCGAGCAGCCCGATCACCCAGATGGCGACGATCGCCGCGGCACCGATCGCGAGACCCCGGCGCTTCCACCGGCGGCGCGGCGTGGGCGGCGTCTCGCCCCACATCTGCGTCCGGACGAGCATCCGGTTCGCCTCACCGACCAGGTGGCGGATCTCCGGGTCGTCGAGGTCGAGGCGCCCCTCGCGGGCGTGCTCCGCGATCGCGGTCGCCTCCTCGAGGGAGAGCCCGTCGCTGGTGCCGTTCCGACCTGCCATGGCGCCATCGTCCCACGACCTCGGGAGGACGGTCAGCCGGGTGCGCGTATCGAGGACGCATGGGAAAACGGTTCCGCGGACAGGTCGTCGTCATCACCGGAGCATCGAGCGGGATCGGCCGTGCCGCAGCGCACGAGTTCGCCCGGCGCGGTGCGACGCTCGTGCTCGCCGCACGCAGCCACGACAGCCTCGAGGCCGCCGCCGCCGAGTGCCGGAAGCTCGGCGCCGAGGCGATCGCCATCCCGACGGACGTCGCCGACGAGCACCAGGTCAAGGACCTCATCGCCACGGTCACCAGCCGCTACGGCGGGATCGACGTCTTCGTCGGCAACGCGGCGCTCTTCGTCTACGGCCTGTTCGAGCAGACCCCGACCGAGGCCTTCAAGCGCGTCGTCGACACGAACCTCTACGGCCACCTCAACGCCGTCAAGTACCTGCTCCCGCACTGGAAGCAGCGCGGCCGGGGCACGTACGTGCTCGTCGGCAGCATCCAGTCCCTGCTCTCGGCGCCGTACCAGTCGGCGTACGTCACGAGCAAGCACGCCGCGCTCGGCCTGGTGGACGTGCTCGGTGACGAGTTCGCCGGCACCGGCATCGAGTTCACCACGTTGATGCCCTCGACCATCGACACCCCGATCTACCAGAACGGCGCCAACTACACCGGCAAGAACTCGCACCCGCTGCCGCCGACGGTCTCGGTCGAGCGCGCGGGCAAGGCGGTCGTGCAGGCCGCGGTCCACCCGAAGCGCTACCGCTTCGTCGGCCGGATCCAGGCGTCGCTCGTGCCGCTGCAGTACGTGTTCCCCGGGCTCTTCCACAAGATCACCAAGCCGATGGTCGAGATCTTCGCGCTCCGCGGCAAGCAGGCGCCGACCGACGGCAACCTGTACCAGCCCGCCGACGCGGGCAACGCCACGAACGGTGGCTGGGTCGCCAAGCGTCGGCGCGTCACGCGCCCGCTCGTCTGGCTCGGCGCTGCTGCCGCCGTCGCGGTCCTGCTCGGCGGTGGCCGCCGCCGCTGACGGTCTGCGGCGCTGACGCGCTGTCGGCCTGGAGGCTCGGTGCCGGACCGGCACCGAGCCTCCCGTCCGTCAGGTGGTCGCGACCACGGCGCCCACAGCGGTCAGTCGACGACGGCGGCGACCGCCTCGATCTCCACGAGCTGGTCGTCGTAGCCGAGGACGGTGACGCCCATGAGCGTGCTCGGGACGTCGTGGTCGCCGAAGGCGTCGCGGACGACCTCCCACGCGGCGAGCAGGTCGGCCTGCCGTGAGGACGCCACGAGCACCCGCGTCGACACCACGTCGGTGAGCTCTGCGCCGGCATCCGCGAGGGCCTGCCGGAGGTTCGCGATGCACGCGGCCGCCTGTCCCGCGGGATCACCCACGGCGACCGTGCGGCCGTCGGCGTCGAGCGGGCAGGAGCCCGCGAGGAACACCAGCCGGGCCTCGGCGGGCGCGGTCGCCGCGTAGGCGTACTGGGCGACCGAGCTGAGCGTGGCGGAGCGGATGAGGCGGACGGCGCTGACCATCCGTCCATCCTGGCCCATCCGTCTGCGGCTGCTCAGGCCGTGTCGGCGCGGTGTGCGCGGAGCGCCTCGACCACGAGCGCGTGGTCGTCGTGCATCTCCAGCCCGCTGACCCCGACCGCGCCGAGGAGCATCCCGCGCACGAGCACCGGGAACCCGCCGCCAGCAGCCTGGTACTGCCGCGGGTCGAGGGCGGCGGCCTCGTCGAAGGTGCTCCCGCCGACCTCGTACTGCGTCCGCACGGCCAGGGTCGAGTGCGCGAAGTGCCGGACCACGCGGAACTTCCGGTCGAGCCAGGCGTCGTTCACGGCTCCGGAGCCCGGCGTCGCGGCGTGGAACACCCGCTGCTCGCCGAACGACACCGCGATGCCGATGCCGAGCCCGCGTTCGAGCGCGGTCGCGCGCAACCACGACCCGACCGCCCACGCGTCGTCGTGGTCGAACGCGTCGTGGTCGAGCTCGCGCTCCTCGTCGAGCAGGACGCGCAGCTTCTCGTCGGGCTCGAGCGCGCGGTACCGCGCTCCGTCGGTGTCGCTCATGGGGCTCCTCATCGAGTCGGTGACGGGGCGTGCGCCCCGCTCGCGACGCTAGCCCCCACCCACTGGCCTCGCACCGTGCGTGTTGCTGCAGTCGGTGCGGCGACGGTCGCCCGGTGCGAGGTCATGGCAGCGCACGGAGTGGGGAACCTCGCACGGAGCGGGGGCGGTCAGGAGCGGACGAGCCGGGCGATCGCCTCGGAGGCCTCCTTGACCTTGGCGCTCGGGTCGCCGCCGTCGGCCACCGCATCCGCCACGCAGTGGGTCAGGTGGTCCTCGACCAGGCCGAGGGCGACGGACTGCAGCGCCTTCGTCATGGCGGAGACCTGCGTGAGGATGTCGATGCAGTACTGCTCGTCCTCGACCATGCGCTGCAGGCCCCGCGCCTGGCCCTCGATCCGCTTGAGGCGCTTCAGGTAGGCGTCCTTCGACGAGATGTAGCCGTGCGTGTGGTCGGTCATGACGCCTCCGGGAGTCGGTACCCCTCCAGGGTATGGTATCGCGCTGATGCGGTTGACGTGGTTGACACGGCGGTCGTAGGATCGGTTGACACGGTTGCAGGAGGGCGGACACGATGCCGACGACACAGCACGCAGGGACCAGCACGACCGAGGCGGCGCTGCTGTCGGCGATCCGCGACCGACTCCGCGGGGGACGGTACGACGAGGCCCTCGCCGCGGTGCCCGACGTCGGGGCACTCGCCGACCGGATGGTCGCGGCGCTGCCGTCGGTGAAGCACGAGGCCGACGAGCTCATCGGCCCCTTCTACGACGCGTCCTCGCTCGCGGCGTGGCGCGGGGTCACGCGGCAGGCGATCAGCAAGGCCAGCGCGAAGGGCGACCTGCTCGGCCTGAAGATCGGCGACGGCAGCCGGATCTTCCCCTCGTTCCAGTTCGGTCCGTCCGGAGCGCCCCTGCCGCACCTCCGCGAGGTCCTGGCGCTGCTCGACCCGGAGCGCATCGACCCGTGGGGCAGTGCGCTCTGGCTGAACACCGTCGCCGACGAGTTCGGCGGGACCACCGCTGCCCAGGCGCTCCGCGACGGACGGCACGACCCGGTGCTGCGTGCGGCGCGCCGGGCCGAGCGCGCCTGGCTGGCCGACGCGTGACCGAGCGCCGCACCGAGGTCGCGCAGCTGGCCCCGACGGCGGAGGCCGACCTCGCGGACTTCCCGAGCGTCGAGTCGCGCGGCACCACGTTCTACCGGGCGAAGCGCCACGACCGCGGTGCCTGGTGGTTCGCGAGCACCCCCGCGGACGCTGACGGCGTCGACGGTGGACGGTTCGACCTGGCCGACCCGCGTGGCACCTGCTACTGGGCCGACTCGGTCGAGGTCGCCGTGCGCGAACGACTGGCCCACCACACGCTCCACACGAACACCGTGTTCGTCGGTCGTGCGCGCGAGATGGTCGTCGTCGCGGCTCGTGCGTCCCGTGGTCGTCGCTTCGCCGACGTCACGGCCCCCGACGCCGTCCGGCACGGGGTCGGGGCAGAGCTGCAGACGATGGTCGACTACCGCGTGCCTCAGGCATGGGCGCGGGCGTTCAACGCCACCGGGTTCGCCGGGGTCCGGTACAGCACGCGGTTCACGAGCGACGCTGCTCCGAACGCGTGGGCGGTGTTCGGGGACGCCGGTGTCCCTCGGCGACCGCGCCCGGAGCGTGTGCACCGCGACGGAGTGTCGGCGTGCGTGGAGTCCGGCATCCGGGTGCTCGAGGACGGGTCGACGGCTGGTCCCGAGCGCTTCACCATCGTCCCGCCGCCGCGCTGACGGATCCGGTCCGCGTTCCCCGGCTTCCCTGAACCGGATCCGTCACGAGCCAGACCGAAGTCCCGGGCCGGGTGGGGATCGTTGGGGGTCGTTGGTGTCGTTGGTGTCGGTGGTGTCGGTGGTGTCGGTGGTGCGCTCTACCGTGACGGCCGTGGTGGAACCCGTCGACGCGTGGTGGCGCCGCCGACAGTGGTCGCGCGGTGTGCCGATGCCGTACGCCGTGGGGGAGTTCCGCGAGGCGTGGGCGTCCTACCCGGTGCTCATCCGGCAGTACCACCCCGACTGGAACGCCGGCGTCGTCCTGACGCAGGTCCCGCCGGCGGCCGAGGTCCTGCTGACGTGGGAGTGCGACGTCGGCCACGTCTTCGTCGCGACCCCGGCCGAACAGCGCGGTCGCCCCGGGCGCGAACGCCGACGCTCCGTGTGGTGCCCCGAGTGCTCCCTGATGGCGAAGCCGCAGCGCTGGCCCACGCTCCCCGAGGACTGGCCCGCCGCGGTCCCCGCTCCGCAGCGCGCCGTGCGAGCGACGGGCCGACAGACCCTGCCCGCAGCGCCCGCCCGCCGTGGTGGTGGGAGTGGTGGCTCGGGCATGCCCGTCGGGGCGGTCGCCTCGTCGCGGGCTGGCCGAGGCGTCGGGCGGTCGTCGGGCACGCGGGCCGCGGTACCGCGCACGATCTGCCCGAAGACGCCGAGGCTGCCCTCGGGGGAGCCGTTCGTCAGCGTCTGCGCCCCCGCGACGGCCTCGGCGGTGGAGGCCGAGCTCCGCGCCGCACTGTCGTCCCGGTTCGACTTCACGTTCGACCAGAACGCGATCCGCCTCGACCGCCCGTTCCACGACCACGTCGAGGCCTGGCCGGACGTCATCCTGCCGGAGCTCCGCGTGGCGATCGAGTACGACTCGACCGGACGCCACGGCCTCGAGCACGTGGGGTCACGCGAGGACTCCGACCGGCGGAAGGACCGCGCCCTGCGGAGCGTCGGGTGGGAGGTCGTCCGGATCCGCACCGGTCGGCTGCCGGCACTCGGCCCGTACGACCTGCAGGTGTCGGGCATCTCCGGCCGCACGGTCGACCGGCTCGTCGACACGCTCCGCGACCTGCGCGGAGCCCTGTTCGTGGACGCCTACGCCCGCTGAGCCCGCTGAGCCCGCTCGGCCAGCGAGCCCGACCCGCTGCGGAAGGACCGCAGGCGCAGGCTGTTGCTCACGACGAAGACCGACGACAGCGCCATCGCGGCACCGGCGATCATCGGGTTCAGCAGGCCGGCCATCGCGAGCGGGACCGCGGCCACGTTGTACGCGAAGGCCCAGAACAGGTTGGCCTTGATCGTGCCGAGGGTGCGGCGCGCGAGGGCGATCGCGTCGGCCGCCGCGCCGAGGTCAGCACGGACGAGGGTGATGTCCGCGGCCTCCATGGCGGCGTCCGTCCCGCTGCCCATCGCGATGCCGAGGTCGGCGGCGGCGAGTGCCGCAGCGTCGTTGACACCGTCGCCGACCATCGCGACGGACCGGCCCTCCCGCTGCAGTCGGACGACGGTCTCGTACTTGTCCTCCGGCCGGACCCCGGCGATGACGTCCTCGATGCCGACCTCGGCCGCGACGGTGCGCGCGACGTCCTCGGCATCGCCCGTGAGCATGACGGTGCGCAGCCCCATCGCGTGCATCCGCCGGACCGCGTCGCGGCTGGTCGGTGCGACGGTGTCGGCGACGCTGACGACGCCCCGAGCGGTACCGTCCCAGGCCACGACGACGGCGGTCGCCCCGGCGCGCTCGGCCGTCCGGACGGCCGCGGTCAGGTCCTCGGTGACGCCGACGGCCCACTGGTCGGCGAGCCACGCCGGTCGGCCGACCAGCACGAGGGACCCGTCGACGACGGCCTGCACGCCGAGCCCGGCGCTGGACCGGAAGGCGTCGGCGACCGGGTGGTCCGGGGCCGCGGCGACGACCGCCCGCGCGACGGGGTGTTCCGACCCGGCCTCGGCGGCGGCGGCACGGGCCAGGACCTCCTCCTCGGTGGTGCCGGCCAGGGCGGTCACACCGTGCACGGTCATCCGCCCCGTGGTGACGGTGCCGGTCTTGTCGAGCACGACGGTGTCGACGCGACGGGTGGCCTCGAGCACCTGGGGGCCTCGGATCAGGATCCCGAGCTGGGAGCCGCGTCCGGTGCCCACGAGGAGCGCGGTCGGCGTCGCGAGGCCGAGCGCGCAGGGGCAGGCGATGACCAGGGTCGCGACGGCGGCGGTGAACGCTGCCTGTACGTCCCCGGTGCGCAGGAGCCAGCCGACGAGGGCCAGCACGGCCAGACCCAGCACGATCGGCACGAAGACGGCGGACACGCGGTCGGCCAGGCGCTGGACGTCCGCCTTGCCCGTCTGCGCGGCGACCACGAGCCGACCGATGCGGGCGAGTTCGGTGTCCCGGCCGACCCGGGTGGCCTCGACCGTGAGACGGCCGCCGGCGTTGACGGTCGCACCGGTGACGGCGTCGCCAGGGCCGACCTCGACGGGGACGGTCTCGCCCGTCATCACGCTGGTGTCGACCGCGCTGCTGCCCTCGACCACGACGCCGTCGGTGGCGATGCGGTCACCGGGACGGACCACGAAGCGGTCGCCCACCCGGAGCGCCGTGGTCGGCACGTCGGTCTCGACGCCGTCGCGGAGCACCCGCGCGGTCGGTGCGCCGAGTGCCAGGAGTGCCTGCAGCGCGGCGCCGGACCGGTCCTTCGCCCGCGCCTCGAACCACCGGCCGGCGAGCAGGAACACCGTCACCGCGGCAGCGACCTCGAAGTACGGCTCGGGGGCCGTGCCCGGGTGCGGCAGCCAGGTGAAGGCCATCCGCATGCCGATCGTGCCGGCACCGCCGAGCACGAGCGCCCACACGGACCACAGCGTCGCAGCGGCGACCCCGACGCTGACCAGGGTGTCCATCGACGCGGCACCGTGGCGGGCGTTCACGGCGGCGGCACGGTGGAACGGCCACGCGCCCCACACGGCGACGGGGAGCGCCAGGACGAGCGCGACCCACTGCCACCCGGGGAACTGCAGCGGCGGGACCATCGACAGGGCGACCACCGGGACCGCCAGGGCCGTGGAGACGACGAGCCGCCGACGCAGCGGTGCCGTCGCGTCAGAGTCCTCCGGAGCCGGTTCGGGCAGGTGTGCCCCGTAGCCGGCGGCCTCCACCGTGCGGATGGCGTCGTCGACCGCGAGCTCGGCCGGCAGGGTGACCGTGGCGCGCTCGGTCGCGTAGTTCACGCTGGCCGAGACACCGGGGAGCTTGTTGAGCTTCCGCTCGATGCGGTTCGCACAGGACGCGCAGGTCATGCCCTCGATCGTCAGCTCGACGGGGGTGTCCGTGGCCGTCACGAGGCGACGAGCGTGTAGCCCGCTTCCTCGACGGCAGCGGCGACGTCGTCGGCCGACAGGGGCTGGCTGCTGGTCACGCGGGCGGTCGAGACACCACCGACGGTGAGTTCCACCGCGACGTCGGTGACCCCGGGCAGCGCGCTGAGCTCCTCGTCGACACTCATCACGCAGTGCCCGCACGTCATGCCGGTGATCCCGTAGGTACTCGTCAGCTGCTCGCTCATCACGTCAGTCCCTTCGTCGTCGTGCCTCCCATCGTATACCCCATGGGGGTACCACGGGCGGTGAGATCGCAGTTGGTGTCGGGTCCGCGCGTGCGGAGGCGACATGAAGTGCGACCTCAGCGCCGCGACCGGTCGCGGGGCGCCGCCGCCGACGCCGGCGACGACGGCGACGACGACGGCGACGGACCGGCTCAGCCGCGGAGCGCGAGCGCCTCGCTGGTCCACCGCGCGTGGGCGTCCCACGGGTCGGACACCCCCGCGGCGACGACGTCGACGTGCGCGAGCAGCTCCGGCGTCACGCGGAACCACTCCGTGCCGGGGTACCGCGTCGCCGCGAACTGCTCGTGGCGTCGGCGCTCCAGGCGGCGGTCCCCGCGCTCGAACGCCAACAGGTCCTGGTGGCTGATCCGGGCGAGCCGCTGCCGGGGGTTCGCGGTCGTGCCGATCTTCACGCGGTCGCCGACGTGGTCGCGCTGCCGCAGGTAGTAGACGACGTCGACCCGCGGGGGAGCGAGGTCGCCGTCGGGCACCTCGCCCCACCGCCACTCGCACACCGCGCACACCATCCCGACGGCGAAGCGCACGCCGACCCGGGATCCGCACACGGGACACGGCCCGGGCAGCAGGTCCTCGACACCGACCGTCTCGGCCGCGTGCTCCGCGACCACGGCGACGTGCAGTTCGCACAGCGGCACCGGCGCGCCGGGCGCGGCGTCGCCCGCGCAGCCGGGGACGCAGCAGGACGGGACCATGCGCGGCACGCTACCCGGCACGTCCGACGCCACCCGCGCCTCCAGTCCGGCACCGGCTGCACCCGCACCGGACCGACGGCCGACGGCCGACGCTCAGGCGAAGATGACACCGATCGGTTCGCGCTTCTCCTCCTGGAACCGGTCCTCGGCACGGCCGAGCGCCCAGTACGCGGAGAGCGACAGGTCGCGCTTCTCCAGCTGCCACTCGTCCTGCAGCAGCCGACGGATCGCCTTCATCGCGGCCCGCTCGCCGTGCGCGAACACCTGCACCGGACTGGAGGGACGGGTCAGCGCCCGGGCCGCTGCCACCAGGAGCGTGCCCGGCTCGGCGCCGGTGGCGTCCCGGTGCAGCCACCGCAGGTCGACGCCGGCCGGGTGTCGGAGCTCCTGCTCGTCGCCGGGCCCGGCCACCTCGACCAGGGCGACGCCCGTGGCGGCGTCGTGCATGGCCTCCAGGGCGGCGCCGACGGCGGGCAGTGCGCTGTCGTCGCCGAGCAGCACGTGCGTGACGGCGGGGTCGTCGCTCGGGGCGTAGCCGCCGCCGGGGAAGGACATGGCCAGGCGGTCACCGGGCTGCGCCGATGCCGCCCACGGTCCGGCGAGCCCGTCGTCGCCGTGCACCACGAAGTCGACCGCGATGGTGCGGGTGCCGTGGTCCACGGCTCGGACGGTGTACGTGCGGCGGGCGGGCCGGTCCTGCTTCGGGAGCGTCTCGCGCAGGGCCTCGAGGTCGTACGGCGGTTCCAGGCCGAGCCCGGGCTTCGCGAGCAGGAGCTTGACGTACGTGTCCGTCGCGGCGAGGCACTCCGGGTCGGCGCCGGCGACGAAGTCGTCGAACGCCGGGCCGCCGAGGTGCACGCGGACCATGTGCGGCGAGAGGCGCTCCGTGCGGTCGACGACGAAGACGGACTGGGGGCGGTTCTTGGAGCTCATCGTGGGGGAAGGGTCCTCTCGGGTGGCGACCGGGTTCCTGGGAGAAGACCCTTGACGTCGCCAAGGGTAAGGCTAGCCTTACCTCCATGGACACCACGGTCACCCCGTTCTCCGAGCTGTTGCGCCGACGCACGCACCGCTCGCACGGGACGTCCGCGGGCACCGGGTTCATGCTCGACCTGGTCGACGGCCGGTGCGACGTGGCCGACTACGCCGCCCTGCTCGGGCAGTACGCCTTCGTCTACGACGCCCTCGAACGCGCTGCCGGACGGATGGCGGAGCACCCGGTCGCCGCGCCCTTCGTCACCCCGCAGCTCACCCGCATGCCGGCGATCCGCGCGGACCTGGAGTACCTGGTCGGGCCCGACTGGGCCGAGCTCGTCTGCCCGCTCCCCGCGACCACGGCCTACGTCCGCCGCCTCAACGAGGTCGCGTCGACGTGGCCCGGCGGGTTCGTCGCGCACCACTACACGCGGTACCTCGGCGACCTGTCCGGCGGTCACCTGCTCGGCTCCCTGCTCGCGGAGCAGTTCGGGTTCGACACGAACGGCGTCCTCTTCTACATCTTCGACCAGGTCGCGGACCCGACCGCGTTCGGTGACACGTACCGGGCGCAGCTCGACGCGGCACCGTGGGACGACGCCGAGCGCGAGCGTGTCATCGCCGAGGTGGAGCTGGCGTACGCGCTGAACACCGGGCTGCTCGCCGACCTCGACGCCCAGCGCGGACCGCTCGCGCCGCCGTCGTCCGTCGCGACCGCCTGACCGCGGCAGCGCGTCGCAGCCACCGCGCGTCGCGCACGGTGCCACCGCGCGGCGCGCATGGTGCCACCGCGCCAGTGCCGTCCGGACGGTCGTCGTCATGCGCGGCTCCCTCCCGATACGCTGCTGAGGTCCCGGACCGGTACCCCGGGCGAGCCTGACCCGAAAGGACCCCATGACGGCGATCGACGGTTCGACACGCTTCGGCAGTGCCCGCGACGATGTCAGCGGCGCGGTCGACAGCGACCTGCGCGCTGACGTCCGCTACCTCGGCGAACTCCTCGGCCGGGTGCTGCGGGAGAGCGGCGGCGACGAGCTCCTCCGCGACGTGGAGTCCCTGCGCGCCGCGGTCATCACCGCGTACGAGGGCTCCGACGCCGACGGTGCCGCACGGGCCGAGGCCGTCGTGGCCGACATGTCCGCCGAGCGGGCCGAAGAGGTCGCACGGGCGTTCACCACGTACTTCCACCTGACGAACCTGGCCGAGGAGCACCACCGCGTACGCGTGCTCCGGCTGCGCGGGGACGACGGCGGCGTCGCGGGGGACTCCTTCCCGGCGACGTACGCGCGCCTCGTCGACGAGCTCGGCCCCGACGAGGCCGCCGCGCGACTCGACGGCCTCCGGTTCCACCCCGTCCTGACCGCGCACCCGACCGAGGCCCGTCGTCGCGCGGTCACCACGGCCGTCCGACGCATCACGGACCTCATCGACGAGCGGGACTCCGCGAAGAACGCGATGGCCCGCGCGGAGAACGAGCGCCGGCTGCTCGAGGAGATCACGACCCTCCTCCGCACGTCCCCGCTGCGCACGACCCGGCCGACCCCGCTCGACGAGGTCCGCACGGCGATGAGCGTGTTCGACCAGACGCTGTTCGAGATCGTCCCGCAGGTCTACCGTCTGCTCGACGACCGGCTCCTCGGGGACGCCGCCGGCAGCGCCCCCGTCCGCGCCCCCGCCTTCGTCCGCTTCGGCACGTGGATCGGCGGCGACCGCGACGGCAACCCGCACGTCACGGCCGCCGTCACCCGTCAGGCCGCGGAGATCGCCGCCGAGCACATCCTGCTCGGCCTCGCCCGCGCCGCCACCCGCATCGGCAGCACCCTGACGCTCGACCACGACGAGACCCCGGCCGACCCGGGACTCACCGCGCTCGTGTTCGCGCAGGAGTCCCTCGACGCCGAGATCGCCGAGCGCATCGGCATCCGTGCGCCGAACGAGACCCACCGGCGTGCGCTGCTGTTCACCGCGGCCCGTCTCGACGCCACCCGTCGTGGCGAGCCGCGCCTGGCGTACGACGGTCCCGAGGCCTTCCTGGCCGACCTCCGCGTGATCCAGGCCTCACTGGTCGTCGGCGGTGCAGCCCGGCCGGCCTACGGCGAGCTGCAGAACCTCATCTGGCAGGTGCAGACGTTCGGGTTCCACCTCGCCGAGCTCGAGATCCGTCAGCACTCGCAGGTGCACCGGACCGCCCTGGCCGAGGTCCGGGCCGGCGGCGCGCTGAGCGAGACCACGGAGGAGGTCCTCGCGGTCTTCCGGACGATCGCCGACCTGCAGCGTCGCTACGGCGTCCGGGCATCGAACCGCTACATCGTCTCGTTCACGCAGTCCGCCGCCGACCTCGCGAACGTGCACGAACTCGCGGTCGCCGCCCTCGGGTCCGTCGAGGACGCGCCGGTGCTCGACGTCATCCCGCTGTTCGAGACCTTCGCGGACCTGCACGCCAGCGTCGACATCCTCGACGAGGCCGTCCGCACCGAGGCCTTCCAGCGCCGCCTCGCCGTGACCGGGCGGAAGCTCGAGGTGATGCTCGGCTACTCCGACTCCTCGAAGGACGTCGGCCCCGTCTCGGCGAACCTGGCGCTCTACGACGCCCAGGCCCGCATCGCCCGCTGGGCCAGGGACAACGACGTCGAGCTCACGCTGTTCCACGGCCGCGGCGGCTCGCTCGGCCGCGGTGGCGGGCCCGCGAACGAGGCCGTCCTGGCGCAGCCGCCCGGGTCGATCGACGGCCGCCTGAAGATCACCGAGCAGGGCGAGGTCATCTTCGCCCAGTACGGCGACCAGGACATCGCGGCCCGACACCTCGAGCAGA
Organism: Curtobacterium sp. VKM Ac-2865; assembly: GCF_015350905.1. Taxonomy (GTDB): domain Bacteria; phylum Actinomycetota; class Actinomycetes; order Actinomycetales; family Microbacteriaceae; genus Curtobacterium. The sequence continues at coordinate 762,079 of NZ_JADKRZ010000001.1, read as the reverse complement.
TGGCCGCGGCGACGCTCTTCGCGTCCTCGCCCTCGAACGAGTCCCGCACCGAGGCCGCCGCCGACCGCTTCCGCGACCTCGCGCAGCGCCTCGACGACGTCTCCCGCGAGGCCTTCCACGGCCTCGTCAAGGCCGAGGGCTTCGCACCGTGGTTCGCCCGGGTCACCCCGATGGAGGAGATCGGGCTGCTGCCGCTCGGCTCCCGTCCCGCCCGCCGCGGCCTGTCGGTCGAGTCGCTCGAGGACCTCCGCGCGATCCCGTGGGTGTTCTCCTGGACCCAGGCCCGCATCAACCTCGCCGGCTGGTACGGCCTGGGCTCCGCACTCGAGGCCGTCGGTGACCTCGACCTGCTCCGCACCGCGTTCCGGGAGTGGCCGCTGTTCGGCGCGATGATCAAGAACGTCGAGATGTCCCTGGCGAAGACGGACGAGCAGATCGCCCGCCGCTACCTCGACCTCGCGGACCGCGACGACCTGGCGGGTGCCGTCCTCGACGAGATGGTCCGCACCCGCGACTGGGTCCTCCGGGTCTCCGGCGGCTCGGACGTCCTGCAGGACCGTCCGGTGCTCGCCCGTGCCGTGCGGCTCCGCAGCCCCTACGTCGACGCCCTGTCGCACCTCCAGCTCCGGGCGCTCCGCGCGATCCGCACCACGGGGAGCACCGACCCGACGGACGCCGACCACCGGCTGCTGCTGCTGACGGTGAACGGGATCGCCGCCGGCCTGCAGAACACGGGCTGACCCGCCGCCTGGTGCGAGGTCGCGCACGGTGCGCGCGACCACCCGGCGGACGGGAGGCTCGGTGCCAGCTGGCACCGAGCCTCCCGTCCGTCTCGTCGCGACCAGGCACCGGACGGTCACCCTCCCCGAGTGGTCGCGACACCCCGTCGGCGCGACGCCGACCGGTCACGGATCGTCGCTCCGCCGCCGTCCGAACGACGGTTGCCGGCCGCTCGGCACACCTGAGCGGGGTGTCGTGACCGCTCGCGGCCCCGCCGGCCGCCGACGAAGCGCCACCCGGGGGCTGCGTCGAATCGATTCGGCACCGCGTAACGTTGCCGCCGTGACGACGGCGCGCACCCGCAACCGACCCATCCGGACGACCCTGCCCCCGATCGTGCCGCTGGCGCTCATCGTCGGGGTGTCGCCCTTCGCGACGGACATGTACATCCCGGCGCTGCCCGCGATCGCCCGCGACCTCGGCAGCACCCCGAGCGCCGTCCAGCTCTCGCTCACCGCGTTCCTCGTGGCGTTCGCGGTCGGGCAGCTCCTCGCCGGGCCGGTCAGCGACGGGATCGGCCGCCGCCCCCTGATGCTCGGCGGGACGGCGCTGTTCGCGCTCGCCTCGCTCGGCTGCGCCCTGGCGCCGGACGTCGGCACGCTCGTCGTCGCCCGGGTCGTGCAGGGCCTCGCCGGGGCCGCCGCCGCCGTCGCCGGTCGGGCGATGGTGTCCGACGTCACCGAGGGGCCGCGGATGGCGAAGGTCTTCGGCACGCTCGCCGCGATCAACGCCATCGGCCCGGTCGTGGCGCCGCTGGCCGGGGGAGCGGTGCTGCTCGTCGGCACGTGGCGGGTCATGTTCGTCGTGCTGGCGGTCCTCGGCGCGGTGTTCTTCGCCCTCGTCGTGCCGTTCTTCCACGAGACCCTGCGTCCTGCTGCCCGTGGTGGGATCGGCCTCGGTGCGAACTGGCAGCGCATCCGGCAGCTGGTGGCGATCCCGCGCTTCCGGGCGTACCTGCTCACCGGGGTGCTCTCGACGATCGGCTTCTTCGCCTACATCGCGACGAGCTCGTTCGTGTTCCAGACGCAGTTCGGCTTCTCCGAGCAGCTGTACACGATCGTCTTCGCCACGAACGCCACGATGATGATCGTCACGACGCTCGTGTTCCGACGGGTCGTCGGGCGGTTCTCCGAGGACGCGCTGCTCACCACCGGTCTGCTCGTCGGGACGATCGGCGCCGCCGGGGTGTTCGTGTCGGCGGTCTCCGGCCTCGGTCCGGTCGCCGTCTGGTGCTCGCTCGCCGTGGTGACCGCCGCGTGGGGCTTCGTGCTGCCGGCCGCGATGACCCGCACGCAGCACGTCGGCGCCGCGCACCCGGGGACGGCCGCCGCACTGCAGGGAGGCCTGTCGTTCGGGCTCGGCGGGCTCGGCACGCCCCTGGCCGGGCTGCTCGGCGGCACCGCGATCGCGATGGGGTCGGTCATGGTGGTGCTCATGGGCGCGGCGGTCGTCGTGCAGGTCGTGGCCACACGACGCGCCGACTGACGGCGGAGCACCGGAGAACCGGTAGGGTCGCGGAGCAAGACGTTCCGATCAGAGGGGGCTTCCGCATGGACATCGTCGTACACGAGACAGGCACGGACACCGCCGTCCTGGAGTGCACCGGCCGACTCAACATGGTGTCGGCTCCGGCGTTCCGCGAGACCGTGGCCTCGGTCGTCGACGGCGGGCACCACCGGGTGGTCGTCGAGCTGTCCGGGGTGGAGTTCATGGACTCCTCCGGACTGGGCGCCCTGGTGGGCTGCCTGAAGACCGCGCGACAGGCCGGCGGGGACCTGCGCATCGCCGCCCCGTCCGAACAGGTGACGATGGTGCTCACGCTGTCGAACATCGACAAGATCCTGCGCACGTACCCCGACGGGGACGCCGCGGTCGCCAACTGGGCCTGAGCGGGACCACCGTGGCCGAGCACCGCCTCGACTTCGCGTCGCCGCCGGACGACGTCACCGCCGTCCACGAGTTCCTCGCACGGGTCTGGGGCACCGAGCCCTCCGTCGGGCCCGAGGACCGCATGGCCTTCGAGCTCGCCCTCGTCGAGCTCGCCTCCAACGTCGTCGAGCACGCCGGTGCCGACGCGCGGGTCGCCTGCTCCCTGGCCCTCGCGGTCCGCGACGGCGGCCTGGAGGCTCGACTCACCGACGACGGTCTGCCTGCCTCCGTCGACCCCTCGGCCGCCGAGCTCCCCGACGCGTCCGCTGAGAGCGGTCGCGGTCTCGCACTGGTCGGCATGGTCGTCGACGAGCTGCGCTACGCGCGTGAGGGCGAGACGAACACCTGGACGGTCCGCCGTCTGATCCGGTAAACGCAGCGAGTCGGCCGGAACCCGCAAAGTCGTGTGAACGATTGAGACACCTGGCATCCGCCGTGTCACGATCACCGCGATGAACGACCAGTCCGATCCCAGGAGCACCTTCGAGACCTCGGGGACCGTCCTCGAGGACGCCCTGCGGATGTACGAAGACGCCTACGAGGGTGCCGGCTTCACCGCCGCACGCACCGATCGTCCCTTCGCGTACCGGTTCCGCGGCGTGGGCAACGACCAGATCTCCTTCCGCTCGACCCGCTTCGACGCACGCGTCCGCGGCGAGGTCGAGATGCGGGACGAGTACGCGGTGATGTGGACGGCCGACGGCGGCGGACGCATCGACATCGGCCGTGACGAGGCCCTGCTCCGTCCCGGGTCGCCGATGATGTTCCCGTCCGGCCGACCCTTCGTCTTCGAGCTCGCCGACGTCCGGCAGAGCCTGGTGCAGTTCGAGCGGACGCACCTCGAGGAGATGGCCGCCGAGCTCCACGGCGTCCAGCCCGGGCCGCTCGTCTTCGACCACACCGCGGCACCGCGCCCCGAGGACCTGCGCGCCTGGAACCAGCAGGTGCAGCGCGCGGCTGGTGTCGTGCTGGGCTCCCCGCCCGTCTCCGCCATCGGGCTCGCCGAGATCGCGAGGGCCACGGCGCTCGCGCTGCTGAGGACGTTCCCGCACCGCCTGCTCGCACCCGAGGTCCCGCTGCCGCAGGGTGCCACCGGCCGTGTCCGCGAGGCCGTCGAGTACATGCACGCGTTCGCCCACACCCCGATCTCCACGACCGACGTCGCCGAGCACGTGGGCCTCAGCGTCCGCGGGCTGCAGCAGGCCTTCCAGCGACAGGTCGGGACCGCGCCGAACTCGATGCTGCGCGGGATCCGCCTCGACCGCATCCGCGAGGAGCTCCGTCGTGGCGCGCCCGGCGAGCTGACCGTGGCTGCCGTCGCCGTGCGCTGGGGGTTCGCCCACCTCGGCCGCTTCTCCGCCGCGTACGCCACCCGCTTCGGCGAGTACCCGCGGGACACGCTGCAGGCCTGACCACCCCGACCGCGGGGTCACCTACGCTCGGGGTGTGAGCAGACCGCGACCGTGGGTGATCGTGCCCGGGATCTGGAACTCGGACGCCGAGCACTGGCAGTCCGTCTGGCAGGCCGACCGGCGCGAGGACGCCGTCCGCATCGCCCCCACCTCGTGGTCGGAGCCCGACCCGGCCGACTGGTCCGCGGCCCTCGACGCAGCGGTCACAGCCGTCGACGGCCCGCCGGTCCTCGTCGCGCACAGCCTCGGGGTCCTCGCCGTGGCCGACTGGCTCGCCGAGCACGACGACGGCCGGGTCGCCGGAGCGTTCCTCGTCGCGCCGCCCGACCCCGACGCGCCGGGCTTCCCGCACGCGGCCAGGGGGTTCGCGTTCCCGACGCGGGGAACGACGACGCCGACGCTGGTCGTGGTGAGCGACGACGACCCGTACTGCACCCGCGACCGCGCCGAGGGACTGGCCGCGGTCCTGGGTTCCGACGTCGAGCGGATCGGTGCCCACGGACACGTCAACATCGCCAGCGGGGTGGGGGACTGGCCGGCCGGTCGCGCGCTCCTCGAGGCCTTCGTCGACCGACTCTGACACGTCGGGAGCCTCACGGTCGTCACGGCTCCCGCATCCGGCCCTGCTCGCGCCTGACATGCCAGCCGATCCCGCGACACACCGCCGATGTGCCGCGGAGTGACGCTCACGATGTTTCATACTTCCACCATGGAGACGCAGTCCGGGACACGCACCCCGCTCGTGGACCCCTTCGGTCGCGAGGTCGAGGAGTGGCTCAGGGACGCCCCGGCCACCCGCACCCCCTACCTGGCCGACCTGGTGGTGCCCCCCGTCACGGGTCCCGTGCAGCGTCCGGACCTGCTGGTCGAGACGCCGGCCGGGCCCTCCGAGGTCACCCCGGAGTCCACCGAGGCCGCCGCCCCCGAGTCCGCCGCAGTCGCTGCCACCGAAGCCGTTGCGCCCGCCCCGTCCGACGACACCGCGTTCCGACGTCCTCGCGACCACGGCCGGCACCGCTCGCTCTGCGCCCCGTCGTTCCCTGAGCCGCCCGAGCGCCTGGCCCTCCGCTTCGAGGAGCTCGCCGTCGAGGTCTCCGCGCAGAGCGGCCGCGCGACGCTCGAGCGCATCGTCGTGCTCGAAGAAGAGGTCCGCCGCCGCGACGAGGACCTCGCCCGCCTGCAGGCGTGGGAAGCCGCCGTCGCCGACCTGTCCGACCCCGAGGTCGACGCCGCCCGCGCCTACGCCCGGTCCGTGTTCGACGACCTCCTCGCCGATGCCGCTGACGAGGCCGACCGCCGTGACCGCGCCGCAGCTCGTCGTGCAGCGACCACCGGCGCCGTGACCGTCCTCGCCCCTGCACCCATCCCCGTGCCCCGCGCCGCTCCGGCGCTCGTGCTGCCCGTCGCCGCACCGGTCGCTGTGACCGGCACCGCTGCGTCGGACGACACCGATGCCGACCGTGACGAGCCCGCGCGACTCGTGCCGAGCCTCCTGGCCGTCACGCCGGTGTCCGCGAACACGCGACCGACCCCGCTCGTCTCGCCCGCCACCGGGCCGACCGTCATCGACCGCGACGCCTTCGCGGCGGTCCTGCGGGCGCACCGTGCGGAGTCCGACGCCACGGCGGCCACGGCCAGCACACCCGTCGTCTTCCCCGAGGAGCACGCGGCGGCCCTGTCCGAGGCGTCGACCGCTGCAGACGACGACACTGCGACTGCCCGCCCCGGCTGGTGGGCCCGCGTCGTCGCTGCCGTCCTCCGCGCAGTCGGCCGTCGGTGACCGCGAGCCGGACCCCGTCGACGTGCGGGGCCCGGTCGCTCCGGTCCGCTCGGTAGACTGACGGGATGCCGACGCTCCGCGATCTCCAGGCCGTGATCGAGACCCTCTGGCCCGTTGCCGGCACCGAGTCATGGGACGCCGTCGGGCTCGTCTCCGGCGACCCGGACGCGGTGGTCGAGCACGTGCACCTCGCCGTGGACGCCGTCCCGGACACCGCGCAGGAAGCCGTCGAGCTCGGGGCCGACCTGCTCCTCACGCACCATCCGCTGCTGCTCCGCGGCGTGACGACGGTCGCCGAGTCGACGTACAAGGGCTCCGTCCTCGCCACGCTGATCCGCGGCGGGTGCGCGCTCGTCGCCGCCCACACGAACGCCGACGTCGTGACGACCGGCACCTCCGCGGTCCTGGCGGAGCGGCTCGGGCTCACCGACCTGCGCCCGCTCGAGCCCGGCGACGCCGACGGCACCGGGATCGGTCGTGTCGGGGTGCTCGCCGAGCCGGTGTCGCTCGGCGTCCTCGCCCGGCGCATCGTCGACGTCTTGCCCGCCACGGCCTCCGGCGTCCGCGTGTCCGGCGCCTACGACCGGCCCGTCCGCACCGTCGCGCTCTGTGCCGGCGCCGGGGACTCCCTGCTCGGCAACGCCGCCGTGCTCGACGCCGACGTGTACGTCACGAGCGACCTGCGCCACCACCCGGCGTCGGAGTTCCGCGAGCAGGCGATGCTCGTCGACGGCCCGGCCCTCATCGACACCTCGCACTGGGCCACCGAGTGGCTCTGGCTCGACGTCGCCGCCGAACAGCTCCGCCAGGACGCCGGCGTCCGCGTCACCGTGAGCGACCTGCGCACCGACCCGTGGGACTTCGCGGTCCTGCCGTCAGCCCCCACCACCGAGCACCACAACGAAGGAGCCTGACCATGAAGGCAGCACCCGAGGACCAGGTCATCCTCCTCGACGTCCAGCGACTGGACAACGACATCACCCGGATCGCCCACCGCATCAGCTCCCTGCAGAAGGGCGACCGGCTGACCGAGCTCGGCAAGACCGCCTCGTCGCTGCGCAGCGAGCTGGCCGCGGCGACCGGTGACGTCGAGGACTCCGAGCGCGACCTCGCGCGGCTCGAGTCCGACACCTCGACCGCACAGGCCCGGGTCGAGCGGGACACCACGATGCTCCAGCACGCCAACGCGAAGGACTCCGCCGGCCTGCAGAACGAACTCGATTCGCTGCAGCGCCGGATCGGGGACCTCGAGACCTCCGAGCTGGAGATCATGGAACGGCTCGACGTGTACCGCGCCCGCGTCGGTGACGTCGAGGCCCGCCTGGCCGACGTCGAGGCCGCGCGCGCCGGGCTCGTCGCCGAACGGGACACCGAGATCCAGCGGCTCGAGAACGACCGCGCCGCGGCCACCCAGAGCCGCGCGGACATCGCCGCGAAGGTCCCCGAGGACCTGCTCGCGCTGTACGAACGCCAGCGCGCGCGGTACGGCTTCGGCGCCTCGCTGCTCCAGGGCGGCGTGTCGACCGCCTCGGGCGTGACCCTCACCGGCGCGGACCTGCAGGCCGTGCGCCGTGCTGCTCCGGACGACGTCGTGCTCTGCCCCGACAGCGAGGCGGTCCTGGTCCGCACGAAGGAGTCCGGGCTGTAGACCGGAACACCGACAGACGGGAGGCCCGGTGCCAGCTGGCACCGGGCCTCCCGTCTGTCTGGTCTGACGTGGCCTGCGCGAACGGGCCGGCCGTACGCCGGGTTCTGTCCCGCCTCGCGGCGGTGACGGCCATCTCTCTCGGACCGACGTTGCCGTCGGCCTCCAGCGGTCTACCCGAGGACTCGGCGAGCAGCCTCAGCGTCCTCTGTCTGACCTTGCTCCGGGCGAGGTTTACCGAGCGGATCCGGTCACCCGGACCCCTGGTGGTCTCTTACACCACCGTTTCACCCTTACCGGTGTCGCCACCGGCGGTCTGTTCTCTGTGGCACTGTCTCGCGGATTGCTCCGGGTGGGTGTTACCCACCGCCCTGCTCTGTGGAGCCCGGACGTTCCTCGGCACTCCCGAGGGAGTGACGCGACCGTCTCACCGACCCGTTCGCGAGATCAGTCTAGAGCCAACGGTGAGATCGCACTTCGTGTCGGGTCCGGGGCGCCGGACCCGACACGAAGTGCGATCTCACCGGAAGGGGGCGTCGCAGCCGTGCGGGGACGTTGAAGCGCCCGCGGCTGCGGCCGCTACTTCGAGGTCGCCGCCAGGGTCGCCGCACCGATGATGCCCGCGTTGTTGCGGAGCGTCGCGGGGATGATGTCGGCCTGCAGGTCGAGCAGCGGCAGGAACTCCTCGTACTGCTTCGACACCCCGCCGCCGACGACGAAGAGCTCCGGGGAGAGCAGGGCCTCGAGCCGCGAGTAGTACTTCTGCAGGCGCTTCGCCCAGTGCTTCCACGACAGGTCGTCGCGCTCCTTGGCCGCGAACGACGCCTTCGTCTCGTAGTCGACGCCCTCGATCTCCAGGTGCCCGAGCTCCGCGTTGACGATGAGCACGCCGTCGTTGATGAGCGCCGTGCCGATGCCGGTGCCGAGGGTCGTCACGATGACCAGGCCCTCGCGCCCCTTCGCCGCGCCGAACTGCTGCTCGGCGAACCCGGCGGCGTCGGCGTCGTTGACGAAGTGGATGGAGCGGCCGAGCTCCTTCTCGAACAGCGCCTCGGCCTCGAAGCCGATCCACTTCTTCGACACGTTCGCCGCCGACATGGTCTTGCCGTCGCGGACGATCGCGGGGAAGCAGACACCGACGGGGACGTCGGACGCCGGGGAGAGCTCGTCGAGGATCGACTTCGCGACCTCGACGATGTCGTGCGGCTTGCCTCCCTCTGGCGTCGCCTTCTTGATGCGTTCCGTGGTGAGTTCGCCGGTCGCCGTGTCGACGATGGCGCCCTTGATGCCCGTACCGCCGATGTCGACGCCGACTGCGAGGGAGGTCATGTGGAGCCTTTCGGTAGGGAGGGTGTCAGGAGACGGTGAGGAGTTCGGCACCGCGCTCGGTGACGACGAGCGTGTGCTCGAACTGCGCGGTCCAGGACTTGTCGCGGGTGCTGACGGTCCAGTCGTCGGCCCAGATGTCGGCTTCGATGCCGCCGAGCGTGAGCATCGGCTCGATGGTGAACACCATGCCGGGCTCGATGACGGTGTCGTAGTGGGCGGCGTCGTAGTGGGGGATGATCAGCCCGGAGTGGAACGCCCGGCCGACCCCGTGCCCGGTGTAGTCGCGGACGACCCCGTAGCCGAACCGCTTGGCGTAGGCCTCGATCGCCCTGCCGATCACGTTCACCTGGCGGCCCGGCGCGACGGCCTTGACCCCGCGACGCAGTGCCTCTTCCGTCCGCGTGACGAGGTCCTGGACCTCGGGCGCCGCCGTGCCGACGACGAACGTGCGGTTCGTGTCGCCGTGCATGCCGTCCTTGAACGCGGTGATGTCGATGTTCACGATGTCGCCGTCCTGCAGCACGGTGTCGTCGGGGATGCCGTGGCAGATCACCTCGTTCAGCGACGAGCAGAGCGACTTCGGGTAGCCCCGGTAGCCGAGCGTCGAGGGGTACGCCCCGTGCGACACGACGTACTCGTGCCCGATGCGGTCGAGCTCGTCGGTCGTGACACCGGGACGGATCGCGGCACCGACGGCGTCGATGGCCTGCGAGGCGATGCGACCGGCCGTGCGGATCAGCTCGACCTCGTCCGGGGTGTACGTGTCGCCGAGGCCGTGCTCGTGGGGCTCGACCCGACCGACGTACTCTGGCCGCTCGATGTCCTTGGGGACGGCCCGCTGCGGGGAGATGCGGCCGGCGGTCAGGTGTCCGTGTTCGTCCCGGGGCATGCGCACCACTCTAGTGGCGCACCGACGCGGGTCGTGGCCGGTGCCGCGCGGGTACGGTGGCGGCATGAGCGACGAACGCATCGAGTCCCAGTGGTGGTTCAACGACAAGACCCGCACGGTCGAGCAGGGCCCGCAGTCCCCGCAGCGCGACCGCATCGGGCCCTTCGAGACGCGCGAGGAAGCGGAGCACGCCCTCGAGCGCATCCAGGCCAACAACGACAAGTGGGACGAGGAGTCCTGACGGCTCGCGTTCCCGACGCGGCCCGCTGACTGACTGGAGGCCCGGTGCCAGCTGGCACCGGGCCTCCCGTCCGTCTCGGGGTTCCGTCAGCCGTCGACCGCGGGCGACGGCCGGTACGTGATCGGGAGCCGGCGGTCACGGCCGAAGGCCATGCCGGAGGTCTTCGGGCCGATCGCGCCCTGACGGCGCTTCCACTCGGAGCGGTCGACCAGGCGGGTGACCTCGGCGACGGTGGCCGCGTCGAAGCCCATCGCGACGATGTCCGCGGCGCCCTGGGCGCGGGTGACGTACTGCTCCAGGATCGCGTCGAGGACCTCGTACGGCGGCAGGCTGTCCTGGTCCTCCTGCCCCTCGCGGAGCTCCGCGGACGGCGGCTTGCTGATCGAGTTCTCCGGGATCGGCTCGGTCTCGCCGCGGGACGCCGCGACCGCGTTCCGCCAGCGGGCCAGCGCCCACACGGTCGTCTTCGGGACGTCCTTGATCGGGGCGAAGCCGCCGACCGAGTCGCCGTAGATGGTGGAGTACCCGACGGCGAGCTCGGTCTTGTTGCCCGTGGTCAGCACGAGGTGGCCGTCCAGGTTCGACAGCCCCATCAGGATCAGGGCGCGGACGCGGGCCTGGATGTTCTCGGCGGCGAGCCCGGTCAGCCCGAGTTGCGCGTCGAAGGGTGCGACGAGGTCGGCGATCGGCTCCGTGCGGTACTGCATCCCGAGCCGTGCGGCCACGTCGTCGGCGTCCGACCGGGAGTGCGTCGAGGACCACCGCGACGGCATCGAGACGCCGAACACGTGCTCGGCGCCGATGGCGTCGACGGCGATCGCGGCGCACACGGCGGAGTCGATGCCGCCGGACAGGCCGAGCACGACCGAGCGGAACCCGTTCTTCCGCACGTAGTCGCGCGTGCCGAGGACGAGGGCGTCCCACACGGCCTGTCGGTCGTCCGGCAGTTCGGCGACGTCGCGGGGGAGCGGCGGGCGGCCCGCGAGCTCGCCGGGCGTCGTGTTCGGGGTGTCGAGCGACACCCGCTGCACGTGCTCGGTGACGACGGGGTCGGTGGCCGGGGCCGGGTCGACGTCGACGAGCAGCAGGTGCTCGCGGAACTGCGGTGCCCGGGCGATCACCGTGCCGGTCTCGTCGACCACGACGGAGTCGCCGTCGAAGACCAGGTCGTCCTGCCCGCCGACGATGTTGACGTACGCGACGACCGTGTCCGACTCGGTCGCACGCCGGGTGACGAGGGGCAGCCGGACCTCGTCCTTGTCGGCCACCCACGGCGAGGCGTTGACGACGAGCAGCAGACCGGCGTCCGCGTCGAGCACCCGGGCGACGGGGCCGCCGTCGCGCCAGAGGTCCTCGCAGATGACGATCGCCACGTCGACGTCGGCGATCCTGGCCACGAGAAGGTCGTCGCCGGGGATGAAGACCCGGTACTCGTCGAACACCGAGTAGTTCGGCAGGTGGTACTTGGCGGTCGTGGCGACGACGCGCCCGTGCTGCAGGACGCTCGCGCAGTTCTTCGCGATCGCGGTCGGGGCCGTGCTGACGTCGACGGGCCGCGGGGTGAAGGGACCGTCCGGGTGCCCGACGACGACCGCGACGTCCCCGAGGCCCTCGTCGTCGAGGGTGCGGGCGAGGTGCTCGACGGCCGACCGCGCGGCGCGCAGGAAGGACGGACGCGAGGCGAGGTCCTCGATCGGGTAGCCGGAGATCGCCATCTCCCCGGTGGCGACCAGGTCGGCGCCGCGTGCTCGAGCGGTGCGGACGACGTCGACGATGCCCGCGGCGTTCCGGGCGAAGTCACCCACGACCGGGTTGGTCTGGGCGAGTGCCAAGCGGAGACGGGGCATGAGCACTAGCCTATTGACCACGGTCGCGAGCTCGACCGTGGAACGCGGAAAGGGCGTGCATGGACAAGCAGACGGACTTCGTGCTCCGCACCATCGAGGAGCGGGGCATCAAGTTCATCCGACTCTGGTTCACGGACGTCATCGGCACGCTGAAGTCGGTCGCGATCGCCCCGGCCGAGGTCGAGGGCGCGTTCGCCGAGGGCATCGGGTTCGACGGCTCCGCGATCGAGGGCCTCAGCCGCTCGTACGAGGCCGACGTCCTGGCGCACCCGGACCCCTCGACGTTCCAGATCCTGCCGTGGCGCGGTGAGATCGACCCCACCGCGCGGATGTTCTGCGACATCGCGACCCCGGACGGCCAGCCCGCCGTGGCCGACCCGCGCAACGTCCTCAAGCGCACCCTGGCTCGGGCGAGCGACCACGGGTTCACGTTCTACACGCACCCCGAGATCGAGTTCTACCTGCTCAAGGACCGCGACTGGAAGGACGGCGGCCCGAAGCCCGTCGACCAGGCCGGCTACTTCGACAACGTCCCCGGCGGCAGCGCGCACGACTTCCGTCGCCGTGCCGTCCGGATGCTCGAGGACCTCGGCATCTCGGTGGAGTTCAGCCACCACGAGGCCGGCCCCGGGCAGAACGAGATCGACCTGCGGTACGCCGACGCGCTCACCATGGCCGACAACATCATGACCTTCCGCACCGTGGTGAAGGAGGTCGCCATCGAGCAGGGCGTCTACGCGACGTTCATGCCGAAGCCGATCTCCGGGCAGCCCGGCTCGGGCATGCACACCCACGTGTCGCTGTTCGAGGGCGACCAGAACGCGTTCTTCGAGCCCGGCGGCGAGTACCAACTGTCCCCGACGGCCAAGCACTTCATCGCGGGCCTGCTCCGGCACGCCCCGGAGATCACGGCGGTCACGAACCAGTTCGTGAACTCGTACAAGCGCCTCTGGGGCGGCGACGAGGCCCCCTCGTTCGTCACCTGGGGTCACAACAACCGCTCGGCCCTGGTGCGGGTGCCGCTCTACAAGCCGAACAAGGGCCAGTCCTCGCGCATCGAGTACCGCGGCATCGACTCGGCGGCCAACCCGTACCTGGCGTACTCGCTCATCCTCGCTGCCGGCCTCAAGGGCATCGAGGAGGGCTACGAGCTCCCCGCCGAGGCCGAGGACAACGTGTGGAGCTTGACGGACGCGGAGCGCAAGGCCCTCGGGTACGCGCAGCTGCCCGCCAGCCTCGACCACGCGCTGTCCCTGATGGAGGACTCCGAGCTCGTCGCGGAGACCCTCGGCGAGCAGGTCTTCAACTTCGTGCTGCTGAACAAGCGGCAGGAGTGGAAGCGCTACCGCGACCAGGTCACACCGTTCGAGCTGGACACCAACCTCGGCATGCTCTGATCGTCCCGGGTACCCCATGACCGGCAGGACGAAGACGTCGCGCTCCGAGCTGGCCCGCGTGGGCTTCGCGGAGCTGTCGGAGAGCCTCGACCGGCTCGCCGACCTGCAGGAGCGCTTCGGTGCGGCCATGCGGGTCTCGGTGACCGACGTCCCGGGGCTCTGGGGCGTCACCGCTGACCCCGACGGCGCGCTCCGACGGCTCGAGCGGCTCATGGAGCGCCACCCGGACGAACTCCGCGCGGTGCTCGAGGACGACGCCGCCACCGAACGGCTCGTGCGGCTCCTCGGTGCGTCCGTCGGGCTCGGGGACTTCCTGCAGCGACGCCCCGCCGAACTCGCGCTGCTGCTCGACCCGGTCACGGCGCCGTGGTCGCAGCAGGCCTACACGGCGTCGCTCACCGCGGCCGTGGACGGCGCCGTGGACGAGGCAGCGCGGCTGCGTCTCCGCGTCCGCTACCGCCGGCACCTCGCGCAGATCGCGCTGTTCGACGTCCTGAACCCGTCGCCGACCGACGCCTTCCCCGCGGTCGCCGCGGGCCTGGCCGACCTCGCCGGCGCCGCGCTCGACGTCGCCGTCGACGTCGCCCGGCGCGAGGTCCCCTTCCCGCGCGTCGACGTCGACACCACCCCGCTCGCCGTCATCGCGATGGGCAAGGCGGGCGCGCGGGAGCTCAACTACGTCAGCGACGTCGACGTCATCTTCGTGACCGAACCGACGCTGGACGCCGACGCGGGCACCGGCGTCGGCACGGACCGCGCGGTGCTCATCGCCACGCGGATCGCGATCGCGGCGACGCACGTCATCACCGACCTCGCCGCCGAGCCCGGGCTCTGGGAGGTCGACGCGAACCTGCGCCCCGAGGGCAAGGACGGCGCCCTCGTCCGGACGCTGGACTCCCACGTGGCGTACTACGAGCGCTGGGCGAAGGGGTGGGAGTTCCAGGCGCTGCTCAAGGCGCGACCGATCGCCGGCTCGATGGACCTGGGGGACCGCTACGCCGCCGCCGTCGCCCCGTTCGTGTGGACCTCCTCGGACCGCCCGGGCTTCGTGGAGTCCGTGCAGCGGATGCGCGAACGCGTCACCGACAACATCCCGGACGCCGAGGTCGACCGCCAGCTCAAGCTCGGCCCCGGCGGCCTGCGCGACGTCGAGTTCACCGTGCAGCTGCTGCAGCTCGTCCACGGGCGCGACGACGAGGGCGTCCGTGCCCGCTCGACCCTCGACGCGATGGACGCCCTGGCGGCCGCCGGGTACGTCGGTCGTCCCGAGGCCGCCCGCTTCGGCCCGGACTACGCGCTGCTCCGCGTGCTCGAGCACCGCATCCAGCTCCGGTACCTCCAGCGCACCCACCTGATGCCGTCGGACGAGGACGAACTCCGCGTCCTCGCGCGGTCGAGCGGTCTGGCGACGTCCGCCGCCGCGCTCGAGACCCGGTGGCGCTCGGTGAAGCTCGAGGTGCGCGGCCTGCACGAGCGCCTGTTCTACCGTCCGCTGCTGTCGGCGGTCGCGGCGTCGGACGGCGAGATCGTGCTGACGAGCGACCAGGCGAGCGACCGACTCGGTGCGATCGGCTTCGTCGACCCGGACGGCGCGCTCGGGCACATCCGCGCACTGACGCAGGGCACGAGCCGTCGTGCCGCGATCCAGCGCAACCTGCTGCCCGTCCTGCTCCGGTGGATGGCGGAGGGCCCCGCCCCCGACCGCGCACTGCTCGCCTTCCGCCGGCTCAGCGACCGCCTGGGGGAGTCCAGCTGGTTCCTCCGCATGCTCCGGGACTCCTCGGGCGCCGCGCACAGCCTGACGACCGTGCTGTCCGAGTCGGCGTTCCTGTCCGGGCTCCTCGAGCGGTTCCCCGAGGCCGTGGCCTGGCTCGACGAACCCGAGACACTGCTGCAGGCCCGGCCCGTCGCGGCCCTGCTCTCCGAGGTCCGGGCGACGACCGCCCGGCACGGGGACGACGTCGACGCGGCCGCCTCGCTGATCCGCTCCGTCCGGCGGCGCGAGACCCTGCGCCTGGGCATGGCCGCCACGCTCGGCCGGATCGACGTCGACCGGCTCGGGCCCGCTCTGAGCGACATCACCGAGGCCACGCTGACCGGCGCGCTCGACCTCGCACGGCGTGACGCTCCCGTCGGTCTGGAGTTCGGCGTCATCGCGATGGGGCGCTACGGCGGTCGTGAGCTCGGGTTCGGCTCGGACGCCGACGTGCTGTACGTCCACCGCGGCACCGACCTGCCGCCGGAGACCGCCTCGCGCGCGGCGCAGACGATCGTCCGCGAGCTGAACCGCCTGACCGAGGACGCGCTCTACCCGTTCGACCTCGACATCGACCTGCGCCCCGAAGGCAAGAACGGGCCGGTCACCCGCACGCTCGACTCCTACGGCGCCTACTACGCCCGCTGGTCCCTCACGTGGGAGGCCCAGGCGCTGCTCCGTGCCCGCGGTGCCGTCGGGGACGACGCCCTGCTCCGCGACTTCGAGCACCTGGCCGACCGCACCCGCTACCCGGCGTCGATCGCCGAGCGCGAGGTCCGCGAGGTCCGGCGCATCAAGGCCAGGGTCGAGTCCGAGCGCCTGCCCCGCGGTGCCGACCCCGCCCGGCACCTCAAGCTCGGCCGTGGGTCCCTCAGCGACGTCGAGTGGTTCGTGCAGCTGCTGCAGCTCCAGCACGCGCTGCACGTCCCGGCACTCCGGACCACGTCCACGCTCGACGCGCTCGACGGTGCCGTCGCCGAGGGGCTCGTCGCGCCCGAGGACGGCGACCGCCTGGCGGCCGCATGGCGCTTCGCGTCACGGACCCGTAGTGCCCTCGTGCTCTGGTCGGGGAAGACGACCGACGTGCTGCCGGTCGACCGCATCCAGCTCGAGGGCATCGCGCGGCTGATGGAGTACCCGCCGGGGTCGGCGTCGGAACTCGAGGAGGACTACCTCGGCGTCACCCGACGTGCTCGACAGGTCTTCGAGCGCGAGTTCTACGGCGCCTGACGCTCCGCGACACGCCCGGGCACCCTCGTTCCGTGTCGCGCGGTCCGCTCCGCGCACGTTAAATCCTCGTGTCGTGATCCGTCCCCCGCAACGGCCCGGTCTGTACCCCGACGGGCGCTGGGGTCGGCGGCGTGGCGGGTGTGCGACGGACGGCGTGGGCCCTCGGATCTCGTCCTGCGGGCGGTCCCGGCGACGCGCCCGGTGACCCGGTCGCGACCAGGGCTTTCCCAGGGACGCACACCGAGCCTCCAGGTCGGTGGTCTGGCCGTGGACCGCCAGGGACGCGGTCCGTGTGGTCCGCCGATGTGCTGTCAGCAACGCAGGGGACCACTCCGGTGGGTCGCGAGGGGGACTCCGACGTACCCCGTCACGGAATGGTCGTGCCCCCGGTCGAGGGGCACGTTGCAGCGGTCCACTCCGGGATGCGTGAATGGGGTCACCCGAACCGACCCCGATTCTCCGATGGCGCGGAATCTCCCCCTCGAACGTTGCAGCAGGGATCGATGTTCACCTTCATTCTGCAGATCAGGCAGATGGTCGACGGGCACCCCGAGTTCTACCTGTTCGCCGTGTACTCCGCGGTGATCTGGTTGCTCTGGGTGCTCAAGGTCGTCCTGTCCGCCCGCTACCGCCCCTTCACCGGCACGTACACCGGGACGACGAGTGTCGTCGTCCCTGTCGTGGACGAGCCACTCGACCTCTTCCGGGACGTCATCGGCCGCATGGTCGAGCAGCGTCCCGGCGAGATCATCGTCGTCATCAACGGCGCGCGCAACGAGGCCCTCGAGGAGGTCTGCGACGAGTTCGCCCCACTCGTCCGCTGGACCCACACCCCGATCCCCGGCAAGCGCAACGCCGTCAAGGTCGGCACCGAGATGTCGAACGGCGACATCACGGTGCTCGTCGACTCCGACACCGTCTGGACGCCCGGCGCGCTCGAGGAACTCCTCCGGCCGTTCGCCGACGAGTCCGTCGGCGGTGTCACCACCCGTCAGCGCATCCTCGAGCCCGAGCGCTCCTGGATCACCCGCTGGGCGGACTGGCTGGAGAACTCCCGCGCGCTGTACTCGATGCCCGCGCAGAGCGTCCTCGGACAGATCGGCTGCCTGCCCGGGCGGACGATCGCGTTCCGCCGGAACATCCTCATGCGCGTCATGGACAAGTTCATGCACGAGAAGTTCATGGGCGTCTTCCTCGAGGTCTCCGACGACCGCACGCTGACGAACCTGACGCTCAAGGAGGGCTACCGGACCGTCTACCAGTACACGTCGCTGGTCTACACGGACGCTCCGCTGCAGGTGAAGAAGCTGTTCAAGCAGCAGCTCCGCTGGGCACGCGGCTCGCAGTACAACACGCTGCGGATGATGCCCTGGATGCTCGGTCACGCCCCCGTGCTGGCGCTGTTCTTCATCACCGACATCATCCTGCCGTTCATGCTCTTCGGCGTGATCGCGGGCTGGATCTACCGCGCGTTCACCGGGCAGGGCGAGAACCTGTACCAGGGGATCCTGCACCAGTACGGGTTCTCCACCGGCTTCGTCTACGTCGCCGCGCTCATGGTCCTCTCGAGCGTGCTCAGCATGGCCATCCGGCAGATGCGACACCTCGCCGAGAAGCCGAGCGACTTCTTCCGCCTGCCGATGTTCATCATCGTGTCGACGTTCTTCCTCATGCCGATCCGGCTCGTCGGCTTCTTCCGACTCGGCCACGCCAGCGGCTGGGGCACCCGTGCCGGTGCCTACGCCGGTGGACCGATGGAGGAGGAACCCGTCCAGCCCCAGGCCGTCGCCACGCAGACGCCGGTCAGTCCGGTCGACCGGGTCCCCGCCGGGTACGCCAGCGACCAGGCTGCGGTGGACCGGGCCTTCGACGAGCTGTTCACGTCGCCGGACGGCCGAGCCGGTGAGCTCGACGTCACCACCAACTCCACGACGACCGTCCTCGCCACGCGGCGGGAAGCGGCGGCTGCGGCTGCTGCGGCCCCCGCTGCTGCGGCTCCCGCTGCCCGCACGGCAGCCGCGAGCTCCGCTCCGGTGAAGGCCCGTCGTCGGTACAACCCGTACGCGTCGATCCCGTACTTCATCGGGTTCGCGATCTTCGCCCTGGAGGCGTTCCTCATTGTCTGACCTCTTCCGCTCCACCAGCACGTGGTGGGCACCCTCCTCCAAGCACGCCAAGCGCACGGCCGTCGGCACCACCGCGATCGTGCTCGCCCTGGCCCTCATCACCTGGAACGTCTGGATCTCGCCGTCCAGCCCCGTCTCCACCGCGGTCCACCACGCGCTCGGCGTGAAGACCGCGCAGGAGAAGACGGTGGACGCGAAGGCCCTCCAGGTCCGGCTCGACGCCGCACAGCAGCGGATCTGGAAGCTCGAGGGGCAGCTCAAATCCACGAACGCCCAGTCGGGTTCGCGGGGCGACCAGGTCTCCCAGCTCAAGGCGCAGATCGCGTCGCTCCAGTCGCAGCTCGGGTCGGCGAAGGCCTCGGCTGCCGGCGCGAAGTCCGCGGCCGGTGCGAAGGGCGGGTCCGGGTCCGGTGGGTCCGGTACGTACGGTGCCTCCGGCACTTCCGGTACGGGAGGCTCGCACGGCTCGGGTACGTCGGCCGACGGTGGCGGGTCCGGTGCCCCGGCGACGAACCCGAACACCGGTCCGTCGAAGGACCCCGATCCCGTCACGCCGGTCGTCACGCCCACGAAGGCACAGGTCCTCGCGCAGTCGTCGCGCTGGTACGGCCTCTACACGGCGCAGTCGCCCTTCAACTGGGCCGAGTACGACGACGTGTCCCAGCAGGTCGGCAAGGCGACGAACATGGTCGGGTTCTTCCAGGGCTTCGACCAGGACTTCAACGCCAACGCCGTCCAGCGTTCCTGGGCGAACGGTCGCGTCCCGCTCATGACGTGGGAGTCCGCGCCGTCGAAGACCGGCAACGACCAGAAGTACGTCGAGGGCTACACGAACCAGGACATCGTCTCGGGCAAGTTCGACGCCTACCTGACGAAGTACGCCGACGCGCTGAAGGCCAACGGGCAGCCGGTGGTCATCCGTCTCGACCACGAGATGAACGGCTCCTGGTACAACTGGTCCGAGGGTGCCGCGCAGCAGAACGCACCGAAGTCCTACGTGGCGATGTGGCAGCACGTGCACGACGTCTTCACGAAGGCCGGCGCGAACGACTACGTCATCTGGAACTGGGCCCCGAGCCGCATCGACAAGCTCGGCAACGCCAAGTACCAGACACTCGACTACCTGAAGGCGTACTACCCGGGCCCGTCGTACGTCGACTGGGTCGGCATGAGCGGCTACTACCGCACGGCCTCCGAGGACCCGACCTTCTCGAACACCTTCGACGCCACCCTCCGCCAGCTCCGGGACGTGGCTCCTGGCAAGAAGATCCTCCTCAGCGAGGTCGGCGCCACGGAGTCCGGTACCACCGTGACGGGCGGGCAGAAGTCCAAGTGGCTGACGTCCCTGTTCGACGGGCTCGCGAAGCCGGAGAACGACGACGTCATCGGGTTCTCCTACTTCAGCGAGACCGCCACCACCGTGGTGGACGGCGTCCGGTCGACCAACGACTGGCGTCTCAACTCCCGAGCGGACAGCCTCCAGGCGTTCGTGGACGGCATCTCGCGCACCGACACCGACTACGACCTGCAGGAGGTCAAGCAATGACCGCTCAGAAGCACTCCGACGAGGACACCCGTCCCGCGCCCGTCATCAGCGTCATCGGCACCGGCTACCTCGGCGCCACCCACGCGGCCGCCATGGCCGAGATGGGCTTCGAGACCATCGGCGTGGACGTCGACCCGGCCAAGCTCGCCGCACTCTCCGCCGGCCAGGTCCCGTTCTTCGAGCCCGGCCTGCCCGAGCTCATCACGAAGCACGTGGCCAGCGGCAAGCTCCGCTTCACCGCCGACATCGCCGAGGCCGTGGCGGCAGCGGACGTCCACTTCGTCTGCGTCGGAACACCCCAGAAGGCCGGCTCGCACGCCGCGAACCTGGCGTACGTGGAGAGCGCCACCCGTGGCGTCGCCGAGAACCTGACCCACCCCGGGGTCATCGTCGGCAAGTCGACGGTCCCGGTCGGCACGGCAGCTCGGCTCCGCGGCATCGTCCGCGAGTTCGCCCCCGTCGGCATCACCGCCGAGCTCATCTGGAACCCGGAGTTCCTCCGCGAGGGCAAGGCCGTCGAGGACACCCTGCACCCGGACCGCCTGGTCTGGGGCGGCGCGTCCGAGGCCGCCGACGCCGTGATCCGCGAGGTCTACGCCGCACCGATCAGCGAGGGCACCCCGGTCATCACGACGGACCTCGCAACCGCGGAGCTCGTCAAGGTCAGCGCGAACGCGTTCCTCGCCACGAAGATCTCGTTCATCAACGCGATCTCCGAGATGTGCGCCATCACCGGTGCCGACGTGACGACGCTCGCCGACGCCCTCGGCCACGACGCCCGCATCGGCCGGAAGTTCCTCAACGCCGGCCTCGGCTTCGGCGGCGGGTGCCTGCCGAAGGACATCCGCGCGCTCATGTACCGCGCGAACGAGATCGGTGCCGGCCAGGTCGTCGGGCTCATGCAGCAGGTCGACGAGATCAACATGGGCCAGCGCCAGCGGGTCATCGACATGGCGATCGACGCCGCCGGGGGATCGGTCCTGAACCGCCGCGTGGCCGTCATCGGCGCGGCGTTCAAGCCGCTCACCGACGACGTCCGCGACTCGCCGGCGCTCAACGTCGCCGCGGCGCTGCACCTCCGTGGCGCCCAGGTCACGCTCTGGGACCCGGAGGCGATGGAGACGGCCAAGCGCTCGTTCCCGACCCTGAGCTACACCACGTCGATGACCGAGGCGCTCGAGGGTGCCGACATCGTCCTCGTCCTCACCGAGTGGGACGACATCATCGACGCCGACCCGGTCGCCCTCGGGGACCTCGTCGGACGCCGCGTCGTGATCGACGCGCGCAACTGCCTCCCGGTCACCGACTGGGTCAAGGCGGGGTGGTCCGTCCGTTCCCTGGGACGTCCCACGCCGGTCGCGGGTGCACCCGTGAGCGTTGCTGCCGGATCCAACGACGTGCTGGCCACCAGCCGCTAGTCGCCTGCAGCAGACGGGGTCCGTGCCGGGGCGGTGCGGGCCCCGTTTCGCGCGCCCGGGCGAGCCGCG
This sequence comes from Curtobacterium sp. VKM Ac-2865, assembly GCF_015350905.1. GTDB lineage: Bacteria > Actinomycetota > Actinomycetes > Actinomycetales > Microbacteriaceae > Curtobacterium. Next base: position 740,685 of record NZ_JADKRZ010000001.1, on the reverse strand, counting down.
CGTGGCCGGTCGAATCGCGCGTACCGAGTCGAATCGCGCGTCGCGGGTCGTTCCGCGCGTCCCAGGCCGCCGCGCAGCACGTCGAATCGCGCGTAGCGAGTCGAATCGCGCGTCGGAGGTCGATTCGCGCGTAGGGGGTCCTTCCTTCCGACCCGCAACGCGCGTTCCCGCTTCCCATCGCAACCGTTATGGGTGCAACCGCACCCGCCTGGAGGCCCGCCACCGGGCCTCCAGGCGGTCCCGTCCGGGACGCCGGCCGCAGCCCGCGCGCCGAGTCTCGGCCCGGCGGACACTTCGCGCCGTCCGGCGGGCGCGTCCTGTCCGCCGAACCGAGTCTCGGCCCGCACACCTGCCCCGGCTCGCGCACCTGCCCCGGCACGCGGAAGGGCCCCGCACCTGACGGTGCGGGGCCCTTCGCGGGTGGAGCGGAACTCAGACTCCGAAGTACAGCTCGTACTCGAACGGGTGCGGACGCTGCGCCATCGGCAGGATCTCGTTCTCGCGCTTGTAGTCGATCCACGTCTGGATGAGGTCCTCGGTGAAGACGTTCCCCTTGAGCAGGAACTCGTGGTCGGCCTCGAGTGCTGCGAGCGCGGCGTCGAGCGAAGCCGGCACCTGCGGGATGTTCTTGGCCTCCTCCGGGGGGAGCTCGTAGAGGTCCTTGTCGACGGGCTCGTGCGGCTCGATGCGGTTCTGGATGCCGTCGAGGCCCGCCATCAGCTGCACGGCGAACGCCAGATACGGGTTGCCGGAGGCGTCGGGCGCGCGGAACTCGATGCGCTTGGCCTTCGGGTTGGTGCCCGTGATCGGGATCCGGATCGAGGCCGAGCGGTTGCCCGCCGAGTAGACGAGGTTGACGGGGGCCTCGAAGCCCGGGATCAGACGGTGGTAGGAGTTGATCGTCGGGTTCGTGAACGCCAGGACGGCCGGAGCGTGCTTGAGCAGGCCACCGATGTACCAGCGAGCGAGGTCGGAGAGGCCGCCGTAGCCGTTCTCGTCGTAGAAGAGCGGGGTGCCGTCGGACCAGAGCGACTGGTGCGTGTGCATGCCCGAGCCGTTGTCACCGAAGATCGGCTTCGGCATGAAGGTGGCGACCTTGCCCCACTGCTCGGCCGTGTTCTTCACGATGTACTTGAACTTCAGGATGTCGTCCGCGGCGTGGACCATCGTGTCGAACTTGTAGTTGATCTCCTGCTGGCCGCCGGTGCCCACCTCGTGGTGCGCGCGCTCGAGCTCGAGGCCGGAGTCGATCAGCTTCAGCGAGATGTCGTCGCGCAGGTCGGCGGTCTTGTCGACCGGCGACACGGGGAAGTAGCCGCCCTTGTACGGGGTCTTGTTGGCGAGGTTGCCGCCCTCTTCGGTGCGACCCGTGTTCCAGGCGCCTTCCTCGGAGTCGACCGCGTAGAACGACTCGTTCTGCGTGACCGAGTAGCGGACGTCGTCGAAGATGTAGAACTCGGCCTCGGGGGCGAAGAACGCGGTGTCCGCGATGCCGGTCGAGGCGAGGTACTTCTCGGCCTTCTTGGCGACCTGGCGCGGGTCACGGCTGTAGATCTCGCCGTTGCGCGGGTTGTAGATGTCGAACACCATGATCAGCGTGCGCTCCGCGCGGAACGGGTCGACGTACGCGGTCGTCACGTCCGGGATGAGCTGCATGTCGGACTCGTGGATCGACGCGAAACCGCGGATCGAGGAGCCGTCGAAGAGCTGCCCGACCGAGAAGAAGTCCTCGTCGACCGTGGACGCGGGGATGTTGAAGTGCTGCTGGACCCCGGGGAGGTCCGTGAAACGGATGTCGAGGAACTTGACGTCCGTGTCCTTGATGAAGGCGAGCACCTCGGAGGAATCACTGAACATGTGAGTCGTTCTCCTACTGGTTGGGTGGTGGTTCGAGGGGACCGAGAGGCACCCTCCGACGAGGCTAGAGACACGGGGTTTCCCGGACGTGACTGCGTTGTTTCCGGCGTGTTACGCACCCGGTGTCGCCTACCCTGGAGGCATGGCCCGCCCCACCTCGTCGTCCTCCTCCGCTGCTGGTGCCGGTGCGGGGGAGTGGCCCGGCAAGCTCCTCGGGCTGCCGCAGTCCGGGCCTCGGTCGATGGCCAGCTTCGGGCGGCGGTTCGTCGCGCTCGTGATCGACTGGGCGCTCGCGTGCCTCGTGTCGCTCGGCCTCGGGACCTACGGCGACGCGGGCAACTTCATCACGCTCGGCATCTTCGCCGCGCTGCAGGTCGTCTTCATCCCGCTGCTCTCCGGGTCGTTCGGGCAGGTCTGCCTCGGGCTCCGCGTCGTGCCGGTCCGCGGTGGCTACGTCGGGGTGTGGCGTCCGGTCGTGCGCACCGTGCTGCTCTGCATCGTGGTGCCGGTGCTCATCCACGCGAAGGACGGCCGCCCGCTGCACGACGCGGCGGCCGGCACGGTGCTCGTCCGGCGCTGAGGCGCGAGTGCGTGCGCCGCGCGGCCAGGACGCGCGGGCAGGTGCGCCCCGCGGGCAGGCGGGCCGCGCCCCCGTGCGAGGTCGACCACTCCGTGCCCCGCGACCGCGCTGCACGGGGTGGTCAACCTCGCACCACCTGAGGAAGCGTGCACGGTGCGCGACGCAGAACGCCCCCGACCGCAGCGGTCGGGGGCGTTCAGCGACGTCAGGCCGTGGTCAGCGCGGACGACCGGCGCGGACCCGCGTGGGGTCGATGCCCTTGGGGATCGCCGACGCGGGGCTCTGGGTGAGGGAGTCGAGACGGTTCGCCACCGCGAGGACCTCGTTGCGGTTGAGCGACTTCTTGTACTTGTTCATCGCACGGGGGAGCTTGTGCAGCGTGACCTGGTCCGAGCCGTCACCGACGTGCACGACGTGCACGGGGACGTTCGGGACGATGCGCTGGACCTTGCGGCGCTCCTCGTCGACCTGGCGGGAGATGTTGCCGACCTGGCCCTCGGTGATCAGCACGACGCCAGGCGTCCCCACGGCACGGTAGACGGCGGACTGCGAACGGCCGTGGACCGCGACGGGCATCTCGCTGGAGCGCCACTGGCGACGGAGCGAGTTGGACAGCACGGCACCGACGGCTCCGGGCTGGCCCTCGATCTGCGAGTATGCGGCACGTTCGGCCAGTCGCCCGAGCACGATCAGGAACAGCAGCACACCGAGGAGCACACCGGCGAGGATCCACAGGACGATCGCCAGCCAGTTCTGCCCCGGCAGCAGGAGCGCCAGGAGGACCCCGAGGACGACGGGGACGAGGAACGCGGCAGCGAACCACCAGATGGACGTCGGGTCTGCCCGACGAGTCATCTGGAAGACCTGGAACATCTGCTTCAGACGTCCCGGCTCCTTCGCCTTCGCCTTCGTGTCGGTCGAGCTGCTTCGTGCCATGCCCCCAGGATACGGCCTGACGGCCGTCGTGTGGACCGTCGGTGAACAGCTGTGGGCGAACCCAGTTCTCCACAGACGGTCGCACCCGGCCGGGAGGCTCATCCCGCCGCAGCCACGCTGGTCACCATGCCAACGACCACCGTCGAACACCGCTGGGTCGGCCCGGACACCGGCCCCTTCGCTGTCTGGGTGGCCGACCGCTGCGCGGCCGAGCCGCAGCACTGCGTCCGTGTCGCCACCGTCGGTCGCAGTGCCTCCGGACGGCTCGTGGTGCAGACCGAACAGCTCAGCGGCATGCCGCTCCCCGACGCCCTCGACCGCATCGGGGTGCCGACCACCGGCGTCGCGGTCACCCTGACGCTCCCGCTGCTCGAACTGGCCGTCGACGCCGCTGCCGGCGCCGTGCTGCTCGGGGACGCCCGTGCCGACGACGTCCTCGTCGACGACTCCGGCGCGCCGGTCCTCGTCGACCATCCTCCAGCCGTCGACCCCGGCTCGGCTCCTGCGCGGACCTCGGAGTCGCCCGGCACGGTCGCCCTGTTCCACGCGGTGCGGAGCGTGTGGGAACGGGTCGACCCCCGTGAGCCGTGCCGCGCCGCGGTCGACGACGCCGTGGCCGGGGCGCTCGGGGGTGCGGTGGAGGACCTCCGACGCCTCGTCGCCGTCGTGCAGGCGACGGGCCCGCCGCGTCCTGTCCGCTGGGACCCCCCGGCGGACGTGTACGCCGTTGCGACACCTGCGCCGCCGGCCGCCACCGGGATCCTCGCCGTGGTGCAGGACGTCGTCGAGCGTGGCGTGCGGCTCGGCGCCGGCGGTACCCGGGTGGCACCGCGGAAGGTGCTCGTCGGGGCGGTCGTCGCCGCCGGACTCGTCGCGGCCGGCGTGCTGGGCCTCAGGGGCACATGACGACGGCCCCGGCTCCCACGAGGGGAGCCGGGGCCGTCGGTCAGACCTGGACGTGCGGGTCAGTACCCCAGGTTCGGGGCGAAGTTGCCCTCTTCGAGGCGGTTCTTCACCGCGACGAGGTAGCGCGACGCGTCCGCACCGTCGATGATCCGGTGGTCGTACGACAGCGCCAGGTACACGAACGAGCGGATCGCGATGGCCTCCTGGCCGTCCACCTTCACGACGGCCGGACGCTTGGTCACGATGCCCGTCCCGAGGATGGCCGACTGCGGCAGGAACACGACCGGGGTGTCGAACAGCGCACCGCGCGAACCCGTGTTGGTCAGCGTGAAGGTGCCGCCGGCGAGCTCGTCGGGCTTCAGCTGGTTGTTGCGGGTGCGCTCGGCCAGGTCGGCGATCGCCTTCGAGAACTGCGCGAGGTCGAGCGAGGCCGCGTCCTTGATCACCGGGGTGAGCAGGCCACGCTCGGTGTCGACCGCGATCGAGACGTTCTCCGTCTCCGGGTACACGATCTCCTCGCCGTCGACGGTCGAGTTGATCTTCGGGTGCGCCTTGAGCGCTTCCGAGGCCGCCAGGGCGAAGAACGGCATGAAGGAGAGCTTCGCGCCGGTCTTCTCGAGGAACTCGGCCTTGTGGGCGTCGCGGAACTGCGCCACCTTCGTGACGTCCACCTCGACGACGCTCGTCAGCTGGGCGGTCGAGGTCATCGACTGCACGGCACGCTCGGCGACGACCTTGCGCAGGCGGGTCATCTTCTCGCGGGTGCCACGGAGCGGGGAGACCTCGGCGACGAACGGGCCGGCCGCGGCTGCGGGTGCAGCGGAAGCAGCAGGCGCCGCAGCGGGCTTGACGGCGGCGAGCACGTCCTCCTTGCGGATGCGCCCACCGACACCGGTGCCGGTGACGGTCGACAGGTCGACGCCCTGCTCGTTGGCGAGCTTGCGCACCAGCGGCGTGACGTAGCCGGACGCTGCGCCGGTCTGCGACGGGTTCGGGACCTCAGCCGACGCCGTCGGCGCGCTCGAGACCGCGGCGGGCGGTGCCGGGACCGCAGCGGGGGCCGGAGCGGCAGGTGCGGGCGGAGCCGGCGCCGCGGCGGGCGGCGGGACCGGGGCAGCCTGCGGCACGGGGGCTGCGGCAGGCGGTGCCGACGGAGCGGCCGGCGCTGCGGGCTGGGTCTGTCCGGCCGGAGCCGGCTCGGGCTCGGTCGGCTCCGGGGCCTTGGCCTCGGTGTCCTGCTCGGTGCTCGGCGCGGCCTCGGGCGCTTCCTCGTCGGCAGCGGCCTCGTTCGACTCGGACGAGTCCGACGCGGAGGAGTCCGACGAACCGGAGTCGCCGTCGGAGGACCCGGAGCCGTCGCCGATCTTCACGAGCGGGGTGCCGACCTCGACGGTCTCGTCCTCCGGCACGAGGATCTCCTCGATCACGCCGGCGATCGGCGACGGGATCTCGGTGTCGACCTTGTCGGTCGAGACCTCGAGCAGCGGCTCGTCGACCTCGACCCGGTCACCGACGTTCTTCAGCCATCGGGTCACCGTGCCCTCGGTGACGCTCTCGCCGAGCGCCGGGAGGTTGACGGATTCGCTCATCGGGTGGACTCCTCTTCGCAGGGGTGGTTCGTGGTGGTTGTCTGTGGCATCGCGCGCCGGCTCACAGGGCGTGGAGGGGCTTGCCCGCGAGGTGCATGAGCGCCTCGCCGAGGGCTTCGCTCTGCGTCGGGTGCGCGTGGATGAGCGGCGCGACGTCCTCGGGGTGGGCTTCCCAGTTCACGGCGAGCTGGGCCTCGGCGATGAGTTCGCCGACGCGGGCACCGATCATGCTGATGCCGACGACGGGGCCGTCGACGACGCGCACGACCTTGACGGCACCGGCGGTGCCGATGATGTGGCTCTTGCCGTTGCCGGCCAGGTTATACTCGTAGGAGTCCACCTTGTCAGCGCCGTACTCCTCTTCCGCCTTCGACTGCGAGAGGCCGACGGAGGCGACCTCGGGGTCGGAGTAGGTGACCTTCGGGATGTTCTTGTCCTCGATGACCACGGGGTTGAGCCCCGCGATCTCCTCGGCGACGAAGATGCCCTGCTGGAAGCCGCGGTGCGCGAGCTGCAGGCCCGGGACGATGTCGCCGACGGCGTAGACATTCGGGACGTTCGTGGCGAGGCGCTCGTTCGTGATGACGAAGCCGCGGTCCATCGTGATGCCGACCTCGTCGTAGCCGACGTTCTGCGTGACGGGGCCACGGCCGACGGCGACGAGCAGGACGTCACCGTCGAAGGTCCTGCCGTCCTCGAGCGTGACGACGACGCCGTTCTCGTGCTGTTCGACGCCCTGGAACCGGGTGCCGAGCGAGAACTCGATGCCGCGCTTGCGGAACGCGCGCTCGAGCTGCTTCGACATCGACTCGTCCTCGGCGGGGACCAGGTGGGGGAGGCCCTCGACGATGGTGACCTCGGCGCCGAAGGACTTCCAGACGCTGGCGAACTCGACGCCGATCACGCCGCCGCCCAGGATGACGACCTTGTTCGGGACGTAGTCCATGCGGAGGGCGGTTTCGGAGGTGATGACCCGGCCGCCGATCTCGAGCCCGGGCAGGGACTTCGAGTACGACCCGGTGGCCAGCACGACGTTCTTGCCGGTGACGGTCTGGTCGCCGACCTGCACGGTGTTCTGCGAGGTCAGACGGCCCCAGCCCTCGACGACGGTGATGCCGCGGGCCTTGATGAGGCCCTGCAGGCCCTTGTACTTGGAGTTGATGACGCCCTGCTGGTACTCGATGACCTTGGGCACGTCGACACCGGCGAACTCGGCCAGGACGCCGTACTTCTCGGCGTCACGCGCGCCGTCGGCGATCTCGGCGGAGTGCAGCAGCGCCTTCGTCGGGATGCAGCCGCGGTGCAGGCACGTCCCTCCGAGCTTGTCGCCCTCGATGAGCGCGACGCTCATCCCGAGCTCGGCTGCCCGGAGCGCGGCTGCGTACCCGCCGCTCCCGCCACCGAGGACCACGACGTCGTAAGTCTGTTCCGTCACCTGGTGCTGCTCCCTCGTGCATGTCGGGGCCGGATCCGTTGTGGTGGTCGCGGCCCGCACATGGACACCACCGCGGCGGCGTCCGACGGTCGGACCGCATGGTTCCGGTCCCGTCCCGTGTCGTTCCGGTGGGTGGCGCATCGACGCCTGCCCACCGGAACCAAACCTACTACTTGGACTGGAGGTCTTCTGCGAGCGAGATGAGGGTGCGGACCATCGCGCCGGTCGGTCCCTTGCCCAGCCACCCGTAGCCGCCGCCCTTGTTCTCCGAAGGGCCCGCGATGTCGAGGTGCGCCCAGGGGACACCCTCGCCGACGAAGCGCTCCAGGAACTTGCCCGCGAGCAGCATGCCGCCGGCCGGGTTGCCCACCGTGGCGTTCACCATGTCGGCGACGTCGCTGGACAGCCGGGCGTCGAGCTCCTCGGGGAGGGGCATCGGCCAGATCGGCTCGGCGACGGCCTCGGCGAGGGCACGGACACGGGCCACGAGGTCGTCGGTGCCCATCAGGCCGGTGGTGCGGTCGCCGAGCGCGACGACCTGGGCACCGGTGAGCGTGGCGACGTCGACGACCGCGTCGGGCTGCTCGAGCGAGGCGGCGGCCAGGCCGTCACCGAGGACCAGCCGGCCCTCGGCGTCGGTGTTCGTGACCTCGACGGTCTTGCCGTTCTTCAGCGTCAGGACGTCGCCGGGGCGGATCGCCGACCCGGACGGCATGTTCTCGGCCAGGCAGAGCCACGCGGTGACCTTGACGTCGAGGCCGAGTCGGGCAGCGGCGACGGTTGCGGCGAGGACGGTCGCGGCGCCGGTCATGTCGGTCTTCATGCCGAGCATCGATGCGGCCGGCTTGAGCGAGAGCCCGCCCGAGTCGAACGTGATGCCCTTGCCGACGAGGGCGAGGTGCTTCGTGGCGGAATCCGGCGCGTACCGGACGACGACCAGCCGCGGGGGACGGACGGACCCGGCGCCGACGCCGAGGATGCCCCCGAAGCCCTGCTCCTCGAGCGCGGTCTCGTCGAGGACCTCGACGGTCAGCGGCAGGTCGCCGGCGAGCCCGGTCGCGACGTCCGCGACGTCCGACGGGCCGAGGTCCAGTGCGGCGGTGTTGACGAGGTCGCGCACCAGGGCGGCCGCGTCGGCGACGATCGCCGGGCGCACGGTGGCGTCGGCGACGGCGGACGGGGCGAGCACGACGACGCGCTGGTCGCCCAGCACCGGTCCGGTGCTGCCCATGCCCTTGTGCCGGGTGAACGAGTAGGCGCCGAGCGCGGCACCTTCGAGGGCGGCGTCGACGAGCTCCTCGGAGTCGGTCGGCAGCGCGAGCGCGATCGAGGACACGAGGGGGAGCTGGCGGACGGCGCTGCCGGCGGCCGAGCGGACCGCGGCGGCGTCGGTGCCGGCGCCGAGCCCGATCAGCGCGATGCTGCGGGCGCTGACACCGGTGCCGGGCAGGCGCACGAGCTGGTCCTTCGCGCCCGTCACGCCGATCGCCGCGAGGTCGAGGTCGTCGAGCGCGGAGAAGGGCGTGGTCGCGGGGGCGACGATCGTCGCGGGAGCGCCGTCGGTGCCGGGCCGGACACCGACGACGAGGACGTCGGCGTCGATCGAGGAGGGGGAGGTGGAGTCAGTGGAGAGCGTCGGTCGGACCATGCTCCAACCCTATCCAGGCACTGTTCGCTGTCGGCGTGGGCGTCGTGGCGGGTGGTGTCGGGGCCCCCGCCTAGCATTGGGACGGTGAACCGCCCCGAGGACCTCTACACGTTCGACGAGTCCGCCCCGACGGTCCCGACCGGCCTGCACCTGGTCGCCGGGCTCACGGGGTTCGCGGACGCCGGCTCGGCGGTCGCCCAGGTGACCACCTCGATCCTCGAGCGGCTGGACACCCGGCTCGTCGCCGAGTTCGACCCGGACGCGCTGCTCGACTGGCGTGCCCGTCGCCCGGTGATCACGTTCGAGCACGACCACATCACCGACATCGAACCGCCGCGGCTCGCCCTGCACCTGGTGCGGGACGAGATCGGGCAGCCGTTCCTCTTCCTGTCCGGCTACGAGCCCGACTTCCAGTGGAACCGGTTCGTCCGCGCGGTGACCGACCTCGCCGCCGAGCTCCAGGTCGTGGACACGACGTGGGTCCAGTCGATCCCGATGCCCGTGCCGCACACCCGCCCCGTCAGCCTGACCGTGTCGGGCACGCGCGCCGACCTCATCGAGTCGATGAGCGTCTGGAAGCCGGAGACCCAGGCACCCGCGAACGTCCTGCACCTCGTCGAGCACCGCCTGACCGAGCTCGAGCGCCAGGTCACGGGCCTGGTGCTCCTCGTCCCGCACTACCTCTCCGACACCGAGTACCCCGACGCCGCCGTGGCGGCCCTGTCCGGGATCGCCGCTGCAACCGGCCTGATCTTCCCGACCGACGCCCTGCGCGAAGAGGGCCGCGAGTTCGCCCTCCGCGTCGACGAGCAGGTGGCCGGCAACGGCGAGCTGCAGCGACTCGTCGCGGCGCTCGAGGAGCGCCACGACACCTACATGGAGGGCAACCCCGTCGGCTCGCCCCTCACCGGCGTCGACGGCGAGGTCCCCACGGCCGACGCGATCGCGGCCGAGCTCGAGCGGTTCCTGGCGGACCGCCGGGACGCCTCCGACGACTGATCCGGGCTGGAGGCTCCACCACAGCCGTCCGCGCCGCGCACGTGCTCCACAGCTCGTCCTGGCAGTGGTGACGCGCCGCTAGCCTGGTCGGGTGAACTCCCGCCGTGCCTTCGTCGTGTGGGGCGTCGCGGTCCTCGCGTACGTCCTTGCGGTCGTGCAGCGGTCCTCGCTCGGCGTGTCCGGCGTGGACGCGCAGGACCGCTTCGCGGTCTCCGCCGCCGTCCTCTCCACTTTGGCGGTCGTGCAGATCGCCGTGTACGCGGGGCTACAGATCCCCGTCGGGATCGCCCTCGACCGGATCGGGCCACGGCGCCTGGTGCTGCTCGGCGCGCTGCTGCTGGTGCTCGGGCAGGCCGTCGTCGCGGTGTCACCCACGATCGGCCCGGCGGTGGTCGGGCGGGTCCTGGTCGGTGCCGGGGACGCGATGACCTTCATCTCGGTGATCCGCCTGCTGCCGATGTGGTTCAGCGGCCGGATCCTGCCGCAGATCTCGCAGTGGACGGGCAACCTCGGGCAGGTCGGCCAGATCGCCTCGGCGTTCCCCTTCGCGCTGCTGCTGCACAGCGCCGGGTGGACCGTGGCGTTCGGGGTGGCTGCGGCGGCCAGTGCCGTCGGGCTCGTCCTGGCGTTCGTGTTCGTCCGCAACGGACCCGTCCCCGTCCGAACCGACACGATCCCGCTGCCGCACACCTGGTCGGCGGCGTTCCACACCTTCGGGCACGCGCTCCGCCGCCCCGGCACGCAGCTCGGCTTCTGGTCGCACTACGTCACCCAGTCCTCGGGCACGGTGTTCAGCCTGCTCTGGGGCGTGCCGATGCTCCGCGGGCTCGGCTACTCCTCGACCGAGGCCGCTGGGTTCCTCACCGTCATCGTCGCGGTCGGGTTCGTCGCCGGGCCGCTGCTCGGGGTGCTCTGCGCCCGGTACCCGCTCCGCCGGTCGAACCTGGTGCTCGGCGTGGTCGTCCTGCTCGGTGTCGTCTGGACGTTCGTCCTGCTCTGGCCGGGACACCCGCCGACCTGGCTCCTGGTGCTGCTCGTCGTGGCGATGGGCATCGGCGGCCCCGGCTCGCTCATCGGGTTCGACTTCGCGCGTTCGTTCAACCCGATGGGCTCCCTGGGGTCGGCGAACGGGGTCGTCAACGTCGGGGGCTTCCTCGCGGCCTTCGTGATGATGTTCTGCATCGGCCTGCTCCTCGACGCCGTCGCCCGGGCCACGGGGGAGACCGTCTTCGCCTGGGCGAACTTCCGGGTCGCGCTCACCGTGCAGTACGTCGTGGTCGGGTTCGGTGTCGGCATGCTGTTGCACGCCCGGCGTCGCACGCGCGCCCAGATGCACCTGCAGGACGGAATACGGGTCGCACCGCTCTGGGTTGCACTCGTTGCACGCCTGCGCAAGCGGACCGTGCAATAATGAGACCAGGACCCGTTCGGGCCTCCCATGTACAGGTGCTCTTCCAGGGCGCGTGTTTCGTCGGGGGACTTGACATGGGTCCTCATGCTGCCCTGAACGGGCGGCGTTGCCAGGAGCAACGGGGCCAGTGACGCGGGGGAACTGCGGCACGGGTCCCGCGTGGCAGAGGGAAGGCCACGACCCCAGGAACGTGGCACGACGAGAGAGGTGATCGCATGGCTGCCCGGAGCACGACGATCGATCCCACGAAGGACAACGCCGACACGGTGACCGAGGCCGAGAGCCCCGAGACCGACGGCACCGCTGCGCCGAAGAAGCGCGCGACGAAGGCCCCCGCCAAGAAGGCGGCTGCCCCGAAGAAGGCCGCGGTGAAGAAGCCCGCGACGAAGAAGGCCGCGTCCGACGAGGACGAGGACGAGACCGTCGAGCCGGCAGAGGCAGTCGACGCGACGGACGACACCGACGACGACACCGAGGACAAGCCGCGCACCGCCGCGGTCGAGGCCGCCAACGCCGTCGCCGCGGGTGCGCTCGTCATCTCGCAGTCCGACGACGACGAGGCGCCGGTCTACTCGACGACGATCACCGGTGCGACCGCCGACCCCGTCAAGGACTACCTCAAGCAGATCGGCAAGGTCGCGCTGCTCAACGCGGAGCAGGAGGTCGAGCTCGCGATGCGCATCGAGGCCGGTCTGTTCGCCGAGGACAAGCTCCAGCACGTCACCGGCCTGTCCAAGCCCGAGGAGCGCGAGCTCCGCTGGGTCGCTCGGGACGGCCAGCGGGCGAAGTCGCACCTGCTCGGCGCGAACCTCCGCCTCGTCGTGTCGCTCGCCAAGCGCTACACCGGCCGTGGCATGCAGTTCCTCGACCTCATCCAGGAGGGCAACCTGGGCCTGATCCGTGCCGTCGAGAAGTTCGACTACACCAAGGGCTTCAAGTTCTCGACCTACGCCACGTGGTGGATCCGTCAGGCGATCACCCGCGCCATGGCCGACCAGGCCCGCACCATCCGCATCCCGGTGCACATGGTCGAGGTCATCAACAAGCTCGCCCGTGTCCAGCGGCAGATGCTGCAGGACCTGGGCCGCGAGCCCACCCCGGAAGAGCTCGCCCGTGAGCTCGACATGACCCCGGAGAAGGTCGTCGAGGTCCAGAAGTACGGTCGCGAGCCGATCTCGCTCCACACCCCCCTGGGTGAGGACGGCGACTCCGAGTTCGGTGACCTCATCGAGGACACCGAGGCGGTCGTGCCGGCCGACGCGGTGGGCTTCACGATGCTGCAGAAGCAGCTCGAGAGCCTGCTCGACTCCCTGTCCGAGCGCGAAGCCGGTGTCATCCGGATGCGCTTCGGCCTGGGCGACGGTCAGCCGAAGACGCTCGACCAGATCGGTGACACGTTCGGTGTGACGCGTGAGCGCATCCGCCAGATCGAGTCCAAGACGATGGCGAAGCTCCGCCACCCGTCGCGGTCGCAGTCGCTGCGCGACTACCTCGAGTAGGCCGAGCGGTGCGCTTCTTCATCCCGATCCTCATCGGGCGGATCCTCCGCGCCCTCGCCCGTGCGCGGGGCGGGGGGTCCGCCTACCCGGGCTTCATCGTCCTGAAGCTCGTGCCGGACTTCCTGCAGCGCGTCACGGAGCAGTTCCCCAACGGGGTCGTCTTCGTGCTGGGGTCGAACGGCAAGTCCACGACGACGCACATGATCTCGGACATCGTCCGGGCACACGGGCTCCGGGTCTTCACCAACCCGTCGGGCGCGAACCTGCCGCAGGGCATCGCGTCCGCGCTGCTGTCGGAGGTCTCGCTGACCGGTCGGCTCAAGGCGGACATCGGCATCCTCGAGGTCGACGAGGCCTTCGCCGTGGAGCTCGCCGGCATCCTGTCGCCGTCCACCGTGACGATGCTCAACGTCCAGGTCGACCAGCTCTACCGGTTCTTCGAGACCGAGCGCGTGGCGACGATGATGCTCGACACGGCGGCACTGTCGACCGCGAACGTCATCACCAACCACGACGACCAGTTCCTCGACGCCTACACGGCCGTCGACGGCCAGCGGGTGCTGCGCTTCGGTGCGAGCCCCGCCATCGTCGCCGCGAGCCCGAACGGCCTGCAGAACGCCGACGACTTCGACCGCGCTGACGCCGAGCAGTCGGTCATCGACGCCGAGGTCACCGAGCACACCGGCGACGCCGCGACGATCGCCTTCGCGGGATCGGACATCGCCGTGCGCCTGCCCGCCCGTGGGCTGCACTACGCGGTCGACGCCGCTGCGGCGACGGCCACGGCCAGTGCCGCGCTCGGCACGCAGTTCCGACCGGACGCCGTCACGCGGGCCTTCTCGACGATGAAGCCGGCGTACGGCCGTGGTGAGCGACTGCCCATCGCCGGCGAGTCCGCCGAGTTCACGATGTTCAAGAACGCCGCGAGCCTGCAGCTGAACCTCGACGCACTGCCGGACCACCCCGAGCAGGTGCTCATGGCGATCGACGAGGGCACCCCGGACATCTCGTGGATCTACGACATCGACTTCTCCAAGCTCGACCACGTCGACGTCGTCTCCGGTGACAAGGCCTGGCAGATCGCGATCGCCCTCGAACACGCCGGCGTCCGGATCGGCCGGGTCGAACCCGACGTCGAGACCGCCATCAAGCACATGCAGGGCCTCGGCACGACGAGCACCGGCACGAAGAACTTCATCGTCAACTACGAGATCATGATGATCGCCCGGAAGGCCCTCGGCCACCCGGACCTGGAGAAGACCGCATGACGGCCGATCGCCTGACCATCCTGCACGTCTACCCGCGGCAGATGGGGGTGTCGGGGGACCGCGGCAACGTGGTCGCCCTCACCCGTCGTGCCGCCGCCGCCGGCCTCCCGACCGAGGTCGTCGAGTACGCCCCGGGCGGCGACCTGCCCGCCGCGGCGGACGTCGTCGTCATCGGGAACGGCCCGCTCAGCGCGATGCGGTCCCTCGGGAGCGACGTCGCGCGCATCGCAGCGCCCCTCCGCGACCTCGTGGCCGCGGGCGTGCCGATGGTCGCGGTCGGTGGCGGGTTCGACCTCGCGACGAACGAGGTCATCCCGACGGAGGGCGCTCCGGTGCAGGGGTTCGGTGTGTTCGATGCCCGAGCCGTCCGCGGTGCCGAGCGTCGCGTCAACTACTTCGTGCTCGAGACCCGCTACCCGCTGCTCGACGGTGCCTCCAAGCGGCTCGCAGCGTTCGAGGACCACGCCACGCGGATCGAGCTCGGCGCAGGCGTCACCCCGTTCGCTGACGTCGTCTCCGGTGGCGGGAACCAGGCCGGTTCCCCGGTGGAGGGCGCCGGCCGCGGGACCTCCTTCGGCACCCACGCGCAGGGCCCGCTCCTGCCGCTGAACCCGGCCCTCACCGACGGTGTCCTCGCCGCGGCCGCCGCGCGGCGGGGCCGCGAGTACGCGCCGGACCCGGAGCAGACGGCGACCATCGACCGGTACGCGCGCGAAGCGCGGGCGACGGTCGACCGCTACGTCGACAAGGCGTTCAAGCGCATCGCGTGACGCTCACGAAGGCCGGGCCCGCACGGGCCCGGCCTTCGTCGTCCCCGCGATCGTGGCAACAGTTGCCAGAGCCGACACATCGGCAACGGGATGTGAAATGTTGGAGGCCGACAAAGGAGGCCTCATGCACCACACCAAATCCGTCCTCGCGCTGGTCGGCGCACTCGTCGTGACACTGACCACGACGGGTGCCATCGTCCAGACAGCTCCTGCTGAGGCTGCAACGCCGCGCATCAGTTCGGCCTGCAGCTCGGTCCCGACGACCACGACCGAGTACGACGGGATACCCGGGCCGATCTTCTACAAGCGGCTGCAGTGCATGGCCAGCAAGGCTGGGTACGCAGGCGAGATCGACGGCCAGATGCGATCAGACGCATGGGTCTTCGTCGCAAAGCGACTTGCGGTCGGCGGGTACTACCAGTCTGGGAACTTCTACGGAACCGAGCACCCCCTCACCATCGCAGCGCTGCAGCGGTGGGCGGCCGACCACGACCGCTACAGCGGCCCCATCGACGGCGTGTGGGGGCCGAACAGCTACCGAGGTGCCGCCTGGGCGCTGAACCGCGAGTTCTAGAAGGGTCCACAGACAGACAGGAGGCCCGGTGCCAACTGGCACCGGGCCTCCCGTCTTGCTGTACTCGCGCCTCGGCGCGCTACTTCGACTCGCGGAGTCGGCTGCTCTCGTCGTGCCATTCGATCGCGGTGGCTGCGAGCTTGTCCTTGAACTCCGCGCCGTGGTGGGCGCAGAAGAACAGTTCGCCGCTGGCCATGGTGGCTCGGATGTAGGCCTGCGCTCCGCAGCTGTCACACCGGTCGGCAGCGGTGAGCTGGTGGTTGCTGACGTCGTCGATGGAGAGGTCCTGCACGGTCTGGGTCATTGCTGTGCTCCTCACGGATTGCAGGTGGTGCTTCCTGGTTGCACCATTTCAACACGTGCTGCCTGGATGTACGGCATTGGGGCACTCCATTTCGCTCAGCGCGGACCGATCGTCCCCAGTGCGAGTGTCAGGGCCGTGGTGTCGGCCGTGCTGGGTAGGCTCGGGAGGTGAGCTCCGACTACTCCGCACGGCATCTCTCCGTCCTCGAAGGACTCGAGGCGGTCCGGAAGCGTCCCGGCATGTACATCGGGTCGACGGACTCCCGTGGTCTGATGCACTGCCTGTGGGAGATCATCGACAACTCCGTCGACGAAGCCCTCGCCGGACACGGTGACGAGATCGGCGTGCGGTTGTTCCCGGACGGGTCCGTCCAGGTCACCGACACCGCCCGGGGCATCCCCGTCGACGTGGAGCCGAAGACCGGCCTGACCGGGGTCGAGGTCGTCTTCACGAAGCTGCATGCCGGCGGCAAGTTCGGGTCGGGGTCCTACGCGGCGTCCGGCGGGCTCCACGGTGTCGGCGCCTCGGTCGTGAACGCGCTGTCGGAGCGCCTCGACGTCGAGGTCGACCGCGGGGGCAAGACCTACGCGATGTCGTTCCGTCGCGGGGAACCCGGGCTGTTCGACGACTCGGACGGCATCGGCCCGGACGCACCGTTCAGCCCCTTCACCTCCGGCAGTGAGCTGCGCGTCGTCGGCAAGGTCAAGAAGGGCGTCACCGGCTCGCGGGTCCGCTACTGGGCCGACCGGCAGATCTTCACCAGGGACGCCGCCTTCAGCATGGCGGACCTGGTGAACCGTGCGCGCCAGACGGCGTTCCTGGTGCCCGGACTCGGCCTCACGATCACCGACGAACGCCCGACCGCGATCGCCGCGGCCGCCGAGCGCGCCGCCGCGACGGGTGTCGAGGTCGCCGAAGGGCCGGTCGTCGAGCGCTTCCGGTACGAGGGCGGCATCGGCGAGTTCGTCGAGCACCTCGCCGTGGACGGTGCGAAGACCGACGTCTGGCGCATCCAGGGCTCCGGCACCTTCAAGGAGACGGTGCCGATGCTCGACGACAAGGGCCACATGGTCTCGACCGAGGTCGAGCGCACCTGCGAGGTCGACATCGCCCTGCGCTGGGGCGACGGCTACGAGACGGTGTTCCGCAGCTTCGTGAACATCATCGCCACGCCGAAGGGCGGCACCCACCAGGCTGGCTTCGAGGCCGGGCTGGTCAAGGCCGTCCGCACCCAGGTCGAGGCCAACGCCCGCAAGCTCAAGCTCGGGCAGGACAAGCTCGAGAAGGACGACGTGCTCGCGGGACTCACCGCCGTGCTGACCGTCCGGCTGCCGGAGCCGCAGTTCGAGGGCCAGACGAAGGAGATCCTCGGGACGCCGGCCGTCCGTCGTGTCGTCGACTCAGTCGTGTCGAAACGGATGACCGAGATCCTGACGTCGACCCAGCGCACCGAGAAGGCCCAGGCCGCCGGACTGCTCGAGAAGGTCGTCGCGGAGATGAAGACCCGCATCTCAGCCCGAGCGCACAAGGAGACCCAGCGCCGGAAGAACGCGCTCGAGAACTCGTCCCTGCCGACGAAGCTGGCGGACTGCCGGTCGAACGACGTCGAGGGCACCGAGCTCTTCATCGTCGAGGGCGACTCCGCGCTCGGCACCGCCAAGCTCGCGCGCAACAGCGAGTACCAGGCGCTCCTGCCCATCCGCGGCAAGATCCTCAACGTGCAGAAGGCATCCGTCGCGGACATGCTCTCGAACGCCGAGTGCGCCTCGATCATCCAGGTCATCGGCGCCGGGTCCGGTCGCACGTTCGAGCTCGACCAGGCCCGGTACGGCAAGGTCATCATCATGTCGGACGCCGACGTCGACGGCGCCCACATCCGCACGCTGCTCCTGACGCTGTTCTTCCGCTACATGCGGCCGATGATCGAGCAGGGCCGGGTGTTCGCCGCGGTGCCGCCGCTGCACCGGGTCGTCGTCATCAACCGCGGCAAGCCGAACGACACGTTGTACACGTACTCCGAGCAAGAGCTGCAGGCCGTGCTGAAGAAGCTGGCGAAGTCCGGGAAGAAGTACCAGGAGCCGATCCAGCGCTACAAGGGGCTCGGCGAGATGGACGCCGACCAGCTCGCGGAGACGACGATGGACCGGGCGCACCGCACTCTGCGTCGGGTCCAGGTGCCCCATGCCGAGTCCGCTGCGAAGGTCTTCGAGCTGCTGATGGGCAACGACGTCGCCCCGCGCAAGGAGTTCATCCTGGCCGGCGAGGGCCTGGACCGCGACCGCATCGACGTGTAGGTCCCGTCGCGCGGTCCTGACCAGGTGAGACGCCCCCGTCTGCACGAGACGCCGGTGTCTCGTGCTCGGGACAGCCGCTGAGGCCCCGTGAGACACCCCCGTCTGTGCGGAACGCCCCGGAGTCATCGAGACGCCGTCGAAACTGGCGGCGTCTCAGCCACTCCGAGGCGTCTCGGCCAGACGGGGGTGTCTCGACGCGAGACGGGGGCGTCTCGGTCGGAGTGCACGAGACCCGAGCCTCGCGCGGCGCGAGCGTCGCGCTAGGCCTCGTCGCCGCGCCGCCGCCGGGGCAGGACCGAGTCTCGGCTGGGCGGACACTTTCGAGCGGTCGGAGCGCGAGTTGTGTCCGCGGGGCCGAGACTCGGCCGCGTGCGGCGGTGGCGCGCGCTACGCCTCGCCGCGCGTGCCGTCGAGCGTCGCCGCGCTGCCGCCGATCGACGCCACGACGTCGTCGAGCGGGCTGCCCGACCCGTCGCGCTTCGACATCCAGTCCGGCAGCGTCCGGGCAGCGCCGTCCGTCCCGACCGCGTGCGGCGGCGCGATGCCGGACCACGCGACGGTCAGGCCGTCCTCGCCCTTGAGGAACGCGTGAGCCCGCACACCCTGGGTCGCACGGCCCTTCGCGGGGAACTCCGACAGTGACGAGACCTTGGCGCGTCCGGTGTCCGTGCCGGGCAGGGCGGACGAAGACGTGGAGACGGTGGCGACGACGGCGTCCTCGGTCGGCGTGACGGCGCCGAACCAGATCACCGAGGCACCGGAGGACAGCGCCACGCCAGCGACCCCGCCGGCGGGCAGACCCTGCGCACGGACGGCGGCCGCCCCGAACCGGAGCAGCTGCGCGTTCGAGGTGATGAACACGAGGTCGTCCGACTCGGCCGACTGGGTGGCGCCGACGACCTGGTCGCCGGGCTTCAACCCGATGGCCACGAAGTCGGGCTTGTCCGGCCAGGCCCCGGGGACGACCCGCTTCACGACGCCCTGCGCGGTGCCGATCGCGAGCGAGTGCTCGGACGCGGCGCTGAGGTCGACCACGGCGACGACGGCCTCGCCGCGGGGGATGCCGAGGTACTCGTGCACCCGCACGCCGGCGTCGAGCCGGACGGCAGCGGGCGGGACCGACGGCACGTCGACGGGGGAGAACCGCACGATGCGGCCGGTCGAGGTGAGGGCCCCGACCTGCCCGCGGACGGTGCTGAGCACGCTGGACATGACGGCGTCGTGCTTGGAGCGCTTCGGCACCCGCACGACCCCGAGTTCGGCGGTGGGGACGTCGACCCGGACGAGCCGCCCGGTGGTCGACAGCAGGACTCGGCACGGGGCGTCGGCGACCTGGAGGTCCTCGGGGTCGACCACGGCCTTCTTGCCCCCGCGAACAGGGGCATCGGCCTCGGTCAGCAGGGTCCGGCGCGGCGTGGCGAACTTGTCCGACACCTCGGTGAGCTCCAGCGCGACCTGAGCGCGCAGACGGTCGTCGGAGGCGAGCAGCTCCTCGAGCGCGGCGATGTCGGCGAGGAGCTGGTCCCGCTCGCCCTCGAGCTCCATCCGGGAGAACTTCGTGAGCCGGCGGAGCCGCAGTTCGAGGATGTACTCGGCCTGCACCTCGGACAGGTCGAACACGTCCCGCAGACGGCTGCGTGCGGCCTCGGAGTCGTCCGACGTGCGGATGACCTGGATGACCTCGTCGATGTCGAGGATCGCGATGAGCAGGCCCTCGACCAGGTGCAGGCGTTCGCGTCGGCGCGCCATTCGGTACTCGGAGCGCCGGGTGACGACGGCGATGCGGTGCTGCACGTAGACGTCGAGCAGCTCGCGGAGCCCGAGCGTGCGCGGGGACCCGTTGACCAGGGCGACGTTGTTGATGCCGAAGCCCTCTTCGAGCGGGGTGTGCTTGTAGAGCTGCTCGAGCACGGCCGCGGGGTTGAACCCGGACTTGATGCCGATGACGAGCCGCAGCCCGTGGTTGCGGTCGGTCAGGTCGTTCACGTCGGAGATGCCGACGAGCTTCTTGGCCTGGACGCCGTCCTTGATCTTCTCGATCACGCGCTCGGGGCCGACCAGGTAGGGCAGCTCGGTGACGACCAGGCCGGTCTTGCGCGGCGACAGGGTCTCGACGCTGACCTTCGACCGGGTGCGGAAGGTGCCGCGGCCGGTGGCGTAGGCGTCGCGCACGCCGGACAGCCCGACGATCGTGCCGCCGGAGGGCAGGTCGGGACCCGGCACGTACTCCATGAGTTCCTCGAGTGACGCCTTCGGGTGCATCAGCAGGTGCTTGGCGGCCTCGACCACCTCACCGAGGTTGTGGGGGGCCATGTTCGTCGCCATGCCCACGGCGATGCCGGACGCGCCGTTCACCAGCAGGTTCGGGAACGCGGCGGGCAGCACGCCCGGCTGCATGATCTGGTTGTCGTAGTTGGGGACGAAGTCGACGACGTCCTCGCCGAGGTTCTCCGTCATCGCCATCGAGGGTTCGGCGAGCCGGGCCTCGGTGTACCGGGCCGCGGCGGGGCCGTCGTCGAGCGACCCGAAGTTGCCGTGGCCGTCCACCAGGGGCACGCGCATCGTGAACGACTGCGCCATGCGCACCAGGGCGTCGTAGATGGCGCCGTCGCCGTGCGGGTGCAGCTTGCCCATCACCTCGCCGGTGACGCGGGCGCTCTTCACGTGGCCGCGGTCCGGCCGCAGGCCCATCTCCGACATCTGGTACAGGATGCGGCGCTGCACGGGCTTCAGGCCGTCGCGGGCGTCCGGCAGGGCACGCGAGTAGATGACCGAGTACGCGTACTCGAGGAACGAGCCCTGCATCTCCTCGGAGACGTCGACGTCCTCGATGCGCTCACCGTCGGGGAGACCGACTGTGTCCGTGCGTGCCATGGGACCTTTCTGGGAGGATCGGAGGGTGACACTGAGCCTACCGACGGCCCCCGACGCCACCGCGAACCTCGCCGACGTGCTGCCGAGTTGCCTCGTGGCGCTCGGCGCTGCGGACGACACGTGGTTGCGCACACACGGCCTGGAGGCCCGGATCGCCCTCCGTCCCGCCCGTTCCGCGGTCGTCGTCCTGGTCGACGGCCTGGGGGCCAACGCGCTCGGCGCGCGTGCCGGGCACGCCCGGTTCCTGACGGGCTCCCGGAAGCGCCTGCGCAGCGGCTTCCCGACGACGACCGCCGCGGCGCTCTCGACCCTGACGACCGGTCGCTCGCCCGGCACCCACGGCGTGGTCGGCTACAGCGGCTGGAGCCCGGACACCGGAGCGGTCGTGAACCTGCTGAGCGGGTGGGACGACGAGGTGCCCGCCGGGTGGCTCCGCACGCCCACCCTGTTCACCGAGGCACCGGCCGTCGGCGTCGACCCCGTGGTCGTCGGTCCGGCACGGTACGAGTCGTCGGGCATGACCGCGAACGTCCTCAGCGGCGCCCGGTACGTCCCCGCCGACACCGTCGCGCAGCGGGTCGACGCGGCGGTCGCGGCCACGCTCACCGGCGCGGCGCTCGTGTACCTCTACGTCCCGGAGCTCGACTCGATCGCGCACAAGCACGGCTGGCAGTCCGACCGGTGGACCGCGGCGCTGGAGTCGCTCGACGGGGAGCTGGCCCGCCTGGCCGTCGGCGTGGCCCGCGACGTCGGGGTCCTCGTCACGGCGGACCACGGCATCCTCGACGTGCCGGAGGACGCGAACATCGCCATCGACCCCGACCTGCTCGAGGACGTCGTCGGCGTCGCGGGGGACCCGCGCTGCCGCCAGCTCACCGTCGCCCCGGGGACGGACGTGCCCGCGCTGGTCGAGGCCTGGCGCAGCACCTACGGCAAGCGGGCGTACGTCGCCAGCCGCGACGAGGCGATCGCGGCGGGTTGGTTCGGCGCGGTGTCCGACGACGTGCTGCCGCGCATCGGCGACGTGGTCGTGGTGGCGCGGAGCACGTGGGCGTTCAACGACGACCGGGCGCTGAAGCCCGGTGCGGTGCCGAAGCGGATGATCGGCCAGCACGGGGCGATGACCGACGACGAGCTGCTCGTGCCGCTGCGCCTCGCCGGGGCGTTCGCGAGCTGAGCTCGCGCGCACGACCCGCACCGGGCCCTGGACGCGAGCAGCCCGCCACTCGACGTGCGTGGCGGGCTGCTCCGGGCCTCCCGGCCGTGGTGGTGTGGGTTCAGACCTCGTCGTCGGGACGCGTGCCGAACACGATCTCGTCCCAGCTCGGCATCGAGCGGCGGCTGCGCTTCTTGCGGTCCTGGCGGCCCTCGGACTCCGGGGCCGAGGACGGGCGGCCGTCCGGCTGTGGGGCCGTGTCGTTCGTGTCGGTGAAGCCGTGCAGCGGGATGTCCACCACGCTGACCGCGCCGCGCTGCTCGTCCTGCTGCTGGTCGGCGAACGTCACGGACTCGCGCTCACCGCGGCGACGCCGGAGCGCCTCGAGCAGGTCGGCGGTCTCGTTGCCCGGAGGACGCTCCTCGATCTGCGCGGTGCCGATGCGGGGGAGCGGTGCGCGGAGCGGGGCACGCTCGGGGACCTCGGGGTTGGTGACGGCTTCGTCGGGCTCGTCGACGCGGAAGGCGCCGGAGTCGAAGCGGGTGCCGTCGGTGTCCTGCTGCTCGTACTCGACCGCACGGAGGCGGGGCGCGAGCCCCTCGTCCTCGGTGTGCGAGAGCCGATGTGCGTCGCTCGTGTCGGGCGTCAGCGTCGAGGTCTTCGGGTCGAACGACCACTGGGCGTCGTGCTCGACCTCGCCCGCGGTGTAGCGGACCTGCACCTGCCAGCCGTTCTCCACGTGCTTCCAGCTCGACCAGGTGACGCCGGTGGCCTCGCCGGACTCCAGGCGGGCCGTGATGGCGTCGCCGAACACGTCGGGTGCTGCGTCGTCGGACGGCGTCACCGGCACGCGGCGGGCGGCGTCGAGCATGAAGGCGCGCTCGGCGAGGACGGGGCCCTCGAAGCGACGGACGTACTCGACGTCGACGTCGAGCGCCGAGGCGACGTCGGCCGGGTCGGCACCGCTGCGGATCCGGGCCTGGACGTCCTTCGGGGACACGCGCTTCTGCGGCATGCCGTCGGGGTTCGCCTGCCGGACCTGCCCCGGCAGCGCCGAGGTGACGGGCAACCGGAACTCGCTGCCGCCGTCGGTCGCGAGCAGGAGCGCCCCGGACTCCACTCCGATGACTCTGACGTCTTGCATGGTTCCGCCTTCCGAGCAGTTGCGTACGGTCTGCGTCGTACCCGGGAAGTATGCAGCGGTGGAGGCCCGATCCCGGGGAGGCGCACGGGCGTGCCGCCGGGGTGTCGCCAGATCGGTCCCGGCCTGCGGGAATGGCCGGAGCACGTGCCGGGTTGCACGCCCAGACGAGCCGCTGACCGCTCAGTTTGCATCGAGGCGGCACGTGTTGGATACTGTCGCCGCCGATCTCCGGCGACGACCTCTCGATACGAGAAATGGATGGGCATGGCCACCGATTACGACGCCCCCCGGAAGACCGACGACAACTCCGATTCGGAGTCGATCGAGGCCCTCAAGGAGCGCGTGCCCGACAAGATGTCCGGAGTCGTCGACGACGACTCCGACAACCCCGGCAGCTTCGAACTCGCCGGACAGGACCTCAGCGACGTCGACCTCGACGTCGTCGTGCTGCCCCCGCAGGTGGACGAGTTCACCTGCGTCGAGTGCTTCCTCGTGAAGCACCGGTCGCAGCTCGACCACGAGTCGAAGCTCGGCCCGGTCTGCGCGGAGTGCGCCGCGCTCTAGGGCACGCACGCGAACGTCGAACGGCCCACGTCCCCTCGGGGGCGTGGGCCGTTCGTCATGTCCGGGGGCGCACCGCGGGGGCGTCCCACGGGGGTGCGGCGGGCGCGGGTCAGGACCGCAGGGCGTCGACGACCTTGTCCGGGTCCCGCACGCTGACGAGCCAGTACGGCGTGGGGTCGGCGTCGTCGCGGACCTCGACGCGCACGACGGGCCGGACGTACCCCCGGAAGAGCGTCCACGCCCGGGCGTCCAGCTTCGGCCCGCGCTGCGTCGTGGCCTCGGCCCCGTGGAACGGCACGACCTCGCCGACGGCCGCACGCGGCAGGTGTGCCCGTCCGGCGCGGAACTCGGTGTCCGTCACCTCGATGACGGGTGCGACGGCCCACAGGAGCACGAGCACGCCGACCTCCATGGCCGCGGCGACGATGATCCCCGTCACGATGCTGATCGGCAGGAACACGAGCAGGCTCGCGGGGATGACGAGCGCCGTCGCCAGGTACAGGCTCGGCGGCGCCCAGAGACGTTCGCGGTACAGGGTCACGAGACCATTCGACCACGACTCAGCTGAGGTCACGGAACGGTCACGGGCTGCACTACCCTCGTCACGTGACCGAACCTGTCGACGTGCTCTGGACCGGGGAGAACGCTCCCGTCCACGCCCACCCCGGTGATGCCGGCGCCGACCTCGTCTCGACCGAGGCCTTCGTGCTCGCTCCCGGTGCGCGCCGCCTGGTCGGCACGGGCGTCTCGATCGCCCTGCCCGACGGCCACGCGGCCTTCGTGGTGCCCCGCAGTGGTCTCGCGGCCAAGCACGGCATCACGATCGTGAACTCGCCCGGCACGGTCGACTCCGGCTACCGCGGCGAGATCAAGGTCGCGCTGCTCAACACCGACCAGACCGAGCCGTACGAGGTCCACGTGGGCGACCGCATCGCGCAGATGATCGTCATGCCGGTGCCCCCGGTCGTGTTCACGCGGGTCGACGAGCTCCCCGACAGCGTCCGTGGCCTCGGCGGCTTCGGCTCCTCGGGCTACGGTGGCACGAGCGCCGACCCTGGCGCGCAGACGAACCACAGCACGAGCGCCGCAGCCGGCGCTGAGACAGACCTGAACCAGACGGAAGGAACGCAGCGATGAGGATCGGCCGACGCAAGCGTGACGAGGTCGAGGTGGCCGCTGCGGTCGCCGACGACGCCGAGGTCGCGGAGACCTCCCCGGAGGTCGACATCGCGGTGGAGGCCGACGCCGGACTCGACGAGGTCGACGCCGTCGCGCCGACCGGCAAGTCCGCCCCGGACGACCGCGAGGAGTCGGGCCCGCTCGACGAGACCGAGGCCAACCCGGTCCGGCCGTACGTCGACCTGGGCGGCGTGAAGATCCTGCCGCGCGAGGGCCTGCACCTCCGCCTCGAGGTCGAGGAGGGCTCGCAACGCGTCGTCGCGGTCGGGCTCGACTACGACGACTCCACGCTCCAGGTCCAGCCGTTCGCCGCACCGCGGTCCACCGGCCTCTGGCACGAGATCCGCGCGCAGATCGCCGACCAGATCGAGCGCCAGGGCGGCACCGTCACCGAGGTCGACGGCCCGTTCGGCCCCGAGCTCCGCGCCAGCGTCCCGGTCGTCGTCGACGGGGACGGCGGCGTCGCCGGCGCCCGTCCGGCCCGCTTCATCGGCGTCGACGGACCCCGCTGGTTCCTGCGTGGCGTGATCGCCGGCAAGGCCGCCGACTCGCCCGAGGACGCCGAGGAGATCGAAGAGCTCTTCCGCAGCGTCGTCGTGGTGCGCGGCACCACGCCGATGCCGCCGCGCGACCTGATCCCGCTGCACATGCCGAAGTCGACGCAGTCGGCGATCTGACGACCAGGAGGCCCGGTGCCGGACCGTCTCGACCCTGCTGACCCCGAGGGGGCCGCGTCTGCTGACGCGACCACCCCGGCCGCTGACGACCGCTCCGCTGACGACCGCTTCGCCGACGAGCGTGCCGAGCCGCTGTCGCTGAACGCGCAGCTCCGCGACGCCGTCCGGAACGCGGGCATCGGCCAGGTGGCACCGGGAGAGGCCCCCTCCGGCCGCGCCCTGGTGACCGCCGTCGGTGGCGTGCGAGGCCTCGCCGAGTCGGTGCTGCCGGGCTTCGCGTTCCTGATCGTCTACGCGATCACGAAGGAGCTCGTCCCGAGCGTCGTGATCCCCGTCCTCGTCGGGCTCGTGTTCGTCGTGCTCCGGCTGGCCCAGCGGCAGTCCCTGGCGATGTCGTTCGCCGGCATCCTCGGCGTGGCGATCTCGGCCGGTCTGGCACTCATCACCGGCAAGGCGGAGAGCAACTTCATCCCCGGGATCCTCATCAACCTGGTGTGCCTGGTCGGGCTCCTCGCGACGCTCGCGATCCGCCGGCCGCTCATCGGGCTCATCGTCGGGCTGCTCCTGCCGCAGGACGAGGACGGCACGGGCACCGACTGGCGTGCCGACCCGGGCAAGCGCCGCGTGCTGACGGTCGCCACCTGGCTCTGGGTCGGACTGTTCACGCTCCGGCTGGTCATCGAGATCCCGCTCTACCTGACGGCGCAGGTCGAACTGCTCGCCGGCATCAAGCTCATCACGGGTGTCCCGCTCTACGCGGCGATGCTCTGGGTGACGTGGCTGCTCACCCGCACGGTGTTCAGGCGCGAGCCGGACCAGGCTGCCGTGTAGAGTTCTCTCGACATCAAGACATCTCCGCGGGGGCATCGCACCCGGCGGCGAAGGTCTACCGTGCTGGTGGGACGGCCCACGAGGACGAGGGCACGATCGATCAACTCAGGAGGCGGCACAGTGGCTGCAGTCAACAGCTTCGGCTCGAAGGACACGCTCTCGGTTGGGGGTGTCGACTACGCGATCCACCGGATCGACTCCGTCCCCGGACACGAGAAGCTCCCGTACAGCCTCAAGGTGCTGCTCGAGAACCTCCTCCGCACCGAGGACGGCAAGAACGTCACGGCGGACCAGATCCGCTCGCTCGGCTCCTGGCGTCCCGAGGCGGACCCGGACACCGAGATCCAGTTCTCCCCGGCCCGCGTGGTCATGCAGGACTTCACCGGTGTGCCGTGCATCGTCGACCTCGCCACCATGCGCGAGGCGATGGCCGACATCGGCGGGGACCCGAACAAGATCAACCCGCTGTCGCCGGCCGAGATGGTCATCGACCACTCCGTCATCGCTGACCTCTTCGGCAGCGCGGACTCCCTGCAGCGCAACACCGACCTCGAGTACGAGCGGAACGGTGAGCGCTACCAGTTCCTCCGCTGGGGCCAGACGGCGTTCGAGGACTTCAAGGTCGTCCCCCCGGGGACCGGCATCGTCCACCAGGTCAACATCGAGTACCTGGCGAAGGTCACCTACACGCGTGACTTCGACGGCGAGATCTACGCCTACCCGGACACCCTCGTCGGCACCGACTCGCACACGACGATGGTCAACGGCCTCGGCGTGCTCGGCTGGGGCGTCGGCGGCATCGAGGCCGAGGCAGCGATGCTCGGCCAGCCGGTGTCGATGCTCATCCCGAAGGTCGTCGGCTTCAAGCTCTCCGGTGAGATCCCGGCGGGCGTGACCGCGACCGACGTGGTGCTGACCATCACGCAGCAGCTCCGCAAGCACGGTGTCGTGGGCAAGTTCGTCGAGTTCTACGGCGAGGGCGTCAGCGCCGTGCCGCTCGCGAACCGCGCCACCATCGGCAACATGAGCCCCGAGTTCGGCTCGACGGCCGCCATCTTCCCGGTCGACGACGTCACGCTCGACTACCTCCGCCTGACCGGCCGCGACGAGGCCCAGATCTCCCTCGTCGAGGCCTACTCCAAGGAGCAGGGCCTGTGGCACGACGCCTCTGTCGAGCCCGCCTACTCGGAGTACATGGAGCTCGACCTCTCCACGGTGGTGCCCTCGATCTCCGGCCCGAAGCGCCCGCAGGACCGCATCGAGCTCTCCAAGGCGAAGGACCAGTTCGAGGTCGACCTCGCCAACTACGCGAGCATCGACCACACCGAAGAGGACAAGGCCGTCGCGGACACCTTCCCGGCGTCCGACCCGGTCGCCGCCGCCCCCGGTGACGAGCACGCGGTCGACGACCTGCAGGACGCCCCGGCGTCCGAGGTCCCGGCGCACGCATCCAGCGCGCCCGGCTCGGTCTCGAAGCCCACGTCGGTCGCGATCGCGGACGGTGCCCCGTTCACGATCGACCACGGCGCCGTCGCGATCGCCGCGATCACGTCGTGCACGAACACGTCGAACCCGTCGGTCATGATGGCCGCCGGCATCCTCGCGCGGAACGCCGCGAACAAGGGCCTCACCGCCAAGCCGTGGGTGAAGACCACCCTGGCGCCGGGCTCCAAGGTCGTCACGGACTACTACGAGAAGGCCGGTCTCACGACCTACCTCGAGCAGCTCGGCTTCTACACGGTCGGCTACGGCTGCACCACCTGCATCGGCAACTCGGGCCCGCTGCCCGAGGAGATCTCGCAGGCCGTGCAGGACAACGACCTCGCCGTCACCGCGGTGCTCTCGGGCAACCGCAACTTCGAGGGACGCATCAACCCCGACGTGAAGATGAACTACCTGGCGAGCCCGCCGCTGGTCATCGCGTACGCCCTCGCCGGGTCGATGCACTTCGACTTCGACACGGACGCCCTCGGCCAGGACCAGGACGGCAACGACGTCTACCTGGCGGACATCTGGCCCGACGCGGCCGAGGTCCAGCAGGTCATCGACACGTCGATCGACACCGCGATGTTCACCCACGAGTACGGCTCCGTGTTCGAGGGCGACGACCGCTGGAAGAACCTGCCGACCCCGACGGGCGACACCTTCGAGTGGGACGCCGAGTCGACCTACGTGCGGAAGCCCCCGTACTTCGACGGCATGACCATGACGCCGGACGCCGTCTCGGACATCTCCGGCGCCCGCGTGCTGGCCAAGCTGGGCGACTCGGTCACGACCGACCACATCTCGCCGGCCGGTTCGATCAAGGCCGACAGCCCGGCGGGCAAGTACCTCGCCGAGCACGCGGTCGACCGCAAGGACTTCAACTCCTACGGGTCGCGTCGTGGCAACCACGAGGTCATGATCCGCGGCACGTTCGCGAACATCCGCCTGCGCAACCAGCTCCTCGACGGCGTGGAGGGCGGCTACACCCGCGACTTCACCACCGCCGACGGCGAGCAGTCGTTCATCTACGACGCCTCGCAGCACTACCAGGAGCAGGGCACCCCGCTCGTCGTGTTCGGCGGCAAGGAGTACGGCTCCGGCTCGTCGCGCGACTGGGCGGCCAAGGGCACGAGCCTGCTCGGCGTGAAGGCCGTCATCACCGAGAGCTTCGAGCGCATCCACCGCTCGAACCTCATCGGCATGGGCGTCGTCCCGCTGCAGTTCCCGGCGGGCGAGACGATCGAGTCCCTCGGGCTCGACGGCACCGAGGTCGTCTCGATCTCCGGGCTCACCGAGCTGAACGAGGGCCGCACGCCGAAGACGGTGCACGTCACCGCCGAGCCGAGCGCGCACTCGCCCGAGGGCAAGCAGACCGTCGAGTTCGACGCCGTGGTCCGCATCGACACCCCCGGCGAGGCCGACTACTACCGCAACGGCGGCATCCTGCAGTACGTGCTCCGGTCGCTCGTCTGAGCGAGTCGGGCACGGGTCGCTGAAGCGACCAGGACCGGACGGGAGGCGCGGTACCAGCTGGCACCGCGCCTCCCGTCCGTTGTCGGTCACCGCGAATAGAGTGGGCCGACAGCCCCACGAAAGGAGCGCCCGTGAGTCTGCTCGCCAGCATCACGTCGCCGCGCGACCTGAAGCGTCTCTCCGACGCCCAGATGACCGAACTGTCGGCCGAGATCCGCAAGTTCCTCGTGGCCGAGGTCGCCAAGACCGGCGGCCACCTCGGACCGAACCTCGGGGTCGTCGAACTGACGCTCGCGATGCACCGCGTCTTCGACTCGCCGCACGACCCGTTCGTGTTCGACACCGGGCACCAGTCCTACGTGCACAAGATCGTGACGGGGCGGCAGGACTTCTCGCACCTCCGGGAGCGTGGCGGCATCGCCGGCTACCCGCAGCGGAGCGAGTCGGAGCACGACATCGTGGAGTCCTCGCACGCCTCCTCGTCGCTGTCCTGGGCGGATGGGATCTCCCGTGCCTTCCGGCAGACCGGCCAGTCCGACCGCACCGTCGTGGCCGTCGTCGGGGACGGCGCGCTCACGGGCGGCATGACGTGGGAGGCGCTCAACAACATCTCCGACGACAACGACCGCCGGCTCGTGATCGTCGTCAACGACAACGGGCGCTCGTACGCCCCGACGATCGGTGGCATGGCCCGCTTCCTCAACTCCGTGCGCACGCGCCGTGAGTACCGGGAGCTCTACGAGAAGAGCCAGGCGGCGGCTGCCCGCTTCGGCGCTCCGGGGCGTGCCGTGTACCGAGGGCTGCGCGGGGGCCTGCACGGGTTCCTGTCGCGCGTCACGAACAACGAGTCGCTGTACTCGAACCTCGACATCAAGTACATCGGGCCGGTCAACGGGCACGACCAGCAGGCGATGGAGGCCGCGCTCCGACAGGCCAAGGAGTACGGCGCGCCCGTGATCGTGCACGCCATCACGGAGAAGGGCCACGGCTTCGAGCCCGCCCTGCGTGACCAGGCCGACCAGTTCCACGCCGTCGGGCACATCGACCCGGAGACGGGCGAGTCGCTCGACACCGCGTCGGGTCCGTCGTGGACGTCGGTGTTCGCGGCCGAGCTCGCCGCGGTCGGCGCCGCTGACCCGCGGGTCGTCGCCATCACGGCCGCCATGCTCCGCCCGACCGGCCTGCACCTGTTCCAGGAGCAGCACCCCGAGCGCGTGTACGACGTCGGCATCGCCGAGCAGCACGCCGTCACCTCCGCCGCCGGCCTGGCGTACGGGGGACTGCACCCCGTGGTCGCCCTCTACGCCACGTTCCTCAACCGGGCATTCGACCAGGTCCTGATGGACGTCGCCCTGCACCGCGCCGGCGTGACGTTCGTGCTCGACCGCGCCGGGGTCACCGGGCCCGACGGCCCGTCGCACCACGGCGTGTGGGACCTCGCGCTGCTGCAGGTCGTCCCCGGGATCCGCATCGCCGCCCCGCGTGACGCGGCCACGCTGCGCGAGGAGTTCCGCGAGGCCATCGCCATCGACGACGCCCCGACCGTGCTGCGCTGGTCGAAGGGCCAGGTCGGGCCGGACATCCCCGCGCTGTCCCGGACCTCGGACGGGGTGGACGTGCTGCACGCGTCGGACGCGTCGGAGGACGTCCTGTTCGTGGCCGTCGGCTCGATGGTGCCGGTCGCGCTCGAAGCCGCCGGACTGCTCGAGGCCCAGGGCATCGGCGTCACCGTCGTGGACCCGCGGTGGGTCGTGCCGATCCCCGCCTCGCTCATCGACATGTCCCGCGCGCACCGCCTGGTCATCACGATCGAGGACGGCGTCCGTGTCGGCGGTGTGGGCACGCGGCTGCGGCAGGACCTCCGCGCCGCCGGTGTCGACACCGGGGTGAACGAGCTCGGGTTGCCGGACGAGTTCATCGACCACGCCACCCGGTCGCAGGTCCTGGCGGACGCCGGACTCACGGCGCAGGCGATCGCCCGCGACGTCATCGACCAGGTCGTCGGCACGAAGGTGCCCCAGGCGAAGCCGGCCCGGTCGCGGGAGTCAGCGGCGTCGGACCGCTAGGGCTGGTTGCGGGCGCCGTCGGAGTCGCGCTGATCGCGCCCCCGTACGGACATCGCGCCCCTTGGTGACGGGGCGCGATGTTCGTTGCGGGGCGCGATGCGGCGGAGAACCCGTCGCCGCGACTAGCGGGACGCGGGGCCGACGATGCGCGGGTCGTGGAACGTGCCGCCGAAGACGCGCTCGGACGCTCCACTCCGGTCGAGGTACGGGCTGATGCCGCCGGCCTGGAACGGGTAGCCCGCGCCGAGGATGAGCCCGAGGTCGATCTCCTCGATGTGCTGGACGACACCGTCCTCGAGCATGCGGTGCACCTCGTCGGCCAGGGCGTCCTCGAAGCGCTGCTGCATCGTCGAGGCGTCGACCGGGGCGGCGTCCTTCTTCGACGGCGCGACGAGCTTGACGGCAGCGGGGTCGTACCCGGTCACCGCGCCCTTCTTGTCGCGGGTCAGGATCGCGCCGTGCTCGGCGATCCGCTTGAGGCCGTCGCCCGGGTAGAAGCGCTCCGGCCACGCGGCGTGGTGCGAGTCGAGCACGTGGGCGCCGACCGGCAGGCCGACGAGCTCGAGCAGCTCGAACGGGGACATCGGCAGGCCCAGGGGAGCGGCGCCCTCTGCCACGGTCTCGAACGAGGTGCCCTCCTCGACGCCGCGCATCGCCTCGCCGAGCACCCGGGCGAGGACCCGGTTGACGACGAAGCCGGGCTGGTCGGCCGTGACGATCGCGGTCTTCTTCAGGGTCTTCGCGACCGCGAGCGCCGTGGCGAGGGCCTCGTCGGAGGTCTTCGACGCCCGGACGACCTCGAGCAGCGGCATCACGGCCACCGGGTTGAAGAAGTGGAAGCCCACCAGGCGCTCCGGGTGCTGCAGCACGGACGCCATCTCGTCGACGGACAGCGACGACGTGTTCGTGGCGAGGATCGCGTCGGGGGCGATGACCTGCTCGATCTTCCGGAACACGTCCTGCTTGACGCTGAGCTCCTCGAACACGGCCTCGATCACCCAGTCGGCGTCCGCGAAGGCGTCGTAGGACACCGAACCGCTGACGAGCGCCCGGACGCGGTTGGCGTCGTCGGGCGACAGCCGTCCCTTGCCGAGCATCTCGTCGATCGACGCCCCGATGCGGGCGACGCCGGCGTCCACGCGTGACTGGTCGACGTCGGTGATGACCACCGGCACGCCGAGTCGTCGGGCGAACAGCAGCGCGAACTGCGACGCCATCAGCCCCGCGCCGAGGACACCGACCTTCGTGATCTTCTTCGCCTCGACGCCCTCTGGGGCACCGACCGGACGCTTGGCCCGCTTCTGCACGAGGTCGAACGCGTACATCGACGCGGCGAACTGGTCGCCGGAGAGCAGGTCGGCGAGGGCGTCGTCCTCGCCGGCGAACCGCTCGTCGAGCGACCCGGACTTCGCGGCCGCGACCAGGTCGAGCGCACGGAACGGGGACTTCGGCACCGAGCCGATCTTCGACGTGACCTGCGAGCGCGCGACCTTCACGACCGTGCCCCAGGCGGCCTTCTCGAGCATGCCCGGCTCGTTCTTCCGGACGACCTTGGTGCGACCGGACACGACACCGTCGGCCCACGCCACCGCAGACGGCAGGAACGTCACCGAGGGGATGAGGGCGTCGCCGATGCCGAGGTCGACCGCTGCCGGACCGTCCATCAGGCGGTTGTTCTTGAGCGGGTTCTCGACGATGACGCGGAGCGCCTTCTCGGGGCCGATCAGGCGGGGGAGCAGCGTCGCGCCGCCCCAGCCGGGGATGATGCCGAGGAAGACCTCGGGCAGCCCGATGCCCTGCGCCGCCGAGGAGAACACGCGGTACGTGCAGTGCAGCGCGACCTCGAGGCCACCGCCGAGCGCGATGCCGTTCACGAACGCGAACGAGGGCACGCCCAGGTCGGAGAACTTGCGGAGGGTGGCGTGGCCGAGGGCTGCCAGGTCGTGGGCGACCTCGCGCGAGGGCACCGACGACGCCTGGGACAGGTCGGCCCCGGCGGCGAAGCAGTACTCCTTGCCCGTCACGGCGACGGCCTGGACGTCCCCAGCGGCCGCCGAGGCGCGCAGGGTGTCGAGCACGTCGGAGAGCTCGCGCAGGGTGCGCGGACCGAGCGTCGAGGGACGCTTGTAGTCCTTGCCGTTGTCGAGCGTGATGAGCGCGAGCGTGCCGCCGGAGGGCAGCGCGACGTGCTTGACGTACGAGTGGGTGACGACCTCGTCCGCACTCAGGGCGGTCAGCTGGTCGTTCTCGGCGATGGTCATGGTCAGGCCGCCTTCCGTGCCGCGGACTTGCTGAACGAGGGGTTCTCCCAGATGACGGTCCCGCCCTGGCCGAGCCCGATGCACATCGTGGTGATGCCGTACTTGACGTCGGGACGCTCGGCGAACTGCGCCGCGAGCTGGTTCATCAGGCGGACGCCGCTCGACGCCAGCGGGTGCCCGACGGCGATCGCGCCGCCCCAGGCGTTGACGTTCGGGGAGTCCTGCGCGATGCCGTAGTTGTCGAGGAAGGCGAGCACCTGCACGGCGAAGGCCTCGTTGATCTCGAACAGGCCGATGTCGTCGATCGACAGACCGGCCTTCGACAGCGCCTTGTCGGTGGCGGGGACCGGGCCGACGCCCATCACCTCGGGCTCGACGCCGGCGAAGGCGAACGAGACCATGCGCATCTTCGTCGGCAGGCCGTGCTCCGCTGCACCGGCGGACGAGGCGAGCAGGCTCATCGTCGCGCCGTCGTTCAGGCCGGCGGCGTTGCCGGCGGTGACCCGTCCGTGGGGCCGGAACGGCGTCTTCAACGCGGCCAGGGCCTCCAGGGTGGTGCCGGGGCGCGGCGGCTCGTCGGCCGACACGATGTCCCAGCCCGCTCCGGTGTTGACCTCGACCGGGACGACGTCCGGCTGCAGCTTGCCGGCGCCCCAGGCGGCGGCGTAGCGCTGCTGGGACTGCACGGCGAAGGCGTCGGTGCGGTCCTTCGTGATGGCGGGGAAGCGGTCGTGCAGGCGCTCGGCCGTTGCACCCATGACGAGGGCGTCACTCGAGACCATGCGCTCCGCGACGAAGCGCGGGTTCGGGTCGGCGTTGAAGCCCATCGGGTGGCGTCCCATGTGCTCGACCCCACCGGCGATCGCGATGTCGGCCGCGCCGAACGCGATGGCGCCCGCGAGGGTCGTGACGCTCGTCATGGCACCGGCGCACATGCGGTCGATGGCGTAGCCGGGGACGGACTTCGGCAGACCGGCGAGCATGCCCACCGTGCGGCCGAGGGTCAGGCCCTGGTCGCCCTGCTGCGTCGTCGCGGCGACGGCGACGTCGTCCACGGCGGCTCCGTCGAGGGAGCTGTTCCGGTCGAGCAGGCCGCGCATCGCGTGCACGGCGAGGTCGTCGGCGCGGGTCCGCCAGAACACCCCCTTCTCCCCGGCGCGTCCGAACGGTGTCCGAACGCCGTCGACGAACACGACGTCTGATGCCTTTGCCAAGCTGGCCTCCACAGATCCACATCGATCGAGTCGGGACTTTCGCGTGCGTCCCGACCCTGGCCGGGGCAGACCCCGGCGACGACCCGACGCTATGCCCCGCGGCTGAGGGGCCGCATGTCGGTTGGTCGGTTCCTACGACGAGGCGGGAGTCGCCCCGCCGTCGTCCTGTCCTGCTGCCACAAACGCCTCGGCGATGCGGGCTGCGGTCTCCTCGACCTGCCAGTCGCGCGCGTCGAGGGCCGCGAGGGCCGCTCCGACACCGGCGGGCGAGACGTCCGCGGGCGGTTCCCACGCCACCGTCCGGAGGGTGTCCGGGGTGAGGAGGTTCTCGAGCGGGATGTCGAGCTCCTCGGCCCGCGCTGCGACGGCGGCCCGTGCGGCCTTGTAGCGGCGGTCGGCCTCGGGGTTGCGGTCGGCCCACGCGCGGGGCGGCGGCAGGGTCGGCTCACCACGGCCGCGGAGCTTCGGCAGGTCCTCGGTCGTGCGTCCGGCCTCGACGGCGGCCCACCAGCGGTCGAGCTCGGAGCGGCTCGCCCGGCCTGTGAAGGCCTTGACCGCCGACAGGTCCTTGCGGGTCTCCGGTGCGGCTGCGGCGGCGGCGACGATGGCCGCGTCCGGGATCGTGCGGCCCGGGGCGATGTCGGTCTCCTGGGCGAAGGCGTCGCGTGCCTCCCACAGCGACCGGGCGATGGCGAGGGCGCGCTGCCCACGGAGCGCGTGCATGCCGGACAGGCGGCGCCAGGGCTCGGCCTTCGGCGGCTTCGGGGCGCGGTTCAGCACGGCGTGGAACTCCTGCTGCGCGATCTGCGTCTTGCCGGCCTCGTCGAGCGTCGCGGCGAGGGCGTCGCGGAGGTCGGGGAGCAGCTCGACGTCGAGCGACGCGTACACGAGCCACGACTGCGGCAGCGGACGGGTCGACCAGTCGGCGGCCGAGTGGGCCTTCGCGAGCGTGATCCCGAGCAGCTGCTCGACGACGGCGCCGAGGCCGACCCGGGGGAAGCCGGCGATGCGCGCGCCGAGCTCGGTGTCGAAGATGCGCGTCGGCACGAGACCGACCTCGCGCAGGCACGGGAGGTCCTGCGACGCGGCGTGGAAGAGCCACTCCTCGTCGACGATCGCGTCCTGCAGCTCGCGGAAGTCCCCGATGGTGATGGGGTCGAACAGGAAGGCGCCGGCACCGCGGCGGAACACCTGGATGAGGTAGGCGCGCTGCGAGTACCGGTAGCCGCTGGCGCGTTCGGCGTCGACCGCGACCGGGCCGTGTCCGGCGGCGATGCGCTCGACGGCGGCGAGGTAGTCCTCGCGCGACTCGATGACCTTGACCGCGTCGTGGGTCGCTTCGAAGGACGGGACGACGGCGGCGGCCGGGGCGGGGCCCGCGGTGGCCGGGGCGGCGGCGGCATCGGCGGCAGGGGCGTCGACGGGCGGCGCACCGGCGCTCGTCGCACCGGCGCCCGGCGCGGCGACGGGTGCCGGCGCGGCGGCAGGTGCCGTTGCGTCGGCGGGTGCCGTTGCGGCGGCAGGCTCCGGCGTCACGGACGTGGCCGAGCTGTCCGCCAGCACCGACTCCGGCACGGCGAACGGGTCGATCGGGACGCGGCGGGGAGCAACGGGGTCAGTCACGGGCGAGCCTCCTGGGGCCGAGGAGCGTCACGCCGTCCGACGACGGCGGGAGTCCTGCGAGCATGGCGACGATCTCCTCCCAGGCCTCGACGTGCGCGACGAGGTCGGTGCCGCGCGGCGTCCACGAGGCCCGGAGCTCGAGCTGCGCGCCGTCGCCCTGGGCCGCGAGGTCGCCGTAGCCGCGGGAGATGATCTTGGTTGCGGTGCCCGACGCGTGGTCGTACTCGGCCCCGTTCGCCGCGAGGGCGTCCACGAGCCAGCTCCACGTCACGTCGGCGACGAACTCGTCGACGCCGATCTCCGGCTCGAGGGGTGCCTGCGCGAACGTCACGATGCGGAACGCGCCCGCCCACCCGGCTGGTTCTTCGGGGTCGTACAGGGCGATGAACCGTCCGGTGCCGAGGTCGGAGTCGACCCCGTGCTCCACGCCTGAGACGTCCGCAGCCAGCGCGATCGAGAAGGGTGCGAGGCGGGACGGCGACGGGATCTCGGTCACCGTGGTCTCGCTGCGGGTCCCACCCGTCGACACGAACGCGCGGAGGCCGGCGAAGGCCTCCGGTTCGGCCGTGGGCTCATGGGTGTCGGACACGAATGCAGACTAGGCTCCGGACCATGTCCCGTTCCGCGCGACCCGCCGTGGAGCCAGCGCCGGGTGCCGCGCGCTCCGCCGGACTCATCGCCCTCGGGACCGGTCTCGCCGCCGCTGCGGTGGGCACTGCCGTCGTCGGGGGTTTCGTCGCCGCGATCGCCCGGATGGTCGTCACGCCGGACCGCAAGCGCACCGAGCGGGTCCCGATCATCGAGGTCGACCGCATCCACGGCACCGTGACCCTCGAGCGCACGCCGGACACCGAGCTGCAGGGCCGCTACAGCCTGTGGTTCGGCGGTGGCACCGGCCACATGCGGGTCGGCGACGTGGTCGCGATGACGCCGACCACCGTCACCCGACGCATCATCGCGATCGACGCCGGCGACCCGACCGACGCCCGCCGCGGTCGGTGGGGCGGCTGGTTCTACCTGACCCCCGGCGAGCTCGACGTCCCGGTCGAGGACGTCGACGTCCCGACGCCGAACGGTCCCGCGCCCGCGTGGGTCGTCCGCGCCGACGACCCCGCCGCGCCCTGGGCCGTCCTGGTGCACGGCCGTGGCGTCACCCGCGCCGAGACCATCCGCGCCGTGCCGGTCTTCCGCGCCGCCGGCTACTCGGTGCTCCTCGTCTCGTGGCGCAACGACGGCGTCGCCCCGAAGAGCGTCGACGGGCGCTACGGCCTCGGCTCCACCGAGTGGGAGGACGTCGACTCCGCCCTCCGCTGGGTCGCCGCCCACGGTGCGACGAGCGTCGTGCTGATGGGCTGGTCGATGGGCGGCGCGGTCGTCCTGCAGACCCTCGTGCGGTCGCCGCTGGCGCACCTGGTCGACGGCGTCGTGCTCGAGTCGGCCGTCGTCGACTGGCACGCGGTGCTCAAGTCCCAGAGCCGCGCGATGCGCCTGCCGCGGGTGGTCCGGAAGGTCGCGCAGCGGGTGCTCCGCACGCCGGTGCTGCACCGCCTGGCCGGGCTCGCGCAGCCGGTCGACCTCCGCGAGCTCGACATGGTCGCGCGCGCCGACGAGCTCACCGTGCCGATCCTGCTGCTGCACAGCGACGACGACGGCTTCGTGCCGTCCTCGGCGTCGCACGCGCTGGCCGAGGCCCGCCCGGACCTGGTCCGGCTCGAGGTCGCGCACGACGCCCGGCACACCAAGCTCTGGAACCACGACGCCGACTGGTTCGACGCCCGCATCCTCGCGTGGCTGACCGAGGTGGTCCAGCGGGACGGTGCGGCCAGCGCGCGGTAGACGCGACCGCAGGACGGACGGGAGGCGCGGCGCCAGCTGGCACCGCGCCTCCAGTCCGTCAACGGGTCGGGTCTACGCGACTGCCGCGCGGACCTGCCGCTGGACGCGTCCGAGCATGCCGACCATCCCGCGGATGCGCAGGGGGCTGACCGCCTCGGACAGCCCGATGGTCAGCGGGTAGTCCGCCGGCACGGCGAGCACCTGGTCGACGGTCAGGCCGGACAGGCCCTGCGCCAGGATCGACGCGAAGCCGCGCGTGGTCGGCGACTCACGCGGGGCGGTGGCGTGCATGCGGACCATGTCGGGGGCGTCGCCGTCCTCACCGACGGTGACCAGGATGAACACGGGGGACTGGCACTCCTCGACGCGCTCGAGTTCGTCCTCGTGGCCCTGCAGGCGCTCCGGCAGCGCGGGCAGCTCGTTCGAGAACTCGAGGAGCAGCTGCAGCCGGTCGGCCTGGGTCAGCGCGAGGAAGTCGTCGCGGGTCTCGGCGAGGACGGCGGGGAGCTCGGTGGTGTCGCTCATCGGGTCGGCAGTGCTCCCGGCTCGGTGCCCTGCACGATCGGGACGCGGACGGCGCTGCCCCACTCGGTCCAGGAGCCGTCGTAGTTGCGGACGTTCTCGTACCCGAGCAGGTGCTGCAGGACGAACCAGGTGTGGCTCGAGCGCTCCCCGATGCGGCAGTACGCGATGACCTGGTCGGCGTCACCGATGCCGGCGCCCTCGCGGTACACGGCGTCGAGCTCGGCCCGGGACTTGAAGGTGCCGTCCGGTGCCGCCGCGGTGGCCCAGGGGATGTTCACGGCAGTGGGGATGTGGCCGCCGCGCAGGGCGCCTTCTTCCGGGTAGTCCGGCGCGGTGGTGCGGTCGCCGCTGTACTCCGGGGCGCTCCGGACGTCGATGAGGGGCTCGCCGAGGTGCGCGAGGACGTCCTCCTTGAACGCGCGGACCGGGGCGTCGTCGCGCTCGACGACGGGGTACTCGGAAGGGGTGACGGCGGAGCGGTCGGTCGTGACGGGGCGGTCCTCGGCGATCCACTTCGCGCGCCCGCCGTCGAGCAGGCGGACGTCCTGGTGGCCGAAGAGCGTGAAGACCCAGAGGGCGTAGGCGGCCCACCAGTTGTTCTTGTCGCCGTAGATGACGACGGTGGTGTCGCGGCTGATCCCCTTGGCGCCGACGAGCCGGGCGAAGGCCTCGCCGTCGATGTAGTCGCGCTGCACCGGGTCGTTGAGGTCCGTGTGCCAGTCGATCTTCACGGAACCGGGCACGTGGCCGGTCTCGTAGAGCAGGACGTCCTCGTCGGACTCCACCACCACGAGGTCCGCGGTGCCGACGGCTCCGGCGTCGAGCTGGTCCTGCAGCCACGCGGTCGAGACCAGCCGCTCGGGGTGGGCGTAGTCGCGGAACGTGTCGGACGGGTCGACCGGTGCGGTCATCGGGAGGCCTCCTTGTGCGTGGTGGCGCCGGACTAGGATCGGTGCTCGGCGTCGGGAGCAACGGTACGCGGACGTACTGTCACCCCGGTGCAACGTGACCTCGCACGACTCCCTTCCCGGAAGGCCCTCCTTGCCACAGCACCTCGTCGACCGTGACCCGCAGGTGTCGCCGCAGCAGATGGCCGCTGCGCTGGTGCCCCCGCCCCAGTTCACGGACGCGTCGTTCGACTCCTACCGGCCGGACGCGGACTACCCGTCCCAGGCCGACGTCCGCGACGCCGTCGCCGCGTTCGTCGCCACCCGCCCGGAGCCGGCGAAGCGCGGGCTGTTCGGGCGCCGTCGAGCCGCTCCGGAGACGCCGACGACGTCCGGGGTCTACCTCGACGGTGGGTTCGGTGTCGGCAAGACCCACCTGCTGGCCGCGGCCTACCACGCAGAGCCCGGCCGGAAGACGTTCGGCACGTTCATCGAGTACACCGCACTCGTCGGCGCGCTCGGCTTCCAGGGGACGGTGGACCTGCTGCGCGGCACGTCGCTGGTGTGCATCGACGAGTTCGAGCTCGACGACCCGGGCGACACCATGGTGATGACGCGGCTGATCCGGGAGCTCAGCGACACCGGCACCCGCTTCGCCGCCACGTCGAACACACCACCAGGAGCCCTCGGCGAGGGGCGCTTCGCCGCGCAGGACTTCCTCCGCGAGATCCAGGCGATGTCCGACCGGTTCGACACCATGCGCATCGACGGCCTCGACTTCCGTCGACGGGCCGTGGACGAGTCGGCTCGCGTCGTGTCCGACGTGGCCGCCGAACTGCCGGGAGGCCCCGCTCGCGTCACACAGGACGACTTCCGGTCCGTCGTGGCCCACCTGGCATCGGTGCACCCCTCGAAGTACGTCGCGTTGGTCGACGGGCTCGACGCCGTCGGGCTGACCGACGTGTCCGAGTTCCGCGACCAGACGGACGCGCTGCGCTGGGTGGCGCTCGTCGACCGGCTGTACGACGGCCAGGTGCGGATCGTCGCGTCGGGCACAGCGCTGGACCAGGTGTACCCCGAGTCGATGCTCGAGGGCGGGTACCGCAAGAAGTACCTGCGCGCCGCGAGCCGCGTCGTCGCGCTGACCCGCGCTCTGGACTGAGCCGCGCTCTGGGCTGGACCGCCTGGGCGCCGGCGGCTGCGTGGCGGGGTCCGGGGGAGCCTCCAGGCCGATCCGGTGCCGTTCCCTGCCTGCCGGTAACACGACGTTTACACGGCAGCGCATCGCGTTACACCCGCGAAACACGCTGCGTTCCCCTGTGAAACACCACCTCGCCAGACTCTGTCCTACCCGAGGCGGACTCGATCCGTACCGCGACCGAGAGGCGAGACATGCTTGATCAGGGCAACACGACGTTCGTGTTGGTGATGGCGGCGCTGGTGTTGTTCATGACACCAGGCCTGGCGTTCTTCTACGGCGGACTGGTGAAGGCCAAGTCCGTCATCAGCATGATGATGATGTCGTTCGGAGCGATCGCGCTCGTGAGCGTCCTCTGGGTGCTCTACGGCTACGCGATCGCGTTCGCCAACACCGGCGACCACACAGCGATCTCCGGCGTCGTCGGGTTCTTCAGCATCGACTGGAACCAGCTCGGCCTCGGCCAGGCGTTCGAGGAGGCCACGGCCTCGAAGATCGACGCCGCGTACCCCTCGATGGCCTTCGTCGGCTTCCAGGCCACGTTCGCGATCATCACGGTCGCGCTCATCTCCGGTGCGATCGCCGACCGTGCCAAGTTCGGCGCGTGGATGATCTTCGCCGGTGTCTGGGTCACGGTCGTCTACTTCCCGGTCGCCTCGTGGGTGTTCAACCTCACCTCCGGCTGGGCTGCCACGTGGGGCGTCATCGACTTCGCCGGTGGTACCGCGGTGCACATCAACGCCGGTGCAGCGGGTCTCGCCCTGGCGATCGTCCTCGGCAAGCGCGTCGGGTTCGCCAAGGGCGCGCACAAGCCGCACAACCCGCCCTTCGTCCTGCTCGGTGCCGCGATCCTGTGGTTCGGCTGGTTCGGCTTCAACGCCGGGTCCGAGGGCGCTGCTGACGGCATCGCGTCCATCGCCTGGGTGAACACGCTCGCCGCCCCGGCCGCCGCGATCCTCGGCTGGCTGCTCATCGAGAAGCTCCGGGACGGCAAGGCCACGTCCGTCGGTGCCGCCTCGGGTGCCGTCACCGGCCTCGTCGCGATCACCCCGGCCTGCGCTGCGCTCACCCCGGGTTGGGGCATCGTGCTCGGCTTCCTCGCCGGCATCGTCTGCTGCTTCGCGATCGACTGGAAGTACCGCCTCGGCTTCGACGACTCGCTCGACGTGGTCGGCGTGCACCTGGTCGGCGGCATCTTCGGCACGCTGTTCCTCGGCTTCTTCGCCAACGACACCGGCCTGATCTACTCCGGCTCGTTCGAGCAGCTCGGCAAGCAGGCCGCAGCCGCCGGCGCCGTCGGTGCGTACTCGTTCGTGCTGGCCTTCATCATCGGGTTCATCATCGAGAAGACCATCGGCTTCCGTGTGAAGACCGAGGACGAGGTCGCCGGCATCGACACCGCGGTCCACGGCGAAGAGGGCTACGTCCTCTACGACCAGGAGGACAGCACCCCGGTCTCCGTCCGGTAGCTCCCGGCCTCTGTCCGGCCCGACGGCCCCTGCGCTCCGGCGTGGGGGCCGTCGGCGTGTGGTGCGCGGTGTGTTGGTGGCGAGGGTGCGCTGTTCGTGGCGCGGTGCGCGTGGCGTTGCGCGCGGTTGTCGTTGGGCCTGGTGCGAGGTTGACCACTCCGTGCCGAGACACGAGCTCGCACCGGGTGTGGAAGCGGGCACGGGCTGGGCGGGCCCGCACGGTGCTGCGGCCCGCGGTACCGATCGCCAGGGGCGGGCGCCAGGGTGAGCACATGACGGAGGCCCGGTGCGCGTCGGACGCGCACCGGGCCTCCAGGCTGTTGGCTCAGGTCACCAGGCGAAGTCCTCCGGCGACGTCTTGTGGCCGGGGAAGAGCTCGTCGAGGCGCGCGAGCGCCGCGTCGTCGAGGCGGATGTCCGTCGCACGGACGGCCGACTCCCACTGCTCCATCGTGCGCGGCCCCGTGATCGGCGCGGTGACGCCGGGCTGGTGGAGGAGCCAGGCCAGCGCGAGCTCGCCCGGGGTGTGGCCGAGCTCCTTCGCGAAGCCCTCGTACGCGGTCAGCTGGTCGCGGTGGCCCTCGACGTACTCGGCGCTGCGGCCGCTGAGTCGACGCGAGCCCTGCTCGGTCTTCTCGATGATGCCGCCGAGCAGGCCGCCCTGCAGCGGGGACCACGGGATCAGGCCGAGGCCGTAGTGGCGGGCGGCGGGCAGGACCTCGCGCTCGACGTCCCGGACCACCAGGTTGTAGATCGACTGCTCGCTGACGAGGCCGAGGAAGTTGCGGTGCTTCGCGGCCTCTTGCGCCTGGGCGATGTGCCACCCGGCGAAGTTCGAGGAGCCGACGTAGAGCACCTTGCCCTGGGCGACGGCGAGCTCCATGGCCTGCCAGATCTCGTCCCACGGGGTGTCCCGGTCGACGTGGTGCATCTGGAACAGGTCGATGTGGTCGGTCTGCAGGCGACGGAGGCTGGCGTCCAGCGACTGCCGGATGTTGTACGCCGACAGCTTGCCGCCGTTCGGCCACTGGATCATCTCGCCGTAGACCTTGGTGGCCAGCACGGTCTTCTCGCGGCGCCCACCGCCCTTGGCGAACCAGCGGCCGATGATCTCCTCGGTGGCGCCCTTGCCCACCGAGCCGCCGTAGCCGTTGGCGGTGTCGAAGAAGTTCACGCCGAGCTCGTGGGCCCGGTCCATGATCGCGTGCGAGTCGTCCTCGCTGGTCTCCGGTCCGAAGTTCATGGTGCCGAGCACTGCTCGTGACACCGACAACCCTGTCCGTCCGAGGTGTGTGTAGTCCATGGGTCTGGTCTACCCGCTGCTCTCCGCGGGCTGCCAGGCCCTGCGAGTACCGGTGATGGTGAGGGGAGG
The DNA here is from genome assembly GCF_015350905.1 of Curtobacterium sp. VKM Ac-2865. Taxonomy (GTDB): domain Bacteria; phylum Actinomycetota; class Actinomycetes; order Actinomycetales; family Microbacteriaceae; genus Curtobacterium. The sequence goes on along the minus strand of NZ_JADKRZ010000001.1, from coordinate 696,782 downwards.
AGGACACATGCCAGCGAAGGACGAGATCCCGAGCACCCTGCAGCGGTCGCCGGAGCACGCGCAGGAGGTCTACGCGAAGACGCTCGACTCGGCGAACGAGACGTACGGCGAGGGGGAGCGGGCGCACCGCACCGCCTTTGCGGCCGTCAAGCACGAGTACGAGAAGGTCGGCGACCACTGGGAGGAGAAGGAGTCCTCGGGGCCGTCGGACTCCGGCGCTGCGGGCACGCGCGGCTCGGGCACGACCGAGGACGGCGTCGACGCCAACGCGTCGAAGGCGCACCTGATGGACGTCGCGAAGCGGCTCGAGATCAGTGGTCGGTCCTCGATGACGAAGGACGAGCTGGTCGAGGCGATCAAGAAGGCGAACGCGCGGGCGACCGCGAAGGCGCGGCGCTGAGCGGTCTGGAGCCGATCCGCTGACGGACAGGAGGCGCGTGGCGGCATCGCCACGGGCCTCCTGTCCGTCTGCGGGTGGAGTCAGAGCGCCGTGTCGGACCGCCGCTGCTGGTCGCCGGTGTCGTCGGCGTCGTCCTGCTTGCCCTTGCGGCGCCAGGGCAGTCCACGGCCGAGCTGCTTCGGGGCCTTCTGGTCGAGGATCATCGGGAACTGCGTCGGCGGGAGGCCGAAGCCCTCGCGCGAGGCCTGGATCACCTTGCGTCCGAGTGCGTGGTTGCCGATCCCGCCCACCGCCGCCCCGATGCCGAAGGGCAGCGCACGCCCGAGCATCGACGTGCCCTGACGTGCCACGAAGCGCTTGATGAACGAGTCGCGGATCTGCTTGCCGATCCCGCTGACGGCCTGCTTGGGCAGCGACGACGCCACCATCTCGCCCCAGAACGCCGTCCGGACCTGGCCGCCGGCCGCCTGGCCCGCGAGCTGCTTGATGAGCTGGGTGCCGGGCGCGCCGAGGATCATCGCCATGACCAGTGTGCGCGAGCGCTCCGGGTCGTCGAGGGCGATGCCGTGCACCTCGGTCACGGACTGGGCGAACAGTGCCGTTGTCTCGAGGAAGCCGATCGTCTCCGCCCCGCTGAGGCCGAAGCTCGCCACCATGCCGATGCCGGGCACCACCGCACTCGCACCCACGGCAGCGCCGCCGGTCGTCACTGCGGCGAGGTACTGCCGCTCGAGGATCTGGATGATCTCGGCGGGCGAGGCGTTCGGGTGACGCCGCCGCACAGCGTTGACGTGCGCGAGGACGACGGGGCGCTGGACGTCGATCACACGGTCGAGCATCTTGGCCCAGCCCTTGGTGGTGGTGGTGGGGACGTCGGGCTTGGGGGTGGTCTGGTCGATCGGCGCGGAGGGCAGGGGGATGATCGCCTGGTCCCGCTGGTCCGACCGGTTGTTCTGCTTCGGGGCCATGCCGCAACGGTACGCCGAGCATGTGGGAGGGTCGCTGGATGGCTGCAGAACACGCGCTCGACGTCGTCCGGCGGGCTGCCGGGTACCGGACTGTCGGTGAGGTGGCGGCGCTGGCCCCTCGGGTGGCGGTGTTGGACCCGGGGTCGACGCTGGTGTCCGGAGCAATAGCACTCGGCGACGACGTGGTGCTGTACCCCGGCGTGGTGTTGTCTGCGCGGGGTACGGGGTCGATCACGATCGCGCCGGGGGCGGTGCTCGGCCCGGGGTCGGTGAGTGTGATCGCCGACGACGGCGAGGTCTCGATCGGGGCCAGAGCCTTGCTGGGCCCAGGCGGCGTCACGATCGTTGCTCGTCGGGGCGCTGACGTCGAGGTCGGCGAGGCAGTCCGCCTGCAGGGCGGGGTCTTCGTCGAGGGGCCGGCGTCACTCGGTGCCGGGTCGCAGGTCCTCGGCACCGTCGCGGTGCGGGACGTGGTTCTCGGAGACGGCGGGGACCACTCCGCGCCGGACCCGGACGACCGCGGCGGTGTCATCAAGGGGACGGGACGTGTGCACGGTGTCCGTGTGGGTGTCGGCGAGGTCATCGGCGTCGGTGCGGGTGCCCGCCCCGGGACGACGAGGCTCGAGGTGGACCGGCAGAGAGCACACCACCCGGTCGAACCAACGAGCTGAGTGGCTGCCTGCTCACGTGCACTCTGGGACGTCATCGGCACGGGACGCCCACCCGGACGAGCGTTGCCCGCACGATCTCGAGGTCCATCAGGTCGGACCAGCTGAACCGGACGACGAACCGCACCTCGGGGAACGAGCGCAGGAAGTCCTCCCGACGTTTCTCCTGCCAGTGGGCATCAGCGGTCGATCTGCCGCCGAGCATCGCCGGGTCCTCGTACTTGGCCCGTCCGTCGACCTCGACCACGACGCCCTGGTCCGGGAACCAGAAGTCCACGCTGGCTCGTCGCTCGCCGACGCGCGCGAACTCGTGCTGCTGCACCGGGTCGGGCGCTCCCAGCTGGCGGAAGCGCACACGTGCGATGGACTCCGCTGGCGATCCCGACAGCGTCGAACCCATCGCCAGGGCAGCCTGTGCCCGCGTGTGCCCCTTCGGCTCGACGGCCGCCAGCTCCCGTGTCAGGTCGTCGACTGAGGCGAGCCCGTGCCTGAGCGCGTGGTCGATGGCGGGCACGGATCGAAGGGCCGGCTGCGTTGCGGCAACGTCGACGATCGTCCGGGGGAGTGGGGCGACGGGGATGCCGTTCACCAGACCCGGCTCTGAGAACGGGTGCTGGGAGACCCCGTGCCGGACGAACCACGCCGTGACCGTCGTGTGCGTCGTCGTGGCGTCGAGGAGGTGGACCTTGGGTGGCCACGGGCCGACGTGCGGGAGTCCGAGGAGGCTGCTCGCGGACAACCAGCCCACCGCCGCCCCGACCGGGATGCGTGGTACCGACGCTCGGATGAGCAGGACGTGGCGGTCGGCAGGGCGGAGGCTGTTGATCGACCCAGCACGGACGAGGACCCCGGGGCGAACCCGTTCGAGCGTGCCCCGCCGAGCGGCACGTTCCGCTGCTCGCCGCTCCGCGCTGCCGAGTGTCCCGGTCCGCATGAGTTCTATGTCGAAGGCCGCTGATCCCATGGACCGATGGTCACGGAAGTCATGCGAACCGATCGGCAGCGTCGGGTGATCTGTGGAGGAGTCGGTCGCAGCGCGCAGGTGTGGAGGACTCGTTCGTCTGCAACGACCGACATCGCATCAGTCGTTCGACTCGTGCGGTGTCGATTGATGCGCACGAGGACGTTGCGTCCGCATCATTCGACGTGACACAGCGTGATCGACTTCTGCGGAGTCGACGTATGCGTCTGCAAGTTCCGACCGGCGGGGGTGGCGGACGGGCGAGGGCAGCGGCAGGGGAGGCAGCGGCGGGGCGGCCGGGCGGGCGCCGCCCCCGCGCTACGCCCGCACGAGCTCGGCGCGCAGCGGCAGGTCCTGGCCGTCGAGGATGAACTGGGCGCCGACACCCGTGCGGGCGTTGACCACCACGGGCGCGAGCAGGTTCACGGTCATGCCGGCATCGGAGCCGGACCCGGCGTTCGCCACCACGAGCAGCATCGCGTCCGCGGCCGAGTCCAGCCCGATGGAGGCGGCCTGAACGTCCGACAGCTCCGGCGCGTACGACGGCAGGTGCACCGCGGCGTCGAGCAGGAACAGCCTCGGGTCCTCGACCCCGGTGTCCGTGGAGCCCGAGCCGACCAGCGCGAACAGGCCGTCGGTGTGCTCGATCGGGGAGAGCACGAAGGCGGAGAGCGGCTCGAGGCCGAACGGGGCGACGGTGAAGGTGAGGGCGATGTTCATCGGAGGTAGTCCATCAGGGTCGGCTGCAGCACCTTCGCGGTGACCGCGAGCGCTGCCTGGTAGTTGGTCTGCTGGAGCTGGAGGTCGAGGACGGCCTTCGCGAGGTCCTTGTCCTCGACCGACGACCGGCGGGCCTCGAGGTCCACCGAGGAGGACTTCAACGAGGACTGCGCGGTGAGCGCGGACGCGTGCCGCACACCGACGTCCGCCTGCACGCCGCGCACGGTCGTCAGGTGCGCGTCGAGCTCGTTCAGCCGGGGGTTCACGTTCACGCCGTTCTGCAGGTCGGTCACGATGGAGTCGATCGCAGCGAACACCGAGGTGCTGCCGGTGCCGAACACGGCCTGGCCGGAGGTGTCGACGCGCACCGAGGAGCCGTCCCCGATGCGACGGTCCACGGTCGCCGTGGACGACGCCCACCCGGTGGCCGGGTCGAACGCGGTCGCCGCGGTGGTGGAGCCGGCGAACACGGAGCGGGAGCCGTACTTCGTGTTGGCGGACGCGGCGAGGTCGGCGGACAGGGCGCGGAGCTGCGTCACGACGGCGTCCCGGTCGGTGTCGCTCATGCTGCCGGTGTTGGCGGCCTGGACCGTCAGGTCCCGGGCCTTGGCCAGCACGGAGTACACGTCGCCGAGGGCGCTGTCGGTCGTGGCGAGCCAGCCGGCGGCGTCGTCCGCGTTGCGGGTGAACTGCGCGTTCGCGGCCTGCTCCTTGCGGACCTGCATCGCGGACGCGGTGCCGACGGGGTCGTCGGAGGGCTTGCCGATGTTCTTCAGCGTGGTGGCCTGCTCGGTCAGCTGCGCGAGCTTCGCGGCTCCGGCCTGCAGCCGGTTGGTGGCTGCCGCCATGGACATCTGGGTGGTCACACGGGCGATCACGGTCATCCCCTCCCGACGAGGCCGACGCGGTTGATGAGGGTGTCGAGCATCTCGTCGACGGCGGTCAGGACGCGCGCCGCGCCCTGGTACGCGTGCTGGTAGCTCAGCAGGTTGACGTTCTCCTCGTCGAGGTCGACGCCCGCGCTGGACTGCTGCTGGGTCCTGGCGCTGGTGAGCGCGAGGCCGGAGAGCGTGGACTCGGACGTCGCCGACCGGGAGGCCGTGCCCACGCCCGCCACGAAGGCGGACCAGGTGCGGTCGGGAGCGTCCAGGGCAGCGCCCAGCTGCCCGATGGCGTCCGCGACGGAGCCGTCGTGGTCGCCGGCGGCGTTCCGGGTCGCGAGGCCGCTCGCGTCGGTGGGCAGGACCGTCAGGCCCTGCGCTGCGGGGCCCCCGGCAGCGAACGCGAAGAAGTCGGTCCCGGTGGCGCCGGCCGCGGTCGTGCCGGTGCGGTGCACAGCGTTCACCTGCGTCGCGATCGCGGTGGCGGTGGCGTCGTAGGCGGCGGAGGCCTGCGCGAGCGCGCCGCCCGTCCCGCCCTGGTTCGCCGGGGCGAGCAGGGAGAGGTTGCCGGCGATGGAGCCGCCGCCGAGCCCGACGGCCGAGCCGGAACCGGAGGTCCAGGTCAGGGTGAGTGGCGCGCCGTCGCTGAGTCGGGTGCCGCCGCCCAGGGCGATCGACCGGGCATCGCTGCCCTGCACGAGCGGGTTCCCGCCGATGAGCACGTCGACCGTGCCGTCGGCGTTGGTCCGGGTGGTGCCGCCCGCGAGCGATGCGACCTGCTCGGTGAGCTGGTCGCGCTGGTCGAGCAGCTCGTTGGCGCTGCCGCCGCCGGCGAGGGTGGCGCGGATGCGGCCGTTCAGGTCGGCGATCTGCTTCGCCGCGTCGTTGAGCTGCTGGACCTGGCCGACGACCGTTCCGCGGACGCTCGTCCACTGGGCGTCGACGGCCTTCGAGCCACTGGCGAGCGCGGCGACGACGGTGCCGGCCGCGCCGAGGAGAGCGGTCCCGGCGCCGGGGTCCTCGGTGTGCGACGCGAGGTCGCTCCACGACGACCAGAACGCGTCGAGCTTCGCGGACAGTCCGTCGGTGCCGGGCTCGTGCAGCCCCGTCTCGAGCTGATCGAGGGCGGTGGCCCGGGTGGTGGCGTACGCGGAGGAACCCGCGGCTGCACGGACACCCGCGTCGAGGGTCATCGAGCCGAGCCGGGCGATCCCGTCGATGGAGACGCCCTGGCCGGCGAGGGCCGCGGTGCCGCGCATGAAGCCCGTCTGCGCCGTGGGGACCGACGACTGCGTGACGCGCTGCCGCGTGTAGCCCGCGGTGTTCGCGTTGGCGATGTTCTGCCCGGTGACGTCGATGCCGGCACGGGCGGCGCTCAGGCCGGAGTACGCGGTCGCGAGGGACCCGAAGGTGCTCACCATGGCTACAGGCTCCCGTCGAAGAGGCGTGCCTCGCCGTCCGAGCGCCCGGAGACCCCGGCGGCGTCGTAGGTGGCGGTGTCGCCGACGGACCCGGCGAGGGTCTCCTCGGTCGACTGTGCAGCGGTGCGGAGGAAGCGGTCGTTCTCGTCCCGGAGCGCGCCGATCTGCGTCGTCAGTTCGAGCATCGCCTGCAGGTGCGACGCGAGGATCTCGCCCCACGGGCCGGCCGGGGCAGCGGCGACGACCTCGCGCAGGGGAGCGTCGGGGTCGACGCCCCACTCCTCGGCGACGGCGGCGCTCTGGGCGCTGCGCTCGAGGCCGGTGGTGCGGAGGCGTGCGAGCACCTGCTCGACCTCACGGCTGGCGTGCGAGACCCAGCGGGAGCGGCCGGCGGCGAGCAGCAGCTGCTCCTCCTCGAGCTTGAAGGTGAGCATCTCGAGCAGCTCTCGTTCGCGCCAGAGCACGGCAGACAGGTCGTTCACGCTCATCAGCTCCTCCCGTTGTCGGTCGTCCAGTCGGACACGATGGACTATCGGCCAGTCCGGGAAGCGCGTAAGCAGGACGCCCCACGCGGCCCGCCGCCACCCTCAGAACAGGGGACAGGAACGGTCGTTCTCCTGCCCGTGTCCCCCCGAATGCGGACCCATCCAGACCCCTCGTCCCCCCGCATTGGGGCCGTTCACAGGGGTGTCCAGCCGATTGCCAGCCGCTACCTTCAGAAGCGCACCACCGGGGGACACCCGGACGGCGTCGGGAACGGCGTCGGTGCACCGCTCGGAGGGAACCGGGCGGGACCTCGGCGTACCGACCGGCCACCACGCGGCCGGTGTTCGTCGTGCCCACGGACGGGGTCAGTCAGCACGAGACGACCAGGGGAAGACCAATGGAACGCACCGAACGCAACGCGATGATCGTCGAGCACCTGCCGCTCGTGGGCTACATCGTCGCCGACGTCCGCGCCCGTGCCACCCACCTCGACCGCGACGACCTCGCCGCCGTCGGTTCGCTCGCCCTCGTCGCGGCCGCCGACGCCTTCGACCCCACACTCGGCGTCCCGTTCGGCGCGTACGCCAGGACGCGCATCACCGGCGCGCTCGCGGACGACATGCGCTCAGCCGACTGGGCGAGCCGGGGGACCCGCAAGCGCATCCGCGAGGTCCTCGCCACGCAGGAGGCCCTGTCCGCCCGTCTCGGCCGCAGCGTCTCCGTGCAGGAGATCGCCGACGCGATGGGCGTGGACCGTCAGACCGCCGTGGACGCGATGAGCGACGCCGGCCGCACGACGAGCCCGATCGACGAGACCGTGCACGACACCGTCGCCGCCGACCTGCCGCTCCCCGGGGACGAGCTCGTCGACACCGAGCGCGACCGCTACCTCCGCGCCGCCGTCGAGGCACTGCCGGAGCGCATGCGCTTCGTCGTGGAGGCCGTCTACTTCGGGGACCGCTCGGTGACCGACGTCGCCGCCGAGCTCGGCATCACCCACTCGGCCGTCTCGCAGCAGCGCTCCGAGGCGATGCGCCTGCTCCGCGACGGCCTCGCCACGCACTACGGCGACGGCCAGCCGGCCCCGGAACCCGCGTCGCGCACCACGGCCGCGCGCCGCAGCGCCTACCTGGCCCGCGTGGCCGCGAACGCCACGGCCGGGGTCGCCCGCGCCGTGCAGCACGCGGCCGCGACCCACCAGGTGGTCGCGAGCTGAGACCAGGAGGACGATGTCGGAGAAATCCGTCCCCGTTCTCCTAACGCCTCCGGCCGACCGGCCGACAGGCAACGATGCCAGCCCACGGACGGGCCGGCGAAGACCCACACTTCACGGAGGAATTCACCATGGGTATGTCCATCAACACCAACCTCTCGGCACTCAACACGTACCGGAACCTGAACTCGACGCAGAACGACCTGTCGAAGTCCCTCGAGAAGCTCTCGACGGGTCTCCGCATCAACCGTGCTGCCGACGACGCGGCCGGTCTGTCGATCTCCGAGGGGCTGAAGTCCCAGGTCGGTGGCCTCACGGTCGCCGCCCGCAACGCGCAGGACGGCATCTCCGTCGTGCAGACCGCTGAAGGTGGCCTCACCGAGACCCACTCCATCCTCCAGCGCATGCGTGACCTCGCCGTGCAGGCCGGCAACGACTCCAACAACGCCGACTCGCGCACCGCCATCACGACCGAGGTCGGCGAGCTCCAGAAGGAGCTCACCCGCATCTCGGCCTCGACCAACTTCAACGGCATCAACCTGCTCGACGGGTCCGCCGGTGCGGCCGGGGACGGCAAGCTGACGTTCCAGGTCGGTGCGAACGGCGACGACGCCAGCAAGATCGACGTCGACCTCGCCGGGGCGAACGTGAAGACGGTGGCCGACGCGCTCACCACGGGGACCGACGGCAAGATCGCCTTCGACACCAACGCGAACGCCCAGAAGGCGATCGTGGCGATCGACGCGCAGATCAAGTCGGTCTCGACCGCTCGCAGCAACATCGGTGCCGTCCAGAACCGCTTCGACCACGCCATCAACGTGACGAACGTGGCCAAGGAGAACCTGACCGCTGCGAAGTCCCGCATCACCGACGTCGACATGGCGGAGGAGATGGTCAAGTACACGCGCGACAACATCCTCAGCCAGGCCGGCACGTCGATGCTCGCGCAGGCGAACCAGAGCACGCAGGGCGTCCTGTCGCTGCTCCGCTAGCCACCACGCGCGACGCGTGACCAGCGCCGCCCTCCGGGACAGTTCAGGCCTCCCGGGGGGCGGCGCACCCCTGCGTGCCGTCGTCGGCGCGCGCCCCGATCTGCCCCGTTGAACAGGAGCACCCATGTCAACGTCCTCCGTGTCGAGCGGCAGCTTCGCCATCGACGGACTCGTCTCCGGCCTGGACACCACGAGCCTCATCAACTCGCTGATGTCCATCGAGACGGTCCCGCAGACGCTCCTCAAGAACAAGGTCACCGCGACCACCGCGTTCGTCTCGTCCCTGCAGACCATCAACTCCCTGGTGCAGACCCTCGCGACGAAGGCCACCGACGCCGCCAAGCCCGCGTCCCTCGACGTCTTCTCCGCCACCAGCTCGTCACCCGGGGTCACGGTCGCCACGAGCGCCACCGCCGCCCCCGGGTCCATCAGCTTCTCCGTCGGGTCCACCGCGTCCGCCCAGGTCGGCGTCACCGCGGCGATGTCGACGTGGTCCGCGGACGCACAGCCGCTCACCATCAAGAAGGCCGACGGCACGACCACGACCGTCACGCCGAAGTCCGGCTCCCTCGACGACGTCGCCGCCGCGATCACCAAGTCCGGCGCCGGGGTGACCGCCACCAAGGTGCAGGCGGGGACCGCGGCCGACGGCACCCGGCTCTGGCGGCTCCAGCTCAGCTCGACCGCCTCCGGTTCGGCCGGTGCCTTCACCGTCCACCGCGGGACGGCCGACGAGGTCGCCGCGGGCACGGCGACGAACGTGCTCACGGAGACCGGGGCCGCGGTCGTCAAGCAGGCGAGCGACGCCTCGGTCACGCTGTGGGCCGGCACCGCTGCCGCGCAGACCGTGACGAGCGCGTCGAACACCTTCCGCGACCTCGTGCCCGGCGTGGACGTCACCGTCTCCCAGGCCACCACCGACCCCGTCACCGTCTCGGTCGCGCAGGACACGACCAAGGCCCAGGCGGTCGCGTCCGGTCTCGTCGACGCGATCAACGCGGTCGCGTCGTACTACGCCTCGAACACCAAGGTCACCAGCACGACGAGCCCGTCCACGGGCGCGACGACGACCACGGCGGGTGTGCTCCTCGGCGACGCCAGCAGCCGGGACGCCGTGCAGCGGCTGACCAGCACGATGTCGGCCCCCGTGAACGGCAAGTCCCCGTCGTCGATCGGCATCTCGATCACCCGGTCCGGTGACTTCACCTTCGACGCGGACGTCTTCCAGAAGGCCCTCGCCGCGGACCCGCAGGGCACCCAGGCGATCCTGTCCGGGATGGCCACCGCCGTCGGTGCCGCTGCGACGTCGGCGTCGGACAAGTACACCGGTTCCATCACCACCGCGATCACCGGCCAGCAGGCCGTGGTCAAGGACCTCAACGACCAGATCGACCGCTGGACCGACCGCCTCGCGGCGCGGAAGTCGACGCTGCAGACGCAGTACGCGGCGCTCGAGACCAGCCTCAGCAAGCTCCAGTCGCAGTCGAGCTTCATCGCCAGCCACCTCGCCTCGACCTCGTCGAGCTGAGCAGGAGACCCTCATGTACACGAACCAGACGCAGCGCCGCAGAGCCCAGTACACGAACGAGTCGGTGCTCTCCGCGACGCCCGCCCAGCTCGTCACGATGCTCTACGACCGGCTGCTGCTCGACCTGCACCGTGCCGAGGCCGCCCAGGTCGGGTCCGACTGGGACGCCGCCCGCGACCAGCTCCTGCACGCCCAGGCCATCGTCGGCGAGCTGTCCTCGACCCTGCGCATCGACGCGTGGGACGGCGGCGAGGGCCTGCTCGCGATCTACAACTACGCCTCCACGTCGCTCATCACCGCGAACGTGCACCGCGACGTGCAGGCCACGCGCGACTGCGTCCGCATCCTCGAACCGCTCCGCCAAGCCTGGCACGACGCGGCCGCCGCGATGCCGGCCGCCCCGACCGTCGTCGGCGCGCACGCGGGCGGAGCACTCGGTGTCGCCTGACACGGACAGCACCAGCGGAGCCGACACGGACGGCACCACCGGTGCCGACACCGACGGCACCACCGCATGGGAGGCCGTGCTCACGTCCCTGGAACAGGCGACGGTCGACGGCGACCCGGCCCCGTGGCACGAGCCGACCGGGCTGGGACCGATGCCGCGCGCACTGGCGGGACGAGCCTCCCGGCTGCTCGCCGCGCAGCGGGACCGGATGGCGACGCTGGAAGGCGACCGCCGGCAGGCGCTGGAGCACCTCGGTGCGCTCCGCCAGGTCGACGCGACCCGCGCGCCGCAGCGCTCCGTGTACCTCGACGCCTCCGCCTGAACCAGACCCGGCCCCCGTTCGGGGCGAGCGCTAACGGGGTCCGCGACGGGCTCCGATAGCGCCACACGAGCACGGATCGCTCGACCACCGGCCAGGGATCGGCCACCACCGCACGGCGACGTCACCACACGTGACGGCGCCGCGTCCGAGGGGGACCCCTGTGTTCGATTCCGTGACGTCGGCAGCGCTGCAGAGCGCACTCGACGGGCTGTCGATGCGCCAGCGCGTGATCGCGAACAACATCGCGAACATCAACACCACGAACTACCACGCCGAGAAGGTGCAGTTCGAGGACGCGCTCGCGAAGTCCATCGTCGACGGCAAGGGCTCGACGACGCCGACCATGGCGCGCAGCCTCGAGCCGACGAACACGAACGGCAACAACGTCAACCTGGACGAGGAGACGCTGTCGAACATCGACACCGTGCTCCGGTACCAGTTCGCCACGCAGGCGATGAACTCCGAGCTCACCAGCGTCCGTGCGGCGATGCGGACGAACTCGTGACCACGTTCGACGCGATCGGGATCGCGAGCACCGGCCTCACCGTGCACCGCAAGTGGCTCGACGCGATCTCCGACAACATCGCCAACGTCAACACGGTCAAGTCCATGGACGACACCGCCTTCCAGGCCCGCTACGTCGAGGTGCAGGAGGGCAACGGCGTGTCCGGCGCCTACGTCAAGGGCGCCGCGTTCGGCAGCGCCGCCGGCCGTGTCACGTACGACCCGGACAACCCGCTCGCGAACGCCGAAGGGTACGTCCGCATGCCGGACATCGACCTCGGCACACAGATGGCGGACCTCATCATGGCCCAGCGCGGCTACCAGGCGAACGCCGCCGTGGTCGACCGTGCCAAGACCGCCTACGAAGCGGCACTGCAGATCGGGAAGAACTGATGCCCATCGACGGCGTGAACGGCGTCACCACGAACGCCATGACGAACGCGCTCACCTCGGTCTCCGGGACGAGCAGCGACATCGGCACCTCGGCCACCAGCGGCACCGGCGGCAGTGGCTTCGCCGCGTCGCTCGGCAACGCGGTCGACGGCCTGCAGCAGCTGCAGAGCGACTCCAAGACGCTCGCGCTCAAGGCGGTCACCGGCAACCTCGACGACATCCACGACGCCACCATCGCGTCCACCCGCGCACAGGTCACGCTCGAGCTCGTCGCCGCGGTCCGCAACAAGGGCGTCGACGCCTTCAACGAGATCATGAGGATGCAGGCCTGATGCCCGCTGCACTGCAGAACCTGTTCGGTCGCCTCGGCGGCTACGTCAAGGGCTTCACCGCCGCCCAGCGCACCATCGCGATCATCGGTGTCGCCGCGCTCGTGCTCGGCGGCTTCGCGCTGGCGTCGTGGCTCGGCAAGCCGTCCTACGCGCCGCTGTTCACCGGCCTGGCCGCGGCGGACGCGAGCTCGGTCACCGACCAGCTCACGACCGACGGCGTGCCGTTCCAGCTCACCGACGGCGGCGCGACGATCCTCGTGCCGCAGTCGAAGGTCTACACGGAACGGCTCAAGGCCGCGTCGAACGGGCTGCCGTCGTCGAACGAGGGCGGCTACTCGCTGCTCGACACGATGGGCGTGACCAGCTCCGAGTTCCAGCAGGACGTCACGTACAAGCGCGCGATCGAGGGCGAGCTCGCCAAGACGATCTCCGCGATGGACGGCGTGCAGACCGCCACCGTGCAGCTCGCGATCCCGAAGAAGTCGGTGTTCGTGTCCGAGGAGAAGGACCCGACCGCGTCGGTGTTCATCGCCACGAAGAACGGCACCGAGCTCACGACCGACCAGGTCCAGGCGATCGTGCACCTGACCAGCGCCGCAGTCGAGGGCATGCAGACCACCGACGTGTCCGTCGTGGACCAGAAGGGCCAGACGCTCTCCGCCGTCGGTACCGGCGCGACCGGCTCCGGCAGCGACCAGGCCGCCGACTACGACGCCGCGACGAGCAAGAAGATCCAGGACCTGCTCGACACCACGCTCGGCGTCGGGAACGCCAGCGTCGTCGTCTCCGCGACGATGAACCAGAACACGGGCACCCGCACGGCGGAGTCGTACACGACGCCGACCACCGGCCCGGTCGCGCTGAACGAGTCGTCCACGACCGAGCAGTACGGCGCCGGCAGTGGCGCCGGTGGCAAGGGCGCGACGGGCGTCCTCGGTCCCGACAACATCGCCGTGCCGAACGGCACGGCCGCCAGCGGTTCCACTGCCGGCGACGACGGCTACAAGAACGAGTCGGCCACGAAGAACAACGCCGTCGACCACACCACCGAGACGACGCAGATCCCCGCCGGTGCCGTCGACCGCCAGACGGTGTCGGTCGCCCTGAACAGCAAGGCCCCGTCGGTGCAGAGCGCGAACCTGCAGAGCATCAACGACCTGGTGTCCGCCGCCGCCGGCACCGACACCGCCCGCGGCGACCAGGTCAAGGTCGCGATGATGGACTTCGACACCAGCGCCGCCGACGACGCCGCGAAGGCGCTCAAGGCCCAGCAGGAGTCGGACCAGCAGGAGGCCCTCTGGTCCGCCATCCGGACCGCCGGCATCGTGGTGGGCATCGCGCTCGCCCTCATCACGCTGATGATCGTGCTCGTCCGCCGCGGCCGCCGTCAGGAGCGCGAGACCGTCGACGTCGGCGAGCTCGACGCCTTCGGCACCGCGTTCGAGCTGCCGATGGCCGTCGACGCCGCCGACGCCCGCGCCGGATTGCTCGCCGGCAGTGACCCGGCCACGGTCGCCCTGCCGACGATGCCGCACGACGACGCCCCGACCGAGATCCTGACCACGGACGAGGTCACGGCCGAGCGCCGCCGCCAGGACATCTCCGCCCTGGCCGAGCGTGACCCGAAGCGCACGGCCGACCTGCTCCGCGGGCTCCTGGACGACCGGAGCCCGGTGTGAACGGCCCCGCGGTCAAGGCCGGCGACCGCTCCCTGAGCGGTGCGCAGAAGGTCGCGCTGATCCTCATGCAGATGGAGACCGACCGCGCCGCCGAGGTGATGAAGCAGTTCTCCGAGCTCGAGGCCGAGGAGATCTCCGCCGAGATCGTCCGGATGCGCCGCGTCGAGGACACCGTCGTCGACCAGACCCTCAGCGAGTTCCACCGGATGACCCAGAGCGGTCGTCGCCAGCGCCGCGGTGGCAAGGACGCCGCGATGGGGCTGCTCGAGGCCTCGTTCGGCTCCGAGCGCGCCGCCGGCGTGATGGACCGGTTGGCGTCGAACCTGGCCGGGCAGTCGTTCGACTTCCTCGACGACGCCGAACCCGGGCAGGTCGTGTCCCTGCTCGAGGGCGAGCTGCCGCAGACGATCGCCCTCGTGCTCGCCCACCTCAAGCCCGCACAGGCCAGCGCCGTGCTCGCCGGGGTCGACGACCACGCCCGAACCGACGTCGCGCAGGCGTTCGCCACCATGGGCTCCGCCACCCCCGAGTCCGTCGGGATCGTCGCCGGCGTGCTCCGCCAGCGTGCCGGCGCCGTCGTGTCGCCGCGCGAGAGCGTCGAGGTCGTCGGGGGCATCCAGCCGCTCGTCGACATCATCAACCGCTCCGACGTCGCCACCGAGAAGGCCGTGCTCGACGGCCTCGAGGCCCGCGACCCCGAGCTCGCCGAGGACATCCGCTCCCGCATGCTCACGTTCGAGGACATCGTCAAGCTCGAGTCCCGCGACATCCAGCAGGTCCTGCGCGGCATCGACTCGAAGATCCTCGCGACCGCCATGAAGGGCGCAGCTGGCCCGGTCACCGAGACCATCCGCGCGAACGTGTCCGAGCGCAACCGCCAGCTGCTCGACGACGAACTGCAGTCGATGGGCCCGGTCCGTGTCTCGCAGGTCGAGGAAGCGCGTGCCGAGGTCGTCCGCTCCGTGCGCGAGCTCGAGGCGCAGGGCGTCATCACCGTGCACCGCGCCGAGGAGGACGAGCTCGTTGACTGACACCTTCGAACGCCTGGCGTTCCCCGTCGTCGCCGACGCCGGGTTCGCGAACCGGGTCGCCAGTGCCGAGGTCCGTGGCCACGCCGCCGGGTACGCCGCCGGGCTCCGTGCGGCGCACGCCGAGACCGAGGCGCTCCGTGCCCGGCTCGACGCCGAGCACGCCGCCCGGTCCGCCGCCCTGGAGGCCGAGACGGCCCGCCGGGTCGCCGCGCTGGCCGCCGCGACCGACGCGCTCCTCGCGCGCGCCGTGCCGGTGCTGGAGTCCGCCGAGCAGTCGGTGGTGGAGGCGGCCATGGAGCTGGCCGACGCCGCCGTCGGGTACGCGATCCGCGCCTCCCGTCCGGTGAGTGGTCACGCTGACGGACTGGAGGCTGTCCCCGCGTCCGGTGCGGAGGCCACCGTCCGCCGTGCGCTCGCCCTGGTCGACCACACCGTCGCGATCGCCGTCCGGCTCAGCCCGGCCGACGCCGCCGCGGTCGCCGCCCTCGACCTGCCGGTCGCGGTGCGCGCCGACGTCACGCTCGCCGACGGCGACGCCGTCGTCGACCTGCCCGACGGTGTGCTCGACGCCCGCATCGGTGTCGCGCTCGACCGCGCGAAGGACGCACTGGGGGTGTCCGCGTGACCGCGACGCTCCTCCGTCCCCGCGCGCTCGACGCGGCCGTCGCCCTCGCCGCACCGCAGCGGGTCGGTGTCGTCACGAGCGCGGTCGGGCTCGGACTGACCGTCGCCGGCCTCGACGCCCGCATCGGCGAGGTCGTGCTCGTCGGCCACGAGGACGGACCACAGACCGCCGTCGAGGTCGTCGCCACCGACGTGACCGGGGTCCGCTGCATGCCGCTCGGGCGCCTGACCGGGATCACCGCCGGCACCCCGGCACGGCCCACGGGTCGTCCGGTGCTGGTGCCGACCGGCCGCGGGCTGTTCGGGCGTGTGCTCGACGGGCTCGGGCGTCCGATCGACGACCGCGGCCCGCTCGACGCCGACGACTGGGTCGAGCTCGACCACGCCACCCCGAACGCGATGGCCCGAACCCGCATCGACACCCCTCTGCAGCTCGGCGTCCGGGTGCTCGACACCCTGACGACCGTCGGCCGCGGCCAGCGCATGGGCCTGTTCGCCGGGTCCGGCGTCGGCAAGTCCTCGCTGCTGTCGATGATCGCGCGGGGCAGCGACGCCGCCGTCAACGTGATCGCCCTGGTCGGGGAGCGTGGCCGCGAGGTGCGCGAGTTCCTCGAGGACGACCTCGGCGCCGAGGGCCTCGCCCGCTCGATCGTCGTCGTGTCCACCTCGGACGAGCCCGCGCTGATGCGCCTGCGTGCCGCGTTCGTCGCCACCCGGATCGCGGAGTCGTTCCGTGACGCCGGGCAGGACGTCGTGCTGATGATGGACTCGCTCACCCGCGTCGCGATGGCGCAGCGGGAGATCGGCCTGTCCGTGGGGGAGCCGCCGGCCACGCGGGGCTACCCGCCGTCGACGTTCTCCGTCCTCGCCGGACTGCTCGAGCGCGCGGGCACCGACCGCGTCGGGAGCATCACGGGCCTGTACACGGTGCTCGTGGACGGCGACGACCACAACGAGCCGATCGCCGACTCCGCGCGCAGCATCCTCGACGGGCACGTCGTGCTCGACCGCAAGCTCGCCGTGACCGGGCACTTCCCGTCCGTCGACGCCCTCGGGTCGATCTCGCGCGTGGCGTCGAAGGTCACGTCGCCCGAGGAACGCGCCGCGGCCACGATGCTCCGGACGGTGATGGCCGCCCGCACGGCCGCGCAGGACCTGCTCGACGTCGGCGCCTACCAGCGTGGCTCGAACCCGCTCGTCGACGCCGCCGTGGACCACGAGGACGCGATCAACGCGTTCCTGCGCCAGGGCATGGACGAGCGCGTCACCGCCACCGACTCGTGGCAGCGCCTCGGCGGACTGGTCCAGCAGCTCGGGGGCCTCCGGTGAACCGCCGCTTCCCGCTCGCCGGGCTCCTGCGCCTGCGGCACACCGAACAGGACCGTGCCGCGGCGTCCCTGGCGACCGCGAACGACCGCGTCCGCGAGGCCGCCGACGCTCGCATCGCCGCCCGTCGCACGCTCGAGGACACCGGTGTCGCGATGCCGATCCAGGACGCCGCGACCCTGAGCGCCGTGGCCGCCGCGCGTGCCGCGACCCGCGGGATGCTCCAGGAGCTCGACGCCGTGGTGCAGAACCGCCGCGTCGACGCCGACCGGGCGCAGGACGCGTACACCGCCGCACGCCGGTCGGCACTCGGGCTGGAGAAGCTCGAGGAGCAGCACGGCACGCGCGTGGCGGCCGAGGAACTCCGCACGGAACAGACCGTGCTCGACGAGATCGCGGCACGTGGCCGCCAGGAAGGTGGTGCTCGATGAGCCTCGACGCCGTGTTGAGCCGGATCTCCGAGATCCGCTCCCAGATCGACACCCTGCAGAACGGGGGAGCCACCCGGACGGTGGCCGCCCCGGGCTCGGCGGCGGACTCCTCGACGGCGTTCGCCTCGGCCCTCGCCGGCGCGAACGGCTCGACGGGCACCGGGACGACGACCGGAGCTGCCGCTGCTGCCACGGTGGCTCCCGCTGCACCAGCGACCTCCGTGGACGCCGGTGCCGGGACGGTCGCGACGGGCAGCGGTGCCTCCGGGGACGACGTCGTCGCGGACGCGAAGAAGTACCTCGGCGTGCCGTACGTGTTCGGCGGCACCACGACCGCCGGCATGGACTGCTCCGGGCTCGTGCAGACGGTCTTCAAGGACCTCGGCGTGAAGATGCCCCGCGTCGTGCCGGACCAGGCGAAGATGGGCACCGAGGTCGGGTCCCTCGCGAACGCGCAGCCCGGTGACCTCATCATCCCCAAGGGCGAGGGCCACGTCGTCATCTACGTCGGCGACGGCAAGGTGCTGCACGCGCCCCGCCCCGGCAAGGACGTCCGGATCGTCGACAACTGGTACAAGGACAGCGACATCGCGACCATCCGGCGCATCGTGCCGTCCGCGCAGGACGCCGCCGCGACGAAGGCCGCCCACGCCGTCTCCGCCGCGCCGTCCGCCGGCGGCACCGACCTGCAGACCGCCGCGCTGATGTCGCTGCTGCAGACCGGGAAGGCCGCCGCATGAGCATGACCATCGCACCGAACGCACCCGCGGGCCCCGCCCGTGGGGGATCGGCGGCGTCCGGCTCCGGCCGCGCTGCCGGCACGGACGCCGGGTTCGACGCCGCCATGCGCGCCGTCGGGGACCCGGCAGTGGCAGTCGCCGACCCGAGTCTCGCGCAGGGCGACGCACCTCGCGCCGCGGGCCGCGAGTTCGGTCCGGCAGCGCGAGCCTCGGCCCCGGAGGACGCGGCCGCGTCGGGCGATGCCATCGCGCCGATCGACGTCGCCGCGCCGCTGACCGCCGATCCGAGTCTCGCGTTGGCAGACGTGGCTCGCGTCGCAGGAGCTGTGTTCGGTCCGGGAGCGCGAACCTCGGCCACGGAGGCCGTCCCGCCTGCCGCCACCGACGCTGTCGCGGAACCGAGGCTCGCGCTGGGAGACGTGGCTCGGGTTGTGGGGACGGAGTTCGGTCGCGCAGCACGAGCCTCGTCGGCTGGCGTGGGCGGCGCCGCTGCCACGCCTGCCGCTGCCGCCGAGCCTGCCGCTGCCGCTGCCGCTGCCGCTGCCGCTGCCGCTGCCACGCCTGCCGCCGCCGTTGCCACGCCTGCCGCTGCCGCTGCGAGCGTTGACGGGCCGACTGTCGCCCCGACGCACGCCGCGCGACCGACCGCCGCTGCACCGACCTCCGGCGAGCCGACCGCCGCTGCACCGACCTCCGGCGAGCCGACCCCCGCTGCGCCAGCCTCCGCCGCGCCGACCGCCGGGCCCGTACCCGTACCCGCTGGCGCGGTGGCCCCTGCCGGGGTGCCCATCGCCACCACGCCGGTCACCGCCACCAAGCCGGTCACCGCCACCGCGCCAGCCGCCACCACGCCAGCCGCCGCAGCTGCTGCCGCCGCGGTCGTCGCGACCACGACGACCGAGCCCGGCCACCGTGCCGAGGCGAGCCAGCGGGAGCAGGCCGACCCGGGCCTCCAGGCCGGACCGACCGGCCGCGCGCCGGAGGTGGCCTTCGCGCTCCCGACGACCGCACCGGCCGCGCCGGCGTCAGCCACGGCACCGGCTGCACCGACGGCCCCGGCACCCGCACCGCTCGCGCAGCAGCTCGCGCGGCCGCTGTTCACGCTGGCGCACGCCGGTGCCGGTGAGCACGTCGTCACCGTCCACCTGGTGCCCGACACGCTCGGGCCGGTCACGGTGCGGGCTGCCGTCGGGGCGCACGGGATGCACGTCGAGCTGTTCGCCGCCTCGGACGCCGGGCGCGACGCGGTCCGCCAGGTCCTGCCCGACCTGCGGCGCGACGCTGCCGGCAGCGGCGTCTCGACGACGCTCGACCTGTCGTCGCAGAACCACCCGGACCGACCGACCGGCGAGTCCGCTGGTCGCGACGGGCGTCCGGCCGCCGGTGGGCGCGCAGCCGACGACGACCGGGAGGCTCGCCCCACCACCGCACGCACCCTGCGTCCCACACCCACCACCGTCCGCACCGCGGGACTCGACGTCCTCGCCTGAGGCCTGACGACAAGGAACAGACACCATGCCGATCGACGGGATCACCGGGAGTGTGGACCAGGCCGCGCAGGCCGCCGCACTCGCTGCGAACAGCAGCTCGAAGACGTCCCAGACGATGGACTCCGAGGTCTTCATGAAGCTGCTCGTCACGCAGCTGCGGAACCAGGACCCGTCGTCGCCGATGGACACCAACCAGATGATCAGCCAGCAGACGCAGCTCGCGATGATGGAACAGGTCACCAACCAGACCACCACGGGGAACGAGAACTTCTCGTTGCAGATGCGGATCGCCGCGGCGAACCTCGTGGGCAAGCAGGTCAGCTACACGGACGCCGTGTCAGGGGCCTCGATCACCGGGACCGCTTCGGCGGTCTCGTACGCACAGAGCGTCCCGACCGTGACCGTGAACGGGAAGGAGGTCGATCTCGACGTGATCTCCGGTATCAAGACCGCCTCCTGATCCACCTCCCCCTGCTCTCCACTCTTCTTCCTCGCCCTGAAAGGGACACACCATGCTCCGCTCGCTCTACTCCGGGATCTCCGGCCTCCGCTCGCACCAGGAGATGCTCGACGTCACGGGCAACAACATCGCCAACGTGAACACCGTCGGCTTCAAGGCCTCGTCGACCGTCTTCCAGGACACCCTGTCGCAGATGACCCAGGGTGCCGGGGGACCGCAGACCGGCATCGGCGGCACGAACCCCGCCCAGATCGGCCTCGGCGTGCAGGTCGCCGGCGTCTCCACGAACTTCGCGCAGGGCTCGGCGCAGGCCACCGGCAAGGCGACCGACCTGATGATCTCCGGCGACGGCTTCTTCGTCACCCGCCTCGGCAACGAGACCGTCTACAGCCGTGCCGGCGCCTTCGACTTCGACGCGACCGGTCGTCTGGTCAGCTCCGACGGCAAGATCGTCCAGGGCTACCCGGCCACCAACGGCGTCGTCAACGACGGTGGCGGCCTGACCGACATCACGCTCCCGATCGAGGCGGCGGCCCCCGCCACGGCCACCAGCTCGGCGACCGTCACGGGCAACCTGCCCTCCGACACCGCCGTCGGCCAGACGCTGAACCGCGACGCCACCGTCTACGACCAGTACGGCACCAAGCACACGATGTCGCTCGCGTACCAGCGCACGACCACGGGCTGGACCGTCACGGCCAGCAACGGCCAGGGGACCTCGAAGACCGCCGACATGACCTTCAAGGCCGACGGCTCCATCGCCTCCGGCGGCACCATCGCGGTCGGCGGCATCACCGTCGACATGACGCAGCTCTCCGGCTTCGCGTCGCTCAACACCGCGTCGATCTCGTCGCAGAACGGCCACGAGGCCGGGTCGCTCAAGGGCTACTCGATCTCGAAGGACGGCACCGTCGTCGGCAGCTTCTCGAACGGCTCGTCGCTCGCCATCGGCCGCATCGCCCTCGCGACCTTCGCGAACCCGGCCGGCCTCGAGAAGACCGGCGCGTCCGGCTACCGCACCACCGCGAACTCGGGGGAGGCGAGGGTCGGCACCCCCGGTTCCGCGGGCATCGGGTCGCTCGCGTCCGGCACGCTCGAGATGTCGAACGTCGACCTGTCGCAGGAGTTCACGAACCTGATCGTCGCGCAGCGCGGCTTCCAGGCGAACGCCCGCATCATCACCACCTCGGACGAGGTGCTGCAGGAGCTGACGAACCTGAAGCGCTAGTCGTCGGGTCCTGGTCGCGACCAGATGACGGACGGGAGGCTCGGTGCCAGCTGGCACCGAGCCTCCCGTCCGTCACGCCGTGCGTCGACCAGGCGGTGCGGCGGTGGCGGACACGCCCCGTCGTCAGTCGCGGTCTGGTCTTTCACCAGACTCCACCGGCGCGGAGGAACCCCCAGCCCATGGCGACCTGCGCCCCGACCATGAGCGCGAGGTAGACGCTGGCGGCGAGGACGAACCCCTTCCGCTGCCTCGCCGGCAGGTCCTCGGGGCGGTGCCTGCCGGTCGTGACGTACGGGGGCAGCAGCACCAGCGGCACCACAGCCAGGATGACGACCGGCAGGTCCCATCCGCGACTCAATCGGGAGTGCTCGACGGTCGTGGACAGGGGCACCGTCACCACGACGAGCACTGCCATGAGGGCGGTGGCGACGATGCTGACCAGGTTCGCGAGTCGCACGCCCTGCAGCGTGCGACGCGACACGGCCGTCTCGTCGCCCGTCGGCGTCGGGTCAGCCCGCTCCGGCTCAGTCATGGGCGGGCTCCTCTCTCGTCTCCACCAGCTGTCCGACGCCGCGGGGCAGGCTCCTGGTCGCCGGAAGACCACCGAGCTCGCGCTCCGCGTCGTCCGTGTCGTCCGTGTCGCTGACGCTCCGGAGCCGACGGTCCTCACCGATCAAGCCTAGCGAGCGCTGCGGAAGCGGGCCCGGATGCAACGGTGGCGGTGGCGGTGGCGGCGGATAGGGTCCGAGACATGGAAGCAACGATGCTGCGGCCACGCTCCTTGACCGCCGGTGACACAGTCGCGATCGTCTCGCCTGCGTCGTGGCCGGAGCAGTCCGTGCCGGACTGGATCGCGCGGCAGGTCGAGGCATGGGGTCTCCGTGCGGTCATCGCGCCACACACGCTCGACCGTCGCGGGTACCTCGCCGGCAGCGACGTCGACCGCGCGGCGGATCTCAACGACGCGATCCGGGATCCGGAGATCCGTGCGGTGATCGCCTCCGTCGGAGGGTGCGGCAGTTTCCGCATCGTTCCGGACGTCGACGTCGATGCACTCCGCGCCGACCCGAAGCTGCTCGTCGGGTACAGCGACATCACGGCCCTCCACCAGGTCTGGAACGCCGCGGGCGTCCCGACGCTGCACGGTGCGATCGCCGGTGCCCACGCTGATCACGTCCGGCGGTTGCTCACGGAGGACGCGGACACGGTCGTCGACGCCGATCGCGGAGCCCTCTCGGCCGGATTGACGAGGACGGGGACCGCCGAGGGACCGCTCCTCGGCGGGAACCTCGAGATGCTGGCGCGGTCGGTCGGGGTGGTGGACCTCGACCTGGCAGGCGGGATCCTGCTGCTCGAGATCAACCGGGCGGCGGGGTTGGGGATGGTCGATCGGGCGCTGACGCAGCTCCGGTACTCCGGAGCGCTCGACGGTGTCGCGGGTGTGGCGCTCGGCAGCATCGATCAGTTCGTCGGCTACGAGGACCGCGGCTGGAGCATCGTCGACACCCTCCGCGACCACTTCGATGCGCTCGGCGTCCCGGTGCTCGGTGGGCTTCCCTTGGGTCACGTCGAGGACCTGGTCACCGTGCCGCTCGGGACGGCCGCGGTACTGGACGTCGACCACGGTCGCCTGACCGTGGGATCGCCGTCCGGAGGCTGACCGACGAGTGCCACGAGGCTGGGTCGTGCTCAGCCCTCTCTCCTGGATGGTGGAGGCGCCGTTGAGGCGCCGGTCATCACGCTGCGGTTCGACGCCGTCGCCGAGCGCGCACGAAGAGCGCGATGCCCACCACGTCGAGCACGATGAGAAGGGCGATGGACGCATGCGCGACCAACCAGAGCGCCACGGAGCGCGGCAGCAACTGGGACGGGTCGAACTCGCCTGTCGCCTCCGATCGATCCACTGCCCGTTCGTCGGCGATCGTGTACAAGCCGAAGAAGCTCACGAGAGTCAGGTTGAAGAGTCCTGCCACTACCCAGACCATTGCGACAGCCATCCGAGGCTGGGTGTGCGCATCGGCTGCCTGAGGGCGCGAGGACGACACGCCTTCCGTCCACGAGACTGGTCACATGCATGTTCTCCCCGATGTCGTCATCAAGGTCGAGGACGCGGCGGATCTGACCGGCTTCACCGCGTCCGACGCCACCGCGCTGGCAACTGCGGTGGAGGACAGCGAGATCAGGCGATGGCTCCCGCTTCCGGATCCGTATCCGTATCCGGTCGCACTCGCGGAGGAGTGGAGCACGAACGTGACTGAGTCGATTCGCACCAGCGGTGCCGGGCTCGTGAGGTGCATTCGGGTCGACGGCGCCCTGGCTGGGTGCATCGACGTCAAACGGATCAACTGGCGAGCTCGGACTGCTGAGATCGGGTACTGGCTCAAGCTCTCCTACCGTGGCTGCGGGCACGCGTCAGCAGCCGTCGACGCTCGGGCGAAGTGGCTCCTGGTCGAGCGGTCGTTCGAGCGCGTCGAACTCCGAATCGCCACTGGGAACCGCGCATCGGCGGCAGTGGCCGTGCGAGCGGGCTTCACCTTCGAGGGCGTGGCGCGGAACGCCGGGTTCATCCATGCCGGTCGTGTCGACTTGGAGATCTGGTCGCGCATCGCCGGCGACTCAGGATGTGGTCCCGGGGCAGGACCGGCCAGCAGACGGGAGCGGCCGGCGGAACCGCTGCGTCGGTGACCGTCTGCCGCGACGTCACCGGAACGCGTTGGCCCAGGGCGATCCAGGATGTGCCCGCGCGATCGCTTCGTGGAGCCACTGACGCGCCTCGTCATCCAGCAACGGCGTCACCGCTGCTCGGTCCGATTCGTCCTTCGCCGACGGGTGCGCTGACTTCCAGAGCAGTTGCACCTCGGGCGCCACGACCCGCAACCCGTCGACGTCGAGGACTGCCGCGGACCACGCACGCTGGATCGTCGGGTCGCGGCGGTAGAGCCACGTGTCGCTGTCGCCGGTCTCTCGGTTGACCTGGAGGCACCAGAGCCCGGATCGCTCGTCGCGACACCAGACGTTGTCCACCGGCTCCGTGTCGACGGCTTCGTCGATCGGCGCGAGCTGCCCTGACTGCGCGGCGAAGAGCTGCATCCACCGGGGGAGCGTCGCGGCGAAGGCGGGGAAGTCGGCATCGACGATGCTGACGTCGATGTCGCCATGCGCGCGTGAGCTGTACCCGAGGACGATGTCGATGCCGAACCCGCCGGAGAGCCACGCAGGGCTGCCCGCGATGACCTCCCGCACGTGCGTCACGGACAGCGGTGCCCATCGGTCCACGGACGGGTCGTGGCGTCGGCGCATCCCGTCACGGTAAGTGCCTGCCCGGCGATCGCCTACAGGGCCGAGAGTTCGCGTCGGTAGAACACGTGGGTCTGGTTGCGCTGGATCTCGGTGAGTCCGTTCTTCTCCAGGACACGTTGCGAGGCGATGTTCTCGAGGTCCGTGTCCGCAAGTGCGATCCGCGCGCCGCGCTCCGTGGCGTGCCGCAGCCCCAGGTGCACGGCCTCGCTCGCGAGTCCCGCTCCTCGGACTGCGGGGACCAGGCCGTAGCCGAACTCGACGGTGCCCGTGTCGTCCGGCGGACCGAAGAACCCGAAGCCGCCGACGGCGAGACCATCTGAGCGACGCCGCACGAGGTACATGGTGAAGTCCTGATCCGAAGCGGTCTCAGCAGCGAGTGAGCGGAGGGGGTCCAGTTCGTCGACGAACGGGTACTCGGGGTGCCAGTCGTCGCCGGGACGCTCGTCACGCGCGACGATGCGATGGGCCAGCGCTGGTGAGATCGCCTCGAGCGCGACTCGGTCACCGAAGAGTGTCATGCTCCCCAGGGTCCCAGGCCCAGCTCGCGTTCGTAGAGGCTGGAAGCGAGTTGCCGTCCGCCGCCGAACGCGGTCACCGTCACGTCACGAACGTGCCGGAACCCCTGCTGTTCGTAGAAGCGTCGCAGGCTGGGGTTGTCCGTTGCACAGTCGAGCCGCACGAAGGCCGCTCGGCGCTCGGCAGCTCTCGCCTCCACCCACGCCAGCAGTCGTTGCCCGAGGCGGCTGCCGGCGCTGCTCAGAGCGCTGCGGGCGGTTCGCGGACGTGCCCGGTCCACCGACGGTTCTCGCAGACTGTGCCGTCACCATGCGCGCTCCGTCGATTCAGGCGACGAATCCACACCTTCGACTCGGTGAGCGCATCTAGTGTGCGTCCCATGGGTGAGTCGACGGGAACACGACAGTCGAACAGCACGCTCCGGTTCCTGCGGGACCTGCTGATCATCGTGCTCGCAGCGCTCCTGGTCTCCTTCCTCGTCAAGACCTTCCTCATCCGCTCCTTCTGGATCCCGTCCGGGTCGATGGAGAACACGCTCCAGATCGATGACCACGTCATCGTCAACGAACGCGCGACGATCCACCGCGGCGACGTCGTCGTGTTCAGCGACCCGGGGGGCTGGCTCGATTCGGCCGGATCGTCAGAAGGCCGATCTCTCCGGCCGCGCTCCTTCGTGTCCGACGCTCTCAGCATGGTTGGTCTCGGCTCGGACAGCGGCAACCACCTCGTGAAGCGTGTGATCGGACTGCCCGGCGACCACGTGCAGTGTTGCAACGCGCTCGGGCAGATGGAGGTCAACGGAGTCCCGCTCAGCGAGCCCTACGTCCGCAAGCAGGCGGGAGAGGCGGCCTCCGGTACGTCCTTCGACGTGACGGTGCCTCCAGGGGAACTGTGGGTGATGGGGGACAACCGGTACGAGTCCGCTGACTCCCGCGCACACCAGGGCCTCCCCTCGAAGGGGTTCGTCCCGGAGCAGGACGTCGTCGGTCGCGCTGTGGCCATCTCCTGGCCGGTGCAGCGATGGGCAGGAGTGGACGACTACCCGTCCGTGTTCGCGGGCACCGATCCAGACCGGCACTGACACAGTTCTGTCTGGTCGCGCCGACGACAGGTGCACCCATCGTGGGCGGGACGGACTGGAGGCTCGGTGCCAGCTGGATCCGAGCCTCCCGTCCGGCGTCCACGAGCTGGACGCGCGCAGCCGCCTGTTCAGGCGGCCTTCGGCAGGGCCGCCAACGTGCGGCCGTGCCGGGCCGCCTCCTCCTCGGCACGGACCCGCAACTCGTCGGCCAGCTCCGTGAACTGGTCGAGGGCGGGGTTCACCCCGACGAGCGTGAACTCGCGCGTCACCACGTCGAGGTCGAGCTGCCAGACGTCCTCGAGGATGCGCCGCATCCAGGCCGTGGCGTGGTCCCAGCCCTCCCGGGGCGTGCCGGCGGAGTAGTTGCCGCCCTGCACCGTGACCAGGACGGCGGGCTTGCCCACGGTGACCGGGACCGCGCCGGGTGCCATGCGCGGATCGGTCAGCACCAGGTCGACGTAGGACTTGAAGTGCTGCGAGACGCCGAAGTTGTAGAGCGGCACGGCGAACAGCAGTGCGTCGGCTCCGGCGAGCTCGTCGGTCAGCTGCCTCGCGAGGGTGACCGCGGCGACCTGGGCCGGCGTGCGCTCGGCCTCGGGCGTCATGGACGCGCCGACGGCGTTCGCCCAGGCATCGGCGGGCAGGGGCTCAGCGCCGACGTGACGGCGGGTCACGGTGGAGCCCGCGTGCACGGCGCTCCACTCGGCCTCGACGATGTCGCCGAGGGCTCGGCTGGTGGAGCCGTCGGTGCGGATGCTGGCGTCCAGACGGAACAGGGTCATGACAGTCCTTCGATCGTGCCCGGGTCGGCGACCCCGGCTACAGTTACGATCAGTAACCCTGCCCGCCGGGCTCGCGTTACCGCAAACGACCCCCTGTTACCCGGCGGTAACGACGGGAGGGAACTCGATGGAGCAGACGGCGCTGAAGTCGTTGCAGGCCAGGCTCGACGAGACCATGCCCACGATGGCTGAGCTGTGCACGAGCGAGGACCCGGAGCTCTTCCGGTCGCTGCTGTCGCGCATGGGCGACAAGTGGACGCTCCTGGTGATCGGCGTGCTCGGCGACGATCGGCGGCGGTTCACCGAGCTCTCCGAGGTGATCCCGGGCATCTCCCGACGGATGCTGACCGTGACCCTGCGCGCGCTCGAGCGCGACGGGCTCGTGTCGCGGACCGTGCACGCCCAGGTGCCACCCCGGGTCGAGTACGAGCTCACCGATCTCGGGCGGTCACTGCAGCACGTGGCGCTCGCCCTCGCCGACTGGGTGCAGGAGCACCAGCAGACGATCGCCGTCAACCGGCAGTCGTTCGACGGCGACGCAGCGGAGGGGTGACGGGGCAGTCAAGTCGCGCTGGCAGCTTCGAGGCCGGTGAGTAGCATCAGCAGGCCCGCCTCGAAGGCCTGGTCGTGTGTGGGGACGGTGAGCTGTCCGGCTGCTGCTGGAGCCGCTGGTTCGTCTGCGTCCGGATCGGCCTGCTGCTCGAGGGCGCTGCCGACGGTGAACCGGCTCGCCGCGAGCATCCCCGCGATCGCGTTCTGCTGGGCGACACCGGCGTCGACCAGGAACGCGAACTTCTGCAGGAGCCGTTCCCGGGAAGCGCCGTCAGGGACGGACCCGGCGTGGAGGCGCGCTCCGTCGCGATGCGCCAGGAGGGCGCTGCGGAAGCTCCGGTAGTTCTCGAGGAACCATGACCTCCAGTCGTCGCCCGGCTGCGGCAACGGGAGCGCATCCTGCCGCTCGAGCACGGCCGCGGCCATCGCCGCCAACAGCTCCTGCTTGTTCTTGAAGTGCCAGTACAGGGACGGTTGCTCCACGCCGAGCCGCCGCGCCACCGCCCGGGTGCTCACCCCGTCGAGACCGACTTCGTCGAGCAACGCCAGTGCTTCCTGGACTGCGACAGCCCGATCGATCTTCGCCATGCTTGACAGACTATCGCTGATAGGCGCACACTCCCACTATCACTGATAGGGAAGCGGGAGACGCACCATGGTCACGAAGCAGAAGAAGTCGCTGAAGGTGCTCGTCGCCGGCGGGGGAGTCGCCGGTCCTGCGCTGGCCTTCTGGCTGGCGCGAGCTGGTCATCGGGTCACGGTGGCGGAGCGGTACCCGGCGCTGCGGGCCACGGGGGCGCAGGTCGACCTGCGCGGGCAGGGCATCGAGGCGATCACGGCGATGGGCCTGTTGGACGAGGTCCGGGCGCACCTCGTCGCCGAGCCCGGTGTCGCGTTCGTGAACGGATCGGGACGACGGCTCGGCGCGATCATGGCCAACACCTCCGGTCAGGGGAAGCAGACGCTCACCTCGGAGTTCGAGATCATGCGCGGTGACCTCGTGCGCATCCTCCACGACGCCACGAAGGAGGACGTCGAGTACCGCTTCGGGCTGACCGTCGAGGGGTTCGACCAGACGCAGGACGAGGTCGTCGCGCACTTCTCCGACGGCTCGGACGAGACGTTCGACCTGCTCGTCGGCGCAGACGGTCAGGGATCCCGGATCCGCCGCGACATCCTGCCCGAGGGGACGGACGTGTACTGGCGGACCGGGCTGCACATGGCCTACTGGTTCGTGCCTCGTGTCGCTTCCGACACTGACGTGCGGGAGACCTACGCGGCTCCAGGCGGACGGCAGATCATGCGGCGCAGCCACAACGCGACCGAGACGCAGGCGTACTTCATCCTCCGCGACTCGTCGGACGAGGCCTCCGCGGTCCACCGTGCTCCGATCGAGGACCAGCAGCGGTTCTGGGCCGACCGGTTCCGGGACGCCGGGTGGCAGACGCAGCGGTTCGTCGACGGCATGGCGGAAGCGCCGTTCTTCTACTCGCAGGAGGTCCTGCAGGTCCGCACCGACACCTGGTCGAACGGCCGCGTCGTCCTGCTCGGAGACGCAGCGCACTGCGCGTCGCCCTACAGCGGCATGGGCATCTCCGGCGGGCTGGTCGGTGCGTACGTCCTCGCGGGGGAGCTCACCGCAACGCCGGACGACCTGGAAGGCGCCCTCGCCCGGTACGACTCGACGCTCCGCCCGTTCGTCGACGAGATCCAGGCCGCGGTGAAGCCCCGCCTGCTGGCCTTCGGGTTCCCGCGACCGAGGATCGCTGTCGCTGCGCTCCAGGCGGCGTTCGCCGTCGCCTGCGCCCTCCGCATCCCCGAACGCATCGCGGCACGAGCCACGACGGATCGAGGGGGTGCGTGGGCGCTTCCCCGCTACGAGCAGGGACGGGCTGACACATCGACGGGTCGCGCCCGGCCGGCGACCACCAGGACGGCTTGACGTCAGCGGTCGGAGCCCTGCCGGGTGAGATGTGCGTAGTCAGGGAGATCGATCGCATCAGCCGGCGGCGAGAACAGCTTCCCCCCGATCGCGCTGAAGGCCCGGCTCGCTCCGACCTTCGCGGCCGTGTTGAGCGCAGCGATCCCGATGCGGGTCCGGGGGTTGGCGATCCGAGGGGCGCCCGGCGGGAGCTTCTGGGCCTGCGTGACGTAGGGCCGCATGATGCGCTCATAGCCCCGGAAGGCGTCTCGGTGGTCGACGTGCGCGGCGAGCTCGCCGGCGAGGACGTAGGCGCCGACGAGCGCGAGACTGGTGCCCATGCCGCTGATCGGTGAAGCGCACCAGGCTGCGTCGCCGAGGAGTGCCACCCGGCCGGACGTCCAGGTCGGCGCCTGCACCTGGCCGATGTGTTCGAAGTAGAGGTCCCTCTCCTGTTCGAGCCCGTCGAGGATGCGTCGTGCCTCCCAACCGGCGTCGATGAACGTCTCGCGCAGCAGGCGCTTCTGCTCGTCGGCTGTGAGGCCGTCGTGGGCGCCGGGTCCCGCGAGGAACGACATCGTGGCTCGGATCGTGCCCTTGGTGTCCGGACGGAGGGTCATCGTGCGTCCGCCGGGGGCGTTGAACCAGCGAGCCCAGTCGCTGTCCGCAGGGGTCCGCGGGATCGTCAGGTACGAGGTGTTGAGACCCAGCGGTCGGATGGTCGGAGCGGTACCGAACACGAGTCGCCGCGTCCGCGAGTTCATGCCGTCCGCGACCACGACGAGGTCGAAGCTGCGGTCGTCTCCATGATCGAACGACACCCGGACGTGGTCGTGCTGGTCGTCGATCGCGGTGATGCTGTCGCCGAAGACGTACTCGACGCCGTCGCCCGCGGCATCGACGAGGAGGCGGGCGAGGTCGCCACGCAGGATCTCCAGCTCGGCCGTCGCCCCGGTGGTGTCGGAGGTGCCGGCCGGGAACCGCGCGACGGTGCTGCCGTCCGAACGGACGAACTCGGTGCCGAGCTCTCCGGTGGTGGCATCACGGATGGCGTCCTCGACACCCATGCGGCGTGCCACGGTGCGGCCGGCGCCGC
The DNA here is from genome assembly GCF_015350905.1 of Curtobacterium sp. VKM Ac-2865. GTDB lineage: Bacteria > Actinomycetota > Actinomycetes > Actinomycetales > Microbacteriaceae > Curtobacterium. Next base: position 666,288 of record NZ_JADKRZ010000001.1, on the reverse strand, counting down.
GGACGTCGATGTTCTGCCCACCGGTGCGGAGTTCCGGGGCGCGCTCGACGATGGTGACTTGCCACCCGGAGGAGACGAGCCAGGAGGCCAGGGCTGGTCCAGCGATGCTGGCCCCGGAGATCAGAGCGGTCTTCGTGCGGGGCATGGTGGTCCTCAGCTGCTGGTTCTGTTGATAATCAATCCGATTGGCAACTCTGAGTATTACCATGGGGGGCATGGACGTCAAGCCGGAACCGGTCCCGACCCCGCCCACTCCTGCGGACCGAGCAGCACGGACTGCTGCTCGCCGCGACGGCAGCGACGCTGCAAGCGGTGACCTCCGGTCGAAGGTGCAGCAGATCTCCATCCGCCAGGAGCGGTTCGAGCAGTACCTCGCAACCGAACTCGGTGTCGACCGGACCGGTCTGGAAGCGATGGACCACCTGATGACCACGGGGCCGACAACCCCGACGGAGCTCGCGCGGCGGCTCGGTGTCTCGACGGCCGCGATGACGTTGGTCCTGAACCGGCTGGAGGCCGCCGGGCACCTCCGGCGCGAGCCGCACCCGTCCGACCGGCGCAAGCTCGTCGTCACTGCGTCCGACGAGACGTCAGAACGTGCGTACGGTCACGTCGCGCCGCTGATCGATGGCGTCGAGTCGCTGATCGACTCGTTGGGGGAGGCAGATCGCCAGGTCGTCGAGGACTTCGTCCGAGGACTCCTCGTGGCCTACGACCGGGCGACTCCCGGAGGATCGTCCCGCTGAGCCGCGCTCAGCGGACGCGGGTCCAGCTGCCGGCCAGTTGGATGAACTCGCCGCCGACGACGGAGCTGGCCATGCAGGTGCCGTTGTCGTAGTCCTCGATGTGCGTGACGTGGTCGCCGGCGTCGGCCTCCGTCCAGCGCACGACGTACAGCCCGTCGCGGACCTTCATGGTGGTGTAGGGCATCGTCTCGGTGCGCCCGGCGATCGCACCGCCGGTGACGTGGAACGTGACCTGGGTCTCGGTGTCGAACGTGATCTCGACGGTGAAGTGGCCGAGGGGCGTGTCGGGGCCGAGGTCGGCGAGCCAGGTCTGTCCGACTGCGGGGTGGGTTGCTGTGGTGTCCATCGGGTGCTCCTTCGTGGTGGTCATGGTCAGAACTCGAGGACGAGGCGGCCGCGGAAGCCGCCGTGCTCGAGACGGTCGTGGGCGGTCGCTGCCTGTTCTGCGGGGAGGGTGCCCGCCACGGTCGCGGTGAGGTCGCCGCGCTCCACGGCCCGTGCCAACCGCTCGATGGCGTCGTGCCGCAGGTTGGAGCGCATGACGTACGACCCGAAGACGCGGATGCCGCGGCCCGGGTCGATGTCAGTGGGCAGGTAGAAGGCGACCTGCCCACCGTCGCGGACCGCGCCGATGACCCGGTCGGTCAGGATCGCCGGGTCTGCGAGCGCGTCGGCGCCGACACCGTCCGTCGCAGCGAGGACCCCGGCCACGAAGTCGTCCTCGCGGTCCAGGACGACCGTGGCACCGAGCGCGCGGACGCGGTCGGACTCCTCAGCGCGGGCGTCCGCGATGACGGTGATGCCGCGCTGTGCGGCGAGTTCGACGAGGTACCCGCCGACGGCGCCGGTCGCTCCCGTGACGGCGAGCGTCTGTCCGGGGTCGAGTGCGAGGTGTTCCAGCGTGATCTCGGCCGTGAGCGCGTTCGAGAGGAACGCTGCCCCCTCGGCGTAGCTGCCGTTCGCGGGCATCCGGGTGACGGACAGTGCCGGGAGCACGATCTGCTCCGAGTAGCCGCCGTGGCTGCCGTCCGGCACGACGAACCCGGAGACGGCGTCCCCGATGGCGAGGTCGAACCCGTCGGGCTGGTCGGTGCCGACCTCGTCGATCGTGCCGGCGACGTCCGTGCCGGGAACGACGGGCTCGGTGACCGCGCGGTCGTTGCCGGCGAAGCCCCCCGCACGGATGATGGCGTCCACCGGGTTGACGGCGGCGGCGCGGACGCGCACGCGGACTTCTCCGGGCCCGGCGTGCCGCTCCGGCACGTCCAGGGGCCGCAGCACGGAAGCTGCTCCGAACTCGGTCAGACCGATGACCTTCATGGTGTCTCCTCACGACGCACGTTGATGGTGACGACTCTGACAGCGCGGCTCGCGTTCGTGCAGGGCAGAGTTCTCTGCCCCCTTCCGGATGGCAGGATCACCAGATGGCCATGGACGTGCGAGCTCGTGAACTCGGTGACTTCCTCCGTGCCCGTCGTGCGGAACTCGACCCGGAGTCGTTCGGGGTGCCCACGGCGGGACGAGCACGACGTGTGCCGGGCCTGCGCCGCGGCGAGGTCGCGGAGGCCGCAGCGATCAGCGTCGAGTACTACACCCGCATCGAGCAAGGACGGATGTCCGCGTCCGCGCCGGTGCTCGCCGACCTGGCGCGGGTGCTGCGGCTCGGCGACGAGGACCGGGCGTACCTGTTCGAACTCGCCGGGAAGCCCGAGATCGAGCCACCCCGACCCCGACGACAGGTCGTCCAGGCCCCGCTGCAACGCGCGCTCGACGACCTCGCGACGACGCCGGCGTTCGTCCTCGGACGACGCACCGACGTCATCGGCTGGAACCGGCTCGGAGCGGCGCTCATCACCGACTTCGGCGCCATCCCGGAACAGGACCGGACGTTCATCAGGCTCCTGTTCGCGGATCCCGCGATGCGGAGTCTGTACGCGGACTGGCCGGGCGTCGTCGAACTCGCGATCGCACAGCTCCGCCGGGACAGCGCCCGGTACCCGGACGACCCCGAACTGACCCGCATCGTGAGCGAACTGTCGGCGCAGTTCCCCGAGTTCGCCGACATCTGGACGGCGCACGAGGTCGCGGGCCGCGGTACCGGCAGCAAGACCCTGTACCATCCGGTGGTCGGCGAGCTGACCCTGGACTGGGAGATCCTCGCCTCCGCGATGGACCCGGACCAGCAGATCGTGCTCTGGACGGCGGCACCCGGCTCCGAGTCCGCGACACGGCTCCGTCGTCTCGCTGCCGCCCTCTGACTCCTCGCGACATCGACCTGGCCCACCACGGAACGGCGGTCCCGACAGCGGTTCCCTGACAGGGTGTCCCAGGTCAGGACTCCCACTCCTAGCGTCGAACGGGTGCAGTCGGACCACCGCTGCGCTCGCACGACGACAGGAGCCCCGATGACCATCCACGACGACGCGCAGCAGGAACTCGCGACGCTGTTCCCGGACGCGACCACCTCGCTCGCCGAGACCGACCCGGAGTTCTGGGCGTACCACGCCGACTTCGCGCTCGGCGAGGTGCTCGCGGAGAGTGCCCTGAGCCGTGCCGACCGCCTCACCTACCAGCTCGCAGCGACGATCGCCGTCGGCGCGCACGCTCCGTTCCGCAGCCTGCTCAGAGCAGCGCTCGAGCACGGCGTCACCCCGGTCCAGGTGAAGGAGGTCGCCTACCAGGCCGTCGCCTACGTCGGGGTCGCCCGCGTCGTCGACTTCATCGCGATCACCAACGAGGTCCTCACGGAACGCGGTGTCGCGCTGCCCCTGCCCGGACAGTCGACCACCACACCGGCGGACCGCATGGACCTGGGTATCGCGGTGCAGCGCCAGATCGTCGGGACGGAGACCGTCGACGCCATGTACGACGACGCTCCAGCGGACGCACTCCGGTTCCAGCGGTTCCTGTCCGCCAACTGCTTCGGCGACCACTACACGCGCACCGGGTTCGACCTGCAGCACCGCGAGCTGATCACGTTCGCGCTGCTCGTCGCGCTCGGCGGCGCCGACACCCAGGTCAAGGGGCACGTCGCCGCGAACCGCAACGTCGGCACCACCCGCGCCCAGCTCCTCGACGTGCTCACGGTCCTCCTGCCCCTGGTCGGCTACCCGCGCACGCTCAACGGGCTGGCGCAGGTGAACGCCGCCGCACCCGCGGGAGACGACTGAAGGAGCGGGGAGGGCTTCCCCGTCAGGGCATCCCTCAGCGCTTGCCCCGCTCGTAGCGTGGACGACGCCGCGCCAGCCACCCGCGCCGCGCGAACACCGACCCCGAAGGGACCACCATGTCGCAGGAGATCCTGCCGAAGACACCGACCGTCAAGAACCCGCCGGAGCAGTTCGCCGGCGACGTCTGGGTCGACCCGATCGCCACCCCGCAGAACGACGACCAGCGCGCCACGCTCGCCCTCGTCAAGTTCGCTCCCGGTGCTCGCACCGCGTGGCACTCGCACGCCCGCGGCCAGTTCCTGCGCGTCACGCAGGGCGTCGCGCACTTCGGGACCCGCGACGGGACGGTGATCACCGCACACCCCGGTGACACGGTCCACGTCTCGCCCGGCGAGGAGCACTTCCACGCGTCCGCCGAGGACACCTTCATGGAGCACCTCGCGATGCTCGAGAACGCCGACGACCCCTCGACCACGACCACCTGGCTCGAGCACGTCTCCGACGAGGACCTCGCCGGGCACTGACGAACGGCACCCGCGCCGGCAACCCCACGAACAGGAGCACCATGTCCACCTGGACCCCCGACACCATCGCCGCGATCGCAGCCAGCGACGACCTCCACGTCAGCCCCTTCCGCGCGGACGGCACGACGTACGGCACGCCGACCTGGATCTGGTCGGTCGTCGTCGACGGCGACCTCTACGTCCGCGCGTACAACGGGCGACGCTCCCGCTGGTACCGCTCCGCCATCGAGCAGGGCGCCGGCAGGATCACGGTCGCCGGAGCCGACCACGAGGTGACGTTCGAGGCGATCGGGCCCGACCTGAACAGCCGCATCGACGCCGCCTACGAGACGAAGTACGCGGGCAGCCAGTACCTGCCGCCGATGCTGCAGGACGGCCCGACCTCGGCGACCGTCCGGATCACTCCGCGCCCCGACGTGCTCTCGTAGGGTCACCTCATGAGCACGAACCGCGACGACGTCAAGGACTTCCTCGTCAGCCGCCGTGCCCGGGTCCGCCCGGAGCAGGTCGGCCTGCCGACGGGACCGAACCGCCGGGTCGCCGGGCTCCGTCGTGGTGAGGTCGCGATGCTCGCCGACGTCAGCGTCGAGTACTACGCCCGACTCGAGCGCGGCAGCCTCGCCGGGGCCTCCGACAGCGTGCTGCACGCCGTGGCCGGTGCGCTGCTCCTCGACGACGCCGAGCGGGACCACCTCTTCGACCTCGCCCGCGCCGCGAACGTCTCTCCGGTCCGAGCAGGACGACGGTCGACCACGCCGAAGACGCTGCGCCTCGGCCTGCAGCTCACCCTCGACGCCTTCACCGGCGGTCCGGCGTTCATCCGGAACGACCACCTGGACCTCCTCGGGGCGAACACCCTCGGGCGGGCCCTCTACGCCGACCTCTACCGCACGGCCGAGCGCCCGAACCTCGCCCGCGCCGCGTTCCTCGACCGCGACTGGGCGGACGCGTTCTACCCGGACTGGGACCTCGCCGCCGACCAGAGCGTCGCGATCCTCCGCACCGCCGCCGGGCACGACCCCCACGACAAGGACCTGCAGGACCTGGTCGGTGAGCTGTCGACGCGCAGTCCGGAGTTCCGGGCGAAGTGGGGCACGCACGACGTCCGTCGGCACGCCACGGGGGAGAAGCACTTCGTCCACCCCATGGTCGGTGCGCTCGACCTGTTCTTCGAGGGCACCCGGTTGATGAGCGACCCGAGTCTGAGCTTCCTGCTCTACACCGCCGAACCCGGCTCGCCGACCGCCGACGCGCTCCGACTGCTCGGCTCGGTCGACGCCACCGACCGCCGCGACGCGCTCGACGCCACCGACCACCGCGACGCGCGCGACACCACCGATCCCCGCGACGCGCTCGACGCCACCGCAGCACCCCGACCGAGAGAAGGACACGCATGAAGACCAGGACCCTCGGAACCGACCTCGACGTGGCCGAGGTCGGACTCGGCTGCATGACGATGACCGGTGGCTACGGCGGCAGTCCCGACCGTTCCGCGATGGTCGACCTGCTCCGCAGTGCCGTCGACCAGGGCGTCACCCTCTTCGACACCGCCGAGACCTACGGACCGCATCGCAACGAGGAACTCGTCGGCGAAGCACTCGCCCCCGTCCGTGACCGCGTGACGATCGCGACGAAGTTCGCGAACGCCATCGACCCCGACACCCACGAACCGCTCGGCCGCCTGCTCCGACCCGACGAGGTCCGCGCAGCCGCCGAGGGGTCCCTCCGGCGCCTCGGGACGGACCACATCGACCTCTACTACCAGCACCGCGTGAACCCCGACCACCCGATCGAGGAGTTCGCCGGCGTCGTCCGGGACCTCATCACCGAGGGCAAGGTGCTCCGCTACGGCATGTCCGAGGCCGCCGAGGCGACCATCCGCCGCGCGCACGCCGTGCAGCCGGTGACCGCGATCCAGAGCGAGTACTCGCTCTGGTGGCGTCGCCCGGAAGACGGGGTCCTCGACGCCTGCGCCGAACTCGGCATCGGCTTCGTGCCGTTCAGCCCGCTCGGCAAGGGGTTCCTCACCGGCACCATCGACGCATCGGCGACGTTCGGCGAGGACGACCTGCGCGCCAGCATCCCGCGGTTCGAGGGCGATGCGCTCACCTCGAACGTGGCACTCGTCGACGGCGTGAAGGCGATCGCCAGCGGACTCGGCGCGACGCCGGGACAGGTCGCGCTGGCGTGGCTCCTGGCCCGGCAGCCGTGGATCGTCCCGATCCCCGGCACGACGAAGCCGCACCGGCTCACCGAGAACATCGGTGCTGCGGACGTCGACCTGTCCGACGCCGACGTCGACCGCCTGACGGCGCTCTCCGACTCCGTCGAGATCGTGGGCGGACGCTACCCGGACTTCCTCGAAGAGCAGACCAACCGCTGATCGCGACCGCATGACGGCCTGGAGGCTCGGTGCCAGCTGGTACCGAGCCTCCAGTCCGTCACCTGGTCCGGATCCGGGTGGCCGCCACCGCGGCCACGAGGATGACGGTCCCGGCGACGACGCAGCTGAGCTGCGTTCCTGCGACGAAGTGCGCCCGGTCCGCGAGGAACGCCCCGAACACGGCGATCGCGACGGCGCCACCGACCTGCCGGAACGTGTTGAACACCGCACTGGCGGTCCCGGCGCGATCAGCGGGGACCGCGGCGAGCACGACGGAGGTCGCCGGCGGCATGGCCACGGCACCACCGGCGCCGGTCAGGACCGTGCAGACGGCGACGCCGAGGACCGAGTCGGACGGAGCGAGCACGGTCATCACCGCCAGGCCGAGCACCATCGAGGCGAGCCCGGCGACGACCGGGACCCGCGCACCGAACCGGTTCGCGAGCGTGCCGCTGACGACGTTGCCGACGATGCTGAAGGCCGCGGAGGGCAGGAACACCAGCCCGGCGGCCAGGGGCGACAGCCCGAGGTGCTGCTGCAGGTAGAGGCTCAGGACGAACACGCTGCCGAAGTTGCCCACCATGAACGCGAAGCCGACGCCGAGCGCGATCCGCATCCCGCTCGAGCGGAACAGGTCGAGCGGCATCATCGGGGAGCGTCCGCGGGCCTGGACGAGCAGGAACCCGACGAGTGCCGCCGCCGCGACGACGAGCGCGCTCACGACGTACCAGGCGCCGAAGCCGTCCGCGCCGCCCTCGATGAGGCCGAAGACGAGTCCCACGAGCGTGACGAGCGCCAGCACCTGACCGACGGGGTCGAACCGGCTGGGGCGTCGCTGCGACGGGGCCACCCGGGCGAGCAGCACGAGCATGACGACGCAGACCGGCAGGTTGATCGCGAACACGAGCCGCCAGTCGAGCGTCGTGAGTGCGCCGCCGAGGACCGGCCCGACGGCCCCGGCGACCGCACCGCCGACCGCCCAGAGGCCGAGCGCGTGGGCGCGCTCACGTGCGTCGGGGAAGGCCTCGCGGACGAGGGCCATCGACGCCGGGAGCATGACCGCGGCCGTCGCTCCCTGGACCGCGCGGGCGGCGATCAGTGCGCCGAGCGTCGGAGCGAGGGCGCAGGCGACGGACGCGAGCAGGAAGCCGGCGATGCCCCAGCCGATGGCCCGCTTCGCGCCGATGCGGTCCGACAGGTTGCCGGCGAACAGCAGCAGCGACGCGAACAGCAGCGTGTACGCGTCGATGACCCACTGCAGCCCGGAGGTGCTGCCGCCGAGCTCTCGGCCGATCGTGGTCAGGGCGACGTTGACGATCAGGATGTCGAGGGTGATGAGGAAGAAGCCGAGGGCGGCGAGCAGGAGCGTCAGCCGCGCGACGTTCCGGGTCGGCGGTGCCTGGGGGTCGGTCGTCGTCGGGGCTGCCACCGTCTGATCGTCGCGTGTGGACCGGGTCCGGGGGAGGCCCTGGCGGGGAACCCCTGGCGAGGGGCCTGCCCTGTCAGCCGGTCAGGCCCGTCAGGCCTGGTCGGTGGTGCGCGAGTGCCGGGGGAGGAACAGGGCGAGCACCAGTGCGACGAGGGCCAGGACGGCGCCGACCGTGAAGGCGGCGCGGGCACCGGCCGCGATCGCTGCCGCATCGGTGACGCCGGCGGTCGCGCTGAGGACGCCGATGAGCACGGCCAGGCCGGCGGCGCCGCCGAGCTGCTGGATGCTGTTGAGCGCAGCGCTGCCGTGGCCGGTGAGTGTGCCGGGGAGGGAACCGAGGGACATGGTGAAGATGGCGACCCAGGCGAACGCCTGTCCGGCGCAGATGACCACGTAGGTGGCGAGGACCACCCCCACCGAGGTGTCCTCGGTGAACGTGGTCATGAACCACCACCCGGCAGCGACCACGATCGTCCCGGGGATCGCGAGCCCGCGAGCTCCGAGTCGGTCGTAGTACCGACCGACCAGGACCGACACGATCCCGATCGTCGCGCCGCCCGGCACCATGAGCAGCCCCGTCTCCAGCGACCCGAGGCCGAGGGACTCCTGCAGGACGAGGGGCAGGACGGTGGCCAGGCTGAAGGCGCCCATCACGAGGAAGACGAAGACGATGACGGGGCGTGCGAACGAGGCGTGGGTGAAGATCCGCATGTCGAGGACTGCGGCGCCACGGTGCTGCAGCCGGAGCTGACGCCACACGAAGGCCGCGATCCCGGCGACGCCCAGCGGGAGGGCGACCCACGTCGACATCGAGAAGCTGCCACCGGCAGACTCGCCCGCGGTCGCCAGTCCGTAGACCAGGGCGCCGAACCCGATCGCGGAGAGCATGAGCGACAGGAGGTCGAAGCGGATCCGCTTCGGGGTGGTCAGGTTCGGCATCTTGACCGCGCCGATCACGAGGCCGATGACCGCCAGCGGCAGGATGATGATGAACAGCCACCGCCAGGTCAACTGCGACATCACGAGGCCCGAGAACGCCGGCCCGACCGCTGGCGCCACGGCCGTCACCGCGGTCACGAGCGCCATCATCTGACCACGACGAGACGGCGCGACGAGTCCGATCGAGGTCGTCATCAGCAGCGGCACCAGGACGGCCGTCCCCAGCGCCTGCACGATCCGTCCGGTGAGCAGCAGTTCGTACCCCGGGGCGACGGCGGCGATCGCCGTGCCGAGGGTGAACATCCCGACGCTCGCGATGAAGATCGTGCGGAGCTGGAACCGCTGCATGACGTAGCCGGTGGTCGGGATGACGACCGCGAGGGTGAGTGCGTACCCGGTGGTCAGCCACTGCCCGGTCGTCGCCGTGATGTCGAGGTCGACCATGATCTGCGGCAGTGCGACCCCGACCACCATCTCGGACAGGAACGCCACGAACGCGGAGAAGACCAGGACGGAGATCGTGAGGACCTCGCCGGGTGACAACCGCTTGGTGGAGGACGCGTCGCCATCGGCAACGATGGCGACCGAGTCGGTGGCGGGGGTGAAGTGGACGTCAGTGCTCATCTGAGCAGTCTCGACCTTCACATTGGTGTGAAGGTCAAGTCTTGGACCAGCGGGTCAGCTCGCCTTGCTCTCCGGCGACTCGACGCCCGCGAGCTCGAGGGCTCGGAGGTAGCTGGTGATGGCGTCCCGGTTGTGGGTGAGGAAGTCGATCTTCTCGCTCATCCGGTCACGTTCGGTCTCGAGCAGCTCGAACAGGCCAGGCTCGGCGTTCTCGACGACGATGGTCTGCGGTTGCCCGAGACACGGCAGGATGCTCGTCACGATGCGCGTGGGGATGCCCGCGTCGACCAGCCCCTTGATCTTGCCCACCCGGTCGACCAGGTACTCGTCGTACTCGCGGTACCCGTTGTGGAGGCGTCGCGGCGTGATGAGGCACTGCTCCTCGTAGTACCGGAGCATGCGGGACGCCACCCCGGTCCGCTTCGAGAGCTCTCCGATGCGCATGCGTCCTCCTCGGGCGACTTGACCTTCACACTAGTGAGAACGTTGACCCTAGTCGCATGTCTGTTGCACACGAAGACCAGCTCAAGATCGGGATCATCGGCGCCGGGTCCATCGGCTCCACCATCGGCCGCCGTCTCGCCCGGCACGGGCACGACGTCGTCATCGCGAACTCGCGCGGCCCCGAGACCATCGACGACGCGGCACTCCGCACCGGCGCCCGGGCCGTCGCCGCTGCAGACGTGACCCAGGACGTCGACGTGCTGATCGTGTCGGTGCCCATGAACCGGAACGCCGACATCGCCGACCACGTCCGGTCAGCGCCGGAGGGAGCGGTGGTCATCGACACCTCCAACTACTACCCGGCGCGCGACGGTTCCGTGCGGGAGTTCGAGGAGGGAACCCCCGAGAGCGTGTGGGTGTCCCGGCTGTTCGGGCGTCCCGTCGTCAAGGCGTGGAACGCCATCACGTCGCAGTCCCTCGACGCGACGGCCACCGAACCCGGCGACCCCGACCGCGTCGCGATCCCCGTGGCGGCCGACCGCGACGCCGATCGCGTCCTCGCCATGCGGCTCGTGGAGCAGACCGGGTTCGACGCCGTCGACGCGGGCGTCCTCGCCGAGTCGTGGCGCCAGCAGCCCGGCTCGCCCGTCTACTGCACCGACCGGACGCGCGACGAGATGCCGGGCTGGCTCGCGGCTGCCCGGCAGGAGCGCGTGCCGGAGCGCCGCGACCTGGCGATGGAGGTCATCGGCGACTACGTCCGAGCCGGCGGCAGCGTCACCGGGCCCTTCCTCGTCGCTGTGAACCGCGCCTCCTACAGCTGAGCCCTCGCGCCGGCGTCAGGACGGCCCTGCGAACCGCGCCGTGGTGGACCGGAACGCCCCCGAGGCGTCCATGAGCGCCACGTCGACGTCGACGTGGAGCTCACGGGCGGTGGCTCCGAGATCTGCGCCAGCCAGGATCGCCGCCCCGATGCGGTCGGTGACCGCTTGCATCACGGTCGTGAGCGCGCTGGCGTGGACACGGGCGATGAGGGCGGGCACGTCCGGATCCGTCTGCCCGATGGCCGCGGCGATCGCCTCGGCTTGGTCGTGGCGGAACTCCAGCGCATAGCGGCGGAGCGAGTCGCTGATCACTGACTGCGCGGGGAACTCGCCGCGTGCGAAGACAGCGTCGCGGGCAGCGAAGTGGTCGATGTCGCCGTGCACCTGCGCGCTCAGGGCCTCAGCCGGGGTCGTGTCCGAAGCGCGCTCGAGGACGGCGTGACGGGCGCGTTCGAGCATGTCGTCGGCCCGGTCGAGGACGAGGCTCGGCTTCGTCGGGAAGTAGTTGTAGACGGTCTGGTCTGCCACCCCGGCGGCCCGCGCGACGTCCGACATGGCCACGGCGTCGTACCCGCGATCCATGAAGAGCTGCGCGGCGACGTCGGCCAGCCGCTGCCGCATCTCGAGCTTCTTGCGCTCCCGGAGACCCATCTGATCCTGCACGACGACATCCTCCCACAAACGTGGAGTCACTCCAAGAACGGTGCTACGCTGCGAAAAGTAGAGTCACTCCACGATTGATCGTGGCAGTCCGCCAGGGAGGAACACCATGAGCACGGAAACCATGCAGCAGCCCGACCGGGTCCTCATCTCGGGGGCGAGCTTCGCGGGGATGACGACAGCGATCTGGATGCGACGCCTCGGGTACGAGGTCACCATCGTGGAGCAGGCGCCGGGGCTCCGCAGGGGCGGGACGCCGGTCGACCTCCGGCGCGACGCGATGGAGATCTTCGAGCGGATGGGCGTCCTCCCGGCGGTCCGCGCGAAGGCACTGCCGCCGCGGACCACCGTGATCGCTGACCTCGACGGCACCCCCGTCGTGACCGCTGACCCGGACGCCTCGGGCGGCTCGGACGCGAGCATCGTCATCGACGACTACGAGATCCACCGCTTCGACGACGTCGAGGTCCACCGCGACGACCTCCTCGACATCCTCTTCGCCGAGATCGAGGACACCGTCGAGGTGACGTTCAGCGACTCGATCACCGCACTCACCGAGACGCCCGGCGGTGTCCGTGCCTCGTTCCGCCACGGGCCGGAGCGGGAGTTCGCGATGGTGCTCGGCTGCGACGGCAACCACTCCACCGTGCGGCGGCTCTCGTTCGGTCCGGAAGCGGACCACAGCCACTTCCTGCACCACTACACGTCCGTCACGGTCGTCCAGGACATGTTCATCCAGCCGTGGACGTCGCGCATCCAGAACGCACCCGGCCGCACGCTGCTGCTGAACTCGTACGAGCACAGCACCGACGTGGTGTTCATGTTCCAGTCCGACGAGGAGATCGCCTACGACCACCACGACGTCGAGGCGCAGAAGCAGATCATCCGCGAGGTGTTCGCCGACGCCGGACAGCCGTTCTCGGACGTCTTCGACCAGGCCCTGAACGCCGACAACTTCTACTTCGACAAGCTCAGCCAGAACCGGCTGCCCGCGTGGTCGGCGGGCCGGATCGGGCTCGTCGGCGATGCCGCCTACTGCCCCTCACCCGCTGCCGGCATGGGCGGGTCCGTCGCGATCCTCGGTGCGACCGCCCTGTACGACGCCTTCGTCACGACCGACGGTGACGTCCTCGCCGCCTTCGCCGAGTACGAGCGCAGCTTCCGCCCCACCGCGGAGAAGATCCAGTCGGAGACCGAGGAGTTCGGCTTGCCGATGATCTCTCCGGACACCGACGAGGAGATCGCAGCCCGGAACGCCCAGCTCCTCGCGATGTGATCAGCACGCCGCACGGCGCTGTGACCAGGCTCCGCCCCGTGGTCGGTCGACTACCGGGCGCTCCGCGGGTTGGGGCCCGGGTGCGCGAGCTGTGCGGCGAAGAAGTCGGTGAGCCGGTCGAGTGTCTCCACGATGACCGCACGGTCGCGGCCCGCGACGAAGTCGTGGTCTGACCCGACGAAGACGTGGTGCTCCGTGTGGACGCCCCCGTTCCGGAGCTGCGCGACGAGCTCGGCCCCCTCGGGCGCGAGCGTGTCGTCGCCCCCGGTCAGCACGAGTGTCGGCGGCATCGCCTCGGGCAGCGCGCTGTCGCGGGACGGCGACGCGAGCGGCTCCTGCTGACGGACGGTGTCCGGGAAGTACGCCCACCCGGAGAAGCGCTGCACGAACGGACTGATCGCGGGGCGACGGATGTCCGACGTCCGGTCCGTGCGCGTGACGTCGGTCACCGGGACGACGAGTGCGACGGCCACGGGAGCCGGTGACGACCCGGCGTGCAGCTGTTGGCAGACGTTGATCGCGAGCTTCGCGCCGGCGCTGACGCCGCTGAGCAGGAGCCGGTCACCGGACCACCCGGCACCTTCCGCGTCACGGAGCCACCGGGCGACGTCATGGGCCTCTTCCTCGGCGACCGGGTACTGCACACGCGGTCCGGTGTCGTAGTCGGGCAGCACCACGACGGCACCGAGCCGGTCGGCCATCGCTCGGGCGATGTGGAGGTCCTGTTCGGGGTACCGGTTGACGAACCCGCCGCCGTGCAGCTGGAGCACGACCGGAGCGTCAGCCGTGTCGACGGCGGGACGTTGCACCACCGCACGGACGGAGCCGTACCGCGTCGGGATCTGCAGGTCCGTCGGGGCGGGCAGCGGTGTACTCGGTTCCGGGAGGCCGCGCGGAGACCCGGCGCGGACACGCGACCCGACCTGTGCGAGGGCCCAGAACAGCGGGCTGAGAGGACGACGGGCGGTCACGCCTCCACCGTACCGAGCCGGCGGGTGTCAGAGCCGTCGGTACACGGTCATGGTCTGCCCTGGGTGCTCTGCGACGTCGAACGACGTGAACGCCAGACGCTGTTCCTCCCCGTCGACGAGACGCACGCGCTTGATGCCGGCCCCCTCGGTCCCGATGTCGTACCGCGGCCACCACTGGTCGGCCTCCGGGCTGGCGCTCCGCAGTTCGGCCTCGAGCTCCGCGAACGACGCGCGAGCCAGCTGTCGTCCGGCGCGCGTGCGCACCCGAGCGAGCAGGCTCTGTGCCACGTCGGTCCAGTCGGGCAGCACGTCGCGGGCGTCAGGGGAGAGGAACACCCACCGGACCAGGTTCGGGTGTTCGTGGTCGGTCAGGGCGCCGCGGAACAGCTCGGCCGCCGCGCTGTTCCACGCGAGCAGGTCGAAGGTCTCCCCGGTCACGTACGCCGGGTCAGGGTCGAGGTGGTCGACGATCCGCGCGACCTCCGGGTCCAGTGGTCGATCCGCGCGCGTGTCGTCGACGGGCGCGTGCCCGGCGATCGCGAACAGGTGGGCCTGCTCGGCGTCGCGGAGTCCGAGGGCCCGGGCGATCGCGTCGAGCACCTGGTGTGACGGGCGGACGTCGCGGCCCTGTTCCAGGAACGTGTACCAGGTGGGGCTGATCCCGGCGCGCATCGCCAGTTCCTCGCGACGGAGGCCCGGTGTGCGTCGCCGGGGCGAGCCCGACATCCCCACGTCCTCCGGGGGTGTGCGTTCGCGTCGCGCCCGCAGGAACGCGCCGAGTTCCCGGCGCTGCTGCTCGCTGACGTCGCTCACGCCGGTTCCTCCCTGGTGGTCTGGGTACCAGTATGCGGCGGCTCTGGATGCTGCCCCGGCCGCGCCGGAGACTGTCGACATGCAGGCATGGACACTCGACGACCTCGGCTCGGCACTCACGCTCGAGGAGGTGCCCGACCCCCTGGTCCGGAGCGGCGGCGTGGTGCTGCGGATGCTCGCGGTGCAGGTACCGGCCTACACGCGCGTGCTCGTCGAGGGCGGGCGCGGTGGGATCGCGACACCGACGGTGCTCGGCATCGGCGGCATCGGGATCGTGGAGGAGGTCGCGGACGACGTCACGACGGTCCGCGTCGGTGAGACGGCGCTGTGCACCGGCTTCCTGCGGAGCGGCCGGGTCGCCGAACCCGAGGAGGTGCTGCTCGGCTGGACCGGGATCGGCGGTCGTGGGGTCACGACGGCGACCACGGACCGGATGCGGCGGGTGTGGCGGACGGGCACCTTCGCCGAGCGCACCTTGATGCCCGGGTCGGCGGTCCTGGCACTGCCCGGTGCCGACGCCTACGCGGACCCCACGAAGCTCGCGTTCCTGCCGTGGCTGAGCGTCGCGGCCGGCGCGGTGGAACGCAGCGGGATGGCCGCGGGGGACCGGGTCATCGTGCTCGGCGCGAGCGGGCAGATGGGCGGCGCGGCGGTCCTCCTGGCACTCGCGCGCGGCGCGGCACGAGTGGTCGCGGTCGGGCGTGACGCCGCCAGCCTCGACCGCCTGGAGGCCCTGGACCGTCGGGTGCGCGCCGTCCGGTCCGTGGGTGGTCGCGCTGGTGACGCGGCGGCGATCAGCACGGCGCTCGACGGGGAGGCGGACGTCGTGATCGACGCACTCGGTCCGACGCCGACCTCCGACCTCACGATGGCGGGGTTCGACACGGTCCGTACCGACGGCACGATGGTCCTGCTCGGGGGAGTCCGCCAGTCCCTCCCCGTCCCGTACGACCAGCTGATGCGCCGCCGGATCACCCTCCGCGGGTCGTGGATGTGCTCGGAGGAGACAGCGTTCCGGGTCTGGCGTCAGGTCCAGGCGGGCGTCATCGACCTCAGTGCGCTGGAGGTCGCCACCGTCGGCATCGACGACCCCAGTGCAGCGCTGACGCGGGCGGAGCAGCTGCGTGGCCTGTCGATCGCGGTGCTCACCCCCTGACGTCCCGCCGCCGTCCGGCGAGGATCACGAACGCTGTTCCTGGTCGCCGATCGCACGAGCGGCCTGCAGCAGGTTGCCGTGGAACCCCTCCGGCTCGCCGGTTGACTGCAGCGCGAGCACGGTGGCGAAGCCGAACGTGACCGCGATCAGCCAGTCCGCGGTCCGAGCCGTGAGCGCCTCGACCTGGTCAGCGTCGGCGTGCTGCGTCGCCCACGGCGTCAGCGTCCGGACGAGCAGCACGCGGAGGTGGGCGACGTTGTCCTCGGCGACGAGCACGAGGTCCGCGTCCCTGGACATCTCGCCCCACACCTGCACCAGGACGCTCGTCTGCGCCGGGTTCGCCGAAGGGCCGGCGAGCAGGCGGGCCAGGAGCGCCTCCGGGGTGACGGTCGTCGCCGACCCGTCCGGTTCCGCCGCCACCGCCGTGAAGCGGTCCTCGAGCATCGTCGCCATCACGTGGCGGAGCAGCTCCGCCTTGCTGTCGAAGTGCGAGTAGATGGCACCGGACGACAGCCCGGAGGCTCGGATGATGTCCGCCATGGACGTCCCGCTGATGCCGTTGGCCGCGAAGCACTGCATCGCGGCCGCCGCGATCCGCCGGCGTCGCTCCAGTCGCGTGGATTCCTTGAGACGAGGCACACAAACAGCCTAGCTGATCTGCTAACGTCGCAAAAAGCATGACCATTCGGTTTGCTGAGTGACGCATCAGAGGAGCAGGACCATGGCACGACCAGGAGAACAGCGTCGCGCGATCGTGTCGGGGGCGAGCATCGCCGGCTTGTCGACCGCGTTCTGGCTGCACCGCGCTGGATGGCACGTGACCGTCCTCGAGCGTGCCCCGCAGTTCCGGGACGGTGGACAGAACGTCGACGTCCGCGGGCTCGCACGGGAGGT
Source organism: Curtobacterium sp. VKM Ac-2865 (assembly GCF_015350905.1). GTDB lineage: Bacteria > Actinomycetota > Actinomycetes > Actinomycetales > Microbacteriaceae > Curtobacterium. Next base: position 649,435 of record NZ_JADKRZ010000001.1, on the reverse strand, counting down.
CCTGCAGCGGATGGGACTCCTGGACGCAGTGCGGGCGGCCAACACCACCGAGACCGGGACGGTCGTCGTGAACACCGACGGCACGGTGCGCGCGACGCTCCCGTCGGACGGACCAGAGGGAGCCACCGCTGAGCTGGAGGTGCTCCGCGGCGACCTCGCGAAGATCATCCTCGACGCCGTCCCCGACGTCGAGCTCGTGTACGGGGACACCGTCGCCGAAGTTCGACACCACGATGACCGGGTGGAGGTCGTCACCACCACGGGACGACACCTCGACGCGGAGTTCCTCGTCGTCGCCGAGGGCGCCCGGTCGAGGACGCGCGACCGGCTCTTCCCCGCGGAGACCATCCACCGCCGGGACCTCGACATCACGATGGCGGTCGGGACGATCCCGCGCACCGACACGGACGACCAGACCTGGCGCTGGTACAACGCCGTCGGCGGGCGCTCGGTCCACCTGCGCCCCGACAACCACGGCACCACCCGCGCGATCCTCGCCTACGCCCCCGGCGAGGACCTCCTCGGAGTCGACCGTCAAGAGGCGCTGGCACGCGTCCGGAGTCGGTACGCCGACGTCGGCTGGCAGGCGCAGCGTGTCCTCGACGCCTTCGAGCACGCGGACGACCTCTACTTCGACCAGCTCACGCAGATCCGGGTGGACCAGTGGCACCGCGGCCGGGTGGTCCTCGTCGGCGACGCCGCCTGGTGCGTGACCCTGATGGGCGGCGGCGGAGCCTCCCTCGCGCTCATCGGCGGCTACACACTCGCGGCCGCGCTGACGGACGACGCGAACGACGACCCGACGAGCGCCCTCGTCGCCTACGAACGCCGGATGCGACCCCTGGCCGACCGGGTCGGGCGCACTCCGAAGGCGCTCGTCCGGTTCGCCTACCCGCGGACCCGGGCCGGTCTCGTCGCTCGCGGCATCGCCGACCGGCTCGTGACGGCGACGATCCTCCGCACCCTCGTCCAGCGACTGCATGCCGGCAAGGAGGACGACGATGCGGCGATCCTCCCCACCATGGCCACGAACTGACCAGTGCCACCGGTCGCGACAGACCCGCCGTTGGTAGGTCGGTCCCGACCAGGGCAGCGTGAGGCTCGGGACCAACTGACACCGAGCCTCCAGTCCGCCTCGTCGACACCGGTCGGGACCGGCGGCCGCTACGAGCGGTCTGGGTACGAGCAGATCCCTCGCTCCGGGCAGTACGCCGACGACCCGACGAGCTACTGCACGCGTCGTTCCGAGACGAGGAAGACGACGAGGAGAACGACCCCGACCAGGACCACGGCGACGTTGCCGAGCTGGGCGAGGGAGGCGAGGCCGCCGGTCACCGGATGGGTGCCCTGCATGAAGATGCTCGGGTCGGTGCTGGCGTGCAGCAGGATCGGCGCGATGATCGTGCGCGTCACCCGCAACGCGAGGTACATGCAGAAGCCGAAGAAGAACGTGTAGACCATCTGGAGCAGCGTGGGTCCCAGCGCCTGACCCGTGAAGAGGTTGCTCCCGTGCAGGAGGGCGAACAGTGCCGCCGAGACCAGGCCGACGGCGACCTCGGAGTGCCCCGAGGACCGCATGATGCGGACGACGTAGCCGCGGGTGAGGAGTTCCTCCGAGAAGCCGATGACGAGTCCGGCGAGCAGCCACGCGGCGACCCAGTCGAGTCCTGCAGCGGAGTAGTCGATGCTCGCGAACCGCAGCACGTTGAACAGCAGCACGACCACGATCGCGATCCACATCCACCCTCGGCCACGGATCGGCTGTCGCTCGAAGGTGCTCCGCAGCCATCCGACGGTTGCCCCGAACCCGATCAGGACGATGCCGCCGATGAGGACCGGGACGGCGATGAGCACGAGCACGTAGCTGGTCGAGTCTGCGTCGCCGATGTAGGGCACGAACGGTGCCATGAGCAGGGAAGCCGGCTCGTAGATCGCGAGGTAGCCGACGGCGAGGACGAGTGCCTTCCACCACCGCCCGTGGTCCCAGAAGCGTGCCCATCCTGATCGTTCAGCACTGGTGTTCATTGCCGTGTCCCCTGGTTCCCACGGCAGACGTGGCCGTGACGAGATCGAAGGCACCGGCCGGTCGTTCCGGCGCCTGCGAGCGCACGATGTGCGTCACCTCGAACGTAGTGGATCCGGCGGATGGCAGCGTGAGCCGCGCGACGTTGCGGCTCGGGTCAGGGAACCAGGACGATGCGTCCGAAGACCTCACCAGCGTCCATGCGTCGATGCGCCTCCGCTGCCTGGTCGAGCGGCATGACGTCGTGGACGACCGCGTGCAGGTCGCCCCCGGCTGCCGCGTCGAACTGTCCGGCGCGGACCCGGTCCCGTTCGACCGGTGGGATCGAGTCGAGGCTGAACGTCCCGATCGAGCGTGACTGCTGGAACGACCGCATCAGGCGCATCCCGAAGTCACTCGGCGGGAAGCCACCGACCGCGCCGACGAGGACCATCCGGCCGTTCGGTGCGAGGCGGTCGATGAAGTCCGGGACCGCTGCTCCGCCCACGATGTCGATGACCACGTCGAAGGACGCTGGCGCAGCGTCCGACCCCCTGCCGGCACGGTCGAGGACGACCGTGGCTCCGAGGGCTCGGAGTCGTCGGCCGCGATCCTCGGACGACGTCGTGACGGCGATCGACCCTGCGCCGAGCCGATGTGCGAGCTCGACGGCCGCGATCCCGATGCTGCCTGCCGCACCGCGGATCAACACGGAGTCGCCTTGCGCAGTGTGGGCCTGTGCGAGGGCGAAGTGCGCGACCGGAGCCGCGCTCCCGAGCGTGACGGCGTCGATCGAGGAGAGCCCGTCCGGGAGCGCCACGACGTCGCCGACCCGGGCCACGGCCTGCTCGGCGTACGCGCCGTCGGTGCCGGTGAACGCCCAGACCCGACGGCCGACGAGCCCGCTGTCGCTCCCCGGACCGACGCCGACGACGGTCCCGGCGACCTCGCTGCCCGGGATCATCCCCACCGGCCAGCCGGAGCCGAGCGTGCCGCGGCGGATGACGGCGTCGACCCCGCCCACGCCGACGGCCTCCGTCTGGATGAGGACCTGACCGGCGGCCGGAACGGGCTCCGGTAGGTCGGTCATGACCATCCCGTCCGGGTCACCGAACTGCTGGATCGTGGTCGCACGCATGGCATCTCCTGCTCGTCATCTGGTCGGGGTACGCTCGGGACGGTAGCGGACGGGGGCGTCCGCTTTCGCGAAGTGAGGACCACGACCATGGATCTGCCTCAGAACCTCCGTTCCGACGCGCGGGAGAACCGCGACCGCGTGCTCGCTGCGGCGCGGGAGCTGTTCGCCGAGCATGGCCTCGACGTGGGGATGCGTGAAGTGGCCCGCCGAGCAGGGGTCGGACCAGCCACCCTCTACCGCCGGTTCCCGACCCGCCAGGCGCTCGTGGACGAGGCCTTCGCCGTCGAACTCGGGGTCTGCCGAGCGATCGTCCTCGACGGCGTCGCCGATCCGGACCCGTGGAGCGGGTTCGTCTCGGTCGTGGAACGGCTGACCGTCATGAACGCAGCGAACCGCGGGTTCGTCGACGCGTTCATGGCCACGGACCGGCCGGGGACCGCGATCGCGGAGCACCGCCGCAGTCTCCTGGCGCACCTCGCGCACCTCGCGCAGCGCGCGAGGGCCCAGGGCCGGTTGCGGCAGGACTTCGTCATCCAGGACCTGGTGCTCGTCCTGCTCGCGGGACGAGCTCTGGCCACCATCGACGCCGCCGATCGTGACGCAGCGGCACGGCGCTTTGCCGTGCTGGCCGTCGACGCGTTCCGCCGAGGTCCGGTACCGCACGGCGCGCGGTGACCACCTGGCGGACTGGAGGCTCGGGGCCAGCTGGTGACGAGCCTCCAGTCCGCCTCTGGTCGGCCCGTCGACCGCAGTCAGCAGCGGGGCTGGGAGCCGAGGCGGACCGGCGTCAGTCCAGCGACCCAGTTCCTCGGGCGCTGCGGAGGAGGGCGAGGACGTCGCGAGCGACGTGTTCCGCGGTCTGCGTCGCATCGACGGTCTGCGCTCCGTGGTCGAGCATCTGCGCCTGCATCACCGGGAGGCCGACGGCGATCTGCTGCCGGAAGAGCGGATCGCGGGAAGCGACCCGATCACGTTGCGTCGGGGCGTCGAGTTCGAGCAGGACCAGGCGGTCGAACAGGTGGATGAAGTCCCACTGGTTGACGGCGATGCCGAGGAGCACCCCGTCGGCGCCCAGTTCGTCGATGACCTGCGCGACCCGTGGGCCGGACCACCCCCAGAAGCACGTCGCCAGCAGCTCGGGCGTGGGCTCGAGGGAACCGTCACCGACGACCTCGCCCGACGCGTCCATCCAGGCGGCCAGGCCGAGTACCTCGTCGGAATCGAGCGCGCGGATGCCCTGGTTCCGCAGGAGCGCGGTCAAGGTCGACTTCCCCGAACCGGGGTTCCCGCTGACGAGTGTGGCCACACGGTGATCGTTGCACGCGATCGTCAGCCGGACCGGCGTCCGGCACGATGGTCACATGGTCGACACTCCTCCGGACACCATCCACTTCCACCAGAAGCACCACGACGCGGTCCTCAGCGGCGAGAAGGTCACCACCGTGCGGTGGAACGAGTCCGTGACAATGGGCCCCGCGACGTTCGTCTTCGAGGGCCACCCGACGGCTGGACCGGTGGCCGGCACCGTCACGGCGGTCCACCAGTACCGGCTCGACACCCTCACCGCCGAACAGGCGCATCAGCCGCCGGGAACCGACATGGAGCTCTTCGCGCACCAGCTCCGGGAGAACTACTACCCCGACATGCCGCACGACGCTGTCGTCGAGGTGGCTGAACTCGCGATCGAGCCGTCCTGATCAGGCGCTGGTGGCCGCCAGCGCCTCCGGGTGCTGCGCGAAGCCGGTGGGCGTCCCCTTGGACAGCCGGCCGGCGATCGTCGCGGCCAGCAGCGCGGCGAGGAAGGGCACGAGCGCGGTCGCGGACGAGACCGCAGCCTTGAGTGAGTAGGCGAGCTGGGTCTCGTACACGCCGTTCGACAGCGGGAACACGAGGACCGAGGCCAGGACCGGCAGGAGCAGCAGTGACCAGGTCCAGCCCGGGCGACGGAGGACGACGAGCCAGACGGCGAGCCAGGCGCCCGTGATGATCCCCAGGGACAGTGCGGGATAGACCGGCGGGTTGAAGAACCCGGTCTGGACCGACCACCACAGGGCGGTCACGGCCAGGACGACCAGTGCACCCACCGCCCGGCGGCGGATCGGCGCCCCGGTGACGAGGAGGACACTCGCGGCCACGGCGAGCCCGGGCACCACGGTGAGGACGATCGAGATCAGCAGGAACACCGGGAGGCTGCCTGCGATCCCGTTGTAGCGCTGCACGAGCCCGAGTCCCACGCTGCCGGCAAGGAAGGACACGACGGCCAGGGTCAGGAGGACCGGGATCGTCGGGATCGTGTGCGGTGTGCTGCGGACGGTGCCGGGCATCGTGGTCATGGTGTTCCCCCAGGTGGATCGGTGGCCGGCGCGTCGGTGGAAGAGCGCCGTGGTGAGTGCGCCGAACGCGAGGGCGGTCGGCGAGAGGTCGAGTTCGTGGGCGTCGCGGACGTCGGCGAGCCACTGCTCGTGCCGGGCGGCGCGCTGTTCCAGCGGAGAGGCGGCGACGGCAGCGGAGACGAGCAGTCGGTCGAGCGCGCTCACTGGGCCACCGGCCGGTGGGTCGGGCGGGCGGTCCCGGCAGCGCGTGCCGCAGCACGGGCTGCATCGCCGCGGGCCTGCACCAGTTCGCGCGCAGCCACGGCACCCTCGGCCGTGAACTCGTGGAGCCGACGCCGCGGACCGGAGCGGTCGGTGTCGTCCTCCCACGTGGAACGCGTCCACCCCTGGCGCTCCAGGCGCTCGAGGATCGGGTACACGGTGCCGGCCGGTCGTCCGGTCGCCTTGATGACGAGCAGCCCCCAGGTCGGTCCGTCGCTCGCGAGCAGTGCATCGAGCACCTCGAGCGTGGGAGCGGTCACGCGTCTGATCGGGTCCATGCGTTGAACCTACCTATGTAGAACAAGCCGCGCAACCCTGGTCGTCGCCGGACCGGACGAGGAACGCGACGCTCCCACCGACGTAGCGGTCGTCCCCGAGCTCGACCGGGCGACCCTCGGCGTCCAGGCTCAGGCGCTGCACCCGCAGCACCGGCGAGCCCTCGGGCACCCCGAGGAGCGCCGCGTCCGGGGCCGACGCAGCGACCGCGTCGATCGTGCTCTCCGCGGTGGCGATGACCACGCCGAACCGGTCCTCCATCGCCGCGGCGACCGACGACTGCCAGTCGGGCATCGAGCGGATGACCGCTGCCATCCACGCGGGGTACGTGGTCCGTTCGACCATGACGTCCCGGCCGTCCAACGACCGGAGCCTGGTGACGTGCAGGACCTGTTCGCCCGGCTCCATCCGGAGTCGCCGGCGTTCGACCACGGTCGCGAGGAGCTCGTCCGTCGCCACCACCTGGCCGCCTGGCTCGAGTCCTCGTGCACGAGCCCACTGCGCGAACGAGTCGAGGCGGCCGGGGTCCTGGCTCTGCTCCGCCGAACGGACGCGCCACCGTGAGCCGGGGCGGGCGTCCACCACCCCCTGCTGGCGGAGCCGCGTGAGGGCGTGCCGGACGGTGCCGCGCGCGACGCCGTACTCCGCGGCGAGCACGTGTTCGGACGGCAGGGGAGCCTCCGGGTCGAACTCGGCCCGCAGGATCCGGTCGGCGACGTCGGCCGCGATGAGCTGGTAGTGAGCGCGCACCGAGCGATCGTCGGCTCCAGAGCTGTCCAGGTGGCGCCCGTGGAACGACCAGCAGGGGAAGCGATCACGACGAACCGGTGACAGCGGACCTGGACAGGTCCGGCGAAGTCGCTCGGCGTCGTTCACCGATCCGCAACGGATGGTCCAGTCCCGATTCAAGGGCCGCCGCTGTCATGCTCGGGTGCGCTTCTCACGTCGTCTCCTGGGCCTCGCCGCCCTGGCCGCTCTCGCCGGTGCCGTCCTCATGCCGGGAGGCGCGGCCACAGCAGCCGCGGCCGTCCCGACCGACGGTGGCTCGCTCCACCTCGACACCACCGGCGCGCACGTCGGTGACACGGTCCGGTTCACCTTCGCGACCGCCACACCGGACGCGACGAACTGGATCGGCGTCTACACCGACCCCGCGACGGTGCCCTCGGACGGCGTCTCGCACGGCGCGTCAACGGTCTGGACGTACGTCCCGGCCACGGCCTCCGGCACCGCGGACCTGGCGACGGCAGGGCTGCCCGCCGGCACGACGCTCACCGCGGTGCTGCTGTACCACGACGGGTACCAGCGACTCGCGCCGCCGGTCACCTTCGCGCTCGCACCGAAGCCGCCGACCGTCGGTTCCTCGGCCCCCACGACGCCCCACTTCGTCACGGACGACGTCGTCGAACCGGTGACCACGGCGGGTGCCGCCCTGCACCGGTCGGTCGCCGGGCTCTGGCGCGCCACCGACGGGGGAGCGCCGACGAGTGCGGTCCGGTTCGCCCTGACCGCCGGCCCCGCGTGGGCGCACGTGTCGCCCGACGGCCTGGTCACCGGGACGGCCCCGGGCGCGGTGCCGGCGCACCCGGCCCTGGTGACGGTGACCGCGACGGACGCCGACGGGGTGACGGGTGTGGTGGTCGTCGAGCTCCCGATCGCCCGACCGGGGACGGCGCCGACGCTCACGGCCGAGACGCTCGAGGCATGGGCCGGCGGCTCGCACGTCGACGACGCCGTCGAGAAACTCGCCCGGTCGGTGCTCCACGACCGCATCGACCTCCTCGCACTGCAGGACACCGGTGGCACGGAGGGCGCCGCCCTCGCTGCCGTGGTGGGCTGGCACGTGCAGGAGACCAGCGACGGCCTCGCCACGCTGAGCCCCTACGACGTCACCCCGAGGACCGGCGTGCCGGCCGGCGTCAGGGCGATCGCCTCGACCATCAGCGTGCGCGGGCGGTCGGTGTCCGTCTGGAACGCCGGGCTCGCCACGAACCCCGTCGATCCCGCCCAGGTGTGCACGGTCGGCGCGACGGCCACCGTCACGGCCGAGCGCGCCACCGAGACGTACCGGCAGGCGGCGGCCATCGCCGCAGCCGTCCGACGGCAGGTCGCTGCCGGTGAGCGCGTGCTCCTGCTCGGCGCCGTGCGGTCCCCGTCACACCTCGACTGGACCGCGTCGACCGACACCTGCGGAGCGGGTCCGGTCGCCTGGCCCGTGACGACGGTACTCGCTCGTGCCGGGTTGACCGACGCGTTCCGCACGGCGAACCCCTCGGTCGCACAGGACCCCGGCAGCACCACAGCGGTGTTCTCCGGACAGGCAGCCGGCGCGGAGCCCGCACGCGCTGCCGCCGCCCCGGCACCGGCCACGATCGGCCGGGTCGACGCGGTCGACGTCGGTGGGCCGGTGCGGGTCACCGAGGCGCACACCGCCGTCGACGGGTTCCCCGTGCAGGGCTCCCGCGCGAACGCGTGGACGTCTGACCACGCGGCGGTCGCGGCGACCCTCGTGCTCACGACGTCGGGGGCCGGTGCCGGAGGGCACGGTGCCGGGGGCGCCGGACACGCGGGCGGAGACGGCGGCACGACCGGCGGCGCAGCAGGCAGCGCGGCGGCCGCAGGGAACGGCGCTCCCGCTGGCACCGGCGTGCAGACGGACCCGACCGGCGCCCGGACGTCCGACCCCACCGGGCTGCTGGCGTTCACCGGCCCCGTCGCGGTCCTGACGGCGGCCGCGCTCGCCCTCTGCCTCCTCGCGCTCGGTGTGGCCCTGTTCGTCCTCCGCCGCCGTGCCGTCATGGGTGCACCCACCGCCGGCAGCACCGACCTCGTCCTCGATCCCACCCCCAGCACCCACCAGGAAGGCACCCGGTGAGCACCTCGAAGCCCGAGCACGGAGCACCCGACGTCCACCTGACCGCTGCGCCCCCGCTCACCCCGGACGCGACGTACCCGAGTCCGGTCCGACCAGGACTCAGCCGACGCGCACTGCTCCTCGGCGGAGCCGCGTCGATCATGGCCGGTGTCGCGGCCGGCTCGGCCTTCGGTCGCGGAGCGGACGCCGCCTCGGCAGCGACCGTCGCGGCTCGCCGGACCGGGTCGATCAAGGACGTCAAGCACGTCGTGGTCCTCATGCAGGAGAACCGGTCGTTCGACCACTACCACGGCACGATGCCCGGTGTCCGCGGGTTCTCCGACAAGCAGGCCCTCGAGCTGCCCGGCGGACAGAACGTCTTCCACCAGCCGGCCGCAGCCCGCACGGACGGCGGCGCGATGCTCCCGTTCCGCCTGGACACCACGAAGTACAACGCCCAGAACGCCGGTGGCCTCGACCACTCGTGGGGCGGCGGGCACACCGCGTGGAACGACGGCGCCTGGAACCAGTGGGTCGACGCGAAGAGCGCGCAGACCATGGGGTACTTCACCAAGGAGGACATCCCGTACCAGCGCGCCCTGGCCAGCGCCTTCACGATCCTCGACGACTACCACTGCTCCCTCAACGGCCCGACGACACCGAACCGGCTCTACCAGTGGACCGGCACGATCAACCCGCAGGGCGGCCTGGGCGGACCGGCGACCGACAACCCGGCCGACTACGAGCCCGTCTACCGCTGGAGCACCTACGGCGAACGACTGCAGGCAGCGGGCGTGACGTGGAAGACCTACGCCAACGACGAGGTCGGGGACAGCGGTGCCGACCCCTACGTCGGCGACTACGGCGACAACCCGCTCTGGCTGTTCCAGCAGTACCACGACGCCCTCGCCTCGACGGACCCGGTACGGAAGCAGCTGGCCGCCGACGCCGGCCTGCACGACGGGTGGAAGCCGAACTCCGGCAAGGGCCTCGACGTCTCCCACCTGCTCAGCCAGTTCGGTGAGGACTGCGCGACGAACTCCCTGCCGACGGTGTCCTACGTCATCGCGCCGTACGGCTGGTGCGAGCACCCCGCGGCGAGCCCCGACTACGGCGCGCACTACACGAACGCCGTCGTGCAGGCGCTGTTCAGCAACCCGGAGACCTGGGCCTCCACCGTGCTGCTGGTGAACTACGACGAGAACGACGGCTACTTCGACCACGTCGTGCCCCCGTTCCCCGAGGCCGGGACCCCGGACGAGTTCGTCGACGGACTCCCCATCGGCATGGGCGCCCGCGTGCCGATGACCGTCGTGTCGCCCTGGAGCCGTGGCGGCTGGATCAACTCGCAGGTCGCCGACCACACCTCGGTCATCCGGTTCCTCGAGCAGGTCACCGGCGTCACCGAACCGAACATCTCGGCCTGGCGCCGCACCGTGTCCGGCGACTTGACGAGCTGCTTCGACTTCGCCCACCCCGACACGAGCATCCCCGGGCCCGACGTGGTGCCCGGCCTCGTCCAGACGCAGGAGCTCGTCGCCGCCGCGGACGCCGACAACGCGAAGCCCCCCATCGCGCAGCCCGCGATCGGTGCGCAGCAGATGCCCGTCCAGGACGCCGGCGCCGTCAAGCGCCGTGCGCTGCCCTACCGGCAGCGCGCCGACGCTGTGGTCGACCGGCAGACCGGTGTGGTCACCCTGACACTCGGCAACGACGGCACCCAGGGCGTCAACCACCTGGTCTACCCCAACATCGCCCTGCCGTTCCGCGCCGATCCGCACACCATCGCCCCCGGAGCCACGGCGTCCTGGACGTGGGAGACCGCGCAGACCGACGGCCGGTACGACGTCAGCGTCTACGGACCGGACCGGTTCCTCCGGCGGTTCGCCGGGACGGTCGTGCCCGGCCACCGCAGGGACGTCGGACTCCCGCATGCGGCGGTCACCACGACCGGTGGGGCACACCGGAAGCTCCGCGTGGTGCTCGAGAACGCCGGCGGTGCCGAGGTGCGGTTCGACATCGTGGGGAACGACTTCGTCACCCACCGCTCGACGACGTACGTCGCCGGCCGGCGGCGCGAGATCGTGGAGTGGCCCGTGGACGAGTGGGGGTACTACGACGTCGTGGTCACGGCCAACACCGGTGACGGCTTCCGGTACCGGTTCGCCGGCCGGGTGTGACCGATACGCCACACTCGCTCGTGCGGCCGCATCCGCCGTTGCGAGGTGGCCGACGTCGATCGGCCGTCGGACCTCGGCCCGACCTGTCAGGATCAGCGCTGCGGCGACATTGCTGAGTGAAGGGGGCCATCACATGACCACACACCGTACCTCCGCCCTGACCATCGGGTTGGCCGCGCTGCTGCTCAGCATCACCGGTTGCGCCGCCGTGCCGGGCCAGGGAGCTCCGAGTGCCGCGCCGCCGGTCGCCAGCACAGCCCGAGCAACGCCGACACCGACGGCGACGGCGTCTCCGTCTCGGACAGCGACGAGCACACCGACCGCGGTGCCGACAGCGCCGGCGTCCGGCCCGTCGACCTGGCTCTTCGGCCCCTCGTCCTTCGGACCGGTCACCCTCGGCGCCGCCGACGCTGACACGCTCCTCCCGCCGGCTGGCTTCACACGGCAGGCCCCCTCCGGTTGTGCCACGCTCTGGGACTGGACCTCGACCGACCTGACGAACCCGGACAGCTCCGGGTACCGCGTCCAGATCGGAGAAGACGACTCCGGACCAGGCGTCCGGTACGTCCGAGTCGCCGGACAGGTTGCCCCTCCCGATGCGTTCTCGTCGCCGGTCCTGACGACGACCGGCATCGCGCTCGGCTCGACCGCCGACGCGGTGCGGTCGGCCTACCCCGACCTCGTCAAGACCGTCGACACGTGGGAGGCGCAGACCGGCGGTTACCGCGAGTACGTGACGCCCACCGCCGACGGACACTGGTTGCACTTCGACACGACGGGCGGCGATGCCGAGCACGACCTCGTCATGGCCGTCGTCGTCAACGACACCAAGGGTTCGACGCAGGCGGTCTGCCCCTGACCCGCGCGCGGCCCGCTAGCGTCGAGGGATGACGACCACACGAGGGACGACGCGACCGGACAGCAGGGGACGGACCGGTCTCGACCAGGTCGGCCGCGGCCTCGACCGCAACCCCGACGTGGTCGTCCGGGACGTCGAGGTCACCTCGGACGGCTGGCACGTGCTGCGCCGGACCACGTTCGACGTCCGGGGCCGAGACGGCTCGTGGACGACGCAGCAGCGCGAGACCTACGACCGGGGCAACGGCGCGGCGGTCCTGCCGTTCGACCCGGTGCGCGCCACGGTCCTGCTCACCCGGCAGTTCCGCTGGCCCGCGTACGTCAACGACCACCCGGACGGGATGCTCGTCGAGGTCGCGGCGGGGCTGCTCGACGCCGACGACCCGGAGACCGCGGTCCGGCGGGAGGCCCACGAGGAGCTCGGCGTCCGGCTCGGCCCGCTCACCCACGTGGTCGACGCGTACATGAGTCCCGGCTCCGTGACCGAGCGGGTGCACTGCTACGCCGCGCCCTACGGACCGGAGGACCTGGTCGACGCGGGCGGCGGCGTCGCCGAGGAGGGCGAGGAGATCGAGGTCCTCGAGATGCCCCTCGACCAGGCGCTGGCGATGCTCGACGACGGCCGGATCGTCGATGGCAAGACGATCCTGCTCCTGCAGTGGGCAGCCCTGCACGGCCTACCGGCTCGCAGCGCGCACCAGGAGGGTCAGTCGCTGAGCGGCCACAGCCACTCGGCCTCGAGGTCGCCCTCGACGAGGTCGGCCAGCTTCCCGAAGTAGTCCTGCATGTGCGGCTGCTGCACGTGGCGGGCGATGTCCGCGCCGGACGACCAGCGCTCGTAGAACGCGAACGCCCCGGGCTGCTCCTTCGTGGTGTGCACCCAGTACTGCTCGTGGCCCTGCTCGGCCCGCACCGCCGGGATGACCGCGCGGATCGCGTCCTCGAGCTCCTGCTCCTTGCCGGCCTTCGCGCGGGCGAAGCCGTAGACGGCCACCGGGGTGGTGGAGGCCAGGACATCGGCGGGCATCAGGCCGTCGGGGACGGTGTCGTCAGTCGTGCTCATGTGGCGTCTTCCTTCGTTCTGAACGGTCACGGGCGGGTGCCCGGACACCGTCAACGCTAGGAGCACGACGTGACACGATCAATGTGCGGAGACGCCATGATGTTGTCCGAACGACCCACCGGACGGGACCCGTTGTTGCTCTCGACTGTTCGCCCCGTACAGTCGTGGCATGGACGTTCTCTCCGAGGTGCTGACCGTCTCCGGCGTCCGCGGGAGCGCTGGCGCACGGATCGCGGCGGCTGGCGACTGGGGCGTCGAGTGGCTCCGCGACCGGGACGCCGTCGTCTACGCGGTCACGGCTGGGACCGCCTACCTGACGCTCGACGACGAGGACCCGCGGCTCCTGATGACCGGGGACGTGGTGATCCTCGCCACGGGTGCGGCCCACACGCTGTCCAGTGCACCCGGCGCCCCGGTCCACTCGTGCGACGTGGCAGCCGCTGCCGACGCCCGTCGACACGGTGACGTCCTGCGTCTCGGAGACGGCGACGGTGAGGACGACGTGCAGACACAGATCCTCGGTGCCTCGTACTCCCACGACCCGGCGGGGAGCACGCCTGTCTTCGCCCTCCTCCCGCCCGTGGTCCACTTCCGTGCACAGCAGCTCGACGCGAGCCTGACGGACGTCGTCCGGCTCCTCGGACGAGAACTCGCCCGCCCCGGCGTCGCCACCCACGTCGTCCTGGACCGCCTCGTCGAGGTCCTCCTCATCGAGATCCTCCGTGCCTGGCTCGCCTCGTCACCACAGGCCGACCCGTCGTGGTGGGGCGTCCTGCGGGACCCGCTCCTGTTGCGCGCAGTGACCCGGATCCACGAAGCCCCTGGCCACCCGTGGACGACGGAGGCCCTGGCTCGTGAGGTCGCAACGTCCAAGCAGACCCTCATCCGCCGGTTCTCGACGTTCGCGGGGACCACGCCGGGGGAGTACCTGACCCGCTGGCGGATGGACCTCGCCGCCCATCGGCTCCGTGACACCGACGACGCACTCGAAGCCATCGCGGCCGACGTGGGCTACACCTCCGTCTACGCGTTCAACCGGGCCTTCCGCCGCGAACGCGACCTCCCGCCCGGGCGGTACCGGACCGCGTCGCGCACCGAGAGCACGCCACCTGCGCGGTGACCGATCACCGGCACCGCGCGGTGCGCGGTGCGCGGTGCGCGGTGACCAACCACCGGACTGGAGGCTCGGTGCCAGCTGGTGCCGAGCCTCCCGTCCGCCTCCTGGTCGCGCCCGTCGTCAGCGGTCAGTCCCGGGGCTGGGAGCCGACGACGAGGTCGAGGGCGATCGCCATCGACCCGGAGTGCTGCTCGCGCGTCTCGACCTGGTGCTTGATGCCGATGGAGGCGCTGATCAGCGTGCGCGCACGGTCCGGAGCGTCCGTCGGGTAGGACTCGGCGATCGCCGTCGTGACCAGGTCCTCGAAGCGTCGCGGCGCGGTGTGCAGCACCGGTCCCAGCAGCGCGGGGTCGAAGTCGCGCACGCTCCCGGTCTGGTCGGTGAGCGGGCCCATGAAGGAGCCGGCCCAGCGGTCGAACGCCGTGAGGAGCCGGTCGCGAAGGGGGCGTCCGTCGCCGAGGGCGTCCGCGACGGCGTCGAGGTCGCGGGTGAGTGCTCGCGACACGGCGTCGCGGAAGAGCGCTGGCTTGGAGTCGAACAGGAAGTAGAGCCCCTGTCGGGACACCTGCGCCGCGCGGGCGATGTCGTCCATCGACGTCTTCCGGTACCCGAACCGCGTGAACGTGCGCATCGCGGAGTCGAGAACGGACTCGCGCCGCCCCGTTCCATCGACGGTGGTCATGTCACGGTCAGCCATGAACGCAGCCTACTGCACCCGTGAACGCACTAGACAGGTTCAGGCAAGCGCGTACAGTCATCGGCATGGTCTCCCGCACACCACTCATCACCACGCCCTTCACCGCCGACAGCACGGCCGACGACGTGCTGCGAGGCGTCGACCTCGGTGGCGTCCGGGCCGTGGTCACGGGGGCGTCCTCGGGCCTCGGCCGGGAGACCGCGCGGGCACTCGCCGCCGCGGGTGCTGCCGTGACGCTCGCTGTCCGGGACGTCGTCGCGGGAGCTGCCGTCGCGGACGAGATCACGAGGCTCGGCGCATCCGAGCGACCGTGCGTCGCAGCGCTCGACCTCGCCGACCAGGCCTCCGTGTCCCGGTTCGTCGACACCTGGGAGGGGCCGTTGCACCTGCTCGTCAACAACGCCGGCCTCGTCACCGGGGGACTCGACCGCACCGCGGAGGGCTGGGAGCTCCAGTTCGCGACGAACCACCTGGGACACTTCGCGCTCACGGCTGGTCTGCACAGGGCCCTTGCATCGGGCGCTGCCGAGCGGGACGGCGCCCGGATCGTGTCGCTCAGCTCGACGGCGCACATGCGGGCGGGCATCGGCTTCGACGACCTGCACTTCGAGCACCGGCCGTACGACCCGCAGATCGCGTACGCCCAGGCGAAGACAGCGAACTCGCTGTTGGCCGTGGAGGCGACCCGTCGCTGGGCGTCGGACGGGATCGTGGCGAACACGGTCAACCCCGGTGGAGTCGCCACCGGACTCCAGCGCCACTTCACACCCGGGCAGAGAGCATCGCTCGACGCCGCGGAGGCAGCGGGCCTGTTCTCCTGGAAGACCGTGCAGCAGGGCGCCGCGACCACCGTCGTCGCGGCCGTCCGACCGGAACTGGCACACACGGGCGGTCACTACCTCGACGACGCGCAGGAGGCCTACACCGTGCCGGACGACGCCGACCTCGCTGACCACCCGCACGGCGTCAAGGTCTGGGCGCTCGACCCAACCGCTGCGGAACGACTCTGGACGGTGTCGACGGCCCTGGTGCGCCGACCCTAGACGCGACCCGCGGACCCGGCCCCGCTCAGTGCTTCCTCGTCCGGTGCGACGTCCTTCTGCACCGCGAACTGGGTCCGGTGCAGTTCCTCGTAGCGCCCACCCGCTGCCAGCAGTTCCTCGTGCGTCCCGCGCTGCACGATCGAGCCGTCCTCGACCACGAGGATCATGTCCGCACTGCGGATGGTGGAGAGCCGGTGTGCGATGACCATCGCGGTTCGGCCCTCGAGCGCCTCGCTCAGGGCCGCCTGCACAGCGGCCTCTGACGTGGAGTCGAGCGCCGCGGTCGCCTCGTCGAGGATGACGACGCGCGGCTGGGCGAGCAGGAGTCGCGCGATGGTCATCCGCTGGCGCTCACCGCCGGACAACCGGTAGCCGCGCTCTCCGACCATCGTGTCGAGCTGGTCCGGCAGGGACCGGATGAGCGGCTCGAGGCGTGCACGGCGGACGGCGTCCCACACCTCGTCCTCGGTGGCCTCGGGCCGCGCGAGACGCAGGTTCGACAGGATCGTCTCGTGGAACAGGTGGCCGTCCTGGGTCACCATGCCCATGGTGTGCCGCATGGAGGCGAAGGTCACGTCGCGGACGTCCGTGCCGGCCAGGCGGACGGCGCCGCTGTCCACGTCGTACAGCCGTGACAGGAGCTGCGCGACCGTGGACTTGCCCGCACCGGACGTGCCGACGAGGGCGACGGTCTGCCCCGGCTCGATCCGGAAGGACATGCCGTGCAGCACCTCGTCGCCGCCGCGGGTGTCGAGCGTGGAGACCTCTTCGAGGGAGGCGAGGGACACCTTGTCGGCGGACGGGTAGGCGAAGCGGACGTCGTCGAACTCGACGGACACCGGGCCCTCGGGGACGGTGACCGCGTCGGGCTTCTCCTCGATGAGCGGCTTCAGGTCCAGCACCTCGAACACGCGCTCGAAGCTGACGACGGCGCTCATGATCTCCACCCGGGCGTTCGCCAGGCTGGTGAGCGGCGCGTACAGGCGGGTGAGCAGGAGGGCCAGCGTCACGACGTCGCCGGTGTTCAGCTGGCCGCCGAGTGCCAGCGAACCGCCGACCCCGTAGACGAGCGCGAGTGCGAGCGCGGAGACCAGGGTGAGCGCGGTGACGAAGACGAACTGCAGCAGTGCGCTGCGGACCCCGATGTCGCGGACGCGGGCGGCGCGGACGCGGAACTCCTCGGCTTCTTCGTCGGGACGGCCGAAGAGCTTGACGAGCGTGGCGCCGGGCGCCGAGAACCGCTCGGTCATCTGCGTGCTCATCGCGGAGTTGTGGTCGGCGGCCTCACGGCGCAACGCAGCGAGGCGACTGCCCATCCGGCGCGCGGGGATGAGGAAGACGGGGAGCATGACCACCGCGAGCACCGTCACGAGCCACGAGGTGCTGAGCATGACGGCCAGGGTGAGGACCAGCGCCACGACGTTCGTGACCACGCCGGACAGCGTGCCGCTGAAGGCCTGCTGCGCGCCGATCACGTCGTTGTTGAGACGGCTCACGAGCGCGCCCGTCCGCGTGCGGGTGAAGAAGGCGATCGGCATCTTCTGCACGTGGTTGAAGACGGCGGTGCGGAGGTCCAGGATCACGCCCTCACCGATGCGGGCCGAGTACCACCGCGTCACCAGCGAGGCGGCGGCGTCGGCGACGGCGACCAGGGCGATGACGACGGCGAGCCAGACGATCGTGCCGACCGCGCCCCGGGCGGCGATGACGTCGACCACCTGGCCGGCGAGCACCGGCGTCGCGACCGCCAGGAACGCGCCCACGACGGAGAGGATGATGAAGACCACCAGCTTGGCCCGGTACGGCACGGCGAACGTCATGATCCGCCGCACGGACTCGCGGGAGATGCCGTGCTTGCCGTCCCTGGCGGTGGAGATCTTGTAGAGCGAGCTCCAGGCCACGCCTTCCATGCTCATTGCGGTTCCTTCCGTGGGCGCCAGGCCCGGTCCAGATGGGTGGTCGCCCGAGATCGGGGTCCTCCCCAGCGGCGGCGCGCCGCGCTCAGCCTACGGCGCGGTACCGACGTCCGTGCGGACGGTGCCTGCTGGCTCAGTCGCCGGCGAGGCTCGCGCTGGCGGCCACCGCCACGGGGACCCACGGCGCAACGAGCGCGAGGACCAGCGCCACGACGGCACCGACCCGGTGCAGGCCACGACGCAGCAGGACGACGGCCATGACCACCGTCGCGACTGCCGACGCCGCGCTGACGACGGCAGCAGCATCGAGGCTGCGATGACCGGCAGCGGCAGCCGAGGGGGACGGTGTCGTGGAGAGCGTGAACACGTCGAGGAGGGCACCGAACCACAGCACCGCGACGGCGACCCCGCACCCGAGGACGAGGACGACCCACATCGCCGCGATCATGCCGCGTGGGCCCTCCTGCGCGCTGCTCATCCCGTCAGCGTAGAGGCGCGTTGGTACGTGGAGTCGACGAGGGAGGACCAGCGTCCCTGCGGGTCAGCCGACACCCTTCACGCGGGATGCGCCGCTCGCCCTACGGACGGTCCGCGTCGCCGTCGGCCGAAGCCGCCCGCTCACGATCCGCAGCGGCGTCCCACTCGACGCGCCGAGCGATGGCGTCGTCCGCCGCGCGGTTCCGGGCCGCTCTCTCAGCGAGCCACATCAGGACGAAGCAGGCAGCCGCACCCGCCGCAGCCAGACATCCCAGTCCGACCCGTCCGAGGTCACCATGCGCAGAGGAGAACGCCACGATAGCCAGAGCCCCGAGCGCCAGCAACGGCAGCTTCAGGAGCGAGGAGAACCCGATCACCCACTTCACGGTGTCGACGGTACCGCGGACCACCACCGGTCGATCGGACGGCCGGTACGGTCGGGACCATGACCGACATCGACTGGAACTCCGGCACCTGGACGACCGCGCCCGCGCACGTGGAGATCGCGGACGACGGGATGCACGTCACCGCCGTCGAGGAGAGCGACGCCTGGCGGATCACCTCGTACGGCTTCGTCCACGACACGGAACACGCGCTCCTGGCCCCGTTCCCGCAGGACAGCGCGGTGGAGGTGTCGTTCCTCCTGGACTTCTCCGCCCAGTTCGACCAGGCCGGCATCTTCGTCAAGGTCGACGACAGCACCTGGATCAAGACCGGTGTGGAACGGAGCGACGGCGAGGACAGCCTCGGTGCGGTCGTCACCCGAGGCGTCTCCGACTGGTCGCTCTCGCCGGTCCCCGGGTGGCACGACCGGGTCGTCACCGTCCGCGCCAGCCGATCCGGCGACGCGCTGACCGTCCGCGCCCGGGTGGACGACGAACCGTGGCGCCTGGTGCGGGTGGCGCCGCTGGACCCGGACGCCGTCGTCACCGCGGGGCCGATGTGCTGCGCCCCGTCACGGGACGACCTCACGGTCCACTTCACCGCGTGGCGGACGGGACCGGCGGACACGAGCCTGCACCCCGACGACTGAGCGGGGGACCGAGCGCTCAGCGCCGGAGGACGCCCGAGAAGTCGGGGGAGCCGTCCGCCAGCGTCGGCAGCGGCGTGCCGTCGACGTAGCGCGGCCAGGCGAGGACCCGGGTGTCGTCGGCTCGCTCGTGGCGTCAGGGTGCTGCCGTGGGCTGCGGCGGCTCGAGCGCCCAGGCGGTCACGTGGACGACCGAGCCCGCGACGATGTCGTACTCGACCGGCCACGACCCCCGCTCGTCGGTCGCGAAGGGCGCGGCGTACATGGTGCGTGCGACGAGCGCGTCCGAGGTGGCGCCGGCGTCCCAGCCGAGGGTCGTGACGGCCGACGCTCCGGCGGGGAGCTCGAACTGTGCGTACCCGGGGTCCTCGGCCAGGAACGAGCCGCCGTGCTCGACGGTCACCGCGAGCTCGTTGCCGTTCTGGTCCGCGAACGCCACGTCCGGGTACCCCTCGACGACGCAGGGTGCGTCCGAGTGGTTCATGAAGCGGATCGTCTGGCTGCGGTGCCCCGTTGCGGCCCCGGGGTCGCCGAGCAGCAGCATCGCCCGGTCCTCGGTGCACCAGGACGGGTCGCGGTCCGGGTCACCGGCCGGGTCCCGGGTCGGGACGGGCGTGCCCTCGGCGTAGGGATCGGGCAACGCGCCCTGCTCGGGGTCGGCCCCCTCCGCCCGGGCGGCCTCCTGCGCCGAGGTCACCCGTGCCGCCCGCTGCCCGAGGGCGCCGGTGGTCACGACGGCCGCCGCCGCGACGACGGCGACCGCCACGAGGACGGCACGCCGACGCCGTGCGGGAGTCCTCGTCCCCGGCTCGTCAGGGACACGCTGCCCCGACAGGGGAACTGGGACGGCCGCGCGACGCAGCACGACGAGGGCGGGCAGCCAGCCCTGCACCACGCCCCACCAGGCGCCCACGGTCGCGTTGGTGCCCAGACCGTCGAGCAGCATGCGGAGGCGCGGCGCGGGCAGCGCCCCCACGATCGCGGCGACGTCGACGGCGAGCCCCGCAGCGGCGCCAGCCAGGACGACGGCGAACCACGCGACCACGAACCGGACGGAGCGATCGCCCGCCCGGCCGGTCAGCGGGACCACGAGCCGCACGACGAGGGCGACGACGAGCGCGGCGAGCACGGTCGTGGTCAGACTCCAGGACCACGGGTGCACCGCGGGCGAGAACGGCAGCGTCTGCGGCAGGACCGCGTTGACGCTGGCCGGCAGCACCCCGTTCCAGGTGACGGCGACCGCCAGGGCTCCGCTCAGCAGCCACAGCCCCGCCGCGACAGCCGGCACGACCACCCAGGCGGCGCGTCCGGCGCGCTGCGCGCTCGTGCCGCCGCCGTCCGCGGACGGCTCGACAGTCCCGTCCCCTGTGGTCACGCGGATCCCCTCCCGATCAGCTTCGATCCTCCCACGGGTGCGACGGACTGCCGGACTGCCGGACTGCCGGACTGGAGGCTCGGTGCCAGCTGGCACGGAGCCTCCAGTCCGGTGGTCACATGCGTCGGGCGGCCAGCCAGTCCGCGAACTCGGTCGCGACGATCCGCTCGTCGTGCACGTCGGCGGCCTCGTCAGAGGCGAGCCACCGGATCGGCTCGCGCATGACGTCGGGGGAGAGCACCGCGAGCCCCGCGGGCTGCGCGGCGCCGTCGAGCATCCCGGTCGCCGTCGCGCCGCCCGGCAGCAGGATGTTCGCCCGGACCGGGGTGTCCGCGAGGTCGGCTGCCATGATCCGCGCGAATGCCTCGGCCCCGGCGCGGGACGGGCCGTAGGGGACGAACCCGCGACGGTTCATGGTGCCGTGGTTCATGCTGATCGTGACGACACGGCCGCTGCCGGCGGCGAGCATCCGGGGGACCACCGCCCGCGCGACCAGGAAGTAGCCCGTCAGGTTCGTGTCGACCACGGCGCGGAACCCGTCCGGCGTGACGTCCCAGAAGCCCTGCGGTGTCGTCATGAAGTCCGGGTTCACCGTGCGCATCCCGATCCCGGCGTTGTTCACCAGCAGGTCGATCCCGCCGAGCGCGTCCCACGCCGCCGTCGTCCCGGCGTCGACCGAGGCCTCGTCGCGGCTGTCCATCACGATGCCGACGGTGTCGTTGCCGATCGCCGACGCGGCCTCGGCGACGCGGTCCGCCGACCGCCCGGTGACGGCGACCCGGGCACCGGCCTCGACGAGCCCCTCGGCCATGGCGCGCCCGAGACCCGAGGTCCCGCCGGTGATGAGTGCTCGGGCGTGGTGCAGGTCGGTCATCGTTCCTCCGGTCGTCGTGGTGCTCGTCGTCCTGGTGGTCGCGAGCCTACGACCGGGCCGTCGTGTGACCGTGTCGTCGCGCCGTCGCGCCGTCTCGCCGTCCGCGTTCGCGTATCGTGGTGCGGATCCCGCAGGGTCTCGCGTTCAACCGACGTCGAGCAGCGGGGCTGCTGTTTCGACAGGGAGACGGCCGAGGTCGCGGCAGGTGCTCTGCGCCGCTCCTCGGGGAACGGAGAACCGATGGACCCGGTCACGACGTCGTCGGCCACGACTGTCTCTGCAAGCGGGCTCGACCCCGATCGCGTGCTGGTGCTCGGGGACGCCTTCGCGCCGCACGGTGCCGGGCGGTCGACCGGAGCACGGCTCATCGCGGACGAACTCGCGGCGAGCACCGGGCGCGGCACGGACGTCACGGCAACGGCGTGGTGGTCGTCGGGGGCGGGACCTGTGGACGCCGACCTCGGGGTGGACACGTCGACGTACGACGTCGTGCTCCTCGCCGTCCCGGAGCGCGCGGTGCAGGGGCAGTCGCCGTCGCACGTCGTCATGAGCGTCACGACCCTGATCGACGCGGTCCGGCCGGGTGGTGACCGCGCAGCGGTGTTCGTGGTGGTGATCCCCGGCGGAGCTGACCGGGGGTTCCTCGCCGCTGCCGTCCAGGCGTCCGGCCCCGGGATCGTCGCACTCGCCGTGGACAGCGGGCCGGTCGGACGGCCGCGGGTGATCGAGGTCGTGCGGGCGGTCCTGGCGGAGCAGCGAGCACGGACGGACAGCCCGCAGGGGCACCGACACGCGCCGCAGCACGAGCAGCGGCGGTACGACGCCCTGGACCGCCTCGGCATCCTGGACACCCCGGGGGAGGAACGCTTCGACCGCATCGTCGACGGCATGCGCCGGCTGTTCCGGACCCAGGGGGCAGCGATCAACTTCCTGCCCGAGGGCCGCCAGTGGACGAAGTCGGGCACCTGGAACGCCTCCGGGGACACGGCGCTCGAGGACTCGTTCTGCAGGACCACGGTGTCCGGACCAGGGCCGATGGTCGTCGGTGACGCCTGGCACGACGCCGGTGGACTGCCGCGCAACGCGATCCGCTTCTACGCCGGCCACCCGATCGAGACCCTCGACGGCGTCCGTGTCGGGGCGGTGTGCGTCTTCGACCCCGCACCGAGGAGCGAAGGGTCCGTGGAGGTGGACCTGCTCCGCGACTTCGCCGTGCTCGCCCGCACAGAGCTCTACCGCTGAGGGCCTCGGCGCGGCGGGATGGTCAGGACGCGCGCGCCTGGAACCAGCCGACCAGCGCGCGGAGTGCGGGCACCGACGACACGGCGTCACCCTCGTGGGCGTCGAGGTCGTCGAAGGTCGCGCGGTAGCCCGGCACGTCCTCGAGCTCGTCCTCGGCGGGGAAGCCCATCGTCCACTCCGGGAACTGACGGTCCTCGATGACGTCCTCGAGCAGCACGGACACCTTGGTGTGGCGGGCGTCGTCCCGGATCGTCTGCATCTTGCGTCGGACCACGGCGTCCGGGCCCTCCAGCACCTGCAGGAAGTAGCCGTTCCGGTACAGCAGCATGCCCGTGATGCCGTTCTGCTCGTTCGACGCGCGGCTCTGTGCCAGCAGCGCGGTCAGCTCCTGCGGCTCGAGGACGCTCGTCGCGACGCTGGAGTAGATCAAGGACAGCATGTGGTTCCTCCGACGTCACGCGGTGCATCCGCGCAGACGCGGCCCACTGAACTCGTGTCCTCCTGGACGGAGTCCGGCCCGGCGACGGATCGCGGACAAGGTCCTCCTGTGGGGCTGTACAGAGAACCCGGTTGTTAGGTTAGGCTTGCCTTGCCCGGCGGCCGGAGCGATCAGTCGCCCGCCGCCGGGACCACCCCGCCCCGACGAGCCGACGCCGCAGCCCGCGCCGAGGCCGACACCACACCCCTGCCCGGTCACTCGACCGCGCCCAGGAAGGACCTCTCGTGCGCCCACTCCGTCTCGTCGCCGTCTCGGCTGCCGCTGCAGCCGTGCTGCTCACCGCCGCCTGCAGCGCGACCACCCCCACGGCCGAGAGCACCTCGGCAGCGTCCGCCGACGGCGCCTTCCCGGTGACGATCGAGCACGCGCTCGGCACGACCACGATCGACGCGGAGCCCAAGCGCGTCGCCACGGTGCAGTGGGAGAACCAGGAGGTGCCGCTCGCGCTCGGCATCGTGCCCGTCGGCATGGCTCGGGCGGACTTCGGCGACGACGACGGCGACGGCGTGCTGCCGTGGGTGGCGGACGAGCTGGAGGAGCTCGACGCGGAGACTCCGGTCCTGTTCGACGAGACCGACGGCATCGACTTCGAGGCAGTCGCGGACACGAACCCCGACGTCATCCTCGCGCCGTACTCGGGCCTGACGAAGGACGACTACGAGACCCTCAGCGAGATCGCCCCGACGGTCGCGTACCCCGAGGCCGCCTGGGCGACCAACTGGCGCGAGTCCATCGAGATGAGCAGCCGGGCGCTCGGGCGCGAGGAGCAGGGCGACGACCTGGTCGACGGCATCGAGGACGACATCGAGGCCGCCGTCGCCAAGCACCCGCAGCTCGAGGGCAAGTCGACGATGTTCCTCACCCACGTCGACGCGAGTGACCTCAGCGAGGTCAGCTTCTACACGACGAAGGACACCCGCGCGCTGTTCTTCGAGGACCTCGGCCTCGAGGCCCCCGAGTCGATCGCCGAGGCGTCGAAGGGCACGGAGTTCTCCGAGACCATCAGCGCCGAGAAGGTGGACACGTTCGACGACGTCGACATGATCGTGACCTACGGCGACGACAGCCTGGTCAAGACGCTCGAGTCCGACCCGCTCCTGTCGAAGATGCCCGCGGTCGCGAACAACGCGATCGTCGCCCTGCCCTCCGACGACCCGATCGGCACTGCCGCGAACCCGACGCCCCTGGCGATCTCGTGGGTCCTCGAGGACTACGTGCAGATGCTGGCCGACGCCGCCGACAAGGCGGACGCGGACTCCGCCAACGCCTCGTAGGTGACCGACCTCGCCACGACGACAACACACCGGTCGCGCCACTCGGCGCGGCCGGTGTGGTTCGTCG
Source organism: Curtobacterium sp. VKM Ac-2865 (assembly GCF_015350905.1). GTDB lineage: Bacteria > Actinomycetota > Actinomycetes > Actinomycetales > Microbacteriaceae > Curtobacterium. The sequence goes on along the minus strand of NZ_JADKRZ010000001.1, from coordinate 624,859 downwards.
TCAGTCTCGCCGTGCTGGCGGGTCTCGTCCTGCTCTCCGTGACGGTCGGCGCCCGCGCGGTCAGCGCGGACGAGGTGCTCGCCGGGCTGACGGGCTCGTCGCGGACCGTGGGGGAGGCCGCGGTCGCGGTACGTCTGCCACGCACCCTGCTCGCGGTGGTGATCGGAGCCTCCCTGGCGATCGCCGGGACCGTCATGCAGGGCGTGACCCGCAACCCGTTGGCCGACCCGGGAATCCTCGGGGTCAACGCGGGCGCCTCGCTCGCGGTGGTGACCGGGATGGCGTGGTTCGGGCTCTCCGCCGCGATCGCGACCATGTGGGTCGCGATCGCCGGAGCGGCGGTCGCCGCGGTCTTCGTGTACGTCGTCGGGTCGCTCGGCCGCGGGGGAGCCAGCCCGCTCAAGCTCGCGCTGGCGGGTGCGGCGTCGTCCGCTGCCTTCGCGTCGCTGGTCATCGCCGTCTCGCTGCCCCGCGGCGACATCGCCGAGGGCGTGCGGTCCTGGCAGATCGGCGGCGTCGGCGGTGCCACCGCCGACCGGATCCTGCAGGTGCTGCCGTTCCTGGCCGCCGGAGCGCTGCTCTGCGCCGCGACCGCGAAGGGCCTGAACACGCTGGCACTCGGCGACGACCTCGCCGCCGGCCTCGGCGAGCGCGTCGCGATCACCCGCGGTCTCGCCGCGACCGGCGCCGTGCTGCTGTGCGGTGCGAGCACGGCCGTCGCAGGCCCCATCGGGTTCGTCGGGCTCGTCGTCCCGCACGCGTACCGGCTGCTCGTCGGCACCGACCACCGCTGGCTGCTGCCGTTCTCGGCCGTCGGGGGAGCCGTGCTGCTCGTCGCGGCGGACGTGCTCGGTCGGGTCGTCGCGCGCCCCGAGGAGATCGACGTCGGGATCATCACCGCGATCGTCGGTGCGCCGGTGTTCATCGCGATCATCCGACGTCGGAAGGTCCGGTCGCTGTGAGCAGGAACCCGCCGCCGGATCGTGTCGCGGACACGCATCCGCACCTCGACGCCGTCCGGCAGGACGTCCCCGGCACCCCGAAGTCCGGCAGCACCGCGGCCACGGTCCGCCGCATCCGTCGTCGCCGTGCCGTGCGCGCCGGCGTCGTCATCGGCGTGCTCGCCGCAGTGGTCCTCGTCGCGTTCACCGCCACGCTCGTCGTCGGCGAACGCTTGTACTCGATCCCCGACGTCGTCGCCGTCGTCACGGGGCGAGACGTCCCGGGCGCCTCGTTCACCGTCGGTCGGCTCCGCCTGCCACGAGCCGTGCTCGGCGCCGTCACGGGCTTCTGCTTCGGGCTCGCCGGGGTCGCGATCCAGACCATGCTCCGCAACCCGCTCGCCAGCCCGGACGTCATCGGCATCAGCTCCGGTGCGAGCGCCGCGGCCGCCTTCGCGATCATCACGCTCGGCCTGAGCGGTGCGGCCGTCTCGGCCTTCGCCATCGTCGCCGCCCTCGGCGTCGCCCTGGTGGTCTACCTGCTGGCGTACCGGGACGGGGTCGCCGGCACGCGGCTCATCCTGATCGGGATCGGCGTGGCCGCGATGCTCGAGTCCGTCACGGCGTACGTGCTGTCGCGCGCGGCCCAGTGGGACCTGCAGGAGGCGACGCGGTGGCTGACCGGCAGTCTCAACGGCGCCGACTGGGAGGCTGTGCTCCCCACCGTCGTGGCCCTCGCGGTCCTGGGACCCGTGCTCCTCGGACAGGGCCGTGGCCTCGCCGCGCTGCGGCTCGGCGACGACGCGGCGTCCGCCCAGGGCGTCCGGGTCGAACGGACGCGGGTGCTCGTGATCGTCGCGGCCGTCGGCCTCGTCGCGTTCGCCACGGCGGCCTCGGGGCCGATCGCCTTCGTCGCGTTCCTGTCCGGGCCGATCGCCGCTCGGCTCGTCGGTGCCGGGACGTCACCGCTCCTGCCCGCGGGGCTCGTCGGTGCCGCGCTCGTGCTGGTGGCGGACCTGGTCGGGCAGAACGCGCTCGGGGTCCGCTACCCCGTCGGCGTCGTCACCGGGGTGCTCGGCTCGCCGTACCTCGTCTGGCTCATCATCCGCACCAACCGCAGGGGGACCTCGCTGTGACCACCGCCCACGACCTCCGCACGACCGGCCTCACCCTCGGCTACGACGACCGCACCGTGATCGACGACCTGTCGCTCGAGCTCCCGACCGGCCGGATCACCGCGATCGTCGGCGCGAACGCCTGCGGCAAGTCGACCCTGCTGCGCTCGATGTCCCGGCTGCTGCGCCCTGCCGGCGGACAGGTGCTGCTCGACGGACGCGCCGTGCACCAGACCCCCGCGCGCGAACTCGCGAAGACGCTCGGGTTGCTACCGCAGTCGCCGATCGTGCCGGAGGGCATCTCCGTCGCCGACCTGGTCGGACGCGGACGGCACCCGCACCAGCGGGCGTTCCAGCGCTGGAGTCGTGCGGACGACGACGCCGTGGGGACCGCCCTCGACGTCACCGGCACCACCGAGCTGGCGGACCGGAACGTCGACGAGCTCTCCGGCGGGCAGCGGCAGCGCGTCTGGATCGCGATGGCGCTGGCGCAGGAGACCGACGTGCTGCTGCTCGACGAGCCCACGACGTTCCTCGACGTCGCACACCAGGTCGAGGTGCTCGACCTGCTGCGCGACCTCAACCTCCGCAACGGGACCACCATCGTGATGGTGCTGCACGACCTGAACCTCGCGGCGCGGTACGCGGACCACCTGGTGGCGCTGGCCGACGGCACGGTGTGCGCTGCCGGCACGCCCGCGGCTGTGCTCACCGAGGAGACCGTGCGCCGGTTGTTCCGGCTCGAGAGCGTGATCACGACGGACCCGGTGTCGGGGTCGCCGCTGATGGTGCCGATCGGGCGGCACCACGCGGGTGGTGCGGGGGGTCGTTCGGCGTCGGTGTGAGGGGCGCGTGAGACACCGACGTCTCGGGCAAGCGACGAAGGGCACGATCAGATCGACCGTTCCCCGTCAGGTCCCCGAGTGAGCGGGCTCGTCTCCTGTCCCCAGCGAGGCGAGGTAGTCAGCGTTGCCGCGCAAGGCCGGCTTGTACCGGTCGAGCTCCGGAGCATGCACGTGCTCTGCGAGGAGCACGAGAAGGCTGGCGAGGGCGGTGTTCGGTCGCCCGTCGGCGTGGAAGGTCAGGGCCTCGAAGGCTCCCAGGGCGACGGAGTCAGGGAACTCAGCCCGCGCCCGCGCGAAGACCCGGAGGGAGTCGTCGATCCGGCCGAGGTTCCGGAGGGTGCTCCCGTACTGGAGCCAGCAGCGGCGCCGGACGTCTCCGGCAAGTCCTCGTTCCATCGCTCGCTCGTAGAAGCTGAGCGCCTCCGCCTCGTCCCCAGCCGTGTCGTAGGCACCACCGAGCTCGTAGAGGACCCGAGGGTTCTCCGGGTGCTCGTTGTGGATGGGAAGCAGCGCGTCGATGGTCGGTCGCATGTCCTCGCGGTCCCGGGCAGCGAAGATCGCGTCGAGCTGCGCCTCGATTGCGTCAGACATGGTCAGCATCCCCCGATTCGAGCAGTCGAGCGACCGCGACGACACAGTACCGGTCGTCTCGATGGCCGATCGGCTGTCGAGAGAACCATCTCCGCTCGTCCCCTCCTGGATGCCCGCATCACGGTTTCGCTGCATAGGGCTGCAGAAGCCGCTGCGGCACGGCCGCCGTGCAGATCGATCGCCCCGGCGGCAGCTCACCATGCTCGTGCTCGTACACGCATTCACCACAGGTCGTCAGCGCCGCATCCTCTCCGCCTGGGTGCTCTTCCCACGGATGCGTGCATGCGGTGCAGTCAGTGCTCCGGAGTCGCCGCGACACGGCGCGGTAGTCAAGCAGCACCGGCGTGCCCCCGTCCCAGGGCTGCCATCGGCCCCACCGACGGACCGCAAGAGGGGTCAGACCGACATCGAGCAGCACCTGGCTCCGTGCCGTTGTGGTCACGGTGACCGTGCATGGGATCACACCTCGAAGCGTCACTGACGTCGAGGTGACGTCGAAGCTCTCGAGCACGAGCTCGCCGGTCCCTCCGGCGCTGTCGACGACGACGTCTGTTGCATCGGGGACTGTCAGAGTGACTGGTAACCGAGCTGAGCCCACGCTCGTGTCATGGTCTTCGACCGACCCACGAAGGAGCAAGAGACCGTCAACCACTCGTGCGGCGGTCACATCGAACGTCGCATCGTCGAGCGTCGCGAGGGAGCGAAGTGGCACGCTGCGATCCTCGCACTCCTGACCACCGCCACTCTCCCGTTCATGCTCTGTCCTCACTCTGATCACCCACGTGAGCAACGGAACCGCTGCCATTTCGTGACGATAGCTCGGCCACTCCGAGGGCACCAGTGGCTCCTCCCACGAGGCGACCCCCAGACGTTGACCGGTGACCGATCGGTGAGCGAGACGACGGCGCGACACTCAGTATTCGAGCGCTGGCCACTCCGACAGCCGGGAGAAGCGGGGGCGCGGCGGTGCCGGCTCGTCGTCATCCATCATTCGAACCTGAGTGAGCACCGTGACTTCCCTCGTGCCATACCAGCGGTGCGCGATGCCGTCCCGCTCGTCGATGACCACCGTTACGCGGTCCGCCGGGTCGCGCTCATGCTCGAAGGTCACGAGCAGCCAGTGTCCGTGGATCCGTTGAACCAGGACCGGGACGAAGCTCGCGGGCGAGCCCCACAAGGGCAGAAGCTCCGGAGTCAGCAGCCGAACCGGAGAAGCTACCGTGCCGCTGCGGGCAAAGCTGACCTCCACCGGCCCGTCGACCGAGTGGAGGACGCCCTCCGCGTACTGGTCGCGGTGACGGTCGCCCTGCCAATCGAACGTCCAGCTCTCGTCGCGCTCGTCGACGACGAGCTGAAACTGCCGCGGCTGCGCCGAGTCGCCCCGCAGCACGATGACCCCGCGAGCGAGTCGTCGAGCAGGGCGCCGCAGGGCGGCGAACTCCTCCCGGAGGCTCGGAGCATCGGTTGCGGCCAAAACGGTGTCGAAACGCATGTCCCCTATCTTGCGTGCGCGGCGACCGACGTGGCGAGAACAGGGTCTCGATAGCCGATCGGCTACTGATCAGGTGCCCGTGACGTTATGCGCTCGGAAGTATCCGTCCTGTCCGGCGGGGTAGGGCTCCACCTCGAAGCGCGCGCCCTGACCGGGCCGCAGCGAGAGGAGGCCGGGACCACTCAGGACGGAGAAGTGCGCGAAGACGTCGGACTCGAGCGCCTTCGAACGAAGGGCACCCCAGCCGTCGTCGTCGCTCCACCAAACGCAAACGCCTTCGATGATCTGTACGACCGCAACGTACCGCGCCGCGGCGTCCGGCAACGGATGGCCGCTCGGACGTGTTCGTTGATGGCCTCCGACATCTCCCGCAGCGAAGTGAGGCCTACGGACCCGGCCCGGCTCGAACGGGCAGCCACCCTCGCCATGCTGCGGGCAGGACGCACCCTTACCGGGTAGATGCGCCTTGGGCGGGTTCACGTCGAGAATATCGCTGCAGCGCCCTAGCTCGGGTCTCCTTAGCCGATCGGCCAACAAGACGCGGAGCATAGAGTCGGGCGATGGGCTCCTTGACCTTCTTCTGGGTTGCAGTCGCGACTTCTTTCGTGTCCACGGCGCTCCTGATAGTCGGCTTCGTCGCGGCGTTGCGTGCAGGACTGATCGGCCGGGACGATGCATGGAAGACGCCACCGGCTCGTCGATGGTTCGTGTCCGGGTTCGTGATGCTCGGAGTCACCGCTCTCCTTCTTGCCGGCTTCCTCTTCCTGCCCTGACGAAGCAGCGCAAGCGCATCGTCAGTCACGCTGCCCGCTCGACCGTCGGTCAACGGGCGCGACGTCGATCAAGCAACTTCTGCAACCAGGTCCGCTCGCCCTTTGGTCGTGTGATATCGATGTAGTCGAGGAAGCCACGCAGGGTCATGAGCCGAGCACATGGTGACGTCTTGACAGCCGATCCGCCATCGGACGGTTCATCGCAGCCCTAGTGGGAGTCCGCTGCCGCTCCGAGTTGACCAGCTTGGCCGTGTGCGCGGCAGGGCGGGCTTAGGGTCAGTTCGTGCCCGACAGGATCATGTTCGTCCAGCTGAAGACTGGATACGACACAGACGCGGGTCCGTCCTGGATCGCCAACGTCCGATTCTCGAAGTCATGGTCAACGATCTACTTCCATGACCGTACGTTGCGGCGAGTGACCGGCACTGCCTACGCGAACTACGATTCCAACTTCTACGATGTCGACTCGGGCGAGCGTTACTGGGTATCAGGTCCTAAGCGAGACAAGACAGACGCTCGATATGGGAGTGAGAAGCCAATCGTCGAGGACGACGCACGCGCTCCTTACGAGGCGTTCCTCAACGGTGAATCGCTGCCAGGACGAAAGCGCGGCTGACCCGTCCGACTGCCGGAATTCCTGCACGTTCACGTCGATCGTTCGGTGACCGATCGGTCAGCGGGTAGTGCGGCTTGCTTCAGGTCACGCCGACTGGACCAGGACCACAAGAGGATGGTTCTATGCGACCAGATCAGCGTCATTGGTCCCGAATCCTCTTTTGGGCATTCATCGGAACGGGGATCAGTGTCATTGCACTCTTCACCGTCGCCGAGCGCCTGGCTGCGCACAAGCCAACGAACGAGAACATCTGGATCATCCCCGTTCTCGGTGTCTTGGTGACGACCATCGGACCCATCGCTGCCTGCGTTGCGCGGCGCCGATTCCACCGTCGTTGAAGTGTGAGCAGTCGCAGTTCGAAGCCGATCTCATCCATCTCCGCACGCGCGAGGGGATGGCGGTCGCCAGAGCCGGGGACATGCTCCGCGGGAAGAAGCACAAGCTCTCCTTCTCACAGGAGAAGCACTTGGTCCAATCGCACTGGGCCGGCCCGCACACCGCGAGCGAGAGACACCGGCGTCTCGCGAGCGCTACCGGGGCGGCAGCGCTGTCCACACGTCGGCCCAGACGACCTCGAAGCCGACCCGGTCCACGCCGCCGGAGCGGCGGGCGCGTTCGACGAGCAGGAGCGCATCGAGCGAGTTCTCGAGGAGTGTGACGTCGCCGTGCACCTCGGGACGGCCGTTGCCGTGGAACACCGTGGTCGTGAGCGATCGCACCTGCAGCCTGGTGCGACGAGTCCCAGCGCCGAGGACGCCGAAGCCGAGGGCGTAGACCCCGGCAGCTGCGGCAAGGCCCAGCCCGCGCGGGTGGTCGAGCGCGAGCATGACCACGACGGACACGACCGCGCCGAGCACCGGCCACACGTGCCAGGCACGCAGGAACACGGCGTCACGAGTGGTGGTCCCCGGGGCGAACACCACGAGGGTCCTGCTGCTCCACATCGTCCTGCTGACGGGGTGTTCCGTGTACCGACCCCATCGGTGCACCCCGCGAGCCGCACGGGTGTGGTGCGCGGTGGTCGCGCTCATCGGTGGTCCTCGACGGACCCGAGGCGTCCGACCTCAGCTGTCCCCACGCGTCCGACCTCGACGCTCCCCACGCAGGCGACCTCTGCGCGGACCGGTGTCGCGACCGGCGCCTGCGTGACGTCCCGGTGTCGCAGGGTCACGAGGCACGGGAAGCAGAGCAGGTCGCCCTCGTGCACGTCTGGCGGCAGTGGTGCCGGCAGCCGGTGGAAGGGGCCGTCGGTGATCCCGTCGCACGGACTCACGACGTACGTCTGCGTCGCCGGGGCCGTGCTCGCCCGACCGATGAGCCGCACCTGGTCCAGCACGGCACTCTGCGGCAGGACGGCGTCGAGCTCGACGAGCACCACGCCGGACAGCGGTCGCCGGACGCGCACCACCGACGCCACGGCCACGCTCACGTCGTGCGGGTGCCAGTCGCGCGGTCGGTACCGGGGCGGTGCCTGCTCGGCGGTGTGGACGCACGGCGTCCCGACGACGTCTGCGAGCCGCGCCATCGAGATCGCGGCGATGCAGACGTCCGCCGTGGTGGCCACGGTGTGCGCGGGCCAGAGGGTCGGTTCGATGGGTTCGGGGATCGACGCCCGCAGCGTCGGCATGATCGTGGTGAGTGTCACGTCGGTCACGATGCCGCCCCCGGCGGGGTGCGCCGCCGATCCTCACGGAGTCCCGACGGTCGCCGCGCGACTCCGCACGGATCACTCACACTGCGGCGGTCCGGTTGACTGAGGCGATGACGATCGGCAGCACAGGCGGAGCACGACGAGTCCTCGTCCTCGGCGGGACCGGATGGCTCGGCGGCGCGATCGTGCGGCATGTGCTCGACACCGGCGCGGAGGTCGTGTGCCTCGCGCGGGGACGGTCGGGGTCCGTGCCGGCCGGGGCTCGACTCGTCGAGGCCGACCGCCGTGCGGCCGGCGCCCACGCGGGAGTCGGCGGCCCGTGGGACGAGGTCGTGGAACTGAGCCACGACCCTGCGCTCGTCGTGCCCGCCCTCGACGCGATCGCGCCCGCGGCGGCCCACTGGACGCTCGTCTCTTCGGTGTCCGTCTACGCCAGCAACGACGAAGCCGGCGCCGACGAGTCCGCGGCGGTCGTGGAGCCCGAGGACCTGACGGCATACGCCGACGCGAAAGTCCATGCCGAACGGGTGAGCACTGACCGTCTGGGAGATCGACTCCTCGTCGTCCGGCCGGGTCTGATCGTGGGACCCGGCGACACGAGTGATCGCTTCGGGTACTGGCCGGGCCGACTCGCACGGGGCGGACCTGTCCTCGCGCCGATGGTGGAGAGCCGTTCCGTCCAGGTGATCGACGTGGACGACCTGGCGTCGTGGATCGTCAGCGCCGCCGCCGCGCGGCGCATCGGCACGGTCGACGCCGTCGGGGAGCCCCTGGCGATGCACGACTTCCTCGAGGCAGCGCGCGTCGTGACAGGGCACCAGGAACCGTTCGTCCACCTCGGCGACGAGGACCTCCTGCACCACGGCGTGCAGTACTGGGCGGGACCGCGGTCGCTCCCGCTGTGGCTCCCCGAGTCGGACGCCGCGTTCATGCAACGGTCGGGTGAGGCGTTCCGAGCGGCCGGAGGGAGGACCCGCCCGCTCGTGGACGTCCTGGAGCGCGTGCTCGAGGACGAGCGGCGCCGCGGGCTGGAGCGGGACCGACGTGCTGGACTCACCCGGGACGAGGAAGCCGCCGTCCTGGACGCCTTCCGCTGACGCCCGCTACGGTTGACCGCCGCTGGACCGAGTGGCACCGACCCCAGGAGCGCACATGACCACGACGACCGATGTCGCCACGGCGCCGCCTCGACGCCTGGCCCCGGCACTGCTCGGCCTGTTCGTCGTCCTGCAGGTCCTCAGCAACCTCGTGCTCCCCGGCCTCGGCATCGCCTTCGTGGCGCTGCTCTGGTGGCGACGAGCACGGCAGACCCGACCGTTCGTCGTCGTGCTGGTCGTCGTGGCCGTGCTCAGCGCGGCATTCCTCGCGGTCGCCGTCGCGGACGTCGTCTTGGGCCCGACGGTCGGCTACGAGTTCGGCTGAGGCTCAGACCCGGACGGGGTCGATCCGCTCGTAGTGCTCCAGGAACCGCTTGCACTGCCGGTCCTGCACGATGCCCGTGATGACAGCCCCGATCATGAGCCCGGCAGCAGCGACGAGCAGGACGACGTTGAACACCTCCACCGAGGAACCGTCGGCCATCTGCGACGCCTGGTTCATGCCGATCGACAAGCCGAGCCCGACGCTCTGAGCGGCCGTGATGACGATGCCCTGCCGGAAGCGGTCGGCGTAGTCGCCCGCGATCGCCTGCTCGTCCTCGGACAGGTTCGCGATCGAGTCGGTCCGGATCGCCCGTCGCAGGCGTCCGCCGCCGTCCCGGTTGCCGAACCGCCGGCCGCTCGACCAACCCGTGCCGATCGAACCTCGGAGCGTGAACCCGGTGAGCGCGAGCGCGAGCCCCGCGACCGACAGACCGAAGAACACGGCTCGACCTCCGACACCGGGAGCGAGGCCGACGAGCAGCGACACGACCACCGCCGTCACGAGCGTGACGACGACCATCCGCGTCACCGCGACCCGCATCACGACCCGGCCGTCCCCGTCCGTCACACTGCGCATCCTGGCCCCCTCGCCGTCCGTTGCGACGAGCATACGCACGGAGGACCGTCCCGCGGAGGACGACAGCCCCCTACGATCGCAGCGTGACGATCGACAGGCCACGGCCCGGGTCCCAGGCCTGGCTCATCCGGCACCCGTGGGCGGTCTCGGTCGGCAGCGCCGGCTTCCTCGTGCTCATGGTCTGGGCGGGCAACTCGGTCGACTGGGACCTCGGCGCGTCGATCGGCGCTGGGTTCCGACGCGCTCCGCTCTGGCTGCTGCTCCTCCTCGGCGCACCGCTGTTCGGCGCGGGCGTCGTGGTGGGCATCGTGCGCCAGGTGCGCGTGCTGACCGGCCACGTCCCCGGGGCGCAGGTCGACGTACCTCGACGAGGCTTCCATCGACTCGTGGTCGTCAGCCCGCACGGCGCCGGTCGCGCGCAGATCGCGGTGGCGTACTTCCGCCGCCTCCTGCCACCGGACGTCGAGGTCACCGCGAGGGCGCTCGACCCTGCCCTCCAGGTGGACCTCGAAGTGGTGGCCGCCATGCACCTCGACCGCGTCGACCTCGACCCCGACGCGGTGCCGGTCCGCCTCGACCCGCAGGACCTGGTCGACGCCGACCTCGTCGTCCGCATCGGCTGCCGGGACACCTGCCCCGTGCCACGCGGCACCCAGGTGCAGGACTGGTTCGTCGGAGCTGCGGACGGCGGCGTCGTCGCGTGGTCAGCGGTCCGCGACGCGATCCACGGCCGCGTCGACCGGCTCGCCCAGCAGCTCGGCGTCCAGACCCCCGCGGCCCGTCCCAGCGACGCCCCCTGACCGGTCGCCGCCGCCGACGCACGCCACAACGGACTGGAGGCTCGGTGCCGGACCGGCACCGAGCCTCCAGTCCGGACCTGGTCGCCTCAGACGGCGCGCGACCCCGCCTCGGTCAGCCGCTCGCGACCGGCGCGCGCTTCGCGCACCGCCGGCCCGAAGTCCACCGTCCGGCCGTCCACCAGGAACTTCTCGTCCCCGAGTCGTTCGACGACGGGGTCCTGCTGGAGGAAGCGCGCCATGGCCTCCCGCTCCGGGGCGTCGAGCCACGCGACGGGGTCGGAGGTGGAGCGGAAGCCGGACACGACGGCGAGGTCCGCGATGGTCTGTCGCTGCTCCGACGTCAGGGTGGTCTCGCGGGAGCGGAAGTACGCGACGTCGGGGTCGACCTGGTACAGGTCGCGCATCCAGAGCCGCGGTACCGATGCGGCGACGCCGTTCAGCCCGCCCTCGTGGCTCGGGTCGGCGACGCACGCCGGGTACGTCCAGTCCGACGCCGTGTCCGGTCCGACACGCACGCCGTCGAAGACCCCGACCGACGGCAGCATCGGCACACCGCAGCCGAGCAGGTACACGTCGGGGCCGGCGGCCGCGCGGATCAGCTCGACGGCGTCACGCCAGACGCGCTCACGGGGCAGGTCCTGGTGCCGGACGCCACGCAGGGCGCCGGCGTACATGAAGTCGAGCTTGAGGTACCGGAAGCCCCAGCCGACCACCCGGCGGATCACCGTGGCGAGGTGCTCCTGCACGTCGGGGCGGGTCGTGTCGAGGGCGAAGTAGTGCGAGTCCCAGTTGTGTCCGGCGACGAGCGGGCCGCCGGACGGGTCCTGCACCAGCCACTCCGGGTGCTCGGTGGCCGTCCGCGATCCGGGCAGACAGATCAGGGGAGCGAGCCAGAGTCCTGGACGCGACCCCCGGGCGGCCAGGCGCGCGGCGAGGGCCTCCATGCCGGACGGGAACTCGTCGTTCGGCAGCCAGTCGCCGACGATCGTCTCCCACCCGTCGTCCACCTGCACGACGTCGATCGGCAGCGTGCCGAGGTCGTCGACGGCCGTCGTGATCAGCTGTTCGTCGATGTCCTCGAAGTACGAGTACCAGCTGCACCAGAGCGTCGAGACCGGGGGAGCGGTCGGGGTGCCGAGGCGTTCCCGGAGCAGCTCCGCGTACCGGGCGAAGACCGTCTCCTCGGATCCCAGGCCGAGGAACCACCCGGATCCGTCGTCGTGCTCGACGGTGCCGCTGAGCTCGGCGTGCGCCGCCCCGACCCGCGGGGTCCCGAGGCCGAGCGCGCCGAGGAGCAGCACGCGGCCGTCGGCCAGGCGGACGGCGCCGACGCCGTTGCCCTCGTGGCGGTCCGGCGTGTCGTTGGCGGCGTCGTCGGCGGTCTGGCGTCGTTCGTCGTCGCCCCAGATCCGCAGGGGGCTCTCGTCGAGCGGGGCCCAGCCCGAGGGCGACCACGAGGTCCACCCCTGGCGGTGGAAGTCCGTGACCTCGGTGTCGAGCGCGATGGTCACCGGGCCGGAGCCGACGAGCCAGCCGTGCGCGGTGGCGTCGAGCCGATCCCCTTCGAGTGCAGCCGCGTCGAGTCCGTCCGCGTCGGCGATGGTCGTTCCGTCGAAGCGGAGTGATCGGGGCATGGCGTACGTCCTCGGTCGTCGGGGGGCGCGGTCCGCGACCCGCCGACGAGCGTAGGGCCTGGACCAGACGACGAACGGGAGGCTCACCACCGGACCGGTGGTGGGCCTCCCGTTCGGGTGGTGGTGGGGTCAGACGTCGCGCCTGCGCGCCGCCGCCATGGCGATCGCGCCGATGACGACGACCTCACCTGCCAGGACGGCGAAGCCGCCCCAGCCGTTCAGCACCACACCCGGCTGTGAGCCGGCGCCGTCGTAGGCGTACGTGTAGAGCTCGGCACCCGCGGCGGAGGGCAGGAACCGCGCGAGGTCGGTGACCCACTGCGCCTCGGTCAGCTGTCCGAAGACCGACAGGATCACCGGGAGCACCAGGAAGATCCCGAGCGTGATGGCGATGCCGCCGGCGCTCGACCGGACCAGCAGGCCGATGCCGTAGGCGAAGAGCGCCACCAGCGTCACGTAGACGGAGGCGCCGAGGATCGGCATCCACACGGCCGGGTCGCTGAACTCCGGGTGGATGTCCTTGCTGACCTGCAGTCCGGCGGAGATCGCGACACCGATCCCGGTCGACACGACGCTGACGACGAAGGTCGCGAGCGCCAGGACGAACGCCTTGGCGAGGACCACACCGATGCGGCCAGGGTCGGCCGTGAACGTCGAGCGGACCTGGCCGGTGGCGTACTCACCCGAGATGATGAGCACCCCGAGCACGCCGACGACGAGCGCCGTCAGGGAGACGCTCACGGTGTTGATGTTGACGAAGCCGCCGTTGACGGCGTCCTGCGGCAGCTGCCCCGCGCCCTGGTCGATGACGGCGCCGAGGAGCACGGCCATCGCGATCGTCAGCAGCACCAGGATGGCGTAGCACCAGACGGTGGAGCGGATGCTGCGGAGCTTGATCCACTCGCTGCGCACCAGGCGCGGGAAGCTCAAGCCGACGCTGTCCGGCACGGCGGCCTCGCGGTGCCGGTGCTGCTGGGCGGGGGCGGTGTTCGGCGCGCTCATCGGACGCCCTCCGATCGGTACTCGACGTCGTCGCGGGTGAGGGCCATGTACGCCTCTTCCAGGCTCGCGCCCATCGGGGTGAGCTCGTGCAGCACGACACCGGCCTGGGCGGCGATGGTGCCGACCGTCGGGGCGTCCGGACCGACCACGAGGAACGAGCCGTCGTCGCGCGGGGTGACCGCGGTGGCGGCCTGACCGATCGCGGCGAAGAGCTGGTCGGGGGACGGGGTGCGCACGACCACGCGGCTGCCACCGCCCTGGCCGTCGGGCGAGCCGCCACCGGCGACGAACTCGGCGATGGGGGCGTCCGCCAGCACCTTGCCGCGGCCGAGGACGACCACGCGGTCGGCGGTCTGGGCCATCTCGCTCATCAGGTGGCTGGAGAGGAAGACCGTGCGGCCGTCTGCGGCCATCCGTCGGGCGAGCTGCCTGACCCACAGCACGCCGTCGGGGTCGAGGCCGTTCACCGGCTCGTCGAGGATCAGGGTCTTCGGGTCACCGAGCAGTGCCGCGGCGATCCCGAGGCGCTGGCCCATGCCGAGCGAGAAGCCCCCGACGCGCTTGCGGGCGACGGAGTCGAGCCCGGTCATGTCGATGACCTCGTGCACGCGGGACTTCGGGATGCCGTGGGTGGCCGCGAGCGAGAGCAGGTGGTTGTACGCGCTGCGGCCGGAGTGCACCGCCTTGGCCTCGAGCAGGGCGCCGACCTGCCGGAGCGGGTCACGGAAGGCCGTGTACGGCTTCCCGTTCACGGTCGCGGTGCCGGCGGTGGGCCGGTCCAGTCCCATGATCATGCGCATCGTGGTGGACTTCCCGGCGCCGTTGGGGCCGAGGAAGCCGGTCACGCTGCCCGGCCGCACGACGAACGAGACGTCGTCGACGGCGAGCTTGGGACCGTAACGTTTGGTGAGATGGTCGACTTCGATCACGCCCGCCACGGTAGGACAGGTCGTCCGTCCACTGCCTCCCCCGCGAGTATGAGATCTGATGTGTGATCGGCGGGTCGGCACGCCCCGTAAGGTCGCCCCATGACCACTGCAGGAACCGCAACGCCGCTGCTCCGCCTCGGGGTCCTGGCGCACTCCGCCAAGGCCGACGAGTGGCGACTCCCCGTCCACCCGGCGCACATCAGCCGGATCGACCCGGACCTGCGCGCCGCGATGGTGCTGGAGCGTGGGTACGGGCTGCGGTTCGGTGTGCCCGACGACCAGATCGAGCCGCTCGTCGGTGCGATGGCCGACCGCGCCGAGGTCATCGCCGCAGCCGACGTCGTCCTGCTCCCGAAGCCGCTCGCCGCCGACCTCGAGGACCTGCGCGACGGCCAGGTGCTGTGGGGGTGGCCGCACTGCGTGCAGGACCGGGCGTTGACGCAGCTCGCCATCGACAAGCGCCTGACGCTCATCGCCTGGGAGGCCATGAACCACTGGCGTGCCGACGGCGGCTTCGGGCTGCACGTCTTCCACAAGAACAACGAGCTCGCCGGGTACTGCTCGGTCATCCACGCGATGCAGCTCTGCGGGTCGACGGGCGACTACGGCCGTCGGCTCTCCGCCGTGGTGATCGGCTTCGGCGCCACGGCCCGCGGCGCCGTCACCGCGCTGAACGCCCACGGGGTCCACGACGTGCGCGTCCTGACGAACCGGGACATCGCCGCGGTGGGGTCCCCGATCCCGTCCGTGGACATGCTGCACTTCGAGCACGACCCCGAGGCCCCCTACGCCAGCACGGTCGACACCCCGGACGGGCCGGTCGCACTCGCGCCGTACCTCGCCGACCACGACATCGTCGTGAACTGCACGCTGCAGGACCCGAACGCGCCCCTGACGTACCTGCGCGAGGTCGACCTCGGGGCGTTCCGTCCCGGCAGCCTGGTCGTCGACGTCTCGATCGACCCCGGCATGGGCTTCGACTGGGCACGCGCGACCTCGTTCGAGGAGCCGCTGGTGACCGTGGGGGAGTGGACCAACTACTACGCCGTCGACCACAGCCCCTCGCTGCTCTGGAACTCGGCGACGTGGGAGATCAGCGAGGCGCTGCTGCCGTTCCTCCGGCCGGTCATGGAGGGCCGCGCGTCCTGGCAGGAGTGCGAGCCGCTCCGCCGCGCGATCGAGATCGAGGACGGCACCGTCCGCAACGAGGCGATCCTGGCGTTCCAGGGACGCGCGGCCGAGTACCCCCACGAGGAGTCCTGAGCGCCGGAGCAGCGCCGGCGGGAGCTCCGAGCGATCACGAAGGGACCTCGCAGGGAGCCCTGAGGAACACGGTCCGGAGCAGTCCTACGATGACGGCAGATCCGTCGTCCAGGGCCGGACACCTCGACACCGAAAGGGGACTCTCACATGACCATGACGTTCGATCCTTTCACCGAGCTGGACCGTCTGACGGGAGCGCTGCTCGGCGGCCGTCAGAGCCTCAAGCCGATGCCCGTCGACCTGCACCGCGATGGCGACCAGTACGTCCTCAACGCCGACCTGCCCGGCATCGACCCGGGTTCGGTCGACGTCAACGTGGACGGCCAGCTCCTCACCATCCGCGCCGAGCGCAGCGCCCCGGAGCGGTCCGGCAGCGGCTGGCTGCTGCAGGAGCGCCCGCACGGGTCGTACCTGCGGCAGTTCAGTCTCGGCGAGGGCGTCGACTCCGAGGCCATCTCGGCACACTACGACAACGGCGTGCTGTCCCTCGTGATCCCCGTCACCCCGAAGGCGAAGCCCCGGAAGATCGCGATCACGAGCGGCGTCCCGTCCGACCAGCAGGCCATCGCCGGCTGAGGCACCCGGAAGGCACTGCGGTGGAACTCGTTGCCTCGGTGGAGGCACCGGACGCAGCGATCCACGACGCGGAGGCCGTGGTCGTCGACGCGATGTTCGCGGACGTCGTCCGCGGGCTGGTCCTGACGACGACCACGGCAGTCCTGCCCGACCGGAACCGTCCGGTCGACGGCCGGCTCCGGTGGCCGGTGCGGTCGGTGGGCCGGCCGCGGCGGGACGTCCGCTCGTGGGTCGGACGGTGGGCGAGGTCGCCCCCGGCGCACGCCGACTGATGACGGACTGGAGGCCCGGTGCCAGCTGGCACCGGGCCTCCAGTCCGTCTGCTGCCGCGTCGCAGCGGCGAGACGCCGGTGCGTCAGGTGGTGCTGGGTGCCGGCGTCTGTCGACCGGCTGCCGAGGCGATGACGACGGTGACGACGAGGAGCGCCAGCGGGACGAGCATCGCGATCCGCAGGCCGAGGTGCTCGCCGAGGAAGCCGAGTGCGGGCGGCCCGACCAGGAACGCGACGTAGCCGGCGGTCGCGACGACGGACACCCGGCGGTCGCCGTCGGTGGGGTGGTCACCGGCGGCCGACACGGCGAGCGGGAACCCGAGCGCGATGCCGAGGCCCCACACGACAGCGGCCGCGGCGGTCACGACCGGGGACGGCGAGAGCACGACGGCCACGACGCCCACGGCGCCGACGACCGCGCACGTACGGACGACCGTCGCTCGACCGAACCGGGTGACGAGCGGGGTGCCGGCGGAGCGGCCGACGAGCATGGCGAGGGCGAAGCCGGTGAAGACGAGGGACCCCAGGACCTCGGGTGCGTCGTGGTCGCTCGTCATGAGGAGGGGGAGCCAGTCGCTGGCGGCGCCCTCGGCGAAGGCCATCGCGAGGGTGATGACGGCGAGGAGCAGCAGCTGCACGGTGATCACCGAGCGTCGGCGGGCGGTCGCAGTGCTGGCGGGGATGCCGGAGTCGGCGGCCGCAGCGCTGGCAGCCGCGGCCGGGTCGGACCGGGGCATCGGGCGGAGGTTCAGCGCGGCGACCAGGGCGAGCGCGGCCATCACGACGGCGGCCACGGGCAGGTGCACCACGACGGGGACCCGGGCCGCGGTCATCGCGATGCCGACGAGTCCGCCGGCGACGGTGCCGAGGCTGAAGCACGCGTGCAGGACCGGTACGACCGGTCGCTCGATGACCCGTTCGACGGCGGCGGCCTCGACGTTCAGGCCGATCTCGGCGACCCCGGCACCGAACCCGACGAGGAACAGGCCGATCCAGACCCCGGCGGGCAGCTGCGCCGGGGCCGTGAGCCCGACCAGCAGGACACCGATCACGGGCAGTGCGCCGCCGAGCAGCACGAGCGGTCGGGTCCCGACGCGGCGGATGAGCGCGCCGGCGCCGAGGATGCCGATCATCGAGCCGACGGAGAGGCCGAAGAGGACGAGGCCCATCGCCTCGAGCGAGGCGCCGAGGTCGTCGCGGACGGCCGGCGTGCGGGTGATCCAGGACGCGATCCCGAACCCGGTCATGGTGGACGTGGCGAAGAGTGCCACGCGGTGACGTCGGGTCGGCAGCGGCGCCGTTGCGGTTCCCACACCTCCACTCTGGCAGGTCGGTGCGGTGCGCGCGCCCGGGTGTGGAATGCACAGGGCACCTCGTCGCGCTGACTCTCCACAGGTGCGCACTTCCCGGCACCGCCCACATCGACGCCATGTCAGGCTGTGACACCCATGGAACTCATCGCACCCGAACTCGTCGTCGTGCTCGCCACGGCGATCGCCGTCGCCACGGCGGTCTCCGGACGCCTGCGGATCGCACCGCCCGTCCTGCTGCTCGCCTTCGGCGCCGGCATCGCGTTCATCCCCGTCTTCGGGGAGCTCGAGCTGCCGGCCGACGCCGTCCTGCTGCTGTTCCTGCCCGCGCTGCTCTACTGGGAGAGCCTGACGATCTCGCTCCGGGAGATCCGCGCGAACTTCCGCGGCATCCTGCTCATGGGGACGCTGCTCGTCGTGCTGACGGCCGGCGGGGTGGCCACGCTGCTGCACCTGCTCGGCATGCCGTGGGGACCGGCGTGGGTGCTCGGCGCTGCCGTCGCCCCGACCGACGCCACCGCCGTCGGTGCGTTGACGCGGTCCTTGCCCCGGCGGAACACCACGGTGCTCCGTGCGGAGAGCCTGGTGAACGACGGCACGACGCTCGTGATCTACGGCATCGCGGTCGCGGTGACCGCGGGGGAGCAGACGCTCACGGTCTGGAACGTCTCCGGTATGCTGCTGCTCTCCTACGTCGGGGGCATCGCGGCGGGGCTGCTGGTGTCCTGGCTCGGGATGCTGGTGCTGCGCCGGGTGTCGGCGGTGATCCTCGAGAACATGCTGACGCTGCTCGTGCCGTTCGTCGCGTTCCTCGCGGCCGAGGCGATCGGGGCCTCCGGCGTGCTCGCGGTCGTCGTGGCCGGGCTCGTCGTCAGCCAGGTCGCCCCGAAGCTCGACCGCGCGGAGACCCGCCAGCAGGTGCGCTCGTTCTGGTCGTTCGCCACGTTCCTGCTCAACGGCGCCCTGTTCGTGCTCGTCGGGATCGAGGCCACGATCGCCATCCGGGAACTCGAGGCCCGCGAGCTCCTGGTCGGCCTCGGCATGATCGGGCTGGTGTCGCTCGCGGTCGTCGTTCTCCGCTTCGCGTTCCTGAACCTGTCGTGGGGCACCATCCGACTCGTGACCCTGCGCACCGGTGGCAGTCCGCGCGAAGGGTACCGCGACCGCGTGGTGAGCGGCTTCACGGGATTCCGCGGCGCTGTCTCGCTCGCGGCCGCCGTCGCCGTGCCGCGCATGGTCGAGGGCGGCGGCGCGTTCCCCGACCGCGACCTCATCGTCTTCGTGGTCGCCGGGGTGGTCGTCGTGACGATCGTCGCGCAGTCGCTCGTGCTGCCCGCGGTGGTGCGGTGGGCGGACTTCGACGGCAGCGGCGAGGTGGTGGAGGAACGCCGCCGAGCCGAGCGTCTGGCGATCGAGGAAGCGCTCGACGCCCTGCCTCGTCTGGCCAAGCGGTCGGGCGCGGACGCCGAGGTCGTGCAGCGCATCCAGGACGAGTACGAGGGCCACCTCGCCCTCGTGCGCGCCGAGCAGAGCGACGACGACGACCACCCGCTCCTGCAGCAGCGGGGCGCCGCGGTGGAGCTCGAACTCGCGCTCGTGCGGCTGAAGTCGGCGAGGGTGATCAAGATGCGCGACGACGGCGACATCGACGACCTCGTGCTCCGCCAGGTCCGTGCCGAGTACGACGCCGAGGAGACCCGGCTGCTCCGGCAGGGCGATCGGGAGTAGGCGCGCGCACGGTGCGGCGCGCGGGTGCGTCGTGCGAGGTTGACCACCCCGTGCGGCGCAACGGTCCCGCACGGTGCGGCGCAGCGGCCGACCGCCGCGAGCGCCCGCCCGCCCGCCTCAGCCGCGGACCGGGCGGAGCCCCGCGCGCCGGACCCACGCCCGCCACGGTAGCGACGACGCCAGCGCCAGGCCGATCACGACCGTGCCGAACCACCCGACGAGCACGCCGGGGATGGGCACGAGCAGGCTCGTCCACAGCAGCACCGCCAGCACGCCGAGCACGTACGCCGCACCGGCCTTCAGGTAGCGCAGCCGCTTCAGCCCCGCGGCCTCGTCCAGGCGCGAGGTCAACCGCGCCAGGAACAGCGCCCCGACGCCGATCGCCGCAGCACCGACCGCGGCCTGTTCGAGTGCGCTGAGCCCGTCGGCGCCGAGCACGCCGGACCCCGACAGCGAGTACACGCCGTCGAGGATCTCGAACAGCATGAACACGACGAGCCCGCGCTCGAACACGACGGTCGACGCGTACACGTGGATGCGCCAGGCCCCGCGGCCCGTGCCGACCGAGTCGGTGTCGGTTCCAGGAGCCGCGGAAGCCCCACCCCCGTGCAGCGCCCACCGCGCGACTCGCTTCGACCCGAGGTACGCGCCGATGCCGAGCACGCCGCCGAGGACCACCGGCACGACCCCGGACGGCTCCCACGCTGCGGCGGAGGCGACCAGGACGCTCGTCAGCGCGACCCCGGCCGTGGCGGTGACCAGCGACCAGACGCGGGGGCGTGCGACGGCGGCGAGTCGAGCCTCCAGGCGGCCGAGCCACGACCGACGCGACGCGCGGTCCGTGTTGAACAGGTACTCCGCGAACACCAGCCAGATGAACGCGGCGCCGAAGGCGGCGAGGGCGGGCCGGACCTCCTGCAAGTGGGCGGCGAAGGCGCCGGGGGCGAAGACGGCCTCGCCGACGGTGGCGGTCGGGTCCTCGGCGGAGCCCACGACGACGGCGACGGGCGGCAGCATGAGCCGCATCGCGAGGACGCCGGCGACGATCCCGAGCGACAGGAACAACCGCCTGGCGGGGGAGTGCAGGCGTCCGGCGATGCCGGCCATGGGCACCGAGGAGTCGGCCGCCATCGCGATCTCGAGCAGCGCGAGCGCCACGAACGCGAGCGCAGCGGCCGGACCGAGCACGATCCACGCGAGCGCAGCGGCGACGACGGTGAGGGACAGGGGGACGGTCAGCAGGGATCTGGCCATCTCCCGATGGAGCGCTCCCGACCTGCGCTGGTGCTGTGGTGGGCCTGGGCAACGGCCGGGAGGACCTGGCCGGTTCACCGGGTCGGGTGACGGCCCGTCCCCCCTTGCGCGGACCTTGCGGGCGGGACGCGGCGGCCCGGGGCGCGTGGTGCGAGGCAGGCCCGGGTGCGTCAGGCGCGAGTGCGTCAGGCCCGGCTGCGGAGCGTGCCGCGCACGACGGAGTCACCCGAGTGCGCAGGGTCGCCGTCGTTCGACTCGGCGGAGACGTCCACGACCGGGTAGCGCGTCGGGTCGACGCCCGACGGCACCACGAACCGGCCGGTGTCCCCGTCGAGGAACCCGACGCTGACCAGCCCGCTGAGGTCCGAGCGCATCATCCACACCTCGCGGAGGGGCGCTGCGCCGTCGGCGGCCCGGTGGTCGAGGTCGACGACCAGGCTGAGCCGTCCGTCACCGTCACGCTCGAGTTCGGCGGAACCACGGGCACCGGACCAGCCGGGCAGCGGGTCGAGCGCCGTGCGGGACACCACCGTGTCTCCGCCGCCAGGACCTCCGGCGAACAGGTACCAGCCACCGCCGAGTCCGAGCACGAGGCCCACGACGGCAGCGGCTGCGGTGAGGAACACGGCGGTGCGACGACGCACCCGGGGCCGGCGACGAGCGAGGTGGGCGCCGGGGGCAGGGGCAGGAGCAGGAGCAGGAGCCGCGGCGGCAGGCGCAGTCGACCGGTCGTCGAAGCCGAGGTCCGTCGCGATCCGGTCCCACACCCGTGCGGACGGCTGCTCGAGGTCGATGCTCTGCGAGGACTTCGCCACGGTAACCACACGCCGTAGGTCGGCCAGTTCGTCGCGGCACGCCGGGCACGCCGCGAGGTGCTCGGCGGCCGCACCGGAGGGCGCGTCGTCGCCGATGGCGAGCAACGCGAGGGACTCCTCGTCGATGTGGTTCATTCGATCACCTCCAGACGTGTTCGGAGCCGAGCCAGACTTCGACGGATGTGGCTCTTGACGGTGCCGAGCGGCAGCCCGAGCCGCTCCGCGATCTCACGGTGGCTCAGTTCCTCGAAGAACGCCAGTCGCATCACCGTGCGCGGCACGTCCTCGAGCCGGTCGAGCTCCCCGGCGACGAGCACGCGTTCCGCCATCCCGTCGTGCGGGTCCTCGGCGGGAGCGCTCCGTTCCTCGTCCGCGACGGCGTGGGCGAGCCGCTCGTGCCGGGCCCG
This sequence comes from Curtobacterium sp. VKM Ac-2865, assembly GCF_015350905.1. GTDB lineage: Bacteria > Actinomycetota > Actinomycetes > Actinomycetales > Microbacteriaceae > Curtobacterium. Next base: position 602,847 of record NZ_JADKRZ010000001.1, on the reverse strand, counting down.
TTCGGCCAGGGCGTCGGCGACGCAGTTCCTGGTGATGCCGACGAGCCAGGCACCGAGCGGGGCCTTGTCCGCGTGGTAGGTGTGCCGACCACGCCAGGCCCGGACGAAGACCTGCTGGGTGACGTCCTCGGCCGCTGCGACGTCGGTCAGCGAGCGCAGTGCGAGCGTGTACACGAGGGACGACCACCGCTCGTAGACCGCCCGGAGGACGCGCTCGTCACCGCTGCCGAAGGCGTCGGCGAGGTCGCTCTCGTCGGGCTGGTTGGTCGTCACGTCGGCGTGGTGCCTTCCGGGGGCCGCTCGGGACCCCTGCCCTGATGGTAGGGGTCGGGGCCGCGTCGCGGTGGGGAGTCGGGGATCGGTCACAGCGGCGTCGCGGTGACGACGAGGTTGCTGCGGTAGTGGTGCGTGGCGGTGTCGAACTCGCCGCCGCAGGTGACGAGCACGAGACGCCGCGGTCCGTCGTGGTCGAACACGCTCGCCCAGGGCACGCCCGTCTTCGCGAGCAGGTCGACCGTGGCGACGGCGTAGGGCGTCGTGGTGCCGTCCGCGCTCGTGACGGTGACCCGCGTGCCGACCGGCACGTCGACCAGGTGCGCGAACGGGCCGATGCCGTACCCGACCGCGTCCACGTGGGCGGCGAGGACGGTGGAGCCCGACGTGGAGGACGGGGTCGAGCCGAAGCGCCACCAGCCGGCGACGGCGGGGTCCGCGGGCAGGGCCATCGCGCCGGTCGGGTCGACGCCCTCGGGTCGGACGGCCTGGTCGATGCCCAGGCTCGGCACGGCGATCCGCACGGGGGCGACCACGGCCGGCACCTCCGCGGGGAGTGCTGCGTCGCGCAGGGGCACGGCGCTGGAGAACGCGGACGGCGCCGGGCTCGGCGCGACGGGCACGGGTGCGGCCGGAGCCGACGAGGCCCCGTCCGTCGAGAGCGAGCGCCCGCCGGGGACACGGTCCGCCGACGAGCACCCGGTCAGGCAGGCCAGGACGACGACGGCGGCGAGGGGGACCGCCACCGCCGCCCCGACCCGGTGGTGCACGGTCAGCGCCGTGCCGCTCGGACGGCGCTCACGCGACGTCGGACGACCAGGAGTGCCAGTCCGGCGAGGACGACCACGCTGCCGCCGATGGCGAGCGGTGCGGTCTCCGTGCGGTTCGTCGCGACGAGTCCGGCGTTGCCGGCCGGCACGCCGTTCGGGTCGCCGCCGAGGTCGCTGATCGTCTGCGTGGCGAGCATCAGGTTCTTGTCCGCCAGGCTGCCCCACGCGTACACGATCGTGTCGGAACCGGCTGCGACGGCGACGTCGGCCGGGCCGATCACCGGGGCGGTCGTCCCGGTCGCCGCGACCGTGGCGGACACGGTGCCGGCAGCCAGCACGAGCGCCTGCTCGTCCGGGTTCGACAGGTTCGACACGACCGCCTTGCCACCGGCGAGGACGTCGACCGCGGGTGCGGCTGCGACGTGCCGGACGACGAGACGACCCTGCCCGGCGGGGACCGCGGACGTGTCGTTCGTGTAGACGGTCGCCGTCGGGCTGCCGTCGGCCTTGAGGTGTGCCACCGCGGTCGAGTTGCTGCCGGCGGCGAACGACACGTCGGCCGGGCCGATGATCGGCTTCGAGTCGTCGGTCGCGTCGCTCGCCGTGATCGCGAGGGTGTGGGCCCCGGCCGCGACGGACATCGGACCGGCCATCGTGCCGGGGGTGAAGTCGTCGATCGCCCGGGCGCCGTCGAGCCAGACGTCGACCGTGGTGTCGGGGACGGCGTGCAGGACGCTCAGCGTGGCGTCGCCAGGTGCTGCGGTCGCCGCGGTCGCGGGGACCGCGATCGCGAACGCCGCGAGCAGTGCGCCGGCTCCGATGCCGGTGACGAGGTTCTTGCGCATGGTGTGCCTCCAGGTCGGCCCGCTGGGCCGTGTCGGGTGGGCGTCGTCATCGACGCCTACCCCCACTACCGCCGGGAGGGCCCGCCTGGATGCACCCCCCCCCCGGGGAGAAATGGACGGGAGGCTCGTGGCGGCCCCGCCACGAGCCTCGTCAGCGCAGGGCGCCGTCGCGCAGGGTGAGCACGCGGTCGGCCGCGGCGAGCGCCCCGGGGTCGTGCGCCGCGTGCACGACGACGGCGCCGCGGGCGGCCTCGGCGGCGAGCGCGTCGAGCACCAGGCGGAGCGAGTGGGCGTCGACGCCGGCGGTGGGTTCGTCGACCAGGAGCACGGGGGCGCGCTGTGCGAGGCCCATCGCGACGAGGGCGCGTTGCCGCTGGCCGCCGGAGAGCTCGGCGAGGGGGCGAGCGGCGAGGTCGAGCAGGTCGAGGCGTCGGAGCTGGTCGTCGACGAGGGCGCGGTCGGCGGCGCGGAGGGGACGCCACCAGGGCAGGGCACCCCAGCGGCCCATGGCGACGGCGGCGTGCACGCTGAGGGGCGGCCCGGGGGTCGCGACGGACTGCGCGACGTGGGCGACCCGGCGTGGTCCTGCTCCGGTGACGCTGCCCTCGGCCGTGGGGAGGGTGCCGGCGAGGGCCTCGAGGAGCGTGGACTTGCCGGAGCCGTTGGCACCGGCGACGACGGTGACGGTGCCGGGTCGGAAGACCGCGTCGGTGCGGTGCAGCACGGTGCGCTGCCCGCGGCGGACGGTCACGGAACGGAGGCGGACGGGCTGGGACGACACCTGTGGAGGTTAACAGTAACGGGAACCATTTTCATGTAGCGTTCGGGACCGTGACCTGGCTGACCGACCCGTTCTCCGTCGACTTCATGCTCCGAGCCCTGGCGGCCGGCGTGCTCGCGGCGGTCCTCTGTGCCGTCGTCGGCACCTGGGTGCTCGTGCGCGGGATGGCGTTCCTCGGCGAGGCGCTGGCGCACGGCATGCTCCCCGGTGTCGCCCTCGCCACGATGACCGGGGTGCCCGCCGTGCTCGGCGCCGCGGTCAGTGCCGGTGCGATGGTGCTCGGCGTCGGGCTCCTCCGGCGGCGGAGCGGTCTGTCGTACGACACCGCGATCGGGCTGCTCTTCGTCGGGATGCTCGCGCTCGGGGTGATCATCGTCTCCGGCTCGCGGTCGTTCGCCACCGACGTCACGGCGATCCTGTTCGGGGACGTGCTCGCCGTCACCCGGGCCGACCTCGGCACGCTCGCGGTCGCCACCGCCGTGGCGCTGCTCGTCGCGGCCGTGTTCCACCGCCCCTTCACGGCGGCGGCGTTCGACCCGCGCAAGGCCGCGACGCTCGGCCTCCGGCCCCGTCTGGCCGAGGTCGTCCTGGTCGCCCTCGTGACCCTCGCCGTGGTCGCGTCCTACCGGGCCGTCGGCACGCTGCTGGTCGTCGGGCTGCTCCTGGCGCCGGCCGCCGCGGCACGGGCCTGGACCCGCGGGCTCCTGCCGACGATGGTGCTCGGCGCGGTCCTCGGCTCGGCCGCGGTGCTCGCCGGGCTGCTCGTGTCCTGGCACCTCGGCACGGCAGCGGGCGCGAGCATCGCCGCCGTCGCGGTCATCGTCGTCGCCCTGTCCCACACGCTCCGACTCGTCCACGTCCGCACCACCCGGAAGGAACCATGCTCCACGCACCACACCACCGCTCCGCCCTCGGCCTCGGCATCGCCGCAGCCGTCACGCTCGGCCTGACCGCCTGCACGAGCGGGTCCGCCGGTCCACCTGGCGCCGGCACCGCGGGGTCGTCCACCTCGGACCCCACGCCCCACGGCTTGGTCGCGGGCGCCTCCGAGGCCGCCGAGCCCCAGCTCCGCCTGCTCGTCGCCGACGACACCGGCGCGCTCGCCCTGCACGACCTGCTCGACGGCGACGCGACCGACCTCGACGCCGTCGACGCCCCCGAGCACGCGGCCACCGACGGGCGGTTCCTCGTCACGAGCGACAGCGACCGGACGACGATCGTCGACGGCGGCTCGTGGACGGTCGACCACGGGGACCACACCCACTACTACGACGCGGCCGCCCGGACCGTCGGCACGCTGCCGGGCGGGGGACCGGTGGCCGTGGCGTCGTCGGAGTCCACCACGACGCTGTCCTGGCCGGACGCCGACACCGCGGTCGCCCTCGACCGGGCCGCACTCGGGCAGGGCCGGGTGAGCACGACCGCGCGGGTCGACGCGGCCGTGCTGCTGCCCCTCGGCGACCTGCTCGTCGCCGGTGACGCCGGACGCGACCGGGTGGTCGTGCTCGACGCGCAGGGGGAGCCGACCGGGGTCACCGCGGCGTGCACGGACCCCGCCGGTGGCATCGTCACCCGGGTCGGCGCCGTCGTCGGCTGCGCGGACGGCGCCGTCCTGGTGACGGCCGAGGACGCCGTCGCCGAGCACCTCGCCGCCCCCGCCGACCTGCCGCGGGCCACGGGCTTCGCGAACCGCACCGGCCGTCCCACGGTCGCGGCCCTCGCCGGGGACACCGGCGCCTGGCTCCTCGACACCCGCGAGCGCACCTGGGAGCACGTCCCCACGGACCGCCCGCTCGTCGCCGTCACCGCCGTGGACGACACCGACGAGCACGTCGTGGCGCTCGACGCCGACGGCCGCGTGCTCGTGCTCAGCGGACCGGAGCGCACCGCGGTGACGACCGACCCGCTCGTGCCGGCGGGCTCCGTGCCCGCGCTGCAGGTCGACGCGCAGCGGGCGTACCTGGCTGACCCGGACGACCGGGTCGTGCACGAGGTCGACTTCGCCGACGACGCCCGGGTGGCCCGCTCGATCGCGGTGCCCATCCGCCCCGACGTGCTGGCCGAGGTCGGACGATGAGGCGCGGTGTGGCCACGGCGGTGTCGGTCGGCACCGCCCTCGCACTCGCCGTCCTGGCCACGGGGTGCAGCGGCCCGAGCGCCGACGACCGACCCCTGGTCGCGGTGACGACGAACATCCTCGGCGACGTCGTGCAGCAGGTCGTGGGGGAGCAGGCCGAGGTCATGGTGCTCATGCCGCCCGGTGCCGACCCGCACTCGTTCGAGGTCTCCGCCCGCGAGGCCGCTGAGCTCCGACGTGCCGACCTCGTCGTGGAGAACGGCCTCGGCCTCGAGGAGGGCGTCGCTCGGCACGTCGCCGCCGCTGCTGCCGACGGCGTGCCGGTGTTCAGCGCCGGGGATGCCGTCGAACCGCTCGAGTGGTCCACCGAGGACGACCACGGCGTCGACCCGCACCTCTGGACCGACCCGGCCAGGATGGCGGACGTCGTCGACGCGCTCGGCACGCAACTGCATCGGGTCGACGGCATCGACGACGCCGCACTCGACGCCGGGCTCCGGGCGTACGGCGACGAGCTCGACGCCCTCGATGACGACATGACGGCCGCGTTCGCCGCACTGCCCGAGGACCGCCGGGCGCTCGTCACGAACCACCACGTCTTCGGGTACCTCGCCGACCGGTTCGGCTTCCGGGTCGTCGGTGCCGTGATCCCGAGCGGCACGACGCTGGCCTCGCCGAGCGCCGCCGACCTGCGCGGCCTGACCACCGCGATCGAGGAGGCCGGCGTCCCGACGATCTTCGTCGACGCCTCGCAGCCCGCCCGACTCGCCGAGGTCCTCGCACAAGAAGCCGACGTCCACGTCGACGTCACCGCCCTCGCCACCGAGTCCCTGTCCAAGGCGGGCGAGGGCGCCGCCACCTACCTGGAGATGATGCGCTCGAACACCGAGGACATCGTCACCGGCCTGTCGGCTCGCAAATGAGAATGAGAATCAATACAGTGTCGATCATGACCAGACGAACCACCCTCGCGCCCGCAGTCCTGCTCGGCGCGACCGCCCTGTTCCTCACCGGCTGTGCCAGCGACCCCGCCGCGCGCGACATCGCGACCGGCAGCGCCCCGGCCAAGGCCGACACCGGCGCCGACACCGGCGCTGACACGACCGCCGACACCGGCCCCCGCATCACGCTGACGTACGACGGCGGCCTGCTCGTCCTCGACCAGGACCTGCACGTCGTCGGGGACGAGCCCATCGACGGCTTCACGCGCGTCAACCCCGCCGGTGACGACCGCCACGTGCTCGTCACCGTGCCCGAGGGCTTCCGCGTGCTCGACACCGCCGCCGGCACCACCGGTCAGCCCGCCCTGACCGACGTCACGTTCCCCGCCGACACCGGCGGCCACGCCGTCGTGCACGGCGACCGCACCGCGCTGTTCGCCGACGGCAGCGGCGACGTGACGTCCTTCGACCACGCCGACCTGGCCGCGAGCGTCGCGGACGGGGAGCTGCCGGACGTCGACACGACCGAGTCCGCGGCGGCCCACCACGGCGTCGCGATCGAGCTCGAGGACGGCACGCTCCTGACCACCATCGGCACCGAGGAGTCCCGCTCCGGCGTCCGAGCACTCGACGCTGACGGCACCGAGACCGCCCGCTCCGAGGTCTGCCCCGACGTGCACGGCGAGGGGGCGGTCCGTGGCGACGTCGCCGTCTTCGGCTGCACCGACGGTGCGCTCGTGTACCAGGACGGCACGTTCACCAAGATCGACGCCCCGACCACGTACGGCCGCACGGGCAACCTCTTCACCACCGACACGTCGAGCATCGCCCTGGGTGACTTCAACGACGACCCGGACAGCGAGGGGTACCTGCTCGACCAGGTCGCGCTCATCGACGCCACCAGCGACGAGTACCGCGTCGCCGACCTGCCCGACGGCGTCGGCTTCACGTTCCGGGGCATCGCACGCGGGCTCGACGACGAGGCCCTCGTCCTCGGCTCCGACGGCGCCCTGCACCGCTTCGACGAGGAGACCGGGAAGCCCCTCGGCACCATCGAGGTCATCGACGCGTGGCAGGGCCCTGCCGAGTGGCAGGACGCCCACCCGGCGCTGAAGGTGCTGGACGGCATCGCGTACGTGACCGACCCCGCGGAGCGCACCGTGCACGCGGTGGACCTCGCCTCCGGCGACGTGGTCGCATCCAGCGACCGCCTGCCCGGCGTCCCCAACGAGATCGCCGTCAGCTGACCCACCGGACGGGAGGCTCGTGGCGGCCCCGCCACGACCCTCCCGTCCGTGTCGTCACTAACGGGGACATGCGAGCGGCCGATAGGGCGCAGTGACCACCCACGGACGGGTGGTCGGACGACCTGCCCCACGGACGGCGGCAGGTGAGACACCCCAGGGACGGACCCCATGATCGTCGTCACACGACTCAACGGCAGCGGCTTCGCTGTCAACCCCGACCTCGTGGAGCGCATCCAGGAGACGCCGGACACGACCCTCATCATGGTCGACGGTGCGAAGTACATCGTCCGCGAGTCCATGGCCGAGGTCATCGAGCGGATCGCCGCGTACCGCGCCCGCATCGTCACCATGGCCTACGGCACCGAGCCGCGCACCGTCACCGGACCACAGCCGACGCTCGCCCCCGTCGCCGCCCTGCACGCAGCGCCCGCCCTGCACGCAGCGGCCCGCACGCAGGACGGGGGTCGCTGACGTGGACATCGCGACGATCGTCGGCATCCTCCTCGCCTTCGGCGCCCTCTTCGGCATGATCGAGATGGAGCACGTCGAGCTCGGCGGGCTGTTCCTCCCCGCGCCGATCATGCTCGTGTTCGGCGCCACCATCGGCGCCGGGATCGCGAGCACCACGCTCAAGGACGCCATCGCGAGCTTCAAGGCCGCGCCCAAGGCCTTCACCGGCAAGGTCACCCCGCCGGCGTCCGTCATCGAGGACGTCGTGGGCCTGGCCGAGGTCGCCCGCTCGAACGGCCTGCTCGCACTCGAGCAGGAGGCCGACAAGCACGACGACCCGTTCATGAAGAAGGCGCTGCAGAACATCGCCGACGGCACGGACGGCGACGAGCTGCGGATCCTGCTCGAGGACGAGATCGAGTCGAACGCCGCCCCGATGCGGAGCGCGAGCTCGTTCTTCATGGGCCTCGGTGGGTTCGCCCCGACCGTCGGCATCATCGGCACCGTCGTGTCGCTGACCCACGTGCTCGCGAACCTCGGCAAGCCGGACGAGCTGGGCCCCCTCATCGCGAGCGCCTTCGTGGCGACGCTGTGGGGCCTGCTCACCGCCAACTTCATGTGGCTGCCGATCGGCGGCAAGCTCCGCAAGCTCGCGCAGCTCGAGTCCGACCGCCAGACGCTCCTGATGGAGGGGCTGCTCGCGGTGCAGGCAGGCAGCCAGCCGCGTCTGCTCGGGGAGCGCCTGAAGGCCATGGTCCCGCCCGCCGCCCGCAACGACACCGGCGGCAAGGGCAAGGGCAAGGCGGCTGCGACGGCCGACGACCAGCAGCTGGCGGCCTGACGATGAGCGCGAACCCCCGAGGCCGCGGCCGCGGTCGGAAGAAGGGCGGTCACGACGACGCCGAGCACCCCGACGAGCGGTGGATGGCGTCCTACATGGACATGATCACCGTGCTGATGTGCATGTTCCTGGTGCTGTTCGCGATGTCGACGGTCGACCAGGAGAAGTACATCGCGCTGAAGAACTCCCTGGCGACGGGCTTCGGCGAGGTGAAGTCGCAGAAGGTCGACACCGCGAGCGGCACCGTCGTGACGAAGGACCAGGTCGAGGACGGCTCCGGCTACTCCACCGACAAGGCCCAGGCGGACCACTCCACGGCAGCGTCCGGCGCGAAGGACACGAACGTCGACCCGGCGTCGACCGTCGTGCCGGTCACCGCCACGAAGAAGGACCTGGCCGCGGCGGAGCAGGAGCTCGACGACCTGAAGGCCATCCAGCAGGCGATCACGGGCAACCTGCAGAAGGCCGGCCAGACCGCCAACGTCACGTTCACCGTCGACGCCCGCGGGCTCATCGTCCGCCTGGTCGGCAGCGAGACGTACTTCGGCACGAACAGCGCGGACCTCTCCGGCCAGGCGAAGACGATCATGGACGCCATCGCCCCGGTGCTGAAGACCGCCGGGCACGACGTCAGCATCGAGGGTCACGCCGACCAGCGGAACTCGACCGCGCCGTACGCCACGAACTGGGAGCTGAGCTCCGCCCGGGCGACCGGGGTGCTGCGGGACCTCGTCGAGCGCGGCGGCATGCCGGGCGACCACGTGCAGAGCGTCGGCTTCGGGTCGAGCCGTCCCCTGGCGAAGGGGGAGACCGACGCCGACCTCGCCCTGAACCGCCGGGTCGACATCGTGGTGCTGTCGAACCAGGACCAGGACGTCAGCGCGCTGATGCCGGCACTGGCCGCGGCGCAGGACCACGCCCGCGGGACCGGAGGCACCGGTGGCACTGCCGCGACGACGACGACCGAGAAGCCGACGACGACCAAGGACACCGCCGCGGCCGACACGCACGGCGACGGCCACGGCGGCACCGGGAGCGATGCCGGGCACTGAGCACCCACCGCCCCACTACGGGGTACAGCACTGACGGAGGACACTCAGGCGGCCGATAGACGCCTCCGTGACCGAGACCCTGCCCGCGCCCGAGGTGTACGACTTCGCGCGCCCCTCGACGCTCGCCCGCGAGCACGCCCGGGTCCTCGAGCTCGCCTTCGAGACGTTCGCCCGGCAGTGGGGGACGCAGCTGACCGCGAAGGTCCGCGTCGTGAGCCAGGTCACGTGCGAGCAGGTCCAGATGATGACGTACGACGAGTACGCCGCGTCCCTGCCCGCCCTGACCGGCATGGCGCTGCTGCCGATCGTCGACACCGCGCCGAAGGGCGTGCTGCAGGTCCCGCTCGACGCCGCCCTGACCTGGGTGTCGCACGCGCTCGGCGCCTCGCGACCGCTGCCGACGCCCGACCGCACCTTCACGCCCATCGAGCAGGCCCTGGTGCGCAAGCTCGTCGAGGACGCCCTCGACGACCTCCGCTACTCGTTCGGCGGCCTGCTCGCGCACGACGTCGGCGTCAGCGGGTTCCAGTACAACAGCCAGTTCGCCCAGGCCGCGCAGAAGGGCGACCTGATGATCGTCGCCTCGTTCGAGATCCGCGTGGGGGAGCGCGTCGCCCCGGGCACGCTGGCCCTGCCCGCCGAGGCCGTCCTGCCGCAGCTCGGCGAGGCCGCGGCGACCGTGACGCCCGCCGACGCCCGAGCGCTCCTCGACGTGCAGCTCGCCGGCGTCCCCGTCGGCGTCGCCCTGCGCTTCGCGCCGGCCACCGTGCTGCCGTCGCAGGTGCTGCGGCTCGCCGTCGGCGACGTCCTGCCGCTGCCGCACCCGCAGCACCGCCCCCTCACCATCGCGGTCGACGGCGAGCCCGTCGGCACCGCCGCCGTCGGCGCGAACGGATCGCGCCTCGCCGGCATCGTCGTCACCACCACATCGGAGCAGCCCGCATGAGCGCCACCACCACCCTCCACACCGGCGCCGCCGAGGCACTCGTCGGGCAGCTCCCGACGACGGTCCCGCTGCACGCGTCGGTCCTGCCGGGAGGCTCGACCCCAGCCGGCATGCAGGCCGCGGTCGACGGCGTGGTCGCCTCGTTCGTCGGCAGTCTCTCCGCGGACCTCGCGCTGGTCCTCACCGACCTCGCCGGGATCACCGCGGCGGGCGGCACCGACCACGGGCTGGTCGACGTCACCGACGTGCTCCGTCCGTCGCTCGAGGCCGCGGCGTCGGTCCTCGGCGTGGGCGTCCTCGGCGAGGCCCGCCGCGAGTCGGCCGCGTCGCTCTTCGCCGACCCCGACACCATCGTGTTCGAGCTGACCGCCGGCGGGGTGCCCGGTGGCTGGTTCGCCGTGCGCATCCGCGAGAACGGTGTCGTCGGTGCGACCACCCCGGCGCCGGCGCTCGGCATCCCCGCGGGCAACCTCGGCCGCATCAACAACGTCGAGATGACCCTGACGGTCGAGATCGGGCGCACCCGGATGTCCGTCCGCGACGTGCTCGGCATGGAGCCCGGCGCCGTCGTCGAGCTCGACCGCTCCGCCGGTGCGCCCGCCGACGTGCTGCTGAACGGCCGGCTCATCGCGCACGGCGAGGTCGTCGTCGTCGACCAGGACTACGCCGTCCGCATCACCAAGATCCTCGACGTCGCCGAGACGGTCTGACCCGCGTGGACACCCTCGTCATCACCCTCCGCGTCGCGCTCTCGCTCGGCGTCGTGCTCGCCCTGATGTGGGTGCTGCACCGCCGCATGGCGAAGGGGCAGTTCGGTCGGGCGAAGGCCAGGGGTCGTCGGTCCGCCGCGATCGAGGTCGTCGGCCGCACCGGCATCGGCGGCAAGGCCAGCGTGGTCGTCGTCGACGTGGAGGGCGAGCGCCTCGTCCTCGGCGTCACCGAGCACGGCGTGAGCCTGCTCACGAGCGGCGAGGCCCCCGCGCCCGAGCTCACCATCGTGACCGGGCCGGTCCAGCTGCCCGTCCGCGCGACCCAGACCCAGACCCAGACCCCGACCCCGACCCCGACCGCGTCGGCGGAGGCGTTCCGTCAGGAACTCGCGCTGCAGGACGGAGCCGTGCCGAGCCTCCAGGCCGTGGCCCCGGTCCCCGCCGTCGCCGAGCCGCTCCCGATGCGTCCGCGCAACCGCGACCGCCGCCCCCAGCGCACCGTCGTCCCCACGTCCGCGCAGCTGCAGGGCTCGCTCCTGTCCGCCGACACCTGGCGGCAGGCCGCCGCCGCGCTGCGCTCCCGGCGGGCCGGGTGACCGCGGCGCGCGGTGCCAGGCTCGTCCTGCTCGCGATCCTCGGCGTGGCGGTGGTGGCCGGGTTCCTGATGCTCACCGCGACCGGCGCCCACGCGGCCGGCGTCGTCGAGCCGACCGCCCCCGCGACGCCCACCGCCCCGACCGGCGGCGGCTTCTCGGTGAACGTGAACGGCCCGGACGGGGCGCCCTCGTCCGCCGTCGTGACGCTGATCGGCATCACGCTGCTCAGCGTCGCCCCGGCGCTCATGCTGATGATGACGTCGTTCACGAAGATCTTCGTCGTCCTCGCGATGACCAGGAACGCGCTCGGCCTGCAGTCGATCCCGCCGAACCAGGTCATCGCCGGCCTGGCCCTGTTCCTGTCGCTGTTCGTGATGGCCCCGGTCATCGGGCACATCAACGACGACGCCCTGCAGCCCTACCTCGCCGGACACCTCGACTTCCAGCAGGCCGTCGACATCGGCACCAAGCCGCTCCGCACCTTCATGCTGCACCAGACGCGTGAGGAGGACGTGGCGCTCATCACCCGCGCCGCCGGCCTGGAGAACCCGAAGACGCTCGCCGACGTGCCGATGACCACCGTCATCCCCGCGTTCATCATCTCCGAGCTCCGCAGCGCGTTCATCATCGGGTTCGTCATCTTCATCCCGTTCCTCGTGATCGACCTCGTCGTCTCCGCTGCCCTGATGTCGATGGGCATGATGATGCTCCCGCCGGTGATGATCTCGCTGCCGTTCAAGGTGCTGCTGTTCGTGCTCGTCGACGGGTGGGGACTGATCATCAAGTCGCTCATCGAGAGCTACCAGGTGGTGCACTGATGGACCAGCAGGCGGTCATCGACCTCGTCCTCCAGGCACTCCTCGTCGCCGGCAAGCTCGCGGCGCCCGTGCTCGTCACGTCGCTCGTCGTGGGCTTCGCGATCTCGCTCTTCCAGTCCGTCACCCAGATCCAGGAGGTGACGCTGTCGTTCGTGCCGAAGGCCCTCGCGGTCGCCGTCGCGCTGGTCGTCTGTGGCAACTGGATGATCTCCGAGATGATCGGGTTCACGCACTTCGCGTTCGACCAGATCCCGAAGCTGCTCGGGGCCGCCTGATGGAGCTCGCCATCGACTTCGACGGGCTCGAGGGCACCATGCTCGCCGGTGTCCGGCTCATCGCGTTCTTCATGATCGCCCCGCCGTTCTCGTACAAGGCGTTCCCCGCGACGGCGAAGCTCATCCTGGCGCTCGGGCTCGCCGTCGGGGTCGCCCCGCGCGTCACCGCCGGGTACACCTCGCTCGACACCGGCGCCTTCCTCGTCGCGCTCGTCACGCAGCTCGGCGTGGGCCTCGTCCTCGGGTTCCTCGTGTACCTGGTGTTCTCCGCCGTGCAGTCCGCCGGCGCGCTCATCGACCTGTTCGGCGGCTTCACGCTCGCGCAGGCCTACGACCCGCAGTCCCAGGTGAACGGCGCACAGTTCACGCGCCTGTTCCAGATGGCCGCGCTCGCCCTGCTCTTCGCCAGCGGCGGGTACCAGCTCATCGTCGCCGGCATCGTGCGCTCGTTCGACGCGGTGCCCCTCGTCGACGGCAGCGGGCACGTCGGCACCATGGCGTTCGGCGGCGTCGCCGGGCTGCTCGTCGCGGCCCTGTCGCAGATGTTCCTCGCGACGCTGCAGATCGCCGGCCCGCTCGTCGTCGTGCTGTTCCTCGCCGACGTCGGCCTCGGCCTGCTCACCCGCGTGGCCCCCGCGCTGAACGCCTTCCAGATGGGCTTCCCGATCAAGATCGGCCTGACCGTCATCTTCGCCGGGGCGCTCTTCATGGCGCTGCCGTCCGTCGTGTCCAGCCTGACGGGTGACGCCGTGCAGGCGATCACCGGGAGGGGGTGAGCCATGTCCGACAGCGGTGAGAAGTCCGAGAAGGCCACCTCCAAGCGGATGAAGGAGGTCCACAAGAAGGGCCAGCTCGGCCGGTCGCAGGACCTCGGCGCGTGGATCGGCATCGCCGCAGCGGCGCTGATGATCCCGGCCACGATCGGCCGTGCCGCCGGTGCCGGGCAGCAACAGCTCGACGCCGTCAAGACGGTCATCGCCGACCCGTCGATCGGCACCATGCGCGGCGTCTTCGAGGACGCGATGGGCTCGATGTCGGCGACGCTCGGCCCGATGCTCCTGGTCGTGCTCGTCGCCGTCGCCGCGACCGCCGTCGCCCAGGGCGGGGTGCACTTCCGCTCCATCGCCCCGACGCCGGAGCACTTCGACCCCGTGCAGGGCATCAAGCGGGTCTTCGGCACCCAGGCGCTCTGGAACGGCGTGAAGGCCCTCGTGAAGACGGCCGTCGTCGGCCTCGTGCTCTGGTTCGCCGTGCAGGGACTCGTCCCCGTGCTCATGACGAGCGGGTCGCTGCCCCTGTCGGCCGTGCTCAGCGCCGCCGGCGAGGGCGCTGGGACGCTCCTCCGTGCCGCGATCGCCGCCGGCCTGGTGCTCGCCGCACTCGACGTGTTCGTCGTCATCCGCCGCAACCGCAAGCGCACGATGATGACCAAGCGCGAGGTCAAGGACGAGAACAAGTCCGCCGAGGGCGACCCGCACGTCAAGGGCCAGCGGCGCTCCCGCCAGCTCGCGATGAGCCGCAACCGGATGATCCAGGCCGTGGGCGACGCCGACGTCGTGATGACGAACCCGACGCACTACGCCGTCGCGCTCAAGTACGAGCCGGGCAAGTCCGCGCCGCGGGTCGTGGCGAAGGGGGCCGGGCCGGTCGCCGACGTCATCCGCGCCCGCGCCGAGGAGTCGCGGGTGCCGATCGTCCGCGACGTGCCCCTCACCCGCGCACTGCACGCCGCGTGCGAGCTCGGCCACGAGGTCCCCGTCGATCTCTACACGCCCGTCGCCCGGGTGCTGTCCTTCGTGATGGCGCTCAAGGCCCGGGGAGCGGCGGCCGGCACGCACGCACCGCCCCGGCCCACCACGCCCGACGAGGTCGCCACCGTGCTCGACCCCGCGACGCTCACCGGGGACCTCAGACCCCGCAAGCTCCGCACACCCCGACCCACCACGAACCCGACGCCCGCCGCGTCCACCACCCAGGGAGTCCCCGCATGAAGCTCAAGGACCTGCCGAAGCTCGCCGTCCCGGTGCTCATCGTCGGCATCATCCTGCTGCTGATCCTGCCGGTGCCGTCGTTCCTGCTGGACTTCCTGATCATCTGCAACATCCTGCTGGCGCTGGTGGTCCTGCTCACGACGCTGTTCGTGAAGAAGCCGCTGGACTTCTCGGTGTTCCCGTCGCTGCTCCTCGTCGCCACGCTGTTCCGCCTCGGGCTCAACGTCGCGTCCACGCGCCTGGTGCTCGGCGAGGGCTTCGCCGGCGACGTCATCCAGGCGTTCGGCCACGTCGCCGTCTCCGGGTCGATCATCATCGGCGCGGTCATCTTCCTCATCCTCATCGTCATCCAGTTCGTCGTCGTGACGAAGGGCGCCGAGCGCGTCGCCGAGGTCGGGGCGCGCTTCACCCTCGACGCGATGCCCGGCAAGCAGATGGCCATCGACGCCGACCTGAACGCCGGGCTCATCACCGACGCCGAGGCGAAGGAGCGCCGCGCGTCGGTGTCCGCCGAGGCCGACTTCTACGGCGCGATGGACGGTGCGTCGAAGTTCGTCAAGGGCGACGCCATCGCGGGCATCCTGATCATCGTCATCAACCTCATCGGCGGCATCGCGATCGGCATGCTGCAGAACGGCCTCTCGGTCACGGACGCCCTGTCGAAGTACGGCATCCTGACGATCGGCGACGGCCTGGTCACCCAGATCCCCGCGCTCCTGATGGCCGTGTCGACGGGCATGATCGTCACCCGCTCCGGTGCCGAGAGCGAGATGGGCGCATCGGCGACGAAGCAGCTCGGGCAGTCCAGGAACGCGCTCATGATCGCCGGCGTGGCCGCCATCGCGATGGGCTTCATCCCCGGCATGCCGATCCTGCCGTTCCTGCTCGTCGGCGGGACCCTGCTCTTCACGAGCTGGCGGATCGGGCAGAACACCGCCAAGGCCGAGGCCGCCGCGGCCGACCAGCAGGCACTCGCGGCCGCCGCACCGTCGGGCGACACCACCGAGGACCTCGTCGAGCAGATGCGCGTGCACGCCCTCGAGATCCAGCTCGCCCCCGACCTGGTCGACATGGTCTCCGGCGCCTCGGACGACCTGCTCGGCCGCGTCCGGGCGCTCCGCCGCAAGATCGCGATGGACATGGGGATCGTCGTGCCGCCCGTCCGCACGCGCGACAGCATCGAGCTGCCGCCGTCGACCTACGCCATCCGGATCGCCGGCGTCGAGGCCGGTCGTGGCACCGCCCCCGCGCGGAGCGTCCTGGCCCTCGGGGACCAGCTCGACGGCCTGCCGGGCGACGCCACCGTCGAGCCCGTGTTCGGCCTGGCCGGCAAGTGGGTCCCCGCCGAGCTCCGGCACGCGGCGGAGATGACCGGCGCGACCGTGATCGACCGCGTGTCCGTGCTCGTCACCCACCTGCAGGCCGTCATCGGCGACAACGCCGCGCGCCTGCTCACCCGCGAGGACGTCAAGGTCCTGGCCGAGGGCGTCAAGCAGGTCAACCCCGCCGCCGTCGAGGAGCTCGTCCCCGGCATGCTCTCGATGGCCGAGCTCCAGCGCGTGCTGCAGGGGCTGCTCGTCGAGCGCGTCCCGATCAACGACCTCGGCCGGATCTGCGAAGCGCTGACGCTCCGGGCGAAGGTGTCCTCCGACCCCGAGGGACTCGTCGAGGCCGCCCGAGCCGCACTCGGCCCGGCGCTTCCGGCACGACACCTCGACCAGGGAGTCCTCCGCGTGATCATGATCGACCCGCTGCTCGAACAGTCGATGCTCGAGGGGCTGCGTCCGTCCGAGCAGGGCACGCAGATCGTCCTCGACGCCCACCGCATCGAGCAGGTCCTCGGCTCCGTCCGTGACGCCGTCCGGAGCGTCGAGGAGCAGGGCCTGTCCGCCGTGCTCGTCTGCGCCCCGCAGCTCCGCCCGGCCGTGCACCGCATGGTGTCCGCCCAGTCCGACGGCCTCCCCGTGCTCTCCTACCAGGAGGCAACGGCGGCGGGCTCCACCATCGAGACCGTGGGAGTGGTCCGTGCCGCCGACCCGATTGCAGCGTAGCGGCGCGACGCTCGACGACGTCCGCGACGCCGTCCGAGCCGAGTTCGGCGCCGGAGCGCGGATCATCGCCGCAGAGCGCGTCACCAGCGGCGGGGTCGGCGGGCTCTTCCGCCGCGCCCACGTCGAGGCCACCGTCGAGGTGCTCGACCCCGACGAGGTCCCGACCGTCCGGGTGGCCATCGCCGACGGACCCGCCACCCGGGTCGGGATCGCCGCGCTCCTCGCCGACGCCGACGAGGCCGAGGCCCGCATCGCGAGCGGCGACGGCACCCTGGCGGCCCGGGCCGACGTGTTCGCGTCGGTGCTCGACGGCTTCGTCGCCGACGGCATCGCCCTACCAGCACCCGCCGCGGCCGCGCCGACCGTCCCCGTCCTGACGACCGGTCCCGTCCCCGTCGCAGCGCCAGACCCCGGACCGTTCGTCACCGACCCCGTCTCGGGGTCGCGCCCGCCCCAGGAGGTCGCGCCGAGCCTCCTGGCCGGACCGACTGGAGGCGCGGCTCCCGTCCACGACCTCACCACGCGTCGCGGACGGCGTGCGCTGGCCGCGGGGCGGCCCCCGGTGCCGCCGGTCCTGTCGGGTGACGGCGACCTGGTGCTGCTGGTCGGACGTGGCGTCGACGTCGACGCCGCCCGTGCCGCGTTCGCCGCGCGGCACGACCTGCGGGAGACCGACGCCCTCGACCGCCGCGGCGGGATCCTCGCGCGGGCCGACGGGGTCCGTGCGGGCCACGCGCTGCTCGGTGGCGTCGCCTGGGACGACCACGCCGCGCTCGAGGGCCTGGCACCGGACCAGGTGTGGGTCGTCGTGGACGCGGGGCGGAAGCACGAGGACTCGCTCCTCATGGTGCACGCCGTCGCCTTGGTCGTGCCGGTCGCCGGGGTGCTGGCCGTCGGCACCCGGGAGACGACCACGCCGGACAGCGTGCACGAGCTCGGGCTGCCGGTCCGGCCGCGCTGAGTTCCATTTCGGCCGTGACGGATCTGGTTCGCGATCTCCGACGTTCGCCGACCGGATCCGTCATGTCTCGCGTCGGGAACCGGCGCCTGTCCGGCACGACCGTCGTGCCGGTCTGTCGTGCGCCGTCGCCGCGGTCGTGTCGGTCGCCGCGCCGCGCCGCGCCGGAGTCGTGCCGGTCGCCGCGCCGGGCTCGTGCCGGTCGCCGCGCCGCGCCGCGGTCGTGCCGGTCGCCGCGTCGCGGTCGTGCCGGTCGCCGCGCCGCGCCGGTCGCCGGGGTACTCGCCGTCGGAACCCGGGAGACGACCACGCCGGACAGCGTGCACGAGCTCGGGCTGCCGGTCCGGCCGCGCTGAGTTCCATTTCGGCCGTGACGGATCTGGTTCGCGATCTCCGACGTTCGCCGACCGGATCCGTCGTGTCTCGCGTCGGGAACCGCCGTCCGGTCCGGCGTCCGCCGCGCCGTGGACGGGCCACACCGGGCATCGTGGTTAGGCTGAGCGGGTGCTGGTACTCACGCGGAAGGTCGGCGAGCGGATCCTCATCGGGGACGACATCGTCATCACGGTGCTCGACTCCCGGGGCGACGGCGTCCGCATCGGCATCGATGCCCCCCGTGGCGTCAAGATCCAGCGCGAGGAAGTGGTCCGCGCGGTGACCGAGGCCAACGTCGAGGCCAGCCGGTCCGCGTCCGACGACGCCGAGGCACGGCTGCGCGCAGCGCTCGGCGGGTCTGCGTCGGGCGGGTCTGCGTCGGGCGGGTCGCCCGCTCCCACGGACGACCCGACCGCCTGAGCCCCTAGGGGCGGGGCTTCTTCTCCTGCTCGGGCAGCCGTCCTGCAGCGCGCTCCGCGGCGAACCACGCGGCGGCCTCCTCTTGACGCGCGCGCTCCTCGCCCAGGGCGATCGGTGCGCGGACGTGTCCGGGCTCGTACCCGAAGGTGTCGAGCAGTTGCGGGACGAGCGGGCGGAGCCGTGCGACCAGGCGGTCGATGGACGCCGACACCGCGCGGGCACGCTGAGCGGAGAGCCGCCCGTGCACGAGGTACCAGTCCAGGTGCTGCTCGAGCAGCCCGAGCGCGAACAGGTCACGGAGCCAGACGAGCACGCGGCGGGTGTCGCCCTCGGGGACCTCGTCGATCGCGGCCGTGAAGGCATCCCACTGCATGAGCTCGGCGTGCGCCCTGGCGGCCTCGATGAGCTCGTGCTGCGATCGGTTCAGCTGCTGGGCCGCACGGGCGCGGTCCTTGCCGGCGGTGTTCAGCCGCATGCCGATCTCGGCCACCATCGTCTCGACCCGGCCGGCGAGCAGCGTCCGCTGGGTGGCGCCGTCGCGGAGGTCCGTGACGCTCGCGGCGAGGGAACCGCGGTCCGCGACCGTCTGACCCAGTCGGCGGATGCCCGAGGCGTCCGCGAGCTTCGCGCCGACCTGCGCGGCGACGAACTTCGCGGTCGAGGCCGCGTCACGCGGGGCCTTCTTCCGGAAGTCGGTGAGCAGGCGCTTGCCGACGAGCTGCAGCAGCACGGTGTTGTCGCCCTCGAACGTCACGTAGACGTCGAGGTCGGCGCGCAGGCTGGTGAGCCGGTTCTCGGCGAGGAAGCCCGCGCCGCCACAGGCCTCGCGGCACTCCTGCAGCGTGTCGAGTGCCGACCACGTGGAGAGCGACTTGAAGGCCGCGGCCTGGGTCTCCAGGTCCTCGCGGCGCTCCGGAGTGTCCAGACGGCCGCTGAAGACGTCGTCGAACGTGCGGAGCAGCTGCTCGTGCGCGAACGACTGCGCGAAGACCGTTGCCAGGCGGGGGATGAGCCGGCGCCGGTGGCGGCCGTAGTCGAGCAGCACGCCCTCGGTGCCGCCGCCGGTCGGGAACTGCCGACGTTCCATGGCGTAGGTCAGGGCGATCTGCAGCCCGATCTTCTGCGCCACCACGGCGGCGCCGTCCAGTGAGACACGTCCCTGCACCAGCGTGCCGAGCATCGTGAAGAAGCGGCGACCGGGGGAGTCGATCGGGGAGCTGTACGTGCCGTCCTCGGCGACGTCGCCGTACCGGTTCAGCAGGTTCGTGCGGGGGATGCGGACGTGGTCGAAGTGCAGACGACCGTTGTCGATGCCGTTGAGGCCGCCCTTGACGCCGTCGTCCTCGCCGCCGACACCCGGCAGGAACTCCCCGTCGTCGTCGCGGAGGGGGACGTAGAACGCGTGCACGCCGTGGTCGACGCCCTGCGTGACGAGCTTGGCGAACACGACGGCCGCCTTGCCGTGCAGCGCGGCGTTGCCGATGTAGTCCTTCCACGCGCCGCGGAACGGCGTGTGCACGACGAACTCCTGCGTGTCCGGGTCGTACGTCGCCGACGTGGCGATGCTCTGCACGTCCGAGCCGTGCCCGGTCTCGGTCATCGCGAAGCAGCCGGGCACGTCGAAGCGGATGATGCCCGGCAGGAACTCGTCGTGGTTCCTGGCCGTGCCGAGGTGGTGCACCGCCGAGCCGAACAGGCCCCACTGCACGCCGGCCTTGATCTGCAGCGACGGGTCCGCGGTCGTCAGTTCCTCGAACGCCGCGAGGTTGCCGCCGTGGTTGTCCTGGCCGCCGAGCTCAACCGGGTAGGGCCGCTGGATCGCCCCGGCGTCGACGAGGACCTGCAGCTGCTCGAAGGCGCGCTGACGGTGCTCGATCGTGCCGAGCCCCTCGGTCTTGTGCAGTGCGGGGTCCAGCACGAGTCGGCGCGAGATCCGGCGGTCCTCGGCCCAGCGTCCGAGCAGGTGCTCCGCGAGCAGGTCCACGTCGATGCGGACCTCGCGGTCGGTGCCGGCCGTCGGGGTCCCGCGTGCCGGGTCGCCGGTCGCGTCGGCCTTCGGGCTCGTGGCGCGCTGCGCACTGTCGGTCTTCGCGCTGTCGGTCTGCTTCGTGCGGGGTGCGATGTCGACCATCGGGGGTGCCTCCTGAACTGCACTGTCCGGTGCCGTCCGCGCGGTGGCGCGCGGAACGACGTTCCTGCACGCAACGCTAGGCACCCTGGCCGTGAGCCGCACGAGAGCGGTGCCGGCACGACAACCCCTGCTGCGGCCGGTGCACGGCGGCTCGTGGGAACCCTCCAATCGCGAGGGCTCCTCGACGACTGGCCGTGCTCCGTGCTCCCGCGCCAGACTGGCCGGCATGTCAGGCACCACCGCCCCGGAGCACGAGGGCACACCCCAGCGCACGTTCTTCGGCCAGCCGTTCGAGTTGTCCACGCCCTTCGCGGTCGAGCTCTGGGAGCGGTTCTCGTTCTACGGGATGCAGGGCATCGTCCTCATCTACATGTACTACTCGCTCACCCGCGGCGGCCTCGGCATCGACCAGACCGTCGCCACCGGGATCATGGGCGCGTACGGCGGGTCGGTGTACCTCTTCACGATCCTCGGCGCCTGGACCGCCGACCGGCTGATCGGGGCGGACCGCACGCTGTTCGGCAGCGCGGTCGTCGTCATGCTCGGGCACATCGCGCTCGCGCTGCTGCCGGGGGTCGCGGGGGTCGGGGTCGGCCTCGTGCTCATCGCCCTCGGGTCCGGTGGCCTGAAGGCCACGGCCACCACGATCGTCGGCGGGCTGTACGCGAAGGAGGACCCCCGCCGTGACGCCGGGTTCTCGCTGTACTACCTCGGCGTGAACATCGGCGCGTTCGCCGGGCCGATCCTCACCGGTCTGCTGCAGAGCCGCGCGGGCTTCCACGTCGGCTTCGGGCTCGCCGCGGTCGGGATGGCTGCGGGTCTCGTGCAGTACGCGCTCCGCCGCCGGAAGCTCCCGGACGTCGTCCGACAGGTCGCGAACCCCCTCGACCGGCGTCGC
Source organism: Curtobacterium sp. VKM Ac-2865 (assembly GCF_015350905.1). Classification (GTDB taxonomy): domain Bacteria; phylum Actinomycetota; class Actinomycetes; order Actinomycetales; family Microbacteriaceae; genus Curtobacterium. The sequence goes on along the minus strand of NZ_JADKRZ010000001.1, from coordinate 581,401 downwards.
TACCCCGTCGTGGCCGTCGGCGTCGTGGTCGCCGTCGCGATCGTGGTGACCGCCGTCCTCACGGGGCTGCTCACCGTCGGCACCCTGCCCCTCGTGGTGGTCGCCGTCGTGGTGGTCGCGACGGTGTCCTACTTCATCGTGATCCTGACGAGCGGCATCACCGCCGACGAGCGGTCGCGGGTGTTCGCCTTCATCCCGCTGTTCATCGGCAGCGCAGTGTTCTGGTCGCTGTACCAGCAGCAGTTCACCGTCGTGACGATCTACTCCGACGAGCGGCTCGACCGGATGATCGGCGGCTTCGAGATGCCGGTGTCCTGGGTGCAGTCGATCAACCCGATCATGATCATCGTGCTGTCCGGCGTCTTCGCGGCGCTGTGGACCCGGCTGGGGGACCGTCAGCCGTCCACCCCGACGAAGTTCGCCCTCGGCACGGGGATCATGGGCGTCGCGTTCCTGCTCTTCCTGCCGTTCACCGGGACGGGTCGGAACGGCACCCCCGTGCTCGTCCTCGCCGGCATCCTGCTCGTCTTCACGGTCGCGGAGCTGCTGCTCTCCCCGATCGGCCAGTCCGTCGCCACGAAGCTCGCGCCGCCGAAGTTCCAGACGCAGATGGTGGCGCTCTTCTTCCTGTCGGTGTCGCTCGGCACCGCGGTCACCGGCGTGCTCTCGAAGTACTACGACCCGGAGAACGAGGTGCCGTACTTCGCGGTGCTCGGCTCCGTCGCGGTCGTCGTCGGGCTGCTGCTGCTCGTGACCGCGCGTCCGGTGCTCCGCCTGATGCGCGGCATCCGGTAGCGGTTCCGGTAGCCTGGAGGCGAACCTCGTCGGACCCGCGGAACCAGGAGACCACCATGCTCGAACTCGTCGGCGCAGTCATCATCGGCATCGGCGTCATCGGTGGCGTCGGGACCTGCATGGCCATGGCGGCCATGCTCAAGAGCGGTGGGGACGAGTACTAGGCCTCAGGCTGCTCGGGTTCCACCGGGACCAGTTGACGACTCAGGACGGTCGCGCGCTCGAAGGGGCCGCGGCCGTCCTTCGTGTACACGGTCTCGTCGAACGCCACGGTCCACGACAGCGGTTCCCCGACGCCGGGGTAGCCGACCAGCTGGTTGCCGCCGGGCGCGACGATCACCCCGACGACGTCGCTCGAGCCGATCGAGTCCACCCACTGCTCGCCGCCGGACGCCGCATCGACCACCCGCACCAGCGCACCGATGCCGAGTGCGCCGTGCTGCCCGGTCGCCGCAGGTCGTTTCTTCCGGTTCCACATCACCCGTCGACCGTACCGCGCGCCCCCGGACGCACGATGTCCCGCTGAGATCGCACTCCGTGTCGGCTCGCCGGACGACGAGCCGACACGAAGTGCGATCTCACGCGGACGATGACGACGCAGACGATGACGCGGGCGCGGACGCCGCCGCGAGCACGGGCTCGCGGCGGATCTCCGTCACGGACGAGTGGCCCGTGTCGGGGTGCTTCCGCATCGAGAGCAGGCGCTCCATCGACGGCTCGAGCGCCGTGACCTTGTCGAGCGGCGCACTCACCACGAGCTGGAACCCGAGCCGGAGCCACGCCGTCACGGCACGCCCGGCGAACTCCGAGTCCGCCTTGATGAACGCCTCGTCGAGGAACACCGGCGCGAACCGGGGCCGCGGCCGGGTCTCGTCGCCGAGCTGGTAGCGCAGGGCCGCCCCGACGATGAACGCGACGAGCTCCTGCGTCTCGCCGCCGGACTTGTCGCCGAGGGACGAGTACACGCCCAGGTCGTTGCCCTCGGTGTCGTACCGCACTGCCGTGATCTCCATGTGCCGGCGGACGTCGAGCACCGCGTCGCGCTGGGTCGTGCGGCCGCGGGCGGCGTCCGGCTCGACCCGGATGACGGCCATGAAGCGTCGGAGCCGGCGGAACCGGGTCTCGAGCACGTCGTCGGTCAGCTCGGTGTCGACCGACGCGGAGAGCGCTCGGAGCTCACGGCGGAACTGGGAGACGTCCTCGCGCGTGACCCGGCGGATGACGATCTTCAGGCGGTCCCGGTTCGCGCCGAAGGGCAGGTCGCGGAGGATCTCGTTGACCGGCTCCAGCCGCTCCTCGATCTCCACGACGGCCCGGTCGAAGGCCCCGGCGAGCGGGACGAGGTCCTCGCCGCTCCACTGCGACAACCGACGGCGCCACTCGCTGCGACGGGCGTGCAGGCCGGTCGCGACGATCTGGTCGAGGATGGCCCGGTAGTCCGGGTACGACGCGACCCCGGTGCCGAGGTTCGGGTCGGCCCAGGCGTCCTGGTACCGCTGGAACGTCAGGGTCAGCGCGTGGGACGCGGACGCGGCGCCGTCGAGCGCCTGGGTCAGGCGTTCCTCGAGCCGGCGGCGCAGGCGCTTCGTGGCGTCGTCGAAGCCGTCCACGCCCGACGGGGCGCCGACCTCCTCGAACGTCTCGGCCAGCAGTCGTGCCTGTTCGTCGTCCGGTAGCGCCGCCGGGGCGTCGTCGAAGCGCGACAGGATCTCCGCGGCGGCGTCCTGGCCGTCGACGAGCACCCCGTGGCGCTCCTCGAGCCGCTGCACCGACAGGCGTGCGGCGGCGCGGCGGTCCGCGGCCTCGTCGAGCGAACCGCGGAGCCGGGCCACGGAGGCCCGCAGCGTCCGCAGCCCGTCGTCGGCGGCGAGCACGGCGTCCCGCTCCGCCGACAGCCGAGCCAGTGACGCGTCGACGCCCGCGACGTCGATGCCGTCCCACGTGGTGTCGACCCGGTGCTGGTGCGCGGCACGGAGGGCGTCGAGCGCGGCGATGTCCTGCGCGACGTCGGTGCGCCGGGCCTCCAGTGTCGCCAGGTCCTGCGCGATGGACGCGAGCTCGGTCTCCACCGAGACCACCCGCGCCTCGTTCGTGAACCCGATGACGTTGGCCTGGCGGCGGTCGCCGTGCGCGCCGCGTCGGCCGTCGCGGAGCTGTCCGGACTCGGTCACCCGCCGGCCACCGCCACCGAGTTCGGCGGCGGACGCCACGCACCTGGCGTCGATCCGGTCCGACTCGATGCGCGAGCGCACCCAGGTGCTGAAGGGGGAGTCCTTGATCGCGAGCTTGCCGGACACCATCGCCGGGTCGCCGTCGACGTCGAGGTGCGGACCCGCGGGCACGCCTTCGAACTGCACGCGGACGCTCAGGTGCAGGGCGTCGATCGCGGCGCTGAAGTCGTCGAGCCGGTCCTGGTCGACGAGCAGCGTGCGGGCGACGGGCGCGAGCACGGACTCGATCGCCGTGCGCCAGCGCTCCTCACCGGGCAGGACGTCGAGGAGCTCCGCGACGTAGGGCAGGTCGGCGGGGTCGATGCCCGCCGCCCGTGCCATGGCGACCCGGGCCTCGTGCATCGGCAGCGGCATCGCGCCCTGGCGGTGCTCGAGCGACTGCCGCTCCTGCCGCAGCGAGCGCTCACGGTCGAGCAGCGGGTACTCCTCGCGGGTCAGGGCGTCGCGCCGGGCGTCGAGGTCGTCCCGAGCGGCCGCGAAGGTGCCGAGGAACTCGTGGGACTCCCGCTGCGCCGCGACGAACTCCTGCTCGGACGACACCGACGCCCCGAGCGCCTCCGTCCGCGCCTCGAAGGCGGAGCGCGCGCGGACGACGACGTCGCGCTCCCGCGTGCGGCGGTCGATCCGGTCCTCGAGCTGCGCGAGCGCGTTGCCGCCGGAGTCGCGGAGCCGGCCCTCGGCCTCGCGGAGCTCGATCTCGACGGCGGCGTGCCGGGCGGACGCGGCCTCGACCTCGGCGCGGGCAGCCGTGCGCTCCCGGCCGTTGCGCGCGACCTCGTCGTCGAGCAGCTCCCGCTTCCGCGATGCCGTCCAGTGCGCGAACGGGGACACCTCGGACCCGGTCGCGATCCCGCCGAGGGCGTCGGCCGCGGCCCGGGAGCGCTCGATCTCCAGGTGCAGCTCGGTGATGGGGGAGAGGATCCGGACCTTCCGCTCCTCGGTGTCCATCGCCTCATACGCGTCGTCCAGCGCGGCGAAGTGCGCCAACGCCCGATCGGCGGCCTCGTAGGTTCCGGGGGTCTCGAGCACGAGCGACTTGTACAACGAGTCGACCGTCGGCATGTGCTGCCCGGCCTGGATCCGCGCGAGCAGGCGCATCGCCCGGTTGCCCCCACCGGAGTCGCCGATCCCGAGCCGCGTCTGCAGCGTGTACGCCAGCTCCTGGTAGGTGTCGCGGATCACGAGCCCCGGCACGCGGCCGGTGAGCTCCAGGTGGCTGAACCGCGACGGCACGAAGTCCTCGAGCCGCCGCAGGTCGAAGGCGTCGTCGACCGTCGCCATCGTCATCTGGATGTCGCCGACCCCGCGGGCTCGCTTCGGCACGACGTACGCCCGCAGCACCGTGAACTGGCGCTCGTCGTCGTTGCGGAACGTCACCGCGGCCGCGCCCCACGTCGTCGTGTCGTCGCCGCGCAGGTTGACGTCGCGCAGGCTGCCGGACTCCGGGTCGCGCCGGGTGTCGACCTTGCCGCGCAGGTACGTGAGCAGGTTGCGCTGGTCCGCGCTGCGCGCCCGACCGGTGGTCGCGTCGTTCGAGGCGCCGTTGAACGGCACGTCCGACGGCATCATCACGGCCAGGTAGGCGTCCATCAGCGTGGACTTGCCGGTGCCGGACGCGCCGGAGATGAGGGTCGCGGTGCCGGACAGCTCGATCTGCCGGTGGCCGTGGAAGCCGCCCCAGTTCACGACCTGCATGGACTCGGCGCGCCACTGCGCGACGGTGTCGAACAGCGCGGGGATCCCGCCGTCCATCCGGTGGTCGCTCACGCGGACCCCTCCTCGGTGTCGTCGGTCTCGGCGTCCAGGTCCAGGTCGGCCGGGAGGCTCGGCTCGGCTCCGTCCGGAGCGTCACCACCCGTGGTGGTGGCGTTGGCCAACCACGTGTCGAGTTCGAGCAGCCGCTCGAGGGGGAGCAGGACCTCCACGACGCTCGCGATCCGGAAGCGGTCCGGGTCGCTCGTCCGGAGCAGCACCCGGGCGGTGACGAGCCGTTCGACGGCCTTCGCCACGCGGCCTTCGTCGCGGGTGCGGTCGGTCGCGGTGGCCGGTCGGAACCCCGCCACGTGCGCGAGGATCTCGGACCGGTCGACCACCACCTGGTCGGGGCCCGGCCGGGCGTCGGCGCGCAGACGCATGCGGAGCCACACGAGGACGATCGTCTCCTCGCGCGTGTAGGGCACGTCGCGGAGCAACGTCGGGAAGCCCCGGCGCTGGCTCTCCGACCGGGCCTGGCGTTTCCACGCCACCTCGCGGTCGCGGTCCACGTGCAGCTCGAGGAACAGGTCGTTCAGGCGCGACCGCAGCTGGTGTTCGGCGTCGAGCACCGCCCGCCACTCGTCCGCGTGCGTCCGCGCGCTCACGTACGAGTGCCGCAGCAGTGCAACGAGCGCACGGCGCTGCGGCTCGTCGAGCCGACCCTCGTCGCCCTCGAAGAGGGCGAAGCTCGACGCGTCGCGGTCGTCGTCCTCGGGGACGGTTGCGGCGTCGTCGAAGGGGTCGGTGCCGTCGAACTCGTCCGTCTCGTCGACGGATGCCGGCGTCGTGTCGGTCACCGGGCCTCCAGGGTGTCGTCGTCGTCGCCGGGCGGGACCGGTGCTGCCAGGTCCGCCGTCGGCATGGTGAAGGTGACCGCGGTGCCGTCCGGGCGCACCGTGTGGTGCGGAACGGTGGCGGCCGCGGTCTCGAAGTCGGGACGGCCGGTGAGCAGGTGTGCCAGGCCGAAGAGCTCGACGGGGCGACGGTGCTCGGGCGGCAGCCCGTGGAAGGCGCGGTCGCTGGACCCGGCGGTCCCCGACCGCAGCACGGTGCGGAGCTCTGTGAGCAGCGGGCCGCCGTGGCGACGGAGGGACTCGACGTCGAGCTCCTCGAAGACGTCGTCGTCGGGTTCCTTGATGAGCGGTGGGACCGCCTCGGTGTCGGGGTCGTAGAAGCGCTCGCGCAGGGTGCCGACCTCGGCGACCGGGGGCAGGAGCTCCAGCGGGACACGGTCGCGCGACCCGCCGCCGTCCATGAGCGTGGCGAGCCGGCGGTTGACACTCCGGAGGACGGCGTCGAGCTCGCGGTCCCGGACGACGTCGTGCGCGACGATCTGGTCGCGGAGCGTGCCGGTGAGGAGCCGTCGCTGGGCGAGCACGTCCTCGATGCCCTGGCGCAGGATGCTGACCGTGTTGCGGAAGGTGCGACGTTCGGTGCTGGTCAGCCCGGCGGCGAACGGGTGCTCGAGGATCGTGGCGATGTCGTCGCGGAGGCGCAGGAGCAGGGCATCGTCGCGGAGCAGCTCGAAGGCGCCCTCGAAGGCCCGGCCTTCGGGGGTGGCCTCCATCAGGGTGTCCGTGCGGGCCAGGTAGTCGTCGAGGATCTCGCCGATGGGGCGGACCTCGTTGCGGAAGTCCTCGACGATCTCGCGGTGCATCGACGCCACCGCCTCCTCGACGCGCTTGAAGTCGCTCGGCAGCTGCCGGATCAGGTCGGTGATGTTCGTGTAGCCGTCGCGCATCCGGTCGGCGTCGACCACGGCGGGCTCGTCGCCGGAGGCCAGACGGTCGCGCTCGGCCTGGAGCTCCGCGATCTGGGCGTCGAGGCGGCGGATCTGCACCGCGGGGTCCGGTTCGGCGCGGGCCGCCCAGCGGTGCACGGCGTCGACGATCATCGCCAGACGGCTCTCGCTGATCAGGGCCCGGTCGGAGGACAGGGCGTCGACGAGGCTGAGGGCCTCGAGCGCGTGCGACGTCAGCGAGTACTGCTCGTCGCCGTCGGGGGAGTTCGAGCGGACGAGCCACTGCGCCGTGACCCACTCGCGGCAGAGAGCGCGGCCGTTCGGACGGGTGTCGTCGGATGCACGGTTCGGGTCCTGTGCCTGAGCTGGTGCCGGTGGGGCTGGCTGCTCGCTCGCCGGCGCCCGGGCACCCGTGGCCTGCAGGCGGGTGACGTGCTCCTCGACCTGCAGGTGCATCCGGTCGGCGGGGACGTACTGCACGTCGCGGTCGAACACCGTGCGGAAGACGGCGAGCACGACACCGCTCGTGGGGCGGGACATCAGCCGGAGCGTCGGACGGTCGAGCACGGCACGGACGCGTGCGTACTCGAGGTCGACGTCGGTCATGCTGCCCCTGGTGGTCGGTCGGGTCGTGGTCTGGCTGGTCGCGGGATGCAAAGAGCCCGACGCGGCTGCGTCGGGCTCTTGGCGGTACGTGGGCGATACCAGACTCGAACTGATGACCTCTTCGGTGTGAACGAAGCGCGCTACCAACTGCGCCAATCGCCCCTCGCACTTGCGTGCGGATCGATAGTAGCGGATGCGCGGCGGTGTGCCGAACCGCGTGTCGCCCTCGCGCGCGTCGCGCTGCGCGGCCGGGTCTGCGTTGCTCCGCCTGCCCCGGATCCGCCCGGTGCGAGCTCGACCACTCCGTGCGCTGTCACGAGTTCGCACGGGGTGGTCAGCGGCGCTCGAACGGAGCGACCGAGCACCGTGCGAGGTCCCCGATCCGCATGAACCCGGGGGACACGCCCGGTGAACGGGAAGGATTTTGGAGAAAGGGCCTGGAGTCGGATACAGTTTACGAGTCGCCGCGAGAGCGGACAACGACACGGTGCCAGCCAAAGGCACTTGCGGATGTGGCGCAGTGGTAGCGCATCACCTTGCCAAGGTGAGGGTCGCGAGTTCGAATCTCGTCATCCGCTCGAGTACTGGCTCCCTCGGGGGCCGGTTTCTCACCAGAGGGTATCCCACCGTTCGGGTACTCACGGAGACGTGAACCTCGATGGTGGGGTGGCCGAGAGGCTAGGCAGCGGCCTGCAAAGCCGTCCACGCGGGTTCGAATCCCGTCCCCACCTCCAAGACTCTGTCGGACCTCGGTCTGCAGGGACTCTCTGGGCGATTGGCGCAGCGGTAGCGCGCTTCCCTGACACGGAAGAGGTCACTGGTTCGATCCCAGTATCGCCCACGAAACGAAAACCCCCGGAAATCCGGGGGTTTTCGTGTTTTCCGGGTACGTCTCGAGGTTGCGGGCGGACGTCGCCTTGTCCCTCCACGGTGCTCGAAGATCCGACTCACCGTGTCCTCGTCGACGGGTCGGTCAGATGTCCCTGCGCACCTCACACATGTCCCACGGCTACCGCCGGACCGCGGGCCGCTTCGCATGCCGGGAAGTTCACGTCGGGACACCGCGACCGCGGGACGAAGGAGCACGGCGACCGTTGGGACACAGGAGGATCCGGAAGGCTCAGGTCATGGGGTGGATGAAGCAAGCGCCGACGTGGGTGGCCGGCGTCATCATGGCGGTCCTGTTCGCCGTCGTGTGGTTCGGGGTGACGTTGATCACGAGCCCGGAACTCGACCTCGGAACTCGAGCACTGGTGTCCGGAATCGTCGGCGCGATGTACGGACTCGGCATGGGAATCTGGCTCGGCCTCGCACGCCGTAGGTATGGCCGCGTGGCTCAGCATCCGGAGTTCAGCCGCGCTGTCCGCCGCGGCACCGTCCCACCGGACGTGGACACCACCGAGTGGCGTCGCGCAGTACTCGCACATCAGCAGCAGTACCGGCCCCTCCGGTGGGCGGCGCCAGCGCTCTACCTGCCGATGACCGCACTCGCCATCTGGCTGGCGGTCACCGGGCAGCCGCTGTTCTGGGTCGGCGCCGCGTTCTTCCTCGCCATCGGCATCTCCACCGTCATCGTCACACCGCGAGTGCTCCGCAACACCGACACGATGCTCGGCGAGCTCGACCGACGCGAGCACACGCTGCGGCCGACGCCCGAACGTGGGACTGCCACCTGAGTCAGCCCGCTCATAGAGTCAGCGGACCGGAAGGACGCACCACCGCATGACTCGATGGACACACCCGTTCGCTGCGGCATTCCAGCGGCCGAGGGACCTCGTGCCGACTCGGCCCGTGGACGCGCCTCCGGTGCTGTCCTTCGATGACGCGCTTCACCGCCTTCGCGCGCAGGCGCTCGCGGACTTCACGGTCCGTCGCGACGCGGGCGGCTACATCTCCGGGTCCCGACGGGAGAAGCCATTGACCTGGGACGACCTCGAGCAGTCGCTGCACGAGAAGCTCGACTCGTACCGGCAAGCACCCGGGGCGTTCGTTCTGCAGCTCGGCGTCGAGGTGCAGAAGCCCACGCCATGGTGGCGGCACGTCGGGCTCGGCCTCGACGAGTACCTCGACCGGACACCGGGCCGGTCACCGGTCGGAACCGTCGTCTGGTCACCCGCACCGGCGGCACTCGATGACCTCATCTTCGGTGACCTGTTCTCACTGCCCGGGCAGTACCCGAAGTGGGTGTCCGAGTCGATGGGGAACGTCCGCCGCGAGTACGGCATCAACTCCGCGTTCGCCCTCGCCCCCGAGGTGCCGCTCCGGTGGGCAAGCCGCGTCCGCATCGTGCAGGTCACCGCCGCACTCGAACGGCAGCGCAGCGACCACATCACCGCACTGCAACAGCAGGCGGAGGCCGAAGGCGAGTCGGGCTACCGTGCCTTCGACATGTGGCACAACCGACACGCGCAGACGGTGTTCATGACGCCCGCGCTCGGCCGCCGGATTCTCCGCGCACGCAGCGTTCCGGAGCTCGCCGACCTCCTGGTCGGCAGCATCCCGTGGCTCACCGACGAGGACGTCACCGAGCAGCAGCTGCGGAACACCCTCGCGGTCTCCGTCGCCCCGCCGGCCGTCCGCCGCTGACCTCAGGGGTACTGCCGCACGCCGAACTCGGCGAGGATGCCCTCGATGGTCGTCCCGAGGAACACCGCGGTCCGTTCGTACTTGACCTGCAGCCGGGCCCGCGTCGTCTCGTCGGCGATGGTTGCGAGCCGAGCGGGGTCACCGTTGTGGCTGATGTCGGCTCGCTTCACCCGGAGTGCGATGCCCGACGGATCGGCGACGACCCGAGCGATCGACTGCTCGAGCGTCTCGCCACGGCGCTTCGTCACCGCGTCGACCGCGAGGACCTGGTCCACGGTGAACCCCATCGCCCGGAGTTCGGCGAGGGTGATGTCGGTGTCCTCGACGACGTCGTGGAGGAACCCGACGACCTGCTCATCGTCGGTGGTGAGCCGCTCTGCGACGGCGGTCGGATGCTCGATGTACGGCCGGCCGACCTTGTCGACTTGCCCGGCGTGCGCGCGGGTCGCCACCTCGTGAGCCAGTCGCACCAGGTCCGTCGTCATGACATCAGCGTGGCACGACCAGCCGACAGGCCGACAGCGCCGAGAGGATGGCGTCCACCTGACCACTGGTCGGAGCAGCGTCGACGAGGAGCGGAGCAACGGGCACCTCGCTCAGAGTCAGGAGTCCGCCGACGGTGAAGACCGTCCGACCGGCGGCGGCGACCGCTGTGCTCGCCTCGTGCAGTGACGCACCGACGAGAGGCGCGCCCGGGAGCGAGAGCGGACGCCGACGGGGACGTCGTCGTGGTGCGCCGCATCAGTCCGTCGCCCGCGACCGACGCTCGACCACGTGCACGCGCACCCCGACGTCGGCGATCCGTTCGAGCTCCTCCGGGTCCGCCCCGTCGTCGGTGACGAGGTCGTGGACACCACGCATGCCGACCACGGGTGCGAGTGTCGTCCGGCCGATCTTCGACGAGTCGGCCACGACGATCGTCCGCTGGGCGTTGCCGATCATCGCCGCGTTCGTCCTGGCCTCGGTCTCGTCGTGGGTGGTGGCACCGCCGACGGCGCTCACCCCGTCCATGCCGACGATCGCAGCCCCGACGTTCATCGCCGCGAAGGCGTTCTCGGCCAGGACACCGACGAGTTCGAACGAGTGCGGCCGGATCGTGCCCCCGGTCATCACGACGCGCAGGTTTGGTCGGGCACCGATCTCGCTGGCGGTCGTGAGCGAGTTCGTCACGATGGTCAGTCCGTTCCGGAAGACCAGGGACCGGGCGACGCTCGCGGCCGTGGTGCCACCGCCGATCGCCACGGCGAAGGGACCGTCGGGCAGGAGTGCGGCTGCAGCCCGTCCGATGCGCTGCTTCACGCCGCGCGACTGCCCCTCCCGCAGGCGGACCGGGATCTCCGACGTCGGCACCGCGATCCGGGCACCGCCGTGCGTCCGCGCCAGCAGCCCCTGCTGCTCGAGGTCGGCGAGGTCACGCCGGGCGGTCGCGGGGGAGACCCCGAGCGTGGTGACGAGGTCCTGCAGGGTCACGGCGCCCTGGTCCGTGAGGAGCTCGAGGATCGCGAGCATCCGGCGGGACCGCTTGCCCGAGCCCGAGGCCGGAGACGCCGACGCGAGCGCGGAAGCGGAGTCGTCGACCATGAGAGCGAGCGTAGCGGTCAGTCATTCTGATCGTTTCGCTCGGAATGCTGGTCGAATCACGGCAGAGGTTCCAGGATTCCTGAGCATGACCCGTGTGCCCTCCACCGGCGCCGGCAGTGCCGTGTTCCCCACGAGAGCTGCTGGCCGAGCTTGTCCGACGCGATGACGAAGGAGTCCGCAGTGACACGAACAGGTACCCGCCGCGTCCCGGCCAGCCGTCGCCGTCGCGCGCGGTGGGTCGCCGCGGCCGCCGTCCTGGCGGTGACCGCGACAGCGCTCGCCGGCTGCGCCACACGAGGCGCGACGACCCTCGACACGGACGCGCCCGTGCACCTCACGATGTGGTCGGGGCAGAGCGACCAGGCCGAGAAGCTGCTGCAGGCCCTCGTCGACGAGTACGAGCGCGACCACCCGAACGTGACGATCGACATGTCGCCGGGCGCCTCCTCGACGGACGAGCTGCTGCAGAAGCTCGCGGCGTCCTTCGCGGGCAACGACTCGCCGGACATCTCGTACACCTTCGGGTCGTGGGCGAGCCAGCTCGAGCGGTCGGACCGTACGCTCGACCTCCGCGAGACCGTCGCCGAACCCGACGTGCACTGGGACGAGTTCACCGCCGCGGCGCGCAACACCGCACAGCCGACCGGTGGCAAGGTCATCGGGTTCCCGGCGGTGGTGGACAACATCTCGCTGCTCTACAACACCAAGGTCTTCGACCGCGCCCACCTCGCGTACCCGACGGCGGACTGGACGTGGGCGGACTTCCGGAAGGCCGCGAAGCAGCTCACGGACAAGGACAGCAACACGTTCGGCTACGGCTACTCGGTGTCCGGCAGCGAGGAGACCACCTGGCAGATGTGGCCGCACCTCTGGCAGAACGGCGGCTCCATCTTGTCGAAGGGCGGCAAGCGGGCCGCGTTCGACTCCCCGGCCGGCGTCGAGTCGCTCGGGTTTCTCCGCGACATGGCCGTGAAGGACAAGAGCGTCTACCTCGACCAGACGGACACGAAGTTCGCGCAGCTGTTCGAGAGCGACCGGATCGGGATGATCACCTCCGGACCGTGGGAGCTCTCCGCGCTGAAGACCGCCGGCACGTCCTACGGCGTCGTCCAGCTCCCCGGGACCGACGGCGACCACCAGACCGTCTCAGGTCCCGACCTCTGGACCCTCTTCGACAACCACGACGTGAACCGTGCCTACTGGGCGACGGACTTCACCACCTGGCTCACCGCGAAGGAGCAGGACGAACGGTTCAACGTCGCGGTGGGCAACCTGCCGCTGCGCTCGAGCGAGGCGACCAGCGAGGCGTTCCTGAAGCAGGCGAAGGCGCTCCCCGGACTCGACGTCATGCAGGCCAACTCTGCGAACGCGAAGCAGACCAGGCCGACCGTCCCCGGGTACAACGGCCTGTCCGAAGCGTTCGGCAACGCCGTCGCCCACGTCCTCCAGGGCGAGGGCACCCCGAAGACCGCACTGCGGCAGGCGAGCGTCGCCGCCGACAAGGCCCTCCGCCAAGGCTAGGACGACCCATGACCACGTTCGCACTCCGCCCCACCGAACCCGCGAAGCGCCCGGACGACCCCGGGAAGGCCCGACGGCGCCGTCGGTCCGCCGCATCCGTCCGCGAAGGACTCGCGGGCTGGGGCTTCGTCGGCCCTGCACTGCTCATCGTGCTCGGGCTCACCGTCTTCCCCGGTGTGTGGGCCCTGCTTTTGTCGTTCCAGAGCTGGGACGGCTTCAGCCCGGCGACCTTCATCGGCGGGCAGAACTACGCCGACCTGGTGACCGACGAGGGCGTCCGCGCCGCCGTCGTGCACACGGTCCTCTACACCGTGCTCTTCGTGCCGGCCTCGTTGCTCCTCGGACTGGCCCTCGCCGTCGCCCTGAACCGGCGCATCCGCTTCATCGGGCTCTACCGCACCGCGATCTTCGTGCCGTTCGTCGCCTCTGCGGCCGCCACCGGCATCCTGACCACGTACCTGTTCAGCCCGCAGTTCGGCATCGTGAACAACGTGCTGCGGGTCCTGCACCTGCCGCAGCAGGGCTGGCTGGAGGACCGCGGCGAGGCCATGCTCGTGATCGTCATCATGTCGCTCTGGGGCCAGGCCGCGTTCACGACCGTGATCTACCTCGCGGCGCTGCAGGACGTCCCGGGAGACGTGATCGAGGCGGCCCGGATCGACGGCGCGAACGCGTGGCAGACGTTCTGGCGAGTGGTCTGGCCGCACCTCGGCCCGGTCACCGCGTTCGTCGCGATCTACCAGACCCTCCAGGCGGTGCAGCTCTTCGACCTCGTCTACGCCACCACCCGCGGCGGCCCCCTCGACGCCACGCAGACGATCGTCTACTACCTCTGGAAGACCGCGTTCCAGAACCTCCAGTTCGGCTACGGCTCGGCGATCGCCTACGGGATGTTCTTCGTCACCCTCGTCGCCACCGTCGTCGTCACGCTCGTGCAGCGCCGCGCAGGAAGGACCCCCTCCTGATGTCCACCGAGACCCAGGTCCTCGACACCCCGCTCCGACAGGGGGTCGTGACGAGCTCCCGCCCGGACGGCGCCGTGCGCCGCCGCCGCTGGCCCTTCAGCCCGTGGCACCTGCTGCTCCTGCCGGTGTCACTGCTCTTCCTGCTGCCGTTCGTCGAGATGTTCCTGACGTCCGTCGAACCGGCGTCGGAGATCAACCGGTTCCCGCCGTCGTTCATCCCGACGCAGTTCACGCTCGGCGGGTACGCGCGGCTCTTCGCCGACTCCGACATCCTGCACTGGCTGCTCAACACGGTGATCGTCTCGGCGTCGGCGATCGTGTCGCACCTCGTGCTCTGCTCGCTCGCCGGCTACGGCTTCGCGCGGCTGCGGTTCCCGGGGCGCACGTTCGGCTTCCTCGCGATCCTGGCGACGATCATGATCCCGTCGCAGCTGCTGATGATCCCGACGTACGTGATGTTCGCCCGGCTGCACCTGGTCGACCACCTCGGCGCAGCGATCGTCCCGTGGCTCGCGTCCGCGTTCGGCATCTTCCTGATGCGCCAGTTCTTCCTGTCGCTGCCGGCGGAGCTCGAGGAAGCGGGGATGATCGACGGCTGCAACCGGCTGCAGGTCTTCTTCCGCATCGTGCTGCCGCTCGCACGCCCGGCCCTGGCGACGCTGGCGATCTTCACGCTGCTGGGCTCGTGGAACGACCTGGTCTGGCCGCTCGTCGCCATCAACAACGACCATGCCTTCACGCTGCAGCTCGGCCTCACCAACTTCCAGGGGTCCAGGCGGACCGACTGGTCGTTGCTCATGGCAGGCAACGTCGTCGCGACGCTCCCGCTCATCCTGCTGTTCCTGGTCGCCCAGAAGCAGTTCGTCGCGACCATGGCGTCGGCGGGCCTCAAGGGCTGACCGCCGACGAGCCCGACGAGCCCGACGACCCGCCACCACCGGAACGGAAGACCATGACCACAGACGTCACCATCCCCGCCAGCGCCACCCTCGCTGAGATCCACCAGCAACCGCAGGCGTGGCGTGACCTCGCCGTGCTCCTCGACCGGGCACGGCAGGACCTCGACGCCTTCCTCGGCCGAGCACTCGAGGACCCACGCACCCGCGTGGTCTTCACCGGCGCAGGCACGTCGGCCTTCGTCGGCCGCATCGCCGCCGAGTCGCTGCGCGGTCGGTCCGGACGCCGCTTCGACGCCGTGGCGAGCACCGACCTCGTCGCGGCTCCGCGGACGGTGCTCGCGGAGGACCTCCCCGTCCTGCTCGTCTCGTTCGCCCGGTCGGGCAACTCGCCGGAGAGCGGTGCGGCGACGGAGCTCGTGGACGCGCTGGCCCCCGCCGCACACCACCTCGTCGTGACGTGTGACCCGTCCGGTGCGCTGGCCGTCGCACACCATGACCGCGCGGACTCCTTCGTGCTCGTGATGCCGCCGCAGACCAACGACACCGGCTTCGCGATGACGTCGAGCTTCTCCAGCATGCTGCTCGCCGCCCTCGTGGCGTTCGTCCCGTCGGACGCTGCCGCGCTCGACCGGGTCGTCGCCTCCGGCGAGCGGGCGCTCGGCACCGACGACGCCCTGCACCGGGTCCTCGACGCCTCGCCACGGCGCATCGTCTTCCTGGGCGGTGGCACCCTCGCCGGGCTCGCCGAGGAGTGTGCGCTCAAGACGCTCGAACTGACCGCCGGCGGCATCGCGGCGTTCCACGACACCCCGCTCGGGTTCCGGCACGGCCCGAAGGCGGTGCTCGACGACGACACGGTCGTGGTCGTCCTCCGCTCGGCGGACCCGACCGTGCGCCGGTACGACGACGACATCGTGCGCGAACTCCGAGCCGACCGGCCCGGGCAGGTGGTCGTGGTCGGCTCCGACGGGCTGCAGGGAGCACCCGGGACGGACGTCGACCTCGCCTTCCCCGAGGCGGAGGGACTCGACGACGGCCTCCGCGCCGTCGCGCTCGTCGCCGTCGCGCAGCTCCTCGCGCTGCACGCCTCGGTGCGGCTCGGGTGCACGCCCGACAACCCGTTCCCGGACGGCTCGGTGAACCGGGTCGTCCGGGGCGTCGTCATCCACCCCCTCGACGGCGAGCACGGAGCGCGGGGGTGACCCTGTTCCTCGGCCTCGACGGCGGAGGGACCAAGACGGCCGTCGTGCTCGTCGACACGGACGGCGACGACGGGACGGTCCTCGCGCGGTGGCGGGGCCCGGGGTGCTCCTGGCTCGACGACGGCGTCGACGCTGCGGCCGCCGTCGTCCGGGAGGGGACCCACCAGGTCCTCGCCGCGGCGGGACGGTCCGCCGACGAACTCGGGCACGCGTTCTACGGCCTCCCCGGGCACGGCGAGTCCGCGAGCACCGACCTCCTGCTCGACGCCCTGCCGTGCGACGCCCTCGGGCACGACCGCTCCACCGTCGGCAACGACGTACTCGCCGGGTGGGCCGGCTCCCTCGGCGGCCAGGACGGCATCAACGTCGTCGCGGGCACGGGCTCCATCACCTACGGCGAACGCGGCACGCACACCCACCGCGTCGGCGGCTGGAGTGAACTCATCGGCGACGAGGGCTCCGCGCACTGGGTGGCCCGCCGTGGCCTCAACGCATTCAGCCGGATGGCCGACGGTCGCCTCCCACGGACCGCCTTGTACGGGCTCCTGCGGGAACACACCGGCATCGCAGAGGACCTGGACCTCGTCGGCCTGCTGATGCAGGACCTCCAGGCCGAGCGCGCGGCCGTCGCCGCGTTCTCCCGGGTCGTCACCGCTGCGGCCGCCGCGGGGGACCCCGTGGCCGCCGCGGTCCTCGACGACGCCGTCGACGAGCTCGTCCAGCAGGTCCGCGTCGTCGCGGACCGCATCGGGGACCGTCCGGACGGCGCGCCGACGGCCGTGTCGTCCTCCGGCGGCATGTTCTCCGACGACGGCTTCCGGCACCGGTTCGTCGCGCGAGTGGCAGCCGAACGCGACGCGGGCGCGCGCCCGCGCTTCGCCCTGGTCGAACCGGTGCTGCCTCCCGAGCTCGGCGCGGTCGTCTACGCGATCCGACGTGCCGGGGACCCGGTCCCCGTCACGTGGCGCGACGCGGCCCCCGGCCAGCACTGACCGCGTGGTCGGTGGTGAAGGCGACCAGGCAGGGCCGGGAGGCTCGTTGCGGGTCCGCCACCGAGCCTCCAGGACGGCCGTCTGGTCCGGTCAGGCGACTGCGTCACGCTCCCGCCATGCTCTGGGGGAGACGATGGACACGTCCGGTGACGGTGCTGACGGCTGTGGGGGTCGCCACCGTGCTGATGGTCAGCGGCTGTTCGGTCCACGTCGACGCTTTCCGGACACGTCTCGGCGATGCGGTCCGCGACGCCTGGGAAGGCTGACCCGGCCCCGACGGATCCACGAGGAGTGCGCCGCGACCGCTGCCCCCACAGCAGCGGTCGCGGTCGACCGGATTCCCATCCCACGAACCACTCTGGCCCGGGCGGGGACACCGGACATCAGCCGCGAGGACGAACTGTGTGCCAGCACACAGTCGGTTCAGGTCAGTCGGCCTGGCGGGGGTGACCGGTCGTCGGTTCTGCGGTCGCGTCGAGCCCCGGGTCCATCGCGGGGTCGGCCGAGATGGTCTCCGGCCGGACGGGGAAGTCGTCCATCATGGCCGTGCCGCTCGCCGGGGCTCCGGTCGGGCGGCCGCCGCGCACCCGGTTCTTCACCGCAGCCCACGGACGGGCGAGGCCGGAGCGCGGAGTCCTCTCGCTCGGCGCCTCGACCTCGAGGCCGTAGTACGCACCGACGTGCTCGAGCAGGACCTCCCGCTCCGCCTTGTCGTACGCTCGGCGCTCCCGGGAGAACGCGATGATCGTCGACCAACACGTGAGCAGCAGGACGATGCTGAACGGCAGCGCGGTGGTGATCGCCGCGGTCTTGAGGGCGTTGAGACCACCGCTGAGCAACAGGGCGACCGCGAGGAGTGCGGAGACACCAGCGAAGAACACCCGGAGCCAGTTCTTCGGTTCGATGTCACCGCCGGACGCAATCATCGCCATCACCAGGGAACCGGAGTCCGAGGACGTGACGAAGAAGACGCCGATGAGCAGGATCGCCCCGAAAGTCAGGACGGCCCCTGCGGGCAGGTCGCCGAGGAGCGCGAAGAGGGACCCCTCGACGTCGACCGAGCCGTCGGCCCCGACCAGGCCGCCCGCACCGTCTGTCTGCCGGTGGATCGCCGTGCCGCCGAGGACCGCGAACCACAGGAAGGTGAGCAGCGTCGGCACCAGGAGCACCCCGAACACGAACTGGCGCACCGTTCGTCCCTTCGAGATCCGCGCGATGAAGACCCCGACGAACGGGGCCCAGGACATCCACCAGCCCCAGTAGAACGTGGTCCACGCGCCCTGCCACGCCTCGCCCTCGGCACCCTGCTGAGCGGTGACGTTGAACGAGAGGCCGACGATGTTCTGCAGGTACGACCCGATCGACTGCACGAAGTCCCGGAGCAGGAACTGTGTCGGTCCGACGATGAGCACGAACAGCAGCAGCGCGGCCGCGAGGATGAGGTTGAAGTTCGAGAGGATCTTCATCCCCTTGGTCACGCCGGTCACGAGGGAGACGATGGTCACTGCGGTGATGACCGCGATGATGGCGATCTGGCTGACGATGCTGCTCTCGGCGACGCCGGCGGCCTCGAGACCCGCGCCGATCTGGATGACGCCGAGACCGAGCGAGGTGGCGACGCCGAACAGGGTGCCGACCAGGGCGATGACGTCGATGAGGTTGCCCCAGCCGCCACGGACGCGGTTGCCGAGCAACGGCTCGAGCGCCCACCGGATCGACACCGGCCGCCCCCGGCGGTGGATGGCGTAGGCGAGCGCCAGCCCGAGGACCACGTAGATCGCCCAGGCGTGCAGGCCCCAGTGCAGGAACGTCTGGGTCAGGGCTTGCTGCGCGAGTTCCTTCTCGGTCCCGGCGACCCCGGGGCGCGGTGACGCGAAGTGGCTGAGTGGTTCGGAGACGCCGTAGAACACCAGGCCGATGCCCATGCCCGCGGCGAAGAGCAGGGCGAACCAGGACCCAGTGGAGAACTCGGGCTCGTCCGCGTCCTTCCCGAGCTTGATGTCGCCGTACCGGCTGAAGCCGACGAAGAGGGAGAAGCCGACGAAGAACGCGGCGACCAGGACGTAGTACCAGCTGAAGTTGCGGACGATGCCGTCCTGCAGCCCGAGGAACAGCCCCTCGGCGGTGGAGGGGGAGACGAGGGTGAACGCCACGAAGCCGAGCACGATGACGGCGGCGGGCCAGAACACCCACCGCCGGAGCTGCGGCGTGGTGGTGACGGGTTCGGGCAGGGGTGGAGCTGTGCTTGCCATGCACTCCATGGTGCCTGCTCGCGTTCCTGTGCGTTCACCCAGGCGTGTCGCCCGGTACTGTTGCCGGCACTCGGTGGTGCTCGACCCCCTTGTGCGTCCCGAGAGGTTGGTGGTCCGCGTGCAGGCTCTGGCGCTCCGCATCCGCGAGTCCTTCTGGTTCCTGCCGGCCGTGTTCGGTCTCGGAGCGATCCTGCTGGCCGAGGTGCTGGTCGCGGTGGACCGGGTCGTCATCGACCACGGGATCCAGATCGCCGTGCTGGACGCGCTGAGTGCGAGCGGTGGCCGGTCGATCCTCACCACGATCGGGACGGCGATGCTCACCGTGGCGGGGACGTCGTTCTCCATCACCATCTCGGTCCTCGCCACCACCTCCTCCACCTACGGTCCGCGCCTCGTGCGCAACTTCATGGCGGACCGGGCCAACCAGCTCGTGCTCGCGGTGTTCACGTCGACCTTCGTCTACGCCGTCGTCGTGCTGCGTTCGGTCCACACCGACGTCGACGACGGCACGGCGTTCGTGCCGGTGATCGCAGTGCACGTCGCGGTCCTCATCGGCCTCGTCGACGTCGCAGTCCTGGTGTTCTTCATCCACCACATCGCGTCGAGCGTGCAGATCACCTCGTTGCAGAAACGCGTGCAGGTGGAGCTCGCTGCGGCCCTCGACGAGGCGTTCGCGACGGATGTCGACGTCCGGGTGAGCACCACGCCGCGATCGTCCAGCGCTGCCCTGGGCACCACGGTCCGGGCGGAGGAGGACGGCTACGTGCAGTCCGTGGCCTGGCGTCGGCTCGTCCGCTGGGCGACGGACCAGCACGCGGTCGTCGACGTGCGTGCGATGCCGGGGCAGCACGTGCTCCCCGGCGACGCGGTCCTCGTCGTCAGGACCGAGGCCGGGGAGCGCATCGACCTCGACGACCGCATGGCCCGGCAGCTCCGCGCGTGTGTCACGACGGGCACCGCGAGGACCCCGTACCAGGACGTCCGGTTCGCGCTGCAGCAGCTCGTGGAGATCGCGGTCCGCGGACTGGCCAGCGGAACGAACGACCCCTACACGGCCGTCGGGGCACTGGAACTCGCCTCCGCTGCGCTGGTCCCGACCTGGCGCGACCGGGCGACCGTCACCGCCTGTCTCGACGACGACGGAGTCGCCCGGGTGCTCCCGCACTGGCCGGAGATCGAGGACCTGGTCGGCACGGTGTTCGAGGGCATTGCCACCTACGGGCAGGAGCACCCCCTCGTGCTCTCCGCCGCGATCGACCTCGCCAGGCGGCTCCAGGACGAGGCACCGCAGTCCCGACGCGTCGCGGCTGCCGAGTTCGAGGACCGCGTCCGCACGCTGCTCCCCTGACGACCGGGGGTGGACGCAGCGCCCTGACGGCACTCGGACGGTGCGACAGTCGGCGGCGGCTCGCCTCCCAGCGGGGTAGGGTCGTCATGAAGGAAAAACGCGGTTGTCGTCAGCCGCGGCGACACGTGGTCTGACTGGGCCGCCACTTCTCGTCCAACAGGAGTGCGCGATGACCGACACCATGCCCCGACCGCCGTTCGACCCGGAGTTTCAGGAGTTCCTCGACCGGCTCCAGGCCCGAGGCCCCTTCGTCCTGACCCGCGAGATGCTGCCGGCGATGCGCGAGCTCGACGTGACCGAGGCCGAGCTCGACGACCGGCTTCGGGAACGCGGCCTCGAACGTCGATCGGTTCGCGTGCCCGTCGACGGGGACACGTCGATCGCCCTCGCGGTCATCCAGCGCATCGGCCGGACGGGTGTGGCGCCGGCGTTCTTCACCATCCACGGCGGCGGCATGATGTTCGGGCACCACCTGGGCAACCTCGACTCCTACGACGACTGGCTGCTGACCCATGACGTCGTCCTGCTGAGCGTCGACTACCGCCTCGCGCCGGAGCACCCCGACCCGGTGCCGGTCGAGGACTGCTACGCCGGCCTCGTCTGGGTCGCCGACCACGCCGAGGAGCTCGGGATCGACCCGGCACGCATCGTGCTCGTCGGACAGAGTGCCGGCGGGGGACTGGCCGCGGGGACGGCGCTCCTCGCTCGGGACCGTGGCGGTCCCTCCGTCCACGCCCAGGTCCTGGTCTCGCCGATGCTCGACGACAGCGACTCGACGACCTCCACGCGCCAGATCGACGGTGTCGGGGTGGCCGACCGGGCGATGACCCGCTTCGGCTGGGACGCGTACCTCGGGGACCACCGCGACGGTGAGGTCTCCGTCCACGCGGCACCGGCACGCGCGACCGATCTCCGAGGGATGCCGCCCACCTACCTCGACTGCGGCAGCGCGGAGGTGTTCCGCGACGAGACCGTCGCCTTCGCCAGCCGCCTCTGGGCGGCAGGGGTCGACGCCGAGCTGCACGTCTGGCCGGGCGCCTTCCACGGGTTCACGAGCATGGTCCCGAACGCGGTGGTCTCCCGTCGCGCGGTCGCTGCGCTCGGCGACTGGACGACGCGACTGCTCGAAGGGTCAGTGCCCGACCGACAGGGAGCCTGACCGCCCGGGTCAGTGCTCCGGGGACGGCCGGGTGGACGAGGTCGCGACGGCGTCCCGGATGCGGGCCAGCACGGGCAGGGCGGAACGCACCGCCCGGACCTCGTCCGGCGTCAGTTGATCGAGGGCTGCGACCAGGACGTGTTCCGCCGACCGGTCGTACACGCGCAGACGCTCCCGCGCGAGGTCGGTCAGCGTGACCTCGGTGCTCCGGCCGTCCCCGCTGGCCAGACGTCGTTGGACGAGTCCGTCGCGCTCCATGGCGATGACGAGGTTGCTGACGGTCGACCGTGCCAGCCCGAGGGCGCGCCCGAGCGCCGTGGGTGTCGTCCAGTCGCCCTCGTCGAGTCGGCGTAGGACCTCGATCTGGGCGTCCGGCAGCTCCGGCAGGGCGCCGTCGCGCCGCGAGGCGTTGAGGAGCGTGCGGCGGAACGGGCCGATGCCGTCGCTGATGTCGCGCGCGACCGCCCGGAGCACGGTCGGGTCGTGTTCGCGGGTCATCGGGCCAGCTTAGAGTCCCCCGAAAGCGTTTGTGACAAACGCATTTTTGGCGCAGGATGTCCTCATGATGATCTCCACCTCAGTTGCACAGCCCGTCCCCACCCAGGACCTCGCCGGCATCGTCGGCCACCGGTTCATCTACACGTACGCCAACGGATGGCAGTACGAGATGTACGTGAAGAACGCGACGACCATCGACTACCGCATCCACACGGGCATGGTCGGGGGTCGGTGGGTCAAGGACCAGCAGATCGACCTCGTGATGCTGACCGCCGGCGTCTACAAGGTCTCCTGGAACGAGCCGACGGGCACGAGCGTCGTCGTGAACGTGGTACCGGGGGAGCGCGTGCTGCACGGCACGATCTTCTTCCCGCACTGGGTGGAGGAGGACGGCAGCAAGACCGTCCTGTTCCAGAACGACCACCTCGACCTGATGCGCCAGCACCGCGACGCCGGCCCCACCTACCCGATCTACGTCGTGCCCGAGTTCGCGCACATCACCCTGTTCGAGTTCGTCGGAGCGGACGACGAGCGCGTCATCGACACGGCGCCGGCTGACCTGCCCGCCGGGTTCGCGGACCGGAGCAACTGACCGTGCTCGCGGAGCACCTGGTGCACCGGGACCTCACCGCGACGACGTTGCAGCACGGCGGCGTGACCATCCGCGGTTGGATCCGACGCCCGACCGGGACCGCAGTGTCGGACACGGACAGTGCTCCGGTCCTCTTCGTCCACGGGTTCGGTGACTCCGCCACGGGACCTCGGCAGCTGTTCGTCCAGGCCGCTGACGCGCTCGCTGACGTCGGCCGCACGTCGTACGCGTTCGACCGGCTCGGTCACGGGGTGAGCGACGGGTCCTTCACGGCGATCACCCTGCGCGACGAGGTCGACCAGGTCGTCACGATGGCCGAACACGTCGCCGGGCAGCACGGCGGACGTGTGCACCTGGCCGGGCACAGCCTCGGCGCCGTCGAGTCCGCGATCGCCGCCGCGCGCCTGCCCCAGCTCGTGACCACGCTCACCCTCTGGTCCCCGGCCGGGGTCGTCGTGGACGACATCACGGTGCGTGACGAGATCCAGGGCCAGCCGCTCGCCACCGTGCGCGACCGTGGTTGGTTCGACTTCGGGGGGATGCGGCTCGGCAGGGCCTTCATCGACGACGTCCGCGACGGTCTCGACGTGTACGCCGAAGCAGATGGCTATCCGGGACCGGTCCACGTGCTGCACGGGACCGCTGACACGATCGTCCCCGTGGAGTACGGCGAACGCTACGGCCGGCTCCTGCCCGATGCCACCTTCACGGCGGTCAACGACGCAGACCACGCCTGGTCCTCGCTCCCGTGGCGAGACCTCGTCATCGCCCGACTGCTCGCCCTGGTGTCCGAACCGCGGCCGTGACGCCGCCGCGGGAGTTCCGGGGTGTGGTTCGGTCGAGGGGAGAACGCGGCCGCCGTCAGCCGTGGCGACACGTGGTCCGACCGGGCCGCCACTCCTGGTCCAACAGGACTGCGCGATGGCCGACACCATGCCCCGACCGCCGTTCGACCCGTTCGCTCGCATCACACGTCGTCCCGGTCAGGAGCGGCAGGCGCGGCTACCCTGGCATCCACGCAGCACTCCGGCGGGACCAGGTCCCACTCGCGGCTGTCCGACGAGGATTGGGATGCTGCCCTGAACTGGATCACGACGAACTTCGGTCTCATCTGGGGCCTCACCGTGACGCACGCGGGTCTCGCTGCGGTGCCCATCGTCCTGGGATTCGTCCTCGCGGTGCCGCTGGGGTGGGTGGCGAACCGGTGGCAGGCAGTCCGAGGAGTCATCGTCGGTGGCGGCAGCCTGCTCTACACGATCCCGTCGTTGCCGCTGTTCGTGATCCTGCCGTACCTGCTCGGCACCCGCATCACCGACCCGCTGAACATCGTCGTCGGGCTCTCCGTCTACGCGGTCGCCATCATGGTGCGGATGACAGCTGACGCGTTCGCCGCTGTCCCCGCCGACGTCATCGACTCGGCCACTGCGGTGGGGTACTCGGCGTGGACGCGCTTCTGGTCGGTCGAGTTCCCGCTGGCGGGCCCGGTCCTCCTCGCGGGGATGCGGGTGGTCTCCGCGAGCACCGTTGCCCTGGTGTCGGTGGGCGCCCTGGTCGGTTCCGCGAACATCGGGTACCTCTTCACGGACGGGCGTCAGCGGCAGTTCCTCGAGGAGATCCTCGTCGGCGTGGCGGCGAGCCTCGTCATCGCCCTGGTCTTCGACGCCCTCCTGGTGGCGATCGGGCGCGTCCTCATGCCGTGGTCGCGTCGGACACCGCGACGGCCGCGGCGCCGAGCGGTGCTGGCGACGATCGAACGGGGGGCCTGACAGTGCAGTTCTTCCTCAGTGCGGTCGCCTGGCTGCTCGACCCGGCGAACTACCGTGCCGGACTCCAGACGCCGCTCCCGATCCAGGACCGGCTCGTCGAGCACCTCCTCTACACAGTCATCTCAGTCGCCATCGCCGCGGTGATCGCGCTGCCGCTGGGCTTCTACATCGGACACACCGGGCGAGGGCGCGGCTTCGTCATCGCGTTCAGCGGCTCCATGCGTGCACTGCCGACGCTGGGCCTGCTCGGCACCCTCTTCGTCGTGATCGGGTACACCGTGCCCTTCACGAAGACGGCGTTCATCGCGTCGATCGTCGCGTTCGTCGTCCTCGCGATCCCGTCGATCCTCGCGGGGGCGTACGCGGGTGTGGAGTCCGTCGACCCGCAGACGGTGGACGCCGCCCGGTCGGTGGGGATGACCGAGCTGCAGATCCTGCTCAAGGTCGAGGTCCCGCTGTCGCTGCCGCTGATCATCGGCGGCATCCGGGCGTCCGTGCTGCAGGTCATCGCGACGGTGGTCATCGCGTCGTACGTCTCGCTCGGCGGCCTCGGCGCGATCATCTCGACCGGCATCAGTCTGAACGACAACGACCTCATCCTCGGCGGTGCGTTGCTCGTGACGGTGCTCGCGCTCGTCATCGACGGGCTCTTCGCGTTCGTGCAGCTCCTCACTCGACGCGGCCTGCACACCCAGACCCGCCGCCGTCGCACACACGTCCGCGCGCTGCCACTCCGGCGCCGCGCGGTGACGGCCTTGACCGTCGACGAAAGGGACCACTGATGTTCACAGCAGGCACCAGAACACGCATCCTCGCGGGGGTCGTGGCCATCGGAGCGGTCGTGGCACTCTCCGGGTGTTCCACCTCCGATCCCACGGGAGCAGCTCCCGGCGGCGGCACCGACAAGGGCAGCACGCCGATCGTGGTGGGTTCGTTCAACTACCCGGAGAGCGAGATCCTCGGGAACATGTACGCGCTCGCGCTGAAGGACGCCGGGTTCGACGTGACGACCAAGTTCAACCTCGGCCCGAGGCAGACCACGATCCCCGCGCTCAAGGACGGATCGATCAACCTGATGCCGGAGTACAACGGCAACCTGTTGTTCTTCTACGACACCAAGGCCACCGCGAAGACGACCGACGACGTCGACGCTGCGCTGAAGACCGCGGTGCCGAAGGACTTCCAGGTGCTCGAGCCGTCGCCGGCCGAGGACAAGGACGCGTACGTCGTGACCCAGGCGGAGGCGGCGAAGAGCGGCCTCACGTCGATCGGGGACCTCGCGAAGATCGAGCCGTTCACGCTCGGCGCCAACCCGCAGTTCGGCACTCTTCCGTACGGCATCCCCGGGCTCAAGTCGACGTACGGCGTCGACAAGGTGACCTTCAAGTCCATCGAGGACTACGGCGGACCGGACACGGTCAAGGCCCTCGTCGACGGCACGGTGCAGGTGGCCGACATCTACACGACGTCGCCTGACCTCGTGACGAAGAAACTGCTCGTGTTGAAGGACCCGGAGAACCTGATCGCGGCGCAGAACATCCTGCCGTTCTTGAACAAGAAGATCTACAGCGCGAAGCTCGCCTCGGTGTTGAACAAGATCTCTGCGAAGCTGACGACAGATGACCTCATCGCCCTCCGCAACCGCGTCGAGGGCAGCGAGAAGGCCCAGGCGACGACGGCGGCGAAGGACTGGCTGACCAAGGAGGGGCTGCTCAAGTAGCGAGTGGCTCCGAGACGCGAGCTCGACGAGCACCGTCTCCCGGCGCGAAGCCCCGGCAGGACCACGAGGTCCAGTCGGGGCTCCCGTCATGCGCGCATCAGCGAGACCAGGCCGCCACTTCTCGTCCAACAGGAGTGCGCGATGCCCGACACCATGCCCCGACCGCCGTTCGACCCGGAGCTGCAGGAGTTCCGGCCTCGTCTGGGATGCGTACCTCGGGGACCACCGCGACGGTGAGGTCTCCGTCCGCGCGGCACCGGCACGCGCGACCGATCTCCGAGGGATGCCGCCCACCTACCTCGACTGCGGCAGCGCGGAGGTGTTCCGCGACGAGACCGTCGCCTTCGCCAGCCGCCTCTGGGCGGCAGGGGTCGACGCCGAGCTGCACGTCTGGCCGGGCGCCTTCCACGGGTTCACGAGCATGGTCCCGAACGCGGTGGTCTCCCGTCGCGCGGTCGCTGCGCTCGGCGACTGGACGACGCGACTGCTCGAAGGGTCAGTGCCGGAGCGCCCGGAGTCGTGATGCGCGCCGCGTGGCTACGCTCGGGCCATGCGACTCCGCGAGATCGACCTCGGCGGGTGGGTCCGACTGCTCGGGCTGGGGCTCCTCACCGCGGGCCTCTGGGTGCTCCTCGCGGTGAAGGACTTCGCCCTCACGCCCGTCGTCGTCGTGCTCGTCGCCGCTGCCGTGCTGGTGGTCGCGGTCGCCGTGGTCATCGCGATCTGGGCGGCGACGGGCGGGTACCGCCGACAGCGCCGGCTGCAGGCCTGGGCCCGCGGGAGCGACACCCCGGCCGAGGTGCCCGTGCCCGTCCGCATCCGGTACCTCCGGCGGGTCACCGAGCGAGGTGCGTGGTTCGGTTGGCTCGGACTCGCCATCGCTCTGCTGAACGCGTGGAGCGGCGCGACGGCGGTCCTCGACGGCGACGACCCGTGGACGAGCGTCTTCTCGTTCGTGGTGGCAGCGACCTGGGCCTGGGTCGGCCTGGCGACGCTGGTGTTCGCCCGTCGGTCGTTGCCGCACGCCCGGCGGCTCCTGGCGGAGGACGAACGGGAACAGGCCGACAGCTGGTTCGAGCAGCGCGACGCCGAGCGCCGGTAGCGTTCCGGCATGCGATCCCGACCGACGCCCGAGCAGTTCGACCGCCTGTTCGCCGACACGGACTGGTACCGCGACCACGCCGACTGGCCGGCGGACGACACTGACCTCTTCGACGAGACGCCAACCGTGCAGTACTACGTCACGGGCAACGCGCAGGTGAGTGGCTGTCATCCCGACCCTGACCACATCCTGCGGGTCACGCACGAGGGCGGCCAGATCCAGAACGGTCGACTGGCACTCGGTGTGTGGCAGAAGGTCGCGGTCGTGCAACCCGACGGCCGCGTCACCACCTGGGCGACCGAGCCGCGGGCCGACGTCCTGGAGTTCGGCAGGGTGTCCACCACGCCCGGCTACGACCTGTGGCCCCTGTTGGAAGCCTCACCGGACGACCCGGCGTACCCGACGCCCTTCGAGAACTCCCGGGTCGGCCGCCGCGAGGCGATCGACCTCGCGACGGTCGCTGCCCGACGAGCCGGCAAGCCTGTGCTCGTCGGGCACTTCCGACGCAGCGTCGACTGGTACTGAATCAGGTCAGGACCCCGTCGTCGGGACCTCGGTCGGTGCGGACGGCGCATTGGTCGGCT
The DNA here is from genome assembly GCF_015350905.1 of Curtobacterium sp. VKM Ac-2865. Taxonomy (GTDB): domain Bacteria; phylum Actinomycetota; class Actinomycetes; order Actinomycetales; family Microbacteriaceae; genus Curtobacterium. The sequence continues at coordinate 553,506 of NZ_JADKRZ010000001.1, read as the reverse complement.
TCGGTGCATCCGTGCCCGGCTTCGGTGCGTCCTTCCCCGGCTTCGGCGGCTTCGGCGCGTCCGCGCCCGGCTTCGGCGCCCCGGCCGGCGGCTTCGGTGCGGTGTCGCCCTCGGGAGCACCAGCCGCGCCACCCGCCGCTCCACCGGCCGGTCCGCACGTCGCGCCGGGACCACCGGCAGCGGGGCCTCCGGCGGCACCGCCCGCGGCCGGCCCTCCAGCGGCCGGACCATCAGTCGGAGCCCCACTCGGCGCGCCAGAAGGAGCCCCTGACGGCGCTCCGGTCGGCGCGCCCGTCGGCGCTCCCACCGCACTGCTGCCCCCGCCGTCGTTCCCCGCGGCGACGGCGGCGGTGACACCCACCCCGCCGATCAGCACGGCGACGACGGCCGCGCCGATCCCGAGACGGCGACCGAGGCCCTGGCGGCGACCCCGCTCGCTGCCGGCGGGCGACGACGCACCGGATGCCGAGCCTCCCGGCTGGTGCTCGGAGGCCGCGGCGAACTGCTCGGTGGGCTGCGCATCGCGGCCGAAGCCGGCGCTGGGGTACTGACGGGTCGGGTCAGCGTCGTCGTGGTGGTCGTGGTCGTGGTTCGTGGTCATGATCGCTCCAGTTCGTCGTCCGGCGGTGAGCCGGTCCGGCGGTGTGCCGGTCCGGCGGTCCTGCCGGTGAAGACCACGGTCGAAGTCGAATCTGAAGCAGGACTGAAGCCCAGGTGCTGCCCAGGTGGCTCCATGCTCCGTGATTGCAACACCGACGTACGGTGTCCGCCGTGCCCACCCCTGCCCGCGTCCTGCTCATCGACGACGACGAGACCATCCGCCTGTCCGTGGCCCGTTCCCTCCGTGCCGAGGGACTCGTGGTGCTCGATGCTCCCGACGGGGACACGCTCCAGCACGACCTGGTGCGGTTCGTGCCCGACCTCGTGGTCCTCGACTGGATGCTGCCCGGTGCGAGCGGCATCCAGCTCGCCGGCCGGGTCCGGACCACGTCCGACGCCGCCATCGTGATGCTCACGGCACGTGACGAGGTCCACGACCGGCTGCGCGGCTTCGCCGAGGGCGCCGACGACTACGTGGTGAAGCCCTTCGCGATGGCCGAGCTCGTCGCGCGGGTCACCGCCGTGCTGCGACGCCGGGGACGGATCCCCTCGGTGGTCGAGGTCGCGGACCTCGTGCTCGACCCGGACGCCGCCGTGGTCCGTCGCGCCGGGGTCACGCTCGACCTCACCGCGACGGAGTTCCGGCTGCTCGCGTTCCTGGCCGAGAGCCGCGGGCGCACCCTCTCCAAGACCCAGATCCTGACGCAGGTGTGGGGGTACGACAGCGTCGACCCGAACCTCGTCGAGGTCCACCTCAGTGCCGTCCGCCGCAAGATGGAGGCGCACGGGCCGCGGCTCATCCACACCGTCCGCGGCCTCGGGTACCGCATGAGCGCGGTGGCCGCGTGAGCGCGGGGCAGCTCCGCACCGGGTCGCTGCGCGCGCGGACGGTGGTCGCCGTCCTGGTGCTGCTCGCGGTGCTCCTCGGGCTGCTGTCCGTCGCGGTGCAGGCGACGCTCGGCGACCGCCTCCGCACGCAGATCGAGGACCGCCTGCGCGACCGGGCCTCCGCCGCCGCGGCGCTCGTGGGCACGGTGGACGCGGACGACCTGGCCGACCGGCTGTCGATGCAGGGACTCGCCGTCACGATCACCACGAGCGACGGCGGTTCCGTCGAGGCCGGCCCCACCCCGGAGCAGCTCCGGCAGGGTCCGCCCGAGCCGCCGGGACTGTCCGGTCCGGCAGGGCCGGGAGGCTCGACACCAGCAACCGGGTCAGCAACCGCCGACGGGGTGGCCGGGTCCACCTCCGCGGGCGGGTCCACTGGCGCGAGCGGGCAGGTCCGCATCAGCTCCTCCACGGTGCGCGAGGAGGGACGGCTCGTGACCCTCGTCTCCCGGCTCAGTGACGGTTCGACGATCCGGCTGACCGCGGGCACCGGGTCGGTCGACGAGGTCCTCGGGGAGCTGGGCTGGGTGATGCTCGGCGCCTCCGCCGTGTTCCTGCTCGTCGCTGCCGGCGGCCTGGTGCTCGTGGTGCGGCGCACGATGCGGCCGCTCGACACGATGACGAGGGCCGCCCGGTCGATCGCGCACGGTGACCGGGGACGACGACTCCGTCCGGCTCGTCGTGACACCGAGATCGGCCGCGTGGCCGTGGCCTTCGACGAGATGCTCGACGCGGTCGAGGGTGCCGAGCGCCAGGCCCTCGCCGCCGAGGCCCGGATGCGCGCGTTCCTCTCCGACGCCGCCCACGAGCTCCGCACGCCGGTCGCCGGCATCCGCGCCGCGGCGGACACCCTCGTGCGGACGCCGCTCGACCCCGCCGAGCGTGAGGACCTCGCCGTGCACGTCGTCCGGCAGGCGGGGCGTGCCGGCCGGCTCGTCGACGACATGCTGCTGATGGCACGGGTCGACCGCGGGCTCGAGCTCGACCTGGCCCCCGTCGACCTCGGCAGCGTCGCCCGTGCGGAGGCATCGCGTGCCCGGCTCCGGGCGCCCGCACTCCGGGTCGAGGTCCTGGAGCCGACGGGTGCCGTGGGTGTCTCCGGTGATGACGACCGGCTCGGGCAGGTCCTGGGGAACCTGCTCGAGAACGCGGCGCGGGCAACGGGCGGCAGCGGCGTCGTCGCCGTGGTCGTCGCGGCCGAGGACGGGCACGGCGTCGTGCGTGTGACCGACGACGGCCCGGGGATCCCGGAGGCCGACCGGGAGCGCGTGTTCGACCGGCTCGTCCGGCTCGACGCCGCGCGGGATGACCGTCACGGTGGCGCCGGGCTTGGGCTGCCGATCGCCCGAGGCATCGCCCGAGCCCATGGCGGCGACCTGGTGTGTCCGCCCGGCGAGGACACCGCGTTCGTCCTCACGCTCCCCGTCGTCATGCCCGTTCCGGGGCCCGTCGCTGTTCCTGTGTCTGTTCCGGTGCCGACGGGTGCGGGTGCGAGTGCGGACGCGCAGGCGGAGGCGCAGACGGAGCTGCGGGTCTGACTCGAGGGCCATCGCGGCGGGGAACCGGTTCCCGTTCTCCGCGCTGACGAATCCGGTTCGCGGAACTCGGGCCGAGCCAACCGGATCCGTCATCCCGCTTGACGAACTCCGTCGTCCGGCGAGAACCGGGGGGGAGTGGGACGAGGTGAGCGCGCCGCCGAAGTCCATCCGTTCCGCGCGCGGCAGGTCGTTCCGCGCTCAGCGGGTGGGATCGCGCGTTGCAGGTCCGAACGCGCTGAGAGGGTCACTTCGCGCGTAGGAGGTCGTTCGTCCCGACCGTCAACGCGCGATACCGCTTCCCATCGCGGGCGTCATGGGTGGGATCGCGCGTTGCGGGTCGGAACGCGCGTTGCGGGTGGGATCGCGCGTTGCGGGTCGGAACGCGCGTTGCGGGTGGGATCGCGCGTTGCGGGTCAGGTCGCGCGTTGCGGGTCCGAGCGCGCGTTGGAGGGCGGAACGTGCTGCGTGGGTCACATCGCGCGTAGGAGGTCGTTCGTTCCGACCACCAACGCGCGAAACCGCCTCCCATCGTGGGCGTCATGGGTGGGATCGCGCGTTGCGGGTCGGAACGCGCGGCGACCGGGAGCGCCGGGTCGGAGGACGCAGTGCGCCTGGTCGTTCCCGCGGCCGGGGCGTACGCTCGCGCGCAGCACCGCCGGTCCCGCGCGGTGCCAGCACCTCCTCAACGACGAGAGAGAGCGAGACCTCCTGTGCGCCGAGCACTCACCGCACTGATCGCGGTCGCGACCCTGGCGGGGGTCGCGACCCCGGGCCTCCCGGCTGCGGCCGTGGCGGCACCCGCCGTCAGCGCGACCACCACCAGCACCACCTCGATCGACACGGCCTCCACCACCACCGCAGCGTCGATCGCCTCGCGGGGCGGCCGCGTCGCCCCGACGCACCAGAACCCGATGGCGCTCCGACTGCCGGACGGCGAGACGGCGGCGAGCTGCGCCGACCCGACGGCGATCCACGGGGTGGGGCGGGACCGGAACTGGTACCTGTACTGCACGACCGACGCCCTGTCGGCGACGGAGACGAACCCCGACGGCACGCTCGTGCAGCACACCGTGCCGACGTACCGCTCGACGGACCTCACGCACTGGACCTACGTCGGCGACGCCTTCAGCGCGAAGCCCGCGTGGGTCGGGGACGCGAACGGCATCTGGGCTCCCGACGTCGTGTACCGCGCCGGTTCCCACGGGCGTGCGGGCACCTGGTACCTGTACTACGCCGCCTCGGACACCCCGAGCGCGACCGCTCCGACCGGCGGCGGGTCGGCTGTCGGCGTCGCGACGAGCTCGAGCCCGACCGGCCCCTGGACGGACTCGGGCGGACCGGTCGTGGCACCGCGCTCCGGGCCGACCGGCGGGGATCGGTGGGAGTTCGACCCCGAGGTCATCACCGACCGCGGCACCACGTACCTGTACTTCGGCAGCTACTTCGGCGGCGTGGTCGTGCGGACGCTGAGCGCCGACGGGCTCCGCTCGGACCCCGCGAGCGAGCGGCAGATCGCGATCGACAACCGCTACGAGGGCGCGTACCTGATGCGCCACGCCGGGTGGTGGTACTTCATGGGATCGGCGACGAACTGCTGCGCCGGCTCGCTCACGGGCTACGGCGTCTTCGTCGCGAGGTCGCGCAGCCCGCTCGGACCCTTCGTCGACCGCGACGGGGTCGCCATCACCAGCACCCGGGTCGGAGGCTCGCCCCTGCTCGCGCAGAACGGCAACCGCTGGGTGGGCACCGGGCACAACACCGTGGTCACCGACTACGCGGGCCAGGACTGGATCATCTACCACGCGGTGGACCGGAACAACCCGTACTACTCGGGGCAGGCGACCTACACGAAGCGGCCGGTGCTCATCGACCCGCTGGACTGGCAGGGCGGGTGGCCCGTCGTCCGCGGGGGAGCGGGACCGTCCGACACCGTGCAGCCGGGTCCGGTCGCGCAGCCCGGGCAGCGACCCACCTACCGACCGTCCAGCGCGCCCGTCGACGAACCGGGACGGCTCATCCGCTCGGCCTCGACCGGGTTCGACGGCTCGGCACTGCCGTCCCAGCTGACGTGGACGCGCGAGCCCGATGCCTCGACCTACTCGGTCGGCGACAGCACGTTCCGCTGGCAGACCCAGGCCGCGGACCTGCACCCGCCGCAGACCCCGCTCGCGTCCGTGCTCACCGAACCGGCACCGCGCGGCGACTGGGTGCTGCAGACGACGGTCGCGGTCGACACCCCGGCCACCGGCGACGGCGTGAACTACGTCCAGGGCGGCCTGATCGCCTACGGCGACGACGGCAACTACGTCCGGCTGGTGTCGAACTCGATCTTCGACACCCGGCAGACGGAGTTCGGCAAGCAGGTGTCCGGGCAGCCGACCGGGGCGCCCACCTACGGCAACATGGTCGTCGGCCCGGTCGGTGACACCACGACGCTGCGGATCGTGCACCGCACCGTCCGGGGCGAGGGGCAGTACACGGCGTACACGAGCATGGACGGGCGGCACTTCGTCCGCGGCGGCACCTGGACAGCCGACCTCGGGGACAGCCCGCGCGTCGGGCTGATCTCGCTCGGCGGGTCCGGGTTCACCAGCACGTTCGAGGACCTGCGCGTCAGCACGGTCCGGCCGTCCCACCGCTGAGCGGGGCCCACCCGGACGGTCAGGTCGTCGGCTGGCACCGCGGACACCACCAGGTGCGCCGCGGTGCCGAGCCGACGACCTCGACGGCGTCGCGGCCGAGCACCGGCGTGCGACACCGCAGACACGGACGTCCGGCGCGGCCGACGACCCAGTGTCGTTCCCCGCGACGCCGGACACCGGTCGTGACCTGGTAGGCGTCGGGGAGCGTGGCGGACCGCACGAGCATGCGGCGTGCGAGGTCGAGCAGCGCCGGCACGTCCACGGTGCCGACGGGTCGGTCGGGGTGCAGGCCGCGGAGGAACCCGAGCTCGTTGACCCAGAGGTTGCCGAGGCCCGCCACGTTCCGCTGGTCGAGCAGGACGCGCCGCACCGGTGCCGTCGGGTCGCCCAGGACCCGGGCAGCGGCGAGGTCCGCGTCGAAGTGGTCGTGGAGCAGGTCCGGACCGAGGTGGCCGAGCACGCGGGCCTCGTCCGCGGTGTCGAGGAGGTCCACGACGGGCAGGTCGAGGCCCCAGACCGTCCGGCCGTCCTCGAGCGCCAGGCGGACCCGGGCACCGCGGGCCGCCGCCGTGGGCAGTCGTCGGCCCGGCGCCGTGACCGTCCACGAGCCCTGCATCCGCAGGTGGGTGTGCAGGGTCGTGCCGTCGTCGAAGCGGGTCAGCAGGTGCTTGCCGTGCGTGGCGTGGCCGACGACCCGCAGCCCGGCGAGGGAGCGCCCGGCTGCCCCGCCGGACCGGAGCTCCCCACGGAGGACCCGAGCGCCGTCGACCTGGCGCAGTCGCGCGGCGAGGCGGAAGACGGAGTCACCCTCTGGCACGGTCGCACGCTACCGAGCACCGCCGACACACCGCGGTTGAGAGCCCGTGCAGGATCGGTGCTCGTCGGCACCGGCGACCTAGGGTGTCGAGGATGGGGAACGGGAACAGCAGCAGGCGCCGCGGGGGACTCATCACGATCGTCGTGGTCGGGGGGTACCTCGCGCTGCGCTTCGGGTTCCTCGCCTGGCGGGAGCACGAGGAGGGCATGTCGACGGCGGGGGTCATCGGCACGCTGGCGCTCTACGCGGTCGGCATCTTCGTCGTCCTGCAGATCGTCCTGGGGATCCAGAACGCCAGGACCCGGCAGCGGGAGACGGCCCTGGCGCAGCTGCACCCCGGCGCGCACCTGGCCAAGGTGCAGCTGAAGCGGGACCTCGTGGTGGAGATCCGGCGGACGGCGGCGATGCTCGGGACGACGCCCGACGGTGACGTCCCGCGCCGCGGTCTCGCCACGCTCGTCGCCGACCACCAGGGGCTGGGCCTCTACGTCGGCGGCAGCACCCCACGGCTGCTGCTCGGCATCCCGCGGTCGGCGGTGCGGTCGGTCGGCAACGGCGAGACCACGGCAGCGGGGCGCTACGCGTTCGGCACCGTCGACGCCCTCCGCGTGCTGGTGGACAACGGCCAGTGGACGGCCGTCGACCTGCCGCTGTACCGGACCGTCGTCGGGTTCGCGAAGACGCTCCGCGGCGACGAGCTCACCGATGGCGTCCGTGCGGTCGCCGTGGCCGCGGGGGTCCGGCAGGACGCCGAGCCCCGAGCCGGGCTCTGAGCGCCGGGGCGACGCAGCCGACCGAGCCCGCTCCGGCGGCTCAGGCGGGACGGTAGACCGAGATCGCCGGGGCGTCCCCGGCGTCGTGGGTCTCGTCCGTCGCCGCCCAGGTGCGGCCGTCGTGCTCGAGCGTCGCGGGCAGGGCGCCGCGGACCAGGATGCGCACCGCCGGTTCGTCGCCGTCGACCAGGTCCACGCCGTGCGCATCGGGTTCGTCCGGGTGGTGTGCCGGTACTTCCTTCACGAAGTCACTCATGCGCTCCATCCAACACGGACACGCCCGGCACCGGCCGTGCGACGGCGGCACCCGCGAACACTGGTATCGTCATCCGAGCGCGGCCGTCAGGCAGCGCATGCGGATGTGGCGCAGTGGTAGCGCATCACCTTGCCAAGGTGAGGGTCGCGAGTTCGAATCTCGTCATCCGCTCGGGAACAACCGGCTCCACCCGGCCCCTGGACAACCCCGACTTCGGTCGGGGTTTTCTGGTTCCAGGAGCGGCTGGTTGCAGGAGCGTTCAGGCGATCGACGCTGCTCGGACCCCCGGCAGCCCGACGCGCCGCCGGACCCCGTCCGACACCACCGTGACGAGCACCGTGTCGCAGCCGTGGCACCGGGCGACCGACCCCATCGCCGTGCGGTAGACCCGGGTCTCGCCGAGGGACCCGAGCGACCCGCACCCGGTGCAGCGCAGTCGCGCCGTCGTGGGGTCGGCGCCGAGCACGTCCGCCAGCTCACCGGCCAGGGCGTTGCCGTCGAACAGGGTCATCAGCTGCCTCCGAACCGTTCCGCGCGGACGTCTGCCACGTCGTGCCCGAGCTCGCCGAGCCAGCGCAGGACCTGCTCGACGAACGGCGTCGACCCGCACACGTAGACCAGGGCGCCGTCCTCCGGGGGCAGCACCGCCGCGGCCAGGGTGTCCTTTGTGAGACGGCCTGCCGGGACGGTCGCGTCGGACGGAGCCGTGCGGCTGTACACGACCGTGACGTCGAGCGGGGCTTCAGTCCCGAGGGCGGCGTCGAGCTCCGGCCGGAAGAAGACGTCGTCGGGGGTGCGGACCGCGTAGAGGAGCCGGAAGGGCGTCGGGTCGTCGGCCTCGGCGTGTGCCGTGACCATCGCCACGAGCGGCACGATCCCGGACCCGCCCGCGATGAGCTGCACGGGCCGGGTGGACTCGGAGGACGGGCGCCACACGAACCAGCCGCCGAGGGGACCGTGCACCTCGAGGGTGTCGCCGACCTCGATCGCGTCGACCAGGAACGGCGAGACCTCGCCGTCGTCGACCCGGTCGACCGCCAGGGTCACGCGCGGGTCGTCACCGGCGGACGCCACCGAGTACGAGCGGGTCGCCTGGTAGCCGTCCTCGGCCGTGAGCCGCAGGTCGAGGTGCTGCCCGGGGTCGTTGCCCGGCCAGGTCGGGACGTCGAGCACCAGGCGACGGGCGGTGGGGCTCTCGGCACGGACCTCGGCGACGGTGGCGGCGTGCCAGGCCGGTCGTCGGTGCGGACGCGGGGACCCGGCGGGCCGAGCCGACGTGGCGGGCGACGGGGGAGCCTCCTGGCCGGTCGCCGGGGTCTCGGCGGACGGGACCGAGACGGACTCGACGGACGCTGGTGCGCTCACCAGTACCGCTCTTCCTTCCAGGGGTCACCATGCATGTTGTAGCCCGCGTTCTCCCAGAAGCCCGGCTCGTCGTCGGCCTGCATGACGATGCCGCGCACCCACTTCGCGCTCTTCCAGAAGTACAGGGCGGGGACGAGCAGCCGCGCGGGGCCGCCGTGCTCGGGCTCGAGGGGTTCGCCGTCGGCCTCGAACGCGACCCAGGCCTTGCCGCCGAGCAGTTCGTCGAGGGGGACGTTCGTCGTGTAGCCGCCGAAGCTGTGCACCATGCAGTAGTCCAACGAGGTCTCCACCTGGGCGAACAGGGCGTCGAGCGGCACGCCGCGCCAGGGCATGTCGAGCTTCGACCAGTGTGTGACGCAGTGGATGTCGACGGTGACGTCCTCGACGCCGAGCGCCTGGACCTCGTCCCACGTCCACTCGTACAGGCCGGACTCGGTCTGGATGGAGAAGCTCCAGTCCGCGGGCGCGATCTCCGGCGTGGCCCCGGCCGAGAGCACGGGCCAGTCCCGCACGAGCGTCTGCCCAGGCGGGGTGCGGTCATCGTCCTCGCCTCGTCGTCGTCCGCCGAACCCGCGGGTGAAGGTCGCCATCGGTTGCTCCTCGTCGTTGCTCCTGTCGATCCTGGCCCCTCGACCGCGTCCGCGTGTGACGGATTCGTGAATCTTCGCGCTGGGACGTGTCACGGGATTGGCCAGGGAGCGCGAATCCCTCTATCGTTCACCGGAACGATTACCAGGAGGGGTCACCCCGAATGCAGCACGTCGTCCAGCAGCACCACCCCGACCAGCGCGCCGCCCGAGACGGCCGTGGTCCCAGCCGCCGCGCGCTCCTCACCGGCGCCGCCGGGCTCGCGGGTCTCGGTCTCCTCACCCTCACCGGGTGCAGCACCGGCGCCGGAGCCGTCACGATCCCGGAGCAGGCCGCCACCGGCGTCACCCGCCGCGGTGGGCGCCTGCGCATCGCCCGCCCCGCCGCGTCCGCCGCCGAGACCCTCGACTCGGCGAGCTCGCTCTCCGCCTACGAGTACCTCGGGGCGCTCTACAACCGCCTGGTCCGGCTCGACGAGTCCGGCCAGACCGTCCCCGACCTGGCCCGCGAGTGGTCCGGCAACGCCGACGGCACCGTGTGGACGTTCGCGCTCCGCCGCGGGGTGCGCTTCCACGACGGCTCCCGGTTCACCGCGGACGACGCGATCGCCAGCATCCGGCACATCCTCGACGAGAAGACCGCCTCACCGCAGGCCGGGGTGCTCGGCGAGGTGATGACCGCGGACTCGATGCGGGCGATCGACCCGTACACGCTGCGGTTCGAGCTGACGAAGCCGAACGCGGAGTTCCCCTCGCTGCTGACGGCGTACCAGTGCTACATCGTGCCCGCCGGTGCGATCGACACCATCGGCACGACCGGCATCGGCACCGGCCCGTTCAAGCTCTCGTCCTTCGCACCGGCCGGCACCGGCAGCATCGAGGCCTTCGACGACCACTTCGCCGGCCGTCCCGCGCTCGACGGCATCGACTTCTTCTCGATCCAGGACACCACCGCGCGGGTGAACGCGCTGCTCGCGGGCCAGATCGACCTCATCTCGCAGACCAACCTCGACTTCGCCACGGCGCGGGTCGTCGCCGCGTCACAGCGAGCCACCGTCGCCCGGGTCGTGAACGCGCAGTGGTACACGATGCCGATGCTCGCGACGAGCGAGCAGTTCTCCGACCCGCTGGTGCGCCAGGCCATGAAGCTCGCCTACGACCCCAGGAAGATCGTCGACACGGCGGTGCAGGGCACCGGCTCGCCCGGGTGGGACAACCCCGTGCCGCCGCAGCTCGCCGCGTTCCTCGACGAACCCCGCGAGCACGACCCCGACAAGGCGAGGAGCCTGCTCAAGCGGGCCGGCCACGAGCGGTTCCAGGCGTCGATCTACACGTCGAGCTACGAGTCGGTGTTCACGCCGCTCGCCGTCGCCTACCGCGACCAGGTCAAGGCCGCCGGGATCGACCTGACCGTGAAGAACGCGTCGGCGGACTCGTACTACACGCAGATCTGGCTGCAGAAGCCGCTCATGGTGAGCTACTTCTTCACCGGGCGGCCGATCGACCAGCTGCTCAACCAGATCTTCCGCTCCGGGTCGTCGTACAACGAGAGCGCCTGGGCGAACCCGCGGTTCGACGCGCTCCTCGACGACGCCCGCGCCGAGATGGACGACGCCAAGCGGCTGACGCTCTACCGGGACGCCCAGCGGATGATCGTGGCGGACGGCGCGGACATGACCCCGATGTTCGGCGACCGCCTGGTCGGGCTGTCCCGCGACGTCGTCAACTACGCGGAGTTCGGCTTCGAGTTCGACTACCTCAGGATCGGACTGGCCCGATGAACGTCCTCCTCCCCGTGCTCCGGCGCGTCGGGATCGCCCTGCTGACAGTGGTCCTGGCGTCCCTGTTCGTCTTCCTCGCCGTGCAGGCGCTGCCCGGCGACGTCGCGCAGCAGCTCCTCGGCCAGAACGCCACACCCGCGGCCGTCAAGCAGCTCCGCGAGACGCTCGGGCTCGACCAGAACGTGTGGCTCCGGTACGGGCAGTGGCTCGTCGGTGCCGCGCACGGCGACTTCGGCACGTCGCTCGTCAGCGGGGAGCCCGTCGCCCCGACGTTGTTCACCGCGTTCCGCAACAGCATGCTCATCGCCGTGCCCGCGATGCTCGTCGGCGTGACGCTGTCGCTCACGCTCGGCGTGGTCGCCGGTGTGCGCCGTGGGCGTCCGACTGACCGGGTCATCTCGATCGTCAGCCTGGTCGTGATGAGCGTGCCCGAGTTCATGGTCGCGACGGTGCTGGTGCTGCTGTTCGCGATCGGCATCCCGCTGTTCCCGGCCGTGGTGCTCCGCGGCAGCGACGCGACCGTGGGGGAGCTGCTGCCGACGATCTGGCTGCCGATCATCGTGCTGACCCTGGCCATGGCGGCGTACATCGTGCGCACCGCGCGCTCGTCGACGATCGACGTGATGGCGTCCGAGTTCGTCACGACCGCCGAGCTGAAGGGCCTGACGATGCGCCGGGTGGTGTGGAAGCACGCCGTCCCGAGTGCGCTGCTCCCGACGCTGAACGTCGTCGCGCTCAACGTGGCGTGGCTCCTCGGCGGCGTGGTCGTCGTGGAGAACGTCTTCAACTACCCGGGCATGGGCAAGCTCATGCTCGAGTCGGTCTTCAACCGGGACCTGCCCGTGATCGAGGCCATCGCGCTGCTCAGCGCCGTCGTCTACGTCGTGTGCAACCTCGCCGCCGACCTGGTGGCACTCGCGCTCGACCCGCGGCTCCGCACCCGCCAGCGGCGCACCCGCGTCCGCCCGCCGGCCCGGCGTCGCCGCACCCCGGGGACGTCGACCGCACCGGCTGGCACCGTCGCACCCGAAGGGAAGGTCTCCGCATGAGCACCAGCGTCATCGGCACGGTCGTCGCGCCGCTCCGCAGCTCGACGGCCCTCGCCGTCGGCCTCGGGCTCATCGCCCTGCACCTCGTCCTCGCCGTCCTGGCACCGGTCATCGGCGTGCACGACCCCGTCGCCACCGACTCCGCGAACGTGCTCGCCGGCCCCGAGTGGACGCACTGGCTCGGCACCGACCAGTACGGCCGCGACATCCTGTCCCGCACGCTGAACGGCGGCCGGTACGCGCTGCTCGTCACGTTCCTCGCGACGACGATCGCGGTCGCCGTCGGCACCGTCCTCGGCGCCGTCACCGCCTACGCCGACAACTGGTTCGACGAGGTCGTGATGCGCGTCGTCGACGCCCTGCTCAGCGTGCCGTCGATCCTGGCGCTGCTCGTCGTCGTCACCGTCTTCGACGCCGGGCTCTGGGTCATCGTCCTCGCCGTCACCGTCGTCTACGCCCCCGCCGTCACCCGGGTCGTGCGCGGCGCCGCCCGCACCGTGATCACGCAGGACTACGTCACGGCGGCCAGGGCCAGGGGCGAGAAGCCGCTGTCGATCGTGTTCCGCGAGATCCTGCCGAACGTCCTCGACGTCGTGCTCGTCGAGTACGCGATGCGGGCGTCGTGGATCGTGCTGCTCGTGGCGTCGCTGTCCTTCCTCGGCTTCGGGGCGAACCCGCCGACGCCGGACTGGGGTCTCATGGTGCAGGAGAACCGCACCGCACTCACCGTCGTGCCGCTCGGCACGTTGGCGCCCATCGTGGCGCTGGCGACCCTGGTGGTCGGCCTGAACCTCGCCGCCGACGGACTGAGCAAGTCGCTCGGCGTCGACCGTGCCACGCAGGGAGCGACCCGCGCATGAACCGCGACACCCCAGCAACCGACACCCCGACACCCGCCACCGCAGCCAACGACACCACCACCCCGACGCCCGACGCCACCACCGCCACCGTCCGCGTCGACGACCTCGCGATCTCCTACGCCGCCGGCCGCTCCGAGGTCCCCGTCGTCCGCGGCGTCTCGTTCACCATCCGGGCCGGCCAGACCCTCGGGCTGGTCGGCGAGTCCGGCTCCGGCAAGTCCACCGTCGCGCGGACGCTGCTCGCGCACCTCCGCACGGGCTCCCGGATCGTCCGCGGGTCGGTCGTCGTCGCCGACCAGGACGTCTTCGCCCTGTCACCCTCGGCCACGCGGGCCCTCCGCGGCGGCACGGCGTCGGTGGTCGCGCAGAACGCCGGACAGGCCCTGACCCCGTCCATGCGGGTCGGTGCCCAGATCCGCGAGGCCCTCAGCGCCCACGGCGAGCCCGACTCGCCGGAGCGCGTCGCCGAGCTGGTCCGGCTCGTCCGGCTGCCCGACCCGGACACGATCGTCCGCCGCTACCCGCACCAGCTCTCCGGCGGCCAGCAGCAGCGCGTCGCGATCGCGATGGCCGTCGCCGCCCGGCCGCGGGTGCTCGTCCTCGACGAACCGACCACCGCGCTCGACGTGGTCACGCAGGCGGCGGTCCTCGACCTCGTCGCCGACCTCGGTCGTGAGCTCGGCATGGCCGTCCTCCTGGTCAGCCACGACCTCGGCGTCGTGTCCGCGATGGCCGACGAGATCGCCGTGATGCGCGACGGCGAGGTCGTCGAGCACCGTGACACCGCCGCGCTCTTCGCGGACCCGCAGCACGAGTACACCCGCGCCCTGTTGGCAGCCGTCCCCGACGGCCGCACCCGGACGGGAGGCCCGGATCACCACGACCAGGACCCGACCGTCCCCGGGACGGTCACCGACACGGCTGCGCACACCGAGCCTCCAGGCCGTCCGGTCGTGACCGCGACCGACCTGGTGGTCCGCTACGGACGCGGCCTGCCAGCCGCCGTCGACGGCGTGTCCTTCGCGATCGGCGCCCGCGAAACGCTCGCCGTGGTGGGCGAGTCCGGCAGCGGCAAGTCGACGCTCGCCACGGCGATGGCGGGCCTGGTGCCCGCCGAGTCCGGCACCTTCACGTACGCGGACGACACCGCGACGGGTGACCTGCGTCAGCCGGTCGGTGCACGCTCCCCGGAGCTCCGTCGGGCCGTGCAGCTCGTGTTCCAGAACGCCGACACCTCGCTGAACCCGCGCCGGACCGTCGGCGCGGCCATCGCCCGGCCGCTGCGGCTCTTCACCGGGTCGTCGTCCCGCGCGCGGGTGGCGGACCTGCTGACCCAGGTCGGCCTCGGGCCGGAGTTCGCCACCCGGCTGCCCGCGCAGCTGTCGGGCGGGCAGCGGCAGCGCGTCGGCATCGCCCGTGCGCTGGCCGCAGGGCCCCGGCTCGTGATCGCCGACGAGATCACGACCGCGCTCGACGTGCAGGTGCAGGCCGGCATCCTGGCGCTGCTCGCCGACCTGCAGCGCGAGAACGGGCTGAGCTGCCTGTTCATCAGCCACGACCTCGCCGTGGTCCGCGGCGTCGCCGATCGGGTCGCCGTGATGACCGGTGGCCGGATCGTCGAGATCGGACCGACCGAGCGGGTCTTCACCGGCCCGAACCACCCGTACACGCGGACGCTGCTCGCCGCGACGCTCGAACCGGGCGTGACCGACCTGCCGGACGTCGACGACGGCGTGCAGCACTGGCGACACGCCGACGGGTGGACCGACCACGGGGACGGGCACCGAATCCGGAACTGGGAGGACGCATGACCGACGGCTCGCTCACGGGGATCGGGGTGCCGGTCGACCTGCCCGACGGGGTGACCGTCCGCGACACCTGGATCCCGATGCCCGACGGGGTGCGCCTGCACACGCGGATCTGGGCGCCGGCCACCGCCGGGCCGGACGCCCCCGTGCCCGTGCTGCTGGAGTACCTGCCGTACCGGCTCGACGACTGGACGGCACCGCGGGACTCGGAACGACACCCCTGGTACGCCGAGCACGGGTACGCCTCGGTCCGGGTCGACATCCGTGGCACCGGGTCCTCGGACGGCACCTTCGACGACGAGTACAGCGAGCAGGAACTGTCCGACGGCGAGGCCGTGATCGCCTGGCTGGCCGCGCAGGCGTGGTCGACCGGTGCCGTCGGCATGTTCGGCATCTCGTGGGGCGGGTTCAACGCCCTGCAGCTCGCGGCCCGTGCTCCGGCGGCGCTCAAGGCGATCGTCACCGTGTGCTCGACCGACGACCGCTACGACAACGACGTGCACTACGTCGGTGGCGCGGTCCTCGGGATCGACATGGCGGCGTGGGGCGGGACGATGTTCGCGTTCAACGCGCGGCCCCCGCGCCCGGAGGTCGTCGGGCCGTCGTGGGTGGAGCAGTGGCGTGCGCGGCTGGCGTCGAACCGTCCCATGACGCCGGTGTGGCTGTCGCACCAGGAGCGGGACGACTACTGGCGCCACGGCAGCGCCGCCGAGGACTACGCGGGCATCTCCGCCGCGGTGCTCGCCGTCGGCGGGTGGGCGGACCCGTACCGCGACGCCGTGCTCCGGCTCGTGGAACACGTGGACGCGCCGGTCAAGGGGATCGTGGGGCCGTGGTCGCACCAGTACCCGGACCGCGGGCTCGCCCCGGGGCCGTCGATCGGGTTCCTGCAGGAGTCGTTGCGCTGGTGGGACCGCTGGCTGCGCGGCGTCGACACCGGCGTCGAGGACGAGCCGGCACTCCGCGCGTGGATCAACGACCCGGAGCCGCCCGCCACCTACTACCCGGTCCGCTCGGGCCGTTGGGTCGGCGCCTCGTCGTGGCCGGACGACGCCACGGCGCCGAGGACCCTCCCGCTCGACACCCTGCGCGGCGGTGAGGACGGCCCCGTCGTCGTCGCGTCCCCGCAGGAGACCGGTGCGGACGCCGGACGGTTCTTCCCGTTCGGCAACCAGACCGACCTGCCGCCGGACCAGCGCGCCGAGGACGGCCGCTCGGTGTGCTTCGACCTGCCGGTCGAGGAGTCCTTCGACCTGCTCGGGAACGTCCTGGTGGACCTCGTCCTCACGAGCGACCAGCCCCGGGCGACCGTCACCGTGCGGCTGTGCGACGTGGCCCCGGACGGCAGCTCGACGCTCGTCACCCGCGGCGTGCTGAACGGCCTGCGGCGGACGGGCATGGACGCCTCGGTGCCGCTCGTGCCCGGGGAACCGACGACCCTGCCCGTGCGGCTCGTGTCGACCGGCCACCGCTTCGTCGCCGGACACCGCCTGCGCCTCGCCGTGTCCACCGCGTACTGGCCGTGGGTCTGGCCGCACGGCACCGCGGCGACCGTCACGGTCGACCCGGCCGCCAGCACCGTGACGCTGCCGGTCTGGACGCGTTCGACCGACGACGGCGTCCGCTTCGAGGAGCCGACCCGGTCGACGCCGCTGGCGGTCACGCGCCTCGCACCGGCCGAGCCGCTGCCGCAGCGCACCGTCACGCACGACGTCGAGACCGGGGCGTGGACGCTCGACGTCGACCCCGGGTACGGCGGCGGCCGGGTCTACCCGGACGGCCTGGTCTTCCACGAGGACGCCCGCGAGACGTACCGCATCGTCAGCGGCGACCCGACCTCCGCCGTCGCCGAGTCGCGGTGGGCGATCGGGTTGACGCACACGGGCTGGGCCGCACGGCTCGAGACCACGTCGCACGTGTCGGCCACGGCCGAGGCGTTCACGGTCGTCAACACCGTGCGGGCCTGGGCGCGGGACGGCGTCGACGGCACCCCCGAGGAGCTCGTGGCCGAGCACACGCACCACGACGAGGTCCCGAGGACCTCCGCGTGAGCGCGACGGTGCCCACGCCGCCGGGGTCTCCGGCGCCACGGGTCCGGCAGCGCCCAGAGGTCCGCCGCGCGATGATCGTCCGTGCCGCCCGCGCGGTGATCGTGCGGCACGGGCTCGGGGCCACCGGTCTCCGTGACATCGCGGCCGAGGCGGGCGTCTCGGTGGGCACGGTGACGTACCACTTCGCGAGCGTCGCGGAGATCCTCAACGAGGTCGTCGTGCTCGAGACCGAGCGGTTCTACGGCGCGATCGTGACCGCCGTGGACGCCGAGCCCGACCCGGTGGTGGCGCTGCGGATGCTCGTCGCGCCGCTCTTCGACGACAGCGAGGAGGTCCGGCAGCACTGGCGCATCTGGTCGGACTACTGGACCGCCGTCGCCCGTCGGCCCGAGGTCGCCGAGGAGTACGCCGAACGCATCCGGGTGTGGGAGGCCTGCCTGGTGCGCGTCGTCCGCCGCGGCGTCGCCGTGGGCACGTTCACGGCCCCTGGTGGCATCGACCCGTCCGTCGTGGCGCTCAAGCTCGCCGCGTACAGCGACGGCGTGGCGACCCAGATCGCGCAGAACGCCCCCGGGCTGACCCACGCGGTGGCACTGGCCTGGATGTGGGAGTTCCTCTCCCAGCAACTCGGGGTTGTCCTGACCTGAGGCGAGGCCTAGCGTGAGCACATGGCCCCCTCCCGACAGCAGCCCGGCGACCGCGTCCTGATCGCCGGCGCGGTCGAGGACCTGCCGGAGATCCACCGCCTGCTCGA
This sequence comes from Curtobacterium sp. VKM Ac-2865, assembly GCF_015350905.1. Lineage (GTDB taxonomy): Bacteria > Actinomycetota > Actinomycetes > Actinomycetales > Microbacteriaceae > Curtobacterium. The sequence goes on along the minus strand of NZ_JADKRZ010000001.1, from coordinate 535,737 downwards.
GGACCTGCCCGAGACCGCCTACGGCCAGGTCTTCGTCGAGGTCGCGCTCGAGGAACAGGTCCGCATCCTGCCGGCGCCCCCGCGCGTCACGGTGTCGTGGCTCGTCCGCAGCGACCGGCCGTCCGCGGTGCCGTCGCTCTGCTTCGCCGACCACGGTGAGGCCCTCGCGGCCGCCGTGCTCGCCTGGGCCGGGGAGTGGTGCCTGGCGGACTCCGAGCCGCGCACGATCGTCTGGATCGGGTGCTCGGACAGCCCTTGGATCGACCAGACCCGGGCCGCGGTGCAGCACGGGCTCACCGCCGCCGGCCAGCAGGTCCAGGTCGAGTTCGGCGGCTGAGCCCTCGTCCGACCGGCGGCTGAGCCCTCGTCCGACCGTCAGGCCGGGCCGAGCACCACGTTGGGTGCGTCCACCGAGCGGTCGGTGACGGTCGTCGGTGCCTCGAGGTGGACGGCGCCGGACGGTACGATCCCCGCGCCGCCGAAGCGCTCCATGACCCGCCACTGGGCGACGACGTCCTCGCCGGCGTGGCCGACGGGCAGCGTGTCCCAGAACTCGAACCCGCCGACCGCGACGAGCGCGGCACGGTCGTACAGCACGCAGGCGCCCACCCAGGCGACACGGTAGGGGACCCACCCGCCGGGTTCGACGTCGAGGCCCGCGGCGACGTGCGCGAGGTTCGCGGCGTTGTGGAGCGACCAGCGCGCGAAGCCGGGGGAGCCGCGCCGGATCACCTCGGGCACCACCGGTCCCTCCCACGGTTCGAACGGGGCCGTCTCGTGCGGCCGCCGGTCGGCCAGGTACGACAGCCCCTGCACGGCACTGCCGACGAAGCCGCAGCCGAGCGTCCGCAGGGCGTCGAGCATCCGGGACACGGAGCCGGGCTCGAGCCAGACGTCGTCGTCGAGGAACAACACCGCCGGGGCGGACGCGCGGTCCAGCAGGAACTGCCGGTGCTCGGCCAGCCCACGCCGTACCGGGTGGGTGAGCAGCGTGACGGGCCGGCCCTGGGCCTCCAGGACGCGCACCATGGCGGCGACCGCCGGACGCGACGCGACGTCGCTGGTCTCCGACTGGTCGCTGATGACGACGCGGAACGAGGCGTCCGCCTGGGCGGCGAGCCCGGCGAGGGTCGTCGCCAGCTCAGCGGTGCGTCCCACCGTGGGGATGAGCACGTCGACGTCCGGCGCGTCGTCGGGACGGCCGTCGCGGCCCCAGGCTCCTGACCAGCGGGCGGTGCTCACAGGGCCTCGCCGCCCGTGGCTCCTCCCGAGGTCTCGCGGATGCGTCGGACGACGGCACTGGTCGAGTGCTCGGGGACGTAGTCGACCATGACGACCTCGCCGCCGTAGCTGCGCACGACCTCGGTCTCGCGGAGCATCTCGGGGGAGTAGTCGCCGCCCTTGACGTAGACGTCGGGCTGCACCCGCTCGATGAGCGGGATGGGGGTGTCGGTCGCGAAGACCGTCACCAGGTCGACGCAGGCGAGTGCGGCGAGGACGCCGGCGCGGTCCTCGGCGGTGTTGATCGGCCGCTCCGGGCCCTTGAGCCGGCGGACCGAGTCGTCGTCGTTCAGCGCGACGACGAGCAGGTCCCCGAGCTCCTTGGCCTGGCGGAGGTACGAGGTGTGCCCGCGGTGCACGACGTCGAAGCAGCCGTTCGTGAAGACGACCCGGCGGCCCTCGCTGCGGGCGACCGCCACTGCGGCGGCGAGGTCGTCGTGGTCGACGACCGTCTCCGCGGGGGCCTCGACGGAGCGGAGCAGCGCGGCGGCGTCGCAGGTGGACGTGCCGGCCTCGCGGACGACGACGTCGGCTGCTGCCTGCGCGAAGGCGACGGCCTCGCGTGCGGGGGCGCCGACGGCCAGGGCGACCGAGGCGGCGGCGCAGAAGGTGTCGCCGGCACCGGACGCCTGCTGCTCGGAGGCGGGGGTGGCGCGGGTGCGGAACCCGGTGTCCTCGCCCGGCTCCAGGAGCACGGTGCCGTTGCGGTCCAGCGTGACGACGACGGCGCGGGCACCGGTGGCGGCGAAGACCTCGTCGCGGGCGGCCACGACGGTCGCGGCGCGCTCGACACCGTCGCCGAGGGGACGACCGAGCAGCGCTGCGGCCTCGCCGGCGTTCGGCGTGACGAGGTCGGGGCGCAGCTCGCGCCAGCCGCCGAGGTCGTGTGCGTCGACCACGACGACGGCCGGGCGGTCCCGGTCGATCACGGGCAGGACGCTCTCCGGGGTGACCCCGAGGCCGTAGTCGCAGACCACGGCGGCGTCGGCGGCGCGGATGGCACGGGCCACGGCGTCGGCGAGCTGCTCGGTGTGCCCGTCGGTCGGCATGGCGGCGAGCTCGTCCACGCGGACGACCACCCGGTCGCCACCGACGATCCGCGACTTCGACGTGGTCGTCGCGCCCGGGATCGTCACCATGTACGAGGTGTCGACCCCGGCGGCGTCGAGGCGCTGGCGGAGGACCGCGCCGACCTCGTCGTCCCCGAGCAGCCCGACCATGCGGACACGGGCTCCGAGGGCGCGGGCGTTCACGGCGGTGTTCGCCGCGCCGCCCGGGACCGCGATGGTCTCGGTGACGCGGACGACGGGGGCCGGGGCCTCGCGGGAGACGCGCTCGGCCTCGCCGATCGTCCAGCGGTCCAGGATGCAGTCGCCGATGACGACGACGAGCGGCTCGTGGTCGTCGATGCGTGCGATCAGGTCCCGCACCAGGCGGACGTCAGCGGTCATCGGTCGAAGCCCTCGGCGGACGCCGTGACGCCCTCGTCGGACCCGGCTGCGGCCGGCGCTGACGACGCAGGGGCGGCGGACGCGGGGGCGGCGGCTGCGGCCGGCGCTGCCGGCGCGGCTTCGAGGTGGACCACCGTGGTCGTCGTCATCTCGTCGAGCAGGTGCGGGCCGTACCCGAAGCCGGAGCCCGAGGCGCCGCGGGGCTCGGCGCTGCCACCGGGAGCGCCGCCGAACACCGCGTTCACCTTGACGGTGCCGACGGGGAGCGTCGCGGCGGCGAGCAGCGCGTGCGCGGTGTCGTTGGTCAGGACCGAGGCGGCCAGACCGTAGCGGTCGGCGGCGGCGAGCTCGAGGCCCTCCTCGAACGAGTCGACCACGCGGACGGGGGCGATCGGCCCGAAGGTCTCCTCGGTCAGCACGAGCGCGTCGTCGGTGCACCCGGTGAGCACGGTCGCGGGGTAGAAGGTCCCGGTGCCGTCCGGCACGGAGCCGCCCGTCCGGACCTCGGCACCCTTGGCGACGGCGTCGTCGACGTGCTGCTGCACGAGGACCCGGAGCCGGTCGTCGACGAGCGGGCCGTACTGGGCGGCGGGGGCGGCGGTCTTCGCCTCGGCCTCGGCGACGAGGGCCTCGACGAAGGCGTCGGCGACGTCGCGGTGCACGTAGACGCGCTCCACGCTCGTGCAGATCTGCCCGGTGTTGGCGAAGGCACCGAGTGCGCCCTGCCCGGCGGCCCACACGGGGTCGACGCCGGCGTCCACGACGAGCGCGTCGTTGCCGCCGTTCTCGCGGATCACGTGCGCGCGGGTGCCGACGGCGACCTCGCTGAGCCGGTCGCCGGTGGCGGTGGAGCCCACGTGGGCGTAGACCGCGATGCCGTCCTCGGCGAGGAGCGCCTCACCGGTGGAGGCGTCACCGTCGACCCCGACGAACACGCCGTCGGGCAGGGCCTCGGCGAGCAGCTCGTTGAGGCGGGCGAAGGTCGCGGGGCACCGCTCGCTGCCCTTGTGCACGACGGTGTTGCCGGTGACGACGGCGGCGCCGATGACGCCGAGCGCGACGGCGACCGGGTCGTTCCAGGGCGTGAGCGCCAGGACGACACCGCGGGGGTGCGGCACGGTCCAGTCGGCGGCACCGTGCTGGCCGCGGAGGGACTCGCCGCGGTGCAGCGGGCCGAGCTCGGCGTACTGCAGGAGCGTGCCGATGCCGGCCTCGACGCCGCCGGCCGCGTCGCCGGGGACCTTGCCGGTCTCGCGGGTGTTCAGCTCGGCGAGCTCGTCCGCGTGCGCCCGGAGGTGTTCGGCGGCGGCACGCAGGGCCGAGCCGCGCTCGGCCGGGGCGGTCCGCGCCCAGTCCGGGAAGGCCGCTCGTGCCCGTGCCACCGCGTCGTGCACGGCGTCCGGGCCGGCGACCGGGATCGTCGAGGCGACGTCGCCGGTCACGGGGTCCAGGACGACGACCTCGTCCGTGGCGGTGGGGGCTTCGAGCGTCATGCGCGTCCTTCCGGGTGGTGCTGATGGGTCAGTGCCGATGGAGCAGTGCTGCTGCCTCAGGCCGATGGCCATGAGGAGTACGACACTGCTCCTTCTTCTCTGGACGTGGTCGCGGCACTGCGTTCCGCGGTCAGGCGGCACACCGCCCAGCGATGCTCGGTAGACAGGACGTCGGTCGGTCTCGACCGACGACGACAGGAGACAGCGGACGTGGTGCGCATCGGCGAGGGCGGCGAACGGTTCGAGGGGGTCCGCGAGGTCGCGGTCCTGCGGGGCGGGGGCCTCGGCGACCTGATGTTCGCGATGCCCGCGATCGAGGCACTCGCAGCCGCCTACCCGGACGCCCGGCTGACCCTGCTCGGCACGCCCGCGGCGGCCGCCCTGCTCGACGGACGGAGCGACGCGGTCGACGCGGTCGAGGAGCTCCCCGTCGTGCCCGGTGTCCGTGACGCCGGCGACGGCGCCCCGACCCCCGCGGACTTCTTCGAGCGCCTGCACGGCCGCTTCGACCTCGCGGTGCAGCTGCACGGCGGCGGCCGCAACTCGAACCCCTTCCTGCTGCGCCTCGGTGCCCGCCACACCGTGGGCACCGCCACCGAGGACGCCGAGGTCCTGGAACGCTGGGTCCGCTACGTCTACTACCAGCACGAGGTGCTGCGCGGGCTCGAGGTCGCTGCCCTCGCCGGCGCGGAACCGGTCACGCTCGACCCCCGGCTCGCCGTCACCGACGACGAGCGAGCCGCCGTGCGCGCCCGCCTCGGCGTGACGGGGAACCTCGTCGCGATGCACCCCGGCGCGACGGACCCGCGCCGCCGCTGGAGCCCCGAGCACTTCGCCGCCGTGGCGATCGCGCGCCTGGGTGCCGGCGACGACGTGGTGGTCGTCGGCGACGAGTCCGACCGACCCGCGACCGACCGGATCACCGCGGCGGTGCAGGACGCCCTCGGCTCGACGGAGCGCCTGCACGACGTCGTCGGGTCGCTCCCGCTCCGCGAGCTGCCCGCGGTGCTCGGGGCCGCCGACGTGATGGTCGGCGACGACTCCGGGCCGCGCCACCTCGCCCTGGCCGTCGGCACCCGCACGGTGGGTGTCTTCTGGTTCGGCAACGTCATCAACGCCGGACCGCTCGACCGGGGCCGACACCGCGTCCTGATGTCCTTCGTCACCCGCTGCCCGGTGTGCGGGATCGACGTCACGCAGGTCGGCTGGACCGCGGAGCGCTGCGAGCACGACCCGTCCTACGTCGACCACGTCACGCCCGAGCAGGTGCTCGCCGACGTCGAGGACCTGCTCCGCACGGCGCCGCCCAGCTAGCGAGCCCCGGCCGGCCCCGGTGCGAGGTTGCACACTCCGTGCCGCGACACGGGCTCGCACGGGGTGGCTGAGCTCGCACCAGCCGAGAGACCACGCACGGTGCGCGCGCCCGCACCGACACGGACGGGAGGCCCGGTGCCAGCTGGCACCGAGCCTCCCGTCCGTCGCGTGGGCGCGATCAGCGCGTCACGGCCAGCTGGGCTCCGTGGCCGGCATGATCGACAGCTCGCGGATCTCGCAGCCAGCCGGCTGCGAGAGCGCGAAGATGATCGAGTTCGCGACGTACTCGGGCTCGATGAGCTGCGCGTCCGGGCCCGGCTTGTACTGCTCGGTGCGGTCGGCGAAGAAGTTCGTGCGCATGCCGGCGGGGATCACGTTCGTGACGCCGACGCGCCCGGCAGTCTCGGCGGCCAGAGCCTGCGAGAAGCCGCGGACGCCGAACTTCGACGCCGAGTACGCGGTGCCGTGACCGACGCCGCGCAGGGCGAGCGACGAGGAGATCGTCACGACGCGGCCGTGCGTGGCTTCGAGGGCGGGGAGGGCGGCGCGCACCGTCGACGCGGTGCCGATGAGGTTGACGCCGACGATCTTCTCCCAGTTGCCGGACGAGATCGCGTCGATCGGGGCAGGCGTGTCGATGCCGGCGGCGGTGACCACGGCGTCCAGGCCACCGTGGCGTTCGACGGCCTCGCGCACGGCCTGCTCGACCGCGTCGGTGTCCGAGACGTCCACGGCGACGGCGTCGACGCCCTCGGGGACGGCGTCGATGCGCAGGTCGAGGACGATCGGGGTGCCGCCGGCCTCGGTGACGGCGGCCACGACGGCTGCGCCGAGTCCGGAGGCGCCGCCGGTGACGAGGACGCGGCCGATGGGGGTGGTGGGGACGGGCATGGATGTCCTTTGCGTTGTCGTGCTGGTGTGGAGAGGGACGAGCAGGGAGCGGTTCAGCTGACGCGTTCGATCGCGGCGGCGAGCCGGGTGGTGGAGCGGCCCGGGTGGAACGGCACGGTGACGACCCGGCCACCCCACTCGGCGAGCGTGACGGCCTCGGGGAGCTCGTCCGCGGTGTAGTCGCCGCCTTTCGCCCACACGTCGGGGCGGAAGCGGCGCAGTGCCTCGTCGGGCGTCGTCTCGTCGAACACCACGACGGCGTCGACGCAGTCCAGCGCGAGCAGCAGCTCGACGCGGTCGTCCTGCGTCATGAACGGCCGCTCGGGGCCCTTGAGCTGGCGCACCGAGCTGTCCGAGTTGAGGCAGACGACCAGGCAGTCGCCGAGCGCCCGCGCTGCCGACAGAGTCCTGGCGTGTCCGGCGTGCAGCAGGTCGAAGCAGCCACCGGTCGCGACGACGGTGCCGCCACCGCTCCGGATGCGGTGCACGACCCGCAAGGCGTCGCGGTCGACGCCGGGGACCTCGACCGGTGCGGGCGCGTCGGCGAGGAGCGAGGTGACCCCGCCGGCGGCGAGGTACGCCGAGGCGTCGGCGACCCCGGCCGCGACGGCGTCCGGGACGTCGGACCCGCCGGCCAGCGCGACGGCGACACCGGCGGCGAGCCGGTCACCGGCACCGCAGGGGTCACCGGCGGTGACGGAGGGTGCTGGCAGGAAGCGCGAGTCGAGTCCACGTGCGGTGCGGCGGCCGACGAGCGCCCCGCGGTCGCCGAGCGTGACGGCGACGGCGCGGACGTCCCAGGCGTCGACCAGGGCGGCGGCCGCGTCGGTCGCGAAGGGCACGCCCTCGCCGCCGATCTCGGTGAAGCGCCGGGCCTCGGAGGCGTTGGGCGTGGCGACGGTGATGCCCGCCACGGGGACGGCGCCCTTGGGGTGCGGGTCCCACACGACCGGGGTGTGCTCGGTGGCACGGGCGATGGCCTCGCGCACGGCCGGTGCCGCAGCGACCCCGCGCCCGTAGTCGGCCACGATGACGGCGTCGACGTCGTCGAGCGCCGCGGTCATCTCCGGCGTCGCGGACGGCACCGGGGGCGTGTCGCAGCCCTCGTCGATCCGCACGAGGGCGTGGTCGCCGACGCGCACGCGGGTCTTCACCGGCGTGGCGACGCCGGACGGTCCGGCGACGATGCGGACACCGGGGAGCAGGTCGCGGATCTCGGCTGCACGGGCGTCGTCGGAGAGCACGGTGACGAGCGTGACGTCGTGGCCGTCCTTGGCGAGCATGGTCGCGACGAGCCCGGCACCACCGGCGCGGCGGTCGTCGGTGCGGACGTCGACGACGGGGACGGGTGCGTCGGGGCTCAGGCGTTCGCTGGTGCCCGAGACGTCGACGTCGAGCAGCGTGTCGCCGACGACGGCGATCCGGAGCCGGGCGCTCATCGGCGCACCCCGTGGCGGAGCGCGGGCTCCATCGCGCGGCACAGTGCGTGCACGAGGACGAGCTGGGCCTCCTGCACGTTCGCGGACGGACCGTCGATGCAGATGGCGTCGTCGACCGCGTCGGCGAGCGGGTTCGGGCGGGCACCGGTCAGGGCGATCGCGCGGGCACCGACGGCCCGAGCGGCAGCAGCGGCGGCGAGCAGGTTCGGGCTCTTGCCGCTCGTGCTGAGCAGCACCACGACGTCCCCGGTCCTGGCGTGCGCGCGGACCTGCCGGGCGAACACCTCCTCGAAGCCGTAGTCGTTCCCGATGGCCGTCACCGCGGAGGTCTCGGCGTGCAGGGAGATCGCCGAGTACGCGGGCCGGTCGCCGTCGAAGCGTCCGGTCAGCTCGGAGGTGAGGTGCTGGGCCTCGGCGGCCGAACCGCCGTTGCCCGCGGCGAGGAGCCGACGTCCGGCGACGAGCCGCGACGCGATGTCGTCCGCCCAGGCCGCGATGTGGTCGTGGTGGTCGACGAGCGACGCGATGACGGGCACCGACGCCGTGATGTGGTCGAGCACGGCCTTGGCGCTGTCGCGCAGCTGCTCGGTCGCGCCGATCCCGGTCTGTTCGATGGTCATCGTGCCGTCCTCTCCGTCGCACGCACGGCGCGGGTGGCGCGCGTCGTCGTGGTCGTCCGTGTCCGCGGCGCCGTGGTGGCCCCTCCGCTGATGAGTCGCTCGTACACCCGCTCGGTGTCCGCGGCGACCCGGGTCCACGCGTAGCGGGACTCGACCCGCTCGCGTCCTGCTGCGCCGTAGGCCTCGCGCCGTCCGGGGTCGTCGAGGAGCGCCGTCACGGCCGCCGCGACGGCGGCCTCGTCGCGCGGCGGGACGTGGAGCCCGGTCGCGTCCTCGACGACGGTGTCGATGAGGCCGCCGACCTGCGACGCCACGACGGGTCGGCCGCACGCCATCGCCTCGAGCGGCACGATGCCGAACGGCTCGTACCAGGGCGCACACACGACGACGTCGGCGCTCCGGTACACCGACGGCATGGCGTCCTGGCCGAGCTGGCCGCGGAACGACACGTGGTCACGCACGCCGAGTGACCGGGCGAGGGCATCGAGGCGCTGGTACTCCGGGTCGTCGGCCAGGTCGGCCCCGGCCGTGCCGGCACCGCCGACGATGACGAGTTCGACGTCACGGCCGGCCTGCACGAGCGCGGCGAGGGCGGCGATCGTCGTGCCGACGCCCTTGCGGCGCACCAGACGCGACGCGGTGAGCAGCCGCTCGGTGCGTCCACGCTGCTCCACGGGGCCGTCCGGGCGGAAGCGGTCCACGTCGACGCCGCACGGCACGACCGAGATCGCGTGCAGCGGGACGCCGAGCGCCTTGAGCTCGAACGCCTCGTCGGAGCAGGTGGCGACGACCTGGTCGACGCCACGGCCGACAGCGGGCTCGAGCCATTCGCGCTCGTCCGGGCTGGTGTCCGCCGAGCCCTGGTGGCGCCGCTTCACGACACCGAGCGCGTGGAAGGTCTGCACGATCGGGATCCGGGTGCCGCCGGTGCGCGCCTGCACCTGCGTCACGGCCTCGAGCGCGGCGTGGCCGGACATCCAGAAGTGTCCGTGGACGACGTCGGGGCGGTCCATGAACCACTCGGCGGCCAGCACCTGCGCGAACGTCGCCATGTACGGGAACAGGTCGTCCTTCGGCACGGCACGGGCGGGGCCCGCGTCGACGTGCACGACCTCGACACCGGGACGCAGCATCACCCGGGCGGCGAGCTCGGGGTCGTCGCGGCGCGTGTAGACCGTGACCTCGTGGCCGCGGTCGGCCAGGGCACCGGACAGGGCGGCGACGTGCACGTTCTGGCCGCCGGCGTCGACACCGCCCAGCACCGCGAGCGGGCTGGCGTGTTCGGAGACCATCGCGATCTTCATCGGGTGCTCCCTTCGAGGGCGGGGCTCTGGCCCCGCGTGCGCCGGTGGCGCGTCACGGCGTCGTCGAGGAGCTCGTCCCAGTCGCCGAGGAACCGGGCGAGCGAGTGCCGCGCGAGCGCGGCCTCCCGGGCGACGGCGCCGCGTCGGCGCGCTTCGTCCGGGTCGTCGAGGAGCAGCCGGGAGGCCCGGGTCAGCTCCGTCACGTCGGTCGCGATCGCGCCGGCCTCGGCGGGCACGGTGCGCGACGCGTCGGTCGTCGCGAGCACGAGCACCGGCATGGCCATGTGCATGGCCTCGATGAGCGAGAGGCCGAGCGAGGTCCACCGGTTCGGGTGCAGGTAGGCGCGGCGTTCGGCGAGTGCGGCGTGCATCGGGTCGGGCTTCACGTCGCCGAGCCCGACCAGGCGGTCGCCGAGCCCGAGGTCGGCGAGCCGGTCCGTCCCCATGCCGAACACGTCGACGGGGGCGACCTCGGCGAACCGGGGGAGCAGGTCCGTGCCGACGACGCGGTTGCGGCGCACGGGTTCGTTGATGACGGCACCGAAGCGCTCCAGGGTGCCCGTGTACAGCGGCCCGGGGTCGACGACGCCGTGCTCGACGACGGTGGTCCTCGTGGTGCCGCAGTCCCACATCAGGGCGTTCCAGTGCGTGACGTGCGCGATGGTCAGGTCGTCGCGGTCCTGCATCGGGTGCACGGAGTTCGGCACGTCCACCCGCGGGGCGTTGTGCTCGACGAAGACCGTGGGGACGTCGCGGCCGCCGAGCAGCTCCGCGGCGACGGCTGCCTCCTCGGTGCGCTGCAGCACGACGAGGTCGACGTCGGCGTCGGCGACGTCCTCCGGGGCGATCTCGACGACGTTCGGCCAGTCCCGGCCGCCCGCTCCCAGGCCCCAGCCGTCCCTGGCCGCGGTGGTCGGGACGAGGTACTCGTGCGGCCCGCGGACGAAGGCGTCCATCCAGCCGCCGTGCACGTGCCACAGGAGGATGCGCATGCAGGCCTTTCGTTCGTCGAGCGGGTGGACCGTCGACCGGAGGAGCAGGACAAGGAGAAGGAGAAGGAGAAGCAGTGCCGCACGCTACTGCTCGTCGGCTGCAGCAGTTCGCAGGGTGCTCTGGTTCGTCCGCAGAGCGCACCCGGTCAGCCGCTCGTGGGCGTCGAGCACGTCGTCAGGGGTCACCGAGGTCAGGCACGGGTGCCCGGGGACGGGGCATTCGCGGGCCCGGCTGAGCCGGCAGGGGGCGTCCTGGTCGCCGAGCAGTTCGACGTGCTCGGCGTACGGCGCCCACTTCACCGCGGGCACGACCGGCGAGAACAGGCTGACGATCCGGGCGCCCACCGCGGCGGCGAGGTGGGCCGGCCCGGTGTTGCCGACGACGACGACCTCGGCCCCCGCCAGCACCGCGGCGAGCTCGGCCGGGCTGGTCCGACCGCCCAGGTCGAGCACGGGACTGGTCGTCTCCGTGGCTCCGTCGGCGTCGGCCACGAACGCGGTCAGGTCTCGCTCCCCGGGGGACCCGGTGACGACGACCGGCACGCCGAGGTCCCGGTAGGCGGCGACGAGCGCGCGGTGGGCCTCCGGCGGCCACGACCGCGCCTCGACACTGGCGCCGGGGTGGACGACCACGTAGCGCTCCAGCGCGCCCACGGCGGCCGGCACGGCGACGTCGTGCCGCACCAGGAGCCTGCCGTCGTCGTCCGGCGGCAGCGCGAACCCGGCGGCCTCGGTGATGCGGAGGGCGCGCTCGGGCTCCGGGAGGTCCTCGGGCAGGTCCTCCCCGGGGCGCAGCCGGACGTCGAGCAGCGAGCCGGGGTGGTCGACCGACGCACCGGAGACCCGCCGGACCCCGGCGAGCCGCAGCAGCATCGCCAGGGGGAGCGGCGACTGGTGGAACGACGTGAGCACGACGGCCTCGTCGACCTGCTCCTCGGCGACGAGCGCGCGGAACTCGGCGAGCACGGCGTCGTCGAGCGGCCGAGCGGTCTCCGTGACCCACGGCGCCGCCCAGACCCGCACCCGGTCGATGCCGGGCAGCAGGTCGGCGGCCGGGGCGCCCTGCGGACCGCAGAGCATCGTGACGTGCGACGCCCCCGCGGCGACCGCGCGGACGGCCGGGCCGGCGACCAGGACGTCCCCGAACGAGTCGAGTCGGGCGACGAGCACCCGCGGTCCGGCAGGGTGCCCCTGGTCGCTCATGCCCGGGCCGCTGCCACGCGGGCGAGCGCCAGGTCGACGGCGTCCTCGATGGTGGCCGCGACCGTGGGGGCCGCGTCGACCTCCTCCTGCCGGGTCCGCGGTGTCGGCACCAGGATCGACTGCGCGCCGGCAGCGGCTGCCGCGCCGACGTCCGCGCCGATGTCCCCGATCACGACGAGCTCCGACGCCGGGATCCCGAGCCGTTCGGCGGCCTCGAGCACCAGGCCGGGCCGGGGCTTCCGGCAGACGCAGTCGTCGCCGGAGCCGTGTGGGCAGACGCACCAGACGTCGAAGGGCCCGACGAGCTCGTCCACGCGGGCGTTCGTCGCGTCGACCTGCTCGCGGGTGGCACCGCCCCGGGCGATGACCGACTGGTTCGTGACGACCCCGACCGACAGTCCGGCGGCGCGGGCACGCTCGACCGCCCGGTGCGCACCGGGGACGGGCACCACCTCGTCCGGGTCGGCGTTGTAGGGGACGTCGATGACCAGGGTGTCGTCACGGTCGAAGAGGAGACCGCGCACGACACGGTCCACGGAGAGAGCCATGCCCTGAGTTCTACCAAGGACGTCGGACGCCGGCGGCAGGAAGGCCACGGACCGCGCGTCCCGGGCGTGGCTGCGGCGGTGCCGCTAGCGTCGACCGGGTGACCGCCCTCGAAGCCCTGCCCCCGTCCGACGGCCGCCCGGAACTCGTCGTGCTCCGCGCGATCAAGCTCGGCGACCTGCTGGTGGCCGTCCCCGCGCTGCACGCCATCCGTCGGGCCTTCCCCGACCACCGCATCAGCCTCGCCACGACCGCCTGGCTCGCCCCGGTCGTCGAGCTCATCCCGGACGTCGACGTGCACCTCGCGCAGCAGGGCTTCGACCACCCGATCGGCGTGCCGGCCGGCGTCACCGACGTCGCCGTGAACCTGCACGGCGCCGGCCCGGAGTCGCAGGACCTCGTCGACGCACTCGGCGCCCGGCTCGTCATCGCCCACGGCGGCTCCGAGGGGCCGGCCTGGGAGACGGGTCCGGTCAACGAGCGGGAACGCTGGGCCGGCCTGCTCACCGCACACGGGTACCAGGCCGACGCGGACGACGTCGCCATCGCGCGCCCGGCCGAGCCGGCCGTCGTCGCGGGCGCGGCCGTCGTGCACGTCGGTGCCTTCCACGGTGCCCGGCACTGGCCCGTCGACCGCTTCGCCGAGGTGGTGCGCGGACTGCAGGAGCGCGGCTTCCACGTCGTCCTGACTGGAGGCTCGGCGGACGTCGAGCGCGCAGCCGCCGTCGCCGACGCGGTCGGCCTGGCACCGGAGGCCGTCCTGGCCGGCGTCCTGGACCTGCAGCCGTTCGCCGCCGTCGTCGCCGCGGCACGGCTCGTCGTGACCGTCGACACCGGCGCCGCGCACCTGGCGTCGGCGTACGGGATCCCGTCCGTGGTGCTCTTCGGCCCGGCCCCGCCCGAGTCCTGGGGACCGCCGGCGACCGGGCCGCATGTCGTGCTCACGGACGCGTCGGTGCGGCGCGGTGACGTCTTCGCCGAGGACCCCGACCCCGCGATCCTCGCCGTCCACGCCGTCGACGTGCTCGGGGCCGTGGACGACCTCGGCGTGCTGCCCGACCTGCGCACGACGGGGACGACCGACCGGTAGCGTCGAGGGGCGGCACCGGATCGTCCGGCGGCCGCGGAGGGAGCACCCGTGTTCGAAGCGGCCAACATCCGGGACTGGATCGGCCTGCCGGTCGTCGACGAGAGCGACGACAAGGTCGGCAACCTCGAGAGCATCTACTACGACACCGCGACGTCCGAGCCCGCGTTCGGCTCGGTCACCACCGGTGTGATGGGCTTCACGAAGCTCGTGTTCGTGCCCCTGGTCGGTGCGACCGTCACCCCGAAGCACCTCAGCGTGACGTTCGGCAAGAAGCTCATCAAGGACGCCCCGACGATCGCGACGGACGGCGAGCTCACGGCGGAGCTCGAGCCCGAGGTGTTCGCGCACTACGGCCTCGAGTACCGCACGGGCAGCGGCGGCGAACGGCGACTCGGCCGACGCTGAGCGCCCCGCGGGTAGGGTGATCGTCCCCGACCACCCGACCCGCACCCGAGGGACCCGCCCTGTTCCGCTCCGCCCGCTCGACGCTGCTCGCCGCCCTGGCGCTCGTCGCCGTGCTCGCGGCCGGGGCGGTCGTCCCGGCACCGGCGTCGGCGGCACCGTCCTGGCCTGTCCCACAGCCGTACCGGGTGTCGTCGCCGCCTGCCGAGGCGCTCGACGGCCTCCCCCCGGGCAGCGAGTACGTCGCCCTCGGTGACTCGTACTCGGCCGGGTACGGCCTGGCCGACCCCACCCGACTGCCGGTCTCCGCGTGCGGGCAGTCCGCCAGGGACTACCCCCACCGGATCGCCGCCCGGTTCGGGCTCGCGCTGCAGGACGTCACCTGCGGCGGGGCCACGAGCGAGGACGTCACCGACCGGCACCAGTTCACGGGCGTCCCCCCGCAGATCGAGGCGCTCTCGGCACGGACGCGGCTCGTCACGCTGACGATCGGCGGCAACGACGCCGACCTGTTCGGCACGGCGGCGTCCTGCCTGGCCCTGACCGCGAAGGGCCCGGTGTTCTCCGGTCGCGACGCCTCGTCCTGCCGCAGCACCCTCGTGCACGACGGCGAGGACCAGCTCGGCACCAAGGTCCAGTCCCGCGTGGCGCTCGGCATCGCGGACACCCTCGCGGCGATCCGCCAGGCCGCACCGAACGCCCGCGTGCTGTTCCTCGGCTACCCGGCGATCTTCCCCGACGCCCAGCACACCCCGGCGAAGGGGTGCTTCCGCGCCGGGCTCGACCTCGGCACGCTCACGGGGTCCTTCCCGCGGAACACGTACCCGTTCACGGACACCGACGTCGAGTACCTGCACGGCGTGCAGGAGGAGCTGGATGACGTCGCCCGGACCGCTGCCACCGCGGCAGGCGTCCGCTACCTCGACCTGTTCCGCACGACGCAGGGGCGGACGGGGTGCGCGCGGTCGGGCGCGTACGTGTCCGGCGTCACCCTCGACTCCACGAACGGCTTCCGTCGGATCGACCTGGAGCCGGGCGCCCTGCACCCGAACGAGCGGGGCGTCGCCTGGCTGACCCGTCAGGTCGCGGCGGAGCTCCGCGCCGTCGCCGGCTGAGCCACTCGCTCACCAGCGGGCGGCGAGCCAGTCCAGCGCCGCCGGGACGCCCGCCAGCACCGAGACGTGGCCGGCGCGCGGTCGCTCGTGCAGCACGGCCCCGGGCACCGCTGCGGCGATCATCCGGCCGTGCGACATCGGGACGACCCGGTCGTCCGTGCCCTGTTCGACGAGTGTCGGGACGCGGACGTCGGCGAGCGCGAAGCCCCAGTCGGTGACGAACGCCCGGTCGTCGTCGGCGCTGCCCACGCGACCCGTCTCGTCCGCGGCCTGCGCGTCCTGCCCGAGCGCCGCCCACGCGCCGTCGAGCGCTGCCCAGTCCTCGTCGGTGAACTGCGCGGGGTCGAAGCCGGCGGTGTCCGCCCAGGCGAGCCGAGCCTCCCGTCCGACGGCCGCTGCACGGAGGCCGCCGTCGTCGGCCATGCCGTCCCACCAGGTGGGCGTGTCGACGAACGGGGCGGGGGAGGCGAACGTCGCGACTCCGGTGACCCGGTGCGGAAGGAGGGCTGCCGCGGCGAGCGCGTGTGGCCCACCGCCGGACCCGCCGATCGCGGCGACGCGGTCGATGCCCAGGGCGTCGATGACCTGTGCGAGGTCGCGGGCACCGTCGGCGACGCTGCGACCCGGCAGCGGGTCGGCGCCGCCGAAGCCGGGGCGGGTGACGGCGACCAGGCGGAGGCCGCGTTCCGTGGCGGCGGCGAGCACCGGGGCGAGGTGGGCGCCGGTGTGCGGGGTCTCGTGGTGCCAGACGACGGCACGGCTGCCCGACCCCGGGCCGGTGTCGGCGACGAGGACCGTGCGACCGTCGGCCAGGTGCAGGGGCGTCATGCGGGCGAGCGTAGCCTCGGGGCGTGGTGCGGAGTGCGGGGCTGTTGCTGTACCGGACCGGTGCGTCCGGCACCCAGGTCTTCATCGCGCACATGGGCGGTCCGTTCTGGCGTCGGCGCGAGCGCGCGTGGTCGGTCCCGAAGGGCGAGTACACCGACGAACCGCCGCTCGAGGCCGCGCTGCGGGAGTTCCACGAGGAGATCGGCGTCCCGGCGCCGGACGTGCCGTGGACGGAGCTCGGGGAGTTCCGGCAGGCCTCCGGCAAGCGTGTCGTGGTGTTCGCCGGTGCGGCGCCGTCCTTCTCGGTCGCCGTGGTTCGCAGCAACACCGTGCGCCTCGAGCTGCCACGGGGTTCCGGCCGGTTCGTCGAGGTACCGGAGATCGATGACGCCCGGTGGGTGGACGTCGACGACGCCCGGGTGATGCTCGTCGCCGGGCAGGTCGCGGCGGTGGACACGCTCGTCGAGCGGTGCGCAGACCGGCCGGGCGCGTAACAGGCGCATCTCGATCCGTGCCCCGTCGGGGTGTGGTCGCTACCCTGAGGGAGCGTCGAGGCAGGTCGGCGCCTGGCCAGGGGAGAACGCATGCGCCGCTGGCGGACGATGACAGCCGGGTTGACCGGGATCGTCCTCGGAGCCGGGCTCGCGCTCGGGGGAGCGACCACCGCCTCGGCCGCGACGGCCGGGCACTGGGGAGCGTTCGCGCTCAGCGGGACGAGCAGGGCCTACACGGGGACGATGACGTTGCCCGGGTTCCCGAAGACGACGTTCACGTCGAACTCGCGGCAGTCGGCCCCGATCAGTGGCGCGTCCACGTGGCAGGGCCCGAACACCGGCCCCGGTGCGGTGTACGGCTCGAGCAGGGGCTTCTCCTACCTCAACCAGCGGCCACTCGCCGACCAGCCGCGCCCGGCGAGTGCGTCGACGACGACGTACACCTTCGCGGGCGGCACGCCCGGAGCCGGCGGATGGTCCTTCGTGCTCGGTGACGTCGACGCCGACCAGGCGACCGTCTCCGCGACCCTGCCCGGCGGCGCCCCGGCCTCGGTCGCCCAGCTCGGCTTCCAGAGCTCGTACAACTCCTGCTCGTCGGTGACCGCCGGCGGGTGGAGCTGCTCGCCGGACCCCGGCGGGGTGCCGGCCGGCCAGGACACCCCCACGTGGGACCCGGCCACCGGCGTGCTGACCGGCAACGACGCCGCGAACGACACCGCGGGGGCGACGGCCTGGTTCACGCCGACCGTGCCGCTCGCCACCCTGACGATCACGTACCAGCAGCGCAGCGGCCTGCCCGTCTACCAGACCTGGTTCGCCAACCAGACGTCGTCGCTCTCCGGTGTCGCGACCATCGACGGCACACCGTTGCCGGACACCGTCGTCACCGTGACGGCGCCCAACGGCACCGAGTACACGACCACCACCGACGACAGCGGCGCGTACACCTTCGACGCGCTGACGCAGGCGGACGGCTACCGGGTCGCCATCGCCACCCCGGACAACGCGACGGAGCAGACGGCTCCCGGCACGGTCTCGCTGCGCGCCGACGTGACGAACGCCGACTTCGCGTTCGTCACCCCGCCGGGCACCGTGGCCGTCACCGGGACCGTGGTCGACACGACCGGCGCTCCCGTCGCCGACGCGGCCGTCACGATCACCGACCAGGCCACCGGCGCCACGCTCGCCGAGACGGTGACGGACGCGGACGGCGCGTACGCCGCCCCGGGTCTCCCCGCGGCCACGGCCGTGGTCGCCACGGTCGCAGGTGCCACACCGGTCACCGCGACCACCGGTGCCGACGGCGCCGACCCCGTGGTCATCGCGCCTATCGTGGTCCAGGCCGCGACGCTGTCGACCATCAGTGGCCGGGTCACCCTCGACGGTGCGGCATCCGCCGACCGCGTGCTCGTCGAGCTCGTCCAGGACGGCACGGTGGTCGCCACGACCGATGCTGCCGCCGACGGCACCTACGCGTTCCGCGTCCAGCCCGGCACCTACACGGTGCGCACGACGGCTCCGGCGGACGGCGCCACCGGGCCCACCGAGGTCGCCGTCACCACCACGGCCGACGGCACCACGACCGCGGACTTCCCGTTCGTGACGCCGGTCCCGACCACCGCTTCGCAGGCCGGCACGGTCACGTCCTCCGCCGGCACGCCGCTCGCCGGCACGACCGTCACCGCGACCCCCGTCGACGTGACGTCCGGCGTGGAGGTCACCGCGACCACGGGCGCGGACGGCACCTACGACCTGACCGGGCTGACGCCGGGGACGCCCTACCGCGTCTCGGTGGCCGGGACCACCCCGCAGGACGTCACGACCGAGGCCAGCGGTGCCGCACCGACGCCGCTCGACTTCGTCGTGCCGGTGCCGACGGTCGACCAGCCGGGCACCGTGACCGACGCCGTCGGTGCCGCCGCGGCGGACGTCCCGGTCGTCGCGACGCCGACGGAGGACGGTGCAGGCGACGCCGTGACGACGACGACGACCGCTGCGGACGGCACGTTCGACCTGACCGGGCTGCGGCCGTCGACGTCGTACTCGGTCGTGGCGGGCTCCGGTGACCAGGCCAGCGAGCCCCAGGTCGTCGTCACCCCCGCCAGCGGATCCGGCACGCCGCTGTCGATCACGCTCGCGGCGGTCACCCCGACGCCGTCGACGCCCCCGACGCCCGGTGGTGGCACGGGCGGTGGCGGCACGGGCGCTGGCGGGACGGGCGCTGGCACGGTCGGTGGTGGCACCACGCCGGGCTCCTCGTCCGGTGGGTCGACGTCCGGCTCGCTCGCCTTCACGGGTGCGGAGATCGCGCCCGCGGCGATCGCAGCCGGGATCCTCGTGCTGCTCGGTGCCGGACTGCTGACCTTCCGAGCCGCACGCAACCGCCGCCGCACGGAGCACCTGCAGGACTGACGCCCGCGCTGCGGGGGCGAGCCGGGCCTCCTGGCCGACGTGCCGCACGCGCACGGCGCCGCACCGCACCGGCGGACGGACACAGCACCACGGATCTCCGTGGTGCTGTGTCCGTTCCCTGGTTCGCGGCAGGCGCCCGCCGGGCCCGCTCGCTGACCCGACTGCACTCGCACAACGGAAGACGGCTCGCGCCACGGAATCCCGTGGCGCGAGCCGTCTTCCGCGGTGCTCCGCCGAACAGCGCCGGGCACCCGCGCCGCACGTGCCGCGTGCCGGGCACCCGCGCCGCTCCTGCCGCGTGCCGTGCCGTGCACCCGCGCTACTCGTGCACGCGCCGCGTCCGCTGCGAGCCCGTCACCGTGGCGACCGAGCCCGTCATCGTCTGGATCGCCCGGCTGATCGTCGGGATCGACGTGGTGACGACGGCGAGGGAGGACGTGATCGCCTCGATCGACGAGGTCGACAGGTGCTCCTGGTGCGATGAGTGCACCGGGAAGCCCCGACGCGCCGCGACGACCACGCCGAGGGACCCGAGCAGCACGACGGCCCCGGCGATGGGCAGCGTCTGCATGCCCGTCATCCCGAGCACCTGGCCGCCGATCGCCGCACCGCCCGCGATCCCGATGTTCGACGCCCCGTTGACCAGCGCGCCGGCGATGTCGGGCGAGACGCCTCCGGCACGGATCGCCGCCGCCATGAAGAGCGTGCCCGTGGTGCCGTTCGCCGCCATCCACACGCCGGCCACGACCATCGTCCCGACGATCGACCCGTGGACGAACGGCAGCGCGACGAAGGACGCCGCCATCACCGCGACCGCGACGATGAGCGTCTGCCGGGGTGCACTGTCGACGAACACGCCGGCCAGCCACAGCCCGATGACCCCGGTGCCGCCGAGGACCAGCAGCGCGCCGCTGACCAGGCCCGTGTCGAGACCGGCGTCGATCGCGTAGGGGCCGACGTACGTGTAGACGATGTAGTGCCCGGCGAAGAGCAGCAGGTCGGCCACGACCACGGCGAGCAGCCCGGTGCGGGCCCATGCTCGCGGCGACCCGATGTGCGGCGACGACGTGCCGCGGACGGCCGGCAGGAACACGGCTGCGACGACGGCGAGTGCCGCGGCGCACACGGCCACGGAGCCGACAGCCGGGCGCCACCCGATCGACTGGCCGACCCCGGTGGCGAGCGGCACGCCGATCACGAAGCCGAGCGAGCTGCCCGAGTAGACGAACGCGATCGCGCGGCCGGCGAGGCGCGGGGGCACGATCCGGGTGGCGTACGCCGACGCGACGGAGAAGAACAGGGCGTGTGCGACGCCGCCGACCACACGTCCGGCGCAGACCACGGCGAACGACGGCGCGAGGGCGACCATCAGGTTCGACACGGCGTAGCCCACCAGGGTCGCGACGAGGACGGCCTTCCGGGGCAGCCGCGCCGTGAAGGACGTCAGCGGCAGCGCCAGGATCGCCACGGCCGCGGCGTACACGGTGATGACGATCCCCATCTGCGACTCGGTGACGCCGAGGTCGCGGCTCATGGTGCCGAGCAGCCCGACGGGCATCAGCTCGGTGGTGATCGCGAAGAACGTGGCGAGGCCGAGGACGGCGATGCCGACAACGGCCTTCGAGGTCAGGACGGACGTCGTGACCGACGACGTGGTCGACGTGGTCGACGTGGTGGTGACGGACGCGGTGCTCGTGGACACGGGGCTGACCTCCTCGGGACGTGGTGGAGCGCGCGACGGGTTCGTCACGTCGACGACACCACGACCTGGTCGGTCGGGCAGTGCGCGCTCGCGGGTGGGATGTGTGGTTGGTCACTCCACGGCGAGTGCGATCCATCCAGTGTGACACGGGACCGCGCAGGAACGCGAGGGCACGGAGGAACTTCGAAGGAGCGCTCCAACGGGCCTGGTGTCAGAACTCGTTCGTCACCGTGCCGCGCACCCCGCCGCCGACCAGGTCGACCGTCAGTGTGCCGCTCAGGGACGACGCCGACAGCGACACGGACCCGTGCAGCGCGTCCTGCCGCGGGTAGCACGCGCTCGTCGCGTGTCGGCGGTCAGCGGTCGCGACGAGGCAGATCGTCGCCCGGTCCGTGCCGACCCCGGCCCACACCGTCCAGGGCGTGGCAGCGTCGTCCCCGCTGAGCGACCGGTTCGTGAACACGAGTCGTGTCGTGTGCAGGCTGACGGGCGCCTCGAACGCCCCGGGCAGCTGGTCGGCGTAGGTCTGCGGGGCGTCCAGCACCTGCTCGAGCGTCACCGACCCGGCCGTGGGCGTCACCGACGGCGACGAGGGTGTGACCGGGTGGGCGGTCCCGATGACGAGCCCCGTCCCGAAGGCGACGACCACCACGGCCGCGACCCCGCCTGCCACCCACGGACGTGCCAGCGCCCACCGCGCCAGTCGGAGGGGCCTGGCCCACGGCCGTCCGGGTGCCGCGGACGGCTCGGCCTCCTGGTCGCCGCGGTCGTCCGGCTCGCGGTCCGGCACGTCACCAGGGCCGTCCTGGAGGCTCGGGTCGGCCTGGTCTCGCCGCTCCGCCTGCACGACACGCTCCGCCTCCACGACACGTTCCGCCTCCACGACACCGGTCGCGTCGGGCGTCACCGCTGCGCGGACCCGTCCATGCCCGCGCTGCAGGTCCCCGAGCGCGATCCGGGCCCGCGCCGCCTCGGCTTCGCTCGATCCGACGCCCCAGGCGATGCCCTCGAGGCGCGCGCGTTCGATCGCCGTGTCGCGGTCGTCGTCGGCCATGCGCACTCCCGGGCTCCGGTCGTTGCTGTCATCGGTGTCGATGTCGGTGTTCATGCTGGCACTCGGGCTGCTCCGGCGCGCACCCAGATCGGGGGGAGTACGCCGGGGACATGACCGACGCACGCGAGCCTGACCCCGAGACCCTCGAGCCACTGAGCCACGACACCCAGTCCGGCGAGGCCGACTACGTCGCGACGAGCCCCGGTGGCAGCGGCACCGAGCGCCACGTCCCGCTCCCGTCGGAGGAGCAGGGCCGCGACACCGAGTACGACCCCGTCGACGAGGGCCCGAAGCACGAGGGCTGAGCGGCCTCAGCGCACCAGCCGCCGCAGCACCGCCCGCTCGCCGAGGGTCCACGTGGCACTCGTCACGACGTAGAGCGCTGCGGCCAGCGGCGCGATCGCGGCGAACCCGACCGTCAGGAAGGGTGCCCACCGACCGATGGCCGTCGCCGCTGCAGCGCCGGGCACCTCGGTGTCCGGTGCCGCCACCGGGTTCCAGTGCAGGGCTGACCGACGCGTGGCCTCGACCACGACGGTGAGCACGACGAGCAGCACGACCACCACCCACGCGTGCACCCACAGCGGCGACGTGACGACGGCCACCAGGGACTGTCCGAGCGGCACCCCGGCGAGCGTGGCCTCGAGCAGGGCGTTCGTCGTCCCCGCGATGCTCGTGTGCGTGAAGAGGGCGTACAGCAGCGACACGACCGGCGCCTGGGCGAGGACGGGCAGGCAGCCGGCGAGGGGTGACACGTGCTCGGCGGTGTACAGCTCCTGCACGGCACGCTGCAGCCGCTCCCGGTCTGCACCGTGGCGCTGCCGGAGGGCTGCCAGCCGGGGGGCGAGGCGGCGGCGGTCACGCTCCGCCCGGACCTGCAGGACGGACAGCGGCACGAGCGCGGCACGCACCAGGAGGGTGACGAGCACGACGGCGAGCGCCGCGGCGAGCGGCCCCGCGACGGGGGAGAGCGCTCCGGAGAGCGTGGCGAGCAGGTCGGCGCCGAGCTGCAGCAGCGTGCTGACGACGGGCAGGGTGGAGAGGTCCATGACGGTTCCGTTCGAGTGGGGTGGTCGGGGTCACGTGAGCGACCCGCCACCGTTCGATCGGCGTCAGGTCGCGCGGACCACCCCAGGGGCCCTCGGGCGCGCGTGTCCAGCGGCGTCGGGGTGGCTCCACGCGATCCGCGTGACGACGTCGACCGGGCGGTCGGCCTCGGACGGTGCCGGCCCGACCCGGATCCCGAGCACCAGGGCGACCACCTGCGCGACGACCACCGCGGCGGCGACGGCTGCGACGCCGAGGGCGGCCACGGCGAGCAGCGGCAGGACGCCCGTGGTGGGGTCGACGGCGAGCAGCGCGGCGACTGCGCGCAGGATCACCTCGATGACGGTCATGGTCCGTTCAGCCTAAGCCCCGCGCGCCGCGGTCCGCTGGTCGGTCCGGCACGGGAGGATCACCGCATGACCTCCCCGAGCACCCCCGCGACGCTGGCGCTGGAGCGTGCGGGCGTGCCGTTCGTCCCACACGTCTACGAGCACCACGAGACGGCGACGAACTTCGGCGAAGAGGCGGCTGCCGCGCTCGGGCTCCGCGAGGAGCAGGTCTTCAAGACGCTCGTCGTGTCCGTGGACGGCGCGTTGGCGGTGGCGATCGTCCCCGTGGCGAACCGGCTCGACCTCAAGGCCATCGCCGCGGCGGTCGGCGGCAAGAAGGCGAGCCTCGCCGACCCCGCCCTGGCGGAGAAGCGCACGGGGTACGTCGTCGGGGGCATCAGCCCCGTCGGGCAGCGCTCGAAGATCCGCACGGTGCTCGACGCGTCGGCCGCCGACTACCCGACGATCTTCGTGTCCGGCGGGCGTCGGGGTTTCGACATCGAGATCGCCCCCGCGGACCTCCTCCGCGTCACGGAAGCGACCACGGCGGCCATCGCGCGGACCTGAGTCGGGTCGGCGCAACTTTCTTCCACGACCGGGAATGCCCCGGTACCCCCTGCGTTGCATTGAGTCGAAGGCACTCAAGTACCCCAGGAGGTCCCGTTGCCAGAACCATCCGGCCCCATCGGCGGGCGTGACTCGTTCGACGAGTTCCTCGCACGCCTCCTCGCCGCCCAGGACACCGGCCAGCAGCGCTCCATGCCGTTCGGCCGCCCCGTCGACATCACCCGACTGCTCAGCCGTCGGACCCACGAGATGCTCCAGCGCACCGCCGAGTACGCGGTCGAGCAGGGGCAGCGGGAGATCGACGCCCTGCACGTGCTGCACGTGCTCGTCCGCACCGAGCCGTTCGACGCCGTCGTGCGGTCCGCGGGCGTCGACCCCGAGCGCCTCGCGGCCGAGGTCGAACAGCGTCTCCCCGCCCCGTCGTCCGAGCCCGTCGAGGGCCGTCCCGCGCTGACGCCCTCGGCCCAGCGGATCCTCGTCGAGGCCACGCAGGCCGCACGGGGCTTCGGCAGCACCTACACCGACCCCGAGCACGTCTTCTTCGCGCTCGTCATGGACCAGGAGACGGTCACCGGCCAGCTCCTCGCGAACGCCGGGATCACCCCGGCCGTCATGCAGTCCTACGCACAGCAGGCCGCCGACGCGGCACGAGAGGGGCGCCCCATGCCCGGAACACGCGACGACACGATCGAGACCGCGTCCCAGACGCCGACCCTCGACCAGTTCGGCACCGACCTCACCCAGCGCGCCCGCGACGGGCACATCGACCCGGTGATCGGCCGCGCGGACGAGATCGAGCAGACCGTCGAGATCCTGCTCCGTCGGTCCAAGAACAACCCCGTCCTGATCGGTGAGCCCGGCGTCGGCAAGACCGCGATCGTCGAGGGCCTCGCCCAGCGCATCGTCGACGGCGACGTCCCCGCCCTGCTGCAGGGCAAGCGCGTCGTCGCACTCGACCTGCCCGCCATGCTCGCCGGCACCCGCTACCGCGGCGACTTCGAGGAGCGTCTGACGACGGCCCTCGACGAGATCAGCGCGCACGCCGACGAGCTCATCGTCTTCGTCGACGAACTGCACACCGTCGTCGGTGCCGGTGGAGGCGGCGAGGGCGGCTCGATGGACGCGGGTAACATCCTCAAGCCCCGCCTGGCCCGCGGCGACCTGCACATGGTCGGCGCGACGACCCTCAACGAGTACCGCCGGATCGAGAAGGACGCCGCGCTCGAGCGCCGCTTCCAGCCGGTCACGGTGGGGGAGCCGAGCGTCGAGGACGCCGTCGCGATCCTCACCGGCCTCAGCCCCCGCTACGCCGACCACCACGGCGTCACCTACACGGCCGACGCGCTGCGCGCAGCGGTCGAGCTCTCGCACCGCTACGTGACCGACCGGCACCTGCCCGACAAGGCCATCGACCTCATCGACCAGGCAGGTGCACGGCGCCGCCTCCTCCGATCGGGGTACGTCGACGTCGAGGCGCTCCGCGACCAGCTCGCCGAGCTGCTGGCGGACAAGGACCGCGCCGTCACTGAGGAGCGCTACGAGGAAGCGTCGCGCCTGCGGGACGCCACCGCCGACCTGGAGGCCCGGATCACCGCCGCCGCATCGGCGGACGCTGGGCGGGCCTCCCGTCCGGACCAGGCCGACTCCGAGATCACGGAGGCGGACATCGCTGCCGTCGTGTCCCGCGCCACCGGCATCCCCGCAGCCCGGCTCACCCAGGGTGACCGGACCCGTCTTGCCCGACTGGAGGACGAGCTGCACGAGCGGGTCGTCGGACAGGAGGATGCGGTGCGCGCCATCGCGACCGCGGTGCGCCGCAGCCGGACCGGGATGGGCGACCCACGTCGTCCGGTCGGCAGCTTCCTGTTCCTCGGACCGACCGGGGTCGGCAAGACCGAGCTCGCGAAGGCCCTCGCGTCGTCGCTGTTCGGTGACGAGTCGGCGATGCTCCGCTTCGACATGAGCGAGTTCGGCGAGCGGCACACCGTGTCCCGCCTGGTCGGTGCCCCTCCCGGGTACGTCGGCTACGACGAGGCCGGTCAGCTGACCGAACGCGTCCGTCGGAACCCGTACTCGGTGATCCTGCTCGACGAGGTCGAGAAGGCGCACCCGGACGTGTTCAACCTGCTGCTCCAGGTGCTCGACGACGGTCGGCTCACGGACGGGCAGGGCCGCACGGTCGACTTCCGCAACACGGTCGTCATCATGACGTCGAACATCGGCTCGGAGTTCCTCGCGTCGCGCTCCGGCGCGCTCGGGTTCTCCGCGTCGGCGGACGGCGGCTACGGCGACGACGACCTGCGGAACCGGGTGATGGGCAAGCTCCGCGAGTCGATGCGCCCCGAGTTCATCAACCGCATCGACGAGATCGTGCTCTTCCGCAAGCTCGACCGGACGCAGCTGCGCTCGATCGTGTCGCTGCTGCTGGCCGAGAGCTCGATGCGCCTCATCGCGCAGGACATGGTGCTCGCGGTCGACGAGGCCGCGGTGGACTGGCTCGCCGAGCACGGGTACGAGCCCGAGTACGGCGCCCGACCGCTCCGTCGCCTGATCCAGCGCGAGGTCGACGACCGCGTGGCGACGCTCGTCGTCGAGGGTGCCGTGCAGGCCGGTGACACCGTCCGGATCACCGTGGCGGACGGGTCGCTCCGGGCCCGGGTGACCACGCCGGCCGCGGTCTAGGCACCACCTCGCGAGAACGCCCCGGGACCGATCGGTCCCGGGGCGTTCTCCCGTGTTCGGTTCTGCAATCTCATTTCATTTCCTCGAATGGGTTGCGCGATCGATGAGAATGTCGCTACTGTTCACACGTCGCGAACACGGTTCTCGACAGCACCAGTGGAATTCCTGACCCGCGCCGAAAGGGGGCCGACCATGATCTCGATCATCACCTTCACCACGCAGACGCCGTTCCGTGCAGTCCGTGGGACCATCGGCTCCTTCGCCGGGTCCCACTGACACGACCGCGTCCGTCACGCACTGGTCCGTCGCTCCGACGGGCCGCTGGTCCCGATGACCACGCCCACTCCGGGCTGATGCCGAGCTCGCCTCGCGCTGTGGTCGTCCGCCGCTGACCGATCCCTGGTCCGCGGTGTCCTCGCACCGCCGCCCGGCCACACGACTGATGTCGTGTGGTGACCGGGCCGTGGCGAGGAATGCCGACCAGACGTGCGGGCGGGTCGTCGTCACGAAATGTCGGACCACATTCTCGACGCATTGTCGTGTGCATTCCCTGTCATCGTCGATCGTCGATTCCCCTGCCCGGGCGCACCTGTTCCGTCGCGCCCTGGCTCCGTCCGGTGACGACGCTCCGTCGTGCCCGGATCCCTGCCAGACCCGCACGAAGAACCGGTGACCAGCATGTCCACGAAGTCCGTCCTCCGCCGTCCCGCCACGAAGCCCGCAGCCCGTTCGGTCGCCCTGACCGACCGGATCGCGATGCGCCTCGGGATGGCACTCGTCATCTGGAGTCGACGCACCCGCACGAAGCGGCTGCCCGTCGACCCCCTCGTCGCCCATCAGCTCCGCCAGGAGCGTGCGGCGCGCGAGGCCGAGTGGGTGATGCTCGGCGCCACGATGCACCTGTGGCGATGAGCCCATCCGGCACCACGCAACGGGTGGTCCGACCGTCTCGACGATCGGACCACCCGTTGCCCGTCCGGCTGCCTGCGGTGTCCGTCCAGGGGGCGTGCTGACCGTACGGTTGGTGCATGACCGAAACCGCGTCCGACCTCGTCCAGCGACTCACGGCGATCGTGCCCGACTTCCCGAAGCCGGGCATCCTGTTCCGCGACGTCACCCCGGTGTTCGCCGACGCCGTCGCGTTCGGTCGGGTCTGCGAAGCGCTCGCGGCGCCGTTCGCCGTCGGTGGCGGGTTCGCCGCGGTCGCCGGGATCGAGGCCCGCGGGTTCGCCCTCGCCGGCGGGATCGCGGCACAGCACCAGGTCGGCGTGCTGACGGTCCGCAAGGCCGGCAAGCTCCCCGGCGAGGTGCTCAGCGAGCAGTACGCGCTCGAGTACGGCGAGGCCGAACTCGAGCTCCGTCCGGCACAGCTCCCGGCGGGCACCCGCGTGCTGGTCGTGGACGACGTGCTCGCGACCGGTGGCACCGGCGCTGCGACCATCACGCTGCTCGAACGTGCCGGGTACGAGGCGATCGGGTTCGCCGCCCTGCTCGAGCTCGACGGGCTGGCCGGCCGCGAGCGTCTCGAGTCGCGCCTGCCCGTCACCACGCTCGGTGCCGTCCCCGCCTGAGTCCGCGCTCGCGCCTGCCCCCGCGCACTAGTCTTGACGCACCATCCCGAACGAGGAGTCCCACCATCGTGACCGAGTCAGTCGCAACGCCGGAAGCCGGCCAGCCCGCAGACGTGCCCCAGGCACCCGAGCCCCGCACCGCGACGACGACCACGACGGGCACCGAGCTCTTCGACGGCGTCCGCGGCGTCGTCGCCATCCGTGTCGACGGCGTCCTCAAGGACCTCGCTGCCGAGGTGCAGGACGGTGCGACCGCCGAGCCCGTCACCCTCGACGAGCAGGACGGCCTCGACATCCTCCGACACTCGGCCGCGCACGTGCTCGCGCAGGCCGTGCAGCAGATCAACCCGGACGCCAAGCTCGGGATCGGTCCGCCCGTCACGGACGGCTTCTACTACGACTTCGACGTCGCCGAGCCCTTCACCCCCGAGGACCTCAAGGCCATCGAGAAGGGCATGGACCGCATCGTCAAGCAGGCCCAGCGCTTCCGTCGCCGGGTCGTGACGGACGACGAGGCCCGCGAGCTGATGGCGGGGGAGCCCTACAAGCAGGAGCTCATCGGGCTCAAGGGCGCCGCGTCCGAGGGCGACTCCGGCGAGAGCGTCGAGGTCGGCGCCGGCGAGCTCACCGTGTACGAGAACGTCGACCCGAAGTCCGGCGACGTCGTGTGGCAGGACCTCTGTCGTGGCCCGCACGTGCCGCACACCCGCTGGATCGGCAACGCCGCCAAGCTGATGCGCGTCGCGGCCGCCTACTGGCGCGGCTCGGAGAAGAACCCCCAGCTGCAGCGCGTCTACGGCACCGCCTGGCCCGACAAGGACCAGCTCAAGGCGTACCTGGTGCGACTCGAGGAAGCTGCCAAGCGCGACCACCGCAAGCTCGGGGCCGAGCTCGACCTGTTCTCCTTCCCCGACGAGATCGGGTCCGGGCTGGCGATCTTCCACCCCAAGGGCGGCATCATCCGTCGTGAGATGGAGGACTACTCGCGCCGTCGACACGAGCAGAACGGCTACTCGTTCGTCTACACGCCGCACATCACCAAGGGCGACCTGTTCGAGCAGTCCGGCCACCTCGGGTGGTACAAGGACGGCATGTTCCCGGCCATGCACATGGACCAGGCGACGGACGAGGAGGGCAACGTCACCCGCCAGGGCGCGGACTACTACCTCAAGCCGATGAACTGCCCGATGCACATCCTGGCGTACCGCTCGCAGCCCCGGTCCTACCGCGACCTGCCGCTCCGGATGTTCGAGTTCGGCACGGTCTACCGCAACGAGAAGTCCGGCGTCATCCACGGCCTCACCCGGGTTCGCGGCATGACCCAGGACGACGCCCACATCTTCACCACCAAGGAGAAGATGAAGGAGGAGCTGACCACGACGCTCGAGTTCGTGCTGTCGCTGCTCCGTGACTACGGTCTCGACGACTTCTACCTCGAGCTCTCCACGAAGGACCCGGAGAAGTACGTCGGCGACGACGACGTCTGGGACGAGGCCACCAACACCCTGCGCGAGGTCGCCGAGGAGTCCGGCCTGGAACTCGTGCCGGACCCCGCCGGTGCCGCGTTCTACGGCCCGAAGATCTCCGTGCAGGCCCGAGACGCCATCGGCCGCACCTGGCAGATGTCGACCGTGCAGCTCGACTTCAACCTGCCCGAGCGCTTCGGCATCGAGTACGCCGCGGCCGACGGCACCCGGCAGCGCCCCGTGATGATCCACCGTGCGCTGTTCGGGTCGATCGAGCGCTTCTTCGGGGTCCTGACCGAGCACTACGCTGGCGCGTTCCCGGCCTGGCTCGCCCCGGTCCAGGTCGTCGGGATCCCCGTCGCCGAGGAGTACGGCGACTACCTCGACGAGGTCATCGCCAAGCTCCACGCCGAGGGCGTCCGTGCCGAGGTCGACCACTCCGACGACCGCATGCAGAAGAAGATCCGCACGCACACCAAGCAGAAGGTGCCGTTCCAGCTCATCGCCGGTGGCGACGACCGCGACGCCGGTGCCGTGAGCTTCCGCTTCCGTGACGGCCGCCAGGACAACGCCGTGCCCGTCGACGACGCCGTCGAGCGCATCCTCACCGCGATCCGCGAGCGCGCGCAGGTCTGATGCCCGACGCCGAGGACGACCCGCTGGTCATCCGGGACGCTGCCACACAGGCCGCGGTCCCGGATGCCTTCCAGCGCCTGTGGAACCCGCACCGGATGGCGTACATCGACTCCGGTCGCGCCGGCGAGGGCCGCGGGCACAAGGACGACTGCCCGTTCTGCGAGGCCCCGCAGAAGTCCGACGAGGACGCCCTCATCGTGGCCAGGGGAGAGCATGCCTACGTGCTGCTCAACCTGTACCCGTACAACAACGGCCACCTGCTGGTCTGCCCGTACCGGCACGTACCCCTCTACGACGAGGCCACCCCGGAGGAGCTCCGCGAGATCGGCGAGCTCACGCAGACCGCGATGCGGGTCCTGCGGCAGGTCTCACACTGCGACGCCTTCAACATCGGCATGAACCAGGGCGAGGTCGCCGGCGCCGGCGTCGCCGGGCACCTGCACCAGCACGTCGTGCCGCGGTGGGAGTCGGACTCGAACTTCTTCCCCGTCATCGCCAGGACGAAGTCGATGTCGCAGATGCTCGGCGACACCAGACGACTGGTCGCAGAAGGCTGGTCCGCACAGCAGTCCTGAGCGCTCAGCACTAGGATGGGGGGATCATGAGCGACAGCACCAGCACCCCCGGCACCAGCACTCCCGGCACCTCCATCACCGGCTCGTCCCGCGTGAAGCGCGGCCTGGCGGAGATGCTCAAGGGCGGCGTCATCATGGACGTCATCGACGCCGAGCAGGCCCGCATCGCCGAGGAAGCCGGCGCCACCGCCGTCATGGCCCTCGAGCGTGTGCCCGCCGACATCCGTGCGCAGGGTGGCGTGGCCCGCATGTCGGACCCCTCGATGATCGAGGAGATCATCGCCGCGGTGTCCATCCCCGTCATGGCGAAGGCCCGCATCGGCCACTTCGTCGAGGCCCAGGTGCTGCAGGAGCTCGGCGTCGACTACATCGACGAGTCCGAGGTCCTGTCCCCGGCGGACTACGTCAACCACATCGACAAGTGGAACTTCACCACGCCCTTCGTCTGTGGCGCCACGAACCTCGGCGAAGCACTCCGTCGCATCACCGAGGGCGCGGCCATGATCCGCTCCAAGGGCGAAGCGGGCACCGGTGACGTGTCCGAGGCCACCCGTCACATCCGCACCATCGCCAAGGAGATCGCGGCGCTCCGCCACCTGAAGGACGACGAGCTCTACGTCGCCGCCAAGGAGCTGCAGGCGCCCTACGACGTGGTCAAGGAGGTCGCCAGCACCGGGACGCTCCCCGTCGTCCTGTTCACCGCCGGTGGTGTCGCCACCCCGGCCGACGCGGCGATGATGATGCAGCTCGGCGCCGACGGCGTCTTCGTCGGCTCCGGCATCTTCAAGTCCGGCGACCCGGCCAAGCGTGCCGCCGCGATCGTCAAGGCAGTGACCTTCCACGACGACCCCAAGGTCATCGCCGAGGTCTCGCGTGGTCTGGGAGAGGCGATGGTCGGCATCAACGTCGCCGACGTCCCCGCGCCGCACCGCCTCGCCGAGCGTGGCTGGTAGTCCGACCACGGGCGCGGCGCCCCGCATCGGGGTGCTCGCGCTGCAGGGTGACTTCCGCGAGCACATCGCCTCGCTGACGGAGCTCGGCGCCGAGGTGGTGCCGCTCCGTCGTCCCGAGGAGATCGCGGCACTGCACGGCGTCGTGATCCCCGGTGGCGAGTCCAGCGTGATGGACAAGCTGTCCCGGGCGTTCGGTGTCGCTGAGCCGCTCTCCGAGGCCATCCGCGCTGGGCTGCCCACCTACGGCACCTGCGCAGGGATGATCATGCTCAGCGCGCGCATCACGAACGCGATCGGCGGGCAGCAGACCCTCGGGGTCCTCGACACGACGGTGCGCCGCAACGCCTTCGGCAGCCAGAACGACTCCTTCGAGACGGACATCCCGATGCCCGACCTCGGCGACGCGCCGGTGCACGCGGTCTTCATCCGCGCGCCCGTGGTGGAGCAGCACGGTGCCGGGGTCCACGTCCTCGGGGCGCTGTCGGACGGCCAGGTCGTCGCGGTGCAGCAGGGCAACGTCATCGCCAGTGCCTTCCACCCGGAGGTCGCCGGAGAGGACCGCTTCCACCGGCGCTTCCTCGACCTCGTCCGCCACGCCTGACCCGCGCCCCCCGCGCCAGGCACCGGTGTCTCGTCGGAGCGTGCGAGACACCGGCGTCTCGTCGCGACCCCAGCGCCTCACAGGCGCCCAGGCCGACCACCTGTCCACAGGGCCTGCGCGCCGGGCGCACGGCGGGCCTCCCGGCCGGTAAACTGATCTGGACTTTCCGCACGACGCAAGGAGAACCGTGTCCGGGCATTCCAAGTGGGCGACCACCAAGCACAAGAAGGCCGTCATCGACGGCCGCCGTGCGAAGTCGTTCGCCAAGCTCATCAAGAACATCGAGGTCGCCGCGAAGATGGGCGGCGCTGACCTGTCGGGCAACCCGACCCTGGTCGACGCCATCCAGAAGGCCAAGAAGACCTCGGTGCCGAACGACAACATCGACCGCGCGGTCAAGCGTGGCGCCGGCCTCACCGGTGAGTCGATCGAGTACACGACCATCATGTACGAGGGCTACGCCCCGAACGGCGTCGCGATGCTCATCGAGTGCCTGACGGACAACAAGAACCGCGCAGCAGCCGAGGTCCGCACCGCGATGTCGCGGAACGGCGGCACCATGGCCGACCCGGGCAGCGTCGCCTACAACTTCGCGCGCAAGGGCGTCATCTCCGTCACCAAGGTCGACGGCCTGACCGAGGACGACGTCATGACGGCCGTGCTCGACGCCGGTGTCGAGGACGTCATCGACCAGGGCGGTGGCTTCGAGGTCATCACCGAGGCGAGCGATCTCGTCTCGGCCCGCACCGCACTGCAGGACGCCGGCATCGACTACGACTCCGCCGACGCCGAGTTCGTCCCCGGTCTCAAGGTCCCCGTCGACGCCGAGACCGCCCGCAAGGTGTTCCGTCTGATCGACGCCCTCGAAGACAGCGACGACGTGCAGAACGTCTACGCGAACTTCGACGTCCCCGCCGACGTCCAGGCCGAGCTCGACGAGGACGAGGACTGAGCCGGTGCTCCGCGTGCTCGGGGTGGACCCCGGGCTCACCCGCTGCGGTGTCGGGGTGGTCGAGGTCACCCCGGACCGTCGCGCTCGACTCGTGCACGTCACAGTGGTGCGCACCCCGGCGGACATGGCGCTCGAGCAGCGCCTCGTCCTGATCGCGTCGGGCATCGCGGAGCAGATCGAGACCCACCACCCGGACGCCGTCGCGGTGGAGCGGGTCTTCGCCCAGGCGAACGTCCGCACGGTGATGGGCACCGCCCAGGCCGCAGGACTCGCCCTGCACGCGGCAGCCGTCCGCGGCATCCCGGTCGGGCTGCACACCCCGTCCGAGGTCAAGGCAGCCGTCACCGGCTACGGCAACGCCGACAAGCGCCAGGTGCAGGCGATGATCGCCCGCGTCCTCGGACTCGCCGAGGCACCGAAACCGGCAGACGCCGCCGACGCGCTCGCCCTGGCCGTCTGCCATGCCTGGAGGCTCGGTGCACCCGATGCGGTCAGCACCGGCACCGGGACCCTCACCCCGGCACAGCGCGCATGGCGGGACGCGCAGGCCGGCACCACCGGCCGCAGCGCAGCCTCGCCCATCAACCGCGCCGCCTCGCCGCTCCAGCGTGCCGAGGCCGCAGCGCGGCGCGCGTCGTCGTCGGCCGCTGCCCCTAGGCTCGGGGCATGATCGCGAGCCTCCGTGGGACCTGCATCGACATCGCCGGTTCGAGCGTCGTGGTCGAGTGTGCGGGGGTCGGCTACCTCGTCACCGTGACACCGGCCCACGCGCTGACGCTCCGTCACGGGGCAGAGGTCTTCCTGCGCACCGCGATGATCGTCCGAGAAGACGAGCACCTGCTCTTCGGCTTCGAGTCCACGGACGCTCTCCGCGTCTTCGACCTGCTCCGCAGCGTCTCCGGCGTCGGACCGAAGTCGGCGCTGGGCGTCCTCGGGCAGATGGACCCGTCGCAGATCGCGAACGCCGTGGCGAAGGACGACGACGGCGCGTTCCGCAAGGTCTCCGGCATCGGTCCGAAGACCGCCAAGCTCATCATCGTCGCGCTCTCCGGCAAGCTCGTCGCGTTCGAGACGCCCACCGCGCCCACCGGCGCGCGCGGTGGGGTCGCGCACCCGGCATCCGAGGACGTCGTCACCGCGCTCGTCGGGCTCGGCTGGCGTGAGGACACCGCCCGCACAGCCGTCGACGACACCATCGCCACCGAGCCCGGCGTGGCGGCGATGGGCACGCAGGCGCTCCTCCGTGCGGCACTCGGCGCCCTCCGTCCCAGCGGAGCCGCTCGATGAGCGGCGGGATCACCGCGGCCGACGCCGAGTCGCCCGAGGAACTCGCGTTCGAGGGCGCCCTCCGACCGAAGTCGCTGGCCGAGTTCGTCGGACAGCGCAAGGTCCGGGGACAGCTCGACCTGCTGCTGCGGGCCGCGGCGATGCAGGACCGCACGCCGGACCACATCCTGATGGCTGGCCCTCCTGGCCTCGGCAAGACCACCCTCGCGATGATCGTCGCGCACGAGTCGGGTCGGCCGCTCCGGATGTCGAGCGGCCCGGCGATCCAGCACGCCGGTGACCTCGCCGCGGTGCTCTCGTCGCTCATGCCGGGCGAGGTCCTCTTCATCGACGAGATCCACCGCATGGCGCGTTCGGCGGAGGAGATGCTCTACCTGGCGATGGAGGACTTCCGCATCGACGTCATGGTGGGCAAGGGCGCCGGGGCGACGAGCATCCCGCTCGACCTCCCGCCGTTCACCCTCGTCGGTGCCACCACCCGTGCCGGCCTGCTGCCGAACCCGCTGCGGGACCGCTTCGGCTTCACCGCGCACCTCGAGTTCTACGAGCGCGACGAGCTCGAGCAGGTCCTCATCCGAGCGGCCCACCTGCTCGGTCTCGACTTCGACCGGTTCGCCCTGCGGGAGATCGCCGGTCGGTCGCGGGGGACACCCCGCATCGCGAACCGTCTGCTGCGCCGAGTCCGCGACTACGAGCTCGTGCACGCCACGGGCGACGGCATGGCCGCGGTCCAGGGTGCGCTCGAGCTCTACGACGTCGACGAGTTCGGCCTCGACCGCCTCGACCGTGCCGTGCTCGAGACCATGCTGACCCGCTTCGACGGCGGCCCGGTCGGGTTGAACACCCTGGCCGTCTCCGTGGGCGAGGAGTCCGAGACGATCGAGTCCGTCGTCGAGCCCTTCCTCGTCCGGATCGGGCTCGTCACCAGGACGCCACGCGGACGCATCGCGACCCCGTCGGCCTGGCGTCACCTCGGGCTCACGCCCGGGCAGCCGGGCGCCTCGGCGATGCCCGGCCTGTTCGACGACGAGTGATCCCGGCCCGTCAACCGGCCGCGACGCCAGCCACAGCCCGGTGCCCTAGACTGCTACGGCCCGAAACCGAAATACCAGAGAAGGCAATGCAACCATGGGTCAAGAAGTCATCCTCATCGTCATCGTCGTGGCGTTCGCGGCCTTCATGTTCTACAACAGCCGCAAGCGCAAGAAGCAGCAGGGCGAGCTCGCCACCAAGATGGTGCCGGGTGCTCGCGTGATGCTGTCCTTCGGTCTGTACGGCACGCTCCTCTCCGTCGACGACGAGAAGGTCACCGCCGACGTCGAGATCGCTCCCGGCACCGTCGTCACCGTCCACCGTCAGACGCTCTCCCGCGTCGTCGACGACACCGCCTCGGACATCGAGACGACGACCGCCACCGAGGACGAGCCCAAGCACGTCACCGAACTCAACGGCGAGCCGATCTACGGCGAGCGTGCGGACGACGCCGAGCAGGCGAAGCGCAAGACCGAGGACTAGACCCCTCGGGCACCGGGACACGACCGTGACCCGGTGGCGACACCCCTCCGACGGCGTCTGACGCCGACGGTCCTGACAGAAAGACGAGACGACCGGTGGCACGATCGACACCCGTCAAGAAGGCGTTGCGCTCGCTCACCTGGTTGGTGATCCTGATCGCGATCCTCGCCGGCCTGAACACGGCCGCGTCGATCCTCGCGAGCACCTCCAAGGACGACACGGGCAAGTGGTACGAGGGCGCGAGCTGGGTCCCCGAGCTCGCCCTCGACCTGCAGGGCGGCACACAGCTGACCCTCGCGGCGCAGAACACCGAGGGCGGCTCCGTCACCTCGCAGCAGCTGCAGCAGGCGGTGAACATCATCCGCCAGCGCATCGACGCCACCGGTGTCTCGGAGTCCGAGATCAACACGCAGGGCGCCAACAACATCGTCGTGTCGATCCCGGGCAAGCCGGACCAGCAGACGATCCAGCGCATCGAGGCCGCGGCGAAGCTCACCTTCCGCCCGGTGCTCTACACCGAGGCCGCGACGAACACCTCGGTCGGCGGCGCCTCGGGCTCGAGCGCATCGCCGACGCCGTACTCGCCGCCCGCGTCCCTCGCTGCGACGCCGAGCACGAAGCCGTCCAACGCGAGCGACCTGGCGTGGGTCACGCCGAAGCTGCAGGACCTCTTCACGAACTACAACTGCAAGGCCCCGGACGACGTCACCACCGCACCGGACGACGAGCCGCTGGTCACCTGTGACGCTGACGGCGCCGGCAAGTACATCCTCGGCCCGGTCGAGGTCTCCGGCGCGGACATCTCGAACGCCACCTCCGGCCTCGCGACGAGCTCGCAGGGCACCACCACGGGCGAGTGGGCCGTCAACCTGACGTTCAACGGCGAGGGCACCAAGGACTTCCGGTCGGTCACCAACCGCCTCGTGTCCCTGCAGCAGCCGCAGAACCAGTTCGCGATCGTGCTGGACGGCAGCGTCATCACCGCCCCGAGCACGAACGCCGCCATCACCAACGGCAAGGCGCAGATCAGCGGGTCCTTCACGTCGGAGTCCGCGAAGACCCTGGCCGACCAGCTGAAGTACGGCGCGCTGCCGATCAACTTCCAGGTGCAGTCGAACGAGAACATCTCGGCGACGCTCGGCACCGCCCAGCTCATCGGCGGTCTCGTCGCGGGGCTGATCGGGTTGATCCTGGTGATCATCTACTCGGTCATCCAGTACCGAGCGCTGGCGTTCGTGACCGTCCTGTCGCTCGGTGTCGCCGCGGCGCTGACGTACCTGGTCATCGCGATCATGTCCTGGCGGGTCGACTACCGCCTGTCGTTGGCCGGTGTCGCCGGTCTGATCGTCGCGATCGGCATCACGGCGGACTCGTTCATCGTGTACTTCGAGCGCATCCGCGACGAACTCCGCGACGGACGCGCCCTCGAGGGCGCCGTCGAGTCCGGGTGGAAGCGGGCGTTCCGCACGATCATCGCGTCCGACTCGATCAACTTCCTCGCCGCCATCGTGCTCTACGTCCTCGCGGTCAGCGACGTGAAGGGCTTCGCGTTCACGCTGCTCCTCACGACGCTCATCGACATCGTGGTCGTGATCCTCTTCACGCACCCGATGCTCCAGCTCATCTCCCGCCGCCGCTTCTTCAACGAGGGGCACCGGTTCTCCGGCCTCGACCCGGCGGCACTCGGGGCGGTCTACCGCGGTCGCGCGCAGTTCCGCGCACCGGTCGTGGACGGCAAGCGCCAGCGCAGTGCCGGTGAGGCACAGCGACGACAGACCATCGCGGAGCGCAAGGCCGGCAACGGCGGGGCGCCGAACGGGAAGGACAGCTGATGGCGAGCTTCAGCAAGTTCGGCAACGACCTCTACACCGGCAAGCGGTCGTACGACATCGTCGGCCGCCGTCGCACCTGGTACCTCATCGCCGTCGTGGCGATCGTGGTCTCCCTGGCGGTGCCGTGGCTCCGCGGCGGGTACCAGCTCGGCATCGAGTTCACCGGCGGGTCCGAGTTCACGATCTCCGACGTCAAGTCGGTCGACCAGAACCTCGCGACGAACACCGTCGAGGGCATCGTCTCCGACGAGATCCCGCGCGTCTCACAGCTCGGGACGCACGGCATCCGCGTGCAGACCGGCCAGCTCACCGACCGCGAGACCACCGAGGTCCAGTCGGCACTGGCGAAGGCGTACGACGTCGACGAGTCCGAGGTCGCCTCGACGTTCATCGGCGCGACCTGGGGTGCCGACGTCCTCGCGCAGGCCATCCGTGGCCTGGTGATCTTCCTGGCCCTGGCCGCCGTGTTCATGGCGCTGTACTTCCGCACCTGGAAGATGTCGCTGTCCGCCATGGTGGCGCTGGTCCACGACCTGCTCATCACCGCCGGTGTGTACGGCATCGTGGGGCTCGAGGTCACGCCCGCGGCGGTGATCGGCTTCCTCACGATCCTCGGGTACTCCCTCTACGACACCGTGGTGGTGTTCGACAAGGTCCGCGAGAACACCGGGATGGAGTCGCACCGCACCTTCGTGCAGTCGGTGAACCTGGCCGTCAACCAGACCCTCGTCCGCTCGATCAACACCTCGATCGTCGCACTGCTGCCGGTCGCAGCGATCCTCTTCATCGGGTCGTACGTCCTCGGTGCCGGAACGCTGCGGGACATCTCACTCGCCCTGTTCATCGGCATCATCGTCGGCACGTACTCGACGATCTTCATCGCGTCGCCCATGTACGCACACCTGCGCGAGAACGAGCCGAAGATCAAGCAGGCGGACGCCAAGAAGGAAGCCGCGAACGCCAAGCGGCGCGCCGAGGTCGGCGTGCCGGCCGACGCAGCGGCCGAGGCCTGATCACCGTGCAGGAGATCACCGTCGAGGACGCCCTCGCCCGCATCGCCTCCGGCTCCCGGCTGTACGACGTCCGCGAGCCGGGGGAGTGGGCCGAGGTCCACGCGCCGCAGGCCTCCCTCGTGCCGATGTCCGAGTTCACCGAACGGTGGAGCGAGATCGAGCCGACGGACGAGCCGGCCATCGTCGTCTGCCACTCGGGCATGCGCTCAGCCCGGGTGGTGGCCGCACTCGAACAGGCGGGGGTGCCGGCGGTCAACCTCGCCGGCGGCATGGTCGCCTGGGAGTCGGCGGGCGCCCCGGTCATCCGCGATGACGCCGACGCCACAGCCGCCGGCGAACACGGTCACGGGCACTGACCCGACGCGCGTAGTGTTGTCGGATCAGGTCCTGGGAGGCGCAGCATGACGGACACCCGT
Source organism: Curtobacterium sp. VKM Ac-2865 (assembly GCF_015350905.1). Classification (GTDB taxonomy): domain Bacteria; phylum Actinomycetota; class Actinomycetes; order Actinomycetales; family Microbacteriaceae; genus Curtobacterium. The sequence goes on along the minus strand of NZ_JADKRZ010000001.1, from coordinate 496,664 downwards.
GAATCCTCGAAGCAGGACGACTCCGCGGCGAGCCGCCCGGGATCACCGTCCGAGCCCACCAGTCCGCCGCTCGGCCTGAACACGACGGGCAACCTCGGGTCCCTCCGGTCGCTGCTCCCGCGCCTGTTCTCGCGCGCCCAGCCGGCCGGCGCCGTCGACACCCTGATCCGCACGGTCCGGTCGCACCATCCCAAGGGCGACGTCACGCTCATCGAGCGGGCGTACTCAGTGGCCGAACGGGCCCACGACGGCCAGAAGCGCAAGTCGGGCGAGCCGTACATCACGCACCCGGTCGCCGTGGCCCAGATCCTCGCCGACCTCGGCATCGGGCCGATCACCATCGCGGCAGCGCTGCTCCACGACACCGTCGAGGACACCGACTACCAGCTCGACCAGCTCCGGCAGGACTTCGGCGACGAGATCGCCATGCTCGTCGACGGCGTCACGAAGCTCGACAAGGTCAAGTACGGCGACAGTGCCCAGGCCGAGACCGTCCGCAAGATGGTCATCGCGATGTCGAAGGACATCCGCGTGCTCGTGATCAAGCTGGCCGACCGCCTGCACAACGCGCGGACGTGGGGCTTCGTCGAGTCCACCTCGGCGACGCGCAAGGCCAAGGAGACGCTCGAAATCTACGCGCCGCTCGCGCATCGTCTCGGCATCCAGATGATCAAGCTCGAGCTCGAGGACCTGTCCTTCGCGGTCCTGCACCCCAAGCTCTACGTCGAGATCGACAGCCTGGTCAAGGAACGCCAGCCCAAGCGCGAGCAGTTCGTCCAGAACGTCATCGGCACGCTGAAGAAGGACCTCAAGGCCGCGAAGGTGCGCGGCGACGTGATGGGCCGACCGAAGCAGTACTACTCGATCTACCAGAAGATGATCGTGCGCGGGCGCGAGTTCGACGAGATCTACGACCTGGTCGGCATCCGCGTCCTCGTGCCGACCGTGCGCGACTGCTACGCCATGCTCGGTTCGGTGCACGCGCGCTGGACGCCGCTGCCCGGGCGGTTCAAGGACTACATCGCGACGCCGAAGTTCAACCTGTACCAGTCGCTGCACACGAGCGTGCTCGGACCGCAGGGTCGCCCGGTCGAGATCCAGATCCGCACGCACGAGATGCACCAGCGTGCCGAGTTCGGTGTGGCTGCGCACTGGAAGTACAAGCAGCGCGCCGCCGGCCGAGACGTCGACACGTCGAGTGCCACCGACCAGGACATGGCCTGGCTCGCGCACATCACCGACTGGCAGGCGGAGACGAGCGACCCGGGCGAGTTCCTCGACTCGCTCCGCTACGAGATCGGCGCCAAGGAGACCTACGTCTTCACGCCACAGGGCAAGGTCATCGGCCTGCCGGCGGGCGCGACCCCCGTCGACTTCGCCTACGCCGTGCACACCGAGATCGGGCACCGCACGATGGGCGCGAAGGTGAACGGCCGGCTCGTCCCGCTCGAGAGCTCGCTGTCGAGCGGCGACGTCGTCGAGATCTTCACGTCGAAGAACCCCGACTCCGGCCCGAGCCAGGACTGGTTGACGTTCGTGCGGAGCCCGCGGGCCCGCAACAAGATCAAGCAGTGGTTCACCAAGGAGCGCCGCGAAGAGGCCATCGAGCAGGGCCGCGACGCCATCGCCCGCGCCATGCGCAAGCAGAACCTCCCGCTGCAGCGCATCATGAGCCAGGACTCCATCTCCGAGGTGGCCTCGGCGATGCGGTACGACGACGTGTCCGCGCTCTACGCCGCCATCGGTGAGGGCCACGTCTCGACGCAGTCCGTCATCGAGAAGGTCCTCGCCGGCGTCCAGTCGGAGACCGAGACGGACGAACCCGAGCTGGCATTCCCGCGCCAGGTCACGAGTCGGCAGCTGCGCAACAGCGACAGCGGCGTGCTCGTCCGCGGTGCGCCCGACATCCTCGTCAAGCTCGCGAAGTGCTGCACCCCGGTCCCCGGAGACCAGATCGTGGGCTTCATCACCCGCGGCCAGGGCGTCTCCGTGCACCAGGCAGCGTGCAGCAACGTGAAGTCGCTCATGAACGAGCCCGACCGGATGATCGAGGTCGAGTGGGCTCCGTCGTCGAAGTCGGTGTTCCTCGTCCAGATCCAGATCGAGGCGCTCGACCGCTCCGGTCTGCTCAGCGACGTCACCCGCGTGCTGACGGACCACCACGTCAACATCCTGTCCGCGACCGTCTCGACGTCGTCGGACCGGCTCGCGCTCTCGCGGTTCGTCTTCGAGATGGGTGACACGACGCACCTGGACCGCGTGCTCAACGCCGTCCGTCGCATCGACGCCGTGTACGACGTCTACCGCGTCAGCGCCGGCTGACCATCCTCCGATCGGACGCCATCGGCGTCACCTCGGGCTGAGCAGACCGGCGAGACGCCGCTCGGCCTGTCGCACCATGGGGACCGTCCCGAGGAGCTCCAGCCGATGCTGCAGGGTCTGCGGGGCGACCGCTCCGATCGCGATGAGGCCGGCGACCGACTCGGCGGATGCCGACCAGGCCTCGTCGCCGTGCACGCGGAGCAGGTCGAGGGCGGTGCGCACCGGTGTCGTCACCGAGACGCCGCCCGGATGGACGAGGTCCGCTGCCGTGATCGCGATCTCCCGGATGCGCTCTCCGCCCCGTCGGTGGATGCGCTGCCCGGCCCGGACGCAGGCGTCGTGGGGGAGCGGCGGTCGTGACCGCGCGCCCCAGATCCACGTCGCCGTCCGCCCGGCGGCGATGACCCTCGGGTCACCGGTGCTCCACGCGAAGGACGCCGCGCGCAGGCCCGCGTCCTGCGGCTCCGCGATGGACGCCCAGCACGCGCCGACCTCGACCAGGTCGCCGGCCAGCGTGGCGGCACGCAGTTCTGCCTCCGGCCAGTCGTCCGTGGTCAGCAGGCGCGAGGAGGGCACCCGCACATCCTGCCCCACCCACCAGCACGACCCGGGACGCTGTGGACAGCGCGCGGTGCCATCGGAACGGGCAGCCCGACCACGCGGCCGACCCGGGCCCGCAGGCACGACTCGCCCCGGGCCTCCCGGCTGGTCAGCGCAGGACGTGCGCCCGGTGCACGAGCGCGGCAGCCCCGATGAGGGGGCCGTCCTGGGACAGCCCCGTCGGCACGATCTTGACCTTCGTGACGAACCCGAACTCGACGCGTTCCGCGACGGCCTGCCGCGCGTACTCGAACAGGTCGGGCGTGACGTGCGAGAAGCCGCCGCCGATCGCCACGACCTCGAGGTCGACGAGCGACGTCGCAGCCGCGATCGCCTGCCCGAGCGCCCGGCCGCTCCGCTTGACGGCGGCGACTGCGATCTCGTCCCCGGCCGCGTAGGCCGCGGACAGGTCCTCGCCGGTCTCCCCGGTGAAGCCCTGGCGCCGCGCCCAGGCGACGGTCTTCGGGCCGCTGGCCACGGCCTCCAGGCAGCCGGTGCCGCCACAGGCGCACGGGTCGTCGAAACCGCCGCACTCGACGTGGCCGATGTGGCCGGCGTTGCCGGTCGGTCCGCTGACGGTGCGGCCGTGCAGGATCAGGCCGCCGCCCACGCCGGTGGACACGATCATGCCCATCACGTGGTCGTGGCCCTGCGCCGCGCCGAGCCAGTGCTCCGCGAGCGTGATGGCCAGGCCGTCCATCCGCAGCACGACGGGCGTGCCGGCGGGGACGTGGGCCGCGATGCGGTCGCGCAGGGGGTAGCCGCGCCAGACGGGCATGTTGAGCGGTGAGACCCGGCCGTTGACCTCGTCGACCGGCCCGGCGGAGCCGATGCCGACCCCGGCCAGCGCCGCGCCGTCGGGCAGCGCGCCGAGCGCGTTCGTGACGGCCTCGTCGACGGCGGCCTGGAGCTCGTCCGACGTCCGCTGCGGCCCGGTGGGGCTGCGGAAGCGGCTGCCGGGCAGGACCACGCCCTGCTCGGTGACCAGCGCGGCTTCGACCTTGGTGCCGCCGAGGTCGACGGCGAGGGCCAGCGACCCGCTCAGGTCGTCGGGGGCGGGTGCGGGGTTCGACATGGGCGCTCCGATGCGTCGGTCTGGAGGCTCGGGGCGGCTCCTCGACGCGGCGTCACGTCGGGCGCGCACCGGCTCGGTGCTGGTGGGTTCGGGTCAGTAGGAAGTGGTGTCGTCGCCGACACCGGAGGCGGCGCCGGTCGCGACGCGGTGCGCGACCTCGTCCAGGATGCGGGCCGAGGCACTCGTGCCGATCCGATCGGCGCCGGCGTGCACCATGTCGACGAGGGTGTCGAGCCCGCGGACGCCGCCCGAGGCCTTCACGCCGGTGTCGGCCCCGACCGTCTGGCGCATCAGGGCGATGTGCTCGGTCGTGGCCCCGCCGCCGGCGAACCCGGTCGAGGTCTTCACGAACGCGGCACCACCGGCGACGGCGGCACGGCTGGCGGCGACGACCTCGTCGTCGGTGAGGAACGCGGTCTCGAGGATGACCTTGACGACGGTGTCGCCGGCGGCGTCGACCACGGCGCGGACGTCCTGCTCGACGCGCTGCCAGTCTCCGGACTTCGCGGCGCCGATGTTCTGCACCATGTCGAGCTCGAAGGCGCCGTCGGCCAGGGCCTGCAGCGACTCGGCGACCTTGGTGGCGGTGGTCGTGGTGCCGTGCGGGAAGCCGATCACGGTGCCGACGCCCACGCCGGTGCCCTGCAGCCGCTCGACCGCGTGCTGGACGTCGCTCGGGCGGACGCAGACGCTGAACACGCGGTGGGTCGCGGCTTCGTCGAGCTGCGCGTCGACGTCGGCGCGGGTGAGCTCCGGCTTCAGGATCGCGTGGTCGATGAGCCGACGGACGGCGTCGGCGGTGACGGAGAAGGGTGCGTTGTCCACCGGGCAAGCCTAGCCTCAAGGGGCAGCGCGTACCGTGCCAGGCATGCGCGTCCTCGTCACGGGGGCCACCGGGTACATCGGCGGTCGTCTCGTCCCACACCTCCTCGACGCCGGACACTCCGTCCGCGTCCTCGCCCGCACCCCGCAGAAGCTCGACGACGTCCCCTGGCACGACCGGGTCGACGTCGTGCAGGGCGACCTGCAGGACGCCGACGCCGTCTGGACCGCCGTCGACGGCATCGAGGCGGTCTACTACCTCGCGCACGCGATGGGCGCCGACGGGGACTTCGAGGAGGCCGAGCGCGACGCCGCCCAGACGATGGCCGACGCAGCGACGGCCGCCGGCGTCCGACGCTTCGTCTACCTCGGTGGACTGCACCCGGACGGCGAGCTCTCGAAGCACCTCCGCAGCCGCAAGGAGGTCGGGGACATCCTGCTCGGCTCCGGCGTGCCGACGATCGCCTACCAGGCAGGCGTGGTGATCGGCTCGGGCAGCACGTCCTTCGAGATGATCCGCCACGTGACGGACGTCCTGCCCTGGATGCCCGCGCCGCGCTGGGTGCGCAACCGCATCCAGCCGATCGCCGTGCGCGACGTCCTGTACTACCTCGTCAAGGCGCTCGACATCCCGGACGAGGTCAACCGGACGTTCGACATCGGCGGCCCCGACGTGCTGCGGTACGGCCAGATGCTCAACGGCTACGCGGTCGAGGCCAAGCTCCCGCAGCGCCCCATCAGCCCGCTCCCGGTGATGACGCCGGGCCTCGCCGCGCACTGGTTCAACGCCGTGACCCCGATCCCGCGCAAGCTCGCGACGCCGATCATCGAGTCGCTGCAGTTCGAGTGCGTGCAGCGCGAACACGACATCGACGACGTGGTGCCCCGTCCCGAGGGCGGCCTCACCTCGTACCGGCGTTCCGTGCGGCTCGCGCTGACGAAGATGCGCGCCGGCGAGGTCACCACGAGCTGGCGCAACGCCACGCTGACCGGCACCGCCGACCCGCTGCCGAGCGACCCGGACTGGGCGGGCCACACCGTCTACGTGGACGACCGCAACCGGCACTCGTCGGCACCGCCAGAAGCCGTGTGGAGCGTCGTCGAGTCGATCGGCGGCGAGAACGGGTGGTACTCCTTCCCGCTCGCCTGGGTCGCCCGTGGCTGGATGGACAAGGTGCTCGGCGGTGTCGGTCTGAACCGTGGCCGCCGGGACCCGAAGCGCCTCGAGCAGGGCGACGCCCTCGACTGGTGGCGCGTCGAGCGGCTCGACCGCGGGCACTACCTGCGGCTGCGTGCCGAGTTCAAGTCGCCGGGCCGGGCCTGGCTCGAGATGACCGTCACCCCGACCGACGACGGCGGCTGCGACTACCACCAGCGCGCGATCTACTTCCCGCAGGGGCTGGCCGGACGCCTGTACTGGTACGGGATCCTGCCCTTCCACGGGGTCATCTTCCCCGGCATGGTCGAGCGCATCACGGCCCGAGCCGAGCGCGAAGCGCACAGCACGGACTCGACGCAGACCAACTGGACGCAGCAGAATGGGTCCCGCGCGCCGTCGCACGAGGAGGCATCATGACCGAGAACGACCGAGAACTGGTCCTGTTCCTGGGGGACAGCATCACCGAGGGCGGCTCCTGGGACCAGCGCCTGCCCGAGGAACGGACCCTGAACCAGGGGATCGGCGGCGACACCACCGACGGCGTCCTGGCACGGATCGACTCCGTGGTCGCGGCGGCCCCCGACGTCATCGTGCTGCTCATCGGCACGAACGACTTCGGCAACCACCGCAAGAGCGCCGAACACGTCGTCCGCAACGTCGAGACGATCCTGGTCACGCTCCGTCGCGAGCTCCCGGGCGTCCGCCTGCTGCTCGTGTCGATCCTGCCGCGGCAGGCCGACCACACCCCCCGCATCGAAGAGGCGAACCGGCACCTGCGGCAGTTCGTCGCCACGTGCCACGCGCAGTACCTCGACGCGTGGCCCGCACTGGCCGACGGCGACCACCTGTCGGAGAAGTACACCGAGGACGGCCTGCACCTGACCGACGAGGGCTACCGCGCCTACGTCGACGAGCTCGTGCCGGCCCTCGAGCGACTCCGCGGCCTGCCGCCCATGTCCCGCTCGATGACCGCGATCGAAGTGGACGAGGCCTCGGCCTGATGGCGGCTCGGAAGGGACGGCCCGCAGTGGGGTCGTCGCTCGGGTCGGCGCGCGGTTCCTCGTTCGGGACCGGAGCGACCGGGAACGGCGCGACCACCCCTGGTGCCGACCGCGCTGGGTCCGGCGGCCGCGCTGGCGGGCGTGGGCGAGCCTCCCGTCCCGTTCCGGACTTCACCCGGCCGGCATTGGCACCCGGCCTCATCGCGGCGATCGTGCTGCTCGCCTGCGTGGCGTTCCTCGACGCTCCGGCGTTCGTCGCCGTGCGCTGGGGCGTCACGGTCCTCGCCCTGATCATCCTGGTGTTCGCACTCAGGGGCCGTGCCTGGTGGGCCCTCGTGGTGACCGCGGCGATCGCCGTCTGCTGGAACCCGCTCGTCACCGTGCCGATCCCCGGACAGGTCTGGGCGGCACTCCAGATCGTCGCCGCAGCGCTGTTCGTGGTGATGGGCCTGGCGGTCAAGGTGCCCCGAACCACGGAGACACCGGCCGCCCGATAGGATCGCTGGGGTCGGGTGCACGTCCCGACCGCACGACCAGAAGGGCATGGATGAGCAACGAGACCGAGCCGGTGACCGAGAGTCCTCTGCTGCACCCTCGACCGTCCTCCGGCGGTCTCGACCGGTCCGACGTCGTGCTCCGCAAGGGGCGCTTCACGCTGCTGAACGGGCACCTCACGCCCCAGCAGTCGATGATCGACGACCTGCTCTTCCTCGACGACGCGCTCACCGCCGGCGACGTCGACCACCTGCTCATCCGCGGCAACGACCAACGCCCGGTGATCGCCCTCGACGAGCGCGACCGCCAGCGTGCCGAAGCCGCCGTGATGGACGCCGCGGTGGGGGAGCCCTTCTACGCCAAGCCCCCGGGCAAGCCGGCGGTCCTGGTCGTCGACGACGGCCTCGGCCCCGTCGACGAGACCGTCCTCCGGGTGTTCCGGCCTCGGCTCGAGCCCATCGGCCGGCTCCGCTACGGCGCCGAGACGAGCGTGCAGATGGAGTTCTGGCGGGTGACGGACACCGAGGTCCTCGCCCCCGTCGAGAACGCCCTGATGCGCCGCAGCCTGCCGATCGAGGAGTTCGTCCTCGTCGACATCGAGCGGTACGGCCGCACGTGGCAGACCGTCGAGCACATGTTCGACGACCACGTCTCCGACATCCGCTTCCCGATCGACATCGTGTTCTCGTGGGTCGACGGCAACGCCATCGAGTACCAGCGCGCCCGCCAGGCAGCGCAGTCGTCAGCCGTGCTCGGGGAGGGCGACGACGCCCCCGCCCGCTTCCGGCAGATCAACGAGCTGAAGTACGCCCTGCGCTCGGTCTACATGTACGCGCCGTGGGTCCGGACGATCTACATCGCCACCGACTCCCCGGCTCCGGCCTGGCTCGCCGAGCACCCCCGCGTCCGCATCGTCCGGAGCGAGGAGTTCTTCGCCGACCCCTCGGTGCTCCCGACGCACAACTCGCAGGCCGTCGAGTCGCAGCTGCACCACATCCCGGGCATCAGCGAGCACTTCATCTACTCGAACGACGACATGTTCTTCGGGCGGCCGGTCGACCCGTCGGTGTTCTTCAGCCCGGGCTCGGTGTCGAAGTTCCTGCTCGCCGACACCCGGATCGGCCTCGGCTCGAACAACCCTCGACGCAGCGGCTTCGAGAACTCCGCCCGCGTCAACCGCCGACTCCTGCAGCAGCGCTTCGGGGCCGTCACCACGCGCCACCTCGAGCACGCGCCGACACCTCTCCGCGCCAGCATCATGACGGAGATGGAGCACGAGTTCGCCGACGAGTTCCGGGCCACCGCTGCCTCGCGCTTCCGCGCCGCCGAGAACATCTCCGTGACGAACTCGCTGTACCACTACTACGCGCTGCTCACGGGCCGGGCGATCGTGCAGGAGAACGTCCCCGTCGGCTACATCGACACGACGATGCTCTCCGGGCTCCGCGAGCTCGAGGACCTGCTCAAGAAGCGCAACGCCGACTTCTTCTGCCTGAACGACGGCAGCTTCCCCGAGGTCAGCGACGACGAGCGCACGACCCGCGTGACGGACTTCCTCGAGCGCTACTTCCCGTTCCCGGCGCCGTGGGAGCGCCCCGACGAGGGCTGACGCCGGCCGGCGCGTCGGCGGGCGGTGCCCGCCGTAGCGCGTCGGCGCGCGCCCTCGTCGGCGTTCCGGCCGGGAGGCTCGGACCGAGTCCGCAGGATCCGGTCGCGCCCGGCGTCACGAGTGGTCACGACACCCCGCTCACGTCGGCCGAGCGGTCACCTCCCGTCGCCTGCCTACGTGCACATCGACGTTCTGCGACCACTCGGCAGCGCCGTCTGCGGCGCCGGCGCCGCCGGTACCGCCGCCCGCGTGCCGACGGCGTACCGCCGCCCGCGTACCGACGGCGTACCGCCGCCCGCGTACCGACGGCGTACCGGCCTCGGTGAGGTCGCACTTCGTGTCGGCTCCGCAGGAGCGGAGCCGACACGAAGTGCGACCTCACCGGACACGCGGCCCGGCCACCGGTGCCGCACAACGCAACGCACCGCCGCGCGGCGCCACGAGGCGCAGCCGCCAGCGGTGCGCGGCGGTCAGCGGCGGACGGGGGAGACGGGGACCGAGTCGAGCGTGAACACCGGGATGCTCGACGTGACAGGGGCTGGCTCGACGGCCGCAGGGATCGTGACGCCGGCGGCGGCGAGGCGGGCCTCGGTCTCCTCGGAGGACACGGGCTGGCCGACGGTGGAGTAGGTCCCGATGGGCACGACCGAGTGCACGGCGGTGTGGCCGTACACGTGGACGAGGTTGAACGACTGCGCTCCGTCGCGCCCGCGGGTACCGCGCTGGAACTCGTTGAGGTCCTGCGTGTAGCACGTGGCACTGGCGACGGACACCGGGATCCCGGCGAACACCGCGCTGGTCGAGTAATGCAGGTGTCCGGCGATGATCGTCAGGACGTCGGAGCCCTCGAGCACCTCGGCGAGGGCCTGCTGCTCACGGAGCTCCACGAGGACGGTGAGGTCCTGCACGCTCGGCACGGGCGGGTGGTGCATGGCGAGGACGGTGCCGTGCGGTGCGGCCTCGGAGAGGACCTCTGCGAGCCAGTCGAGCTGTTCGGGCGTGACGACACCGTGGTGGGCTCCGGGGACGCTGGTGTCGAGCGTGATGACCCGGAGGCCGTTGACGTCGTACACGAAGTCGACGGGACGGTCGGTGGGCTGCAGGCCGAAGAGCTCCTGGCGAAACGCACCACGCTCGTCGTGGTTGCCCATGGCCCAGATGACCTGGGCACCGATGCGGTTCGCCGCCGGTTCGATGATCTGGCGGACGCGGGCGTAGGCGCCCGGTTCGCCCTTGTCGGCCACGTCACCGGTGACGACGATCGCTTCGGGTCGAGCGCCGGAGGCCTCGATCTCGTCGATGATCTGCGTCAGCCGGGCGGCCGAGTCGACGGCCCCGTAGAGGTCGCCGTCACCCGCGATGAGGTGGGTGTCGCTCAGGTGGAGCAGGAAGTGGTTCGGCCTGGGGTGTTCAGCCGTCCGGGCGTCCATCGGGTTCTCATTCCGTTGGTTGTTCCTCGGCAGAGGATCTCCCGCTGGGGGAGTGCACGGTGCAACACATTGCCACATCGTCCTGGAGCAGTCCAACACGCGACGTTGAATCGCAGGTGAACCACAGACGGCGTGTTGTTGGCACCAACGAAACAACCCCCACCACAGCGTGATGGGGGTTGTTCGTCGGACCGTGACAGCTAGTGTCCGCCGGCTCCGACCTGCGGGGCCTGGTGGCTGCCCTCGAGGTCGGGGCCGTGGTGCGCCGCGTGTGCAGCGTCCAGCTCGGCCTTGGAGACCGGAGCGATGCGGTCCTCGAAGAAGAAGCGCGTCATGCCGGCGCGGACCTTCTGCGCGGGCGTGATCTGACCCTTGGCGTTCGGGCGGATCATCAGCGGCTTGTACTCGTTGAACTGCAGCAGACGCCAGCGCTCGTACTCGTCGAGCTGCTCGTGGACCTCGATGTACTCGCCGTGCGGCAGTCGCACGATGCGGCCCGACTCGTAGCCGTGCAGCACGATCTCGCGGTCCTTCTTCTGCAGCGCCAGGCACACGCGCTTGGTGATCCAGAAGGCGACGAACGGGCCGAGGACCGTCGTGGCCTGGATCACGTGGATCACGTGGTCGACCGACACCATGAAGTGCGTCGCGATGATGTCCGAGCTCGCCGCTGCCCAGAGGCTGGCGTAGAGCGTGATGCCGGCGGCACCGATCGCGGTGCGGGTCGGGGCGTTGCGGGGACGGTCGGCGAGGTGATGCTCGCGCTTGTCACCGGTGACCCAGGCCTCGACGAACGGGTAGACGAACATCGCCAGGATCAGCGCAGACAGCAGCGCGATGGGCACCAGCAGGTTGAAGGAGACCGTGTAGCCGAACCACAGGACCTCCCAGTGCGGCGGGATCAGGCGGAGCGCACCGTCGGCGAAGCCGATGTACCAGTCGGGCTGGGTACCGGCGGACACGGGCGAGGGGTCGTACGGACCGTAGTTCCAGATCGGGTTGATCGTGAACAGCGTGGCGATGAGGGCGAGGATGCCCGCGACGATGAAGAAGAAGCCACCGGCCTTCGCGGCGAACGCCGGGAGGATCGGGACGCCCACGACGTTCTCGTTGGTCTTGCCGGGGCCCGCGTACTGCGTGTGCTTGTTGATCACGACGAGCACGAGGTGGACACCGAGGACCGCCACGAGGATCGCCGGCAACAGCAGGATGTGGAGCGTGTACAGACGCCCGACGATCGCGGTCCCGGGGAACTCGCCGCCGAACAGGATGTAGCCGATCCAGACGCCGATGACCGGGATGGCCTCGATCATGCCGACGATGATGCGCAGACCGTTGCCGGAGAGCAGGTCGTCGGGGAGCGAGTAGCCCGTGAAGCCCTCGGCCATGGCCAGGATCCACAGGACGAAGCCGAAGACCCAGTTGAGCTCGCGGGGCTTGCGGAAGGCGCCGGTGAAGAACACGCGGGCCATGTGCAGCATCACGGAGGCGACGAACAGCAGAGCCGACCAGTGGTGGATCTGCCGGACGAAGAGCCCGCCGCGGATGTCGAACGAGATGTCGAGCGTCGACTGCAGGGCCGTCGACATCGCGACGCCCTTGAGCGGGACGTAGGTGCCGTTGTAGACGACCTCGGCCATCGATGCCTGGTAGAAGAACGTCAGGAACGTCCCCGACAGCAGGATGACGACGAAGCTGTACAGCGCCACCTCACCGAGCATGAAGCTCCAGTGGTCGGGGAAGATCTTGCGCCCGACCTCCTTCACCAGGCCGGAGATGCTGGTCCGCTCATCAATGTAGTTGGAGATCCCGCCGATGATGCGGGACCCACGCTCCGGAGCCGGCTTGGTGCTGGTCTCATGTGCGCGTGTGGTGGTTGTGGTTGTCATCAGCGTGCACGCTCCCAGAAGGACGGCCCGACGGGTTCGTGGAAGTCGCTCTGCGCCACCAGGTAGCCGTCGTCGTCGATCGCGATAGGAAGTTGGGGGAGGGGACGGGCAGCCGGTCCGAAGATGACCTCGCAGTTGTTCGAGACATCGAAGGTCGACTGGTGGCAAGGGCACAGCAGGTGGTGCGTCTGCTGCTCGTAGAGCGCGACCGGGCATCCGACGTGGGTGCAGATCTTGGAGTACGCGACGATGCCGTCGTAGCCCCAGTTCTCGTGCCCCTTCGCCGGGTTGAGGTCCTTCGGGTCGAGGCGCATGAGCAGCACCGCGGCCTTCGCCTTCTCCTCGAGCATGTGCTCCTTGTCCAGGAGCCCGTCGGGGATGACGTGGAAGACAGAGCCGATCGTGACGTCCGATGCCTTGATCGGGAGTCCGGTCGGGTCCTTCGTGAGACGAGTCCCCTTGGCCCACATGGTGTGGCGCAGGAGCTCGTTCGGGTCGGCGGCCGGTGCGAGGTCTCGCACGAGCACGATGCCGGGGAGGGGGAACGCGACGAGCGCGCCGATCATGGAGTTGCGGATCAGCTTGCGACGGCTGAAGCCGGACTCCTTGTCCGCGAGCTGGAAGGCCTCGACGGCCTTGGCGCGCGTGGCGTCGGTCCCACGGGTGGAGTGGCGCTGCTCGGTGATCTCGCGGTCGGTGACGAGGGACTTGCCCCAGTAGACGGCGCCGATGCCCAGCGAGAGCAGGGCGAGCGAGATGGAGAAACCCAGGAAGAGGTTCGCGAGGCGGACCGTGCCGAAGTCGTCGGCCTTGATCGGGAACGCGATGTACGCGGCGATCGACAGGACGCTGCCGACGATCGACAGGTAGAAGAACGTCGCGACCTGACGCTCGGCCAGACGGGCCTTCTTCGGGTCGACGTCAGTGCGGCGCGGACGGTGCGGCGGCTCGCCCGGGTTCTCGAACGGTTCCGCGGGGACGACCGCGGTACCGCCGCCGACCGATGCCGCATGCCTCTCGACAGCCGAGGACGAGTTCAGCGCCTCGTCGTCGTGCTCTGCCATGGTGTTCCCTTCAGTGTCGTGCGACACGGACGATCAGTTGGACTTCGCGGTCAGCCACACGGTCATCGCGACCACTGCGCCGAGTCCGAAGATCCAGATGAACAGACCCTCGGCCACCGGACCGATGGACCCGAGGGCGAACCCGCCGGGCGACTTGTTGTCCTGCACGTACTTGAGGTACGTGATGATGTCCGCCTTCTGCTCCGGCGTGATGTTGAGGTCGTTGAAGACCGGCATGTTCTGCGGGCCGGTCTGCATGGCCTCGTAGATGTGCTTGCCGGTGACCGACTCGAGGTTCGGTGCGTACTTGCCCTCGGTCAGGGCACCACCGGCACCGGCGACGTTGTGGCACATCGCGCAGTTGATGCGGAAGAGCTCGGCGCCTTCCGCTGCGTCACCGTCAGCACCGTTGGTGAGCGACTCGGACGGCACTGCCGGGCCAGGGCCGAGGGAGGCGACGTACGCCGCCATCGCGTCGACCTGGTCGTTCGTGAACTGCGAGGGCTTCTCTTCGCCCTGGGGGCCCTGCTGCGCGAGCGGCATGCGACCCGTGCCGACCTGGAAGTCGACCGACGCGGCGCCGACACCGATGAGCGAGGGGCCCTCGCTGGTGCCCTGCGCGGACAGGCCGTGGCACGTGGCGCAGTTGGACGCGAAGAGCTTCTCGCCCTCGTTCACCTGCGACTGGCTCGAGGCGGCGACCGTGCTGACGTTGTCGTCGGCACTGGCCGTCGAGCTGAACAGGGCGTACGCCCCGCCGGTCGTCATCAGACCGACGACGATGAGCGAGACGGTCGCCACGGGGGAGCGACGGCCCTTCTTCTTGGACTTGCTGCTGTTGAACATGCGCTTGGTGCTGTCCGTTTCCTACTTGAGAAGGTAAATGACGGCGAAGAGGCCGATCCAGACCACGTCGACGAAGTGCCAGTAGTACGACACGACGATGGCCGTGGTGGCCTCCTTGTGACCGAAGTTCTTGGCGGCGAAGCCACGACCGATCGTGAGGAGGAAGGCGATCAGGCCACCCGTGACGTGGAGGCCGTGGAAGCCGGTGGTGAAGTAGAACGCGGAGCCGTAGGCGCTCGAGGAGAGCGTGATGCCCTCGTGCCAGAGGTTGGCGTACTCGAAGATCTGGCCGCAGACGAAGATCGCACCCATGCAGTACGTGACGAAGAACCACTCCGTCATGCCCCAGTCGGTCGGCTTCCAGCTCGTGCGGTGCACCTGGAACCGCTCGGCGGCGAAGACGGCGAACTGGCACGCGAAGCTGGACAGCACCAGGATGATCGTGTTCACCGAGGCGAAGGGGACCTCGAGGTGTGAGGTCTCGCGTGCCCAGAGCTCGGGCGAGGTGCTGCGCAGGGTGAAGTAGATCGCGAACAGGCCGGCGAAGAACATGACCTCGCTGCCCAGCCACACGATCGTCCCCACGGCAACGGGGTTCGGCCTGTTGAGGACCGTACCGCTGGCTGGTCTGGAGAGAGGGGTGCTTGTCACAAGCTCCATTATGGCCGAAACCACCGACAGTGTTTTGCCAGTCAACTGGCGGGTCGTTCGAAAACAGTACGATCGTCGGCATGTCTGACCTCCTGACCTGGCCCGTGGTGATCAGTGCGCTCATGGCGCGCGAGGACCTGACCATCAGACAGTCCACATGGGCCATGGAGGAGATCGTCGCGGGCAGGGCCACCGATGCGCAGATCAGCGCCTTCGCGGTGGCCCTCCGCGCCAAGGGCGAGACGGTCGACGAGGTCGTCGGCTTCCGTGACGCCATCCTCGAGGCGGCCGTCCCGCTGGACGTCGACCCGATGGCGCTCGACATCGTCGGCACCGGCGGGGACGTCGTCGGGACGGTCAACGTCTCCACCATGGCGGCCGTCGTGATCGCCGCCGCCGGGGTCCCGGTGGTCAAGCACGGCAACCGGGCGTCGTCGTCGAAGAGCGGCTCGTCGGACGTCCTCGCGGCCCTCGGGCTCGACCTGACGATGGACGCCGAGCGCGTCGCCGAGACGTTCCGCCGGGTCGGTCTGACCTTCGCCTTCGCCAGCGCCTTCCACCCCGGGTTCGCCCACGCGGCCGCCGTGCGGCGCCAGATCGGCGTCCCCACGGTGTTCAACTTCCTCGGACCGCTCGTGAACCCCGCCAGGTGCGAGGCCAACGCGGTCGGCGTCGCACAGCTCGAGCTCGTGCCGATCATCACGGGCGTGTTCCAGACGCGCGGTGCGACGGCGCTCGTGTTCCGCGGCGACGACGGCCTCGACGAGCTCACGACGACGGGCCACAGCCACATCTGGGAGGTCACCGGCGGTCGCGTCACCGAGCACGACCTCGACCCGCGCGACCTCGGCATCCCCCGCGCCCGGACCGAGGACCTGCTCGGCGGCGAGCCCGAGGTGAACGCCGCGATCGTCCGTCGCGTGCTCGCCGGGGAGACCGGCCCGGTCCGCGACATCGTGCTGCTGAACGCCGCCGCCGGCCTGGTCTCGTTCCGGCTGGCCCAGGACCCGACCGAGTGGGACCGTCCGATCCTGCACCGGTTCCGCGAGCAGCTCCTGGTCGCGGCCGAGGCGGTCGACTCCGGAGCGGCCGAGCAGAAACTCGCCGACTGGGTCGGCGCCGCGTAGCGCGGAGCGGACAATGCCGGGAGGCCCGGTGCCGGTCCCAGGGACCGGCACCGGGCCTCGCAGGCTCGGCCCGCGCGGATCGCGAATCGCTGGCGCGATTCCACTGAGCGATCCGCGCCAGTGCGTTCAGTGCTGTGGTGCGGTGTTACTGGACGTCCTCGTCGACCCAGTCGAAGGTCTTCGTGACGGCCTTCTTCCACAGGCGCAGCGTGCGCTCGCGCTCCGCGGCGTCGAGCTGCGGCTCCCAGCGGGAGTCCTCCTGCCAGTTGGCGCGGAGCTCGTCGAGGTTGGCCCAGAAGCCGACGGCCAGGCCGGCGGCGTAGGCGGCACCGAGCGCGGTCGTCTCCGCGACGACCGGGCGCACGACGGGCACGTTGAGGATGTCGGCCTGGAACTGCATGAGGGCGTTGTTCGCGGTCATGCCGCCGTCCACCTTGAGCTCGGTCAGGTCGACGCCCGAGTCGGCGTTGACCGCGTCGAGCACCTCGCGGGTCTGCAGCGCGGTCGCCTCGAGGGCGGCACGGGCGATGTGGCCCTTGTTGACGTAGCGGGTCAGGCCGACGATCGCGCCGCGGGCGTCGGGACGCCAGTACGGCGCGAAGAGCCCGGAGAACGCCGGCACGAAGTACACGCCGCCGTTGTCGTCGACGGTCTTGGCGAGGGCCTCGACCTCCGGCGCGCTCTGGATGAGCCCGAGGTTGTCGCGGAGCCACTGGATGAGCGACCCCGTGACGGCGATCGAGCCCTCGAGCGCGTAGTGGGTCTCGCCGTCGCCGAGCTTGTAGCCGACGGTGGTGAGCAGCCCGTTCTCCGAGCGGACGATCTCGGTGCCCGTGTTGAAGATGAGGAAGTTGCCGGTGCCGTAGGTGTTCTTCGACTCGCCCTTGTCGAACGCCGCCTGGCCGAACGTGGCGGCCTGCTGGTCGCCCAGGATGCCGGCGATCGGGACCTCGCGGAGCAGGCTGGAGGACTCGACGTGGCCGTAGACCTCGGAGGAGCTGACGATCTCGGGGAGCATCGACTTCGGCACGCCGAAGTCGGCGAGGATGTCGTCGCGCCACTGCAGCGTCTCGAGGTCCATGAAGAGCGTGCGGGACGCGTTGGTGACGTCGGTCTTGTGGACGCCGCCGTCGGTGCCGCCGGTCAGGTTCCAGAGGACCCAGGTGTCGGTGGTGCCGAAGAGCAGGTCGCCCGCCTCGGCCTTCTCGCGTGCACCCTCGACGTTCTCGAGGATCCACATGATCTTCGTGCCGGCGAAGTAGGTGGCCAGCGGCAGACCGACGATCGCCTTGTACCGGTCGGTGTCCCCGGCGGCGAGCTTGTCGACGATGGCCTGCGTGCGGGTGTCCTGCCAGACGATCGCGTTGTAGATCGGCTTGCCGGTGGTCTTGTCCCAGACGACGGCGGTCTCGCGCTGGTTCGTGATGCCGACCGACGCGACGTCGTGGCGGGTGATGTCGGCGCGGGACAGGGCCTGGCCGATGACCTCACGGGTGTTGTCCCAGATCTCGCTGGGGTCGTGCTCGACCCACCCGGCACGCGGGAAGATCTGCTCGTGCTCCTTCTGACCGCTGGACACGATCGAACCGGAGTGGTCGAAGACGATGGCACGGGTGCTGGTCGTGCCCTGGTCGATGGCGACGATGTAGTCGGCCATGGGTGCTCCTTCTGTGTGGTCGGTGCTGCGGTCGGCCTCGGGGTCGACCGTCGTGGTGTGAGGTGTCGGCGTCAGGAGACGACGGGGAGGAGTGCGAAGGACAGGCCGGCGGCGATCGCGCCACCGAGCAGCGGTCCGACGACCGGGACCCAGGCGTAGGACCAGTCGCTCGTGCCCTTGCCCTTGATCGGCAGGAAGGCGTGCGCGATGCGCGGGCCGAGGTCACGTGCCGGGTTGATGGCGTAGCCGGTGGGGCCACCGAGGCTGACACCGATCGCGATCACGATGAAGGCGACGGGGATGGCGCCGAGCTGCGCCGGGGTCTGGCCGTTGGTGAAGGCGATGACCGTGAAGACGAGGACGAACGTGCCGATGATCTCGGTGACGAGGTTCCAGCCGTACGAGCGGATCGCCGGGCCGGTGGAGAACACGCCGAGCTTGGCGGCGGGGTCGGGCTCCTCGTCGAAGTGCTGCTTGTACGCCAGCCAGACGATGACGGCACCGATGACCGCACCGATCATCTGGGCGAGCCAGAAGAGCAGCATCGTGCCGACGGAGATGTTACCGAGGATGGCCTGCGCCAGGCTGACCGCGGGGTTGAGCTGGCCGCCGGACTTGTACGACACCGTGACACCGGCGAAGACCGCGAAGCCCCAGCCGATCGTGACCATGAGGAAGCCCGCGCCGAAGCCCTTCGACTTCTTGAGCGAGACGGCGGCGACGACACCGCCACCCAGGATGATGAGCATCGCCGTGCCGACGAGCTCGGACAGGAACTTGACGCCGATGTCGTCCATCGGTGACCTCCAACTGTGTTGGTTGGGGAGGCCCGGTGCTGCTCGGCACTCCCCATCGAGTGATTGGGGCGAGCATACTGCCGGGTTTCCAGGCCACGGGGGGTCCTCGTGAGCGTTCTCCAGAAAACTGCACGAACGTGCACGGGGAGCGGGCGCCTGACCATCGACACCCCGGTTCCCGCCTCCCAGGCCGTGCACAGACGTGCACGCTCGGGGAACACCCGCCCGCTGTAACCTGGCCCCACTCCGGACGACGTCGGCGGTGTGCAGGCCTCGTCCCGGTCCCGACCCGAGGAGGCCCACCGCCATGAAGAAGCTCATCAACGACCCGCACGACGTCGTCACCGAGACCGTCCGCGGGTTCGCCGCAGCACATGCCGGTCACGTCGTGCTGGTCGAGGACCCGGTCCACCTGCACCGCGCGGACGCCCCGGTCGCGGGCAAGGTCGCCCTCGTGAGCGGCGGCGGCAGCGGGCACGAGCCGCTGCACGCCGGCTTCCTCGGCTTCGGGATGCTCGACGCCGCGGTGCCGGGGCCGATGTTCACGAGCCCGACGCCGGACCCGGTGGTCGCGGCGACGAAGGCCGTCGACGGTGGCGCCGGCGTGATGCACATCGTGAAGAACTACACCGGCGACGTCCTGAACTTCGAGACCGCCGCCGAGCTCGCCGAGATGGACGGCATCCGCGTCGAGACCGTCGTGGTCGACGACGACGTGGCGGTGCAGGACTCGCTCTACACGGCGGGACGACGCGGTGTCGCCGGGACGGTCGTCGTGGAGAAGTGCGCCGGTGCCGCCGCGCAGCGCGGGGACGACCTCGACGCGGTCGCGGCGGTCGCCCGGCACGTGAACGACGTCACCCGGTCGATGGGCCTGGCGCTGGCACCGGGGACCGTGCCGCACGCAGGGGAGCCGTCCTTCACCCTCGCCGACGACGAGGTCGAGCTCGGCATCGGAATCCACGGCGAGCCGGGTCGGGAGCGCATCGCGATGGCGCCGGCCGACCAGCTCGTCGACCGGGTCCTCGAGCCCGTCCTCACCGACCTGGACCTGCCGGCGGGGTCACGCCTGCTGCTGTTCGTGAACGGCATGGGCGGGACGCCGCTGTCCGAGCTCTACATCGCCTACCGACGCGCCGCCGAGGTGCTCGCCGCTCGCGGCCACGAGGTCGCGCGTAGCCTGGTCGGCAACTACGTCACGTCCCTCGAGATGCAGGGCTTCTCGATCACCGTCACGGTGCTCGACGACGACCTGATCACGCTCTGGGACGCACCGGTGGAGACCCCGGCACTGCGCTGGGGCCGCTGACACTGAACCGGCCGGCACCCCCGGCCCCGCAGGAAGGAACGACATTGGCGCTCGACACCGCATGGGCCACCGACTGGGTCCGACGCACCGCCGCGACGATCGACGAACACCGGGCCGAGCTCGTCACGCTCGACCGGGAGATCGGCGACGGTGACCACGGCGAGAACCTCGACCGCGGGTTCCGCGCCGTGCTCGAGGCCGTCGAGTCCGGCACGTTCGACACCCCCGGCGCGGTCTTCAAGACCGTGGCGACGAAGCTCATTTCCACGGTCGGCGGTGCCGCCGGGCCGCTGTTCGGCACCGCGTACCTGAAGGCAGCCCAGGCCGCCGGCGACGCGACCGAGCTCGACGCCGACACGCTCGTGCAGGTGCTCGCCGCGGCCCGCGACGGTGTCGTGTCCCGCGGCAAGGCGGAGGTCGGCGACAAGACGATGATCGACGCCTGGACCCCGGCGGTCGACGCGGCCACGACGGCAGCGCAGGCGGGGGAGTCCCCGGAGCGCGTCCTCGAGGCCGCCGCCGACGCCGCCCGCACGGGTGCCGAGGCCACCGAGCCGCTCGTCGCCCGCAAGGGCCGCGCGAGCTACCTCGGCGAACGCGCCGTCGGCCACCGGGACCCCGGCGCGCAGTCGACGGCCTACATCCTGCGCGCCGCGGTGGACGCGGCGTGAGCGTCGGGATCCTGGTCGTCTCGCACAGCGCGGCGATCGCCTCCGGCACGGTCGAGCTCGCCAGGCAGATGGCGGCGGACGTCCGGTTCGTCGCCGCGGGCGGCACGGACGACGGTGGGATCGGCACGTCCTTCGAGGCCATCACCTCGGGCATCGAGGAACTCGGGTCCGCCGACGCGGTCGTCGTCCTGTGCGACCTCGGTTCCGCCTACCTGACCACCGACACCGCCCTCGACTTCCTCGACGACGACGTCCGCGCCCGGGTCCACGTCTCCGACGCCCCGCTCGTCGAGGGCACGGTCGCCGCGGCGGTCGCCGCCCAGACCGGCGGCGACGTCGACGCAGTGCTCGCAGCCGCCCACTCGGCCGCAGCATCCGAGGCGGACGCCGGGGGAGCCTCCCGACCGGATGACGGCGACCAGCCTGGAGGCCCGGTGCCGGACACCGGAGCCGGCCCCGCTGACGACGTGGCCGCGTCCGCGACCGTGCAGCTGGTCAACGAGAGCGGGCTGCACGCCCGCCCCGCGGCGGAGTTCGTGAAGACGGCCGCGAAGTACGAGGCGGCCGTCCGCGTGGACGGCGTCGACGCGAAGAGCCTGCTCGGGATCATGGCGCTCGCCCTGCCGAAGGGCGCGACCGTGTCGATCGAGGCGACGGGCGAGGACGCCCAGGACGCCGTCGACGCGCTCGAGGCCCTGGTCCGGTCCGGCTTCGGCGAGTGAGCCCGACCCACTGAGCGCTCGCGTCGCCGCGGTCGTCAGCCCGTGATGCTGACGGTCGCGGCGACGTCCACGTCCGAGGGTCCGCCGACCGCGCCGGCCGTGGCGAACAGGACGGCGCCGAACACCGCGCTCCAGAACGTCCTGGCATCGCGGGCGACCCCGCGCTCGCTCGTCCACCCGTGCTCGGCGACCACCCGCTCGAGGTAGCGCTCCGACTGCCGGAACAGCACGGCGAGCAGGGTGCTCGTGCGCTCCCGCAGGGCGTCGTCGTCCTGCGCCAGCCCGAGCGCGGTGACGAGGAGGCTCGTCGACGGCATCGCGAGGGCGGTGCGGGCGAGGACGTCCCGGAAGCCCTCGGACGTCGATGCCCGTCGGCCTGCCGACTGCAGCCGGGTGGTGTCGCGGAGGAACCGGACGAAGGCGGCGTCCACCACGAGGCGGTCCTTCGACCCGAAGTGGTGCGTGATCTGGTTCGGGTAGACCCCGGCCGAGCGCGCGACCTCGCTGACCGTCAGCGTGCGGGGGTTCCGGTCGGCGAGGAGGTCCGCCGCCGCCTGGAGGATGCGAGCGCGCGTCGCCGTGCCACGAGGGGTTGCCATCTCCGAATTGTACGTGGTACAACTCCACTTGTGCAGCATACAAACAGCGACAGCAGCGACATCGTCATCACCGGGTACGGCGCGGTCTCGCCGTTCGGGCACGGGGTGGACCCGCTCTGGGACGCCCTGGTGGCCGGTCGGTCCGGGGTGCACGAGCTCGACCGCGACGGCGAGTTGTGGGCACGGGTGCCGATCCGCGTCGGCGCCGATGCCGCCCTCGACGCCGAGGGGGCGCTCGGCCGGGTGCGGGCCGCGCGGCTCGACCGCAGCCAGCAGCTGTCGCTCGTCGCGTCGGGGGAGGCCTGGGCGGACGCCGGGTTCGCCGGTGCCGCGACCGGACTCGACCCGGAGCGGCTCGCCGTCGTCGTCGGCACGGGGATCGGCGGCATCGAGACCCTGCTCGACGCGCACGACGAACTCGGTCGGAGCGGAGCACGTCGGGTGTCGCCGCGCACCGTGCCGATGCTCATGGCCAACGGGGCCGCGGCGCAGATCAGCATCGAGGTCGACGCCCGGGCGGGCGCGTACACGACGGTGTCGGCGTGTGCGTCCGGGGCAGAGGCCATCGCCATGGGCGCCCGACTGATCCGCTCCGGGGAGGCCGACGTCGTCGTGGCCGGGGGGACGGAGGCGGCGGTCACCCCGGTGACGATGGCCGCGTTCGCCCAGTCCCAGGCACTCGCGAAGCCGGAGGGCGAGGACCCGACCACGCTCTCGCGGCCGTTCGACCGCAGCCGCCGCGGGTTCGTGCTCGGGGAGGGTGCCGGGATCGTCGTGCTCGAACGGGCCGACCACGCCGCTGCCCGCCGGGCCCGGGTGCACGCGCGACTCGCCGGGTGGGGCATCACCTCGGACGCGTTCCACATCACCGCGCCGCGCGCCGACGGCTCCGGGCAGGAGCGGGCGATGACGCAGGCGCTCCGCATGGCCGGCCTGACCGGCACGGACGTCGACCACGTGAACGCCCACGCGACCAGCACCCCGCTCGGCGACGCGAGCGAGGCCGCCGCGATCGCCCGGGTCGTCGGCCGCGGAGCCGTCGTCACCGCCCCGAAGAGCGCGGTCGGGCACATGTTCGGTGCGGCCGGCGCCGTGGAGACGATCCTGACCGTCCGGGCGCTCGAGACCGGCGTGGTGCCGGCGACGCTGAACCTGGAGCACCTGGACCCGGCGATCGACCTCGACGTGGTGTCCGGTGCGGCCCGTCGGACCCCGGTCCGCGCGGCGCTGAACAACTCGTTCGGCTTCGGCGGGCAGAACGCGTCGCTGGCGCTGCTCGCGGTGTGAGCGGTCCGGGTGTTCGGCCGGCTCGGTCGGCTCGGCCTGGCGTCGCTCAGCGCGGGGCGAGGTCCTGCAGGCCGGTGACGCGCAGCAGGTCGAGCGTCGACGCCGCCTCGGACCCGGGCACCACCGTGTAGACGACGATCCGCAGGTCGCCGCCCGGCACGGTCATCACGTCGCAGTCGACCTCGATCGGCCCCACCGCGGTGAGCACCGTCTTCCGGCTCGCCCGGTGCTCGGCGACCCTGGCCGTGTCCCAGCGGCGCGCGAACTCGGGGGACTCGGCGCGGAGCCGTGCGACCAGCTCGGCGAGGGCGCGGTCGCCCGGGTACCGCCCGACCGCCGTGCGGAGGTCGGCGACGAGGTCACTGGAGAACTCCTCGGCGTGCTCGGCGTCGTACTCCACGCCGTGCTGCCCGACCATGAAGTGCCGCCACACGAGGTTGCGCTCGAGGCCGACCAGACGCTCGGGGTCGCCGGTCATCGCCGCCCACAGGTCGTTCCACAGCAGGATGTCGTGCGTCGCCGTGAACACCGCGAGGGGGACGTCCCCGAGCCGGTCGACGATCCGCTGCACACCCGGCGTGACGTGCCGCGGGACGACGTTCCGCGACGGCGGTGCGGCGTCGGCGACCCGGAACAGGTGGTCGCGCTCCTCGGTGGTCAGGCGCAGCGCGGTCGCGAGGGCGCCGAGCAGCTGCGGCGACGGGTTGACCGACCGGCCCTGCTCGAGCCGGACGACGTAGTCGACGCTCACCCCGGCGAGCGCGGCGAGTTCCTCGCGGCGGAGCCCGGGGGTCCTCCGACCGGCGCCCGCGGGCAGGCCGACCTCCTCCGGTCGGACACGGTCCCGCCACGACCGCAACACGTTCGCGAACTCGCTCATGGACCCATCTTCGTCGCTCCGGACCGATCGGAGGTGGTACTCGGAGTCCCACCGTCGAGCGGCACCTGGGAGTCCTGTGGCACAGGGCGCAGGCTGGGCACATGACCACCACACTCATCACCGGGGCCAACCGCAGCCTCGGACTCGAGACCGTCCGCCGCCTGATCGAGGCCGGCCACACCGTGTACGCCGGCATGCGCGACCCGTCCACCGGCGACGACGCCCGCGCACTCGGCGCCCACGTCGTCCAGCTCGACGTCACCGACCAGTCCAGCGTCGACAGCGCGATCGCGTCGATCCCCGAGCTCGACGTGCTCGTCAACAACGCCGGGGTGCTCGGTGCCTCGTTCGGCGTCGACGACCTCGACGCCGCCGTCATGACCGGCGTGCTCGACACGAACGTCGTCGGCATCGTCCGTGTCACCCAGGCAGCACTCCCGCTGCTGCAGGCGTCGGCCAGTCCCGTCGTCGTCAACGTCGCCTCGGGCGTCGGCTTCACCCGGTGGCTCACGACGCCCGGGCACGACGAGTACCCGGTGCCGTCGATCCCGTACGCGGCCTCGAAGGCCGCGGTGATCGCGCTCACCGTGCAGTACGCCAAGAACCTGCCGACGTTCCGGGTGAACGCGAGCGACCCGGGCTACACGGCGACCGAGTTCAACGGCTTCGGCGGGCACCAGACGATCACCGAGGGCACGGACGCCACGGTGATGCTCGCCACGCTCGGCAGCGAGGGGCCGACGGGGGAGTTCCACGACCGGAACGGTCGGATCGAGTACTGAGGCCGTTGGTCGCGACGGCGACCGGTCCAGCGCGACCACATGACGGACGGGAGGCCCGGTGCCAGCTGGCACCGGGCCTCCCGTCCGTCATGTGGGTGCGTCGGTCGTCGTCCCGCCGAGTGGGCGCGTCAGTCCTCGCTCGGAGTGCGGCGGCGGCGCGCCACCGCCAGCACCGCGACCAGACCGGCGACGAGGACGGCGCCCGCGCCGAGCCAGAGGGCGGCACCGCCGGCGCCGGAACCGGCGTCGCTCGCTGCCGGGGTGGCGGAGCGGGTCGCCTCGACGGTCGCGCTGGTCTCGGTGGGTCCGCTGGTCGGCGTCGCCGAGGCAGTGGGCGCGGCGGTCTGGGCGGGGAGCGCCACCGTGAAGCCGAGCTCGCCGGTGACCGGGTGGCCATCGGGGGAGACGTAGCGCCACAGGACCGTGTACGCGCCGTCCTGCAGGTCGACGGTGCGGGACATGGTCGTGCCGTCGACGGTGACGTCGCCGGCCGCTCGGTCGGTGCCGGCGGCGTCGCGGACCTCGATGCGGAGGCCGGCGTCGAGACCGGTGAGCGGCGCCTCGGAGAACGTCAGACCGACATGGTCGAGCGGTGTCGTGATCGTCTGCCCGTCGGTCGGGTCGCTCGACACGAGGGCGGAGTGCGCCTGGGCCGGTGCAGCCGAGGCCAGGCCGACGAGCCCGGTCAGGGCGACGACGACCGCGACGAGGGGCATCCGGGCGCTGCGACGGATCGCGGTGGAGGACATCCGCCGATCCTACGAGAGGTCGTCTGACCGGTCGGTCGTCCCTGGGACGTCCACCTGCTGGCAGGATGACGGGATGCGCGCAGTCATGTACCGGGAGTTCGGGGACACCCCGCAGATCGTCGACGTCGACCGGCCGGTGTGCCCGCCGCACG
The DNA here is from genome assembly GCF_015350905.1 of Curtobacterium sp. VKM Ac-2865. Lineage (GTDB taxonomy): Bacteria > Actinomycetota > Actinomycetes > Actinomycetales > Microbacteriaceae > Curtobacterium. The sequence goes on along the minus strand of NZ_JADKRZ010000001.1, from coordinate 470,969 downwards.
GCGTGGTGGTGCGCGTGGCCGCCACCGGTGTGTGCCGGAGCGACTGGCACGCCTGGCGTGGTCACGACGACTCCGTGACGCTGCCGCACGTCCCCGGGCACGAGTTCGCCGGCGTGGTCGTCGAGGCCGGCTCCGCCGTGGCGCACCACCGGGTCGGGGACCGGGTCACCGCGCCCTTCGTCTTCGCGTGCGGCGCGTGCCCCGAGTGCCTCGCCGGCGCCACCCAGGTGTGCACGCGGCAGCAGCAGCCCGGCTTCACGCTCCCCGGGTCGTACGCCGAAGAGCTCGTCGTACCGCAGGCCGACGTCAACCTCGTGACGTTGCCCGACGGCATCGGGTTCGCCGAGGCCGCCGGGCTCGGGTGCCGGTTCGGCACCGCGTACCACGCACTGCACGCCCGCGGCCGACTGCAGGCGGGGGAGCACGTCGCCGTGTTCGGGTGCGGCGGTGTCGGGCTCTCGACGATCATCGTCGCGGTCGCTGCCGGTGCGCATGTGGTCGCCGTGGACGTGTCACCCGCCGCACTCGAACGGGCGGCAGCGCTCGGCGCGGAGACCGTCGTGTCCGGGCCGGACGCCGTCGACGAGGTCCGCCGGCGCACGGACGGGGGAGCGCACGTGTCCGTGGACGCCTTCGGGAGCCGTGCGACCTCGCTCGCCGCGGTCGAGTCGCTCCGGCCGCGCGGGCGGCACGTGCAGGTCGGGCTGCTCCTCGGCGACGAGACGACACCGGTGATCCCGATGGGACGGGTGATCAGCGAGGAGCTCGAACTGCTCGGCAGTCACGGCATCGCCGTGGGGGAGTACGCCGCCATGCTCGACGACGTCGTGGCCGGGCGGCTGCGTCCGGACGCCACGATCGGGCGGACGATCGGGTTCGACGACCTGCCCGACGCGCTGGTCGCGATGGACCGGCCGGCCACGGGGTCGGGCATGACCGTCGCGGTGTTCGGGTGACCGTCGCGGTGTTCGGATGACCGGTGCAGGGCGGACGCGGATCGAGCTCGGCCGCCGCGAGGACCTCGGTGCCGACTGCGCGAACTGCTTCGGCCTGTGCTGCGTCGCCCTGGCCTTCACGAAGTCCGCGGACTTCCCGTCCGACAAGGACGCGGGGGAGCCCTGCACGAACCTCGACGGCGCCGACGGGTGCCGCATCCACCCGCACCTGCGCGACCGCGGGTTCAAGGGCTGCACGGTCTTCGACTGCTTCGGTGCCGGCCAGAAGGTGTCACGGCAGACGTTCGCGGGCCGCTCGTGGCGTGAGGACGACGACACCCGCACGGCGATGTTCGGCACGTTCCCGATCGTCCGCCGGCTGCACGAACTGCTGTGGTACCTCGACGAGGCGATCGACCTCGTCACGGGCGCCGTCGACCCCGCTCCATGGGTGGCGACGTTCGAACACGTCCGGGGGCTCAGCGACGGGACACCCGCGGCGCTGGCCGAGCTCGACGTCGACGCCGAGTACGACGCCGCTCGTGCGCTGCTCGTCCGTGCGAGCGAGATCGCCCGGCGCGACGTCGCCACCGCCCGGCAGCCGCGGTCCCAGCGGAGGCTCGAGCCCGGCGCCGACCTGATGGGTGCTCGGCTCGGCGCGCGGGACCTCAGCGGGCTGACGCTCCGGGGGAGCATCGCCATCGGCGCCGACCTCCGTGGCGCTCGGCTGGACCGCTGCGACCTGCTCGGGGTGGACCTGCGCGATGCCGACCTGTCCGGCGCGGACCTGTCGGGTGCGATCTACCTGACGCAGATGCAGGTCAACAGTGCACGGGGCGACACCGCGACGGTCCTGCCGACGGGGTTCGAGCTGCCGTCGCACTGGGCCTGAGCAGGACCGTCAGAGCAGTGCCGCGCGGTCGCGGAGGCCGGCGACGAAGAGGTGGTCCTCCGACTCGAGTTCGTCGTCCTCGGCCCAGACCGATCGCAGCCGCGTCCGAGGACTGATGCGCAACCGCACTCGGGTCAGGCTGCCGTCGACGTCGATCGCCGGCAGGTCGACGCTGTCGGTGGCCAGCACGAGCTTCAGCGACGTCTGGTAGCGCATCACCGCACCGGCTGCTGCGCTGCCCGTCAAGAACGACCGTGCGTTGTGGATGAGGTACTGCATGGCGTGAGCCCCGTTCGGTCAAGCTCAGCAGGCCGGGTGGTGAGGGCGGCGGTGATGAGGTCGGGACGACCGGGGTCCGGGGTCGATGTGGGGACGACCCTACGCCCTGTCGAGGAGCAGCAGGCCGATGGACGTCGCCCGACTGACTCCGCGTGCTCGGCGTAGCGTCGGACTCATCACCATCGTGGACGACTCCGGCGCTCCGGCTGGCGTCGACGCCGCGTGGCTGAGAAGGAGCACCGTGAAGGTCGTCATCACCGGGTCCCGCGGCAAGGTCGGCCGAGCCGCGGTGCAGCGGTTCGTCGATGCGGGTCATGACGTGCTCGGGGTCGATCTCGTGCCGCCCGTGTTCGACGCGGGATCGGTCGTGCCGGGCCGCTACCAGTTGGCCGACCTCACCGATGCGGGCAGCGCCTTCGCGGTCGTCGCCGGTGCCGACGCCGTCGTCCACGTCGCGGCCATCCCACAGCCGACCGGTCACCCGGCACACGTCGTGTTCCAGACCAACCTGATGTCGACCTTCAACGTCCTGGAGGCGGCAGTCCGGTTCCGCGTGCCCCGCTTCGTCAACGTGTCCAGCGAGAGCATCGTCGGCAACTTCTTCCCCGAGCGGCCGTTCCTGCCCGACTACGTACCGGTCGATGAGGAACACCCCCTGCACCCACAGGACCCGTACGCGCTCTCGAAGGCGTTCGGCGAGCAGCTGATGGACGCGGCTGTGCGACGCTCTGACATCCGCGCGATCTCGATCCGCCCGAGCACGGTGCACGACGAGAGCAACTACGAGGAGAACCTCGGTCCGCAGGTGCGCGAAGCTTCGGGCACCAGCGCGAACTTCGGCAGCTACATCGACGCCGACGACCTCGCCGACGCGCTCCTGCTCGCGGCCGAGTCAGACCTGCCGGGGCACGAGGTCTTCTACATCGCGGCAGCCGACAACGCCGGTGGCCACGACTTCGCGGCCACGCTGCGCGACCACCACGGCGACCAGGTCGAGCTCCGCGAGCTCGACCGCGTCGACGCCTCGGGCATCTCCACCGCCAAGGCACGACGCCTGCTCGGCTGGACGGCCAAGAGGTCGTGGCGCGACCACCTCGACGCCGACGGCCGGCGCCTGCCGCAGCACTGACTCACGGCAGTGCCATCGCAGCGATGAGCGCCGGCGTGGCCCCGGACGGAATCCGACGCGCGGGGGAGTCTGGTCGGCTCAGTGCTCCGGTCGCGGCGCTTGGCGGGCGTTCACGAGATCACCGTCCCAGCTCAGGTCGTCCCCCTCGTGGACCTCGAAGGCCTCGAAGCGGTCGTCCGCGAGGACGTCGTCAACGAGCGTGCGCGAGCCAGCGACGATCGTCGAGTCCCAGTCTTCCTCCGAGGCGACGACCCAAGCGTGGTCCTCGGGCCAGATCAGCGAGGCGTAGGGCCCTTCCTGCCCGAGACGGCTGCATGCCCACCCCGGTACGGTGCGCTGCGCCCACGTCGGGTCGGCGAGCTCGCTCGAGCTCGAGCTGAACAGCCACATGTCCCGACCGGGCCAGGGCATCTGCGTGCGGGCGGTCTTCCGACCCTGACCGTCGAGGGAGCTTCACCGCGTCTCGTGAGGGGATCATCTCCCGAGGAGCGTGGTCAGCGCAGACGGATGAGCCCTGCGTGGGTGGGAGCGAAGCCGCAAGCCTTCTCGTAGAACGGCACCATGTCCTCGCCGTAGTCCACGAACAACCACTCGCAGCCGGCAGACCGGACAGCTTCCACGGCATACCTGACGATTGCAGTGCCGAGACCCTGATGCTGGTGTGTGGGATGCGTCTTCGTGTCAATGAGGAACGCGTGGTCCGCGCCGTCCCAAGCGACGTTCACGAAGCCAACAAGGGCTCCCTGCGGGTCTCTGCCCGCAACCCATCCGAGGGAGTGTCGGTTGACCCGATCCCACCAGCCGATCTCAGGCGAACCTCCGTGTGCCGCGGTGAGGTCCGCAAGCTCTTCGTCACTGATGGCTGTACGCCAGGTCAGCGCCACGTCGTCGTGCTGCATCGTCCCAGGTTCCCACGAGGAGGGTCGCCAGGAAAGCGCCCGATGGCCGGTCGTCCACCGGTCCACACCCGGCGGTGACGACCACGACGACTCGACATGGTGTGCCTGATCGGGGGATTCCCGTACAGGTGTCCCGTGGAGATGCCCGGTGGAAGGGCACCGAACGCTGCAACGCAGCAGGCGCCGTACGGTCGTGGTCGGCTGTCTCTGCCGTGGTGCGGGAGAGAGGCGTCGCGAGCATGGGGTAGCGGTTGGTGCGGTCGATGCCGAACTCGCGGGTGATGGTCTCGCGGCTGGAGGGGTGCTGTTGCTTGAGATCGAGGAGACAGGAGAAGCTCCAAGTCCTCGACCTGACATAATATGCATTATCGGCGCTTAAACATCGTGAGTTGCATCTAGTGCAACAACTCCGGCACCGCTTGTACCGCAGCGTTTTACCTGATCAGCCAGAGAATCTGTCCGCCAGGAAGAACCTGGAAACCCGCTCGGGGCGACTGGGGCCTGCCCGCAGGCAAGGGCTTCCTGCGTTTAATGCAGGAATCCACGGCAAGACGCCCGAGTGTCTTTCCGTGCCGTGCTCAACTTCCCCGCTCGAGCTTCTTAGTGCCCAACTGCGGACGACGGATGGTGACAAGGTCTTTGCTGCCAGCGAGGAACGCGCCAACCTCACAGACCAACCGCGGCTCGCCGGCGCCGGAGAAGTGAGTCGGCCACGTTCTATGCAACGGCCACCTTGCCCATCTCACCATGGTTAACTTCTCGCCTCCTTGCTATTTCAAGATGCCGGCTGCTCGAACCCAATACTTCAGCAACCGTGAGTTCTTCAATTCGTTCAATGAGCCCCGCCCGTCGCCTTTCGCCAAGACAAGGGCTAGACGTAGACAGACCCCGAGTTGGCCGACGTACTCGGGCTTGAACTTCCCGGTCTTGAGCTCGATGACGTAGAGACACGCCAAGCCGTCGCAGCGGGTGGATCAGCCTGGGCATAACGGTCGACGCTTGACGTCGACGGTCACTGCCGGCGACGCTCGTCCTGCACCAGCCCGATCAGCGCGAGCGTGCGCTGCAGCGCAGCCTCGGACTCCCAGAAGTCGGCCGCAGAAGAGTCGAGGAGATTCAACTGCTTGATCGCACGCCGGCGTGCAGCCGCGAGCTCGTCGACGGTGAGCCACTGCAGCGCCTCGAGCTCATCTGTCACGTCGCGGAGCGTAGCCGCCGCAGCTTTATTCTCTGTACCGGTATGGACGACGCCGCGTCAGGGGAACCCGTTACGGTGCGCGGAGAGGTTGGTACAGGGAGGGAACCAAATCCATGAACGTTGAGATCCGAGAAGCAACGCTCCGCGACGTCGACGAGATCGACCGGCAGACACATCAGATCGCCGGCATCGTCTTCGACTGGCCGGCGGCCATCGCAACTGAGGACCCCCGCGCGATTACGCGCGTCGCTGCCATCGGGGACGAGGTCGTGGGGCACATAGCGACAGGGCTCTCCTACGGCCGGACCGTGGTCGGTGACGAACACCCCGAGGATCTCGGCTGGTTGAAGATCCACACGCTCGCCGTTCTGCCGACCCACCGAGACCACGGCATCGCCAGCCAGCTGCTCGAAGCCACGATCGCCGGGCTCCCCCGCGACATCGTCGGCCTCTACGGCTCGGTCATCCCTTCCAACACACCCGAAGCAATCGAGTGGTACCGGGCTCGAGGATTCCTAGTTGCCACGCTCGCAGACCTCTGGAACCCACGCCTGGGCAGGGGCGCACGGCTGCTCACAGAACCGGACCAGGCGTACTTCTACAGCGACGTCCACACCCTCCGCTACTGGTCCGGCAAACACGCCACCGAACAGTCCGAACGCGCACGCATCCAGAAGAGCGTGGACCAGGAAATGAAGTTCCGGGAGAAGGCCGGTCGGTTCTCTCGTTCCATCGGCTACCGGGCGTTCGCTGACCACGCGATCGCGGTGAGTAGCGGCAGCTGCCCTCATATGCAGCTCGCCCCGATGCGATCCCACCTGCTCGGGTGGGACCCGGTGCTATCTATCGTCTGCGACGGCTGTCAGTTCGGCCACCTCGAGGCGATCAAGCCGTACGACGCTGAGAACCGGTGCGACGGATGTGGCCGCCTCGACACCGGCGTCCACGTCGCGACAGTCGCCCGCGATCTGACACTCGTTACTGCTGGGCTCTGCCAGCAGTGCGCGGTACGAACAACATTTGACGCCGCCTGACGCTGCTTGATCCGTCCCATAGCCGATCGCTCGGCGCACGGTCTGCACCAGCCCACCGATGTGGGGACGGGCCGGAGGACCGTTAGCTCAACTCCGGCCCGCGCAGGAGCTGGTGAGGCCCCTGCGGCGGACAGTAGTTCCCGAAACGCGACAGCATCTGAAACCATCCGCGATACGTCGCGTCCGCTACTGGACGTCGGCGGGCAGGTCTCCGCGAGGGTACGAGCCGCGTGCTCAGTCTCCGGGGAGCTGCCAGCAAGTCGTGCAGAAGGGCCGGCGGCCAGAATGGTGCGCCATGGGCGTCAAGTTCAGCTCGATGCCCGCAGAAGCCACGATGCGGGAAGGGCCGTCGAGCTCGTGCCAGTGATGCTCCACGAGGACGAGCCGGTGACGAGCCCGGGAACGGCATACCGCTCCCCCGATCGAACGGTGCAGTTTCGCCCGGAGCGTTTCACCCATGTAGCGATCTTCCTCTATCCCTCCGACAACAAATCGCTCACCCGTGATTGTCCCCTCGTCTCGGTAGCCGATCGCCTACCAGAAAGCGGCAGTCTTGATCGCTTCGACGAGCGAGGGCTTCGCTCGGCTCCTAGTTGCGTTTGCCGAGCCCCGGCAGCCCACCGCCGAGGGCACGGACTGACTTACCCTTGTGCGGTCGCCGCGGCGTCTTCTTCGGCTTCATTGTGGGCTGCGTTCCGTTCTCGCACCGCAGATGACTTGATGGCACCTTGTGCCGCTCAAACCCACGGACGAGCCCATCCGCGACGACGACCCGGACCAATGCGCCGCACGATCCGCATCGCTCGTAGCCCTCGGGCTTCGGTGCGGGTCTTTTCATGGCGCGAGGGTAACGGCTGTGGCCGACGTTTGTCAGAAGATGCTGGTTGCTTACGGCCGAGCTGATCCGGTCGAGAGCGATGGGATGAGAGTGGTCCAGTACTGCCACGTACCCAGAGCACGCAACAGGGGCTCCGTCAGCGCTCGGACTGTCATCGCCGGATCCTCAAGATCAACTCGGGTGGCGCTTGCCACCTCCCGGTAGTCGTTCTCGTCGAACGGAAGTCCGTCGTTCTCGTCGAAGCGTGCGGCGTCAGAAAACACGAGTGACCGCGTCCCGAAGAGTTCAGTTGCATGAACCCCTACGTCCCACGTGCCGCTGTAGCCGGTCTCCTCGGCGACAGTCTTCACCCACCCCAGCAGCCGCCACGCGTTGGCGAGGAGTACGACGTCGCGCGCTCGGCCGCTTCTATGGCCCTGTGACGGCGTGCTCACGCATGTCACGGTCAAGCCGATCGAGCCGTCAGCCTGTAACCGCAGATCAAACCCCCGCTTCTCGTTCCCCTCGATCGTGGTGACATCTCCCCCGACAATGTTGCTCAATGACGCTGCGGAGGATCGCTGAAGTGGCCGGACGTAAGGAGACAGCTCGGACACTCCACCGCTGAGCACGATCGGGAGATTACGTTCCATCGCGTTGGCGACTTGCGGCAAAGTGTCAACGCCCTCCCAGACCAGTCGCTGCGCGATATTCGGGGCCGCGCGGCGCGGCGTCGCCGTGAGGTACAGGTGCCCGTACTGTGCACGTGGACGCTGAGCCACATCGCCATTAAGCCGGGCTCCGGGGAACGGATCACGAGACCGGAGCTCGTCGAGAGCGTCCCACACCCGCTGACGATCGTTTCGGCGCTGTTGGTGGAGACGCAGCACGTCCGCATCCGTGAGGATCCGGTTCGTTCGCTCGCCCCTGCCGTAGTACCGACCGTCCACCATGTGCGGAGCGTCGGGGCTCGCGGGGATGTCAACCCAGACGTAGCCCCGGCCGTCCTCGCCTGACGGGATCTCGCGGGGACGCACGACCAACGGCGGATCCACGCGATTGGTCGCAATCTGCTCGATCTGTTCGATGACGTCGTGCATATCAATCGGCACAGCCTCGAACGTCTTCGTGTCCTTGTGCTCCAGAACCCCGATGAGAAGCGCTCCCCCGTCTACAGCGAAGGACGCGAGATCCTTGGCCGTGCCCCGGCGCTGCGAATCCGTGTTTCCGATTGTGGCCTTCATGTCCAGGACATTCGACTCAGATACGTCGCGTGCTTCAATCGCGGCGCGAACCTCGGCCTCGGTGTGTGGGGGCCAACTCATTGCGTGTCCTTCCGGGTCAACAAGAACGCGCTCCTCTGGTTTGAGTGAACACGCAAGCGGATATCCAGTATCTGCCCTGGTTGCCCGGTCGGGCGAGCGTCCGGTAGCCGATCGGCTACCGCACACGTACGGCCGTTTCTGGAGCCCGCCAGGATCCGGGGATCTCGGTGTCTCAACAGACCCGCCCGGCGATGTGTCCGGTGACGGTTCCCTCAGTGAGACACGGCGGGGTCTGCTGGTGGCACGCACCCCTGGTCAGGACTCGAGGGTGCCGGTCTCCGTCGCCAGTGCGGCTGCGAGGTCGGCTTCCGACGGCAGAGCCGCGCGGACAGCGGGCGGAAGGAGGTCGTAGCTGACGACACCGATCGGGGTCTGCTGCCCCGCGAGGGAGTACCGGACGACCGCGTCGTTTTTGTCCGCGACCAGCAGCAGGCCGACCGTGTCCGCGTGCTGGGATCGGCGGAGCTTATCGTCAACGAGTGCGACGTAGAAGCCGAGCTGGCCGAGGTACTCCGGCTTGAACTTCCCGGTCTTGAGCTCGATCACCACGTACCGGAGCTGCTCGACGTGGAAGAACAGCAGGTCGACGTAGAAGTCGTCGCCGTCGACGTCGAAGTGCACCTGCCGGCCGACGAACGCGAACCCTTCGCCGAGCTCGCGGAGGGTGTCGATGATCCGGTCGACGAGTGCCTGCTCGAGGTGGCGTTCCTTCGCGTCCCCGTCGAGAGCCAGGAAGTCCAGCACGTACGGGTCCTTCGTGATCTGCTGCGCCAGATCCGAGTCCCCCGGCGGGAGCACCTCGGCGAAGTTCGTCGGCGCCGCCTGGAGCCGGGTGTGCGCCTCGGACCGGATCTGGTGCTCGAGGACGTTCCGCGACCACCCGTGCACGGCCGCCTGGCCTGCGTACCAGTCCCGGAGCGCGTGGCCATCGAGCCGGTCAAGGAGCACGGTGACGTGCCCCCAGGGCAGTTGTGCAACAGCCTGTTGCAGAATCTGCTCATCCGGCCAGGCGGCAGCAAACGCGCGCATGTACGCGAGGTTCCGCGGGGAGAAGCCCTTCATCTCCGGAAACTCAGCACGCAGATCCGCCGCGAGCCGGCCGATGACGTTGCTGCCCCACCCCTCGTCACCCTGGCGCTGCAGGATCGTCGAACCGATCCCCCAGTACAGACGGACGAGTTCCGTGTTCACGCGGCGCTGCGCCGCAAATCGGCCTGCGCGCACTTGCTGCTTCAGCTCGGCAAGAGCAGCGGCATGCCCGGATACAGCTGGCGACGAATCAGACATCACACTCAGTCTGCCCGACCAGCCGATCGGAAGAAGAACGAACGAAGCGTTCTACGGGATCAGCTATGCCAGGGTGGAGATGATCCCCGAGCGAAAGGCGACCTCCCATGGCGCAGAAAGTCACCACGCACCTCGTCGACGACCTCACCGGCGACACCATCGAAGACGGCAAGGGCCGCACCATCACGTTCGGCTTCGACGGCGCCTACTACGAGATCGATCTCACCGACGACAACGCTGACACGCTCCGCGAAGCGTTTTCCGACTACATCGCCGCAGCCCGCAAGGTCACGGGCCGGGCCGGACGACCCAGTGCCGGCAGCGCGCCGAAGCGCGGGAACTCGGAAGAGCTCGCGAAGATCCGCGAATGGGCCAACGCGAACGGCCACGAGGTCTCCTCCCGCGGCCGCATCAGCCAGGCCGTCCGCGACGCCTACGAGGCTGCACACTGACGCCACTCCCCCACGAAAAGAGCCGGGCGCCCTCGAGGGCGGCCGGCTCTTCTCATTGGCACCGATACCGCGGTTTTATGTCAGCGGAGCCATCCGCCTCTCAGTCCCGTCACCAATTGTTTGCGCAGCGCCGCTCCGAGCGCTTTCCGAAGATTCTGCGCGGTCGGCGTCCCTGCGGGTACTCACCCAAAATCAACGATCGGTCCGCAGCTGACGAGCAGCAGCAATCATTGCATGCTCGTTTCGGCGGCGAGTAGCTCTGTACAGCCAGTTTGGCACCTGAGGTGTGGTCCGGCGCAGATCGAACAGTCTCTCCTGCCAGACAAGGAGGTCTTGCCCGTCAATACTCGGAGAAGCAACAGCCAAACGCGACTCGATCGTTGTCGCGAGGTCAGCACGGTCCCGCGCTGCTTTCCACGTGTTCATGACGTACTCAGCTACGTCGAGAAACGCTGGAAGCACGGGAAAAAGAGCACCTAGAAGGAAGTCTGACAGGGCAATTCCTGTCAGCCCTGCCCACAGAATTAGCGAGGCCACCCAAACAACAGTGACTGCCGCCCACACGGCGACGGTAGTCCGGATGAGGCGGTCGGTATAGGAGGCGTTCGCCCGTTGCGCGATCGCAATCGTTACTGCCCCTGGAGACTCCACATCAACCGGGTACCAATTCGTAAGCCTCTCACGGTCAGCAATTCCTCGCACGTCGTCACTACGGATTAACAGATCAATTTCTTCTGGTGTTGGGCGCTCGGCGCGAGTGATGGTCTGAGGCATATCGAAAAGGTAGTGATCGAGCTCCTCTTGCACGCATGCAGCCTTCACCATGCTTCGAGTTTCCAACCAGGTCAGGATGGTGCGCCCGGCGAAGAGCCAGACTCCGGTGACGGCACCCGCAGTGATCGCGAACGTCGGTGCGAGCAGTGACACGAACGGGGCTCCCACTCCCAATACAAGGAGGCCAACCCATCGCACGCCCTGCCACCGCTTCGCTCCCGTGTAAAGCCGGCGTTGAGCAATGAGCAAGCGAAGCGCGTGGAGCCCATTCTGCCGTTGCTGAATTGTAGCGCTGGAGGGTGCGGAGTAGTCAGACGGCCCCGTAAGCTCAGACATTGAACAGCAGCTTTAGCTGTGCAATTGCATTCTCGTCGTCACCGGCCGCGGCGTAGTCCTTCGCCTTCAATGCCCGCGATACGGCGGTGGATAGTTTCGACAGCGCATCTACGCGATTCGATTCCGACGAGGTGGCGGTAAAACGTGAACCAAGTCCGGTGGGGTCGTTCATTGCGGCAAGCTCCGCTGTCTTCACTTTGTTAAGAGACAGGTAAAGGTCCCACAGCGGCAAGTACGTGTCCTCACCATCGATGTGCTTGGCGGCGCGCATCTCGAGGTAGCAGGACGAGACCGGCACGTTCCGCTTATACTTCCAGATTTTTACCTGCCGGGCGAGTTTCTTTGCAGCACCGTCGAACTTCTTGTTGACTTCGTTCACCCAGGTGTTGTGCGCACTTGGGTGGGTGAGCATCCATCCTCCGGTCGGGTCTGGGATTGAGTAGCCCCCGTCTGTATAATACCCAGGGACAACCTCAACATCGCCGTCTGAGAAGCGGCACACGACTGCAGGCTGACGAACCACGACCGTCGTAGACGGGAACCGAGCCTGTAGCGACGACTTCACCTTGTTTAACGTTGTCAAAGGCGAGATCGGTTTCGTTCCCTTCAGCGAGACGAGGTAGTCGGCGTCGCTGTACAGCCAGATGCCAGTTCCGTGCCGAAGAGAGCCGATCTCAAACATGCCGAAGATGCCGAGGTCGGAGTCGAGACGAGTCTGGATCGACTCTCTGTGACTGCGTGCTCCAGCAAACTGTGTTGACGACGGCGTCCAGTAGTTAGTCGTGTTGCGGAGCCAAGTGACGGCGGTCTCGGGCATGGGTTCTCATCTCTGCGGGCACCATCGCCACGCGTATCCTAATTATTCATCACACCTCCGACATCACCGACGGCCGATCATCTGTGCCGTAAGGGCGGCTGCGATCGAGTTGCCGCGTCAGCACGTATCGACGTAGTGCTGAGGTATGCCCCAACGCCACGGCCCCAGTGCGGTTGAGAGCCGCAGTCATGGGGTCGATTCAGGGGGTTCCGCGACAGATGTGGTCTTGGCTCTAGACATGTCGCAACACCCCGTGCTCATCGGTCGCACGGACCGCGCGGTGCCCGACCGTCAGCCGGACGTCTTTCGACGTCGGCCTGCGACTGGCTCGCTCTCGCGCCGGAGTGCCCTGTACACCGTGGTCCTACTGACGCCGAGAACGTCGCCGATCTGGGCGACCGTCATGTCCTGTTGCTCGTACAGGCGCCTGGCAGTTCGTACCTGATCGGCCGACAGTCGAGGCGGCCGACCGCCGTTCCGCCCTCGAGCTCGAGCGGCCGTGAGGCCGGCGTGCGTGCGTTCTCGGATGAGATCCCGTTCGAACTCGGCCAGGGCGGCGAAGACGTGGAACACGAGCCGGCCGCCGGGTGAGGTTGTGTCGATCGTCTCTTGCAAGGATCGGAACCCGACACCTCGCTCCCCCAGTGCCTGCAGCTGGTCGATCAGATGCCGGATGGATCGTCCGAGCCGGTCGAGTCGCCACACGACGAGAGTGTCGCCTGGTCGGAGCTGATCGAGCAGCTTGGTGAGCTCCGGACGGTGCTCGAGCGATCCTGACATTGTGTCGACCCACACCCGGTAGCAGCCGGCAGCGTTCAACGCGTCGAGCTGCAGCGCCGCGTCCTGATCGGTTGTCGACACCCGCGCGTACCCGAGAAGCTCACCCATGACTCAGAACGTAGCGGAACGCGTCGGACGGCAGTGGAAACGGCACGTAGAAACCGGCACTGAGTTCCGCTACGTGTGTGGGCAGCTTCGCTCCGTGTCGTCGGAATCGCTTCCTTCGGTGTCGGGACGTCACGGGTGCGCGAGACGGCTCGCGTGACGAGGGGTTCGGGTGCATACTGGTGGTGTCTTCGGACCCGGTAGTGGGGCTTGCCGGACCCAACCTCGACAGTTGTCGACAACAGTCCCTATCTCAGCTGGTCGCGTTTCTGCGCGCCTGAGGTAGGGAGTGTCATGACAGCACCAATAGGTACCGGACCGGTCGTCGTCGGTGTCCTACCCGGCCTCGCGCCGGCGGTGATCGAGGTTGCGTCGTCCATCGCGCGGCGCTTCGGTACGACGCTGGTGTGCGTCAGCGTGGATGCGTCGCTCATCGATGCCGGTACGCGCTCGGACGGGTCGGTGATGGCGGAACCGATCGACCCTGACACCGCTGACACGACACCGCAGGGCTTGTCTGACAGTGACGAGGCGGCAGTACGTGCTGCCGCAACGACCTACGGCGTCGACGTCACGTTCGTCCCGGGTGTCGGGGATCCGAGCCGGGCATTGTCGCAGGTGGCCGAAGACCGCGACGCGGCGATGCTGGTCGTCGGGGCCAGGACGGGAGCGGGTCGAATCGCGGAGTTCTTCACGGGGTCGGTCGCGGCACGACTGACCCATCGACAGCACCGTTCAGTGCTCGTGGTGCCCGTTGATCCGGTCGGGTTCGATGCCCCGCTGCCGTGGGACACCCCGTGACCGGCCAGCTTGTTCTGCTCCGCCACGGACAGAGCACTGCGAACGATGCCGGCACCTTCACCGGCTTGCGAGACGTCGCGCTGACCGAACAGGGCACCGCCGAAGCGAATCGGGCTGGGTTGCTGCTCCTGCATGCGGGCATCCGACCGGACCTCGTGCTCACGTCGACGCTCGAGCGGGCGCTCCATACGGCGGAGCTCGTCACCGACGTCGTCGGACGTGATGCGCCGATCGAGTCGTCGTGGCGGTTGAACGAGCGGAACTACGGCGCACTCACCGGCATGTCCAAGCAGAGTACGCAAGCGGCGTTGGGGGCGGAGCAGTTCTTCGCTGTTCGCCGGACCCGCACGGGTCGGCCGCCACGCATGTCGATCCGCGCGTGGTTGGCGCTCCGGCGGACGCCGGCGCTTCGTGGACTGCCGTGGGCGGCAGTTCGTCGAACCGAGACACTGTCCGACGTCATCGTCCGGGTCCGACCCGTCCTGTCGGACCGAATCACCCCGGCACTCCGCGACGGGCAGACAGTGCTCGTCGTCGCGCACGGCAACTCATTGCGGGCACTGTGTGCCTGCATGGACGGCCTGACCGACGGTGAGCTCGCGGACCTGAACCTCCCCACGGGCGAACCCCTGGTCTACCGGTTCGACGGCGACGGTGGGTTCTGTCCGCGGGGTGGGGAGTACCTGCATCCGGCAGCACGAGCAGCAGCGGCAGCGGTCGCTGCGGAAGGTGGAACATGACCTCCCGAACAGACACGGACCTGCCCGATGGGCAGCTCCCGCCCGACCCGGACATCGACGCCGATGACCCGGAACGTATCGCCAGGCCAGTGCATCTGCGGTGGCGGTACCTCGGTGTCGTCGCACTCGGCGGCGCCATCGGTACCGCCGCACGTGACGGACTCAGCACCGCGTTCCCCGCTCAGCACGGGGTGTCCTGGGCGATCTTCTGGATCAACATCGCCGGCGCGCTCCTACTCGGTGTGCTGCTGGAACACCTCGCGCATCGCGGACCTGACGAAGGGCGCCGCCGGGCACTGCGCCTGCTTCTGGGAACCGGTGTCCTCGGCGGGTTCACCACCTACAGCACCCTCGCGACCAGCACCGCGGTGTTGTTCCTCGCCGGCCGCGGGTTGTCCGGCACCGGGTACGGGCTCCTGACGGTCCTCGCCGGCGCGATCGCCACCGGTGGCGGCCTCGCGATCGCGGGCTTGGTCCGACCGAACGGAGCCACATCATGAGCGCCCTGGCCTTCCTCAGCGTCGCTGTCGCTGGCGGTGTCGGCGCGGCCGCACGGTTCTTCCTGGATGGTGCGATCAACCGGGGTCGGCAGTTCCGGCTCCCGGTCGGGACGCTGACGATCAACATCACCGGCTCGTTCCTGCTGGGCTTGATCACCGGCGCCGCCGGTCACCTCGGCGCTACCCCCGTCGCGGTGCTCGGAACAGGGCTCATGGGTGGCTACACCACGTTCAGCACCGCCAGCTTCGAGACCGTCCGCCTCGCACGCACCGGCCGCACCACCGCGGCTGCCGTGAACGGGCTTGGGATGCTCGTCGTCTCCGTCGCCGCAGCCGCCGGGGGCGTCACCCTCGGCACCCTCACTTGACCATCCGACTCGGAGAAGAACAGCTCATGCACTTCGACATCACGATCGAGATCCCCCGCGGCAGCGGCAACAAGTACGAGGTCGACCACACCACCGGACGGATCCGCCTGGACCGGGCGGTGTTCACCAGCATGGTGTTCCCGCAGGACTACGGCTCGATCGACGACACGCTCGGCGATGACGGCGACCCCCTCGACGCGCTCGTGCTGCTGCCCCGGCCCACGTTCCCCGGCGTCGTCATCGACGTCCGCCCGGTCGGGATGCTCCGCATGGTCGACGAGAACGGCGGCGATGACAAGATCCTCACCGTCCCCGCCGGAGACGTCCGCTTCGACCACGTCCAGGACATCACCGACGTCGCCGAGCCGGTCCTGGTGGAAATCGAGCACTTCTTCGCCCACTACAAGGAGATCGAGCACGGCAAGCACGTCACCACCAACGGGTGGGCGAACCGTGTCGACGCCGAAGCCATCATCCGCGCCGCACAGGAACGGTTCACCCCGCACCCCTGACCGGCACCCGCGCACCCGCGCACCCGCGCACCATCCAGTGCGCGCCCTGAACCGCCGCGGGGAGGCAACTGGCGCCCAGTGATCGCCAGGAGGTCGTCCCTCCGCCTCCCCGCGGCCCACACCCGCACGACGAACCCGAAAGGCGACAACCGCCATGAACGACTACATCAGCAACGTCCACCACACCACCCACCATCAGGGCGAGTACGTGACCCACACCAGCCGCCCCGTCACCATCAGCAGCCTGCACGGCTCCCGGATCCTCGACTCCCGCGGCTACCCAACGATCCAGGTGCATCTCGAGCTCGAGGACGGCACCGTCGTCACCGGCGACGCCCCCGCAGGCGCATCCACTGGCGCGCATGAGGCTGTCGAGCTTCGCGACGGCGGCAGCAGCTACGGCGGCCGCGACGTGAGCCAGGCACTGCACCTCATCACGGCGGACGTCGCACCGATGATCACCGGCCAGTCGTGGACCTCAATCGGGCAGGTCGACGCCGCCCTCGCTGCCCTCGACAGCACCCCGAATTACCGCCGGCTCGGCGCGAACAGTGTCGTCGCGACCTCGATCGCGATGGCACGCGCTCTCGCCGCCGCAGCGGAGCTGCCGCTCTGGCGTTGGATCGCAGACGTCACCGGCAGCACGCCTCGCTTGCCCGTCCCGCACTTCAACGTCCTCAACGGCGGAGCGCACGCAGCGAACGCGCTCGACTTCCAGGAGTTCATGATCGCCCCGGTGAACGCCGACACCATGACCGACGCGGTTCGGATCGGGTCAGACGTCTACCACGCACTGGCGGCACTGGTCCGGGAACGGTTCGGCAGTCTCGGTCTCGGCGACGAAGGTGGCTTCGCGCCATCGATCGCCGCGCCCGAGGAGGCCCTCGACCTCCTCGTCGCCGCGATCAGTGCCGCTGGCTACGAGCCCGGCGTCGACACCGTCGCGATCGCACTCGACCCGGCGGCGAACGAGTTCGCGCTCGGTGACGGTAGCTACCGGGTCGTGGACCGCCGGCTCGACCGCGCAGGCATGGTCGACTACTACCGCGACCTCATCAGCCGGTATCCGATCCGGAGCATCGAAGACGGCTTCTCCGAAGATGACCACGGCGGCTGGAAGGCGATGTCGTCCGCGCTCGGCGGCATGCTCCAGATCGTCGGCGATGATCTCTACGTCACCGATCCGCAGCGCATCCGCGACGGCGGGAAGGACGGGCTCTCGAATGCAGCGCTCATCAAGCCGAACCAGATCGGCACCGTCTCCCAGACCCTCGACGCGATCGGCGTCGCACGCTCGCTCGGGATGCGGAGCATGGTGTCGCACCGGTCCGGGGAAACCACCGACACGTTCATCGCGGACCTCGTCGTCGGCAGCGGAACCGGACAGATCAAGTCCGGCGCCCCCGCCCGCGGAGAACGCGTCGCGAAGTACAACCGGCTCACCGAGATCGCGGAGAACAATCCGGAGCTGCCCTACGGGCTGCGCTGACCCCGACCGGCCACCTCGTGGGCGACGCGCAGGAAAGCAGAACCAGCTGGCTGGGGCTCTCCCGACCAGATCGCCCGCAACGGCCGGGCAAGTGGCGGCCCGGCGAGCGGGACCCGCACCAGCGACCCGTCGTTGATGTCGGCGGCGACCGTGCGAAGGCTCATCACCGCCGGTGCGATTCCGGCCTGTGCGTTCGCCCGGATGATGCTCGTGGTCTCCAGCACCGCGGCCGGAACCGACATGCTCAAACCGGCCTCCCTGAGCCATGCGGCGAGGGTCGCGCGAGTCCCGGAACCTTCTTCCCGCAGGAGCAGAGCCGTCGCCGCCAGGACCTCCGCAGTGATCCCGGTCGACCGAGCCCAGGGATGGTCCGGCGCAACGACGACCGCGAGCTCATCGTCCGCGATCACCTGCGCGGACACACCTGCCGCCACCACCGGGGTCTCCGTGAACCCGAGGTCCGCGCCACCCGACTGCACGAGATCCGCCACCGCGGCGGAGTTGCCCGCGATCAGACGCACCCGCACGTCGGGTTCACGGCGGCGGAATTCGAGCAGCCAGCCCGGCAGCAGCAGCTCCGCGATGGTCTGTGACGCCGCGACGACGAGCGAACCCGTCGGAGCCCGCAGCACAGCCACTCCTGCCTCGAGGTGGCGAGACGCGTCGAGGACCGGTCCGGCCAGCCCGACGACGAGCCGGCCGGTCTCGGTCAGCACCGACCCCGTGGTCGAGCGGTGCACCAACAAGTGACCGACCATGCGCTCGGCGACCCGGATCCGAGCAGACACTGCCTGTTGCGTGACGCCGAGCGCTCCAGCGGCAGCGGAGAGCGAGCCGGTCTCGGCGACGCGTGCGAGCACGTCGAGTGTGTCGAGGTCGAGCGTTCGGTCCGTGAGTCGCCGTAGTGTCACAATCAACGATTGTGCCCCGCCAAGAGGTTCCCGGTACCGCCAGAGGCAGGATTCGCGCAGGCTTGGCCCATGACAACGCTCCGCACCGACCCTGCACCCGCGAACGGTAGCCAGCTGCCCCAACGGCCGCAGACGACGTTGTTCCGTGACCTGGAGCGGCCAGGCCTGATCGTGTCGAATCTCACACCGAACTGGTTCGCATCGATCATGGGCACTGGGATCGTCGCTGTCGCAGCTGCGTCACTCCCACTGCAGTTCCCCGGTCTGCGCATCGCGGCGACGGTCGTGTGGGCGATCGCCGCGGTGCTCCTCGTCGCCCTCACGATCGCGACGGTGCTGCACTGGATCCGCTACCGGAGCACCGCAGCCAGGCACCACCTCAACCCGGTCATCTCCCACTTCTACGGCGCACCACCGATGGCGTTCCTCACCGTCGGCGCCGGGACACTCCTGCTCGGCAAGGACTGGGTCGGCCTGCCCGCCGCCGTCACCATCGACTGGGTCCTGTGGACCATCGGCACCATCGGAGGGCTGCTCACGGCAGTCCTGGTGCCGTACCTGGCGTTCATCCGCCACGAGAACAAGCCCGACTCCGCGTTCGGCGGCTGGCTGATGCCCATCGTCCCGCCGATGGTGTCCGCCTCCACCGGCGCCCTGCTGCTGCCGTACGCTCCCGCCGGACAGGCGCGGGAGACGCTGCTGTGGTCCTGCTACGGCTTCTTCGGGCTCAGTCTCGTGACGTCGCTGGTCGTGATCACGCTGATCTGGAACCGGCTCGCGCACCACAAGGTCGGGGCCGCCGGCATGGTGCCGACCCTGTGGATCGTCCTCGGACCCGTCGGACAATCCATCACGGCGGTGAACCTCCTCGCATCGAACGCACCCACCGTCGTCGACGCATCCACCGCCCACGCGCTCCTCGTCGTGGCGCTGGTGTACGGGTTCGCGATGCTCGGCTTCGCGCTGCTGTGGACCGTCATCGCCCTCGCGGTCACCGTCCGGACCGCCCGCGAACACCTGCCGTTCAGCCTGACCTGGTGGTCGTTCACGTTCCCCGTCGGCACCTGCGTCACCGGACTCAACGGGCTCGCCCTGCACTCAGGCCTGACCGTCGTTGCCGTCCTCGCCGTCATCTACTACGCCGGCCTCGTCGCCGCATGGATCACCGTTGCCCTTCGCACCTTTCACGGATCCGTCATCCGTGGCACCCTGCTGGCACCGCCACAGCCGTCATGAGTACCCCCGAGGAACTCGCTGACGTTCGATCGCTGAACGGTCTTGCGGAGACGTGGCGGACCGCGCCCGACGGCAGCCGACGGTTCGTCCCGAGCTTCGACCCACGATCCGGCGGCAGATCCAGCCGCGTCCTGGTCCTGATGCAGTCGCCCGGCCCCCAGACCATCGCCGCAGCGCACGCAGCCATCTGCAGCGAGGACAACCCGGGCCCGACCGCGGCCGCGTTCCGAGCAGCCCGTATCGAGTCCGGGCTCGCACGCGGCGAGTACGTCCGCTGGAACCTCATCCCATGGGAACTGCCCGACCGCGTGCGACTCGCGGAGGTCGACGAGGGGCGGCATGCCCTTGCCACACTGCTCGCGGCCCTCCCCGCTCTCACTGCGATCGTCACGTACGGGGCCGTCGCCCTCGACGGCGTCATGCGACACCTCACCCTGGACGAGCACCCCCGACTCCTCCCGGTCATCGCAGCACCACATCCGTCTCCCGCCAACGGCCGCCATCGCTCGGAACAACACTTCCGTTCCGTGCAAGCACTCCGGCTCGCCGCGCAAGCGCGACCCACGTAACAAACACCTCCGATTCCGCTGCACCGGAGCTTGAGCAGGTCGGAGCGTGGCTCAGACCGGCGTGTCTTGGAGCGAAACCCAGTTCCTGCATCCACGTGCCGCTACCGCGCCGGTCGGTCGAGTTTCGCTCCGTTCTCCTCACGGGTCACCTCCTCGGGTACGCGCGCGTGTCCACCACCGACCAGGACGCGTCGCTGCAGATCGATGTGCTCAACGCCGTCGGCTGCTGCCGCGTGTTCGTCGACACCATCTCCGGCTCGCTCCGACACCGGCCCGAGCTCGACAAGCTCCTCGACCAGCTCCGCGCCGGCGACACCCTCGTCGTCTGGCGGCTCGATCGGCAAGGTCGCTCCATCCGGCACCTCATCGACCACCTGCACGCCCTCGCCGAGCGCGGCAGCGGGCTCCGGTCGCTGCAGGAGACCATCGACACCACCTCGCCCGGCGGGCGGCTCGTGTTCCACGTCTTCGCCGCACTGGCGGAGTTCGAACGGGACCTCAGCAAGGAACGCACGAACGCCGGCCGTGCCGCCGCCCGAGCCCGCGGCCGGACCGGTGGCCGTCCGTCGCGGCTCTCCGTGGACCAGGTGCGCACCGCGCGCCGGCTCGACGAGCAGCAAGCGATGACCGTCGCGCAGATCGGCGACGTCCTCCGCGTCAGCCCCACCACCATCGACCGGGCTCTCGGCCGTCACACTGAACCAGTCACCGCGAGGCGGTCCAGGCCCTCACCCAACCTGTAGCCAGCGCTGGGACGCGCGCGGCTGAGCCCGACACCGACCGCCGCGAAAACGACGACACAGAGCGAAGCTGCTCACAGCTACGTGTAACGCCGGCGCGGCGCGCTTTGCGCACGCCGGAACGAGAGATGTGCCACAAACGGAGGTTTCTGGCACGAGATCGAGAACGGGTCTCCATGATCGGTGGTTTCCGATATGATCGGCCGATGCCGATGCCGATGACCGCAGACATGACCGCCGCCGTCTCCCTATTCCACTCGCTCGCTGAGCCGAACCGCTTGATCATCCTGCGCCGACTCAGCCGAAGCGAGGCGCGCGTGCGGGATCTCACGGACGAGCTAGGCCTGGCCCAGTCGACAGTTTCAGAGCACGTTGCGTGCCTTCGGGACTGCGGGCTCATTGTTGCCCGTGCAGACGGACGGCAGAACTTCTACTCGGTGAGCACCCCCGAGGTCATCGACGTTCTCGAAACTGCCGAGCTGCTGCTCGAAGCGACCGGACACAAGGTTGACCTGTGCTCGACCTACGGGCGCGATGCCCGATGATCGGCACCATCGCAGGAGCGGTAGGCCTCTTTGCTGCCACCAACATCGATGACATCGTGGTCCTGACGGTGCTGTTCCTCGCGTCAACGCGCGGCACGCTGCCGGGGTGGAAAGTTGTCATTGGCCAGTACGCCGGCTTCATTGCGCTCGTCGCGATCAGCGTCCTCGCTGCCGCTGGACTCACCATCGTTCCCGATCAGTGGGTCGGCTTCCTCGGACTCATTCCCCTCGGGATCGGCCTGGTCGGGTTGATCCGTGCACTGCGCCGACGTGGCGAAGATGACGACGACGATGACGCGGCGGTGCGCGCGGGCGGGCTTCTCGGGGTCGCCGGCATCACCATCGCCAACGGCGCCGACAACATCTCCCTGTACACGCCCGTATTCCGCACAGCACCGATCCCCGACACGGTGGTCACGATCGCGGTGTTCCTCGTCCTCGTTGCGGTGTGGTGTCTCGTCGCTCGCTTCGTTGGCACGAACAAGACCGTCACGGAAGCCCTCGAGAAGATCGAGCACTGGCTCGTGCCGGCCGTCTTCATCGGCCTGGGCCTCTACATCCTCATCGAATCCGGCGTGATCGCGCGCCTCATCGACGTCCTGTCATGAGAGCGACCAGCCGTGTCGCTGTGGTGCTGCTGATCGCCGCCGCCGCGCTCACCATCGACCAGCTCTCGAAGGCGTGGGCGCTCACTGGGCTCGGTCCGTCGCGAGTGATCGAGCTGGCGCCGGGTATGACCTTCCAGCTCGTCTTCAACCCGGGCGTCGCTTTCAGCCTCGGACGGAACATGGGTCCGCCGCTCGCGGTCGGCATCATCGTGCTTACGCTGTGCCTGACGACATGGGCAGTCGTCCGCGCGGTTCGCGGAGCTGACATGATCGCAACAGGGCTGATGAGCGTCGCCGTCGGCGGGGCAGCTGGCAACCTCTGGGACCGAGTCACCCGCGCCGAGAACGGTCCGCTCACCGGTGAAGTCGTCGACTTCATCAATGTCGACTGGTTCGCGATCTTCAACGTCGCCGACATCTTCGCCACCCTCGGCATCGCCGGATTCGCCCTTCGGTTCCTCCTGCCGAACCCACACTTCGATGAGCCCACATCTAGGGACGGGGCGGCGTGAGCGGGAACCCTTTCGCGGAAGCGATCCTCAGCGGGCAGCTGCTCGTCGCCGTCCCGGTGGCGCTCCTCGCCGGCCTGGCGTCCTTCCTGTCGCCGTGCGTACTCCCACTCGTCCCTGGATACCTCGGCTTCATCGGCGGTGTCGCCGAGCAACGCCGCCGCAGCACACTCATCCTCGGGGTGCTCCTGTTCATCCTTGGCTTCACCGTCATCTTCGTCGCCTATGCCGCAGCGTTCGGCGCGCTCGGCTTCTGGCTGATCCGCTGGCGCGACCTCCTAACCCAGATTCTCGGCGGCTTCGTGATCATCATGGGGCTCGTATTCATCGGCCGTTTCGGCGTCCTGCAGCGCACCCTGAAACCACGCTGGAAACCCGCCACCGGCATCGCCGGCGCACCCCTTCTCGGCATCGTGTTCGGGCTCGGGTGGACTCCATGCCTTGGCCCCACACTCACCGCAATCAATCTGCTGAGCCTGCAGGCGGCGAGCACGTGGAACGGCGTCCTCCTCGGCATCGCCTACTGCCTCGGACTCGGGATCCCGTTCCTGTTCCTCGCCCTCGGCGCAAGCTGGGCCACAACCGCAGTCACCCGGATCAAGCGACACATGCGCACGGTGAACCTGATCGGTGGCGGGGTACTGATCCTGATCGGCGTCCTCATGGTCACGGGCCTCTGGTCCTCGCTGATGTACACCATCGGAGCGCAGATCGGGCAGTACGTCACCCTCCTCTAAACAACCCCCTCAACAGGTCAGTGCCTGCTGTATTGTCATTGCATGCTGACCAGTGCTTCGCGCGTCGACGTCATGAACCGCCTCGGCCGGGCGATGACCGATCGAACTCGATCCCGCATCCTGCTCGAACTCCTCAGTGGCCCCGGATACCCGGGACGCCTCGCAGAAACGCTCGGCCTGACGCGGTCGAACGTGTCGAATCATCTGACGTGTCTGCGTGGGTGCGGAATCGTCGTCGCGGTCCCGGAGGGGCGCTCGACCCGCTACGAGATCGCTGACCCGAACATCGGGGCAGCCTTGCACGCCCTGCTCGACGTCGTCCTCGCCGTCGATGACGGTGCCGACTGTGTTGAAGACGACTGCGAAGTCGAGATGAGCTGCGAGGTCTCCGCATGACCGCCACGAACGCCGTCGGGACGCTGCAGCCGGACCGGAAGCGGATCCTGCAGCGGCGCATCCGGTGGATCGTCGCTGCGACGATCACCTACAACGTCATCGAAGCGATCATCGCGATCGCCGCCGGCACAGTTTCCTCGTCGACCGCGCTGATCGGCTTCGGTCTCGATTCGATCGTCGAGGTGCTCTCCGCCGCAGCCGTCGCGTGGCAGTTCGCCGGCCCAGATCCGGAGGCACGAGAACGGGTCGCACTGAAGGTGATCGCGGTGTCCTTCTTCGGACTCGCGCTCTACGTCAGCATCGACGCGATCCTGAGTTTGACCGGTGTCCGCTCCCCAGAGCACTCCACCGTCGGCATCATCCTGACCGCAGTCTCGCTACTGGTGATGCCCGGGCTGAGCCTGTTCGAGCGCCGCACCGGCAAGGAGATCGGGTCCGCGTCCGCCGTCGCGGACTCGAAGCAGACGCTGATCTGCTCCTACCTCTCCGCCGCAGTCCTGATCGGACTGCTGCTCAACACCCTCTTCGGGTGGGCGTGGGCAGACGCAGTCGCCGGACTTGTGATCGTCGTCTTCGCGGTCCGCGAGGGCCTCGAAGCGTGGCGCGGTGAAGCCTGCGCCGTTCCTGCCTCAGTGCTCACCGGGGAACGCGAAAACCACGACGACCACGACCACTGCTGCTGACACCGCCTAACCGACGGAGAATCGGATGACACACGACCACGCTCACGCTCACGCTCACGGCAGCACCATCAACCGGAAACGGCTTGCGATCGCGTTCGCAATCACCAGCACCGTCCTCGTCGCCGAAGTGATCGGAGCGATCTGGACGGGGTCCCTGGCACTGCTGGTCGACGCCGGCCACATGCTCACCGACGCCGGCGGGCTCGGTGTCGCGCTCCTCGCCACGACCCTCGCGATGCGGCCCGCCACCTCACGCCGCACCTGGGGATACGCGCGAGCGGAAGTCCTCGCCGCGACCGCGCAGGCCGCGGTCCTGCTCGCGGTGGGCCTATTCGTCCTCGTCGAGGGCATCCAGCGTCTGGTCACACCGCCGGAGATCCCGTCCGCGGGACTGCTGATCTTCGGCGTGATCGGCCTCGCCGGGAACCTCGTGTCGATCCTCGTCCTCGCCTCCGGGCGCGGAGCGAACCTGAACCTGCGGGCCGCGTTCCTCGAGGTCGTCAACGACGCTCTCGGCTCGGTCGGGGTCATCATCGCCGCGATCGTCATCGCCATCACCGGCTGGGGCGGCGCCGACGCGATCGCCGCGATCCTCATCGGCGTGCTAATCCTGCCGCGCGCGTTCGTGCTGCTGCGGGACGCAGTCAACGTGCTGCTGGAAACCACCCCTGCCGGTCTTGACCTCGACGACGTCCGCGCCCACCTCGAGGCGCTCGAACACGTCGAAGCGGTACACGATCTGCACGCTTCCCAGATCGCATCTGGGCTGCCCATCCTCACCGCCCACGTCACCATCACCCGTGACTGCTTCCGCGACGGCCACGCCCCGGAGATCCTCGACCAGCTGCAGGCGTGTGTCGCGGAGCACTTCGACGTCAGCGTCGAGCACTCCACCTTCCAACTCGAACCCGCCACCCACCGGGACCACGAACACACCCCGCACGCCTGAACTGTGCAGCTTGACAGCATCAGTGACAATGGATGCGGCCTATTGGTATGGCCACCACTCCCATGACGACACTTCGTGACCTCTCGCTCCGGCTGCTGCGCGCAGTCACCGCGGTCGTCGCTGCCGTCCTGCTGCTACTCGGCGCCGTCACCCTGCAGAACAACGCAGCTCACACTGACACCGCCGTCACGACCCTCACCGCAGCAACGGCCAGCACCGCGAACGTCGGGCACGTGGAACCGCCGACGGTGCACATCGATGCCCACGACGGTGTCGGCGGCATCTTCTGCGCCCTACTTGGGCTCGTCGCTCTCGTCATCACGACGGCGATCACCCTCGCCCTCGCAAGCCGCATCGGGCAGCGCCAGAGGCCGTTGTTCGCCCTGTCCCGGGTCCTCGCCCGTGTGCGACCGCCGCGGACGTTTGAGCGGTGGTCTGCGGTATCGCTGACCGGGCTCGCCATCGCCCGCATCTGATCAGTCTTCCGGGCGACCCCGATCATCGGGGTCGTCAGCCGTGCCCTGCCCGCACTCGCCCCGGAATCGCTTGATCGGAACCGTGACCACCACCATCCGCACCCCTTTCCTGCCCACTCACCTCACTCGCCGCGCCGCCCTCGACGCCGAACGCGCCGCAGCCCGCGGCCTACGTCGACCCGCGCGCAGCACCTCACCGAACCGCGCAGACCGAACCCGTCGCCGACGGGCGGCGCCTTCCGTGGTGGCATCGACCGGCGCTGCCGCTGTGATGGTGCTCTTCGCATCCGCGGCGCTCCCGGCGCACACCGCTGCAGCAGCTACGCCGGAGGCTGTGGTCGCACCGGCCCTGAACGGCCAGAGCCTCACCGTCGCAGCATCGGCGCTCGACCCGACCCTGCAGCGAGACGGCTTCACGGTCACCACCCGCGCCGCGGCGGCGGTGGCGCAGCAAGGCTCGGCGCCGGCTCCGGGGGCGTCGAAGCCAGGGGCGGTGCAGTGGCCGTTCCCCGGTGGCGCGCCGTTGAGCTCGGGCTTCGGCTACCGGCTGGCGCCGTGCGCCACCTGCTCAACGAACCACCAGGGGCTCGACCTCGTGCCCGGCGCCGGCACTCCGATCCAGGTCGTCGCCGATGGCGTCGTCCGGATCGCCGGCCGGCACTCGGAGTTCGGCCAGTACGCCGTCATCGACCACCGCGTCAACGGCCGACTGGTCTCGACCCTGTACGCACACATGGTCATCGGTTCCTCACCGCTGTCCGCCGGTCAGCCAGTCACCGCCGGGGATCTGGTGGGCCTGGTCGGTTCCTCCGGCCGCAGCACGGGCGCCCATCTGCACTTCGAGGTCCACGCCAACGGCACCACCCCAATCGACCCCGCTGCCTGGCTGCGCGCCAACGCCGCCGCGATGTCATGACGAAAGGCTTTCCCGTGCGTCTGCGCGCCCTCACCCTCCTCCCGATCGCTCTTGCCACGGCGCTGCTCGTACCTGCCGCCCCGGCTGCTGCGCACGACGCGCTCGCCTCGGCGACACCGGCCGTGAACGGCACCGTTTCCGGCGATCTCGACCAGGTCACCCTGACGTTCTCCGAAGCCCCACTCGCCGGTCTGGAATCGGGCCTGATCATTCAAGTCACCGGGCCCGATGGTGCTGAAACCTCCACCGGCACGGTCCGTGTGGATGGCAGCACCCTGACGAAACCCGTCGACCTCACCAAGCCCGGCACGTACAACCTCGGCTGGCGCAGCGTCTCCGTCGACGGTCACCCCATTTCCGGCACCTACCAGTTCACTTCCATCGGAACATCCACCGTTCCAACCAGCACCCCCACCAGCACGCCGACGGCATCAGCTGCCCCGGAGCCGGCATCCGCCACGGAACCGTCCGGCACGCCTGCGGCCGCTGCAGACAGTGCGCGCGACACCGGGCCCGCGGTGTGGGTACTCGCAGGCCTGACCGCGGTGCTGATCCTCGCGATCATCGCCGTGCTGCTCATCACCCGACGCCGACCGAAGAGCACCGAATGATCCGCCGCAGCATCATTGCCGCGGTGACCGCCGCCGCCATCGTGGGCGCTGTTCTTCCCGCACCCACTGCCGCCGCAGCACCGGCACCGACCTGGGCCGACGTGCTCGCAGCCCGCGGCGACGAAGCAGCCGCGACGGCTAAAGCTGCCGAACTGACCGCACTCATCGCCACGCTCGAGGATGAGACCGCTACCGCGGCTGCAGCGGCCAAAGCGCGCGGCAAGGAGCTGCAGGAAGCCCAAGACGCTGCCGATGAGGCTGCCGGCCGCTACGACAAGCTCACCGAGCAGGCCGCCCGCGCCCGCGAAGACGCCGCCGGCGCAGAAGAGCAGATCGCGTCCTGGTCGGGCTACCTATCCCGTTCCGCCGGACGTGACCTGTCCGTCAGTGTCGGGACCGACACCGGAAACCTCCTCGAACGGCTCGGCACCGCGGCGAAAGTCACCGACACGATGAACGCCGCCCTCGAGGACGCTGCCACCCGTGCCGGCACTGCGACCGCGCTCGGACGGCAAGCCGCCGCCGCACGAATGGCCCGCGACCGGCTCCGCGACGACGCTGCAGCGACCTTCCAAACGGCGACCACCGCTGCGGACCAGGCGGCGGCCGCGGAAGCGACGCAGCGCACCCGGAAGCGTGAACTCACCGATCAGCTCGCTGTCCTCCGTAACCGGACCCTCAGCACCGAGGCGGCGTACACGGAAGCGGAACGTCGACGCGCTGCGGCGGCCCGTGCCGCGGCAGCGGCCACCGCCGCCCGTGCCGCGCAAGCACGCCCGCAGCCGGCCGCGAATCCGGGGGCAGTGTCGACGTCCGGGTGGACGATGCCGATCACCTCATACGGGTCGTACCAGTCGTACGGGAACCGCCTGCACCCCGTGCTCGGCTACTACCGCATGCACGCCGGCGACGACTTCGGCGCCCCGTGTGGCACCGGCCTCTACGCCGCATCCGCCGGCACCGTCACCTACGCCGGCCCCTACGGCGGATACGGGAACCTCATCACCATCGACCACGGCAACGGCGTCACCAGCAACTACGCCCACATGTTCGCCGGAGGGATCCTCGTCCGCGCCGGCCAACGCATCAGCGCCGGGCAGAACATCGCCGCCGTCGGCAACGCCGGCCTCTCCACCGGCTGCCACCTCCACTTCGAGATCCGCCAAAACGGTGCCGCCATCTCGCCCACACCGTTCCTCAACGCCCGCGGCGTCTAAACCCTAGGAGCCCGCCATGACACGTAGTGCCCGTATCGGTATCACCTCCGGCATCATCGCCGGCCTCGTCGTCCTCATCGTCGTGATCGCCGTCATCATCCGCGTCAGCACACCCAACGCCGCCACCCCGACCGCCGGGGACACGACCACGGCGCCTGCCGCGCCGCTCGTCCGTGACGACACTCACATCCTCGGAACGCCCGGCACCAGCGGCGTCACCGTCGTCGAGTTCCTGGACTTCGAATGCGAAGCGTGCGGCGCGTTCTACCCCTACGTCGAACAGCTCCGGAAGGACTACGCCGGCGAAGTGACCTTCGCGTTCCGCTACTTCCCTCTCCCGGGCCATGGCAACGCCCGCAACGCCGCCAACGCGGTCGAAGCCGCTGCCCGGCAAGACCGGCTCGAACCCATGTATCAGCGCATGTTCACCACACAAGCCGAGTGGGGTGAACGTGGAACCGACTCCCAAGCCGACCGGTTCCGCGGGTACGCCGAAGACCTCCGCCTCGACCTGGACCAGTACGACCGCGACGTCGCCAGCAAGAGCGTCCGCGACCGCATTCAACGAGATGTCACTGACGGTGCCGCCCGCGGGCTGCAGAGCACCCCTTCGTTCTTTGTTGACGGCGAGCTCGTGCAACTCAGCACCTACGACGACCTCGAACAAGCCCTCACCACTGCGCTCGAGCGGCAGGATGGCTGATGGCGAATCGCATCGGACAGGCGCACCGTCCCCGCTCGAACCGCTACCGGGGCACGCTGGCCAGCGCAGCCGCTCTCCTGGTCGCGCTGGCCGTCACGGGCTGTTCGGACAGCAGCAACGACGGCCTTTCTGGACAGTACAAGTCCAGCACAACCCAGAACTACGTCTCCGGCGACGGCGCTGTCACCCAGGTACCGCCCGCCGGCCGGACCGACCCCATCAGCTTCGATGCGACCGCCAGCGACGGCACCCGCTTCAACTCCGACGCTCTTGCCGGCACCGTCGTCGTCATCAACTTCTGGTACGCCAGCTGCCCACCATGCCGCGCCGAAGCGAAGCACCTCAACGCCGTCAACGAACGTTTCCAAAACCAAGACGTGCAGTTCATTGGCGTCAACGTCCGCGACCAGCGCTCCACCGCGGAAGCTTTCGAACGGCGCTTCAAGGTCAGCTATCCGTCCATCATTGATGCGAACGAGGGCCGGATGCAGCTCGCGCTCTCCGGGCAGGTGGCACCCAACGCCGTTCCCACCACCATCGTCCTCGACACGAAGGGCCGCGTCGCCGCCCGAATACTCGGAGCCATCGACGGTGTTGGAACGCTCTCTGCGCTCGTCCGCGACGAACTTCGTGACTGACCTCCGCTTCGACGGCAAGGAGCCGAACAACTGCGCTCACACTGACGGACGTTTGCGGCGAAGTTCTCCCGTCTTGGTAGCCGACCGCCTACCAAGACGAGAGGGGCCTTACTCTGCAGCAGCCCAGTCGAAGGGGGCCGGCGCAGTTGGAGTCGCTCCGTCAGTGGTTATGACGATCGCAATGTCGTCCCGGTCCTCGAGTCGGAGCTTCGGAAGCGGGGTCGACGTCTGCTCATTATTCACGAACACTCTAACCACGGTGCCGTCCCGTCCGTTGACGTAGCCACCCACCTGACGGTCCTCGAGCGCAACGCCCCATTCGGTGAAGAGCTGCCCGAGGACGAAGGACTCAGCCTTTGCTGATTCCACGTGGATGATGCCCGCAGTGTCATGCGTGTGGAGCGCAGACATCCCTCCGCTTTGCGTGTCAACGCCGATGTTTGCTGGCACGGTCACGGGCACACCGTCGATGGTGATGGAAAGATGCTGGTGCGTGTGGAGTGCTGTGCCTTCCATGCCGGCCACCTCCAACCCGGCGGCACGTGCTCGAGCAGACGGATCTGTTGGCGCAGCCCACGGTGGTGCGGTCGTGACCTCCTTCCCTGTCACCTGGTTTGCGCGCGACGCATCAGCGTGATTCTGCCCGGCGATGGCGAACCCGCCGATCGTTGCGCCGACGGCAAGCGTCACAGTGATGGCCGCGCCGAGCAGCACCCGCCGACGGCGCTGATCGCTTCGCTGGTTTGCGGCGCGATCCGCTGCCTTCTGCCGCGCGCTCTCGCGGCGCTCGCTCTTGGATGCCATCAGCTGGCCGTCCGCTCGTCAGCCTCGGGGCGGCGTGTCATTGAGTCGGTCACGTTCGATTCCATTCTCATTGGTGATTTGCTCTGTTTTCGTAGTCGCCGCGTGGCTCAAGGACTGACAGGCGGTCAGGGGGAAACCCGGCGTCTGATGGATCGACGGGGTTGCTGCCGCCGGGCATGACTTGGCGGTGCAGGAGTGCTCGGCCGAAGCCGAC
Source organism: Curtobacterium sp. VKM Ac-2865 (assembly GCF_015350905.1). Taxonomy (GTDB): domain Bacteria; phylum Actinomycetota; class Actinomycetes; order Actinomycetales; family Microbacteriaceae; genus Curtobacterium. Next base: position 440,038 of record NZ_JADKRZ010000001.1, on the reverse strand, counting down.
TGGGTTGACGGCGAAGGTCCGCCCGGACGGGGTGAGCGTCTAGGGTCGGTGCGGGGCATGCACATTCTCCACAAAGGGGCTCGATCGCAGTCGAGTGAGAGAAGAAGGTGGGATCGGTCGCGGGCCGCGGCAGTGAGGGAGGCACCGCCGCGACCCGCGCCGGTCTCACATCGACGCGAGTATGTCTTTCATCTGGGTGATCTGCTCGGTCTGGCTCGACACGATCGACTTCGCCAGGGCGACCGCGCCGGTGTTTTTGCCCTTGTCGATTTCGGCTCCCGCCATGTCGACGGCGCTGGTGTGGTGCTCGACCATCTGCTCGAGGTAGAGCTTTCCCGCGTCCGCAGCGGACGCCTTGTCGAGGGCCTCCATGTCGGGGTCGGACATCATGCCGCCCGACGTCGCGGAGTGATCCATCCCGGACATGGTCGAGGTATCGGTGGGTTCACCCCAGGTCTTCAGCCAGCCGGTCATGGTCTTGATCTCCGGCGTCTGCTCGGCCTTAATATGCTTGGCGAGGGTGACGACGTCGGCGTCAACGTCGGAGCCCTTCTCCAGGAGCATGTCGCTCATCTCGATCGCCTGCTGGTGGTGCGCGCGCATCTCCTGCGTGAACATCACGTCCTGGTCGTTGCGCTTCGACGCCGCCGATGTCGACGACGAGGACGAGTTGTCGGAAGATCCGGTGCTGTTGGTCGAGCAGCCGGCGAGGGTGAGGCCGATGGTGAATGCGGAGGCGACCACGAGGGCACGCGTGGTGGTGTGCATGAGAAGTTTCCGTTCCCGTGGATGCGTCAGGTGATCCGGGCAGGCGTGTGCCTACCCGGGGTTTCCGGGCATGCGGGAGCCTCCCGAGGTGGGTGTATCCCGCGGGAAGGAATCAGATGCGAATGACCTGCAACGCCGTCAATGACGGCGGTTTCGCTGTCGCGACGCGGCGCGCCACCCGGTCAACCAGCGCGAGTAGCCGCGCCAGGACGTAGAGGACCCCGCCGTTCCGGGCGCGCAGCAGCGCCCACGCGAACAGGGCGATTGTCAGCGCGCACGCCATCCCCATCAGCGAACACATCAGCGAACACAGCCCGCCGTCACACCCGGCGTCGCTCAACCCCGTCATCACGGTGCCTGCCGGTACAGCGGCGTGCTCAGCGTGGCCGGTGGGAGCGCTGTGGCCGTGCTCCGCACTCATGGCGCTCGACGCCGTGGTCATCGCGTGCTCGGAGCCGGTGGTGTGGCCGAGCATGCTGTGCATCAGCACCGTGAATCCGATCAACAGCAGCAACGCCAACGTCGCCATGACCTGCAGCAGCAGGCGACGACGCGGAGCATTGGCGGTGAGGAACATGCGGCTTTCGTGAGTCCGACGGGTCAGGGGTGCGGAATCCATGGTGCGGCAGCAGCTCAAGCGGAAGCAACCGGCGGAGCGGATTCACGGCCACACGGATCAGCTTGGGAACACATCACGGGAATCGGCGTTAGACGTCTAGGGTACCCCCTGGGGGTACCAGAACGAGACGTTGACAGCGACCGACGAGGAGCACCATGAACGCGCACGAGGACCACAAGATGGCCGAACAAAAGGGCAGTCACGGGGCGACGACCTGGTCGATGGCTGCGCAAGCGACGCTGCACTGCCTCACCGGGTGCGCGATCGGCGAAGTGCTCGGCATGGTCATCGGCACCGCCACCGGCCTGCACAACACCGGGACGATCATCCTGTCGATCGTGCTCGCGTTCATCTTCGGCTACGCCCTCACGATGCGCGGCGTCATCCGATCCGGACTGACGTTCTCCGCCGCGTTCAAAGTCGCTCTCGCCGCCGACACCGTGTCGATCGCCATCATGGAGATCATCGACAACACAGTCATCGTCGCTGTCCCCGGCGCCATGGACGCGCAGCTAAGCGACTGGCTGTTCTGGAGCTCCCTCGCGTTCTCGCTCCTGGTTGCATTCATCGTCACCACCCCCGTCAATCGATGGATGATCAGCCGCGGGCGCGGTCACGCCGTCGTTCACGGCCACCACTGAGGAGATCCGCGGCTACGCGGGTTCGGCCTACTTTGCCGGCACGGCGATGAGGCCGGCGAGGGTGTCGAGGGCGCCGGGGACGAGGGAGAAGTACGCCCACGTGCCACGCTTCTCGCGGTGCAGGATTCCGGCGTCGACGAGCACCTTGAGGTGGTGCGAGACGGTCGGCTGCGACAGGCCAAGCGGTTCCTGCAGGTCGCACACGCACGCCTCGGCGCCGTCGTGCGCGGCGACCATCGAGATCAGCCGGAGCCGTGCCGGGTCAGCGATCGCCTTGAGCGACTTCGCGAGGACCTCTGCGGACGCCTGATCCATCGCCTCGGTGGTGACGGGCGAGCAGCACGCGGTGACGTCCTGGATGGGGAGCAGCTCGATCGTCATGGGCTCATCCTCCCACGGGCTTCGACACGCGTCTATATTTGCGTTCATCGATATCGACGTGCTTCGATGTGCGGGCCGGCTTTCGGCTTCCCGCTCGATCCGTGAAGGACCAGCCTGATGACTCATCTCCTCGCCGTCGGTGGCAGCGACGCCGGCATTGCCGCGGCGCTCCGTGCCCGTGAACTCGACCCGTCCACGGATGTGACGGTGGTGCTCGCGGACGAGTTCCCGAACTTCTCCATCTGCGGCATCCCGTACTGGGTGTCCGGTGACGTCGTCACGGAAGCGTCCCTCGCGCACCGCACCCGTGCTGACCTTGAAGCCGCTGGCATGGCGGTCCGCTCCTCGACCTGGGCCTCGGCCGTCGACGTCGACCGCCGCTTTCTGACCGTCACCGGTCCCGCCGGCGAGGAGGAGATCTCATACGACGAGCTGCTGATCGCGACCGGTGCTGAGCCGGTGCGCCCCGCGGGGGTGCCGTTCGGGGAGCAGCGCATCCATCTGCTGCACTCGATGACCGACGCCGAGCAGGTCGTCGACGCCCTCGAGCTCTTGCCCGCGGGCAGCCGCGTCGCGGTCGTCGGTGCCGGCTACATCGGCCTGGAGATGACCGAGGGCCTCGTCGCGCGCGGGTTCGACACGACGCTCATCCAGCGCAGCGCGGAAGTGCTCTCCACCCTCGACTCGGAGCTCGGGTCTCTCGTGACCGCCGAGGTGCGCCGCCACGGCGCGACGGTCCTCACCGGTGCCACCGTCACGGGCATCACCCCGGGCGGCAATGGGCAGTGGCGTGTCGCCACCAGCTCCACGTCCGGTGACGCGGAGGGCACGTTCGCGCTCGTCGTGGTCTGTGTCGGGGTCCGTCCCGTCACGGACCTCGCGGTCGCCGCGGGTGCGCGGCTGGGGCAGGGCGGAGCGATTGTCGTCGACGCCAGCATGCGGACCGGGGTGCCGCATGTGTGGGCGGCTGGTGACTGCGTCGTGACGCATCACCGCCTCCTGGGCACCACGTGGTTGCCGCTCGGGACGACAGCGCACAAGCAGGGTCGCGTCGCTGCGGAGAACATGCTCGGCGGCTCGAAGACGTTCGCCGGGTCGGTGGGGACGCAGGTGGTGAAGGTGTTCGACCTCGTCGCCGCCCGCACCGGCCTCCGCCAGCACGAGACCGGCCATCTGGACGTGTCGCCGCTGACGCGGGTGACGGTGGCGGATGACCACAAGCGGTACTACCCGGGCGCCGTCCCGCTGACGATCAGCGTCACCGGCGACCAGTCCACCGGTCGGCTGCTTGGTGCGCAGATCGTCGGGCAGCGGACTGCGGAGATCAGCAAGCGCATCGACACGTTCGCCACCGCTCTCCACGCGGAGCTCACGGTGGACGACGTGATCGATCTTGACCTCAGCTACACGCCGCCGCTCGGGTCCCCGTGGGACGCCGTGCAGGTCGCCGCGCAGGGCTGGGAACGCGCCGCCGCCGCAGAGAACCTGGCTGCATCAAGCCAGGCCGGGGTGACTGCCTGATGGTGATGGCTGTGGTCGCTGCGGCGATCTTCGTTGCGACGCTCGTGGTGGTGATCTGGCAACCCAAGGGGTTCCCGATCGGCTACACCGCGCTCATCGGCGCTGTCATCGCCCTCGCCACCACCGTCGTCGGCCTCTCCGACGTCCCGACCGTGGTCGGGATCGTGTGGAACGCGACGCTGACCTTCGTCGCGGTGGTGCTGATCTCGTTGATCCTCGACGAGGCCGGGTTCTTCGAGTGGGCAGCCCTCCACGTCGCCCGCTGGGGCCGCGGCAACGGACGGCTGCTGTTCGTCCTGATCGTGGGCCTCGGCGCGGTCATCGCGGCGGTGTTCGCCAACGACGGGGCCGCGCTGATCCTCACCCCGATCGTCGTCGGGATGCTCCGAGCGTTGAACATGCCGCAGAAAGCGGCGCTCGGGTTCATCCTCGCCACCGGGTTCATCGCCGACACCGGCAGTCTGCCGCTGGTGGTGTCGAACCTGGTCAACATCGTCTCCGCCGACTACTTCCACCTCGGCTTCGCCGAGTACGCCGCCGTCATGATCCCCGTCGGCATCGTCTCCGTCCTGGCCTCCCTCGGCATGCTGCTGCTGTACTTCGGCAGGAGCATCCCGAAGCGGTACGACGTCCTCGCCCTCACCAGCCCCGCCGCCGCGATCACGGACCGTGCGACGTTCCGCGCTGGCTGGGTCGTCCTCGCGCTGCTGCTGGTCGGCTACTTCGCCGCCGACCCGCTCGGCGTCCCGCTCGCCGCTGTCGCCGGCGTCGGAGCCGTCGTCATCGTTGCCGCGGCTTCACGGCAGCCCGCGTTCCTCTTCGCTCGTGCCGAGGCCGCACCGGTCCTCGTCGCAACCGGCGGTACTGCCACCGTCAGCGCAGGCAGCACCGGGCCGGGTGCGCCGTCGGGGCGGGTGATCCCGGTGTGGAAGACGATCCGGGAGGCGCCGTGGCAGATCGTGCTGTTCTCCATCGGCATGTACCTCGTCGTCTACGGCCTCCAGAACCAGGGCCTCACTGACCACCTCGCGACGCTGTTCGACGTGCTCGGTGACCACGGGGTCCTCGTCACCGCGCTCGGCGTCGGGTTCACCATCGCGATCCTCGCGTCCCTGATGAACAACATGCCCACCGTCCTCATCGCCGCCCTTGCCATCGGCGGTGCCGGCGCGACCGGGCTGACACACGAGGTGATGGTCTACGCCAACGTCATCGGCTCCGACCTCGGCCCGAAGATCACCCCCATCGGCTCCCTCGCAACGCTGCTGTGGTTGCACGTGCTGGAAAAGAAGGGCATCCACATCGGGTGGGGGCAGTACTTCCGCACCGGCATCATCCTCACCATCCCCGTCCTCGCCATCACCCTCGCCGCCCTCGCCGGCTGGCTCACCCTCATCCACTGAACCCGGAAAGACACACACTCATGAGTGACAAGCCCACGATCCTGTTCGTCTGCGTCCACAACGCCGGACGCTCCCAGATGGCCGCCGGCTACGCCCAGGCCCTCGGCGGCGACCGCGTCGAGGTCATCTCCGCCGGCAGTGCGCCGAAGGACCAGATCAACCCGATCGCGATCCAGGCGATGGCCGAAGACGGCATCGACATCGCCGGCAACCAGCCGAAGATCCTCACCACCGACGCCGTCCGCGACTCCGACGCCGTCATCACCATGGGATGCGGCGACGCCTGCCCGATCTTCCCCGGGAAGCGGTACGAGGACTGGGAACTCACCGACCCCGCCGGCCGCGGCATCGAGGACGTCCGCCCCATCCGCGACGACATCAAGCACCGCGTCCAGACGCTCCTCGCCGAGCTGCTGCCCGCCGAAGCAACCGCGTAACGACCAGGAAGCCGCAGACCATGACGCTCACCCTCACCGTCCCACCCCGGACCGACGCGGACCGCCTCACCGGACTCCCCGTCGCGATCATTGGTGCCGGCCCCGTCGGCCTCGCTGCCGCCGCGCACCTCCTTGAGCGCGGCCTCGATGTCGTCGTCTACGAAGCTGGGCCGACCGTGGGGACGAGCGTTCGCGCTTGGGGGCACACGCGGCTGTTCTCCCCGTGGCAGTACGTCATCGACCCTGCCGCCCAGCGCCTCCTGGAAGCCACCGGCTGGGAAGCACCTCGAGCGGCGTCGTTGCCCACTGGCCACGACCTCGTCGACACGTACCTGGCACCCCTCGCTGCGACCCCGCAGCTCGCACCGGTGATCCAGTACGGCACCCGCGTGGCGGCGGTGTCACGGCAGGGCATGGACCGCACCCGCTCCACCGGCCGCGCCGACACCCCGTTCCTGCTCCGCCTCCACACCGCCGACGGTGCACACGACGTCACTGCCCGTGCGGTCGTCGACACCTCCGGCACCTACACGTCCCCGAACCCTCTCACTGCTGCTGGGCTCGCACCCGCCGCTGACCTCGGCGACCGGGTCGTCCACGCGCTCCCTGACGTCCTCGGCGCCGACCGTGACCGGTTCGCCGGTCGTCGGGTCCTCGTCGTCGGTGCCGGCCACTCCGCCGCGAACACGCTCATCAAGCTCGCCAGCCTCGCCAAGACCGCGCCGGGTACCGAAGTGCTGTGGGCGATCCGCAACCCGGGCACGGCCCGGCTCGGCGCGGACGCAGCCGATGGGCTCGCCGCCCGCGGGCAGCTCGGTTCCACCGTCCACGAGCTCGTCGAATCCGGTCAGGTGCAGCAGATCGCCCAGTACGAGATCGACGACGTCCAACCCGACGGCGACCAAGTCACCATCACCGGACGCCGCGCCGGCGAGCCCTTCGCGGTGACGGTCGACGTCATCGTGAACGCGACCGGGTTCCGACCCGACCTCAACATGCTCCGCGAAATCCGCCTCGGACTCGACGACATCGTCGAAGCACCCCGCGCCCTCGCACCACTGATCGACCCGAACCTGCACTCCTGTGGCTCTGTTCCCCCGCATGGTGTCGCCGAGCTTGCGCACCCGGAGCCGAACTTCTTCATCGCCGGCATGAAGTCCTACGGCCGAGCACCCACCTTCCTGCTCCTCACCGGCTACGAGCAAGTCCGCTCCATCGCCGCCGAACTCGCAGGCGACCACACCGCAGCGCGCCTGGTCGAACTCGTCCTCCCCGAAACAGGCGTCTGCTCCACCGACGTCGGTGGCAGCTCCTGCTGCACCGCCCCCGCCGCCACCGCGACTCCTGCCGCTGACGACGCTGCCTGCTGCACTCCGCCTGAGTCGGCTACTGACCGCACCTCGTGCTGCACCAAGTGACCGGGAGTGGCAGCCATGACCACGAAGCCCACCGTCCTGTTCATCTGTAAACACAACGCCGGCCGCTCACAGCTCGGCGCAGCGCTCCTCGAACTCGCAGCACCCGACCGCTACACGGCCACCTCCGCCGGCATCAGCCCAGCCGACGAGGTGAACCCCTCGATCGCTGCGACCGTGGGCGAACTCGGCCTCGACATCACGGGACGCGTGCCGCGGCGAGTGACGCCCGACCTGCTCGAACAGGCGGACATCGTCGTGCTCATGAAGCCCGGCCTCGAGCTCCCCGCAGAACCACGCGGCACGGTCCTGGAGTGGTCGTTCCCCGACCCCACCTCCTGGTCACCGGAAGACGTGCGACCAATGCGGGACGCCGTCGCAGAACGCATCGAACGAGAACTCCTGCAGCCGTAGTGACCAGGCCGCCCGGATAGGGAGCGAAGTCAGAAGCGCGACTCAGAGAGAAGCTGCCTACTGTTGTACATCGCCAATGGCCCACGCATCGTGCTGTGGCAGGAGGGGGAAATCATGCCAGAGGATCCAGAACGGCAGGCGTTCGAGGACGCGCGGGCGCAGGTGCGCTCGATGGCAGAGCAGCAGAACCGTCAGCCCAAGGTTTTCATAGAGGTCAAAGATCGGGATCTGATCACGCTGATGGATCGGTTCGCGGGATCGCTTGAGTTCCACTCGATGTTGGTCGCCGGGCAGCTGATGGCCGAGGTGAGCCGTCGCCAGCTGTGGGACGCGGTCCTGGAGCGACGGACCGCGATGCTGTCTCGTATGCACCCCGCAGAGGATGTTTCTGCGCTTCGGGACAAGGCTCGGGCGTCGCTCGATCACTTCCAGAACGAGCACTTCCCCGTTGATCCTGACGTTTTCGGGGAGGACGGGTTAGATGCGGAGCGGGGCTGGAACGGGTACATCCAGTTCTGACGTCGACATTCGTGAGGTCCGGCCTCCCCCTCCAGCGCGCTGTCTCGGGGCTTGGCCAGGTGCTCCTGCCGCCCCATCAGGTCGGGGATATCGCGAGTGAGGCTGAGCAGGTCTTCGGTGCAGGATCTATCTCAAGCGCCGGGTCTCGAGTAGTTCCAGCAACGGCTGCACCCGGCGGCCCTCGGTAAGCCATTCGATGGGCGTCGCCGGTTCACCGTGGATGCGCGTGTACGGGTGTGGTGTCGTCATGAAGCCGAGGATCGACGTCGGGTGCATGTCGTTGTCGAACGCTCCGGCCAACGTCGATAGGTGATCCAGCACCGGGTGGTTAGGGTCGTCGGTGAATTGCCATGCCGGGAAGCGCAGCTCGTCGTCGCACACGAACGCGAACAGGTTGCCGGACACGAGGTGGGTGAGGACCCGTGCCGTTCCGGTATCCAGCCAGTCGGCCGCTTCCTCAAGGGTGAGGGAGGCACTCATTCCGCGCTGCCAAGAACGGCGTTCGGCTGCGTCGAGCTCGCCGCGCGCGACGGCGGACTTTGCAGCTTCGTACCGCTGCCGAGTACCGAACGCCGACTCGATGAGTGCGTCTTCCTCGTCAGGTGTGAGATCTCGGCCGGTTCGAGGACGCGGCGGGTTGTGGCGTGGCCCGAAATCTCGACCGCCGGCGTGAACACCGATTAGTCGTGGGAAGGCGCGGTCTTGCCGCGGCGGGTCAAGATCGCGGTCCCGGGTGACCAACACAGCGTCGTCGGCATCCGCGAAGTCCATGGTGGCGTTGCTGCGGACGCTGTCCGGCAGGTCGTCACCCGTCAGGGCGGCGAGAGCAACACGTGCGCGTGCCCGCGCGATCTGTACCCGTGACGTCATCAGGCACTCCCCTCTTGTTTGACTTCTAGGTCCCCCACAGTTGCCGCCTGGAGGGGTGGTGGGTTGAGGTCGATTGCGAGACACGAAGGGCGGAACTGTGTGCATCCGAGGCGTCCTACCGCCAATTCGCGGCTTCGAGATGGTCGAGCACGACCTGGACGTCGCCGCCGATCGTCAACCACTCGACGGGCGTGAAGGACTCATTGGTCCCCTCGATCTCGAGGTCCGCGTTGTACATGTAGCCGAGGATCGTGGATGGATGTTTCTGATCACCCCACGCCGGCGTGAGTCGTGCAAGGCCGGGAAGGACTGGTATCGCTGGGTCATCGGTGAATTGCCACGCCGGGTACCGCAACTCCCCGTCGCACACGAAGGCTGTCACTTGCCCCGTAGCGAGGAGCGCGTGCAGCTCAGCGTCGTTGATGCGCAACCAGTCCGCGGCTTCCTCGGCGGTCAACGCAGAGACGAGCCCCTCAAGTTCCGTGCGACGTTCCACGTTCTCCAGCTCGCCGCGGGCGACTTCGGCCTTCGAGTCCTCGTACTCTTCCCGGGTCCAGCCGCCGAACCGGATGAGGAACTCCTGCTCCTCGAGTGTCCCTTGTCGGCCACGCGGAACTGTGGGTGGCTCAGCGACTCGGCCATAGTCGCGGCCGTGCGCGATGACACCGGCGAGGGAGTTGAAGCTCGATAGGGGGACGTTCACAGTGGTCGCTTCCGCTGCTTCAGCCGGAGTGTGGATGCCGCTCCCCAGCCAACCTCACCGGTCACCCCGTCCTCCGAGTACGAGATCTTGGAGGCGCGAAGCAGACCCCTCGAGCACAAGCAGCAAGGTCCGCACCACGGGCCAAGGCGATCCGCCCGCGATCAGATGTTCTCTTGGACTGCACCGCGCGCCGCCCCGCTGCAAGTGCGGGTCTTCGGAGCACATCAGGCGAGCAACTAGTGCTGGCGGCGCGTCAGGCGGTACGCACTGCAGCACCGTCGGTAGAACATCGGAGATGAGCTCCAAAGTCTTGGCACCGGCGTCGATGAACTGCCACGAGGGGAACAGCAAGGCTCCAGCCCGCTCGAATCCCCAGAGCTGTCGAGAAGCCACGTCAGCCCGAAGCTCATGGAGAGTACTCCCCCGTCGTCGGGCCACGTCATCGGCCCGCAACACTGCCGCATGTTCGATCGATATGGCTCGGACCAGCACGGTCATGAGATTTCGGTCGCTCAGCTCCGCTTCCCATTGGAACTCGTCACCGACCGCGCCGATCCACTGAAGGATGAGAGCTCGCTTCGCCGTTCCCAGCGGACTCGGCCGGTTGAGCGCCGTTAGCGATTCGGCGATCTGCTCAACCGTTGCGTAGAACTCGAGTCCAAGCGATTCGATGGCCGCCTCCAGCGCGGCGAGCGACATCTGACGCGAGGCGGCAGACCTCACCGGCGAAGGGGCCGCCTCTGATGCTTCCAACGCCACTTCCTCACCTGCCAGCCGCTCGCAACACGTCTCATGCCGCGTGCTGATTATAATCAGCACATGGGAAAAGGCGAGCGAGGCGCGGGTTCTGGTTCACCCCGCCTCACGATCGAAGCCACAACCGGTGCCAGAGTGGAAGTCTCTTGGCTGGACGCGGTCGTGGTCCCCGAGGCCGCGCGTATCGACTACCGAACAGTCGGCCGCCGCGGCGACTTCGTCGTCACCGTCGGAGCTACCGAGCTCGTCGCCGTCTGTGACCTCGACTCCGGCGAGTACGTCATCAGCGGACAGCTTGGAGGCGACGAATCGGCTGCGGCGCTGATGCGCGACCTACTGAGGCGCCGCCTTCAACACCTCCATGAAGCTCCCATCGAGTCACGGCAGCGCTTCGAGGGACGCCTCCGTTCCCTCGCCGACATGTCAGGCGGAACCTGGTTTGCTTTCGAAACGGTGTTCGACCTCTAACGTTCGGGTCGTCGCCACAGCTCGGTGTCGAGGGCAAGCTCAAGCCGAGCGAGCGTGGCGAGATCCGGCCAGGAACGACCGGCCAGAACACCGAGCAACGTTGTGTGGTGCACTCCAGCAGCCGTCGCGACCGCGCGCGTGCTCTGAGTTCCCATTGCCTCCCTCAGCCGCACCACGAAGGTACGAGCCGCTTCCGCGATCGCATCGTCGGCGGGAATCTCCGGCCAGGGCGCCGGCGCGAGCTCGAACGGTCGCTGTCGGGGAGTTCTGCTCACGCGTCCCAGCGTAGAGCGCGAAGCCGCCTCAACCGACGGCCGGCAGTCGATCCATACCAGTCAAGGGCCGGATGCCGGCCCAACGCCTGCGGCGCGAGGCGCCGGTCGATCGCGAAGGCGAGGGCCGGCGACACTCCGTGCGTTGCCCCCATGTGGGAGGCTTCGGGACCGGTCACTTGGCTCGGCCCGCTCGATAGGGCGCGCTGCGAGCGAATGAGGCGAACCGGACGAGAGTCGGGTCTTGTGCTCTTGGCACCGGGCAGCGTATGTTTCCTGCATTTAGTGCAGGATTCCACGAAGAGAGTTCACATGGCAGGCGCGATACCAGGCGCGGTCCCGAGGCATCTAAAGGATCGCTCCGTTCAGCTGTTCCGGGCCGACGAGCGCGTGTTCGAAGCAATGGTCGACGGGTGGACAAGCCAGATGCTCGCGCGCGGTCTGCAGACCTCGTCGATCGAGCCAAAGCTCAGCCTCATCCGGAGGTTTCAGAACTACACCGGCACCTACCCGTGGTCGTGGGGACCGGCCGACCTCGACGAGTTCCTCGCGGAGCACCGCCTCGGTGAGCACGCGTACGCCTTGTCGACGTTGCGGGCGTACAGCAATGCGATCGCAGCGTTCTGCGGGTACGTCGCGAACATCGCGTACGGCTGGGGGGACTACTGCGAGGCAATGTTCGGCGAGATCCCGGCGCAGATCGTCTTCGAGTGGAACTCCCCACGCCACACCGCTGACGATGCTCGGGATCCACGGCGACGCGCCTTCACTGTCTCGGAGCTGCAAGCCCTGTTCGACCACATCGACGATCAAGTGGACTTCGCTTACCGGAAGCGTCTGAAGCAGTGGCCGGCCCTGATGCGGAATTCGACGGCGTTCAAGGTCGGTTATGCGTTCGGGCTCCGACGTCGCGAGCTCGCGATGCTCGAAATCAGTGATTTTGGGCCCAACCCGCATGTTCCGGATTACGGCCTGTTCGGTGCGTTGACAGTGCGCTGGGGCAAGGGCACGAAGGGGTCCGGGCCGCGCCGACGCACTGTGTTGACGGTCCCCGAATTTGAGTGGGTAGTCCCACTCCTGTCGACCTGGCTCTCCCCCGGCCGCCGCGACCGGTTCAAGACCGCAGACCGGTCCAGCGCCCTCTGGCCAACCGAACGCGGCCGCGTCGCCGTCAGCACAGTCGGTGACGCCTTCGTAGCCCTCCGTCGCGCCGTCGGCTACGACGAAGGCCTGAACCTGCACTGCCTCCGGCACTCCTACGTCACGCACCTGTTAGAGGCTGGCTACGACGCAACGTTCGTCCAAACGCAGGTCGGTCACCGCCATGCCTCAACGACCAGTCTCTACACATCGGTCGGATCGGACTTCAAGCAGAAGATCCTGCAACAGATGATCTCCACCCGGATCGTCCAGCGAGAGGAACACCACGATGAGTGAGCAGCGACGAATCGGCTACCGCTGGAACCTCCGCACCCTAATGGCGCAGCACAACCTCTGGAAGAGCACCGAACTCGTTCCGTTGTTGCGAACCCGCGGCATCGACCTCTCGGAGAGCCAGGTCTACCGTCTCGTCACGGGCACCCCAGAACGGATCCCCGCTCGAACGTTCGCTGCGCTCTGCGACATCCTCGACTGCACCCCGAATGACCTCTTCGAGCCGTTTGTCGAGATGCGAGCAGCCGGCCGTGTAAACGCCCCCGAGCCGGGCGAGGAACCCCCCGCCATGAACGGTAACCCCGTGGCTCATCGGATCCGCCTCGCCGACGACCATGGCTAGGCCGAAGGCGCCCGAGGACGCAGATGCCTACGAGGCCTGCGGCCGCTGCGGCGAACACCGGCCCGTCGCCGCGCGTTGGCCGGACGGGCTCATCTGCCAGAACTGCTACCGGAAGGCGATCCGAACGTCGGGCACCTGCGCTGTCTGTGGGCACGTCGGCATCCTGCCCGGGACAGCCGACGACGGCCCTACCTGCCGCACATGCTCGGGCGTCCGGATCAACGTCGACTGCGTGCTTTGCGGCGCCGAGGACGAGCTCTATTCTCAGGGTCGGTGCTGGTCATGCGCGCTCTCCAACTACGTCGACACTGCCCTTTCCGCGCCGGACGGCGGCGTCCCCGCACAGCTCGAACCCTTGGCTGACGCCCTCAAGCGAATGCAGCGCGCAAACTCCGGGTTGACCTGGATTCGGCAGGACCACGTACAAGCCACGCTTCGGATGATCGCTACGGACGGGACCATCACACACGAGGCGATCGACGAGCTACCAAAATCGAGAACGCGGGACTTCGTCCGCGGTCTCCTGATCGAGCACGGCGTGCTCCCTCGACGCGATCACTACCTCGCAGCCTTCTCCGAGTGGCTGACACAGATCCCAAACCGCGTCGCCGACGACGAGCATCGTCGCCTGGTTGACCGATGGATCCGATGGAGCTTCCTACGGAAGTTTCGCGCCATGGACGAAGTGCCTCGAAATGCATTCCTGCGCGCCAAGCAGTCGATCACGGTGGGCGTCGACTTCCTCAACTGGCTCACCGAGCACCACGTCACGTTCGTCGACACAACGCAGGGCGACGTCGACCGTTGGCTCACCAGCGGACCCTCAACGAGGCAGTTCATCGATCGGCTCATCCCTTGGGCACAGAGCGCTCGGCTGATCAACCGGGACCTGATCGTTCCCCGACACCGCCGTGGAACCGCCCCGCGGATGAGCGCCTCCGACCAGGCCAGCGTCACCGAACGGCTCGTCCACACCGACGAACTCTCACCGCGAGACCGGGCGATCGGAATCCTGGTCCTCGTGTTTGGCCAGCAGCTCCGCAAGAGCCTCGAACTACGATGGAGCGACATCACGGTCAACGAGGACACTGTCTGTGTTCGGCTCGGCTCCATCGACCTCGAACTGCCCCCGCCGCTGGATGCACCCTGGCGGGAGCTCCTCGCAGAACCCGTGAACCTCCGCACCGCGTCACACCCGAGCAGCGACTGGGTCTTTACCGGTCAATCACCAGGACGACCGATTGATCCCGGTCACATTGCCACCCACCTACGCGACGTCTTCAGCGCTCGAGCCGCCCGCCTCGGAGCCCTGCACGAACTCAGCAAACTCGGCCCCGTCCCGATCGTCGCGGAGGCGCTGGGCTACTCCTCCGAGACGATCGAAGCGCACCGCGTCGACTCCGGTTCCACCTACGCGCAATACGTCGGCGCGGTTAGGCGACAGCGCTTGTGAACGATCTGTCAATCAGGACGATTCGATCGTTCCACCTGCAACCAGGGAACAAGCTTTGCGAAGGAAGGAGGAAGATCGTCGCCCGACAAGAGCGCCGGCCAGTCAACAGTCGCAGCAAAAGAGTGAACAGGCACACCGGGTCGGGTTGCCATCGGGTGCAGGTGAATGCCATCGACATCATGCGGGACGGCGGATCCTCCGCGTGAGGTCAGCCATTGCGCTTCCGAAGCAGCGTCGTGCTCGACGAGCATCTTGCGAAACGCCTCAAGTTCGTCCCGTCGGAACGCAAAGTAGTCACGGAGAGCGTCCGCAAGTTTCATGTCTCCGTCATGCAGGACAGCCGTCGCTCGGGAGATGAACTCCAGCACTTCCCAAAGGAAGTGTTGGACGTCCCGCCAACCGGAGCTCACCTCAACGGCAAGCGCAATTGGCACATCCTCGACCGCTGCCCCCGCAATCACCTCCGTAGAGCGATACTCGACAAAATCTTTGCAGTTTTCAACGGGTGCTAGCGGCGTGACCCAGTCAACCCAGCACTCTCCTGCGCTCGCGGGCGGCGGAAACAAGTGATCGAAAAGCATCACAAACTCAGCGTCAGGCACCACGGCTAATCGCAGCGGTGCCTGGTGTTTGTCGTCATTGTGCACCTTGGCGAACTCACTGAGCGTGCCACTACCCGTTACGAATGGCTGAAGCTCTTCTAGATTCTTCAGCTGATCGGGGGTTAGAGCCTTCATATATGGCTGTCCGGCGAGCGAATTCCAGTCCTCCTCGGTTGCCGCGATAGGAAAGTAGGTCGATCGCTCTTGTCTGGCCGTTAGAGGCGGGGATGCTTGCCTCGTCACTGCGTCGAACATGGCAATGTCGAGAACGGATCGTCCTCGGGCGAGGATATCCCGAAAGTCTTCGATAACGTCAAACGGCAGTAGTTCACCTAAGACCCCATACCGATAGACGACTCTATGCACACCGTCGCTTCGAGGAATTGCCCTTACAACCAGGTGCTCGTTTTTTCGGTCCGACTGCGAGCCGAGAAAGTCGAAGGATTCCTGAATGAGCCTTGCGAAGCGAGCTCCCCAGACAGGAAGCGTCGGCGTCGGCGGTGAGGACATCTCACTGAGGGTAGTCAAGTGGTGGCCGCGGCGCGACACCTGTTCGTGTCGACTCCGGCCGTCCTCACACGCGCGGTTACCAGTTATGAGGACGGGGCTGGAGGCCCGATCGCGGCAGCCGCTACGGACGCGACCCGCGCAGTTCCGGGAACTGCTCGTCTCGCCACTCGCCTTCGATGCCCGCGCCACCCGCAGCCGCTGCACGCTCCTCACGCTCGCGCAGCTCCACGCGACGGATCTTGCCCGAGATCGTCTTCGGCAGCTCCGCGAACTCGACCCGTCGCACCCGCGCGTAGGCCGGCAGCGCGGTACGAGCATGCTCGAGCACCTGCTTCGCGGTCTCGGCCGTCGCCTCCCACCCGGCGGCCAAGGTCACGTACGCCTTCACGATGTTGAGTCGGGCGTCGTCAGGAGCTGGCACGACGGCGCTCTCCGCCACGGCAGGGTGCTGCAGCAGGGCGCTCTCGACCTCGAACGGCGAGACCTTGTAGTCGGAGGACTTGAACACGTCGTCGGTCCGGCCGATGAAGGTCAGTTCGCCGTCCACGTCGCGGGAGGCGATGTCCCCCGTGTGAAAGAACCCGTCGCGCATCGACGCTGCGGTCCGCTCGGGGTCGCCGAGGTACTCCGCCATCAGGTTGACGGGTCGTTCGCGGAGATCGAGACAGACCTCACCCTCGTCCCCCGGCTGCCCGGTCACCGGGTCCAGCAACGTCACGGTGACACCGGGCAGGGGGCGCCCCATCGCACCCGGCGTGAGGTCGGCACCCGGAGCGTTCCCGATGATGGCCGTCGTCTCGGTCTGCCCGTAGCCATCACGGATGACCAAGCCCCAGGCCTCGGCGACCCGCTCGATGACCTCGGGGTTGAGTGGTTCACCGGCGGACACGATCTCCCGTAGCGCCCGGGGCCGCTCCCCCAGATCGGCCTGCAGCATCATCCGCCAAGCGGTCGGCGGCGCGCAGAACGTGCTCACCTCGGCCGTGTTCATCTGAGTCAGGAGCGCAGCGGGGTCGAAGCGCGGGGTGTTGTGGATGAACACCGTGGCCTCGGCGATCCAGGGCGCGAAGAAACAGCTCCAGGCGTGCTTCCCCCATCCGGGAGAACTGATCGCCAGGTGCACGTCCCCGGGCCGCAGACCGAGCCAGTGCATCGTGCTGAGGTGCCCGACGGGGTAGGACGTCTGCGTGTGTGCGACCATCTTCGGCTTCGACGTCGTCCCGGACGTGAAGTAGACGAGACAGGGGTCGGACGTGCGGGTCACCACGACGGGCCGCGACTCCCCCGCAGGCGCTTGCTCGCCGAGATCTGACGGGTACTCCGTCCAACCGTCCGCCGCACCACCGATGACGATGCGCGAGAAGGTGCCACGGACACCGTCGTACTTCGCCGTCTCGCCGTGGTTCGTGACGACGTGCGCCACGGACCCGCGGTCGACGCGGTCCTGCAGATCGGAGGTGTCGAGCATCGTCGACGTCGGCAGGATCACGGCACCGAGCTTGATCACCGCCAGCATGGTCTCCCAGAGCTCGAGCTGGTTGCCGAGCATGACCAGGACGTGGTCACCCTTCCGCACGCCGTGCTCGTGCAGGCGCGCGGCCAGGCGGTCGGACCTGGCTGCCATCTCCGCGTAGCTGAGCCGCTGCTCCGCGCCGGCCGCGTCGACGATCCAGAGCGCGATGCGGTCGTTGCCGGCGGCGATGACGTCGAACCAGTCGTTCGCCCAGTTGAACGTGTCTCCGAGATCCGGCCACCGGAACTCGGCGCTCGCGGCGTCGGCGGACTCCGCGGCGAGCAGCTGGTCGCGGGCAGCGCGGTATGCATCGGTCGGTGAGGGCACCGTCCGATCATGCCGCATCCGTTCGACGCCGGTGCCACTGACGGAGGCCGGCGTGGTCGCGGCGGCGCGGTCGGCGGAGATCGCGGACCAGGGGGTCGACGGTCAGCCCGCCAGCATCGCCTTGATGCTGCGCCGCTCGTCCATCGCGCGGTACCCCTCGGCGACGTCCGCCAACGGCAGCGTCAGGTCGAACACCGCCCCGGCGTCGTAGGTGCCAGCCATCGTGCGCGCGACGAGGTCGGGCAGGTAACGGCGCACCGGGGCGAGACCGAAGCGCAGCGTCAGGTGCTGCACGAACGGCTGGAAGATGCCGAGCTGCGGGCTGGTGTGCGGGACGCCGACCGCGCCGATGGTGCCACCGACGCGGGCCATGCCGATCGCTGTCGCCCAGGACTCCGGGGTCCCGACGGCCTCGACGACGTGTCGGACGCCGAGTCCCCCGGTCATCTCGCGGACGGCGGCGACGGCGTCGTCGCCGCGGACGCTCACGACGTCGGTGGCACCGTACGTGCGACCGATCGCCGCGCGGTCCTCGTGGCTGCTCATCAGGATGACCCGCTCGGCGCCGAGGACGGACCGGGCACCCAGGACCGCGGCGAGCCCGACGGCGCCGTCACCGATGACCGCGACGGTCGAGCCCTCGGTGACGTCGGCCAGGACGGCACCGTGCAGGCCGGTGCCCGCGACGTCGCTCAGCGCGAGCAGGGACGGCAGCAGGTGCTCGTCGACCCCCGCGAGGCCGCCGGGCACGACGACGAGCGTGCCGTCGGCCAGGGGCACCCGGACGGCGTCCCCCTGTCCCCCGTCGGCGCCGGGCGCACCGAAGGTACCGCCGTGTTCACATCGGGTGTTGATGCCGTCCAGGCAGGCCGGGCAGGTGCCGTCGGACCACTGGAACGGAGCGACGACGAGGTCTCCCACCGTGACGGTGTGGACGTCGGACCCGACCTCCTCGACGACGCCGATGAACTCGTGGCCGAGGCGCGACCCGGGCTCGCGCTGGGTCACCCCGCGCCAGGACCAGAGGTCGGACCCGCAGACGCAGGACCGGACGACGCGGACGACCGCGTCCGTGGGCTGCTGCAGGGCGGCGTCGGGGACGTCCTCGACGGTGACGTGGCCGGCGGCCTGGTAGAGGGCTGCGCGCATGGGGATGGCTCCAGTTCAGACAGGGTCGGTCAGCGGCCGGCGACGGCGCTGACGGGCGTGGGGAGGTCGCGGACGAAGGCGGCGAGCTCGTCGAGGTTCGCGCGCTCGCACGTGCGGCGGCCCTCCTCGACGTCGTGGACCATGGCGACGATGCGGTCGAAGACGGGGCCCTGGATGTCCTTGTGCACCTCGTCGACCTCGGTCTTGCGCTTGCGCACCATGAGGTCGCGCCAGATCCCGGACCGGGCCTTGGCGCTGCGGCGGTTGAACGCGGCGAGGCGGTCGAGCGAGCCGGGCAGGTCGTCCGGCACGAAGCCGTCGAAGGACTCGACCTGGACGGGCGCCTGGTCGATGGCCTCCTGCGCGACGGCGATCATCAGGTCGCGGTACTCCGGCAGCGAGAGCGAGTCGGCGATGGTCAGGTCCGAGACGGCCCCGGCCCAGAGCATCGCGCCGTAGGCCTCCTTCCCCCACAGGTACCCGAGGACGTTCTCCGTCGGCAGCGCGTACGGCATCGCGTCCGCGAGCAGGCCCACGCGCGGGGTGATCGCTCCCCCGGCGAGCTCGCCGATCCGGAACGCGGCGATGTTGCCCTGCAGGATCCGGCCCGGCTCGAGGTAGTCGGCGCCGACGTTGATGAAGCTCGACACCACGCGCTCGGCACCGACCACCTCCGACAGGGTGTCGGCGGTGAGCCCGTTCTGGGTGGTGAGCACGTACCCGTCAGGGGCGAGCACCTCGGCGAGCACCCGGGCGGCGGACGCGGTGTGCAGGCTCTTCACCGCGACGACCGCTGCCCCGACGCCGCCTGGGCCGACCCGTGCCGGCAGCTCCTCCGGCGTGACGGCGTCCACGCGGACCGTGAAGTCCTCGACGGGGCCCTCGATGTGCATTCCTTCGGCGTTGATCGCGGCGACGTGGTCGGCGTCCGCGTCGCACAGCAGCACGCCGTGCCCGGCGCGGGCCATGTGTGCGCCGATGGTGCCGCCGATCGCGCCGGCGCCGATGATCGTGATGTCCACGGGGGTCCTCCAGGGTCGTACGGACGAGGGTGGTGCAGGTCAGACGGCGGCGGTGGTGCGCTGCTGCCAGCGGGTGACGGCGTCGGCCAGGACGGTCAGCGGGACCGCGCCGTTGCCGAGCACGGTGGCGTGGAAGTCCCGGATCGAGAACGCGTCGCCGAGGGCCTGTTGTGCGCCGGTGCGGAGCCGGAGGATCTCGCGGCGGCCGATCATGTACGCCAGCGCCTGTCCGGGCCAGGCAATGTAGCGGTCGACCTCGCTCCGGACGTGTTCGTCGGTCGTCGCGGTGTTGTCGAGCATGAACTGCACTGCACGCTCCCGCGACCAGCCGAACGCGTGCATGCCGGTGTCGACCACCAGTCGGCAGGCGCGGACGGCCCGCATCGAGAGCATCCCGAGCCGCGAGAGGTCGTCGGAGTACAGGCCGGCGTCGTCCGCGAACTGCTCGGAGTACAGCCCCCAGCCCTCGTTGAAGCTGCAGGCCTCCACGTCGAGGTGCCGCCGGTACCGCGGGATGTCGAGCCGCTGCGCCATCGCGAGCTGCATGTGGTGCCCGGGCACCGACTCGTGGAAGGTCAGGGCCTCGTACTCGTAGCGGTAGTGCGTCTCGGGGGCGCTGGCGTTGATGCAGAAGGTGCCCGGGCGGCTGCCGTCGACGGCGGGCGGACGGTAGAACCCGAGCGCGCTGGACGCGGCGTCGACCTCGTTGATCGGTTCGATCGCGCAGTCGGTGATGTCGTCCGCGGGGAAGTACCGGTCGCGCACGGCCTCGGCTCGGCCGAGGGCGTCGTGCGCGACGGCCATGATCTCCTCGCTCGAGCTGAACCGGAGCGCGGGGTCGTCGCGGAGTCGCGTGGCGATGGCGGCGAAGTCACGGAGGCCGAACAGCCGGTCCCCGATCTCGGCGGCCTCGGCGCGGATGCCCTCGAGCTCCTCGAGCCCGATCCGGTGCACCTCGTCCGGGGTCAGGTCGGTCGTGGTGTGCCGGGCGACCGCGGCGACGTAACCCTCGGTCCCGCCGGGCACCTCGCTGATGCCGACGTGGTCGTCGTCACGGGCCACCGGCAGCAGTGCGCGCAGTGCCTCGGCGAGTGCGGCCATCCCGGGGCGGACGGACTGCGCGACGAGGTCCTCCGACTGCGCGACCAGTGACGCAGCCTCGGCCACCGTCGCCGTGTGGGCGGGCTCGAGCAACGGGTCCTCCGCGAGCGGCAGCGCCAGGTACCCCTCGAGCTGCTCGACGGCGTGCAGGACGCCCATCCGCGTCGGCACCCGGCCGGCGGCGGCCTCGTCGGCGTACCGCTCCCCCAGCGCGACGAACATCGCGCCGAGCCCGGCGAGCCGGGACGTGTACCGGACGGCCGCGGCACGGTCCGGGACCGTCATCGCGGGCACGGCCTGGAACACGAGGCCCTGCCGGCTGACGTACCCCTTGGCCGAGGCGTTCGCCGCCCAGAGCGCGTGCCGGGCGTCGTCCGCCGCACCACGGGCCAGCGCGACGAGCACGTCGCGGTCGGTGCGCCCGGCGTCGTCGAGGTCCTCCCCCGGCAGCGCTGCTGCCTGCTGCGCCACGGCGTCGAGCTCGGCAGCTGCGCGCTCGCTCGCGGCCCGCGACGGGTCCCCCGGCAGGTGGTCGAACTCCGTGATCCCGAGCAGGGTCGCGTTGTACGGGTCGTACGTGTGCTGCGCGACGAAGTACCGCTCGCCCAGGGCGAGCAGTCGGGTGGCCGTGTCGGTGGTCAATGGTCCTCCAGAGGACAGGAACAGGGACGAACAGGAGAGGAACGGACAGGGACAGGACGGACTGGAGGCTCGCGGAGCCGACTCAGAAGAGCGAGTGGCCGCCGTCGACGGAGAGCGTCTGCCCGCTCACCCAGCCGGCGTCCGGTGCGACGAAGAAGGACACGGCTCGGGCGATGTCCTCCGGGGTGCCCGTCCGGCGGACCGCGATCCGCTCGACCAGGGCGCGCTGGCCCTCGGGCCCGTACGAGTCCCACTGCGCCTGCGTCGTCGGGTTCGACAGCACGAACCCGGGCGCGATGCAGTTCGCCGTG
This sequence comes from Curtobacterium sp. VKM Ac-2865, assembly GCF_015350905.1. Classification (GTDB taxonomy): domain Bacteria; phylum Actinomycetota; class Actinomycetes; order Actinomycetales; family Microbacteriaceae; genus Curtobacterium. Next base: position 418,444 of record NZ_JADKRZ010000001.1, on the reverse strand, counting down.
ATGCCGTACTGGCCGAGCTCGTGCGCCATCTGCCGGGTGAAGCCGATCTGCGCCGCCTTCGCCGCGGTGTACGCCTGGATGCCGGTCAGGCTGACGCTGCGCCCGGCACCGGACGCGATCATCACGATCCGCCCCCACCCGCGCGGCTTCATGCTCCGGACGGCGGCACGGGTGCAGTTCCGCGTGGTCGTGAGGTTGGCGTGCAGGACGGCGTCCCAGGCCTCGTCCGAGAGCTCCTCGATCGGCGTGTGCGTCTGCCCGACCACGCCGCCGGCCACGTTCACCAGGACGTCGACCGGACCGAGCGCTGCGAACCAGGCGTCGGTCGCCGCGGTGTCACTGAGGTCCACGTCATCCCGGTCCACGCGGTGGACGACGGCACCGTCGGCGGCGAGCCGGTCCGCGATGCCGGACCCGATGCCCTGGGCTGCACCCGTGACCACCGCGACCCGACCTGCGAGCGTCTCCCCGGGCCTCCCGGCCGTGACCGCGCTCACAGCGCGCCCCCCGTCCCCGGCAGGGTGAGCGCCTCGACGTTGCCGGCCCCGACCTCGCGGGGCCCGGTGTCGTCGCGGACGTCCCCCTCGGCGTGCGCCGCACGGGAGGCGCGGGTGATCCGCACCGACTCCTCCCACTGCCGCATCCGCTCCAGCCCGCGGGGCCCGGCGGCGCGCAGGACGCCCTCGACCAGGGCCTCGATGAGCACGAGCAGCGGCGTCATGGAGTCGAACGGGATGCCGTCGACGGTGACCGGGAGCACGATGTCCGCGCTCTCGACCACGGGCGACAGCGACGTGTCGGTGATGAGCAGCACGGTGGCGCCCTGGCGCTTCGCCGCGGCAGCCGCCTGCTGCGCCACGAGCTCGTGCCGGCGGAAGTCCATCACGACGACGACCCCGCCCTTGCCGAGCTGCAGGAACCGGCCGACGTCGTGCCCGAGCGGCTCGGCCACGAAGTCGACGTTCGGCAGGATCTGGTCGAGCTGCGCCGCGAGCACCATCGCGAAGTACCGGCTGAAGTAGCCGCCCAGCAGTGCGACCTGCTTCGGCCGGTCGGCGAGCACCGCGACCGCGCGGTCGAACTCGCTCGGCGGCACGCTCGTGCCGAGCGACTCCACGAGCGCGACCCGGTCCGCGATGGCGCGACCGAGCGTGCCACCGTCACCGAGCGCGATGCCCTCCTGGGACCGCCGGAGCGGGCTGTTGAGGTGGTCGGCGATCTCGTCACGCACCCGCGCCTGGAACTCCGGCCAGCTGCCGAAGCCGAGGCGGCTCGCGAGCCGGAGGACCGTCGGCGTGCTCGTGCCGGCGGTGCGGGCCAGGCTCGCGGCGCTCTCCGTCCCAGAGGTGGGCCAGGCTGCCAGCAGTGCGCGGGCGACCTTGCGCTCCGCCGGGCTCAGCTCGTCCATGCGGGCGAAGACCTCGTCGTTGATGGGCATCCCTGCTCCTCGTCGTCGGTGGTGGTCGTGGTGCTCGTCCTGACGAGCCTGGCAGGCGCGGCCGGGCGAGCGCCCGGACCGGCGCGCCCGCGCAGGCCCGACCTCGTCAGGTCCGGAGCACCAGCCCGCTGCCGTCGTCGAACGCCGCGAACATCGTCGGCGAGTTGTGCGCCACGACGACGCGGCCGTCCGCGCCGACCGCGACGAGCCCGCCGCTGGCGTGCTCCTCGGTCAGCTCCTGCTGGATGGTCGCGGCCACGGCGTCGGGCAGCACGCTGCCGCCGTACCGCATCCGCGCGACGATGTCGTAGGACACCACCCCGCGGATGAACGCCTCGCCCTCGCCCGTGCAGGAGATCGCGGCGAACCCGTCGAGCGCGTACGTGCCCGCACCGATGATCGGCGAGTCACCGACGCGGCCGTCCTCCTGGTTCGCCATGCCCCCGGTCGACGTGGCCGCCGCGATGGAGCCGGTCCGGTCGCGGGCCACGGCTCCGACGGTCCCGTGCCGCGGAGCGACGAGCCGGTCCGCCAGGATGCGGGCCAGCTGCGCCTGCCGCGCCTCGGTGACGAAGTAGTCCTGCTCCGCGGTGGTGAGCCCCCAGGACTCGACGAGCGCGCGGGTCGGGTGGACCAGGAGCAGGTGGGCGGACCGTTCCATGACGGCGCGCGCCAGGTGCACGGGGTTGCGGGCATGCCGGGAGGCTGCGATCGCCCCCGCCAGACCGGTGCGGCCGTCCATCACGGCCGCGTCCAGTTCCACCTCCCCGTCGGTGGTCAGGGCGGCGCCCCGCCCGGCGTTGAAGAGCGGGTCGTCCTCGAGCTGCTCGACGGTCGCGCAGACCGCGTCGAGCGCGGTGCCGTCCTGGTCGAGGACCGCTTCGCCGGCCCGGTAGGCGCGGGTCAGGCCCGCCTCGAAGCGCTCGCGCTCCTCGGCGGCGAGCTCCTGGATGCGACCGCCGGCACCGCCGTGCAGCGCGAGCGACCAGCCGCGGACCGCCGGCACGTCGAACAGGACGGTGTCGCGCGGCGGGGCGATGGACTCCTCGGCGGGCATCAGCGCCCTCCGGCCTGGCGGGTGATGTAGTTCACGGCGACGAAGCGCGTGAACACCGACAGCAGGTCGTCGCCGGTGATCGCGATCGTCCTGGTGGCGACCCGGTCGACGCCGCCGACCCAGGTCGCGACGTCGGCCATGTCGGCCGTGGCGACGTCGAGCTCGAGGGTGGCCGGGCCGGTGATCGGTGCGGTGGTCATCTCCGGGATGCGCTCGACCGCGGTCTTCGCGGCCTCACGGATCCGACGGCAGGACTCGGTCGGGTGCAGGGCGTCGGCGCTGGCCCGGGTGATCGAGGTCTTCGTGACGACGTGCTCGGCGTCGGGTGCGAACGGCTCGGTCTCGTCCCAGGTGACCTCGTCGCCGGTGACCAGGGCGATCGGCACGCCGTGGTGGGACATGACGAGGGCGTTGATGCCGCTCTCCCCCACCCAGGTGCCGTCCACGCGGGCGCCGGTGAACACCTCGGGGTTGTACGTGTGCGACAGGACCGACGGCGCCCCCGAGATCGAGCCGTGGTAGCCGACCAGGAACGCCCCGTCGACCGAGGCGTCGAGCCCCTGCATCATGTACATCGGCTTGTGGCGACCGGTGATGAACCGCACCTTGTCCGGGTGCACGACGGCGCGCGGGTCGAGGTTCGACATCCGGCTGTGCGAGTCGTTGAGCAGCACCTCGGTGGCACCGCCGGCGACCGCGCCCTCGATGGCCGCGTTCACCTCGTCGAGGAGCAGTGCGCACCCCTGGGCGTAGCCGTCGCTGCCCGGGCGGCACTGGTCCCAGTCGACGATGCCCGCGACGCCTTCCATGTCGTACGAGATCCAGATCTTCATGCGGACGGTTCCTCCTGGTGGTGCGCGGCCGAGGCGGCCGGTGCGGCTGGTGCGACCTCGCTGAGGTCCGGCTCGACGACCCGTTCGGGGTCGAGGAGCACGTCGGGACGGGTGAGTGCTGGGTCGTCGGGCTCGATCGCGGGTTCGTGGAGCGGGTCCACGTCCCCGAGCTCGGCGGAGCGGATGCAGGCCGCGACGTGCGGGGCCTGCGCCTCAGCGTCGGGAGCCGACGTCGGGACCGTGGACGAGCCTCCAGGCCGGGTGCCGAGCACCAGCGGGACCGGCGCGAGCGCGGGGTCCGTCGTGCGGCACGCGTCCACCGCGTACGGGCAGCGCGGGTGGAACCGGCAGCCCGTCGGGATGTCGAACGGGCTCGGCGGGTCGCCCTGCAGGGCGAGCCGCGCCGTGACGCTCTCCGCGCCCATCCGTGGGATCGAGTCGATGAGCGCCCGCGTGTACGGGTGCCGCGGGTTCCGGAACAGCTCGTCGGTGTCCGCGACCTCGACGATGCGGCCGAGGTACATCACGGCGACCCGCTGGCTGAGGTGCTGGACGACGGCCAGGTTGTGCGCCACGAACAGGATGCTCAGGCCGAGCTCACGCTGCAGGCGGGCGAAGAGCTCCAGGATCGTCGCCTGCACCGACACGTCGAGGGCCGACACCGGCTCGTCGGCGATGAGCACGTCGGGCCGGACCGCGATGGCCCGGGCGATCGCGATGCGCTGCCGCTGCCCGCCGGAGAACTGGCTCGGGTAGGCGTCGAGCGCGTCCTCCTCGAGCCCCACGAGGTTGAGGATCCGGATGCTCTCCGCGCGCACCTCGGCCCGCGGCACGATCCGGTGCAGCAGCAGGAGCTCACGCAGCATCGAGCCGACCGAGATCCGCGGGTTCAGGGACGAGTACGGGTCCTGGAACACCATCTGGATCCGACGCGACGCGTCCTTGTCGCGGTGGACCGGCACGCGCTCGCCGTGCGCGTCGAGGGTCCCGGTGGTGGCCGTGACGCTGCCGACCAGGATCTTCGCCAGGGTCGACTTGCCGGAGCCGGACTCCCCCACCAGGGCGAGGACCTCGCCGCGGCGGAGCTCGAGGTCGATGCCGTCGAGCGCGGTCAGGGCGGTGGGAGCGGACCGGCGCATCCGGTCGATGACGGTGACGGGCAGCTGGTAGCGCTTGGTCACCGACTCGGCGCGGAGGACTGGGGCGGTGCTCGTGCTGGTGCTGGTGCTGGTGCTGGTGCTGGTGCTCGCGTTCATGCCAGGACCTCCACGGGCTCGCCGGGGGCGGCGGAGCCGATCTCGTGCGTGCGGATGCAGGCGGCGGTGCGGCCGGGGCCGACGTCCTCCTGCGCGGGCATCGCCTCGGTGCAGGCCTCGATGGCGAAGCGGCAGCGCGGCGCGAACGGGCACCCGTGCGGACGCGCGGCGACGTTCGGCGGGAACCCCGGGATCGGGATCAGGGCGCGGTCCGGGTCGTCGAAGTCCGGCGCGGACTCGAGCAGGCCCCGCGTGTACGGGTGCCGCGGGTCGCGGAAGACGTCCTTCACCGGGCCGGCCTCGACGCGGTGCCCGGCGTACATCACGGCGAGCTCGGTGCACGTCTGGTTCACCACGGCGAGGTCGTGGGTGACGAACGCCAGCGCGGTGCCGGTCTCGTCGCAGAGTTCCTCGACCAGCTGGAGCACCTGGTGCTGCACCGTGACGTCGAGCGCGGTCGTCGGCTCGTCGCAGAGCAGCAGCCGCGGGGAGCACGACAGCGCCATCGATATCATGATGCGCTGCCGGAGCCCGCCGGAGAGCTCGTGCGGGTACGCCCGTGCCCGGCGGGCCGGGTCCGGGATGCCCGTGCGGCGCATCATCTCGACGGCCAGCTCCGCGGCGGCCGTGCGGGAGAGCCCGAGGTGGCGGCGCGGTCCCTCGGCGATCTGCTCGCCGACCCGGACGACGGGGTTCAGCGCCGTCATCGGCTCCTGGAACACCATCGCGATCTGCGGGCCCATGAGCTTCCGACGGGCGGCGGCGGACATGCCGCCGAGGTCCTCGCCGCGGTACCGGATCGTGCCGGAGAGCACTTCCACGCCCTTCGGCAGGAGCCCGGCGATCGCGCGGAGCGTCAGGGACTTGCCGGAGCCGGACTCCCCGACGATGCCGAAGCGCTCGCCGGGTTGGATCGCGAAGGACAGGTCTTCGACGATGCGCACGTCGTCGCGGCCACGACGGCGGATGCCGATCGTCAGGGCCTCGACCTCGAGCAGTGGGGCGGTCATGCGCGGTCCTTCCGAGTGGACGCTGGTGTCGGTGCTCGTGCTCGTGCTCGTGCTCGTGCTCGTGCTCAGCATGTCAGCGCCTCCGGTCGGGGCTCAGCAGGTCGCTGATGCCGTCGCCGAGCCAGGACAGGCCGAGGCTCGCGACGACGACGACCAGCCCGGGGATCGTGGTCTGCTGCCACTGGGTGGTGATGAACTCCTGGCCGTCCACGATCATCGAGCCCCACTCGGCCGTCGGCGGCTCGATGCCCAGGCCGAGGTAGCCGAGCGTGACGATCGCCATGATGTCCATCACGATGTCGCTCATCGCGTAGATCACCGCCTGGCTCATCACGTTCGGGGCGATGTGGCGGACGAGCAGCCGGGTGTGGGACATGCCGCCGAGCCGGGCCGCGACGACGTAGTCCTGCTGGCGGGCGACGATGACCTCGCCGCGGACGATCTTGGCGTAGGACACCCACGAGACCGCCGCGATCGCCAGGTAGATGCTCGTCTCCCCCGCGCCGAGGACGAAGACCAGCACGATGACCATGACGTAGAAGGGGAACGCGAAGAACACGTCGACGATGCGCATCAGGACCGTGTCGACGATGCCGCCGACGTACCCGGCGATCGCGCCGACGACGCTGCCGACGACGAACGGGATGAGCACCGCGAGGAAGCCGACGCGCAGGTCGACGCGGGCACCCCAGATCAGGCGGGACAGCACGTCGCGGCCGTACTTGTCGGTGCCGAGCCAGTGCGCGGCGCTCGGGGACTCGAGGGCCTGCTCGAGGTGCTGGGCGATCGGGTCGTACGGCGCGATCACCGGGGCCAGCACGGCGACGAGCACCAGCAGGCCGACGATGACGATGCCCGCCATCAGGGAGCCGTTGCGGTACCAGGCGCGGAGGGACCGGGAGCGCGACGCACGGCGGCGCTGCTTGAAGCCCACGAGCGCGGCGGTGGGGGTGGTCATGGGGTGGTGCCTCCGGCCAGGTCGACCCGCGGGTCGAGCATCGTGTAGACGACGTCGGTCAGGATCCCGACCACGACGACGAAGATCGCGACGAACAGGGTGACGCCCTGGATCGTCGGGAAGTCGCGGGAGAAGATCGCGTTCACCATGAGCGAGCCGAGGCCCGGCAGCGCGAAGACCTTCTCGATGACGAGCGACCCGCCGACCAGGTACCCGAGGTTCACGCCGATGATCGACACCGTCGGGATCGCCGCGTTCCGGAGCACGTGGTCGCGGAACAGCGGCAGGCCGGCGGCGCCCTTCGACTTCGCGGTGCCGACGTACTCGGACTCGAGCACCCCGATCATCGACGCCCGGAGGCTCCTGATGATCGTCGGGGACATCGCGATCGCCAGCGTCAGCGCCGGCAGGAACAGGAAGTACAGGTGGGCGCCGGCGCCGTCGCCGTACCCACCGACGGGGAAGGCCCGCACGTTCACGGCGAGCAGCAGGATCAGCATGATGCCGACCCAGAACTGCGGCATGCCCTGGCCGAGCAGGGTGAACCCGCGGGCGAACAGGTCGCCGGCGCGGTTCGGTCGGCTCGCCGCCAGAGAGGCGAGCGGGATGCTGATCACGAGCGCCATCACCAGCGCGAGGCCGAGGAGCGACAGGGTGACCGGCACCGCCTGCAGCACGAGCTGTCCGACGGGGAGCTGGTAGGTGAGGCTCGTGCCGAGGTTGCCGTGGACGATCTGCCCGAGGAACCGGAAGTACTGCTCCCACAGCGGCCGGTCGAGGCCGAGCTGTTCGGTCAGCGCCGCGACGCTGGCCTTCGTCGCGCGTTCACCGAGGAGCGCGAGTGCCGCGTTGCCCGGCAGCAGGTGGGAGAGGAAGAACACGATGATGGTCACGCCGAACGCGACCGGGACGGCCTGCAGGAGCCGTCCGGGGATGAACCGGAGCCGGTGGAGCATGACTGCCTTTCCGAGAGGGGCGGTGGGGTCCGACCGGCGTCGGACCCCACCGGTGTCGGGGTCCGGCGCGCAGCCGGACCCCGACGGAGTCACTTCGCCTTGGAGACGTCCTCGAGCTGGTAGTTGCCGAGCGGCGTCACGTGGAAGTCGTTCACCTTGTCGGTGGTCGCGAACACGTAGGGCGAGTAGTACAGGTACGCCAGGAAGGCGTCGTCACCGGTCTTCTGCTGGAGCTCGGAGTACAGCTCCTGGCGCTTGGCCGGGTCCGTCTCCTTCTGCGCCTGCTTGTTGACCGCGATGACGTCCGGGTTGTCGTAGTGCGTGAAGGCCGAGTTCGAGCCGCCCTCGGGGTCGACCGCGAAGGAGGTCCACTCGTCGGGGTCCGGGATGTCCATCGTCCAGGCGGACCACGCCATGTCGAAGTCGCCGGCCAGTCGGGCTTCCTTGTTCGCCGTCGGGTCGAGCTGCTTGATCTTCATCGTGATCCCGATCTCCTTGAGCTCGGACTGCATGATCTGCGCGATGGAGGTCTGGTTCGGGTCACCCGACCGGATGAGCAGCGTCGTGGTGAACCCGTCGGGCTTGGACGACTTCGCGAGCTCGGCCTTCGCCTGCTTCACGTCGTACGTCGGGCCCTCGGCCTTCGCGTCGTAGTACGGGGTGCCGGGCGACAGCAGCGAGTTCGCCGTCGTGCCGTTGCCGAACAGCACCGCCTTGACCATCGCCTTGCGGTCGAGGGCGAAGGCGATCGCGCGGCGCACGTGGACGTCGTCGAAGGGCTTGCGCTGCTGGTTGAACGCCACGTAGTCGATCTGCGTCGACTTGAAGGTGTCGGCCTTGACCCCGGCCGCCGACTTCAGCGACGACAGGCTCGACCAGTCCGGGGTGTCGTCGATGTCGACCTGGCCGCCCTGCACCTGGAGCTTGCGGGTGTTGGCGTCCGGCACGACGGTCCACTTGACGCCGTCGAGGTAGGGCTTGCCCTTCTGCCAGTAGTCGTCGTTCGCCGTCAGGCTGAGCGACTGCCCCTTCTTCCAGGACTCCCACACGAACGGCCCGGTGCCGACCGGGTGCGTGTAGAACTCCTTCTTCGACTCGCCCCCGTAGTTGTCGGGCACGACCGCGTTGCTGAAGAGCGACAGGTCGGCGATGAGCGGTGCCCACGCGTACTTCAGGTCGATCTCGACCGTCTCGTCGTCGACGGCGCTGACCTTGTCGATCGCCGCGTTGATGTAGCCCCAGCCCGAGGCGCCGGTGGCGGTGTCGGCGTTGATGGAGAAGACGACGTCCTTCGCGGTCATCGGGTCCCCGTTGGAGAACTCGACGCCCTTGCGGAGGTGGATCGTGTACTTCTTGCCGTCCTCCGACGCGTCGTACCCGGTCGCCAGCCACGGCTCGAGCTTCTTGCCGTCGGCGCTGACGTTGAACAGCGGCTCCATGATCTGCTGCATCACGTGGATGGAGTTGTTGTCGAAGGTCGTGGTGTTGTCCATCGAGATGATGTCGGCGGACCGCGCCATCGTCAGGACACCGCCCTTCGGGTGACCACCGGCGGCAGTGCCGGTGGTGTCCGCCGAGCCGCCGGCGCTGCAGCCTGCGAGGACCAGGGCTGCTGCCGCTGTCATCGCGGCCACGGCCGCCCGATTCCGTTGTCTCATCGAATGCCTCTTCGCTTCTGTGCACCGGTGCTGGTGCGGTGTCCGTGTCGGGGAGGTGGAGCGATTGGTGCTGTAGTGATGATTACAGTACGACAAGATCTTTTCGGTTTTGTTACGTTTGGAAGACGATGGACCACGGCACCCCGCAGATCGCCCTCCGACCCTTCCGCGCCGACGACGCCGAGACCGTCGTCGCCTGGTTCCGCACGCCCGAGGACGCCCTCGCGGTCGCAGGCACCGGTGCGCCGTGGCCCTACCGGGCGGCCGACCTGGTCGCCGCGTCGGCCGGGGACGACCGGCGCCCGTTGACGGTGACGCCCGCCGACGATCCCGACGACGTCGTCGGGCACGTGGCGGTCGTCCGCGTCACTGCGACGACCGGGCGGCTGGCACGGATCGTCCTCGCACCACGACTCCGCGGGAGGGGGCTCTCCGGCGAACTCGTGGCGCTCGCCGTGGCCGAGGCCCGGGCGCTCGGACTCACCGAACTCGCACTGTTCGTCGTGCCGGGCAACACCCCGGCGCTCCGTGCCTACGCGGCCGCCGGCTTCGTGCGCGGCGCGCCGGACCCGGAGCACCCGGAGTACGTGCGGCTGGTCAGGTCGTGGTCATCGTGAACACCGCCCGCTCCGGTCCCCGGACATGACGGAACCGCGGCCCGGACACCGCACCGCGTCGCTGCGGGGTGCTGTGTCCGGACCGCGGTCCGGTGGGTGACGAGCGGGGCTCAGGCCTCGGAGGTCGGCACGTCCTCCGCGTCGATCTCGAGCGCCGTACGCTCCTCGCCCTGCTCCTCGACGGTGCTGGAGGCCGTGTCCGGCTGCTCCGGTGCGTCTGCCTGCGTGGTCTCTTCTGCCGGATCCGGCTGGCTGTAGCTCATGGGCGGGACGCTACGCGCGCGGGCCTGGGGACGGTCGGGCGGTGCGCCCACCGGTCACCACGACGGACGGGAGGCTCGTCCCGGGTCCGGCGCCGAGCCTCCCGTCGGGCACAGCGCGCGGCGAACTGCCCGCGGCGGCTTACGGTGTCGCCCGCCGCGTTGCGGCCGGTTCGCGCCCCGCGGCGCGCATCGCGCCCCGTCGTGCGCGGGCGCGAAGTCCACACCGGGGCGCGACCGTCGCCGTGATCCGGTGTGCGCTCCGCCGCCGGACGGGAGGCTCGCCCCGCGTCCGTCGCCGAGCCTCCCATCCGTCGCCGGTGGCGTCTGCGGAGCGCGCGGCGTCACCGCACAACGAACGTCGGCTCGAACCACGGACATCCGTGGTTCGAGCCGACGTCCGCGGTTCCGCGCCACTTCGCGCCGCGGCTGACGCGCGCCGCTTCGCGGCACGGCAGCGACCGCCGTCGCCGCCGCGCTCCGCCGGCCGGTCAGGCCCCGACGTAGGCCGCCAGGTGCTGCCCCGTCAGGGTCGAGCGCGCGGCGACCAGCGCGGCCGGCGTCCCCACGAACACGACGCGACCGCCGTCGTGACCAGCGCCCGGCCCGAGGTCGATGACGTGGTCGGCATGCGCCATCACGGCCTGGTGGTGCTCGATCACCACGACGGTCCTGCCGGCGTCCACCATCCGGTCGAGCAGGCCGAGCAGCTGCGCGACGTCCGCGAGGTGCAGGCCAGTGGTCGGTTCGTCGAGGACGATCACCCCGCCGGGCTCCCCCAGGTGCGTCGCGAGCTTCAGGCGCTGGCGTTCCCCGCCCGAGAGCGTGGTGAGCGGCTGGCCGATCGTCAGGTAGCCGAGCCCCACGTCCGCCAGCCGCGTGAGGAGAGTGTGCGCTGCCGGGAGACGGGACTCCCCCGTGGCGAAGAAGTCGAGGGCCTCGGTGACGGACATCGCCAGCACCTCGCTGACGTCCTTGCCGCCCAACCGGTACGCGAGCACCGACTGGTCGAACCGGCGGCCCTCGCACTCCGCACACGTGGTGGAGACCCCGGCCATCATCCCGAGGTCGGTGTAGATGACGCCGGCACCGTTGCAGGCCGGGCAGGCGCCATCGGAGTTGGCGCTGAACAGCGCGGGCTTGACGCCGTTCGCCTTCGCGAAGGCCTTGCGGATCGGCTCGAGCAACCCGGTGTAGGTGGCGGGGTTGCTGCGTCGGGACCCGCGGATCCCGCTCTGGTCGACGGTGACGACGTCGTCACGGTGGGACAGCGACCCGTTGATGAGCGTGCTCTTGCCGGAGCCGGCGACACCGGTCACCACGGTCAGGACCCCGAGCGGCACGTCGACGTCGACGTCCTGCAGGTTGTGCCGGTCGGCACCCCGGATCTCGATGACACCGGTGGGCTGACGCACGGTCGCCTTGACGGAGACGCGGTCGTCCAGGTGGCGCCCCGTCACCGTGTCGCTCGCGCGCAGGCCGTCGACCGGTCCCTGGTAGCAGAGCGTGCCGCCACCCGAGCCTGCCCCGGGTCCGAGGTCGACGACGTGGTCCGCGATCGCGATGACCTCTGGCTTGTGCTCGACGACCAGCACGGTGTTGCCCTTGTCGCGGAGGCGCAGCAGCAGCAGGTTCATCCGCTCGATGTCGTGCGGGTGCAACCCGGTGCTCGGCTCGTCGAAGACGTAGGTGATGTCACTGAGCGAGGACCCGAGGTGCTTCACCATCTTGACGCGCTGCCCCTCGCCGCCGGAGAGCGTGCCCGTGGGGCGGTCGAGCGACAGGTAGCCGAGCCCGATCTCGACGAAGGCGTCGACGGCGTCGCGGAGCCCGTCGAGCAGCGGTCCGACCGACGGCGCATCGAGCTCGTGCAGCCAGGCGGCCAGGTCGGTGATCTGCATCGCGGCGACGTCGGCGATGTCCTTCCCGCCGATCTTCGACGACCGCGCGATGTCGTTGAGCCGTGTGCCGTCGCAGTCCGGGCACGTGGTGAACGTGACCGCGCGGTCGACGAACGCGCGGATGTGCGGCTGCATCGCCGAGCGGTCCTTCTGCAGCAGCGACCGGCGGACGCGCGGCACGAGCCCCTCGTACGTCATGTTGATGCCCGCGATCTTCTGCTTCGTCGGCTCGCGGTACAGGAAGTCCTGCCGCTCCTGCTCGGTGAAGTCGCGGATGGGCTTGTCGCCGGGGTAGTAGCCCGACTCCGCGTACAGCCGGACGTTCCAGCCGTCGGTGCCGTACCCGGGCACGGTGAGCGCGCCGTCGTTCAACGCCCGGGACTCGTCGAAGAGCTGCGACAGGTCGATCTCGCTGACGCTCCCCCGCCCTTCGCACCGGGCGCACATCCCACCGAGCCGGCTGAACGAGACCTTCTCTGCCTTGGCCTCGGTCCCGCGCTGCACGGTGATGGCGCCACCTGCGGTGACCGTCGCCAGGTTGAACGAGAAGGCGTTCGGCCCGCCGATGTGCGGCTGGCCCAGGCGGCTGAAGAGGAGCCGCAGCATGGCGCTGGCGTCGGTCGCGGTGCCCACCGTGGAGCGGGGGTCGGCGCCGATGCGTTCCTGGTCGACGACGATCGCGGTCGTCAGGCCGTCGAGCCGGTCGACGTCGGGCCGACCGAGCGACGGCATGAAGCCCTGCACGAACACGCTGTAGGTCTCGTTGATCATCCGCTGCGACTCCGCGGCGACGGTGCCGAAGACCAGCGAGCTCTTGCCCGACCCGGACACCCCGGTGAAGACGGTCAGCCGGCGCTTCGGCAGGTCGACGTCGACGTCCCGCAGGTTGTTCTCGCGCGCGCCACGCACCCGGATGCGGTCGTGGCTGTCGGCGATGCGCCCCGTGCTGGTGTCCATGCGGGTCAGGCTAGCGCCACCGGTCCGCCGCACGAAGGGCTCTGGACGAGCCTGTGGAGAAGGGCCATGCTGTCGCCATGGCACTCCGCTGGTACTCGATCGTCATCGACAGCCGTGACCCCGCGTCGCTCGCCCGCTGGTGGGGTGAGACCCTCGCCTGGCCACTCGTCTACGAGTCCGAGGACGGCGACGAGTCCGTCATCGCACCGCCCTTCGCCGACGAGGTCGCCGACACCGTCCCGCGCGAGCAGCGGCCGCAGGAACTCGTCTTCGTCCCCGTGCCCGAGGAGAAGACGGTCAAGAACCGCCTGCACATCGACCTGGCACCGGCTCCCGACGAGTCGCTGCAGGAGGCGGTCGACGGCCTCGTGGCACGAGGTGCCGCACGCGCCGACGTGGGTCAGCAGGACGTGCCCTGGGTCGTCCTCACCGACCCCGAGGGCAACGAGTTCTGCGTCCTCACCCCGCGGGAGTGAACCGCCGGACCAGGTCGGGCAGCTCGCGCGGCTCGAACGGCTCGTCGGTGGCGTCGAGTTCGTCCGCCGTCCACCACCGCGCGTCGAGGATGTCGACGCGCTCGTCCTCGGTCCACTCCTCGCTCGACAGCGAGAAGCCCGCGGTGCGCACGACGTAGAACTCGGAGTGGCCACGGTCGTGGTCGGCCTGGTCCCACGCGACGTCGAAGTCCCAGGACCAGACCGGCTCACCGGGGTCCGTGATGACGATGCCCGTCTCCTCACGGAGCTCGCGGATCGCCGCGTCGCGGTGCGACTCCCCCGGGTCGACGCCGCCGCCCGGCGTGATCCAGCGGTGGAAGCCGTCCGAGGACGGCGCGTTCGTGTCCATCAGGAACACGCGACCCTCCGGGTCGAGGAGCAGGATCCGGGAGGTTCGGCGCAGGCCGGGCGTGGCAGTCACGTCGTCGACGCTAGCGGACGCGACGTGACCAGGTGGTCGGTCAGCCGACGAAGCCGCTCACGTCGCCGACCAGGCGGGTGTGGTCGGCGGGGATCGGGTCGACGGCGGCCTGGGCGATCTCGGCCGCGAACTCCGAGACGCTGTAGAGCTTGCCCACCTCTTGTCGACGGCCCTCGATCGCGCCGGGGTTGATGCGGTTGAGGAGCGTGGCGGTGATGGTGCCCTCGATCATGTCGCCGGAGACGACCACGAACGCGATGCCGGCGGCCTCGAGCTGGGGGACGAGCTCGCGCAGGGCGAGTTCGCCGGCCCGCTTGCTCTTGGCGACCGGGACGTACTCCGGCAGCGTCTCGGCGGTCTCGACGAAGTGGGCCTGGTGGCTCGTGACGAAGACGACCCGCGAGCCGGCGGGCATGTGCGGCACGGCGGTCTGGAGCATGTCGACCTGGGCGTCACGGTTCAGTCGCAGCGCGTAGTCGTCGCCCATGCCGGACTCCATGCCCCCGGAGGCGTTGAGCACGAGCAGGTCGATGCCGCCCCATGCCTGCACCACGGTGTCGACCATGGCCTGCACGGAGTCGTGGTCGGTGAGGTCAGCGCCCACGGCGAGGGCGTCGCCACCGGCAGCCACCACACGCTCGGCGATCTGCTCCGCACGACGTGCCTTGTTGCGGTAGTTCACGACGACCTTCGCGCCGGCCTCTGCCAGGTACCCGACGGTGTCGGCACCGATGCCGCGGGAGGACCCGGTGACGAGGGCGCGCGTGCCGGCGAGTGCTCCGGGGGCGAGGGGGTTGCTCACAGTGCTGTTCTCCTGTTCGAAGGGTCCGGTCGACCGCAGCGAGCCTACCAATCCCCTGCGAGATGTCGGTGGTCGTCCGATATGTTGAACGGAGTTGAACCGGCTCCGCGGTGTCGCGGGTGCCGTCGCGAACGAGGGAGGGAGCTCGCGTGCACATCACCGAATGGGTCCAGACGATCGTCTGGATCGCGCTGGTCCTCGTGCTGGGGGTGGTCGAGGTCTTCACGCTCGACTTCATCTTCATCATGCTGGCCGCCGGAGCCGCCGGTGGGTTGATCGCCGCCCTGCTCGGCGCCCCGTGGTGGCTCTCCACGATCATCGCCGCGGTCCTCGCACTCGTGCTGCTCTCGCTCGTGCGGCCCCGCGTGCTCGCCGCCCTCGGCCGTGGGGCAGACCCGCGCCGCACGGGCATGGAAGGCCTCGTCGGCATGCCCGGCACGGTCGCCGTCGCGTTCACCACCACCGCACCCGGTCAGGTCCGCCTGGCCAACGGCGAGACCTGGAGCGCGCGCATCGACGCAGCCGCTCCTGACCGCACCCCGCCGCTCGGCACCGGCGTCGTCGTCGAGTCCATCGAGGGCTCGACCGCCGTCGTCCGCATCCAACAGAAGGCAGCCCAATGACCCTCGCACCCGGGACGATCGTGCTCTTCGTACTGATCGCCGTCATCGTCATCTTCGTGATCGTCGTCCTCGCCAAGGCGATCCGCATCGTCCCGCAGGCGACCGCCGGGGTGGTGGAACGACTGGGCAAGTACCACAAGACCCTCACCCCTGGGTTGAACCTCCTGGTGCCGTTCATCGACCGCCTCCGTCCGCTGCTCGACATGCGTGAGCAGGTCGTGTCCTTCCCGCCGCAGCCCGTCATCACCGAGGACAACCTCGTCGTCTCCATCGACACGGTCGTCTACTTCCAGGTGACGGACGCCCGTGCGGCGACGTACGAGATCGCGAACTACCTCGGTGCCGTCGAGCAGCTCACGACCACCACGCTCCGCAACGTGGTCGGTGGCCTCAACCTCGAAGAAGCACTCACCAGCCGAGACAACATCAACGGCCAGCTCCGCGTGGTCCTCGACGAAGCCACCGGCAAGTGGGGCATCCGCGTGGGCCGGGTCGAGCTCAAGGCGATCGAGCCGCCCGTGTCGATCGTCGACGCCATGGAGCAGCAGCTCCGTGCCGAGCGGAACCGTCGTGCCGCGATCCTGCAGGCCGAGGGCACCAAGCAGTCCCAGATCCTCGAGGCCGAGGGTGCACGTCAGGCGGCGATCCTCCAGGCCGAGGGTGCCGCCAAGGCGCAGGTCCTCCGCGCCGAGGGTGAAGCCCAGGCCATCGCGACCGTCTTCGACGCCATCCACGTCGGCGACCCGGACGAGAAGCTCCTGTCGTACCAGTACCTGCAGATGCTCCCGAAGATCGCCGAGGGCACCGCGAACAAGGTCTGGATGATCCCGAGCGAGTTCACCGAGGCCCTCTCCGGCATCGCGAAGGGCTTCACCGCCCCGCGCATGGGCGGTGCACCGGCTGGTGGCACGGCATCCGGCAGCGCAGCGGGCACCACCGGCGGCGCGGCGGGTGCAGCCGGCGGCAGCGACTTCCTCGCCAAGATCTCGCAGCTCGCGAACGAGAGCCTGGCGAACAGCGCCGCGGCCGACGGAACCAGCACCTCGGCGGCGACCCGGGCGAACGCCCCCGCGTCGGAGATCATCCCGGACTCCGTCCTCGACGAGCGTCTCGCCGAGTCGAACCGCAGCGTCGAGGAGAAGCTCGCGGCGGCGGCCGACGCCACCCGCGCCCAGCTTCGCGACGACCAGCAGCAGTAGCAGCAGCGGTCCACCAACGGCGACGGCCCGCTCCCCGATGCGGGGAGCGGGCCGTCACGCGTTCTGCGTCAGGCGCTGCGCGAGTCAGGCGCTTCGCAGGTCAGGCGCCACGTCGGGCGCGGAGGAACTGCAGACGTTCCTGCAGCAGCTCCTCGAGCTCTTCTCGAGACCGTCGCTCGAGCAGCATGTCCCAGTGCGTTCGCGGTGCCTTGACGTCCTCTGCTGCGACCTCGACGGGCACGCCGTCGTCGCCGAGCAGGCGTCCCTCGAAACCGCTGCGCGGGTCGGACCAGCTCTGCGGGACCTCGGCGTCGGCCGAGAACACCACGTCGAAGGTCTCGCCCGTCGCGGCCTGGTACACCGCGCGCTTGCGATCCGAGAGCTCGACGCCCTCTTCGCTCTGGAGACTCTGACTCCCGAGCCGCATGCCGCGGAGACTCCGATCAGCCATGGTGGACTCCTCTCGTCGTTCCCCCGTCCCAACACTGTCCCACGCGCTTCCGTTCCGGGACCGGTGCATTCACAGTGGGTTCCCAGTGCCGCGCTCCGGGGACGTCAGACGCCGGCGGGACCTCGGCGCGCTCGACGACCCCACGGCGCGCAGGCGAGCAGCACCAGCAGCCCGCCGAGTGACAGCACGAGGGTGATCAACCCGGACGCCACCGTCGCCGGCGTGGTCGAGGTCCCGAGGGGCACGTCGGTGGTCATCGACGTCGCGGTGTACTCCGGCACACGGTCGATCGTCCGGCCGGTCGGGTCGATGACCTGCGACGCCCCGACGGTCGAGATGTTCACGAGCGAGCGCCCACTCTCGATCGCCCGCATCCGGGCGATCTCGAGCTGCTGCAGGTTCTCGTCGGTGCCGGAGAAGTCCGCGTTGTTCGTCTGCGCGAGGATCACCTGCGCTCCCCCGCGCGCCATGTCCGCGGTCAGGCCGTCGTCGACGATGTCGAAGCAGATCGCGATGCCCGCCTTGACCCCGGCGACGGAGAGCACGTTCGGCTTCGTCCCCGGCGTGTAGTCGCGCTGCAGCAGCCCGATGAGCGACGGCGCCAGCTTCGAGAAGAACCAGCGGTCCGGGACGTACTCGCCGAAGGGCACCGGGCGCACCTTGTCGTAGGACGACTGCCAGCCGTCCGCGGTCCACACGAACGAGGTGTTGTGCAGCACCCCCGACGGCGTCTGCGTGATCGCTCCCGCGACGATCGGCGCACCGACACCGCGCACGACCTGGTTCAGGTCGTTCGCGATGACCGGCGCCGCGCGCGGGTCGTACTCCGCCGAGGCCTCGGGCCAGACCACCAGGTCGACCCCACGGGCGTCGACGTCGGTGGCGGCGACCTGCGACCGGAGGACGTCCCCGGGCTGTGCACGGTCGAAGTACCCCGCCGGCCCGTTGCCCTGCACGGCCTCGATGCGGATCGTGCCGTCGGTGGCGGTCGGCCACGCGGGGACGGCGAGCACCGCGGCCACGAGCAGCCCCGCCGTCGCGACACGCATCCGGAGCCGGACGCCTGACACGAGTCCGAGCGAGACGACGACGGCGACGCAGTAGACGACGACGAACGACAACCCGAGCACGCCGACGTAGGCGGCCAGGTGCGCGAACGGGCTCTCGGACTGCGACAGCCCGACGCGGCCCCAGGCGAAGCCCCCGTACGGCCAGCTGCCGGAGAACCACTCGCGTCCGGTCCAGATCGCGGCCACCACGGCCGGGAGGCCCCACACGCGTCCCGCGGTAGTGGTCACCACCCGGGCGACCCAGCGGTACGTGAGCGCGAGGGCGACGCTGCCGAGCGCGAACATGGCCGCCTCGAACAGCGCGAGTGCCAGCCACGGGACCGGGCCGAGGTAGCGACCGGCCCAGGAGATCGCCGGCAGCCAGAAGGCCACACCGCCGAGGTACCCGATCCAGGCGGCACGGCGCCAGCCCTGGCCCATCGCAGCCAGCAGCGTGCACGCCACCGCCGGGTAAGCGAGGAACCACCACCCGGGGGTCGGGAACGCGAGCGCGAAGAGCACACCGCCGATCACCGCGAGCGGCAGCGCGACCCGCACCGGCAGCGCCGTGAACGGTGAGGGCCGCGAGACACCGCCGAAGCCGCCGGACGCCGCCAGAACCGGCGGCGTCTCAGCACGGCCGCGGCGTCTTGGTAGGACGCCCCCGTCTCGCGGAGGCGCGACGGACTCGCGGACGGACACCGGGCCTCCCGTCAGACCGTCGCGTACGCGACGATGCCGCGGCGGACCGCGTCGGTCGCACGGCGAGCGGTCTCGGCGAGGTCGGGGTCCCCGGCGTTCTTGATCTGGTCGAGGAGGTCGATGACCTGCTTGGACCAGCGGACGAAGTCGCCGGCGGCCAGGTCGAGCGCGCGGAGGACGTCGTCGAGGGCCGAGCCCGAGGCCCAGCGGAACATGCCGAGCGCGATCGCCGGGGTGGGCGGCTGCGACCCGGCCAGGCGGGCGTCCCGTTCCACGTCGTCGAGCCGGGCCCAGATGGTCAGGGTCTGGTCGAGCGCCGGACGGAAGGCTCCGCGGGGCAGGGCGTGCTCGGTGCCGGGCGCGTCCTCGCGGCGGGGCTGGTACACGATCGTCGCGGCCATGGCGGCGAGCTGCCCCGGCGTGAGCTCCTTCCAGACCCCGGCCTCCAGGCACTCGGCGACGAGCAGGTCGCGGTCGCCGTAGATGCGCTGGAGGCGACGGCCACCGGCTGCGACGGTGGCCTCGCCGGTGCCGTCGTTCGTCGGGACGAGGTAGCCGAGCTGCAGCAGCACGTCGGTGACGCGGTCGAACGTCGTCGCGACGGCGCCGGTGCGCGACCGGATCTGCTGGACGAGCTTGTCGTTGACGCGCTTGAGCTTGTACCAGCGCTCGGCCCAGCGGGCGTGGGCCTCGCGGTCCGGGCACGCGTGGCAGGGGTGCCGCTGCAGGGCGCGGCGGACCTCGGTGATCGAGGCCTGGCGTTCAGCGCGGGCACCGTGCGAGGCTTCACGACCGCCGGGGACGTTGGAGCGCTCGAGGTCGGAGAGCTCCCGCCGCAGTGCCGCGTACTCTGTGAAGTCACCGAGGTGGCACTCCATCGACTTCTGGTAGCCGTCGAGGGACTCCTGCTGCGACCGCACCTTGCGCGCCAGGTCGACGACCGACCGGTCCGCCTGGAACTGTGCGAACGAGGTCTCGAGGACCTCTCTGGTGCGCTGCCGGCCGAACTGGTCGATGAGGTTGACGGCCATGTTGTACGTCGGCTTGAACGAGGAGTTCAGCGGGTACGTCCGCCGGCTGGCGAGGGACGCGACCGCCTGCGGCTCGAGGCCGTCCGACCACTGGATGACCGAGTGGCCCTCGACGTCGATGCCCCGGCGACCGGCACGGCCCGTCAGCTGGGTGTACTCCCCCGGCGTGATCGGGACCCGGGCTTCGCCGTTGAACTTCTCGAGCTTCTCGAGCACGACCGTGCGCGCCGGCATGTTGACGCCGAGCGCCAGGGTCTCCGTGGCGAAGACGACCTTGAGCAGCTTGCGCTGGAAGAGGTCCTCGACGACCTCCTTGAACGCGGGCAGCATGCCGGCGTGGTGCGCGGCGACCCCGCGCTCGAGGCCCTCGAGCCACTCCCAGTACCCGAGCACGGCGAGGTCCTCGTCGAGGAGCGTGCGGCAGTGGTATTCGGCCGTCTCGCGGATCTCGTTGCGCTCCTGCGAGGTGGTCAGCGAGACGCCGGAGCGCAGGACCTGCCGGACGCCCTGGTCGCAGCCCGCGCGGCTGAACACGAAGAAGATCGCGGGCAGGAGCATGCGCTCGTCGAGCATCCGCGCGATGTGCTCGCGGTGCAGCTTCTCGGTGCGCGGTCCACGACGCTCGGGGTACCCGCCGCGTCCGCGACGCCCCCGGTGCCCGCCGCCACGGCCCTCGTTGCGGGAGGCTCCGCCGACCAGGCGGAGGAGCTCCGGGTTCACACGGTTGGTCGCCGCGGCACCGGACGAGTCGAACAGGTCGACCATCTTGTTGCCCACGAGCACGTGCTGCTCGAGCGGGACGGGACGGTCCTCGGACACGATGACGTCGGTGTCCCCGCGGACGGTCTGCAGCCAGTCGCCGAACTCCTCGGCGTTGGACACCGTCGCGGACAGGCTGACGAGCCGGACCTCGGTCGGCAGGTGCAGGATGACCTCTTCCCACACCGCACCGCGGAACCGGTCAGCCAGGTAGTGCACCTCGTCGAGGACGACCCAGGCCAGGTCGTCGAGCAGGTCGGAGTCCGCGTAGATCATGTTGCGGAGGACCTCGGTCGTCATCACGACCACCCGTGCCCGCGGGTTGACGTTCGTGTCGCCCGTCAGCAGGCCGACCTCGGTCTCGCCGTAGACCTCGACGAGCTCCTGGTACTTCTGGTTGCTCAGCGCCTTCATCGGCGTCGTGTAGAACACCTTCGCCGTGGGCTGTCGCATCGCGAGCCAGATCGCGAACTCCGCGACGATCGTCTTGCCGGCGCCGGTCGGTGCCGCGACGAGCACGCTGCGGCCCTGGTCGAGCGAGTCGCACGAGGCGAACTGGAACGGGTCGAGGTCGAACCGCAGGTCAGCGCGGAACAGCTCGAGGTTGCGCGACCGGTTCCGGACCCTTGCTGCCTGGAAGCGCTCGGCGGCGCTCAGACCGGTGTCCGTCACAGCCCGTACTCGGCGTCGAGCTTGGCCTGACGCTTCGCCAGGCGGCGGTCGTGGAACCACGTGACGACGCACGCGGCGATGTAGAGCACGACCATCGGGACGGCGAGCAGGAACATCGAGATGACGTCGGCGCTCGGCGTCACGATGGCGCAGAAGACGAGGATGCAGAGGATCGCCACGCGCCAGGACTTGATGATCGCCTTCGCCGAGAGCACCCCGACGAAGTTGAGCAGCACCAGGAACACCGGCAGGACGAACGCGATGCCGACCGCCACGATGAGCTTGATGACGAAGTCGTAGTAGGCCTTGGCGTCGACGATCGAGGTGTCCTGGCTGGACACGAAGCTGCCGAGGATGCCGACGATGTGCGGCAGGACGTACCAGCCGAACCAGCACCCGGCGAAGAACAGCGGGATCGCGGTGCCGAGGAAGCCCCAGACGTACTGCTTCTCACGACGCACGAGCGCCGGGACGATGAACGCCCAGATCTGGTAGAGCCACACCGGGCTGGCGATGACGACGCCGATCGTGATCGCGATCTGCAGCCGGAGGTCGAACGCACCCGTGATCATCGGGAAGTTCAGCTCGGCCGTGTGCCCGCCGACCTTCGCGAGCTCGGTCACCGGTGCCCGCAGCGAGTCGAGCACGAACGGCGTCAGGAACCATCCGCCCACCGCCCCGAGGAGCACTGCGACCACGGCCTTGAACAGCCGGTTGCGCAACTCGATCAGGTGCTGCCCGAGGGACATGCGGCCTTCGGGTTCCCCGGACTGGCGACCCTGCCGCTTCTCTCGCCCGCGCGCGGTCGTCGAAGCCATGTCCCGATCCTACGGCAGCGGGACCGACAGTCCGCGGCGCAGTCCGCGAACGCACAGTTCGGCGACCGCGGCGGGTCGCGACCGGTGGGCCAGCCGGACGGGAGGCTCGGTGCGGCACCGCCACGAGCCTCCCGTCCGCCACGGCGTCCGTGGTGCAGACCGCCGCCGCACCACCGACGTCGGCTCGCGCCACGGAATGGGACGGCGCGAGCCGTCGTCGGTGGTGCGAAGCCAGCTGGCGCCGGGCGCGGATCAGTGCGTGCCGGTCAGCTGACGCGGCCGGGCGCCAGCAGTCAGCGCGGGTCAGTCGGCGCTGAGCGCCGACTCGGCGAAGTCGCGGACGGCGTCCCGCGCCGCGGGCGGGTCGATCACGACGGCCCGGCCCGGGAGCCCGGCGACGAGCCGGACGACGCCGTCGAAGCCCGAGGACGCAGCCAGACGGATGCGCACCCGGCCACCGTCGTCGGGCGCGTCGGCGGTGTCGGCGAGGAAGTCCGCCACGAGCGGCAACGACGAGGCATCGAGCTCGAGCGTGACGATGACGTCGTTCGAGCTCTGCTGGAAGAGCGTGTCCGGGATCACGACGTCCTCGATGGAGCGCTCGGCGGGACGGTCGTCCACGCGGGCGTTCGTCATCCGGTCGAGGCGGAACGTCCGGAGCGCCTGGCGGTCGAGGTCCCAGGCACGGAGGTACCAGTCGGTGTCGATCGACTCGACCCGCAGGGCGTCGACGCGCCGCGTGCTGCCCTTGCTGCGGGGCCCGGCGTACTCGAAGACCAGGCCGCGGCACTCGGACATCGCGCGGCGGATCGTCGTCAGGGTGGCGTCGTGGAGCTCCTGCCCGACGGCGACGTTCGCGGCCGCTCCCCCGGCGCCGCGGGACAGCTTGGCCATGAGCGCGCGGATGGCTTCGCGGTCCGCTGCCTCGGGCAGGGCGGAGAGGTACTGCAGCCCCGCGATGAGCGCCGAGGCCTCTCGAGCGGAGAGCCGCGGGGAGTCGTCGATCGCGACGAGGTTCGTCAGCACGATCATGGCGTTCTGCTCGAAGTCGTCCCACGCGATGTCGAACAGGTCGCCGTGCTGGTACTGCATGGTCTCGCCGGGGATGCCGGACACCGCGATGAGCTCGACGGCTCGCCGGATCCGGGCTTCCGGCACGCCGAAGTGCCTGGCAGCTTCGGCCACGGAGACGCGTTCGCGGTCGATGAGGTACGGCACCAGGGCCAGCAGGAACGCGAGCTTGTCCTGGGCCTGCAGCGGTTGGGTGTCAGCCACGGAGCGCCCCCTCGGCGTGGTCGGCGACGAGTGCCCGGAGTCGCGCGACCACGCGCTCGCGGACCTCGTCGGGTTCGAGCACGCGCAGCTCGGGACCGAAGGCCGCGAGCTCCTCGGCCAGGATCTGCGGGTCGACGTAATGGACGAGCAGGGCGCCGTCGGTCGTGGTGGTGGTGTCGCGGCGGCGGTTGAGCCGGCGCTCGGCGTCCGAGCCGGGCTGCACGGCGACGGTGGCCGTGCGCTCGGACCAGAGGCGGTCGAGCTCGGTCAGGGCGCGCTCCCCGGCGCCCGCCGGTGCCGGGTGCTGGCCGGCCTGGAACGACGTGACCGGGCCGACGATGCGGGACAGCAGGTAGTTCTTCACGCCGTCGGTCGAGGGCTCGTACCCGGTGAGCATCCAGCGACCACCGTGCTGCACGAGCGCCATCGGGTGGAGCTCGCGGCGGCG
This sequence comes from Curtobacterium sp. VKM Ac-2865, assembly GCF_015350905.1. Lineage (GTDB taxonomy): Bacteria > Actinomycetota > Actinomycetes > Actinomycetales > Microbacteriaceae > Curtobacterium. Next base: position 394,796 of record NZ_JADKRZ010000001.1, on the reverse strand, counting down.
GGGCTCGTGCTCGCCCGGGGTGATGTAGTCGAACCGGACGCCGGCGGCTCGGTCGAGGGCGGCGCGGAGCGGCTCGAAGGCGGCGTCACGGGTGCGGAGTCGCGGGGCGTAGGCGTCGATGCCGAAGGCCTCGCTCGAGCCCTCGTCGTCCCCGGCCGACCGGACCTTGAGCAGCCCGCGGCGGGAGTCCGACGACAGTGCGCCTTCACGCCAGGCCATGGCCGCGAGTGAGAGCAGCGCGGACTCGTCCGGGGTGAAGCGGACGTCGAGCGGCAGGTCGTACTCGCCCTTGGGGATGCGGTAGCGCAGCGTCTGGTTGTTGCCGGCGGCACCCGGGGTCTCGATGGTCTCGAGCGGGATGCCGAGTTCTCGGACGTCGTCCTTGTCGCGCTCGAACTGGCGCTCCAGCGAGGCGTTGTCCCCGCCGGTCGTGAACCGCTGCCGGTAGCCCTGCACGTTCGCCAGGATCTCGGACTTGGTCAGCCCGGCTTCCGTCGAGAGCAGCGCGAGCACGAGGCTGAACAGGCGTTCTTCCGCCGGTACGCGGGGCACACGGGTGGCTGGCACGAGCCGATCCTACGGCAGCGCGAGGGTGCAGGAGTGCACCCTCGCGCGAGGTGGTGGACAGTCGGTCAGCGGTGTCCGTCGGGCCGTTCCGGTGATCAGGACGGCATGACGCCGAGCACGTCGATGACGTACGCGTAGGCGATGCCCTGCTGGTGGACGACGGCGAGCACCTGGTCACCGACGCGGCTGCCGACGAGGGCGCTCCGGACGCCTTCCTGCACCTGGCCCTTGGTGAGCGGGACGGTCTGCGCACCGGTGCCGTCGGTCCAGCTCGACCCGGCGACGGTGGAGTCCGCACCCCACGTGACGGCCGTGTACTTGATGACCGCGGTGTCCTTCGCGGTCAGGACCGCGCCGGAGCCCTTGCGGAGCAGGTGGGTCTCGTCGCCCTTCGGCGCCGTGGTCGAGGGGACCGTGATGCCGGGGGCGCCGTCCGGCGCGAGCACGACCGCGGGCATCCCGTCGCCGGCGAGCTGGGGGGTGCCGGTGGCCCGGGCGTCGAAGGCGCGCTTGACGTCGATGACGGCGACGACGGCGGCCTCGGTCTTCTTGGTGGCCTCCGCACCGCTCGCCAGTGCGCTCTGCGGCAGGGCCACGGCGAGGCGGTCCCCCACGTTCGCGCACTGCAGGGCGTCACCGAGGGCTCCGGCGTTGGACGACCCTGCGGTGATCGGGGCCGTCTTGCCGGTGTAGCCGCTGGTCTGGGCGACCTTGCCGGTGGTGCCGTCGACGAGCGTGTACTCGATGAGCACGGGGGTGCCGTCGTCGATCCGGCGGCCCTCACCCTGCTTCAGGATCGAGACCTGCGTGCCCTTGGTCGTGAGTCCTGTCGGGATGCTCACCTTCGGCTCGGCACCGAAGCGGCCCGACGCGCTGACGGCCTCGGACGCGGCGCCGGGGGCGTCGCAGCTCGACGGGGACGAACCCGCGCCGCTCGACGCGCACGCGGTCAGCGACGCGGCCAGTCCGATGGTGACCAGGAGTGCGGGGATGGTGCGCACGGACCCTCTTTCCGTTCGATGCAGGACGAGCGACAGCGGAAGCCTACCGGTCGTCACCATCGGTCTCGGCCGGGCTGCCGGCCTCGGCCGCCGCGACCTTGCGGGCCTGAGCGGCCGCCTGCCGTGCGACCTTGCGGAGCTTCTTGTCGCTCGCGGTCCGGTCGCCGACGGCACCGGGAGTCCAGGCCTCGACGTCCTCGTCGGAGAACTCGGCCTTGCTCGCACGACGCTTGAGGTTCGGGAGCACCACGCCGTCGGCCAGGCGACGCGCCGTCACCAGGAACCCGGTGTGCCCCACCATGCGGTGGTCGGGTCGGACGGCGAGGCCCTCGACGTGCCAGGTCCGGACAAGGGTCTCGCTCGACTGCGGGTCCGTGAAGCGCCCGGTGTCCCGGAGCGCCTCGGCCGTGCGGGACAGCTGCGTCACCGTGGCGACGTAGCAGACGATGAGTCCACCGGGCACGAGGGCGTCCGCTGCGGCGTCCACGCACTCCCACGGCGCGAGCATGTCGAGCACGACGCGGTCGACGCTCTGCTCCTCGACGGCACCGGGGAGCTCCTCGACGAGGTCACCCACCGTCACGCTCCAGTTGTCCGGCACGGCACCGAGGAAGGTGCCGACGTTGCCGCGGGCGATCTCGGCGAACTCGTCGCGGCGCTCGAACGACTGCAGGCGACCGGTCGGACCGATCGCGCGGAGCAGCCAGAGCGACAGCGCACCGGAGCCGACGCCGGCCTCGACCACGCGGGCGCCGGGGAAGACGTCCGCGAAGGCGACGATCTGGGCCGCGTCCTTCGGGTAGACGATCGCGGCGCCGCGCGGCATCGACATCACGTAGTCGTTGAGCAGGGGACGGAGTGCCAGGTACTCGTCGCCGGAGCTCGCGGTGATGACGGACCCGTCGGGCTGCCCGATGACGTCGTCGTGGGCGAGCATGCCGCGGTGCGTGTGGTAGATCACGCCGGGCTCGAGGGACAGCGTCGTGAGCTTGCCCTTCGGCCCGGTCAGCTGCACGCGGTCCCCGGCACGGAACGGGCCGCGCGGCGGGGTGTGCGGCGCACCGCCTGCGGTGTGCGGCAGGCCGGTCGTGTCGGGGAGCTCGGCGTTCACGAGGTGACCCCCTCGGTGTCGGTGGCGGACCCGTCGACCGCACCAGGGCCTCCTGACTGAGGAGCCGAGACCGGCCCGCCGGACCGGCGCGCGGCCAACGCCGGCGACGTCAGCTCGACCAGGCGGTCGACGTCGATGCCGGCCAGCGACGTCAGGTAGACGTCCCCGGCGGTCTCGGGGAGCGGGACGATGTGCTCGACCGCGATCGTGACGGCACCGGACGCCACGGCGGCGGCGACGCCGGTGGCAGAGTCCTCGATCGCGACGCAGGCCGTGGCGTCGACGCCGAGTTCGGCAGCGGCGCGGAGGTAGGCCTCGGGGTGCGGCTTCGGGTGCTCGACGTCGTCACCGGCGACGACGACCCGGAAGGCGTGGTCGGCGAGGGCGTCGGCGGCGACGAGTGCCATGGTCCGGCGTGACATCGTGACCAGGGCGGTCGGGATGCCGCGGGTGTGCAGCTCCTCGACGAGTTCACGTGCGCCCGGACGCCACGGCAGGTCGTCGCCCTGCAGGCGCTCCATCACGTAGGAGGTCATCCACTGGACGATCTCCTCGACCTCCATGTCGACGCCGCGGTCGCGGAGGATCTCCCCCGAGCGCTCCAGTCCGCTGCCCACCAGGGACAGGCCGTCCTCGTGGGTCCAGGTCGCGCCGTAGCGGCCGGTCAGCTCCACTTGGGACTGCTGCCAGATCGGCTCGGTGTCGATGATCGTGCCGTCCATGTCCCACAGCACGGCTGCGGGCTGGACGAGGGCGGGGGGATGCGCAGTCACGGGCGTCGAGTCTACCGGCGGCCGGCGCGGGGCCGACCCGCCCGAGGGGCCTACAGTGGATGCCTGATCGTGTCCGGTCGTCCGGCGCGCCGTCCGCGCGCTGGTGACCCGCTCCACTCCACCTCCAGGAGGTCCGCTCCGTGCCACAGCACTCCCCCTTCAACGACGGCCGGCTGCTGGTCGTCGCGTTCGAGGGCTGGAACGACGCGGGTGAGGCCGCCAGCGGGCTCGCTCGCCGCATCGTCGACGCGCTCGGGCTCGACGAGCTCCGGGAGATCGACGGGGAGCGGTACGTCGACTACCAGTTCAACCGGCCGAACGTCGGCAGCGACGACAACGGCGTGCGCGGGATCGAGTGGCCGCGCATCGTGCTGCACGGTCCGGGTGAGCTCGGCCGTCCGGTGATCGGCGCCGCCGGCTCCCCCGCGGACCGTGACGTCTTCGTGCTCGTCGGCCCGGAGCCCTCGCGGACGTGGCGCGCGTTCTGCGCCGAGGTCATCGACCTCGCGGACGTGTACTCGATCGACGCCGTGGTCTTCGTCGGCGCCATGCTCGCCGACGTCCCGCACACCCGGCCGATCTCGGTCTTCGTGTCGAGCGAGAACGCGGACGTGCGCCAGGCCTTCGACGTGGACAAGTCGTCGTACGAGGGCCCGACCGGCATCCTCGGCGTGCTGTCCGACACGATGGACAAGGCCGGGCTCACCACGCTGTCGCTCTGGGCCTCGGTGCCGCACTACGTGCACAACGCGCCGTCGCCGAAGGCCACGCTGTCGCTGCTCGACAAGATGGAGGAGCTCACGGACGTCACCGTCCCGCGCGGCACCCTCCTCGACGACGCCTCCGAGTGGGAAGAGGGCATCGACGCCCTGGCCGCCGACGACGAGGACATGGCCTCCTACATCGGGCAGCTCGAGCAGGCCCGCGACACGGTGGACTCCCCCGAGGCCTCCGGCGACGCCATCGCGCAGGAGTTCGAGCAGTACCTCCGCCGTCGGGAGCGCAAGGACGGCAAGGACGGGGGCGGCTCCGCCGGCGAGGGCCCCTGGCGCCCACCGCAGCCCCCGCAGTAGCGCGCGCTGGGCGCGGGTCGTCCCGCGCGTAGCGGGTCCTCCCGCGCGTAGCGGGTCCTCCCGCGCGTAGCGGGTCGTTCCGCGCGTAGCAGGTCGTTCCTCCCGACCCGCTACGCGCGTTCCGACATGCCATCGCAGGTGACAGGGGTCGGACCGCACACCCCTGACGGACGGGAGGCTCGGTGCCAGCTGGCACCGAGCCTCCCGTCCGTCGTGTGGCCAGCCCGCCGCCCTCGGTGAGATCGCAGTCCGTGTCGCCTCCCAGACTCGGGAACCGACACGAACTGCGATCTCAGCAGCGCGCGAGTGGGAGCGCGCGGGGCGTCAGCCGATGCGGATGCCGAGGAGCGCGTCGACGACGTCGACGAGCGTCGGCGTCGAGCGCGTGCCGCCCGCGACCGCGGTGTCGACCGCAGCGACCGCGCCGGGCGTGTCGAGGTCGTCCGCCACGCGCGCACGGAGCCGGGCGACGACGTCGTCAGCATCGTCGGCGTGTCCTGCGCCACCGGCTGCCCAGGCGTCCCAGGTGGCGAGCCGACGGGCCGCACTCGCGAGCTCGCCGTCGAACCACTCCCAGTCGTCCGAGTACCGGTGCGAGAGCAGCGCCAGCCGGATGGCCCGCGGGTCCGCACCGTCGTCGAGCAGCCCCCGCACGGTGACGAGGTTGCCGAGCGACTTCGAGATCTTCTCGCCCTGGTAGGCGATCATCCCGGTGTGCACGTAGGCGTTCGCGAGGGGCTGGTGGGCCAGGGCCGCCGCGTGCCCGGCGCTCATCTCGTGGTGCGGGAAGACGAGGTCGCTGCCACCGCCCTGCACGCTGATGGGCAGGCCGAGGCGGTCGCCGGCGATGACGCTGCACTCGATGTGCCAGCCAGGACGGCCCGGGCCGACCTCGGTCTCCCAGCTCGGCTCGCCGGCACGGGCAGCGCGCCAGAGTAGCGGGTCCAGCGGGTCGCGCTTGCCGGCACGGTCGGGGTCGCCGCCGCGCTCGGCCGACAGCGTCAGCATGGTCTCGCGGTCCAGGCGGCTCTCGTCGCCGAGGGCCCAGGACTCGGTCGGGCGGTTCACGTCGAAGTAGAGGTCGTCGCCCTCGGAGTCAGGGGTCGGCACGCTGTAGGCGTAGCCGGTCTCCTGCAGGAACGCGATCGCCTCGGCGATGCGCTCGACCTCGTCCGTGACGGCGACGTAGTCGTCCGGCGGCAGGATGCGCAGGGCTTCCATGTCGCGCCGGAACAGGTCGATCTGCGACGCGGCGAGGTCCTGCCAGTCGACACCGTCCCGCGCGGCGCGTTCGAGCAGCGGGTCGTCGACGTCGGTGGTGTTCTGCGCGTACTCCACGTCGAGGCCGGCGTCACGCCAGGCCCGCCCGAGCGTGTCGAACGCCAGGTAGGTGGCCGCGTGGCCGAGGTGGGTGGCGTCGTACGGGGTGATGCCGCACACGTAGAGCGCCGCGCGGTCGTCGCCACGGGTCGGGTCGACCGGCCTGCCGACGGCCGTGTCGTGCACGACGGGACGAGGGCCATTGCCGGGGACCTCGGGGACGGACGGGGCCTGCCAGGACCTCATGGGGTGATCACTCCGAGCGACAGCAGCACGATGAGCACGATACCCAGCGCGATCCGGTAGTACACGAAGGGCATGAAGCTCCGCGTGCTGATGTACCGCATGAACGCGGCGATCACGATGTACCCCACCCCGAAGGCGACGACGGTCGCGATCAGCGTGTCGGCGAGGCCGAACGGCGCGCCGGTGTCGCCGAGGCTGGTCGCGGCCTCGTACAGCCCGGACAGGAACACGGCGGGCACCGCGAGCAGGAACGCGAAGCGAGCGGCGGCTTCGCGGGTGTACCCGAGCGCCAGGCCCATCGACACCGTCGCGCCCGAGCGGGAGACACCGGGGACGAGGGCGAGCACCTGGGCCAGGCCGACCAGGATGCCGCCGCCGAAGGTCATCTGCTCGATGCGGCGCTCCTTGCGTCCGACGCGGTCGAGCACGCCGAGCACGACACCGAAGACGATGAGCACGACCGCGACGATCCACAGCGACCGGAACGTGGTCTCGATCGTGTCCTGCAACAGCAGTCCGACGACGCCGATCGGGATCGTGCCGAGGATCACCAGCCACCCGAGCCGGACGTCGGGGTCGGTGCGCGGCACCTTGCCGGAGAGCGAACCGAACCAGCGGGCGACGATCCGCGTGATGTCCCGCCAGAAGTAGATGAGCACGGCGGTCTCGGTGCCGAGCTGGGTCACGGCGGTGAACGCGGCGCCCGGGTCCTTGGCGTCGGGCAGGAACAGCCCGACGATGCGCAGGTGCGCGCTGGAGGAGACGGGCAGGAACTCGGTCAGTCCCTGCACGAAGCCGAGGAAGATGGCCTCGAGGATGTGCACTGGCGCGGCCTTTCAGGGTGGGTCGTCGTCGGGCGTCGCCGGTTGCGGCGACCGTCCAGTATGTCAGTACGAGCCGAGCAGGTCGCCGAGCACGCGCCGGCCGAACGCCAGGGACTCCAGCGGCACGCGTTCGTCGACCCCGTGGAACATCGCGGGGAAGTCGATGCCAGCCGGCAGCTGCAGCGGCACGAACCCGTAGCCGGCGATGCCGATCGTCGAGAGCGCCTTGTTGTCGGTGCCGCCGGAGAGCAGGTAGGGCAGCACGGGGGCGCCCGGGTCGTGGCGACCGAGGACGTCCCGCACGGCGTCGACGAGCGGCCCGCCGAAGTCCTGCTCCATGCCGATGTCCCGGTGGGACATGAGCACCTCGACGTCGTCCCCGGCGAGTTCCCGCACCCGGGCGAGCACCGTGTCCTCGTCCCCGGGCAGGCAGCGGACGTCGATCAGGGCCTCGGCCGCGTCGGGGATCACGTTGTGCTTGTACCCGGCGCGCAGCACGGTCGGGTTCGTCGTGGTGTGCAGCGCCGCGTGGATGAACCGGGAGGCGGACCCCGTCGCGAGCGCGACCTCGTCCGGCCCGGACACCGCGGGGTCGACGCCGAGGAAGCGCGCGATCTCGGTGACCATCGACTCGGTCGTCGCGGAGAGGCGCACCGGCCACTCCTCGCTCCCGATCCTGGCGACGGCGGCCGCGACCTTCGTGACGGCGTTGTCCCGGATGACGTGGGAGCCGTGGGCCGCCGTCCCGCGGGCGACGAGCTTGATCCACATGAGGGCCTTCTCGCCGGTCTGCAGGAGGTACGCGCGCCGGTCGTCGAGCGTGACGGAGTAGCCGCCGACCTCGCTGATCGCGGCCGTCGCGCCGGCGAAGACCTCAGGGTGGTTCGACACGACGTGGTGGGCGCCGAGCACGCCGCCGGCTTCCTCGTCCGCGAAGTACGCGATCACGAGGTCCCGCTCGGGTGCGCCGTGCTCGGCGATGACGTCACCGAGGGCGGTCAGCATCATCGCGTCCATGTTCTTCATGTCGACGGCGCCGCGGCCCCAGAGCATGCCGTCCTTGACCACGCCGCCGAACGGGTCGACGCTCCAGTTGGCGGGGTCCGCGGGCACGACGTCGAGGTGCCCGTGCACCACGAGCGCCGGCTTGCCCCGGTCGCGCCCTGGGAAGCGCGCGACGACGCTGACCCGGTCGGGCTCGGACTCGAACAGCTGGGGCGTCGCGCCGAGGTCGCGGAGCGCCGCCTCGACGTAGTGGGCGGCCTCGGTCTCGCCGGCCGAGCGGCCTTCACCCCAGTTGGTCGTGTCGATCCGGATGAGGTCACGGGCGATCCGAGCGGTGGCCTCGAGCTCCTGGTCGGTCGTGGTGCCCTGCGCGTCCGTCGTCATGCCACCACGCTACCGGCCGCCCCCGACGGCCCCGGCAGCGGCGCCGCTCACCAACGCGCCCGGGATGTCCAGCCGTGTTCAACGAGCGTTCAGACCCGTGCTAATGTCTTCTCCGGCAGCAACGCCGGGGAAACCCGCTGGGGCCGTCGCACAACTGAAGAACATCCTGTCCGGATGGCGGAATTGGTAGACGCGCTAGCTTGAGGTGCTAGTGCCCGTATTAGGGCGTGGGGGTTCAAGTCCCCCTTCGGACACGCAGTGTTGAGACACGCGGCGAACGGCCCACCTTCGGGTGGGCCGTTCGTTTTTGCGCGCCCGGATGCCGGAGCCCGCCGAGCGCGCTCGACCCGGAACGACAGCGCCGCAGCGCGCGCCCGACCCGGAACGACACCATCGCTGTCGTACGACCTCGACGATGTCGTTCCGAGTCGGAAGCCCGCACCCGGACCCGCGCCCGCGCCCGCGCCAGCCCCTAGCGCCGACGCAGCACTCGCCGCACGACCAGCAGCACCACGCCACCGGCCACGACTGCGGGCCAGTTCACGACGAACGGGTCCATCCACGTGTGGTGCGTGTCGGGCCGCGTGCTCCCGAGCCGCGATGCGATCGGGCGCTTCCCCCGCTCGGCACCGATGCCGGTCTCCCCGATGAGGTCGTCCGGCCGACCGCGGAGGGCATCGGTCACCGGTGCGTCGCGACGAGCCGTTCCAGGACTGCGCATGGTGACCAATGACGGACGGGAGGTTCGGTGCCAGCTGGCACCGAACCTCCCGTCCGTCACCGGTCACCTACCAGGGCAGGCGACCGTCGCGGTCGGTGACGGTCCCGGTCGGGGCGTCCGCACCGAGGGTCGCCATCCGGACCGCCGCGTCGGCGCCGTCCTCGACGCTGTGTCCGAGGTGACCGGTGAACTCGGTCGCCGTCTGTCCGGGGTCGACCGCGTTGAAGCGGACGTCCGGCGTGGTCTTCGCGTACTGCATGGTCAGCATGGTGACCGCTGTCTTCGAGGAGCCGTAGGCCGCGAGCGGGTACTGCGACTCGACGCGCGCCGGGTCGTGGATCAATGTGAACGACCCGAGGCCGCTCGTGACGTTGATGACCGAGGGTCCCGCCGCCTGCCGGAGGACCGGCAGGAGCGCGTTCGTGACGCGGACGACGCCGAAGACGTTGGTCTCGTAGACGGCACGCAGCTGGTCGACGGTCATGTCCTCGGGCGCGGTGACGTCGCCGAGGACGCCGGCGTTGTTCACCAGGACGTCGAGGTGACCCGCCTGGTCCTGGATCGTCGCAGCCGCGGCGGTGACGGACGCGTCGTCCGTGACGTCGAGCTGCACGAACGAGGCGCCGAGCTCCGCCGCTGCAGTCCGGCCGCGGTCGGTGTCCCGAGCGCCGATCCACACGGTGTGTCCGGCGGCGATGAGTCGGCGGGCGGTCTCGCGGCCGATGCCCTTGTTGCCGCCGGTGATGAGCGTGATGGTCATGGTTCTCCTGTCGGTGGGGGTGAGAGGCCAAGCGTGCGGCCGTACGACGTGCCCCAGCCAGGGAAGAACGGTGCCACCCAACGGCGGTGCTCGCCGGCAGTGGTCACCGGCACCGCTCCCGGAGCATGGGACCAGCGTTCCCATGCGCTTCTCGCTCCGCACGCAGACAATGAACGGGTGCCTGCAGACCTCGTCGAGAACCTCAGCGACCTCCTCCGCGCCTGGCGAGGACGACTGCGCCCCGAGGACGTCGGCCTGGAGTCGTTCGGGCGTCGGCGGACGGAGGGGCTCCGCCGGGAGGAACTCGCGCAGCTCGCCGGGGTCAGCGTGGACTACGTCATGCGCCTGGAACAGGGTCGCTCCCGCACTCCTTCAGCGCAGGTCGTCCAGTCCCTCGCACGCGCACTCCAACTCGACCGGACCGAGACCGAGCTGTTCCACCGCGCCGCCGGACTCGCACCGCCCCGCTCGGGTGTGGTGTCGCGGCGCGTCCCTCCCGGTGTCCAGCGCATGCTCGTCCGGATGGCGGACCTCCCGCTGGCCGTGTTCACCGCCGACTGGACGATGCTGCACTCGACGCCGCTCTGGCAGGCCCTGTTCGACGCGCCGTCGGTGCTCAAGGACCCCGAACAGAACCTCGTCGTGCAGACCTTCATCGACGACAGCGTCGCCGAGGTCGCGACGGCGCACGGCGGCCCGGCGTCGTTCGAGCGAGCCCTCGTCGCTGACCTGCGACGCACGGCTGCGACCCTCGGTGAGGACGCCCGCTTCTCGGCCTTCATCGCCCGACTGCAGAGCGAGAGCGAACGGTTCGCCGCGTACTGGGACGAGGGACGAGCGGCGGCGCACCAGTCGCTCGTCAAGACGGTCCACAACCGCGTCGTCGGCGACGTCGTGCTCGACTGCGACGTCGTCACCGTCCCGGACTCCGACGTCAAGCTCGTCGTCTACTCGACCGCAGCAGGAGGACCCGACGCCGAGAAGCTCGACTTCCTCCGCGTCGGAGCCGTCCGAGAAGCAGCCCCCACCGACTGCGCACGGTGACCAGACGACGAACGGGAGGCTCGGTGCCAGCTGGCACCGAGCCTCCCGTCCGTGGGGTGGAACTGATCAGCTCTTGCTGGCGTCCACGAAGGAGCGACGCGGGTCGGTCTCCTTGATGAGCGAGGTCGCGTCGCGACCGGAGACGGCGCCGGTAACCCAGCCGATGACGATGCGCGCCTTGCGGTTCAGCGTCGGCATCGCGTACACGTGGTACGAGCGGTGCGCGAGCCACGCGAACAGGTTCGTCATCTTGATGCCCTTGATGTTGGCGGCACCCTTGGCGACACCGTACGAGGCGACCGTGCCCACGGAGACGTGGCGGTACTCCTCGAGCGGCTTGCCCGTGATCGTGGCGACCACGTTGTCCGCGGCCACGACGGCCTGGCGGACGGCGTTCTGCGCGTTCGGCGGGTAGTACGCCGGCTGCTTGTCGGCGGTCAGGTCGGGGACCTGCGCGACGTCGCCGAGGCCCCAGACGCCGGAGACGACCTCGTGGGTGTCCTCGGCCTCGACCTGGAGCTTCGCGTTCGCGGCCAGGTGGCCCTTCGGTCCGCGCGGCAGGTCTGAGGCGTCGAGGAGCGGGTTCGGCTTCACGCCGGCCGTCCAGACGAGCAGGCCGGTGGCGAACTCGTCGCCGTCGGAGAGCTTGACGACGCCGCCTTCGCAGCTCGGCATGGTGGTCTTCAGGCGGACGTCGATGCCGCGGGCGCGGAGGGACTCGAGGGTCCACTTCGACAGCTCGGGGCCGACCTCGGGCGCGACGCGGTCGAGGGCGTCGATGAGCACCCAGCGGGGCTGCTCGCCGGCGAGCGACGGGTACGTCTTGATCGCGGCCTGCGAGACGTCGAACAGCTCGCCGATGGCCTCGACGCCGGTGTAGCCACCGCCGACGAAGATGCTGGTGAGCAGACGGCGACGCTCGTCGTCGTCACGGGTGGCAGCAGCCTTCGCGATGTTGTCGAGGAGCTTCGCGCGGACGTACGCGGCCTCTTCGACGGTCTTGAAGCCGACGCCGACCTCGTCGAGGCCCGGGGTCGGGAAGGTGCGCGTGACGGAGCCGAGCGCGACGACGAGCTGGTCGTAGCCGAGCGTGCGGTCGTCGCCGCCGGCCGTGGCGATCGAGACGGTCTTGTCAGCGGAGGAGATCCCGGTGACCTTGCCCTGGATCACGCGGGTCTTGCGGAGCGCGCGACGGAGCTCCACGGTGACGTCCTTCGGCGCGATGTGACCGCCGGCGACCTCGGGCAGGAACGGCAGGTACGTGTAGTACGTGTTCTGGTCCACGAGGGTGATGCGCATCGGCACGGTCGCGGCGTGCTTCTGCAGCTGCTTGACGGTGGAGTAGCCGGCGGAGCCGCCACCGAGGACGAGGACGTGAGGGATCGAATCTGCCATGAGTCCGGTCTACTCGATCCGGGCTCCCAGCGTCATCATCGCCGCGCGGATCGGGCAGATCGGATGACGATCAGCGACGGTTGTCGCGCAACCGCCACCAGGCGGTCTCGGCGAGCTCGAGGCCCGTGTACACGCCGTGTGCCGTCCGCCGGGACTCGACCAGGCTGAAGCGACGGAGTCGGTAGCCGCCGCCGAAGCGGTCGATCATGGCTTCCGGGGAGGACGACTCGTCGCGCTTGACGAGCCAGGTGCGGTCGTCGACCTCGACGATCACGGCATCGGCGCTGGCGCGGTGACCGGCGCGGTCGTGGCTCGCGACCCGGTCACCGTCGGCCGCCGATGCGGGACCGGAGGATGTCGATGCGCTTCTGGATCTGCTCGATGCTCGCCTGCGCCACGGCCGGACCACCGCTGATGCGACGGAGTTCGGCGTGGATCGACCCGTGCGGCTCGTTCGAGTGCCGGGACCAGATGGAGACGAGGCGCTGCAGCTCGGACCGCTGCTCCTTGATGGTCATGTACATCGGGCGGTCCGGCTCCGGCGTCTTCGGCAGTCCGTCCTTGACCGCGCGGCCCTTCGACCGCTTCGCCTGGGTGGCCTGGCGGGCACGGAGCAGGTCGCGCACCTGGTCGGGCTCGAGCAGCCCGGGGATGCCGATGAAGTCGAGCTCCTCGAGCGAGCCGATCTCGCCGCCGGTGCCGAACTCACCGCCGTCGTAGAGGACACGGTCGAAGGACGCCTGCGAGTCGAGGGCCTCGAACGGCTGCATGTCGAGCAGGCTCTCGGAGGCGCGGTCCTCCTTGTTGGCCTCGGCGACCATGGCGTCCTCGGGGTTGTACATCCCGTCCTCGGCGTCCTTCGGGCGGTCGAGGGCGTGGTCGCGCTCGAGCTCGAGGGTCGCGGCGAGGGCCATCAGCCCCGGCACGCTCGGCAGGAACACCGAGGCGGTCTCCCCGCGGCGACGGGCGCGCACGAAGCGGCCGATCACCTGTGCGAAGAACAGCGGCGTGCTGGCGCTCGTGGCGTACACGCCGACGCAGAGCCGGGGCACGTCGACGCCTTCGGACACCATGCGGACCGCGACCATCCAGCGCGAGGTGTCCGCGGCGAACGCGCCGATGCGGCTCGACCCGGCGGCCTCGTCGGAGAGCACGACCGTGGGCCGCTCCCCCGTGATCTGCTGCAGGATCCTGGCGTACGCCCGTGCGGTCGTGGTGTCCGTGGCGATGACGAGCCCGCCGGCGTCGGGGACCCCGCGTCGGACCTCGGTCAGGCGCGTGTCGGCGGCCTGGAGCACGGCCGGCATCCACTCGCCCTCCGGCGAGAGCGCCGTGCGCCAGGCCTGAGCGGTGATGTCCTTCGTGACCTGCTCGCCGAGGGACGCCGACATCTCGTCGCCCATGCGGGTCTTCCAGCGCATCTGCCCGGCGTAGGCCATGAACAGGACCGGACGGACGACGCCGTCGGCGAGGGCGCGGCCGTACCCGTAGTTGTAGTCGGAGATCGACGTGCGGATGCCCTGCTCGTCGGGGGCGTACTGCACGAACGGGATCGGCGCGGTGTCGGAGCGGAAGGGCGTGCCGGACAGCGACAGGCGGCGGGTGGCGCCGCTGAAGGCCTCTCTGATGCCGTCGCCCCAGGTCAGGGCGTCGCCGCCGTGGTGGACCTCGTCGAGCACGACCAGGGTGCGGCCGCCCTCGGTGATGCGCTTGTGCACCTCGGGGTTCATGCCGACCTGGGCGTACGTGATCGCGACGCCCTGGTAGTGCCGGCCGAACATGCCGTCGCCGTTCTTGAACATCGGGTCGATGCGGATGGCCACGCGGTCTGCGGCGTCGGCCCACTGCCGCTTCAGGTGCTCGGTGGGTGCGACGACGACGATGCGGTCGACGTTGCCGCGGGCCAGGAGCTCGGTGGCGAGTCGGAGCGCGAACGTGGTCTTGCCGGCGCCCGGGGTGGCCGCTGCGAGGAAGTCGCGCGGCTCGGACTCGAAGTACCTCGTGAGGGCTTCGACCTGCCAGGCACGCAGCTTCGAGGCCGTGCCCCACGCTGCTCGGTCGGGGAAGGCCGGGGACAGGTGCTCGGCGGCCGCGTTGCCCGCGATCTCTGCCAGCTCCGCCGGCCCGAGGTCGAGTTCGGGGCCCTGACCGCCGGTTGCGGCGGGCTGCTGGTCGTCGTACTCGGCTGCGCTCACTTCAGGCGATTCTACCGTCACCCGATGTCCTGCCGAGCATGGGGCGGACGCTGCTGGGGAGCGCCACGGACGAGCGATGCCGGTCGCAGCACGCCGGCACCGAAGCGGGCGGTGACGGCGTCGACGGTCGTCTCGGTGTCGCGCCACGGCGCGTCGTCGTCCCACAGTGCGTTGCTCGCCGCGGTCGGCACGAGGTTCTCCCCGCGGACCCCGATGAGCCGGATGCGGTTGCCCGGCTTGTGCAGCACGTCGTAGAGCTCCACGGCCTCGCGGTGGATCCGTCGCGCGACGTCGGTCGGCTCGGCCAGGGTGCGGGACCGGGTCAGTGTGCTGAAGTCGGTGTACCGGACCTTGAGCGCGAGGGTGCGGGCCTGCACGTCGGCGCGGCGCATCCGGACGGCGACCTTCTCCGACAGGCGCAGGAGCTCGCGCGCGACGGCGTCACGGTCGGTCAGGTCGGTGCCGAAGGTGACCTCGTGCCCGATGGACTTCTCGCCGACGGCGGTGTCGACCCGGCGGGGGTCGCGTCCCCAGGCGAGGTCGTGCAGGCGCTGGCCGCCGGCCGGTCCGAGCAGGGACACGAGCGACCCGAGGGGCGTCGTCGCGAGGTCGCCGACCGTGCGGAGGCCGCGGTTCTCGAGGGTCTCCTGCGTCTTGCCGCCGACCCCCCAGAGCGCGGAGACCGGCTGCGGGTGCAGGAACGCGACCGTGTCGGCAGCGGGCACGACGAGGAGCCCGTCCGGCTTGGACCGGCTGGAGGCGAGCTTCGCCACGAACTTGGTGGACGCGGCACCGACGGAGCAGTGCAGCCCCGTCTCGGCGAACACCGCACGACGGATGGCCTGGCCGATCTCCCACGGTGTGCCGTAGAGCCGCAGGGCGCCGGCGACGTCGAGGAAGGCCTCGTCGATGCCGAGGCGCTCCACCTGCGGGGTGAACTGCTCGAAGACGCGCATCACGGCGCGGGACTTGGCCTGGTACTTCTCCAAGTGCGGCTCGACGATCACCGCGCCCGGGCACCGACGCTTGGCGACGGCCATCGGCATCGCGGAGTTGATGCCGTACTTGCGGGCCTCGTACGTGGCGGCCGTGACGACGGAGCGGTCGGAGTCGTGCCCGACGATCACGGGCAGGCCGACCAGGTCCGGGCGGTCGAGCAGTTCGACGGAGGCGAAGAAGGCGTCCATGTCGACGTGCAGCACCGTCGCGGTGACGTCCGCGACCGGCTGGTCGGAGACGAGTCGGTTGCGTCCGTCCTGCTTGCTCACGAGGAGATGGTGCCACCGGCCGCCGACATCGGCGCCGCGACCGGCCCTGATGCCACGGCCGGCCCGGCCACCGGCTCCGCAGCCGCGACCGGCCCGGGGGCCGCAGACGCGTCAGGCGCCGCGACCGGCCCGAGCACCACGGCCGCGATCGTCCTGGCCGCCGAGTCCCTGGTCGACGGGTGGTACTGCCCGGCGCGGACGTCCCGGGACAGGCGGGCGAGCTCGCTCGTCGCCCGGAAGGCCCCGCCACCGACGACCCGCATCGCCTCGTCCACCACGCGCTGCGCGGTGTCCACGGTCCGCGCCTTCGTGCCGACGAGCAGGGGGAACCACTGAGCCCCGTGGTCCTCGAGCTCGTCGACGTCACGGGCGAGCGCGTCGACCTGCAGCGCCACGGCGTCGACCGCGCCCTGCATGTCGGCCACCGCCCGCCGGACGTCCGGGTCGTCGGCGCGTGCCCGGCCGTCCAGCCCGTGCCGGTCGCGCACGGAGGCCACCGTGAGCTCCACCGCCCGCTCGGCGATGCCGACGTACACGGACGCGACGAGGAGCTCGAAGGCCGCGAACACGCCGAAGACGAGCGGGTCGGCCGTCGGGCCCACGGGCAGCGACCGCACGATCCGGTCCGCCGGCACGTGCACGCCCTCGAGCAGGGTCGTCCGGCTCTGCGTCGCCCGCATGCCGAGGGTGTCCCAGTCGTCGAGGTGACGGATGCGGCCGTCCGACCGCAGGGCGAACCCGTGCACCAGCCGCGGCTCGTCGCCGCTGACGTCCTTGCCGAAGACGCTGAGCACGTCCCACGCCGGCGCGAGCGACGTCGAGACCTTCGTCCCCGTGAAGCGGTACCCGCCGTCGCCGTCCGGCACCGCGTCGGTCAGCGAGTCGAACAGCACACGGTCGTTGCCGGGTTCGCTCACCCCGAAGGCGAGCAGGCGGTCCGCCGCGGCGTGGGTCGTGACGGACTGGAGGAACGACTCGCCCCGCGCGGACACGCTGCGGGCCGCCTGCACCCACACCTGGTGCATGCCGAGCCCGAGCGCCGTCGCCGGCGCGGCCCGGGCGAGACGGCGCTGCACGGCCGCGGTCGCGCGGAGCCCGAGGCCGCTGCCGCCGGCCGCGATCGGCACCCCGATGCGCAGGTAGCCAGCCGCCCGGAGCTCGTCCAGGTCCTCGGCGGCGAAGGTGTTCTCGGCGTCGTGGCGGGGCGCCCGCTCGGCGATGCGGACGAGCACGTCCTCGGGGAGGGTCCAGGGGCGACGCTTGCCGGTCGGGTTGGCCTCGGTCATGGCACGAGACTATGGTCCGTTGCGTGTCAGATCGTCATCCCTGGTCCAGGTACGTCGCGATCGGTGACTCGTTCACCGAGGGACTCGGTGACCCCGATCCCGGGGCACCGGGTGGGAACCGCGGATGGGCCGACCGCGTCGCCGAGGTCCTGGCGAGCCGGACCGCCGGCTTCGCCTATGCCAACCTCGCGGTGCGCGGGCGCCTGCTCCAGCAGGTCATCGACGAACAGGTCGAGTCCGCCCTCGCCCTCGGCCCGGACCTGGTCACCGTGTCCGCCGGCGGGAACGACATCATCCGACCGGGCTCCGACCCGGACGAGGTCGCCGCGCGCTTCGACCGGCTCGTCGCCGACCTCCGCCGCGACGGTGCGACGGTCGTGGTGTTCACCGGGCCGGACGTCGGCATGACCCCGGTGCTCGGGCTGGTCCGCGGCAACGCGGCCGTCTACAACGAGCACATCCACGCCATCGCGCTGAAGCACGGGGCGCTCGTGGCGGACATGTGGGCGCTCCGCGTGCTCCGCGACCCGCGCATGTGGGCTCCGGACCGTCTGCACCACTCCCCCGTCGGCCACGCCACGATCGCGGCCGCGGTGCTCGACACGCTCGGCGTCGACCACGAGCTCGAGCCCTTCGTGCCCGAACCCCTCGCTGCCCGGCCCTGGCGCGAGGCCCGCGCGGAGGACCTCGGCTGGGCGCGCGAGTACCTGGTGCCGTGGGTCGTCCGGCGCATCCGACACACGTCCTCCGGCGACGGCATCACCCCGAAGCGTCCGGAGCTCCAGCCGTTCGGCGGTCGCGACCGGGGCTAGATGCCGTCGGTGGACGTGCCCTGGAACGGGTTCGTCCACCGCCACCACACGCCGGGGTCCGGGATGTCCTGCTCGAGGACGAGCGGCACCGTCACCGGCTCGTGGTCCGAGACGTCGAAGCGGACCCGACCGACGCGCTCCCCCTTCGTGCCGAGGGTCACGGCGTCGAGCTTCGTCGTCGCCCGCACGGTGGCCTTGCCCCACACCAGCACCTGGGCAGCCGATCTGGTGACGGCGTCGGTCTCGTCCTTCCACGGGGTCGAGAAGGTCCCGAAGGACTGCCCGCCGTGCGTCAGCGTCACGACGTGGAAGCCGTCCGCGACCGAGTGCAGCAGCCGTTGCACGTCCCCGTCGAGCGTGTCGTGGTCGACCCCGCCGAGCATCGCCCCGACGACCGTCACCGTGCGGCCGCCCCGCTCGTACTGCGCCGCGAACAGCAGGCACGCACCGGCCTCGTCGAGCGTGCCGGTCTTGATGCCCTCCACACCGTCGATGCCGAGGAGCTTGTTCGAGTTCTCGATGTCGCCGACGTCCGGGATCGACACCGTCTTCGTGCCGACGACCTGCTTCACCACGGGGTTCGCGAGCGCGAGCTGCCCGAGGTCCACCAGGTCGGTGGCCGTGGATTTGTTGTCCGCATCGAGGCCCGTCGGTTCCTCGATCGTGGTGTCGTCGAGGTGGTGGGCCTGCAGCCACGTCGTGGCCGCCTCCTCGTAGGCGTTCAGGGAGCCGAACGCCCAGATCGCCAGCGCACCGGCGTAGTTGTTCGCCGACTTCATCAGCATGACCTGCAGCGTCTGGTGCTCCGACAGCCGCAGTCCGGCCGGCATCGGCGCGACCTCGCCGTTGACCGCCAGGTACTTGGCGTACAGGCCCTGCATCTCCGGCGTGAAGGCGATGGTCGGGCCGTCGTCCCCCGGACGCAGCGGCTTGGCGTCGAGGACCACGAGCGCGGTCACGACCTTCGAGATGCTCGCGATCGACCGCCGCTGCGCGTCCCCGCTCGTCCGCAGGCTCTCGGGGAAGTCGGTGGCCTCGACCGCCGTGGCGCCGTACCCCGGGAAGTCCAGCGCCGGCACCGTCGAGGTCGGCGCGGCGTAGCGCGTGGTCGTCGCGCTCGCCGGGGAGAACGGCACCAGCGCGGCTGCCACGAGGTACGCGACTGCCAGGAGCAGCACGGCGACGACGGCGATCGTCACCGGCCGACGGACGGCGGAGCGGGGGCGGCGGACGACACGGGACACGACAGCCGAGCGTACCGGCGGCGCCGGCCGGCCATCTGGGGAACCGCCGCGGGCGTGGAGAACGCGGGACGGGCCTCCAGGCCGGGTCTGTCAGTGCCGAGCGCGCTGGGCGGCGGCGACCGCCCACAGCCCGACGGCGCTCGCCGCGGCGACGTTCAGCGAGTCCACGCCGTGGTGCATCGGGATGCGCACGGTCGTGTCGGCGGCCGCGATGGCGGCCGGTGTCAGGCCCTGTCCCTCGGTACCCATCACGAGCGCGACGCGCTCAGGCACGTCCGCGGCGAAGACGTCCAGGTCGACGGAGCGGTCCGTCAGCGCCATCGCAGCGAGGTGGAAGCCCTGGTCCCGCAGTTCCTCGCCCGCGTCCGGCCAGTCGCCGATCCGGGTCCACGGCACCTGCAGGACGGTGCCCATGCTGACCCGGACGCTCCGTCGGTACAGCGGGTCGGCGCACCGCGGGCTGACGAGCACGGCGTCCGCGCCGAGGCCGGCGACGCTGCGGAAGACCGCGCCGACGTTGGTGTGGTCGACGATGTCCTCGAGCACGACGACCAGGCGGGCGTCCCGGACGACGTCGGCCACGGTCGGCAGCTCGGGACGCTGCATCGACGCGATCGCGCCGCGGTGCATCCGGAAGCCGGTGAGCTCCTCGAGCAGCGCGTCCGGCCCGACGAACACGGGCCCGTCGTGCTCGGCGACCAGGGGCAGCACGTCGTCGAGCCACTTCTCCTGCACCAGGACGCTCCGCGGGACGTGTCCCGCGCGGATCGCCCGCTCGATGACCGTGCTCGACTCGGCGATGTACAGGCCGCCCTCGGGTTCGCTGACCCGGCGGAGCGCGACGTCCGTCAGCCGGGCGAAGTCGTCGAGGCGGGCGTCGTCGAGGGTGTCGATGCGGACGGGGTGCACGGGTCTCGTTCCGGTCGGGCGACGGCCTGGCTGCGGTCGGGCGGCCGTCGGGCGGTTGTCAGGCTGCGGTGGCCGGCGACCGTCCCGTCGCGGACGGGAAGTGGCGGGGCCGGTCGGCTGTTGAGGGTACCGTGAACCTGATGGCGACGAGCGACGCGACGAGCACCGACCTCGACCAGGCCGCTGCGCTGCTGGCGGGCAAGCGGATCGCCGTGCTGTCCGGCGCCGGGCTCAGCACCGACTCCGGCATCCCTGACTACCGCGGCGCCGGCCGCGTGGTGCGCAAGCCGATGACGTTCCAGGAGTTCCTGGCCGACCCGGGCAAGCGCCAGCGCTACTGGGCCGGGTCGCACCTCGGGTGGCGCACGTTCGCCGCTGCCAGGCCGAACGACGGCCACCGTGCCCTCGCCGCGCTCGAGGACCGCGGCGTCGTGACCGGGGTCATCACGCAGAACGTGGACGGCCTGCACCTGCGAGCCGGGTCGCGCCGGGTCGTGGAGATCCACGGGTCGATGGACCGTGCCCTCTGCCTGACGTGCGGGCAGGTCTTCGCCCGCGCCGACCTCGCGGCGACCATCGACCGCGCGAACCCGTGGATCGACGAACCCGGGTCCGTGCAGCTCCAGCCGGACGGCGACGTGGAGATCACCGACGTCGAGCGCTTCGTGGTGCCCGGCTGCTCGGTGTGCGGTGGCGTGCTGAAGCCGGACGTCGTGTTCTTCGGGGAGTTCGTGCCCACGGAGAAGTTCACCGAGTCGGTGTCGATCGTGGCCGACGCGGACGCGCTGCTCGTCGTCGGGTCCTCACTGACGGTGAACTCCGGCGTGCGGCTCGTCGACCACGCGGCCCGGCGGAAGCACCCCGTGGTGATCGTGAACCGCGGCGCGACCCGCAGTGACCGCCGCGCTGCCGTGAAGATCGAGGGCGGCACCACCGAGACGCTCCTCGCCCTCGCGGAGCGGCTGGCACGCTGACGGGCGGACCGTGCCCTGCCCGGCTCGGCACGCTGACGGCCGCACCGGGCTGCTCTGTCATGATCGTGCTGTGACGACCCACCTGTACCTCGTCCGGCACGGCGAGACCGACTGGAACGCCGAACGCCGCATCCAGGGCTCGACGGACATCCCGCTCAACGACACCGGCCGCGAGCAGGCACGCACCGCCGCGGACCTGCTGGCACGGCGCTCGTTCGACGCGGTCGTCGCCTCACCGCTCTCGCGGGCCGCCGAGACCGGGTCGCTCATCGCCGAGCGGCTCGGACTCCCGGCCCCGACGACCTACCCCGGGCTGGCCGAGCGGGCGTACGGCGACGCCGAGGGCCTGACGGACGACGAGGTCCTGGCGCGGTACCCGCACGACGCCATCCCCGGGCGGGAGTCGAAGTCGGCGCTGCTCGCCCGCGTCACGGAGACCCTCGGCGAGATCGCCGTGCGGTTCGACGGCGGGGTCATCGTCGTCGCAACCCACGGTGCCGTCATCCGCAGCGTGGTGAACGCCGCGGCGCCCGGCACCGCCGACCGCCGGCACACACCGATCCGGAACGGCTCGATCCACTCGTTCCGCTGGGACCCGGAGCGCTTCCACGCGGAACTGGTCCGCTTCGACGACCCGGTCGAAGAGCTGCCGGCGGCTCCGGAGTCGGCGGCGTTCGACGACCAGAACCCGCTCGAGCAGCGGAGCTGATCAGCGCTGAGCAGCGCTGCCGCGCTGGTGCACGCCAGCGCGGACGGCACGTCGCCTCAGAAGCTGGTGAACCCGCCGACGCCGCTGTCCGGCCGCGCGGCCTTCGCCTGCGCCGTCTGCACCCCGTGGGCACCGTCGTCCTGCGTGCGCGGCGCCAGCGGGTCCTCGAGACCGCGGAGGGAGCGTTCCCGCCGCACCCCGAGCACCCCGACGACCGCCACGACGGCGACGAGTGCCACGAACACGGCCAGCAGCACGATCCACATGCCGGTCACGCTAGCCCCGGTCAGGTCTCGCGCACAGCGGCCCCGGGGACGTCGTTGCGGGATCGTTGTGCGCCCGAGTCGTGTCTGCTCGCGCAGCCGGGCTAGCATCCAGAGCACTCGACGACACGACACCTGAGACGTCCGTGGCGCGTGCGACACCGGGGGTGACATGACGATCGAGGGTCCAGGTGGCTCCGGCTGGCAGCGTGAGCAGCCGTCGGGTCCCACCGCGCAGGAGGACGACGACCTCGACCGCGCCTTCGGGACGGAGACCGGGGCGGTCGCCACGCGGAGCGGACCGCAGCGCGTCCGGTCCTGGGGGCTGCTGCTCGTCGGCGTGGTCCTCGCCGCTGGCGTGATCGTCGTCGTCCTCGGCCTGATCCTGTCGAGCGTGCAGAACGGCGTCGGCGGCTTCGTGCCCCGTCCGGAGCAGAGCGCCGCGCAGTTCACCACCGCCGTGCGCGACGTCTCCGGCATCGCGTCCGCGAAGACGGCTGACCCGACGAAGACGTCGCTCATCAGCTACGACGTCGTCACCGCCGTGCAGGCCGACCGTGAGCTGTCGAACGCCCGCCGCGCCGAACTGGTGCGACAGGTCAGCGCCGCCGCCGCCTCGTCCGGCAGCACCGGCGTGCACGTCTACGCCGTCATCGACTTCGGGGACGTCGTGGTCGGCGTCTCCGGCTCGGCCGAGGTGAGCGCGCGCCGCCTCGCCGTCGCCGAGGACGTCAAGGCCATCGGCGGCGTCCTGCGCGTGCACGCCGTCTGGAACACCGACGGCGAGGACGGCGGCCGGTCGGACGACGCGACGGCACAGCGTGTGATCGTCGAGACCGCCGGCACCGGGGTCGGCCTGGCCGCCGTGGACCACGCGGCGAAGGAGATCGTGCTGAAGGAGTTCCCGGGCGCCACCGTCGAGACAGCGGTACCGGGCAGCGTCTGACGGACGAACGGCCGAACGGACGAACCGCCGCGCGGCTCAGCCCCGCTGGCCGAACGGACGAACCGCCGCGCGCGGCTCAGCCCCGCCGGCCGGCCACGGCACGCTCGACGGCCCGCACGACCTGTTCGGCCGAGTCCGCCCAGCGGAACCGCGCGGCACGCTCGAGCGACGCGGCCGAGGCCTCGTCCCACCGTCCTTCGAGCCGGCGGACGGCAGCTGCCACGGCGGACGGCGAGTCCGCGTCGAAGTACTCGGCGACGTCGCCGCCGATCTCCCGGAAGATCGGGATGTCGCTCACCGCGACCGGGGTGCCGACGCCCATGGCCTCGACGAGCGGGATGCCGAAGCCCTCGTCGTGGGACGCCGTGACGAGTGCCGTCGCGGACCGCAGCGCGTCGAGGTACTCCTCGTCCGACGCCCCGTCGTGGAACACGATCGCTCCGGCCGGCGCGAGGGCCTCGAGCCGCGTCCGGTCGGCGTCCGACACGCGTGACATGCAGTGCAGCGTCCAGTCGGACCCCAGGAGCGGCAGCGCCGCGGCGAGCGTCTCGACGTTCTTGTACGGCATGAACGAGCCCATGTAGACGAGGGACTTCGTCCGCGGTCCCCCCGCCGGCCTCGGGGTCGCCGGGTCGGCAGCGTTGTACGCGACCGTGACCGGTCGCTTCGTCAGGTGGTGGTCCGCGATCAGCCCCGCCGTCGTCTCGGAGACCGTCACGACGCCGTCGGCGCCGTTCAGCAGCATCCGCTGCGGCCACCACGCCAGGTGGAAGGCCCGCCAGCCCAGCCGCAGCGGCCAGGAGAACTCGCGCGGGGGCGTGCGGTTCCGGTAGTAGATGAGGTCGTGGAGCGTCAGCACGAGGGCGTAGGACCGTCCACGCGAGCCCATCGTCTGCATGGGCGAGAACACGGCGTCCAGCCCGAGGCGGTTGACGCGCCGTGCCACCAGGGGCTCCCCCGGCTCGGTCGGCGCCGGCACGAGCTCCCACGGCAGGTCCTGGGGCAGCGAGGCGAGCTGCCGCTCGTCGCTGACGAGCAGCACGGCGTCGTGACGGTCCGGCAGGTGCGCGGCGATCCCGGCGGTGAACCGGCTGATGCCGTCGTGCCGCCCGATGCGGACGTACCGGCAGTCGATCCCGATCCGCAGGCGACTCACGACGCGCTCCCACGGTCCGGCCTGGAGGCTCGACCCGGCTTGGCAGCCCGGCCCGGCTTCCGCACGGGGTCGGCCATGCGGCGCAGCGTCGCCTCGGCCGCGGCGGCCGGCGTCTCGTAGTGCACCAGGTGCCCGACCCGCGGGATGACGACCAGCTCGGCGTCGTGCAGCCGCTCGGCGAGGGCTCGCTGCTCCGGCACGGCGGTGATGTCGTCGCGCTCGGCGGCGATGAGCAGCACCGGGACGGTGATCCGGTCGGCGTACTCCGACACGTCGTGGGTGACGGAGGTCCGGAAGGCCTCGAGCACGCTGGTCCGGTCGGCGAAGGCGGAGAAGTAGCGGTCGTGCTGGTCGTGCACCCACCGCCGCAGGTCGGGGTCGTGCGACTTCAGCATCGCGACGCTCATCGCGCGGACGATCGCCCGGTTGCGCAGGATCCCGAGGCCGAGCGGCCGGGGCAGGGCGGCACCGGCGCGGTAGTACGCGATCGCGATGCCGGTGCCCACGGCACGCGGGCCCTGCAGTGCCGGGGCAGCGATCGGGTTCACCAGGACCAGGAGCCGGGTGTCGAGTCCGGCGGCCACCGCGGCCGACACCACGATCGAGCCGAACGAGTGCCCGAGCACGACGGCGCTCCGGTCCAGTCCGAGCGCACCGTGGAACGCCCGGAGCCACGCGACGTAGGAGTCGAGGTCGGACACGGTCAGCGGGTCCGACACGCCGAAGCCGGGCAGGTCCGGCACGATGACGCGCACGTCCACCAGGTGCGCGGCGAGGGACTCGAGTCCGTGGTGGTCACCGCGGAACCCGTGCACCGCCAGGACGGTCTGCGTGGCGTCCGTCGGCCCGTACTCCCAGTAGTGCGTGGTGCGGCCGTCGACCTCGACGGCGCGGTGCACGACCGGGGTCGAGGCCATCAGCGACTGGTACGGGGAGAGGACGGGCGATCGCATCCGCGTCAGTCTAGGACTGCCCTTCCCCACGACCCTGGAACACGTTCGGCCGGACCCGCCTATCGTGTCCGGGGCGGGCCTGGTGACAACCGGTCCGTCTCTGACGACGAGGAGCACGGTGACCTTCACAGCCCCGATCCAGCTGCCCGGACTGACGCTCGATCCGCTCTGGTACAAGCGCTCCGTGTTCTACGAGTGCATGATCCGGTCCTTCGTGGACTCGAACGGCGACGGCACGGGCGACCTCCAGGGGCTGATCAGCCGCCTCGACTACCTGCAGTGGCTCGGCGTCGACGCGCTCTGGCTCCCGCCGTTCTTCCGCTCGCCCCTGCGCGACGGCGGTTACGACATCTCCGACTACAAGGCGATCCTGCCGGAGTTCGGCACGCTCGAGGAGTTCCGCGAGCTCGTCACGAAGTCGCACGAGCGCAACATGCGCATCGTGATCGACATGGTGATCAACCACACGTCGGACCAGCACGAGTGGTTCCAGCAGTCCCGCGAGGACCCGGACGGCCCCTACGGCGACTTCTACGTCTGGCGCGACACCGACGAGCACTACGAGAACATCCGCGTGATCTTCGTCGACACCGAGGAGTCCAACTGGACGTTCGACCCGGTCCGACGCCAGTTCTTCTTCCACCGGTTCTTCTCGCACCAGCCCGACTTGAACTTCGAGAACCCGGCCGTGGTCGAGGCCATCTACGACGTCATCCGGCACTGGCTCGACCTCGGTGTCGACGGCCTGCGCCTCGACGCCATCCCGTACCTCTTCGAGTCCGAGGAGGGCAACGGCGAGGGCGAGCCGGAGACCCACGAGTTCATCAAGAAGATGCGCAAGATGGTCGACGAGGAGTACCCCGGCCGCGTGCTCATCGCCGAGGCGAACCAGTGGCCCCGCGAGACCGCCGCGTTCTTCGGCACCGACGAGGAGCCCGAGTGCCACATGGCGTTCGACTTCCCGGTGATGCCCCGCATCTTCTACTCGCTCCGCGCCCAGCACGCCAAGGAGCTCTCCGCGATCCTCTCGGAGACGCTCGACGTGCCGGAGAGCGCCGCGTGGGGCGTGTTCCTCCGCAACCACGACGAGCTCACCCTCGAGATGGTCAGCGAGGAGTACCGCCAGGCGATGTACGGCTGGTACGGCTACGACCCGCGGATGCGCTCGAACATCGGCATCCGCCGTCGTCTCGCGCCCCTGCTCGACAACTCCCGCGCCGAGCTCGAGCTCATCCATGCGCTGCTGTTCTCGCTGCCGGGCTCGCCGTTCCTGTACTACGGCGACGAGATCGGGATGGGCGACAACATCTGGCTGCCGGACCGCGACGCCTCGCGCACGCCGATGCAGTGGACGCCGGACCGCAACGCGGGCTTCTCCAGCGCCGACCCGGGCAAGCTCTTCCTGCCCGTCGTCCAGTCGCTGGTCTACAACTACGCGCAGGTGAACGTCGAGGCCCAGCTCGCGCAGTCCCGGTCGCTGCTGCACTGGGTCCGCAACGTCATCCACGTGCGCAAGGCCCACCCGGTCTTCGGCATGGGCTCCCTGGCCGTGCAGCAGACCGACAACGAGAGCGTCCTGGCGTTCGTCCGCTCGTGGGAGGGCGCCGGCACGCAGTTCGGCCCGTCCGCCGAGGACGTCCTCTGCGTGTTCTCGTTCGCGGTCAACGCCACGACGGCCACGATCTCGGCCCCCGAGTACGCCGGACGCCCGCTGTACGACCTGTTCGGCGGCGCGTCGTTCCCGTCGTTCGACCACGAGGGCAAGGTCACGCTGACCCTCGGCACGCAGTCGTTCTACTGGCTGCACGTCGGTGCCGCACCCACGCAGCAGGTCCCGGCCGCTCCGGCAGCGCCGGCGGCCCCCGCCGCGTAGTCACCACCACACGCCCGCCGGGAGGCCCCACACGCTCCCGGCGGGCGCGTCGCGTCGACGTGTCGGTCGCTCCGGTTAGCCTCGTGGTGTGACGTACTCCGCAACCGAGCTGGACGCCCCGGCCACCGCTCAGGACCTCTCAGCTCGACCCTGGTGGCACGCACTCGGCGTCTTCGACCTCGAGACCACCGGCATCGACGTCGAGACCGCCCGGATCGTCACCGCCCACGTGGGCCTGATCGACATGACCGGGCGCAGCATCGTCGAGGGCGCCTGGCTCGCCGACCCCGGCGTGCCCATCCCCGAGCAGGCCTCGGCGGTCCACGGCATCAGCACCGAGCGCGCCCAGGCCGAGGGGCGCCCCGCGGGAGAGGTCGTCGCGGAGATCGTCCTCGCGATCGAGGCCGTCTTCGCCCGGGGCATCCCCCTGGTGATCTACAACGCGCCGTACGACCTCACGCTGCTCGACCGAGAAGCCAAGCGGCACGGCATCGCCTCCCCCGTCATCGGCAACGTCGTCGACCCGCTCGTGATGGACAAGGCGCTCGACACCTACCGCAAGGGCAAGCGCACGCTCGAGGCCGCCGCTGCGACGTACGGCGTCACCCTCTCCGACGCCCACGACGCCGGCGCCGACGCCATCGCTGCCGGACGCGTCGCGCAGGCCATCGCGCTGAAGTACCCCGACGACCTCACCGTCTCGGCCGAGGAACTGCACCGCAAGCAGGTCGCCTGGTGCGCCGACCAGGCGGTCTCCTTCCAGGACTACATGCGGAAGAAGCGCGACCCCTCGTTCGTCGCC
Source organism: Curtobacterium sp. VKM Ac-2865 (assembly GCF_015350905.1). Taxonomy (GTDB): domain Bacteria; phylum Actinomycetota; class Actinomycetes; order Actinomycetales; family Microbacteriaceae; genus Curtobacterium. The sequence continues at coordinate 367,182 of NZ_JADKRZ010000001.1, read as the reverse complement.
GACGGCCGCTGGCCCCACCGCACCGCCGACTGACGCAGGCGCATCGACGCCGCACAACCAAAACCGGCTCGAACCGCGGAAGTCCGTGGTTCGAGCCGGTTCTCGTTGTGCGACGACGATCGGCGCCAGCAGCGCGAACGGGCGGCCCTCCTGGAGGAGGACCGCCCGTTCCGTGTGGAGAAGGACTTACTTGCCCTGGAGGAGCTGCCCCGTCAAGCGCTGGGAAGGACCTACTTGCTGAAGCCCTTGAAGCGCTGGTTGAACTTCTCGACGCGACCGGCGGAGTCGAGGATGCGCTGCTTGCCCGTGTAGAACGGGTGCGAAGCGGACGAGATCTCGACGTCGATCACCGGGTAGGTGGCACCGTCGAGCTCGATGGTCTTGTCGCTGTTCGCGGTCGAACGCGTCAGGAACGTCTCACCGGAAGCCAGGTCGCGGAAGACGATGGCGCGGTACTCGGGGTGGGTCTCGGTCTTCATGAGGTGATTCCTTGGGTGGATAGCGGTGTTGAGAGCGGGGCGGTCGCCCCGGAAGTCTGCGGCTCACGCCAGCCGTCCACGATACCAGACAGCGGACCCGAACGGGAGCAGGTCAGGACGCGCGCGCCGTGAAGCGTCCGGCGTCCTTCGTGACGGTGAGCGCGATGCCGAAGGCCTCGCTCAGGGTGGCGTCGGTCAGGACGTCGTCGATCGGGCCGGCGGCCTGGATGTGCCCGGAGGACAGGATGAGCGCGTGCGTGAAGCCCGCGGGGATCTCCTCGACGTGGTGGGTCACGATGACGATCGCCGGCGAGTCCGAGCTCTGCGCGTACCCGCCGAGGGTGCGCACCAGGCTCTCGCGGGCGCCGAGGTCGAGCGAGGCGGCCGGCTCGTCGAGGAACAGGATCTCCGGGTCGGTCATGACGGCCCGGGCGATCTGCACGCGCTTCTGCTCGCCGTCGCTGAGCTCGCCGAAGGTCCGGTCGGTGAAGGACCCGAGGCCCCACTCGTCGAGCACACGCTGGGCGCGACGGACGTCGAGCTCCTCGTACTCCTCGTTCCAGCGACCCGTGACCGAGTACGCGGCGGTGAGGACCACGTCGATGACCTTCTCGGTCACCGGGATGCGGCGGGCCAGGGCCGTGGACGCGAAGCCGATGCGGGGCCGGAGTTCGAACAGGTCGGCTCCGCCCAGCTCGGTCCCGAGGACCTCGACCTCACCCGAGGTCGGGAAGCTCTGTGCGCCCGCGACCTGCAGCAGCGTGGTCTTGCCGGCGCCGTTCGCGCCGAGCACGACCCACCGCTCGTCGTCCTGCACCTCCCACGAGACCGCGTCGAGGATGGTGGCCCCGTTCCGGACCACGGACACGTCTGACAAGCGCACAACCGAGGGCATGCCCCAACCCTACGCGAGCGGACCGTCACCCGATGTCCGCGGGGCGCGCGCGTCGCGCCAGGTGGCGGACTGACAGGAGGCCCGGGTGACGTCCGTCGCGGACGTCACCCGGGCCTCCTGGCTGGTGCTGCTCTGACTCGCCTCAGCGAGCCGCCAGGACCTGGTCGTAGACCGCCCGGGTCCGCGTCGCGATGGCGCCCCAGGTGAACTCGCTCTCGACGCGGAGCCGGCCGGCGCGTCCCATGAGCTTGGCGAGCCCGATGTCCGACAGCACCTCGTTCAGCGTGGCGGCGAGGTCGGCGACGTACTTGTCCGGGTTCGTCGGCGTGCCGGTGCCGTCGGTGACCTGGTCGATCGGCACGATGCGGCCCGTCAGTCCGTCGGCGACGACCTCGGGGATGCCACCGGTGCCGGAGCCGACGACGGGGATGCCGCAGGCCATGGCCTCGAGGTTGACGATGCCGAGGGGCTCGTAGATCGAGGGGCACACGAAGACGGTGCCCGAGGACAGCACGTTGACGATCTCGCGGTGGGCGAGCATCCGGTCGATCCAGACGACGCCGTCGCGCTGCTGGCGGAGGTCCTCGACCAGACCGGTGACCTCGGCGAGGATCTCGGGGGTGTCCGGGGCGCCGGCGCACAGGACGATCTGCACCTCTGGCGGCAGGGCAGCGACCGCGCGGAGCAGGTACGGCAGGCCCTTCTGCCGGGTGATGCGCCCGACGAAGACGACACTCGGGCGCTCGGGGTCGATGCCGAGGGCACGGACGGCGTCGTGGTCGACCTCGGGCTTCCACTCCTCGACGTCGATGCCGTTGTAGACGACGTGCACCTTCGCGGGGTCGATGGACGGGTACGACCGGAGGATGTCGGCGCGCATGGCCTTCGACACGGCGATGACGGCGTCGGCCTCGACGAAGGACTCGCGCTCCATCCAGCTCGACAGGCGGTAGCCGCCACCGAGCTGCTCGGCCTTCCACGGGCGCAGGGGCTCGAGGGAGTGGGCGGTGACGACGTGCGGGATGCCGTGGGTCAGCTGCGCGATGCGCCCGGCCGCGTTGGCGTACCAGGTGTGCGAGTGCACCACGTCGGCGCCCTCGACGTCCGCGGCGATCTGCACGTCGGTGCCGAGCGCCTGCAGCGCGCCGTTCGCCTGGCCGAGGCCGTCCGGCGTGCGGTAGGCCCACACGTCCGGTTCGTCACGGAAGGCCCCGAAGGCGCGGACGCGCACCTCGGTGTCCGTCCCGGACCGCAGCGCCGCGGTCAGTTCGGCCACGTGGACACCCGCTCCGCCGTAGACCTCCGGCGGATACTCCCTGGTCAGTAGATCGACTCGCACGGACTCAACGTAACGGGTTCCCACTCCGGACGCCTACTGTGAACCCCATGGCACCAAAGAAGGTATTCGGCATCGTCCTCGCGGGAGGCGAGGGCAAGCGGCTCATGCCGCTCACTGCCGACCGCGCGAAGCCCGCAGTCCCGTTCGGCGGGAACTTCCGACTCATCGACTTCGCGCTCTCGAACCTGGTGAACTCCGGGTTGCAGAAGATCGTCGTCCTGACGCAGTACAAGTCGCACAGCCTGGACCGCCACGTCGCGGAGACCTGGCGGATGGAGGGCCTGCTCGGCTCGTACGTCGCGTCGGTGCCCGCGCAGCAGCGCCTGGGCAAGCGGTGGTTCGCCGGTTCGGCCGACGCGATCCTGCAGTCGCTCAACCTGTTGCGTGACGAGCGTCCGGACATCGTCGTCGTGGTCGGCGCCGACCACGTGTACCGCATGGACTTCTCCCAGATGGTCGACGCGCACATCGCCTCCGGTCGCAGTGCCACGGTCGCGGCGATCCGCCAGCCGATCGGCCTCGCCGACCAGTTCGGCGTCATCCAGGTCGACCAGGACGACCCGACCAAGATCGACGCGTTCCTCGAGAAGCCGACGGACGCCATCGGTCTGGCGGACTCCCCCGGCGAGATCCTGGCGTCCATGGGCAACTACGTGTTCAACGCGGATGCCCTGGTCGACGCCGTGCTCCGCGACGGGCAGGTCGAGACCTCGGCGCACGACATGGGCGGCGACATCGTCCCGGACTTCGTCAACCGCGGCGACGCGGGCGTGTACGACCTGCAGCGCAACGAGGTGCCGGGGTCGAACGACCGCGACAAGTACTACTGGCGCGACGTGGGGACGATCGACTCGTTCTACGACGCCCACATGGACCTGATCGCCCCGGTGCCGGTCTTCAACCTCTACAACACCGACTGGCCGATCTTCAACCAGCAGACGAACCTGCCGCCGGCGAAGTTCGTCCGTGACGCGAACGGCAACACCGGCGCGACGGTCGACTCGATCGTGTCGCTCGGCTGCCTGATGTCCGGCGCCCAGCTCGAGCGCAGCGTCATCGGCCCCTGGTGCACGGTGGACTCGGGTGCGAAGGTGCTCGACTCGATCGTGTTCGAGCGGGCGTCGATCGGCGCCGGAGCCGTCGTGAACCGGGCGATCCTGGACAAGGACGTCGTGCTCGCTCCTGGTGCCCGGGTGGGGGTCGACCGCGAGGCCGACGTCGCCCGCGGCTTCACCGTGACCGAGTCCGGCATCACCGTGGTCGGCAAGGGCGTCCGCGTCGAGGCGTAACGAGGTGCGCGGCACCGCTACCGTGGTGGCGTGCCGCGCTTCCTCGTCGTCCTCGATGCCGACTCCACCCTGCTCGAGGACGAGGTCATCGAGCTGCTCGCCGAGTCCGCGGGGACCCGACCACAGGTCCAGGCGGTCACGGAGCGCGCGATGCGCGGCGAGATCGACTTCGCGGAGAGCCTCCGGGAGCGGGTCGCTACCCTGGCGGGCCTCCAGACCGACGTCTTCGCACGGGCGCAGCACGCGGTCCGCGTGACGCGTGGCGCCGAGGACCTGGTCCGGGGCGTCCACGCCGCCGGCGGCACCGTCGGTGTCGTGTCGGGGGGGTTCCACGAGGTCCTCGACCCGTTCGCCGCGCAGCTGGGTCTCGACCACTGCCAGGCCAACCGTCTCGAGGCGGTCGACGGCGTGCTCACCGGGCGGGTGCTCGGCGACGTTGTCGACGCCCACGCCAAGGCCGCCGCGCTCCTGGCGTGGGCCGATGCCGACGGGGTGCCGCTCGCGCGGACGGTGGCGGTCGGCGACGGTGCCAACGACGTCGAGATGATGCGCGTGGCGGCGCTGTCCGTCGCGTTCGACGCCAAGCCGCGGGTGCGCGAGTCCGCGGACCTCGCCGTCGTGGACCGCGACCTGTCCGCCGTGCTGGCCGCGTTGGGCTTGCGGGGCTGACGCCCGGTCTGGCTAGTGGCCCATCCCGAGGCCGCCGTCCACCGGCACGACCGCGCCGGAGATGTAGCCGGCGCCGTCCCCGGCGAGGAAGAGCGTGGCGTCCGCGACGTCGTCGACCGTGCCGTAGCGCGCTGCCGGGATCTGCTTCTTGAACTCGGCCTGCAGCTCCTCGGGCAGCGCGGCCGTCATGTCGGTCTGGATGAACCCGGGCGCGACCACGTTGGCGGTGATGCCGCGCGAACCGAGCTCGCGCGTGATCGAGCGGGCCATGCCGACCAGCGCGGCCTTCGAGGACGCGTAGTTGACCTGACCGACCTGCCCGTAGGCGCCGACGACGCTCGACATCAGCACGATGCGACCGTACTTGGCGCGCATCATGCCCTTCGTCGCCCGCTTCACGACGCGGAACGTGCCCGTGAGGTTGGTGTCGATGACGCTCGTGAAGTCCTCCTCGCTCATCCGGAGCAGCAGGCCGTCGTTCGTGATGCCGGCGTTCGCGACCAGCACCTCGACGGGGCCGAGTGCGTTCTCCACCTCGGTGAAGGCGGCGTCGACCGAGGCGGTGTCCGTGATGTCCGCCTGCACGGTCAGCGCGCCCTCGGGGCCGCCGTGGCCGCTGCGGGAGGTGACTGCGACGCGGTGTCCGGCAGCGACGAACCGCTCGGCGAGGGCGAGGCCGATGCCGCGGTTGCCGCCGGTGATGAGGACGGTACGGGGGGTGGTCATGGGCGCTCCGTTCGGTGGTGTGCTCGGGGTGCACGGCGTGGCTGTCCGACGGCGCGCGGACGATGATCCGCCCGACACGCCCGCACGAGCCTACCGGGGCACACACGGCCCCAGATCGGACGGTCAAGTGTCGGTGGCCGGGCTTAGGCTGATGTGTGGGCAGACGGAGAACGAAGGCATGAAGACGACGCGTACGACGCAGAGCATCACGGCACTTCCGAAGTCACCGACGCGTGACCGACACCACCGTCTGTCGCGCTACGTCTGGCAGATGGCGGTCCGCGTGTTCCTGTTCGTCGGAGCCGTGCTCGTCTACACCGTCTGGCACAGCCCGATCCTCGCGATCATCCCCATCGTGCTCGCCGGCGTGATCCCGTGGATCGCCGTCGTCATCGCGAACGCCGGCAGCCACGTCGAGTCCGACGCGATCGCTCCCGCCGGTGCCCTCGTGCGTGCCGCCGACTACGACCCGGCACTCCGTCAGCAGCAGGAGGACGCCCGCGCGCAGGCCTACCGTGACGAGCAGGAGCGGCTGCGCCAGGCCGCCCAGCACGCACAAGAGGAATGGCAGCGGAACGGCGACCGGTCCCGCATGTGGGGTCACCGCTGATGGGGGCGACCTTCGACCTGTTCACCGAGCCCGGTTCCACTCCGGTGTGCTCGCGCGCCGGGTGCTCCACCGCTGCCAGCTGGCGCGTCAACTGGCGGAACCCGCGCATCCACCCGCTCGACCGCGTGAAGATCTGGGCGGCGTGCGACGAACACTGCGACTTCCTCGCCGGGTACCTCCGCTCCCGCACGTTCCCCGTCAAGGTCACCGGCATCGACGAGGACGTCGACCAGCTGGACGACTCCCACCGCCCCGACGCCGTGCAGCACGGCGCGCTGCACGGCGGCCCGAAGAACGACGTGGGTGAACGGACCCGCTCGGCGAACGAGCGATGACCGACGACTTCGACCCGCAGTCGCGCTACGGCCGGAAGCACGCCGCGCGCATCCGCCAGGCCACGGCGCGTGAGCGTGCCGCGCAGGTCGAGACCATCGCGCACGATCCCGACGAGCCCTTCGTCGGCTGGCACTTCGTCCGGAGCCGCCGCTGGGTCGGGTACTTCGCGATCGCGGTGGCCTTCGCCATCCTGTGCACGCTGTTCGGCATGTGGCAGTGGGACCGCCGCAACGAGGCCGTCCGTGAGAACCAGCAGATCGCCTCGAACTACGACCACACCCCGGTCGCCGTGCAGGACGCCCTCCCCCGGGCCTCCAGCTGGTCGAACGACCAGACCTGGCTCCGCGTCACCGTCACCGGGCGCTACGACACCGACGACCAGCTCCTCGTCCGCAACCGCGTCCACAACGGCCAGCCCGGCTTCGAGGTCCTGACGCCGCTCGTCACCGCCGACGGCCGCGCGTTCGTCGTCGACCGCGGCTGGGTGCCGACCGGCAACCGGCAGGACGCCCCCGACCGCGTGCCGGCTCCCCCGTCGGGCCAGGTCACCGTCACCGCGCGGCTGCAGCAGTCCGAGCCTCGGATCCCCGGACGCACCGACCCTGCGCACACCGACCAGGTCCAGTCCGTCACGCTCGCCGACGTGGCCGCGAAGATCGAGGCCCCCATCTGGACCGGTGCGTACGGGCAGCTCGCGTCCGAGAGCCCGGCACCGACCGAGGCCCGGCCCCTCGGCTGGAACCGCCCGAGCGCCGACACCGGCCTGCACCTGAGCTACTTCATCCAGTGGTTCATGTTCGCCGCCGGGGGCTTCGGGTTCCTGGCGTACCTGATGGTGCAGGAGTACCGGAACCTCAACCAGGACGACCCCGAGGAGCGCGAGCGCGCCCTCGAGCGGCAGCGGCGCAAGGACGCCAAGCCGAAGACCGACGCCGACATCGAGGACGAGCTCCTCGAGTCGCGTCGCTGACTCCGGACCGCTGACTGCGGACTGCTGACACAGCGGACGGGAGGCTCGTGGCGGCGCCGCCACGAGCCTCCCGTCCGTCATCAGCGCGTCAGAGCGTCAGCGACTCCGGAGGAGCGCTGGCTACGCCAGCTCGATGAGCTCCGCGTAGTCCTTGTTCCAGTGGTCCTCGGTGCCGTCGGGCAGGAGCAGGACGCGCTCGGGGTTGAGCGCCTCGACCGCACCGGTGTCGTGGGACACGAGGACGACGGCACCCTCGAAGCCGGCCAGGGCGTTGAGGATCTCCTCGCGCGACGCCGGGTCGAGGTTGTTCGTGGGCTCGTCCAGCAGCAGCACGTTCGCGCCGGACACGACGATCATCGCGAGCGAGAGACGGGTCTTCTCGCCACCGGACAGGACCCCGGCCTTCTTGTAGCCGTCGTCACCGGTGAACAGGAACGAGCCGAGCACCCGCCGGGCTTCGGTCTCGTTGAGGTCGGTCGACGCCGACACCATGTTCTCGATCACCGTGCGGTTGATGTCGATGTTCTCGTGCTCCTGCGCGTAGTACCCGATGCGCAGGCCGTGCCCGGGCAGGATCGCGCCGGTGTCCGGTGCGTCGGCGCCCGCGAGGATCCGCAGCAGCGTCGTCTTGCCGGCACCGTTGAAGCCCAGGATGACCACGCGGGAACCACGGTCGATCGCCAGGTCGACGCCAGCGAATATCTCGAGGGACCCGTAGGACTTCGAGAGCCCCTCGGCCATCAGCGGCGTGCGGCCGCACGGAGCCGGCGTGGGGAAGCGGATCTTCGCGACCCGGTCGGCGACGCGCTCGTCCTCGAGCCCCGCGAGCAGCTTGTCGGCGCGCGCGACCATCTGGTGCGCCGCAGCGGCCTTCGACGCCTTCGCACCGAACCGGGCGGCCTGGTCCTTGAGCGTGGCGGCCTTCTTCTCGGCGCCGGCGCGCTCCTTGCGGCGGCGCTCCTCGTCGGCGACGCGCTGCCGCTGGTAGAGCTTCCAGCCCATGTTGTAGATGTCGATCGTCTGGCGGTTGGCGTCGAGGTAGAAGACGCGGTTGACGACCTCGTCGACGAGCTCGACGTCGTGGGAGATCACGATGACGCCGCCGGGGTAGGTCTTCAGGTGCTCGCGGAGCCAGACGACCGAGTCGGCGTCGAGGTGGTTGGTCGGCTCGTCGAGGATCATCGTCTCGGCGTCCGAGAACAGGATGCGCGCGAGCTCGATGCGTCGGCGCTGACCACCCGAGAGCGTCTTGAGCTGCTGGTCGAGGATGCGGTCGGGCAGCTTGAGGTTCGACGCGATAGAGGCGGCCTCGGCCTCTGCGGCGTAGCCACCGAGCGCGTTGAACTGGTCGTCGAGACGGGAGTACCGACGCATCGCCTTCTCCGCGACGGCCGTGTCCGAACTGGCCATGTCGAGCGTCGCCTGGCGGATGCCCTCCACGAGCTCGCCGAGCCCGCGGGCGTCGAGGATGCGCTTGCGCGCGGTGTCCTCGGGGTTGCCCGAGCGGGGGTCCTGCGGCAGGTAGCCGATCTCGCCGGTGCGGTCGATCTTGCCGTCGGTCGGCGGCTGCTCGCCCGCCAGGGCCTTGGTCATCGTGGTCTTCCCGGCGCCGTTGCGGCCGACCAGCCCGATCTTGTCGCCCTTCTCAACACGGAAGGACACGTTCTCCATCAGGAGGCGAGCCCCGACGCGGATCTCGAGGTCGTGCACGGCAAGCACAGTGGTGGTCCAATCAGTTGGTGGTTGTGCACAACGGTGTGTGCGGGAGGTTCACCGCTACGCTGACGGGACCGACAGTCCCGAAGGGGACCAGCAGTCCATTCTAGGAGAATCCATGACGAACGCCACCGGGTTCGCTCCCCGCGCAGTCCTCGCCGACCGTCTTCGGACGCACGGGCTGGCCACCGACGCCGCCCTCGTCGCCGGCGGCGCCCTGTTCACCGCCGCGATGGCCCAGTTCGAGGTCCCGATGTGGCCGGTCCCGATCACCGGCCAGACGCTCGCCGTCGTGCTCGTCGGCGCGACGCTCGGAGCCCGCCGCGGTGTCCTCTCGATGCTCGTGTACGCGATCGTCGGGCTCGCCGGCGCCCCGTTCTTCGCTGGCATGTCCGGCGGCCTGCACATGCTCAGCGTCCCGAGCTTCGGGTACGTCATCGGCTTCATCCCGGCCGCCGGCGTCATCGGGTGGCTCGCCCGCCGCAACTGGGACCGCAAGGTCGGGCGTGCCGTGGTCGCGTTCACCCTCGCCAGCGCGATCCCGTTCGTCACGGGCCTGCCTTACCTGGCGCTGACGCTCGGCGCGCTCGGCCTGCCGAACGACCTGCAGTCGGTGCTCGCCGCCGGCCTCTACCCGTTCATCGTGGGCGGCGTCGTGAAGGCCCTCATCGCCGCGGGCATCGTCCCGCTCGTGTGGAGCCTGCTCCGCCGCCGCTGACGCCCCTGCGCCGCGCGAAGGGCCCCGGACCGCTGGTCCGGGGCCTTTCGCGTGCGCGCTGCTCGTGCGGGTGCGCGTGCGCGCTGCGCGCTGCGCGCGCCCCCGGACCCCGGACCGGCTGAGATCGCACTTCGTGTCGGCTCCGGCACGCACGACCCGACACGGAGTGCGATCTCAGCCCCGTCGGCTCTGCCCGAACCGGCCCATGACAGACGGGAGGCTCCCTGCCAGCTGGCAGGGAGCCTCCCGTTCGTCGTGTGGGTCGCGACTAGATCGAGAACCCGAGGGCGCGCATCATCTCGCGCCCGTCGTCGGTGATGCGGTCCGGGCCCCACGGCGGCATCCAGACCCAGTTGATGCGGAAGGCGTCGACGATGCCGTCGAGCGCGTTCGCGGTGTCGCCCTCGATGACGTCGGTCAGGGGGCAACCGGCACTCGTCAGCGTCATGCTGATGATGAGCGCCGACGCCTCGTCGTCCCAGGCGAGGTCGTAGATGAGCCCGAGGTCGACGATGTTGACGCCGAGTTCCGGGTCCTGGACCTCTTTCAGGCCCTCGACGACCTCGTCGAACTTCTCCGGTGCGAGTGTGGTGATCATCAGTTCCCCGCTGCTGCGGCTGCGGCCTGCACGTAGCGGTCGTAGCCCTCGTTCTCGAGACGGTCGGCCAGCTCCGGGCCACCCTGCTCGGCGACCTTGCCTGCGACGAACACGTGGACGAAGTCCGGCGTGATGTAGCGCAGGATGCGCGTGTAGTGGGTGATCAGGAGCACGCCGAGGCCGGTCGCTGCCTTGGCACGGTTGACGCCCTCGGACACGATCTTCAGCGCGTCGACGTCGAGGCCGGAGTCGGTCTCGTCGAGGACGGCGAACTTCGGCTTGAGGAGCTCGAGCTGCATGATCTCGTGGCGCTTCTTCTCGCCACCGGAGAAGCCCTCGTTGACGTTGCGCTCGGCGAACGACGGGTCCATCTTGAGGTCCGCCATCGACGACCGGAGGTCCTTGACCCAGCCGCGCAGCGCGGGGGCCTCGCCGTCGATCGCCGTCTTGGCGGTGCGGAGGAAGTTCGAGACGGTCACGCCGGGGATCTCGACCGGGTACTGCATGGCGAGGAACATGCCGGCACGGGCACGCTCGTCGACGCTCATCGCGAGGACGTCCTCGCCGTCGAGCGTGATCGAGCCGCCGACGACGTGGTAGCGGGGGTGACCGGCGATCGTGTAGGCGAGGGTCGACTTGCCCGAGCCGTTCGGCCCCATGATCGCGTGGATCTCACCCTCGTTGATGGTGAGGTCGACGCCCTTGAGGATCTCCTTGACACCCTGGTCGGTGTCGATCGAGACCTTGAGGCCGCGGATTTCGAGAGTGGACATTGCGTTCCTTCGGTTGCAGCTGGGGTGCGGCGTCAGCCGCGGGAAGAGTGTGGAGGTCGAGGTCAGTCGACGAGGACCGGGTCTCAGTCCACCGGGACCGGGTCGTGCACGTCGACGTAGACGTCGCCGTCGCGGACCTCGACCCGGAACACCGGCACGGGCTCGTACGCCGGGAAGTTCTTCGGCTTGCCGGTGGTCAGCGAGAACTGGGACCCGTGTGCCCAGCACTCCAACGAGTCGCCCTCGACGAAGCCCTCGGCGAGCGAGATCTCCCCGTGGGTGCAGGTGTCCCCGATGGCGTGCACGACGCCGGCGGAGTCCTTGACGATCGCGACCGGGGTGCCCTCGACGACGACACGCATGGGGCTCTCCACGGCGATGTCGCCTTCGGCGCAGACCTTCTCGGCCATCAGACCGAGGTCTCGGTCAGGGACGCGTCGGTGATCGGCGCGGCGAGCACGGTCTTGCCCTCGAGCAGCTCCTGCTCGACGGCGGCGATGAGGCGTTCCTCGAGCTCGGGCGCACCGATCTTCTGGATGACCTCGACCAGGAAGCCGAGCACGACGAGGCGGCGGGCCTCTTCCTCGGGGATCCCACGGGCCTGCAGGTAGAACAGCTGCTCGTCGTCGAAGCGTCCGGTCGCACTCGCGTGACCCGCACCGGCGATGTCGCCGGTCTCGATCTCGAGGTTCGGGATGCTGTCGGCGCGCGTGCCGTCTGTCAGGACCAGGTTGCGGTTCTGCTCGTAGGAGTCGGTGCCGGGAGCGGTACGGCCGATGAGCACGTCACCGATCCACACGGTGTGCGCACCGGCGCCTTGCAGAGCACCCTTGTAGTTGACGCGGCTGCGGGAGTTCGGTGCGTCGTGGTTCACGTACACCTGCTGCTCGATGTACTGCCCGGCGTCGGCGAAGTACACGCCGTACATCTCGACGTCGGCACCCTGCGCACCGAGGTGCGTCGAGGGGTTGACGCGGACGACGTCCCCGCCGAGCGAGACCACCACGTGCTTGAGGAAGGCGTCACGGCCGACCTCGGCGAAGTGCGTCGAGATGTGCACGGCATCGTCGGCCCAGTCCTGCACGGTGACGACGGTCAGGCGAGCGTTGTCCTGCACGACGATCTCGATGTTCTCCGAGAGCAGCGCCGAACCGCGGTTGTCGATGACGACGATGCCCTGCGCGTTCGGCTCGGCCGTGATGACCGTGTGTGCTGCCCGCGGCTGCTGCCCGAAGTCCGAGCGCGTGATCGCGATCGACTCGTGCGCGTCCGTCGCCTTGACGGTCACGGCCAGGACGGCGTCCCGCGCGGTCCAGGCTGCCGCCGCTGCCCGGTCCTCCGGCAGGCCGGCGGTGCCCACGCGCGGTTCGTCGCTGCGAGCCCACTCGACGTCGGCGCCGTCGGTCTGGGTCGCGAGGAAGGGGTAGGCCGAGCCGTCGAGGCCGCCCGCGAGGAGCGGTGCGACCTTGTCGAGCGGCGCGAACTTCCAGTTGACCTCGCGGCCGGTGACCGCGGCGAAGGCGTCGATGTCACCCGACTGCGGGCGCTCCGATCGGGTCTGGACCGGGATCTTGCTGGCCCAGGCGCCGTCGGAGTGGGCCCGCGCGCCATGCTGTTCCTGACCGGCACCGCGCTCGGTCCCCGTGAGGGCAGCAGGCTCGATCGGCTGGTCGATTCGGGGTGTGGGGGTGGAGCTCGACATCTAGCCGACGGATCCTTCCATGCTCATCTCGATGAGCTTGTTGAGTTCGAGCGCGTACTCCATCGGGAGCTCGCGGGCGATCGGCTCGATGAAGCCGCGGACGATCATCGCCATGGCCTCGTCTTCCGCCATGCCGCGCGACATGAGGTAGAACAGCTGCTCCTCGCTCACGCGGGAGACCGTGGCCTCGTGACCGAGCTGCACGTCGTCGACGCGGATGTCGATCGCCGGGTACGTGTCGGAGCGCGAGACGGTGTCCACGAGCAACGCGTCGCAGCGGACCGTGTTCGCCGAGTGGTGCGCGTTCGGGTCGACCCGGACCTCGCCGCGGTAGCCGGCCCGGCCACCGCCACGCGCGATCGACTTCGACACGATCGAGGACGTCGTGTACGGCGCCATGTGGATCATCTTCGCGCCGGCGTCCTGGTGCTGACCGGGGCCGGCGAAGGCGACGGACAGGGTCTCGCCCTTGGCGTGCTCGCCGGCGAGGTAGATCGACGGGTACTTCATCGTGACCTTGGAGCCGATGTTGCCGTCGATCCACTCCATCGTCGCGCCCTCGTGCGCGATCGCACGCTTGGTGACGAGGTTGTAGACGTTGTTCGACCAGTTCTGGATCGTCGTGTAGCGAACGCGGGCGTTCTTCTTCACGATGATCTCGACGACGGCCGAGTGCAGGGAGTCCGACTTGTAGATCGGGGCGGTGCAGCCCTCGATGTAGTGGACGTAGGAGTCTTCGTCCGCGATGATCAGCGTCCGCTCGAACTGGCCCATGTTCTCGGTGTTGATCCGGAAGTAGGCCTGCAGCGGGATCTCGACGTGGACGCCCTTGGGGACGTAGACGAACGAGCCGCCGGACCAGACAGCCGTGTTCAGCGCTGCGAACTTGTTGTCGCCGGCGGGGATGACGGTGCCGAAGTACTCCTGGAAGAGCTCGGGGTGCTCGCGCAGCGCCGTGTCGGTGTCCATGAAGATGACGCCCTGCTGCTCCAGGTCCTCGCGGATCTGGTGGTACACGACCTCGGACTCGTACTGGGCAGCGACGCCGGCGACCAGGCGCTGGCGCTCGGCCTCGGGGATGCCGAGCTTCTCGTAGGTCGAGCGGATGTCCTCCGGCAGGTCTTCCCACGACTGGGCCTGCTTCTCCGTGGAGCGCACGAAGTACTTGATGTTGTCGAAGTCGATCCCGGTGAGGTCTGCGCCCCACGTCGGCATCGGCTTGCGGTCGAACAGCTGGAGACCCTTGAGCCGGTTCTTCAGCATCCACTCGGGTTCGGCCTTGAGGTTCGAGATGTCGGTGACGACCTCGTCCGAGACACCGCGACGGGCAGAGGCACCGGCGGAGTCGGAGTCGGCCCAGCCGAACTCGTACTGGCCGAGCCCCTCGAGCTCCGGACGGTCGATGAGCACGTCGGACATGATCTCCTCGTTTCCTTCTCGCGGCAGTTCCCTGGTGGCAACCGGCGGCTGCCGGACACCATTCCATCGCGCACCACCGACAGGACGAACCCGTCCTGGGCGATCACGCAGCTGCTGCCTCGCAACGTCATGGTTCCACGCAGTCCTGGGTGTGATCGGCGATCTCGGCCCATTCGGAGCCGGCGCCTGCCTAGACTTGACTGCTGCTGAACCCTCGAATCCTACAGGCCCGCAGCGCGGAACAACAGGAAGGCACCACCCTCGTGACTCGCGTCGCATCCCCCGTCGACCAGGACGTCCGCACACGATGGTGGTCGCTCCCCCGCGTGGTCGACCCGCGCGTGGTCGTCCTCGCCTGGGCCTCCTTCGTGGTCGAGGTCGTGCTCATCGGCACCGGCGGCCTCGTGCGCCTGACCGCTTCGGGGCTCGGATGCCCGACCTGGCCCCGATGCACGGCCGACTCACTCGTCTCCACACCCGAGATGGGCGTGCACGGCATCATCGAGTTCGGCAACCGCCTGCTCACGTTCGTGCTCGTCGTCGTGGCCATCGCGATGTTCCTCGCGGTCGTCCGGATGCGTCGGACCCGCCCCGAGCTGTTCTGGCTGGCGTTCGCCCAGGGCGCAGCGATCCCCGTCCAGGCCGTCATCGGTGGCCTGAGCGTGCTGACGAACCTGAACCCGTACGTCGTCGGCCTGCACTTCGTCGTGTCCATGGCGCTCACCGCGATCACCGCCACGCTGGTCCACCGCTCGATGAACGGGCCCCGCACGGCGCGTCGCCTGGTGCCGAACTGGTACGTCGGCGTGGTCCGCGGCACGATCGCCGCCACCGCCGTGACCGTGCTCCTCGGGATCCTGACGACCGGCAGCGGCCCCCACGCGGGCGCTGACGAGGCAGTCGACGGCGGCCGCCTGCACCGCACGGGCCTCGACCCGGCGGTGCTGCAGCACGTGCACGCCGTCCCCGCCTACGTCCTCTTCGCGCTGACGCTCGTGCTCGTCATCGGCGCCGTGCGGCTGCAGCTCTCGAGCAAGTGGGCGCTCCTGCTCCTGGTCGTCGAGTTCCTGCAGATCGCCGTGGGGCTGACGCAAGCCCGCACGGCACTGCCCGTCGGGCTCGTCGGGACGCACATGGTGCTGGCGGGGTTGCTCGTCGGTGCCGTCACGGTGGTCACCTTGACCACGAGGGCGACGGCGGGCCGCTTCGCCACGCGCGAGCCCGTCGCGCGCTGAGGCCCGTCGCCCGACCCGAGACGCCCCCGCTAGCGCGCGACGCCGCTCGGTCGCGCGAGGATCAGCCGACGATCGACGGCGCGATGCTTGGCCTTTCCCGACGCCGAACTCCTCGACCCCGTTGTGAGACACCCCTGTCTGCACGAGACGGCCCTGTCTGCGCAGGACACCACCGGGCGAGACGCCCCTGTCTGCACGAGACACCGCCGATGCGTCGAGACGACGCCGATCCCGACGGCGTCTCGCCATGTACGAGGCGTCTCACCGAGACACCGGCGTCTCGCGGAGGACCCCAGCTCCGGAGCGTCGAGACGGGGGTGTCTCGCCCAGCAGGTTCCGGCACCAACGCACCGCGCGGCGCACCACGCACCGGACGGGAGGCTCGGGGCGGGCCCGGCACGAGCCTCCCGTCCGGACGGGGTGACAGACCGCAGCCCCGAAACGACGAGGTCGACGTCGTACGACGTCGACCTCGTCGTTCCGAGTCGAAGCGGGTCGGGTCGGGTCCGCCTCGCCCGACCCCTAGAAGCTGAAGACCTGGGGCAGCAGCGGGTCGATGCCCACGGCGATGAACAGCAGCGTCAGGTAGGTGATCGAGCTGTGGAAGACGCGCATGGGCTGCACGTGCTCGACGTGCTGGATGGCCCGCGTGTAGAGCTTGTGCGACTCGACGACGAACCAGATGCCACCCGCCAGGGCGACCACCGTGTAGAGCGGCCCCATGTGCGCGACCGGGATGAGCAGCAGCGAGCACACGAGCGTCGCCCAGGCGTAGAGCACGACCTGCAGCCCCACGACCGTGCGGCCCCGGACGACGGCGAGCATCGGCACGGCGGCGGCGTCGTAGTCGTCGCGGTACTTCATCGAGAGCGGCCAGTAGTGCGGTGGCGTCCAGAGGAAGATCACCATGAAGAGGATGACCGGCGCCCAGGTCAGCGACCCGGTGACGGCGGCCCAGCCGATGAGGACGGGCATGCAGCCGGCGGATCCGCCCCAGACGATGTTCTGCGGCGTGCGGCGCTTGAGCCACAGCGTGTAGACGAAGACGTAGATGAGGATCGCGGCGACGCTGAGCGCTGCGGCGAGCCAGTTCACCAGGAACCCGAGGACCGCCGTCGACCCGATGCCGAGGATCCACGAGAACACCAGGGCCTGGCGGTCGGTGAGCTCCCCGGTGACCAGGGGTCGGGTACTGGTCCGCTTCATCAGGCGGTCGATGTCGCGGTCGATGTAGCAGTTGAAGGCCGATGCCGAACCAGCCGACATCGCACCGCCGAGGAGCGTCCAGAACACGAGCCACAGGTCGGGGACCCCGCGCTGGGCGAGGAACATCGTCGGGGCGGTCGTGACGAGCAGCAGTTCCATGACGCGCGGCTTCGTCAGCGAGACGTACGCCCGGACCTTGCGGGACAGGGTCGAGCGACGCTCGATGTCGGGCCTGGTCACGGTGGCAGTCGGCAAGGGGACCTCAGTCTGTGTCGCTTCAGCTCGCACACTCGGTGGACGGCGTCCTCGGCGTCCGGGCATGCGCTGACCCGGAATGTCCACGGGTCACGACCACTTTACGCGATGCCACCGACGAAGCCGTGTACCCGACCGTCTTCATGGCGTCCCGCTGGCACCGGTCGTGAACAGTCGGGGTGACCTGGACACCTTCTGAGTGCCGGTTCACTATGCTGGAGGGGCCACCCGCAGTGTGCCCCGAAGACGTCGGCCCGCGAACGAGTCGGTCGGCCGCCGTTGACCGGCGACCTGACGGGGCGCCGGGTGGCCACCATGTCCGTGCGGTGGCACGAGCCCTCGCACACGTCGCATCAAGAAGGGTCAACATCCAAGTGGCTGAATTCACCTGGGACGCCATCGACAAGAAGGCCGTCGACACGGCGCGCGTACTCGCCGCCGACTCCGTGGAGGCGGCCGGCAACGGTCACCCCGGCACCGCGATGAGCCTCGCCCCGCTCGCACACCTCCTGTTCCAGAAGGTGATGCACCGCGACCCGAGCGACTCCACCTGGATCGGCCGCGACCGCTTCATCCTCTCCGCGGGTCACGCGTCCATCCTCCAGTACGTGCAGTTCTACCTGCACGGCTACGGCCTCGAGATCGAGGACCTCCAGCAGCTCCGCAAGTGGGGCTCGAAGACGCCGGGTCACCCGGAGTACGGCCACACGGACGGCGTGGAGATCACCACCGGTCCGCTCGGCCAGGGCTTCGCGTCCTCGGTCGGCTTCGCCTACGCGCAGCGCTTCGAGCGTGGCCTGTTCGACCCGGAGACCCCGGCCGGCCAGTCCCCCTTCGACCACTTCACCTACGTGATCGCCGGTGACGGCGACATGCAGGAGGGCGTGACGAACGAGGCAGCCTCGCTCGCCGGTCGTCAGCAGCTCGGCAACCTCATCGCGTTCTACGACTCGAACCAGATCTCGATCGAGGACAACACCGACATCGCCTTCTCGGAGAGCGTCGCCGATCGCTACGAGGCGCTCGGCTGGCACGTCCAGGTCGTCGACTGGAAGAAGACCGGTCAGTACTCCGAGGACGTCGAGGAGCTCTTCGCCGCCGTCGAGGCCGCCAAGCAGGTCACCGACAAGCCGTCGCTCATCGTCCTCAAGACGATCATCGGCTGGCCGTCCCCGACCAAGCAGAACTCCGGCAAGATCCACGGCTCCGCACTGGGCGCCGAGGAGATCAAGGGCCTGAAGGAGGTCCTCGGCTTCGACACCGAGAAGACCTTCGAGGTCGCCCCCGAGGTCCTCGAGTACACCCGTGGCGCCGTCGCCAAGGGCCAGGAGCAGCACGCCGAGTGGCAGAAGTCCTTCGACGCGTGGGCCGCGGCCAACGCCGAGAAGAAGGCGCTGTTCGACCGGATGAACGCCAAGGAGCTCCCCGAGGGCCTCGAGGCAGCGCTGCCGGTGTTCAGCACCGAGAAGGCCGTCTCGACCCGCGCCGCCTCCGGCAAGGTCATCAACGCCATCGCGCCGCACATGCCCGAGTTCTGGGGTGGGTCCGCCGACCTCGCCGAGTCGAACCTCACCACGATCGAGGGCGCCAAGTCCTTCGGTCCGGCCGAGGCCTCGACGTCGACCTGGAGCACCGACCCGTTCGGCCGCGTGCTGCACTTCGGCATCCGTGAGCACGCGATGGGCGCGATCCTCAACGGCATCGTGCTGCACGGCAACACGCGTCCGTTCGGTGGCACGTTCCTGATCTTCAGCGACTACATGCGTCCGGCAGTCCGTCTCGCCGCTCTCATGAAGGCGCCGGCGATCTACGTCTGGACCCACGACTCCATCGCCCTCGGCGAGGACGGCCCGACGCACCAGCCGATCGAGCAGCTCACGGCCCTCCGTGCGATCCCGGGTCTCGACGTCGTCCGTCCGGCCGACGCCAACGAGGTCGCGCACGCCTGGCTGACCATCCTCAAGCACACCGACCGCCCGGCCGGTCTGGCGCTCAGCCGTCAGAACCTCCCGGTGTTCGAGCGTGGCGAGGGCGACGCCTCCGGTGAGACGCTCGCGTCCGCCGCGAACGTCGCCAAGGGCGCGTACGTGCTCGCCGAGGCGCCGAACGGCACCCCGGACGTCATCCTCATCGGCTCCGGCTCCGAGGTCCAGATCGCACTCGACGCCCGCGAGCAGCTCAAGGGCGAGGGCATCAACGCCCGCGTCGTGTCGGCTCCGTCGCTCGAGTGGTTCTTCGCGCAGGACGAGGCCTACCGCGAGTCGGTGCTCCCCGCCGCGATCAAGGCCCGTGTCTCGGTCGAGGCCGGGATCGGCATGAGCTGGCGCGACGTCGTCGGCGACGCCGGCCGCAGCGTGTCGATCGAGCACTTCGGTGCCTCGGCCGACTACCAGAAGCTGTACGACGAGTTCGGCTTCACCACGGAGCACGTCCTCGCCGCCGCGAAGGAAACCATCGCAGCAGCGTCCTGAGTCACGAGGGCCGGGTCCGGATCACGGACCCGGCCCTTCCGACGGGAGGCCCGCTGCGGCCCCGCAACGGGCCTCCCGTCCTCAGACGCTCACCCCACAGACCCCGACTCACCGCTCAGAGCGAGCGCACGTCGACGAAAGAAGAGAAACACATGACTGACACCACTCCCACCGAAGCCCTCTCCGCCGTCGGCGTGAGCATCTGGCTCGACGACCTCTCCCGCGAGCTCCTCGAGACCGGCCGGCTCGAGAACCTCATCAAGGACCGCAACGTCGTCGGCGTGACGACCAACCCGACGATCTTCGCGTCGGCCCTCGCCAAGGGCGAGCGCTACGACGACCAGGTCAAGGAGCTCGCCGCTGCCGACACCGACGTGACGGACGCGATCTTCGCGATCACCACGCAGGACGTCGCCAACGCGTCCGACGTCTTCAAGCCGATCTACGACGAGACCAAGGGCTTCGACGGCCGTGTCTCGATCGAGGTCGAGCCGGGCCTCGCCCACGACACCGCCAAGACCATCGAGCAGGCCAAGTTCCTGTTCGACAAGGTCGGCCGCGAGAACGTCCTCATCAAGATCCCCGCGACGCTCGAGGGCCTCGAGGCCATCACCGAGGTCATCGGCGCCGGCATCTCCGTCAACGTCACGCTGATCTTCTCGCTCGAGCGCTACCGCGCCGTCATCGACGCCTACCTCGGTGGGCTCGAGAAGGCCAAGGCCGCCGGCCACGACCTCTCGAAGATCCACTCGGTCGCGTCCTTCTTCGTGTCGCGTGTCGACTCCGAGATCGACAAGCGTCTCGACGCCGTCGGCACCGACGAGGCCAAGGCCCTCAAGTCGAAGGCCGGCATCGCCAACGCGCAGCTCGCCTACCAGGTGTGGACCCAGGCCTTCGCCTCGGAGCGCGCCCTCGGCCTGCTCGAGGCCGGCGCGAACACCCAGCGTCCGCTCTGGGCCTCGACCGGCGTCAAGGACCCGTCGCTCTCCGACACGCTCTACGTGACCGAGCTCGCCGCGCCGAACACCGTCAACACGATGCCCGGCAAGACGCTCGAGGCCACGTTCGACCACGGTCAGGTCCACGGTGACGCGATCGCCGGCACGTTCGACTCGGCCAACGAGTTCATGGACCAGCTGGCCGCGGCCGGCGTCGACTACGACGACGTCGTCGCGCTCCTCGAGAAGGAGGGCGTGGACAAGTTCAACGTCTCCTGGGGTGAGCTCGTCGAGACCGTCAAGACGGCACTCGAGAACGCCAAGAAGTAGTGACTGTCTCCATCGCCGCCAGGGGTGACGCGGCGCGGGCCATCGAACAGGTGGTCCCGCGCCTCGTCACCGACCTGGTGGCGTCGGGCATCACCGCCCAGGACCCCGACCTCTGGGGCCCGGCGGCGGAGACCGAGGCCGCCTCGCGCCTCGGGTGGGTCGAAGCCGTCGCGACCTCGCGGCCGCTCGTCCCGCAGATCGTCGAACTGCGCGAGCAGCTCCTCGCCGACGGGGTCGACCACGTCGTCCTCGCCGGCATGGGCGGCTCGTCGCTGGCACCCGAGGTCATCACCCGCACCGCGGGCGTCCCCCTCTCGGTGCTCGACTCGACCGACCCCGCCCAGGTCACCGCAGCGCTGACCGACCGCCTCGAGCGCACCGTGCTCGTCGTGTCGTCGAAGTCCGGCTCCACGCTGGAGACCGACTCGCAGCGCCGCGTCTACGAGCAGGCGTTCCAGGACGCCGGCATCGACCCGTCCGGCCGCATCGTCGTCGTCACCGACCCGGGCTCCCCGCTCGAGGCCGCGGCGACCGACGCCGGCTACCGCGTCTTCACGGCAGACCCGACCGTCGGTGGCCGCTGGTCCGCACTGACCGCTTTCGGCCTCGTGCCGTCGGGTCTGGCGGGCGCGGACATCGGGGAGCTGCTCGACGAGGCCGACGCCATCTCGGCGCTCCTGTCGGTCGACATCGACGAGAACCCCGGGCTCGTGCTCGGCGCGGTCCTCGCCGGCACCGACCCGCTGCGCGACAAGATCGGCATCGTCGCGGACGGCACCCACATCATCGGCTTCGCCGACTGGGCCGAACAGCTGATCGCCGAGTCCACCGGCAAGGCCGGCAAGGGCCTGCTCCCCGTCGTCCTCGACGTCGACGCCCCCGAGCTCACGGCCGACCTGCACGACGTGCAGGTCATCCGGCTCGTCGGGTCCGCCAGGGAGGAACGCCACGTCGCCGACCACGAGCTCGAGATCACCGGCACCCTCGGTGGACAGTTCCTCGTGTGGGAGTACGCCGTGGCCGTCGCCGGGCGCCTGCTCGGCATCGACCCGTTCGACCAGCCCGACGTGGAGGCCGCCAAGGTCGCCACCCGGGCACTGCTCGACGGCGACCAGCCGGCGTCCGCGCAGGCCGAGCCCGCCTTCCGGGAGTCCGGCATCACGGTGTCCGCGATCGGTCTCGAGACCGGCAGCAGCATCGCCCAGGCCGTGACGAGCCTCCTGTCCGCTGTCGGCCCCGACGGCTACGTCGCCATCCAGGCGTACGTGGACCGCGGCGTCAACCGCGAACTCGCGGTGCTCCGCGACGTCGTCGCCGAGCGCATCGGCCGACCGGTCACGTTCGGCTACGGCCCGCGGTTCCTGCACTCCACCGGCCAGTACCACAAGGGCGGACCCGCGACGGGGGTGTTCCTGCAGATCCTCGCGGACGACGCGGGCGACCTGCCGATCCCCGGGCGGCCCTTCACGTTCGGCCAGCTCATCCGGGCCCAGGCAGCCGGGGACGCCAGCGTCCTCGCGCAGCACGGCCGCCCGGTGCTGACGCTGTCGTCCGGGGACCTCCCCGCCCTGGCAGACGTCGTCACCGCCGCGGTCCAGGGGCCCACACCCACTTCCTGACACCAAAGGAGTTCACCGACACATGTCACCGGTGGCGATCACCCCGGAGCACAACCCGCTCCGGTTGCCCACGGACCGTCGACTGAACCGGATCGCGGGTCCCAGCACCCTCATCATCTTCGGCGTGACGGGCGACCTGTCCCGCAAGAAGCTGATGCCCGCGGTCTACGACCTCGCGAACCGGGGACTCCTGCCCCCGGGGTTCGCGCTGGTCGGGTTCGCTCGGCGCGACTGGGAGGACCAGGACTTCTCCCAGCTCGTCCACGACGCGGTCAAGGAACACTCCAGGACCCCCTTCGACGAGGACGTCTGGCGGCAGCTCGAACAGGGCATCCGCTTCGTCCAGGGGTCGTTCGACGACCCCGAGGCCTTCGTCCAGCTCAAGGAGACCGTCGACGCCCTCGACGCCGAGCGGGGCACCCTGGGCAACCACGCGTTCTACCTGTCCATCCCGCCGAAGATGTTCCCGGTCGTCACCGAGCAGCTCAAGCTGTCCGGCCTGACGGACAAGCCGGAGGGCTCGTGGAGCCGCGTCGTCGTGGAGAAGCCCTTCGGGTCCGACCTCCGCACCGCACGCGAGCTCAACGCGATCGTCGAGAGCGTCTTCGCACCCGACGACGTCTTCCGCATCGACCACTACCTCGGCAAGGAGACCGTCCAGAACCTCCTGACCCTGCGGTTCGCGAACCAGATGTACGAACCCATCTGGAACTCGAACTACGTGGACCACGTGCAGATCACGATGGCCGAGGACATCGGCGTCGCCGGACGCGCCGCGTACTACGACGGCATCGGTGCGGCGCGCGACGTCATCCAGAACCACCTGCTGCAGCTCCTCGCCCTCACGGCGATGGAGGAGCCCGTCTCGTTCAAGGCCGGACACCTCCGCGCCGAGAAGGAGAAGGTGCTCTCCGCGGTCGAGCTGCCGGAGGACCTGTCCACCGCCACCGCTCGCGGGCAGTACTCGGGCGGCTGGCAGGGCGGCGAGAAGGTCCTCGGGTTCCTGGACGAGGCGGGCATGAACCCCGAGTCCACGACCGAGACCTTCGCCGCGGTGAAGCTCAACATCGCGACCCGTCGCTGGCAGGGCGTGCCGTTCTACCTCCGCGCGGGCAAGCGTCTCGGCCGCCGTGTGACCGAGATCGCGATCGTGTTCAAGCGCGTCCCGGAGGCCGTGTTCGGCATCCCGCAGTCCCCCCTCGGCCAGAACGCGCTCGTCGTCCGTGTCCAGCCGGACGAGGGCGTCACGCTCCGCTTCGGCTCGAAGGTCCCCGGCGTCGGCACGCAGGTGCGCGACGTGACGATGGACTTCGGCTACGGCCACGCGTTCACCGAGGCATCCCCCGAGGCCTACGAGCGACTCATCCTCGACGTCCTCCTCGGTGACCCGCCGCTGTTCCCGCGGCACCAGGAGGTCGAGCTGTCCTGGAAGATCCTCGACCCGATCGAGGAGTTCTGGGCCACGCAGGGCCAGCCCGAGCAGTACCGTCCTGGGACGTGGGGTCCGGCTTCGGCCGACGACCTCCTCGCCCGCGACGGCCGGACCTGGAGGCGTCCATGAAGATCGACCTGCCCAACACCACGGTCTCGAAGATCCAGAAGACCCTCGTCCACATCCGCGAGGAAGGGGGCGCTGTCGCACTCGGCCGTGTCCTCACGCTGATCATCTCGACGGCCCTCGGCCACGAGGAAGAGGCGATCGCGGCCGCGAACGAGGCATCCCGCGAGCACCCGATGCGCGTGATCATCGTGTCGAAGAACGACGGCGACAACGCGTCGCCCGGCCGTCTCGACGCGCAGATCCGCGTGGGGAGCGACGCCGGCGCCAGTGAGGTCATCGTCCTGCGTGCCTACGGCGAGACGGCCACCGACGAGGAGAGCCTCGTCACCGGCCTGCTCCTGCCCGACGCGCCGGTCGTCGCCTGGTGGCCCGGGATCGCACCGCCGAAGCCGGCGGAGTCCTCGCTCGGGCGCATCGCCCAGCGTCGGATCACGGACGCCGCCGCACAGCGGGACCCGAACACGGCGATCACCGCCCTGGGCGAGTCCTACGTGCCCGGTGACACCGACTTCGCGTGGACCCGTCTGACCCTCTGGCGGAACCAGCTCGCTGCGGCGCTCGACCAGCCGCCGTACGAGCCGGTCACCGGCGTCGAGGTCTCCGGGGCCAGCGACAGCCCGTCGACGTTCCTCCTCGCCGCCTGGCTGCAGCTGCAGCTCCAGGTGCCGGTGTCGGTCGTCACGTCGCCCCGCGCGACGGGCTCGAGCGGCATCCACGGCGTCACGCTGTCCCGCGAGTCCGGCGACATCGAGCTCGAACGCTCGCTCGTCGACGTGGCCACGCTGTCGATGCCCGGGCAGCCGGTGCACGACCTGTCGCTGCCACGCCGGAACCTGCGCGACTGCCTCGCCGAGGAACTCCGTAGACTCGACCCCGACGTCCTCTTCGGAGACGTCGTCAAGCACGGCGTGGCGCAGCTCCGCGACTCGATCGCGAGCTGACCAGCACCACCGCGGTCCGACCGTCCCGCCCCTGTCGCCACGGCAGCAGGGGCGGACCGGACGGGCCGACCGCGACCACATCCCCTGGCCGCTCCACGAACACGGGAGTCACGTGACCAACGAACGGCGGGTGCTCGTGCACCCGGACAAGCAGGCCCTCGGCGCGTCGGTCGCCGCACGCTTCATCACGAAGATCATCGACGTGCTGGACGAGCAGGAGCGGGCGGACATCGCCATCAGCGGTGGGTCGGTGTCCACACTGGTGCTCGCCGCCATCGGTCAGTCGCAGGCTCGCGAGAGCGTCGACTGGTCCAAGGTGCACGTCTGGTGGGTCGACGAGCGCTGGGCACCGGAGGGCGACGCCGACCGCAACGTCACGGGCACGCAGGCCGACTTCTTCGACCACGTCGGCATCCCCACCGCGAACATCCACCCGATGGCCGCGTCCGACGCCGGACTCAGCATCGACGAGGCTGCCGCGCAGTACGAGCGCGAGCTCCAGGCCGCAGCGCCCGACTCCGCGATCGCGCCGAAGTTCGACATCACCCTGCTCGGTGTCGGCCCGGACGGGCACACCGCGTCGCTGTTCCCGGAGTTCCCGCAGCTCACGTTGATCGACCGTGTGGTCGTGCCGGTCGACGACTCCCCCAAGCCGCCGCCGCAGCGTCTGACCCTGACCTACCCCGCGATCAACGCGTCGCAGCGGGTGTGGGTCATCCTGTCCGGCGCCGAGAAGGCCTCGGTCCTCGGACTCGCCCTCGCGGGTGCGTCGGTGGACGAGGTCCCCGTCGGTGGCGTCCAGGGTCGCAAGCGCACCGTCTTCTTCGTGGACCAGGACGCCGCCCGCGACGTCCCGGAGAACCTCATCGCGTCGACCTACTGACGCACCCCACGGACGGGAGGCCCGGTGCCAGCTGGCACCGGGCCTCCCGTCTGTCTGTGGTCCCGTCCGGCACCGCCCACGTCGCTGAGATCGCACTTCGGGTCGGCACCTCGCTCCGCGAGCCGACACGAAGTGCGATCTCACCGGGCGCCGGACGTCGGCCAACGACGACGAAGGCCCCCGCACCATCGGTGCGGGGGCCTTCGTGTGGAACGGGTGCCTACTTCGCGGTGCCGCGACGCTGGCGGAGCTGCTGCAGCGCGTCCTCGAGGAGCTGGGCTGCCTCTTCCTCGGTGCGGCGCTCCTTCACGTACGCGAGGTGCGTCTTGTAGGGCTCGGTCTTGGAGACCACGGGCGGGTTCTCCTTGTCGCGACCGGCGGGGAGTCCGCTGGACGGCGAGTCGACCGTCTCGGGGATCTCCTCATCGGGGAGGGTCGCGGAGAAGTACCGCACGACCTCGTTCCCGAGGGCGTCCCAGTACGAGATCGCGACGCGCTCTGCCTGGACCCCGCGGTCCTGCTCCCCCATCGGGCCCGCGCCGACGCGAGACCCTCGGATTGCACTGCCTCCGGATGCCATGGCTCAGCTCCCCGCTGTGAACTTGTTGATGAGACCGAGCACGATGATGCTCGTGATCCACAGGAGTCCGAGGATCACCGTGATGCGGTTCAGGTTGCGCTCGGCCACGCCGGACGCCCCGAGGTTGCTCGTCACGCCACCGCCGAACATGTCGGAGAGGCCGCCACCGCGACCCTTGTGCAGGAGGATGAGGAGCGTGAGCAGGAGGCTCGTGATAGCGAGCAGGACCTGCAGCACGACGGAGAGTATCGCCACGACGTACCTTTCGTGTCAGTCAGCCGTACCAGTGTACCGGCCGAGCAGTGCTCGGCCGGTACCGGGACGGGAGTGGTGCGGGAGCGGGTGCTCCAGGTGCTGGGTCAGAGCCCGACGTGCTGGCGGAACCGCGCGATCGCGGCGAACTCCTGCACGTCGAGGGACGCCCCGCCGACGAGCGCGCCGTCCACGTCGGGCTCACGGAGGAACCCGGCGATGTTGCCGGACTTGACCGAGCCGCCGTAGAGCACTCGCGTCGCCGCGGCTGCTTCGTCGCCCCAGGCCGCAGCGATCCCACGACGGAGTGCGGCGCACTCGTCCTGGGCCTGCTCGGCCGTGGCGGCCTGGCCGGAGCCGATGGCCCAGACGGGCTCGTAGGCGACGACGATCTCGGACGACGGCCCGGTGTCGAGGACGACCTGGAGCTGTTCGACCGGCACGACACCGGGGCCGCGCTCGTCGCGCTGCTCCCCGGTCTCGCCGACGCAGACGATCGGGACGAGACCGTGCTTGACGGCCGCCGCGGTCTTCGCGGCGACGACCTGGTCGGTCTCCCCGTGCACGGTTCGGCGCTCGGAGTGGCCGACGATCACGTAGGCGGCGTCGAGCGCTGCCAGGAACGCGCCGGACACGTCACCGGTGTACGCACCGGAGTCGTGCTGCGAGAGGTCCTGGGCGCCGAAGCGGATCGGGAGCTTGTCGGCGGAGATGAGCGTCTGCACGCTGCGCAGGTCGGTGAAGGGCGGGAACACCGCGACCTCGACGTCGTCGAAGTCGTGGCGGGCGTCCTTGAGCGTCCATGCGAGCTTCTGCACGGTCGCGATGGCCTGCAGATGATCGAGATTCATCTTCCAGTTGCCGGCGATGAGCGGTGTGCGGCTCATGCTGTCCACCCCAGGGCTTCGAGGCCGGGCAGCGACTTGCCCTCGAGGAACTCGAGGCTCGCACCGCCACCGGTCGAGATGTGCCCGAACTGGTCGTCCGTGAAGCCGAGCGACCGGACCGCTGCGGCGGAGTCACCGCCGCCGACGACACCGAGGCCGTCGACCTCGGTCAGTGCCTGTGCGACCGTCTTCGTACCGGCGGCGAACGCCGGGAACTCGAACACGCCCATGGGACCGTTCCAGAACACGGTCTTCGAGCCGGACACGGCCTTCGCGAACCGCGCTGCGGTCTCCGGGCCGATGTCGAGGCCGATGCCGTCCGCACCGAACGAAGAGGACTCGATGGCGTCGGCCGGGACCGTCTCGTGGTCGGCGTCGGCGGCGAACCCGGAGGCCACCACCACGTCGGTCGGCAGGTCGATCGTGACGCCGAGGTCCTTCGCCCGCGAGACGTACTCGCGCACGACGTCGAGCTGGTCCTGCTCGAGGAGCGACTTCGCCACCCCATGGCCTTCGGCAGCCAGGAAGGTGAAGAGCATGCCGCCGCCGATGCAGAGCGTGTCGACCTTGGGCAGGATGTGGTCGATGACGCCGAGCTTGTCGCTGACCTTGGACCCGCCGAGCACCACCGTGTAGGGGCGCTCCGGGTCCTTGGTCAGGCGCTCCAGCACGGTGAGCTCCTGCTCGATGAGCTGCCCGGCCGCGGACGGCAGGGCGGAGGCGAGCTCGTAGACCGAGGCCTGCTTGCGGTGCACGACGCCGAAGCCGTCGGACACGAACGCGTCGCCGAGTGCAGCGATGCGCTCCGCGAAGGCGCTGCGCTCGGCGGCGTCCTTCGAGGTCTCCTCCGGGTTGAAGCGGAGGTTCTCGAGCAGCAGGACGTCACCGTCCTCGAGGTCCTCGGCGGCCGCGGTGGCCTCGTCGCCGACGGTCTCGCCGACGAAGGTCACCGGCTTCCCGAGCAGCTCCGAGAGCCGCTGGGCGACCGGCGCGAGCGAGAACTCGGGCTTGGGTTCGCCGTCGGGACGACCGAGGTGGGAGACCACGATGACCCGCGCGCCAGCGGTGATCAGCGTGTTCAACGTGGTGAGCGACGCCCGCACGCGGCCGTCGTCCATGATCGTGCCGTCCTTGAGCGGGACGTTCAGGTCACAGCGGACGACGACGCGCTTGCCGGCGAGGTCGCCGAGGTCCTCGAGGGTGCGGAGAGTCATGCGCTCAGAGCCGCGCGCCGACGTACTCGGTGAGGTCGACGAGGCGGTTCGAGTAGCCCCACTCGTTGTCGTACCACGAGGTGATCTTCACGAGCCCGCCGATGACCTTGGTCAGGCCGGAGTCGTAGATCGAGGAGTGCGGGTCCGTGGTGATGTCGGTCGACACCAGCGGGTCCTCGCTGTAGAGCAGGATGCCCTTCATCGGGCCCTCTGCTGCCTCCTTGTACGCGGCGTTGATCTCGTCGACGGTGACCTCGGACTTGGTCTCGAGGGTGAGGTCGGTGATCGAGCCGGTGGGGACCGGGACGCGCAGCGCGAAGCCGTCGAGCTTGCCGGCGAGCTCGGGCATGACCAGGCCGATGGCCTTGGCGGCACCGGTCGAGGTCGGCACGATGTTCAGCGCGGCGGCACGGGCACGGCGGGGGTCCTTGTGCGGGCCGTCCTGCAGGTTCTGGTCGGCGGTGTAGGCGTGGACCGTGGTCATGAGACCGCGCTCGATGCCGAACTTGTCGTGGAACACCTTGGCGAGCGGCGCGAGGCTGTTCGTGGTGCACGACGCGTTCGAGATGATGTGGTGGTTCGCGGCGTCGTACTGGTCCTCGTTCACGCCGAGCACGATGGTGACGTCGTCACCCGTGGCCGGGGCGGAGATGATGACCTTCTTGGCGCCGGCGTCGATGTGCTTCTGCGCATCGGCGGCCTTGGTGAAGAAGCCGGTCGACTCGATGACGATGTCGACGCCCAGCTCGCCCCAGGGGAGGTTCGCGGGGTCGCGCTCCGCGAGGACCTTGATCGGCTTGCCGTCGACGACGATGTTGTCGCCCTCGAGCTCGACGGAGACGCCGAGACGACCCGTGATCGAGTCGAACTTGAGCAGGTTCGCGAGTGCGGCGTTGTCGGTGAGGTCGTTCACCGCCACGATCTCGAGGTCGCTGCCCTTGGCCAGGGCGGCCCGGAAGAAGTTGCGGCCGATCCGGCCGAAGCCGTTGATACCGATCTTGACGGTCAAAGGATCTCCTGTGGGTGTGGAGCGCCCGAGGACGCTGCTTTCGGGAGTCACGCACCCGTGACGGGAACGCGGGTGGCTGACGATACGCCCCGTAACGCCACCGAAACGAGCCTAGCAGTCAGCGCCCCGCACGCCGCCTGGACGACGTCGACCGTCCAGCGGACGTCAGACGCCCTCGAGCTCCTCGGGGACGCTGGCCTCGGTGCCCGGGATGTCGAGCTCGACGGCACGCTTGTCGGCCATCGCGAGCAGACGGCGGATGCGGCCCGCGATGGCGTCCTTGGTCATGGGCGGGTCCGCGTGCTGGCCGAGCTCGTCGAGCGAGGCGTCGCGGTGCTGCAGGCGGAGCGACCCGGCGTACTGCAGGTGGTCGGGGACCTCGTCGCCGAGGATCTCGAGCGCTCGCTCGACCCGGGCGCACGCCGCGACGGCGGCCTGGGCGGATCGACGGAGGTTGGCGTCGTCGAAGTTCACCAGGCGGTTGGCGGTGGCTCGGACCTCGCGGCGCTGGCGCATCTCCTCCCACTCGGCCGTGGTGCGCGCAGCACCCATGACGGTGAGCATCTGCCCGATGGCCTCGCCGTCACGGATGACGACGCGGTGCACCCCGCGGACCTCGCGGCCCTTCGCGGCGACGCCGAGGCGTGACGCGGCTCCGACCAGGGCCATCGCGGCCTCGTTGCCCGGGCAGGTGACCTCGAGCGCAGCGGCCCGGCCCGGGTCGGTCAGGGTGCCGGCGGCGAGGAAGGCTCCGCGCCAGATGGCGGCCAGGTCCTCGCGGTTGCCCGTGGTGAGCCGGTTCGGGAGCCCGCGCACGGGACGACGACGGGCGTCCATCAGGCCGGTCTGGCGGGCGAGGGTCTCCCCCGCCTCGAGGACGCGGACCAGGTAGCGGGTGCCGCGGCGGGCCGAGGCGGTCGAACCGACCGAAGCCTCGCTGCGCACGCCGTACAGCTCGGCCAGGTCCTTGCGCACGCGGTGCACGATGATCCGGGTGTCGAGCTCGACCTCGACGGCGATCCTGCCGGAGATGACGTGCAGGCCACCCGCGAACCGGAGGATCGTCGCGAGTTCGGCGGCACGGACCGTGTTGCGGCCCACGACGACCCTGGCCAGTTCGTCCTTGACCTCGGCAGTCAACGGCACAGCATCATTCCTAACGTTTCTGGTGGTGGGGCTCGTCGGTCCCGTTGGCGCACCCGTGTGCAGCGGCCGGTGGGACGGTCACTCCCGGCCGAGATCTCGGTTCTTCACACGCACGGCGACGTTGGGCATCCCGCGGAGGACGCTCGCCAACTCGGCGACGATGGCGACCGAGCGGTGCTTCCCGCCGGTACAGCCGATGGCGATCGTAGCGTGTCTTTTGTTCTCGCGCTGGTACCCGGCGAGCACGGGCTCGAGCACGGACGCGTAGCGATCGACGAACTGCCGGGCACCCGACTGGGCCAGCACGTAGTCGGAGACCGGCTCGTCGAGACCGGTGTGCTCACGGAGTTCCGGCACCCAGTAGGGGTTCGGGATGAAGCGCACGTCGGCGACCATGTCGGCGTCCGTCGGCAGCCCGTACTTGAAGCCGAAGCTCATCAGCGTCACCTGGACACCGGTGAAGCGGTCCTCCGCGAACTTCTCGGTGATGGTGTTCGCGAGTTGGTGGATGTTCAGGTCCGAGGTGTCGATGATCACGTCGGACGCCTCGCGCAGCCCGAGCAGCCGGGTGCGCTCACGGGCGATGCCGTCGAGCAGGGTGTCCTCGCCCTGGAGCGGGTGGGGGCGGCGCACCTGCTCGAACCGTCGCACGAGGACCTGGTCGGTCGCTTCGAGGAACAGCACGCGGACCCGCGCGGACGTGCTCGAGCGGAGCTGCTCGACCGCGTGCTCGGGCGCGGTGAAGTAGCGCCCTCCGCGGACGTCCACCACCGCGGCGAGCTTCGGGATCTTCTCCCCAGCACGGTCGGCCAGGTCGGTGAGCGGCCCGAGCATCTGCGTGGGCAGGTTGTCCACGACGTACCAGTCGAGGTCCTCGAGCGCCTTGCCGACCGTCGAACGGCCGGCGCCCGACATCCCGGTGACGATGAGGACGTCGTGCTGGGGCTTCGGTTCGGTGTCCGTCATCTGGGAGATGTGCTCCGTCGTCGCTGCCCGGGCGCGTCGCCCGGGTGGTCCGGTGGCCCGCAGAGCGGGCCGGGGGTGTGGTGGGTCGGCGTCAAGGCTACCGTCCGGCACGCGCGAGCGGACCGACCGGCCTGGAGGCTCGTGGCGGGGTCACGACGGCCGCGTCGGACCGTCGCTGGTCACCTCGGGGACCCGCACCGGGCCTCCTGTCCGGTCGTCCGTCGGATCCGCGGAGGCGGACGCACCGGAGTCCTCGGCGCCCGTCGGACCGGTCGGGCTGGTCGGCTCGGCTGGGCTGGTCGGCTCGGTTGGGGACTCCCCGGTCGGCGTGCTCGTCGGGACGGTCTGCAGCTTCCGGACGACCGCGGCGGCCGTGGCCGGGCCGATGCCCGGGACCACGCCGATCTCCTCGGCGGTGGCACCACGGAGCCGCGCCACCGAGCCGAAGTGCTTCAGCAGCGCGCTGACCCGGCTCGGGCCGAGGCCCGGGATCTCGGACAGCTGCGTGCGGACGTCGCGCTTGCGGCGCCCGCGCTGGTGCGTGATCGCGAAGCGGTGCGCCTCGTCGCGGATGCGCTGGATGAGGAACAGCGCCTCGGAGTTGCGCGGCAGGATCACCGGGAAGTCGTCGTCGGGCAGCCAGAGCTCCTCGAGCCGCTTGGCGATGCCGACGAGGGCGATGTCGGTGACCCCGGCCTCGTCCATCGCGCGCTTGGCGGCTGCCACCTGAGGCTGGCCACCGTCGACGATGAGCAGCTGCGGCCGGTACGCGAAGCGCTTCGTCGGCTTCTCGACCGCGACGACGCCGTCGGCGTTGTGGTCGGGCTGGTCCGGCAGCTCGGCGTCCTCGTCGAGCCGTGCGAGGCGACGGGTCAGCACCTGGTGCATGCTGTCGGTGTCGTCGCGGGTCTCGGCGATCGAGTAGCGGCGGTACTGGTCCTTGCGCGGCAGGCCGTCCTCGAACACCACCATCGAGGCGACGACGTTCGTGCCCTGCAGGTGCGAGATGTCGTAGCACTCCATGCGCAGCGGCGCCTCGGTCATGCCGAGGGCCTCCTGGATGTCGGCCAGCGCCGCGGCACGCGTGGTGTAGTCGGCGGAGCGCTTCGTCTTGTAGAGCATGAGGGCCTGCTGCGCGTTCTGCGACGCCGTGCGGGCCAGGCCAGCCCGGTCACCGCGCTGCGCGGTGCTGAGCTTCGTGCCGCGCCCACCACGGCGCTCGCTGAGCCACTGCTGCAGGGCGTCGGCGTCCTCGGGGAGCTCGGGCACGACGACCTCGCGCGGGGGCTCCTCCATGCTCGGACTGGTCAGCGCGCCGGCGGTCTGGGGCGCCAGCTCGCCGTCGGCGTAGACGCCCTGGACGATCTGCTCGACGAGGTCGCCGGTGCTGATGTCGAGCTCCTTGTCGACGACCCACCCGCGCACACCGCGGATGCGGCCACCACGGACGGAGAACAGCTGGACCGCGGCCGCGAGCTCGTCCTCGGCGATGCCGAAGAGGTCGAGGTCGACCGAGTCCTTCAGCACCACGGCGGACTTCTCGAGCACGGCTTCGAGGGCCTCGACCTGGTCGCGGAACCGGGCGGCCTGCTCGTACTGCATCGCGTCGGCCGACGCGCCCATCCGCTGCCGGAGCTGCGTGATGATCCGGCGGTCGTAGCTGCCCATGAAGCGGACGAACTCCTCGACCATGGCACGGTGCTCGGCGATCGTGACGCGCTGCGAGCACGGTCCACCGCACTTGCCGATCTGCCCCGGGAAGCAGGGCTTGCCCGTCTGCATGGCGCGCTTGTACGAGGAGTCCGAGCACGTGCGGATCGGGAACACCTTGATCATCAGGTCGATCGTGTCGTGCACGGCCCAGATCTTCGGGTACGGGCCGAAGTACTTCGCGCCCCGGATCTTCCGGTTGCGCGTCACCATGACCCGGGGGGCTTCGTCCCCGAGCGTGATCGCCATGTACGGGTACGACTTGTCGTCCCGGAACTTGACGTTGAAGGGCGGGTCGAACTCCTTGATCCAGGTGTACTCGAGCTGCAGGGCCTCGATGTCGGAGCCGACGGTCGTCCACTCGACGCTCCGGGCGGTCAGGACCATCCGCCGGGTGCGTTCGTGGAGCGTGGGCAGCGGGGCGAAGTAGTTGCTCAGGCGGGCGCGGAGGTTCTTCGCCTTGCCGACGTAGAGCACCCGGCCGTTGCCGTCACGCCAGCGGTAGACGCCAGGGTCGGTCGGGATCTCCCCCGCCTTCGGGCGCCACGAGACGGTGTCCGTCACCTACCGAGCACCGGCCTTCTGCTTGTCGGCCGCGCTGCCGCGCTTGAGCGAGCCGAGCTTGGACTCGTCGACCGAGCGGGCGCCGACCGAGCGCTCCTTGCCGACGCGGGCGTCCTGGGCCTCGAGGATCTCGCGGAGGAACACCCCCGTGTGGCTCTCGGGGACCTCGGCGATGTGCTCCGGGGTGCCCACGGCCAGGACCGTGCCGCCGCCGGAGCCGCCCTCCGGCCCCATGTCGATGACCCAGTCGGCGGACTTGATGACGTCGAGGTTGTGCTCGATCGTGATGACCGTGTTGCCCTTGTCGACCAGGCTCTGCAGCACGAGGAGCAGCTTGCGGACGTCCTCGAAGTGCAGACCGGTCGTCGGCTCGTCGAGCACGTACACGGTGCGGCCGTTCGAGCGGCGCTGGAGCTCGGTCGCGAGCTTGACGCGCTGGGCCTCACCGCCGGACAGGGTCGTGGCGCTCTGCCCGAGGCGGACGTAGCCGAGGCCGACGTCGACGAGGGTCGCCATGTAGCGGTGGATCGCGGAGATCGGTTCGAAGAACTCGGCGGCCTCGCTGATGGGCATGTCGAGGACCTCGGAGATGTCCTTGCCCTTGTAGTGGACCTGCAGCGTCTCGCGGTTGTAGCGGGCACCGCCGCAGACCTCGCACGCGACGTAGACGTCGGGCAGGAAGTTCATCTCGATCTTGATGGTGCCGTCACCGGAGCAGTTCTCGCAGCGACCGCCCTTGACGTTGAAGCTGAAGCGGCCGGGCAGGTACCCGCGCGCCTTGGCTTCGGTCGTCTCGGCGAAGAGCCCGCGGATGCGGTCGAAGACGCCGGTGTAGGTCGCCGGGTTCGAGCGCGGGGTGCGACCGATCGGCGCCTGGTCGACGTGCACGACCTTGTCGAGCTGGTCGAGGCCCTTGACGCGGGTGTGCTTGCCGGCGATGTGCCGGGCACCGTTGAGCTGGTTCGCGAGCACCTTGTAGAGGATGTCGTTGACCAGGGTTGACTTGCCCGATCCGCTGACGCCCGTCACCGCGGTGAACACGCCGAGCGGGAAGTCGGCGTCGACCTCCTGCAGGTTGTTGGCGCGGGCACCCTGCACGCTGATGACCCGCTTGCGGTTGACCTTGCGGCGCGACGCGGGCATGTCGATCGCGCGACGACCGGCGAGGTAGTCCCCGGTGATCGACTCGCGGTTCTCGATCATGTCGG
Source organism: Curtobacterium sp. VKM Ac-2865 (assembly GCF_015350905.1). GTDB lineage: Bacteria > Actinomycetota > Actinomycetes > Actinomycetales > Microbacteriaceae > Curtobacterium. Next base: position 331,968 of record NZ_JADKRZ010000001.1, on the reverse strand, counting down.
CGTAGGAGCCCGAGTGCACGACGTTGCCGCCGTTCACGCCGGCGCCGGGGCCGATGTCGACGACCCAGTCCGCCGTGCGGATGGTGTCCTCGTCGTGCTCGACGACGATGAGCGTGTTGCCGAGGTTCTTGAGCTTGACGAGGGTGTCGATGAGTCGGCGGTTGTCGCGCTGGTGCAGCCCGATGCTCGGTTCGTCGAGGACGTAGAGCACGCCGGTCAGGCCGGAGCCGATCTGCGTGGCCAGGCGGATGCGCTGGGCCTCACCGCCGGAGAGCGACCCGGCGCCGCGGGACAGGGTGAGGTAGTTCAGTCCGACCTCGAGCAGGAACTCGAGTCGGGCGCGGATCTCCCGCAGGACCGCCGCCGCGATGTGGGCTTCGCGGTCGGTGAGCGACAGGGTGTCCATGAACGCGTAGGCGTCGTCGAGGCTCAGCTGGGTGACGTCGGCGATGCTGTGGTCGGCGACGGTGACGCCGAGGACCTCGGGCTTCAGGCGCGTGCCGTCGCAGACGGGGCAGGGGACCTCGCGCAGGTAGCCCTGGAAGCGCTGGCGCTGCGAGTCCGACTCGGCCTCGGCGAACTTGCGCTCGATGTAGGGCATGACGCCCTCGAACCCGCTGGTGTAGCGCATCTCACGGCCGAAGCGGTTGCGCCACGACACCGAGACCTCGAAGTCCTTGCCGGTGAGGATCGCGGCCTGCACCGTCGGGTCGAGCTGGTTCCAGGGGGTGTCGAGCTTGAAGCCGAGCTCCTTGCCGAGGCCGCCGAGCAGCTTCTCGAAGTAGGAGTAGAGCCCGCTCGTGCCGGTCCAGGGGAGCAGGACGCCGCCGGAGAGCGTGGCCTCCGGGTCACCGAGCACCAGGTCGGGATCGACGGACATCCGCGTGCCCAGGCCGGAGCACTCCGGGCAGGCACCGAACGGCGCGTTGAACGAGAACGTGCGGGGTTCGATCTCGGTGAGCGCGAGAGGGTGATTGTTCGGGCAGGAGAGGTTCTCGGAGTAGGTGCGGACAGCACCGGGCCCCTCGTGGTCCACCAGGTCTATCGCCACGGTGCCGTTGGTCAGGCGCAGTGCGGTCTCCAGCGAGTCCGTCAGGCGGCCGAGGATGTCGTCGCTCGCCACCAGGCGGTCGATGATGACCGAGATGTCGTGCTTGACCTGCTTCTTCAGCGTGGGCGGGCTGTTCAGCTGGATCCGCTCGCCGTCGACGATCGCGCGGGAGTAGCCGGACGCCGCGAGCTCCTGGAAGAGGTCGACGAACTCGCCCTTCTTCTTCGACACGATCGGCGCCAGGACCTGGAACCGCGTGCCGGACTCCTGCGTCATCAGCTGGTCGGCGATCTGCTGCACGCTCTGCTTGCTGATGACCTCGCCGCAGACGGGGCAGTGCGGGATGCCGATGCGCGCCCAGAGCAGGCGCATGTAGTCGTAGACCTCGGTGATCGTGCCGACGGTGGACCGCGGGTTGCGGTTCGTCGACTTCTGGTCGATCGACACGGCGGGCGACAGGCCCTCGATGAAGTCGACGTCGGGGCGGTCGACCTGGCCGAGGAACTGGCGCGCGTAGGCCGAGAGCGACTCGACGTAGCGACGCTGCCCCTCGGCGAAGATCGTGTCGAACGCCAGCGAGGACTTCCCCGAGCCGGACAGGCCCGTGAACACGACGAGCGAGTCGCGTGGGATCTCGAGGTCCACGTCACGCAGGTTGTGCACGCGTGCACCACGGACGCTGAGCGTCGACGTGCTGTGCGGGGCGGTGCCGCCGGGGAGGTGCAGGTCTGCAGGCTCGAGGTCCGCGGAGTCGCCGAAGGCGTTCCGGCCGGAGGTCGCGGAGTCGCGGTCAGAAGTGATGGTCATCACCGACGATTGTACGAACCGGCTCCGACATTCGCCGACCCGAGGGCCTCACCCGAGTGCGTCGAGAGCGAACGCCACCCCGGAGACCTGCTCGCTGGCGCGCCAGAGCCGTGCCGCCTGGGTGCGGTCGTGGGCCCGGGGCTCCGCGCGCACCACCGACGCGGGACCGCGCAGCTGGAACGGACCACTCGGGCCCCAGTACTCCCCCGAGCGGACGTCGCCGCCGACGGCCGCGTGGACGAGCGGCAGCGCGCCGGCGTCCTTGCCCTGGGCGTAGAGCCGCTGACCGGGGCGGGTCCAACCGGGTTCGCTCCGCGCCGGTGCGACGTCGGGGCGTGCGGGCGAGAGGGCCTCGAGCGCCAGGCCCGGATGCGCGACGACGCTCGACACCGGGGAGCCGGCGTCGGCGAGTCGTTCCGCCAGCTCGAACCCGAACAGCATCACCGCGAGCTTGCTGCGGCCGTACTGGCGGTAGCTCGAGTAGTGCCCGACGCGCAGGGGGTCGGTGTGGTCGAGCGACGCCCAGCGGTGGGCGATGGAGCCGAGGTGCACGACCCGGCCGGCGGTGGGCTCGAGGAGCGGCAGGACGAGGCCGGTGAGCGCGAAGTGCCCGACGTGGTTGGTCCCGACCTGCAGTTCCACACCCTGGGCAGTGAACCGCTCGGTGCTCGACCCGACGACTCCGGCGTTGTTCACCAGGGCGTCGACCGGCCCCAGCGCTCCGAGCGCGTCGGCAGCCGCGCGGACGCTGTCGAGGTCCGCGAGGTCGACGTGCAGCTGCGCGAGGTCCGCCGTCGGCACGTGCTGCCGGATGCTCCGCTCCGCCGCTGCTGCCCGGTCGGGGCTGCGGGTCGCGAGCACGACGCGGTGCCCGGCGCGTGCCAGCTGCTCGGCCGCGTGGTACCCGAGACCGGCACTGGCACCCGTGACCACGACGGTCTTCGGCGCACCGCCCTCAGTTGACATGCCCCGCCGACTCCATCTGCCGGAGCGCCTTCTTGAGGTCCTGGACCTCGTCACGCAGACGCCCCGCCAGCTCGAACTTGAGCTCCGACGCTGCCTGCAGCATCTGGTCGTTGAGGTCGGCGATCGTGGCCTCGAGCTGGGTGGCGCCCTCGCCGGCGATTCCCGTGCGCTTGAGGTTCGGCGTGGGCGCACGACGGCCGTCGCGCACGCCGCCACCGCGGCGCTCGAGGAGCTCCTTGGTGTCCTCGTTCTCGCGGTTGAGCTGCTCGGTGATGTCGCCGATCTTCTTCCGCAGGGGCTGCGGGTCGATGCCGTGCTCGAGGTTGTAGGCCACCTGCTTCTCGCGGCGTCGGTCGGTCTCCTCGATCGCCTGGGTCATCGAGGCGGTCATCTTGTCGGCGTACATGAGCACCTGGCCGGAGACGTTGCGCGCCGCACGGCCGATGGTCTGGATGAGCGACGTCGCCGAGCGCAGGAAGCCCTCCTTGTCGGCGTCGAGGATCGCCACGAGGGAGACCTCCGGCAGGTCGAGGCCTTCACGGAGCAGGTTGATGCCGACGAGCACGTCGTAGACGCCCTGACGGAGCTCGGTCAGGAGCTCGACGCGCTTGAGCGTGTCGACGTCGGAGTGCAGGTACCGGACACGGACCCCGGCGTTGCCGAGGAAGTCGGTCAGCTCCTCGGCCATGCGCTTGGTCAGCGTCGTGACGAGGACGCGCTCGTCCTTCTCGACGCGCTGCCGGATCTCCTCGAGCAGGTCGTCGATCTGGCCGTCGGACGGCTTCACGACGATCTCGGGGTCGATCAGGCCCGTCGGGCGGATGATCTGCTCGACGACGCTGTCCGTGATGCCGAGCTCGTACTTGCCGGGGGTCGCCGACAGGAAGACCTTCTGCCCGGCGCGCTCGAGGAACTCCTCCCACTTGAGCGGGCGGTTGTCCATCGCGCTGGGGAGTCGGAAGCCGTGCTCGACCAGGGTGCGCTTGCGGGAGGCGTCACCTTCGTACATCGCACCGATCTGCGGCACGGTCACGTGGGACTCGTCGATCACGATGAGGAAGTCGTCGGCGAAGTAGTCGAGCAGGCAGTGGGGGGCCTCCCCCGGCATGCGGCCGTCGACGTGCCGGGAGTAGTTCTCGATGCCCGAGCAGAACCCGATCTGCTCCATCATCTCGATGTCGAACGTGGTGCGCATGCGCAGCCGCTGGGCCTCGAGCAGCTTGCCCTGGCCTTCGAGCTCGGCGAGGCGCTCGGCCAGCTCTTCCTTGATGGTGCCGATCGCCCGGTGCATGACGTCGGTGTCCGCCACGTAGTGCGACGCGGGGAAGATCGAGACCGCGGGGAGGTCGTCGATGACGGTGCCGGTCAGGGGGTGCAGCGAGCTGAGGGCTTCGATCTCGTCGCCGAACATCTCGATGCGGATCGCGTGCTCTTCGTACATCGGGATGATCTCGATGGTGTCGCCGCGTACCCGGAAGGTACCGCGGGCGAAGTCGACGTCGTTGCGCTGGTACTGCATGGCGACGAACCGGCGGACGAGCTGGTCACGCGAGATCTCCTGCCCGACCGACAGCGCCACCGACGCGTTCATGTACTGCTCCGGCGTGCCGAGGCCGTAGATGCAGGACACGGTCGAGACCACCACGACGTCACGCCGGCTGAGCAGCGAGTTCGTCGTGGAGTGCCGGAGACGTTCGACCTCGGCGTTGACCGAGGAGTCCTTCTCGATGAAGGTGTCCGTCTGCGGGACGTAGGCCTCTGGCTGGTAGTAGTCGTAGTACGAGACGAAGTACTCGATCGCGTTCTCCGGCAGCAGGCTGCGGAACTCCGTCGCGAGCTGCGCCGCGAGGGTCTTGTTGTGCGCGAGCACGAGCGTCGGGCGCTGCACCTGCTCGATGAGCCACGCGGTCGTCGCCGACTTGCCCGTACCGGTCGCACCGAGGAGCACCACGTCGGTCTCACCCGCGTTGATGCGCCCCGCGAGCTCGGCGATCGCGGCGGGCTGGTCACCGCTCGGCGAGTACTCGCTGATCACCTCGAACGGACGGACCGAGCGGACCGGTTTGACTGCAACTACCATGCGTCAATCGTAGGCGCGTCCACCGACAGCAGCCCGGGCGTATCGTCCGCGGAGAGCGCCCTCCAAGGACGCTGATAGCGATCACTCCTACCGTTCCGTCTGTTCAGCGACCCGGCTCGACCGCACTCCTCGAAGAGGCACCCACCCATGACGACGGCGACCCCCGCCGCACCAGCCAAGGGCACCCCGTTCCGCGGACGCATCCGCGGCCGCGTGCTCCTGCTGCTGTGCTTCATGTACGCGATCTCGTACATCGACCGCACCAACATCTCGACCGCGCTCCCCCACATCACCGAGGAGTTCGGCTTCACGGAGACCACCGCGGGCGTCATCGTCGCCGCGTTCTCGCTGCCGTACGCCCTGCTCCAGGTGTTCGGCGGGACGGTCAGTGAGAAGTTCGGCCCGCGCAAGGCCCTCTTCGTCATCACGGTCATCTGGGGCGTGGCGACGCTCTGGACCGGGTTCGCCGTGGGCTTCTGGACGCTGTTCGCCGCCCGCGCCCTGCTCGGTCTGAGCGAGGCGGCCGCGTTCCCCACCGCCACGCAGGCCATGAGCCGCTGGATCCCCCGCGACCGCAACGGCTTCGCCCAGGGCGTCGTGCACTCCGCGGCGCGGCTCGGCAACGCCCTCGCGCCCCTCGTCGTCGCCTACTTCATCGCGATCAGCGGATGGCGTCTGGCGTTCTTCGCCACCGCGGTGCTGTCCTTCGCCTGGGCGATCGCCTGGTGGTTCCTCTTCCGGGACAAGCCGGAGTCCGCGAAGGGCATCACGCAGGTCGAACTCGACGAGCTCCCCCCGGTGGAGACCCGCGCCACCCGTCCGCCCGTGCCGTGGCGACAGATGGCGAAGCAGATCCTGCCCGTCACCTTCGTGGACTTCGGCTACGGCTGGACCCTCTGGGTGTTCCTCACCTGGCTGCCGACGTTCCTCAGCTCGACCTACGGCCTCAAGATCGGCGACTTCGCCCTCTTCACCACGCTCATCCTGCTCGCGGGCGTGGTCGGCGACACCGTCGGCGGCATGCTCAGCGACCGCATCATCCACCGCGGCGGCGACACCCGGAACGCCCGTCGGGCCATCCTCGTCGTCGGGCTCGGAGGATCGCTCCTCTGTCTGGTGCCGCTCGTCATCGGGCAGGGCCTGCTCGTCGCGACGATCTCGCTCGCCCTGTCGTTCTTCTTCCTGGAGCTCTGCAACGCCAACCTCTGGGCGATCCCGATGGACGTGGCCCCGCAGTGGTCCGGGACGGCATCCGGCTTCATGAACACCGGCTTCGGCGTCGCCGGCGTCCTCTCACCGATCGTCTTCGGGGTGCTCGTCGACGCGTCCGGCTGGCAGCTGCCGTTCGCGCTGTCCTGCGTGCTGCTCGGTGGCGCAGCCGTCGTCGCGTGGTTCATGAAGCCGCAGCGGCTCACCTCCACCGACGGCGTGCTGGAGATCGGTACCCCGGAAGCCGAGCAGCGCTCGGCCTGACCACAGGACGGACTGGAGGCTCGTGGCGGCGCCGCCGGGAGCCTCCGGTCCGTCAGCGGGTCACCGGAGGCTTCGCGGCCCGCGCCTGCCGGGCTGCCCGCGTGGCGAGCGACGGCCGCCCCGTCAGCGGCACGCTCAGGGGCGTCCAGCGGAAGGCCTCGGTGACGGCGACGGCGAGCACCACGACGAGCAGGTACGTCACGAGGGTCAGCCAGGGCTTCGGCACGAGCGCCTCGAGCGGACTGGAGCCGTACAGCAGCAACCAGATCACCAGCGGGTGGCTCAGGAAGATGCCGAACGAGCGGTCCGAGGCGTAGTCGACGACCTTCGCCAGACGGCTGCCGGCGACCCGACGGTCGGCCCAGGCAGCCCCCGCGGCCAGGAACCCGAGGAAGACGAGGGTGCTCCACACCACCTCGACGGGCTGCAGCGGGGTGCCGGCCTTGTAGGCCGAGTCCCCGAGCGCCATCTGGACCACGAACACCACGAGGGTCAGCACCGCTCCGCCGAGGAACGCCCACCCGATCGCCCGGCGCCGTCTGCGTACGAACCCCAGGAACCCCTCGGCGTGGTCGGCCGCGATCGCCCCCGAGACGATGAAGAAGACGTAGGAGAAGAAGAACTGCTTCTGGTAGCCGTGCATCCAGGCGTCGGTCGAGGGGAAGTACTTGTAGCCGGCGAAGACGACGAGCTGCACGAGCAGGCTGACGACGAGCACCGCGACGTGGTGGCGTCGCGTGGTGCGCACGAGCCACATGATCGCCGGCAGCAGCAGGTACACCTGCATCGTCACGAGCAGGAAGTACAGGTGGTACTTCGCCGTCCCCGTGACGATGCCGGTGGCGTACGTCTCGACGAGCGCCGGGACGTCGCCGCGCTGGCCTGCGTCGAGCAGCCACGCGGAGGCGACGTACACGAACGACCACGCCAGGTAGGGCACCCCCACGAGCAGGAAGCGCTTCGGCCAGAACACCGACATCGGCTTCGGGCGGATCGACCAGCTGTAGACGAGCACGAACGCGGTCAGGGTGAAGAACACCAGCCGGGTGAAGTGCAGCAGCGCGAGGAGCCCGGCGAGCCCGAGGTCGTCCGACGCCATCGTGTGGCTCGTCGTGTGCACGCCGATCACGCACGCGAACGTCAGGATGCGGAGGACGTCGATCTCGTAGAGGTGCCGCGGGCGGCCCTCGGCGGTGCGGGTCGGGGTCCGGACGCCCGTGCCCTGCGCCGTCGTCGTGCTCACGGTGTCTCCGCCATGCCGCGCACCCGGGCGCGCTGGACCTTGCCGGTGGGGGCGCGGGGCAGGTCGGGGACGACGATGATCTCGACCGGGCGGCGGAAGCGGGTCAGGGACCGTTCGGCGCGGGCGGTGAGGTCGGCGACGAGGGCGGCGGCTGCGGCGTCGCGCTCGCCGGCGGTGGCTTCGGCGTCGGCGTCGCGCTCGACGCCGTCCTCGTCCCGTGGCTGCGGGATGACGTACGCCACCGGCACGCTGCCGAGGACGTCGTCGGGCCGGGCCACCACCACGGCCTCGAGGACCCGCGGGTCCCCGAGCAGGACGTCCTCGACCTCGGCGGGCCAGACCTTCTCACCACCGCGGTTGATGACGTCGTCGGACCGCCCGGCGAGCGACACCCAGCCGTCCTCGGCGACCGAGCCGACGTCACCCGTGGCGAGCCAGCCCTCCGCGTCGAAGCGTTCCGTGGCACGGCCGTGCAGGTAGGAGCGCACGATGCCCGGTCCGCGGACCCACAGCGCGCCGGTCGTCCCGGCCGGCAGCACGGTGCCGTCCTCGTCGCGGACCTCGACGGCGCAGCCGACGGGCACCCCGACCGTGCCGGCGCGGGCGGGTGCGCCGAGCGGCGTGGCGGTGATCTGGCTGGCGCCCTCGGTCATGCCCCAGCTCACGACGAGCGGGACGTCACGCAGTGCGGCGCGGACGGGGTCGGGCAGCGGCGCCGAGGCACTCCGGACGAACCGCAGACCCGCGGGGAAGTCGAGCGGCCCGGTCTTCGCGAGCACCGCCAGGATCGCCGGCACCGCGTTCAGCCAGGTCACCCGGCGGTCGGCGAGCAGCTCCCAGAACCCGGTCCGCCGGAATCGTCGGTCGAGCACCAGCGTGGCACCGGCGACGAGGGTCGAGAGCAGCCCGACGACCTCGGCGTTGACGTGGAACAGGGGCAACGAGTTGAACCCGCGGTCGTCCCGCGTCAGCGCGTTGTGCTCGGCGACGGCCCGGGCGACGAACAGCAGCTGCGACTCCGGCAGTTCGACGCCCTTCGGCGTGCCGGTCGAACCCGAGGTGAAGAGCACGACGGACCCCTCACCGGGTGTGTCGGGCGTCGCCGTGGGCAGGTCGCCGTCACGGACGTCGGACGGGAGGCTCGTGGCCGGGTCCACACGGGCGGCCGGCGTCCCCGGGATGGTCGTGTCCTCGAGCCGGTCCGACACCACGATCGAGGCGCCACCGAGCAGGTCCGCGAGCCGTGCCGGCTCGGTCGTCGGCTGTCCGGTGTCGACGGGGACCGCCCGCCGCCCGCTCGCGACGGCGGCCAGGTGCACGACGGCGAACGCGATCGGGTCCCCCACGTCGACGAGCACGGCCCCGGAGTCGGGGACGCCGATCACGTCGAAGGTCGAGGACCAGGCGGCGACGGCGGTCTCGAGGTCACGGTGACGGAGCACCCGGTCGGAGCGGGCGTCCTCGAGGTACACATGGTCGGGGTCCTCGGCGGCGCGCTGGCGGATCAGGGCGCGGAGGCCGCCGGGGGTCGGCGCGTGGGGGTCGCGGTCGGGCTGCACCCCGCCACGCTAATCCTGGATCCCATGACGGCCGTCAGGGACTCGTCTGCGTGGGCAGGGGGAAGCGTCGGAGCAGCCACTGCCAGAGCGCGATGAGCCGGGGCTGTCCCTGTGCGTCGAGTGGCGTCGTGTCCTTGATGATGCGGGAGTGCGACTGCGCCGGGGTCCCGATGCTGATGTCGGTGAGGATGGCGTGGGGGTACCAGCCCTCCGGTGGCGCTGCCGTGTCGGTCCGCCACGGTTCGGCCGGTCCGCCCGGGATCGCCGGGACGTCGAGGCCGAGTGCCGTCCACGATCCACGGATCCGCGGTCCGAACTCGTCGCGGACGTCGTCCACGGCGTACATCCGCGACGCCGGGGTCTGCCCCGGGCGGTCCATCCACGCGGCGTGCACCGGCCCGAGCGACTCCACCGGGGACGCGAACATCAGCGCGCCGAGGACCGGCCGGATGTGCGCGATGTACGCCGCCTCGCCGCCACCCTGCGAGTGCCCGGCCACGACGATGTCGCTCCAGGCGATGTCCTCGTCCGGCGCGACGAAACGTCCCCACCCGCCTTTCGGGTCCACGTCGTCCAGGTGTGCGATCGCGTCGCGGAACCGCGAGACGATCGACCCCGCCGGGGACACCGCGCTGTAGTCCGACTGTCGGGTGCCGTCGAACCGGTTCCGCTGCACCGTGCCGTAGCAGCGCGGGTCGGCCTCGCACGTGCCGGAGAGGGTCTTGCCGAGGTTCCAGTAGTCGAGCCCGAGCACGTGGTAGCCGTCGCCGAGCGCCGTCGTCAGGAACCGCTGGTAGTCCGCCGGCCGGGCGCGCGTCGCCGGCAGGAACAGCAGCAGCGGCCCGTCGGCGGCGGTCCTGGCGGCGAAGTCGTCCCGGTTCGGTTCGAGCCGCTCCCCGTCGATCGCGCCGAGCCGGAAGCGGTGGAGCTCGTCCTGGGGACCGCGTGCGTCGCTGCGCGGGCGGGCGTGCGCCGGCTCACGGCCGTGGTCCGCCACACGCTGCCCGGCGAGCAGGTTCGCAGCGACGAGGGTGCCGAGCCCGATCGCCACGAGGACGACCGCGGCGACGACGAGCAGCAGCCGGTGCTTCACGGGGTCGCTGGTGCGACCAGGCCCCAGACCCGGTCCGCCGAGCGGATCGTGTCCTCGAGGGTGCCGGTGGCGTCGACGACGTGGTCGGCCAGGGCGAGTCGGTCGGCGTCGCTCGCCTGTGCGCCGACGCGACGCTCGGCTTCCTGACGGGACATCCCGCGGTGCTGCACGAGACGCTCGATCCGCACCGCCGCCGGAGCATCGACCACGACGACCGCGTCGAACCGCAGTGGACGGCTCCCTCGGGCCTCGGCGAGGAGCGGCACGTCGTACACCACCACCGCGTCCGGGTCGGCCTGCTCGGCGGCGTCGAACGCGGCCTGGGCGAGCCGCCAGACCTCGGGGTGGGTGATGGCTTCGAGGTCCTTGCGCGCCGCCGGGTCGGAGAACACGATCGTGCCGAGGGCCGGCCGGTCGAGCGACCCGTCCGCGGCGATCACTGACGGACCGAAGCGTTCCGCGACCTGCTCGAGCCCGCGGCTGCCGGGAGCGACGGCGTCCCGCGCCAGGCGGTCCGCGTCGACGACGACGGCGCCGAGCGCTGCCCAGCGACCCGAGACGGTCGACTTCCCCGCGGCGATGCCGCCCGTGAGTCCGATGATGCGCACGGCCACCAGCCTAGGCGTGGGTGCCCCGCGAACGCCGGAAGCCCGGCACCCCCTGAGGGATGCCGGGCTTCCGGTGCGTTCAGTTGCTGCTGAGCTCGATCAGTTGGTCGAGCTGAGCTTCTCGCGGAGCGCCGCGAGCGAGGCGTCGTCGGCCAGGGTGCCCTGGCCGGCCTGCTCGGTGGTGAACGACGAGGACGCGCTGGCCGGGAGGTCGAAGGTGCCGGTTGCCTCGTCCGTGAGGGACTTGGCGACCTGGGCCTTGTGGGCCTCCCAACGACCCTGGGCGGCCGCGTACTGGCCTTCCCAGACCTCGCGCTGCGCGTCGTAGCCCTCGAGCCACTCGTTGGTCTCCGGGTCGAAGCCCTCGGGGTACTTGTAGTCACCCTTGTCGTCGTACTCGGTCGGCATGCCGTAGAGGGCCGGGTCGAACTCGGCGCTCTCCGGGTCGACGCCCTCGTTGGCCTGCTTGAGGCTGAGCGAGATGCGGCGACGGTCGAGGTCGATGTCGATGATCTTCACGAAGACCTCGTCGCCGACGGACACGACCTGCTCGGCGAGCTCGACGTGCTTGTTCGAGAGCTCCGAGATGTGGACCAGGCCCTCGATGCCGTCCGCGACGCGGACGAAGGCACCGAACGGCACGAGCTTCGTGACCTTGCCCGGTGCGATCTGGCCGATCGCGTGGGTGCGGGCGAAGACCTGCCACGGGTCTTCCTGCGTGGCCTTGAGCGAGAGCGACACGCGCTCGCGGTCCAGGTCCACCTCGAGGATCTCGACGGTGACTTCCTGACCGACCTCGACGACCTCGCTGGCGTGCTCGATGTGCTTCCAGCTGAGCTCGGACACGTGGACGAGACCGTCGACGCCGCCGAGGTCGACGAACGCACCGAAGTTGACGATCGACGAGACGACGCCCTTGCGGACCTGGCCCTTGTGGAGGTTGTTCAGGAACGTGGTGCGCGACTCGGACTGCGTCTGCTCGAGCAGTGCACGACGCGAGAGCACGACGTTGTTGCGGTTCTTGTCGAGCTCGAGGATCTTGGCCTCGATCTCCTGACCGAGGTACGGCGTGAGGTCGCGCACGCGGCGGAGCTCGATGAGCGATGCCGGGAGGAAGCCGCGGAGACCGATGTCCACGATGAGGCCACCCTTGACGACCTCGATGACGGTGCCGGTGACGACCCCGTCGGACTCCTTGATCTTCTCGACGTCGCCCCATGCACGCTCGTACTGCGCGCGCTTCTTCGACAGGATGAGGCGGCCTTCCTTGTCCTCCTTCTGGAGGACCAGGGCCTCGACCTCGTCACCGACGTTGACGACCTCGTTGGGGTCGACGTCGTGCTTGATCGAGAGCTCGCGCGAGGGGATGACACCCTCGGTCTTGTACCCGACGTCGAGGAGGACCTCGTCGCGGTCGATCTTCACGACGGTGCCGGAGATGAGATCGCCGTCGTTGAAGAACTTCAGGGTCTTCTCGACCTCGGCCAGGAAGTCATCAGCCGAACCGATGTCGTTGATGGCGACCTGCTTAGGAGCCTTGGTCGTAGTGGTTGTCATGTAGAGATTGCTCCGAACGGACATGAGTCGGGCCAGGGCGACGCGGGGACAGTGCCCGCATGCTGCCGCCGTGGCGGTGGATTCTGGTGACGCGGATTGCGCCGCACAAGTCTAACCGGTGCGCTCGACCCCTCACAAGCGGGGCAGGGCGCGTGTCGCGGTCGTCCGCGCGGGCTGCTGCGTCAGTCGAGCAGCGCCGACCGGAGGGTGTCGAGGCCGACACCGCCGAGCGCCAGTGCCCGGTGGTGGAACGCCTTGAGGTCGAAGTCGGCGCCCTCGCGAGCGGCGACCTCGTCACGGACGGACTCCCACACGCGCTGGCCCACCTTGTACGACGGAGCCTGCCCGGGCCAGCCGAAGTACCTGGCGACCTCGAAGCGCACGAACGCCGGGTCCATGTTGACGTTCTGCCCCATGAAGTCGAGGGCGTACTCCCACGTCCAGCCGCCGCCGTCCGGGTTGGTCTTCTGCAGGTGCACGCCGATGTCGAGCACCACGCGCGCGGCGCGCATCCGCTGGCCGTCGAGCATGCCGAGGCGGTCACCGTCGTCGTCGAGGAACCCGAGCTGCTCCATCAGGCGCTCGGCGTACAGCGCCCAGCCCTCCACGTGACCGGAGGGGCCGGCCAGCTGCCGACGCCAGGTGTTCAGCTCGCCGCGGTTGAAGACGGCCTGGCTGATCTGCAGGTGGTGACCGGGCACGCCCTCGTGGTACACCGTGGTCTTCTCGCGCCAGGTGCCGAACTCGGTGACGCCCTCCGGCACGGACCACCACATGCGGCCGGCGCGCGAGAAGTCGTCGGACGGGCCCGTGTAGTAGATCCCGCCCTCCTGCGTGGGGGCGATGCGGCACTCCAGGCGCTGGATCGGGTCCGCGATGTCGAAGTAGCGGCCGTCCATCGCGCGGATCGACTCGTCGCTGGTCTCCTGCATCCACTGCCGGAGGGCGTCCGTGCCGTGCAGCATGCGGGCGGGGTCGGCGTCGAGGACCTCGATCGCGCGGGCCACGGACGCGCCGGACTCGATCCGGTCGGCGATGCGCTCCTGCTCCTCGCGCATCCGGGCGAGCTCCTCGAGGCCCCACGCGTACGTCTCGTCGAGGTCGACCACCGCACCGAGGAACCGGCGGGAGTGCAGCTCGTAGTCGTCACGGCCCACGGCGTCGGTCGGCATCGCGAGGGGCATCAGCTCGTGCTGGAGGAACCGGCCGAACGAGCGGTACGCGGCCGCGGCGACCTCGCCCCCGCGGACCAGCTCCGCGCGGAGTGCGTCGGGGACCGGGGCGCCGTCGTCGAGCGCCGCCGTCGTGGCGAGCTGTCGGAAGAAGCCGTCGTCCGCCCCGCTCCTGGCCATCTGCTCGGCGACGAGCTCGACCTGCCGACGGGCGGGGACCACCTGGTCGCGGGTGCCCTCGAGCAGGGTCTCGCGGAAGCCCTCGAGCGCGTCGGGCAGTGCGCGCACCCGGCTCGCGACGTCCTCCCAGTCGGACGTGGTCGCCGTGGGCATCAGGTCGATGACCTCGCGCAGGGCCTGCGCCGGGCTGGTGATGACGTTGAGGTCGCGGAGGTGCAGCTTCCGCTCGTACGACTCGACGACCAGGTCGAGCTCCGCCCCGAGGTCGGTCTTCGTGACGCGGTCGACGGCGTCGACGGGCTCGGCCGCGTCGAGGGCACGCCGAGCCGCACGGGCCGCGTCGGCCGACGCCGCGGCTCCGGCGGGCGAGGTGTCGCCGTACTCCCCCGTCCGCCCGGGGACCCCGATGTACGTGGCGATGGTCGGGTCGAGGTCGACGAGGGTGGTCACCCAGTCCTCGGCGACCCGGTCGACGGCGGAGGGCTGACGGACGGGACGCGCTGTGGTCATGCTCCGACCCTACCGAGCGCAGGTCAGTGCGCGGCGACCTCCCAGTTGGCGCCGGTGCCGACCTGCACGTCGAGCGGCACGGTCAGGTCGGCCGCCGACCCCATGCGCGCCCGCAGGATCTCCTCGACGCGCTCCTGCTCACCGGGGGCGACCTCGAGGATCAGTTCGTCGTGCACCTGGAGCAGCAGTCGTGTGCCGAGCTCGCCGTCGCGGAGGTCGGACGCGACGCCGAGCATCGCGATCTTCATGATGTCCGCCGCCGATCCCTGGATCGGTGCGTTCAGGGCGGCCCGCTCGGCGTTCTCGCGCAGCACCCGGTTCGGGCTCTTGAGGTCCGGGAAGGGGCGGCGGCGACCGAAGATCGTCTCCGTGTAGCCGTCCTCGCGGGCCTGCTCGACGACGTTGCGGAGGTAGTCCCGCACGGCGCCGAACCGGGCGAAGTACTCGGTCATCAGGGTGCGGGCTTCGCTCTGCTCGATGCGCAGCTGCTTCGACAGGCCGAACGCGCTGAGACCGTAGGCGAGCCCGTACGACATCGCCTTGACCTTGGTGCGCATCTCGGGGCTGACGTCCGCCGGCTCGACCCCGAACACCCGGGCGCCGACGAACCGGTGGAGGTCCTCGCCCTCGTTGAAGGCCTGCACCAGACCGGGGTCGCCGGAGAGGTGCGCCATGATCCGCATCTCGATCTGCGAGTAGTCCGCCGTCAGGAGCGTCGTGTACGGCTCGGCGACGGCGAACGCGGACCGGATGCGGCGACCGACGGCGGTCTTGACGGGGATGTTCTGCAGGTTCGGGTCGGTCGAGGACACACGCCCCGTGCTCGTGCCGGTCTGCTCGTACCGCGTGTGGATGCGGCCGTCGACGACCGCGGCGTCGAGGGTGTCGACGATCTGCCGGAGCTTCGTGGCGTCACGGTGCTGCAGCAGCAGGCCGAGGAACGGGTGCGGGTACTGCTCCTGCAGGTCGGTCAGGCTCGCGGCGTCGGTCGAGAAGCCCGTCTTGGTCTTGCGGGTCTTCGGCATCGCCAGCTCGGTGAACAGGACCTCCTGCAGCTGCTTCGGCGACCCGAGGTTGACCTCGTGGCCGATCTCCGTGAAGGCCTGCTGCGCGAGGTCGGCAGCGCGCTCCCCGAGTTCCTTCGACAGCCCGGTCAGCACCGGACGGTCGATGCCGACGCCGGTGGTCTCCATCTGCGCGAGCACCGAGACCAGCGGCAGCTCGATGTCGTCGAGCACCCCGAGCGAACCGGGGTCGATGCGGGCCCGGAGCGCCGTGGTCACACGGAGGACGTACCAGGCGTGCACGCCGACGTTCACCGGGGCGGTCTCGGGGACGAGCTGGTTCGGGTCGGCGGTGGGCAGTTCCTCGCCGAGCTCCTGGTAGACCAGGTCGGTCAGGGGCTGGCCCTGCTTGCCCGGGTTCGCCAGCCACCCCATGATGCGGGCGTCCCCGGCCACGCCGTTGACGGCGATCCCCGCGGTGCCGAGGGCCTTGATGGCGGCCTTGGCGTCGTGGAAGTGCTTCGGGGCGTCGGAGGCGAACCAGGCGGTCAGCTGCTCGTAGTCCTGGGCGCCGCTGCCGCCGGGCACCAGGACGGCGTCGTCGTGGGTGGCGATCCCGATCGCGCTGAGGCGGCCGTCGATGACCTCCACCGCGACGCCGTAGCCGTTCTCGCTGTCCGCCGCGGTCTTGCGCTCGAGCCAGTAGCCGAGTTCCTCGTCGATGAGGGTCTTCACCGGCGGCGGGGTGATGCCGGTGTCCTCGACGACGCCGTCCGTGGTCTGCTCGCTGGGCTCACCGGTTCCTGCGACCTTGAACACGCGGTCGAGCAGCGTGCGGAACTGCAGCGTGGCGAAGAGCTCGCGGACGGCGGCTTCGTCGAGGGGGCGGAGCGCGACGTCGGCCGGCCCGACGGGCAGCTCCACGTCGGTGACCAGCCGGTTCAGACGGCGGTTCCGGACGGCCCGGTCCTGCTGCTCGCGCAGGTTGTTGCCCACGACGCCCTTGATCTCGTCCGCGTGCTCGAGGACGCCCTCGAGCGAGCCGTACTGCGTCACCCACTTGACCGCGGTCTTCTCGCCGACCTTGTCGACGCCGATGAGGTTGTCGCTGGTCTCCCCGACGAGCGCGGCCACGTCCGGGTACTGGTGCGGCTCGATGCCGTAGCGCTCGTAGACCTTGTCGCGGTCGTAGCGGGTCAGTTCGGACACCCCGCGGACCGACGGGTAGAGCAGCGTGACGTCGTCGTTGACGAGCTGGATGGCATCGCGGTCGCCGGAGACCACGTAGACCTGGAAGCCCTGCTCGGCCCCCTGCGAGGAGAGCGTCGCGAGGATGTCGTCGGCCTCGTAGTCCTCCTTCGTGACGGTCGTGATGCCCATGGCCTCGAGCGCCTGCTGCAGCAGCGGGATCTGCCCCTTGAACTCCGCCGGGGTCTCCGAGCGGGTGCCCTTGTACTCGGCGTACTCACGCGTGCGGAACGAGAACCGGGAGATGTCGAACGCCACCGCGAGGTGCGTCGGCTTCTCGCGCTGCAGCAGCATCAACAGCATCGATATGAAGCCGTGGATGGCGTTGGTGTGCTGCCCGTCACGGTTGACGAAGCTGTCCACAGGCAGCGCATAGAAGGCCCGGAAGGCGAGCGAATGGCCGTCGATGACCATGAGGGTAGGCTTTGCGGAGTCCGACACCCGGACAGCCTACCGACGCCCCCCGACACGGAAGTCAAGCGCTGTGACCGACGAACCGACCACCACCGGCCCCGTCGACGAGCGTCTCGTCGAGCGGGGCATGGGTGAACTCGCCACCAAGATGGGCATGGTCATCACGGAGCTGACCGCCGAGCGCGCGGTCGGCACGATCCCGGTCGAGGGCAACCGGCAGCCGGTCGGGCTCCTGCACGGCGGGGCGTACGTGGTGCTCGCCGAGAGCCTCGGGTCGATGGCGGCGAACGTGCACGCGGGGCCCGGTCGCTACGCCGTCGGCATCGAGCTGAACGCCTCGCACTCCCGCAGTGCGACGAGCGGCCTCGTCACGGGCACCTGCACGGCGATCCACCTCGGCAACACGCTCACCACGCACGAGATCGTGCTCACGGACGACCAGGGCCGACGCTGCTCGACCGTGCGCATCACCAACATGATCCGCGAGCGGCGCTGACCCTCAGTCCTCCGGCGGCCGCTGCAGCAGCAGCCGGGCGTCGCCGAAGCCGAGCCGTCGGTACAGCCGCTCGCCGTCGACGCTCGAGTGCACCGACACCCGCTCCACGCCGAGGTCGTCCGCGACGTCGAGCAACGCCGTGACGAGACGTCCCGCCACACCGAGCCCACGCAGGTCCGGGTGCACGTACACCGTCTGCACGTCGCCGGTCAGCCGACCGTCGGGCCGGTCCGGCGTCGGCGGACGGCCCACCAGGCCGAGCCACGCCATCCCGAGCACCAGGCCGTCGCGTTCCGCGACGACGCACCGGTGGGTCTCCGGGTGCGCCCGGGCGAACGCGGTCATCGCCGACCGGTAGGCCTCGACCGTGTGGACCGGCGTCTGGCCGCCCTCCTCGATGCTCCACCGCCACCGCAGGTCGGCCACCGCCGGCATGTCGGACGGACGGGAGGCTCGGATCACGACGTCGTTCACGCCTCCACCTTCGCAGATGGTCACCGCACGAGGAAGCGCCGCCACCCGGACCGGGTGACGGCGCTTCCGCAGCAGTGGTGCGCGACTACTTCTTGGCGCTGAGCTGCTCGATGATCGCCTTGGCGACGTCGTGCATGGTCAGGCGGCGGTCCATGGAGGCCTTCTGGATCCAGCGGAAGGCCTCGGGTTCGGTCAGGCCCATCTTCTCGTTGAGCAGGCCCTTGGCGCGGTCGACGAGCTTGCGGGTCTCGAAGCGCTCGACCAGGTCGGCGACCTCGGCCTCGAGCGTGATGATCTGCTGGTACCGCGAGAGGGCGATCTCGATCGCGGGGAGCAGGTCGTTCGGGGTGAAGGGCTTCACGACGTACGCGAGCGCGCCGGCCTCGGTCGCGCGCTCGACGAGTTCCTTCTGGCTGAACGCCGTCAGCAGGACGACCGGAGCGATGTGGTTCTTGGAGAGCTTCTCGGCGGCGGAGATCCCGTCGAGCTGTGGCATCTTGACGTCCATGATGACGAGGTCGGGACGCAGGTCGGTGGCCAGCTGGACCGCGGTCTCACCGTCACCCGCTTCGCCGACGACGTCGAACCCGTTGTCGCGGAGGATCTCGACGATGTCCAGGCGGATGAGCGACTCGTCCTCGGCGACGACGACGCGACGGGGTGCTGTTGCAGTTGCTTCTGTGTCACTCACGACGGAGAGCCTACTAGACCCGACGCCTTCGGCACGCAGCGGCCGTTCGTTGTCTGGTACGAGTGGCGGGACCCGGGGCCGGAACAGCCCCGCGCGCCGTGAACGGCCATGGTACGAGTGGCGGGACCCGGGGCCGGAACAGCCCCGCGCGCCGTGAACGGCCTTGGTACGAGTGGCGGGACTTGAACCCGCACGCCGTGAGGCAGAGCATTTTGAGTGCCCCGTGTCTGCCGATTCCACCACACTCGCGAGGGCACCCACGCTACCAGCAGCGCGCCCCGCGGACGGCCGGTGCTCCCGGACGGACCAGACGGACCCCGGGTACCGTCGAGGGCTCAGCAGTCCAGTCAGGAGGAGTGCCCGTGGATTCCCGTGCCGTCCGCACGTTCCGGGTCTTCGTGGTCGTCACGGCCGCGGTCGCCGTCGTGCTCGGCGTCGTCGCCGTCGTCCTGCCACGTCCGTCGCTCGTCGTCGTCGCCCTGGTGTTCGGCGTGTACCTCGTCGTGTCCGGCGTGCTGCGCGTCTTCGCCGCGGTCCGCGGGCACGGCACACCCCCGCTCTGGCGGTGGACCTCCGGCGTCGTCGGCACCCTCGTGGCCGCCGCGGGTCTCGTGGCCCTGCTCGACCCGGCGATCCCGCTGCTCGTCTACGCCGTGCTCGCCGGGGTGGCGTTCCTGGTCGAGGGCGTCGCGGCCCTCGTGGGCGGTGCGGTCGGCCACCCGGGCTCGTCCCGCGTCCCGTCGGTCGTCAGCGGGGTGCTGTCGCTCCTCGGCGGCGTGGCCGTGCTGCTCGCGCCCGGCCTGGCGCTGACGGTCTTCACGGTCCTCGCCGGCATCGCGCTCATCGTGGTGGGCGTCGGAGCGCTCCTGCTCCTGCCCCCACGCGCGGCCCTCCGGCGCTGACGGTGCGTCCGGGCACGCCCGCGCGTCAGGCGGCGCCGGTCCCGAAGAGCAGGCCGAGCAGGTAGGTCACCACGGCGGCGCCGAAGCCGATCGTGAGCTGGCGCAGTGCCCGGCGCAACGGCGACGCACCGCTCAGCACGCCCACGACCGCGCCGGTGCCGAGCAGGGCGACGCCGACGAGCGCTGCCGCGACGCCGATGGCCGCCCAGCCGTCGAGCCCGAACAGGTAGGGCAGGATCGGGATGACCGCGCCCGAGGCGAAGAAGCAGAAGCTCGAGATGGCGGCGCTCATGCCGTTGCCGACGGCCTCGTGGTCGTCGGGGATGCGCGTCGGTCGGGTCTCCGGGGCGCTGCCGAAGCCGGCCAGCACGTCGGCGGCGTGCGCGGCGGCCTCGTCCTCCGGCATGCCCCTGGCCCGGTAGACCAGGGCGAGTTCGTTGGCGTCGACGTCGAGGTCGGCCACCGCGCTGCCGGCCTCGGGGTGCGGTGCGGAGGCCTCGAGGAGCTCCCGCTGCGACCGGACGGAGACGTACTCCCCCGCCCCCATCGACAGCGCGCCGGCGAGGAGCCCCGCGATGCCGCTCAGCAGGACGAAGTGCCGGTCGGCGCCGGAGGCACTGATGCCGATGATGAGCGCCAGGTTCGACACGAGCCCGTCGTTCGCCCCGAACACCGCCGCGCGGAAGGTGCCGGACAGGCGCATCCGCCCACGGTTCGCGAGCCCACGGACGACCTCGCCGTGGATGCGCTCGTCGGCCGCCATCTGCGCGGTGGCGTCGGCGTCGTCGGCGTAGGGTGAGCGGTCCTCGGCGCGCTGCATGAGCGCCAGCACGAACACGGAGCCGAAGCGCTTCGCCAGGGTCGCGAGGACCCGGGTGCGCAGGCTCCCCCGGAGCGGACGTCCGACGTCGGCACCGAGCAGGTCCACCCAGTGCTGTGCATGGCGGCCCTCGGCCTCGGCGAGGGCGTCGAGGATGTGGCGGTCCTCGCCCGATCGCCGCGACGCCAGGTTCCGGTAGACGGCCGCCTCCGCGCGTTCGTCCGCCAGGTAGCGCCGCCACCTGCGGACGTCGCCGGGGCGACGTGCCTCGGTACCGGACGGGAGGCTCGGTTCACGCATCGTGGTCGTCTCCTGTCGAGCGGGTGGGGCGGTGGACGCATGACGGCGCGGACCGGAGGCCGACAGCTGCGAGCCGTGGCGGGCCTCCCGTCCGCGCCGTCGCGCGGTGTGCGTGGTGCGGGTCAGTCCCGGACGTAGGCCGGGGCGGCCTCGGCGTGCGCGTCGCCGACGCGGTGCACGCGGAGGTCGTTCGTGGAGCCCTCGAGTCCGGGGGGCGACCCGGCCGTCACGATGACGCGGTCGCCGGGGGCGGCCAGGCCGTTCTCGAGGAGGACGTCGTCCACCTGCGAGAAGAGCTCGTCGGTGTGGGTCTTGCGCTCCACGAGGAACGAGCGGACGCCCCAGGTCAGCGCCATGCGACGGCGGGTGGCCTCGTTCGGGGTGAACGCGATGATCGGCAGGCCGTGACGCAGGCGCGACATGCGGCGTGCGGAGTCGCCGGACTCGGTGAACACGCAGAGGTACGAGGCCTCGGTGAACTCCGCGATCTCGACGGCGGCCAGCGTGATGGCGCCGCCGAGGGTGCGGGGCTTCGTGCCGAGCGGCGCGATGCGCTCCAGGCCGTGGTCCTCGGTCGACTCGACGATGCGGGCCATCGTGCGGACGGTCTGCACCGGGTACTCACCGACGCTGGTCTCACCGGAGAGCATCACGGCGTCGGCGCCGTCGAGCACGGCGTTCGCGACGTCGGAGGTCTCGGCGCGGGTCGGGATCGGCGAGGAGATCATCGACTCGAGCATCTGCGTCGCGACGATGACCGGCTTCGCCATGCGGCGGGACAGCTCGACGGCGCGCTTCTGCACGATCGGGACGGCCTCGAGCGGGAGCTCGACACCGAGGTCACCGCGGGCGACCATGATCGAGTCGAAGGCGTCGATGATCTCCTCGAGGGAGTCGACGGCCTGCGGCTTCTCGATCTTGGCGATCACCGGGAGGCGCTTGCCCTCCTCGTCCATGATCTCGTGGGCGCGGACGACGTCGGAGGCGTTCCGGACGAAGGACAGCGCGATGAGGTCCGCACCGATGCGGATGCCCCAGCGGAGGTCGGCCTCGTCCTTCTCGCTGAGCGCGGGGACGTTCACGGCGACGCCGGGCAGGTTGATGCCCTTGTTGTTCGACACGGTGCCGCCGACGACGACCTCGGTGCGGACGCGGACGCCGTCGGTGTCGAGCACGCGCAGGCGCACCCGGCCGTCGTCGATGAGCAGCGGGTCGCCGGGCTTGACGTCCTGCGGCAGGCCCTTGAAGGTCGTGCCGCAGATCTCCTTCGACCCGAGGACGTCCTCGGTCGTGATGGTGAAGACGTCGCCCACGGCGAGCTCGTGCGGGCCGTCGGCGAACTTGGCGAGGCGGATCTTCGGACCCTGCAGGTCGACGAGGATCGCGACCGGCTTGCCGAGTTCCTCGGCGGCACGGCGGACGTTGACGTAGTTGGCCTCGTGGACGCTGTAGTCACCGTGGCTCAGGTTGAGTCGGGCGACGTCGACACCGGCCTGGATGATCTCCTTGACGGTCTCGTAGTCCGAGGTGGCCGGTCCGAGGGTCGAAACGATCTTTGCGCGTCGCAATGGATTCCTTCGTGTGGTGGACGGTCTCTCTCGCGAGAGAACGGTGGGGCGTGCGGCATGTCGTGCTCGTGGGGCTTCGCATGACGAGGAGGCCACCAGCACCCTATCGAGTGCCGGTGGCCTCCCGCTCACCCTGTGGTGTGCATCAGACGGAGATCGCCCGGTCGGTCGCCTTCACCGGCGCCGGGAGCATCGTCGTGCCCTCGAGGTACTCGTCGACCTTCGCCGCGGCCGCACGGCCCTCGGCGATGGCCCAGACGATGAGGGACTGCCCACGACCGGCGTCACCGGCGACGAAGACGCCCGGCTCGTTCGTCGTGTAGTCGGACTGGCGTGCCACGGATCCGGAGGCGTCGACCGGCAGACCGAGCTGCGGCTCGATCGTGTGGGTCTCCGGGCCGGTGAAGCCCATCGCGATGAGGACGAGGTCCGCGGGGATCTCGCGCTCGGTGCCGGCCTTCGGGACGCGGCGGCCGTCGACGTACTCGGTCTCCGCCACGCGCAGGCCGCGGACCTCGCCCGCGTCGTTGGCCAGGAACTCGACCGTGGACGCGAGGAAGGTGCGCTCACCGCCCTCCTCGTGGGCGCTCGCGACCTCGTACAGCGTCGGGAACATCGGCCAGGGCTGGTCCTGCGGACGCTCGACGGGCGGCTGCTTGCCGATCGCCAGGTTCGTCACGCTGAGGGCACCCTGACGGTGGGCGGTGCCGATGCAGTCCGCACCGGTGTCGCCGCCGCCGATGACGACGACGTGCTTGCCCTCGGCCGTGACCTGGTTGTCGACCACGGTGCCGGCACCCGCGCGGTTCTGCTGCACGAGGTACTCCATCGCGAAGTGCACGCCCTCGAGGTCACGCCCCGGGATCGCCAGCTCGCGCGGGACGGTGGCCCCGGTGGCGACGACGACGGCGTCGTAGCGGGACTTCAGGTCGTCCCAGGTGATGTCGCGGCCGATCTCGACGCCCGCGCGGAAGCGGGTGCCCTCGGCCTGCATCTGGGCGAGGCGCGCGTCGATCTGGCGCTTCTCCATCTTGAAGTCCGGGATGCCGTAGCGGAGCAGACCACCGATGCGGTCGTCACGCTCGTAGACGGCGACGGTGTGACCGGCGCGGGTGAGCTGCTGCGCGGCGGCCAGGCCGGCGGGGCCGGAGCCCACGACGGCGACGGTCTTGCCGGTCAGGCGCTCGGGCGGGTGCGGAGTGACCCAGCCCTTCTGGTACGCCTCGTCGATGATCGAGACCTCGACCTGCTTGATGGTCACCGGCGGCTGGTTGATGCCGAGCACGCAGGAGGCCTCGCAGGGCGCCGGGCAGAGGCGCCCGGTGAACTCCGGGAAGTTGTTCGTCGCGTGGAGCCGCTCGATCGCCTGGCGGCCGTCGCCGCGCCACGTGAGGTCGTTCCACTCCGGGATCAGGTTGCCGAGCGGGCAGCCCTGGTGGCAGAACGGCACGCCGCAGTCCATGCAGCGGCCGGCCTGGCGCTTGAGCGCGCCCGACTCCTGCTGCTCGTAGACCTCTTTCCAGTCCATGAGCCGCACGGGCACGGGCCGCCGGGGCGGCAGTTCTCGTTCCTGGACCTTCAGGAACCCCTTGGGGTCAGCCACCTGCGGTCACCTCCATGATCCTGTTCCACACGATGTCGCCGTCGGGGTCGAGCCCCTCGTCGACGGCCTGTCTGCGCGTCTCGAGCACGGCCGCGTAGTCCCGCGGGAGCACCTTCACGAACTCGCTGAGGTCACCGGACTCGAGCAGCCCGGCGGCCAGGGTCGACTCGGTCTCGTCGGCGTGCCGCCGGAGCAGGTCGGTGACGATCTCGACGTCGGCGCTGTCGAGCGGCTCGAGCCGGAGCTCACCGCTCGCGAGCGCGTCGGTGTTGACGTGCTCCCGCCGGAGGCCACGGACGTACGCGGTGCCGCCGGACATGCCGGCGCCGAGGTTGCGCCCGGTCTCACCGAGGATGACCGCGAGGCCGCCCGTCATGTACTCGAGGGCGTGGTCGCCGACGCCCTCCACCACGGCACTGGCTCCGGAGTTGCGGACCAGGAAGCGCTCCCCCACGATGCCGCGGATGAACATGCTGCCCTGGGTCGCGCCGTAGCCGATGACGTTGCCGGCGATGACGTTCTCCGACGGCTCGAAGCCGCTGGACTCGGCGGGACGCACCACGATGTCGCCGCCCGACAGGCCCTTGCCGACGTAGTCGTTGCTGTCGCCGATGAGCCGGAGGGTGATGCCGGCCGGCAGGAACGCGCCGAGCGACTGCCCGGCGGACCCGCGCAGCGTGATGTCGATCGACCCGGCCGGCAGCCCGTTCTCGCCGTGGCGCAGGGTGACCTCGTGGCCGAGCATCGTGCCGACCGCGCGCTCGGTGTTGCGGATGGGCAGGTCGAGCGTGAGCGACCCGCCGTGCTCGAGCACGTCGGACGCCCGGTGGATGAGCTGCACGTCGAAGTGCTGCTCGAGCTCGTGGTCCTGCTCGCGGTGGTGTCGGCGGGGTTCGTCGGGCGCGAACTGCGGGCCCGCGAGGACGGGGGCCAGGTCGAGGCCGGATGCCTTCCAGTGGTGCACGGCGCGGTCGACGTCGAGGGCGTCGGCCTGACCGATGGCCTCGTCGAGGGTGCGGAAGCCGAGCTCGGCGAGGAGCTCGCGGACCTCCTGTGCGATGAACTCGAAGAAGTTGACGACGAACTCGGGCTTGCCGGAGAACCGCTTGCGGAGCTCCGGGTTCTGCGTCGCGACGCCGACCGGGCATGTGTCGAGGTGGCAGACCCGCATCAGGATGCAGCCCTCGACGACGAGCGGTGCCGTCGCGAAGCCGTACTCCTCGGCGCCGAGCAGCGCGGCCACGACGACGTCGCGGCCCGTCTTCATCTGCCCGTCGACCTGCACGACCACGCGGTCGCGCATGCCGTTCAACATGAGCGTCTGCTGCGTCTCGGCGAGACCGATCTCCCACGGGGTGCCGGCGTGCTTCAGGGAGTTCAGCGGGGACGCCCCGGTGCCGCCGTCGTGGCCGGAGACGAGCACGACGTCGGCCAGGGCCTTCGTCACGCCGGCTGCGACCGCGCCGATGCCCGACTGGCTGACGAGCTTGACGTGGACCCGCGCCGAGGGGTTGGCGCGCTTGACGTCGAAGATCAGCTGCTTGAGGTCCTCGATGGAGTAGATGTCGTGGTGCGGCGGCGGCGAGATGAGGCCGACGCCGGCGGTGGCGTGCCGGGTCCGTGCGACCCACGGGTAGACCTTCTGCGGGGGCAGCTGGCCGCCCTCGCCGGGCTTGGCGCCCTGGGCCATCTTCAGCTGGATGTCCGTCGCGTGGGTCAGGTACATGCTCGTCACGCCGAAGCGCCCGGACGCGACCTGCTTGATCGCGCTGCGGCGCTCGGGGTCGAGCAGGCGGTCGACGTCCTCGCCGCCCTCGCCCGTGTTCGACCGGCCACCGAGCCGGTTCATCGCGATCGCGAGGGTCTCGTGGGCTTCCTTGGAGATGGAGCCGTACGACATGGCGCCGGTGTTGAAACGCTTGACGATCGACTCGATCGGCTCGACGTCCTCGAGCGACACCGGGGTGCGCTCGCCCTGCTTGAACCGGAACAGCCCGCGGAGCGTCATGAGCTCCTCGGCCTGTTCGTCCACGGCCCTGGAGTACTCGCGGAAGATGTCGTACCGGCGCGAGCGCGTGGCGTGCTGCAGGCGGAACACCGTGTCCGGGTTGAACAGGTGCGGCGGACCCTGTCGGCGCCACTGGTACTCGCCGCCGGTCTGCAGGCGCTCGTGCGCGACGACCGAGCCGTCCAGCGGGTAGGCCTGCTGGTGCCGCTGGGCGTTCTCCTTGGCGATCACGTCGATGTCGACGCCACCGAGGATCGACGAGGTGCCGGTGAAGTAGCGGTCCACGAACGCCTGGCTGAGCCCGACGGCCTCGAACGCCTGCGCACCGGCGTAGCTCGACACCGTCGAGATGCCCATCTTCGACATGATCTTCAGCACGCCCTTGCCGAGCGCCTTGATCACGTTCTTCACGGCCTGCTCGGGGGTGATCCCGCTGATCATGCCGGAGCGCACGAGGTTCTCGCAGGTCTCCATGGCGAGGTACGGGTTGATCGCCGAGGCGCCGTAGCCGATGAGGGTCGCCACGTGGTGGACCTCGCGCACGTCGCCGGCCTCGACGATGAGCCCGGCCTTCATCCGCTGCTCGGTCCGGATCAGGTGGTGGTGCACGGCGGCGAGCAGCAGCAGGCTCGGGATCGGCGCGTTCTCGGCGTTGCCGTCGCGGTCGGAGAGCACGATGAACTGCTTGCCGGCCTCGATGGCCTCGTCGACCTCGACGCACACGGCTTGGAGCCGCTGCTCCATGGCCTGCTCGCCGGCGTCGACGCGGTACAGGCCCTTGATCGTCACCGAGAGGTGCCGGCCGGAGTCGCTCTCGAAGTGCTGCACCTTGGCGAGCTGGTCGTTGTCGATGACCGGGAAGTCGAGCACGATCTGCTTCGCGTGCTCGGGACCGGCGTCGAGCAGGTTGCGCTCCGGACCGAGCCCGAGGCCCATCGAGGTGATGACCTGCTCGCGGATCGAGTCGAGCGGCGGGTTCGTCACCTGAGCGAACTGCTGCGTGAAGTAGTCGAACAGCAGCCGGGGGCGCTCGGAGAGCACCGCGATGGGCGTGTCCGACCCCATGGCGCCGAGCGGCTCTGCACCGGCCTGGGCCATCGGCCGCAGCAGGATGCGGACCTCTTCCTCGGTGTAGCCGAAGGCCCGCTGGCGACGGGTGACCGACGCCGGGGTGTGCACGATGTGCTCGCGCTCGGGGAGGTCGCGCAGGTTGATGCGCCCGGCCTCGAGCCACTCGCTCCACGGCCCGGACGACGCCAGGCCCTGCTTGACCTCGTCGTCCTCGATGATGCGGCCGGCCTCGGTGTCGACCAGGAAGAGCCGGCCCGGGCGGAGACGGCCCTTGCGGACGACCTTGGACGCGGGCACGTCGATCACACCGGTCTCCGAGCCCATCACGATGAGCCCGTCGTCGGTCACCAAGAACCGTCCGGGACGCAGC
Source organism: Curtobacterium sp. VKM Ac-2865 (assembly GCF_015350905.1). Lineage (GTDB taxonomy): Bacteria > Actinomycetota > Actinomycetes > Actinomycetales > Microbacteriaceae > Curtobacterium. The sequence goes on along the minus strand of NZ_JADKRZ010000001.1, from coordinate 304,700 downwards.
CCGTTGCGGTCGAGCGTGGCGCCGACGAGCGAGCCGTCGGTGAAGGTGATGGCAGCGGGGCCGTCCCACGGCTCCATGAGCATCGAGTGGTACTCGTAGAACGCCCGCAGGTCGGGGTCCATGTCGAGCTGGTTCTCCCACGCTTCCGGCACCATCATCGACACCGCGTGCGGGAGCGAACGGCCGGACAGGGTCAGGAGCTCGAGGGTCTCGTCGAACGACGCGGAGTCGCTCGCACCGGGGCTGACGATCGGCAGCAGCGGCGCCATGTCGCCGAGCACGTCGCTCTCGAGCTGCGACTGCCGCGCGCGCATCCAGTTCCGGTTGCCGCGGACGGTGTTGATCTCACCGTTGTGCGCGAGCGTGCGGAACGGCTGGGCGAGCGGCCACGACGGGAAGGTGTTCGTCGAGTACCGGGAGTGCACGATCGCCAGCTTCGAGGCGAAGCGCTCGTCACTGAGGTCGGGGTAGAAGGGCTCGAGCTGCAGCGTCGTGACCATGCCCTTGTAGACCATCGTCCGGGCGGACAGCGACATGAAGTAGACCTCGCGCTCGCGCTCGACGCGCTTGCGCATCCGGAACGCCTGGCGGTCCAGCGCGATGCCGTTCCACGCGGCGCCCTGCTCGTCGTGGCGGGTCGACGCCACGAAGAGCTGCTCGAACGCCGGCATCGCGGCGCGGGCCAGGGTGCCGAGGACCTCCGGGCGGACCGGGACCTCGCGCCACCCGAGGACGCGGAGGCCCTCGTCGTCGGCGGTGGCCTCGATCGCGGCCTTCACGGCGGCGCGGTCGTCGGCGTCCACCGGCAGGTAAGCGGTGCCGACGGCGTACTCCCCCGCCGCGGGCAGGTCGAACGGCACGGCGTCACGGAGGAAGGCGTCCGGCACCTGGCAGAGGATGCCGGCGCCGTCACCGGTGCCCGCGTCAGAACCGACGGCACCGCGGTGCTCGAGGTTGCGCAGCGCACCGAGTGCGGCGTCGACGATGTCGTGCCCTGGCGTCCCGCGGAGCGTCGCCACCATCGCGAGACCGCAGGCGTCCTTCTCGTTCGCCGGGTCGTACATCCCGGTGGCCTTCGGCACCGCCGAGAAACGCTGGTGCGCCGGCAGGAGCGCGGCCGATGCCGTGGACTGGGGTGGCAGGAGCGCCATGGGGAACCGTCCTCACGAGGAAGTGGAACAGGGACAGCGGTGGCCCGGTAGTGCGTTCCGCCCCACCTGGCCGGACCCGGGGTGGGCGAGCTCGAGGTGGGCGGAACTGGTGCCCGTGCGCGGCGTCAGCGGGTGGGTACCGGACGTCGTGCGGAGGATGGGTCCGCTTGTGGCAGACCCGTCGGGGTGGTGCTGGTCGGGTGGCGGCGCCAGGCCGCTCCCTCAGGAACGATCGACTGCTGTGGCGACCGAGCCGGAAGCGGCGCCGACGGGGACGTCGTCGTCGTGCTCCGAGTAGGTGTCGTCCGAGTCTACGGACTTCGACCGCGGCTCGCGACCCGGCAGGTAGGGGCTCGGCTCCTTGCCGGTGTGCCGGCGGGACTGCACCACGAAGATGACGATGCCGAGCAGGATCGCGATGAACGCGACCCACACGTTGGTGCGGACGCCGAAGAAGGTCTCGCTCGTGTCGACGCGGATCGACTCGAGGACGGAGCGCCCGATGCCGTACCAGATGAGGTACAGCGCGAGGACACGGCCCCACTGCAGCTGGAAGCGGCGGTCGACGAGCAGGATCACGGCGACGCCGACGACGTTCCAGATGATCTCGTAGAGGAACGTCGGGTGGAACAGGGTGCCCTCCGGCAGCCCGGTCGGGTACGCGGCGTTCGAGGACTCGATCTGCAGCCCCCACGGCAGGCTGGTCGGCATGCCGAACAGCTCGTGGTTGAAGTAGTTGCCGAGGCGGCCGAAGGCCTGCGCGAGCAGCATCGCCGGCGCGACGGCGTCGAGGAACGCGGTGAAGCGCAGCCCCACCTGACGGCAGCCGAAGTAGGCGCCGACGGACCCGAGGATGAGCGCCCCGAAGATCGCCAGGCCGCCCTCCCAGATGTAGAGGAAGGACCACGGGTCGCGCCCGGGCCCGAAGTAGTCGCTGAAGTGCGTCAGGACGTGGAAGAGCCGACCGCCGACGATGCCGAACGGCACCGCCCAGATCGCGATGTCGATGATGATCCAGCGCTCGACACCGCGGGCGTTCAGGCGGCGGTTCGTCAGGATCACGGCGGCGACGATCCCCAGGAGGATGCAGATCGCGTAGGCGTGGATGCGGAAGTCGAGCGGCAGCGACCAGCCGAACACGTCGCGCAGCCAGGCCGTCAGGTCGAAGTACTGCCAGGCCGTGCTGGGACTCGGGATGCTCAGGAGGGGCATGGAGGTGCTCTCGCCTTTCGTTGCTGCGCAGCCGGTGCGTCCGGGCGGTGGGTCGACCCGCGTCGACCCCGGATCACTGTAGCGCGGGTGGTCCGGTGGTCAGGAACCGACGGCGGTGTCTGTGGGAACCGCGATGGAGGCCGGGAGGCCTGGAGGCCCGGTGCGGGTGAGCGGGTCCGCTCACCCGCACCGGGCCTCCCGTCAGGAACTGCTGGTCGTCAGCGGCGCTGGGCGCCGACCGTCAGCTCGGCGGCCCGCTGCCCGACACCGGTGACGCCGAGGTCGGCGAGGGCGCGGACGAAGGCCGAGCCGACGATGGCGCCGTCGGCGTACTCGAGGACCTCGGCGACCTGGTCGGCGGTCGAGATGCCGAGCCCGACGCAGGTGCGGGCGACGCCCGCGTCGCGGAGTCGGGAGACGACCGTGCGGGCGGCGACGTCGACGCCGAGTCGCGCGCCGGTGACGCCCATCGTGGAGACGGCGTAGACGAATCCCCGGCTGGCCTCGACGGCCTGGTGCATGCGGACGTCCGAGGAGGACGGCGCCGCGAGGAACACGCGGTCGAGACCGGTGCGCTCCGAGGCGTCCATCCACGCGCCGCCTTCGTCGGGGATGAGGTCAGGGGTGATCAGGCCGGCGGCGCCGGACTGCACGAGGTCGTCGGCGAAGCGCTCGACGCCGTACCGGAGCACGGGGTTCCAGTACGTCATCACGAGGACGGGGACGTCGACGCGCTCGGTGATGGCGTGCACGGCGTCGAAGACCTGCGCGACGCGGAAGCCGTTCGCCAGGGACTCCTCGGCCGCGCGCTGGATGACGGGGCCGTCCATCACGGGGTCCGAGTACGGCAGCCCGAGCTCGATGACGTCCACGCCGTTCTCGGCGAGGGCGACGGCGGCCTCGATGCTGGTCTCGAGCGTCGGGAAGCCCGCGGGCAGGTACCCGACCACCGCACCGGCACGGTCGGTGTTGGCCTGGTCGATCGTCGTGGCGACGGTCCGGATGGTGGTCACAGCTGCTCCGCCGTCTCGTCGAGGATGCCGAAGTACCGGCTGGCCGAGGCCACGTCCTTGTCGCCGCGCCCGGAGAGGTTCACCAGGATGACGCCGTCGGGGCCGAGCTCCTTGCCGAGCTTGATGACCCCGGCGAGGGCGTGCGACGACTCGATCGCGGGGATGATGCCCTCGGTCTGGCTCAGCAGACGGAAGGCCTCCATCGCCTCGGTGTCGGTGATGGGTTCGTACTGCGCGCGACCGATCGACGCCAGGTAGGCGTGCTCGGGCCCGACGCTCGGGTAGTCGAGCCCGGCGGAGATGCTGTGGCTCTCGATCGTCTGGCCGTCCTCGTCCTGCATCAGGTACGACTTGGCGCCCTGCAGCACGCCCTCGCGGCCGAGGGTGATGCTGGCCGCGTGGCGACCGGTCTCGACGCCGTCGCCGCCGGCCTCGTAGCCGAGGAGGCGAACGGACTCGTCGTCGAGGAAGGCCTCGAAGATGCCCATGGCGTTGGACCCGCCGCCCACGCACGCCGCGACGGCGTCGGGCAGGCGGCCGACGAGGTCGAGGACCTGCTGGCGGGCCTCGACGCCGATCACCTTGTGGAACTCACGGACCATCTCCGGGAAGGGGTGGGGTCCGGCGACCGTGCCGAGCAGGTAGTGCGTCGAGTCGACGTTGGCGACCCAGTCGCGGAGCGCGTCGTTGATGGCGTCCTTCAGCGTGCGCGACCCCGTCTCGACCGGGATCACCTCGGCGCCGAGCAGCCGCATCCTGGCGACGTTGAGCGCCTGGCGGTCGGTGTCGACGGCGCCCATGTAGACGACGCAGTCCATGCCGAAGAGCGCGGCGGCCGTGGCGGTGGCCACGCCGTGCTGGCCGGCGCCGGTCTCGGCGATCAGGCGGGTCTTGCCGAGGCGCTTCGCGACGAGGGCCTGGCCGAGCACGTTGTTGATCTTGTGCGAGCCGGTGTGGTTGAGGTCCTCGCGCTTGAGGATCACGCGGGCACCGCCGGCGTGCTTGGCGAAGCGCGGCACCTCGGTGATGATCGACGGGCGGCCGGTGTAGTCGCGCTGCAGCGTGTCCAGCTCGTCGTGGAAGGCCGGGTCTGCCCAGGCCTCGCGGAAGGCGGCTTCGAGTTCGTCGAGGGCCAGCACGAGCGACTCGGGGACGAAGCGTCCGCCGAAGTCACCGAAGTACGGGCCGTGGAGGTCACGGAGTGAGGTCACGATGGTGCTCCAGGGGTGCCGGGCGCGGACGCCCGGCGAACGGGGTGGTCAGGCGTCGAGGAACGACGCGAGCGTTGCGGCCGGGTCGGCGCCGGTGACCAGCGCCTCTCCGACGAGGACGACGTCGGCACCGGCTGCCCGGTAGTGCGCGACGTCGGCGGGGCTGGTCACGGCGGACTCGGCGACCCGGACGACCCCGGTGGGGATGCGGTCGGCCAGGGAGCCGAAGAGGTCGCGGTCGAGCGAGAAGTCGGTGAGGTCCCGGGCGTTGACGCCGAGGATCCGGGCTCCGGCGTCGATCCCGCGGGACAGTTCGTCCGCGGAGTGGGCCTCGACCAGCACGCGCATGCCGAGCTCCTCGGCCAGGCCGTGCAGCTCGACGAGCTGGGCCTGGTCGAGCGCGGCGACGATGAGCAGGACGATGTCGGCACCCGCCGCGCGGGCCTCGACGACCTGGTACGGGTCGGCGATGAAGTCCTTGCGGAGCACCGGCACCGACACGCGGGCCTTCACGGCCTCGAGGTCGGCGAGCGACCCGAGGAACTTGCGTCCCTCGGTCAGCACGCTGATCGCCGAGGCACCGCCGCGCTCGTAGTCGGCGGCGAGGGCGGCCGGGTCCTCGATCGGGGCCATCGACCCGCGGGAGGGGCTGGCGCGCTTGACCTCGGCGAGGACCTTCACGCGCTCCCCCGCCGACAGGAAGTCGAGGGCGTCGAGCGGGGAGGACACACGGTCGAGGTCGCGTTCGACGTCGGCGTACGGACGGTCGAGGCGACGGGCGGCGGCGTCCTCCAGCGCGCCCGCGACGAGGGTCTCGAGCACGTTCGGCATGCTCGCCCTACTCGTTGTGGTGCTTGCCGACGTACTTCGGACCGTTGACGCCGTAGCCGGCACGCCCCATGACCCAGCCGACGACGAGGCCGATCACGACGATGCCGGCGGACGCCCAGACGCCCCAGGCGATGTCGAACCAGAAGCACAGCGTCCCGATCGCGAAGCCCGCCAGCATGATGATGACGGACGTCCAGGCGGCCGGCGAGTGGCCTTCGCCGAGATCTGCGGGCTCAGTGGTGCTCACGGTGCTCCTCATGGTCGTGGGCGTCGTCGGTCGTACGACGCGACTCTGATCCTACCGTGCCGAGGCTGTCCGTCTCGGTCACGGGGACGGGGTCGGCCTCGGTCACGGTGACCGGGTCGGCGGGGTCCGTCGGGTCGAGCCCGGCGCTGAGGTCGTCCCAGTCGACGATCGCGTCACGCTCGACCGGGGCCGACTTCGGCGCGGTCGCGGTGGGCGTCGCGGCGTACTTGCGGCTCGGCCCGGGCCAGGAGCGCTGCACGACGAGCACGACGATGCCGAGCAGCACCGCGAGGACGCCCCCGGCGATGCCGACGGCGGGCCACGCGGTCACGTGGACGCTCGTGACGATGCGGCGCACCGCCGCCAGGTCGCTCACGCCCGCGACCTCGCCGACGGCACCACGCGCGGCCGACACCGGGTCGCTGAGGGCGGACACCCCGGACACGACGATGCCCAGGCCGAGCAGGATCTCGATGCCGGCGAGGACGACCCGCACGACCCGTCCGGCGATGGTCATGGCGAGGAACAGCGCGAGCAGGGCGATCGCCAGCGCCGTGAACTGCGGGACCGCGGCGGCCCCGTCGGCCACGACGGTCGGGGTCACGGCGGCGGCGGCGTCCAGGCGGAGCGTGAACCAGGTCTGGGTCCACGAGAGCATCACGATGCCGGCGACGGCCAGGCCGAGGACGACGACGAGCGGTCGGGTGCGCTTCATGACCGGACCTCGCGCATGCGGTTGGCGGTGGCCACGGCCCGGAGCGGCGCCGCGGCCTTGTTGACGGCCTCGGCGTGCTCGGTGGCGGGGTCGGAGTCGGCGACGAGCCCGGCGCCTGCCTGCACCCGTGCGACGCCGTCCTTGATGAGTGCCGTCCGGATCGCGATCGCCAGGTCGGCGTCGCCGGCGAAGTCGAAGTACCCGACGACCCCGGCGTACGCGCCGCGCTTGGCCGGCTCGAGCTCGTCGATGATCTCCAGCGCACGCGGCTTCGGCGCCCCGGAGAGCGTGCCGGCCGGGAACGTCGCCCGGAACACGTCGATCGCCGACTGTCCGGGCCGCACGACGCCCTCGACGCTCGACACCAGGTGCATGATGTGGCTGAAGCGCTCGACGGTCATGAACTCGGTGACCGCGACGGTGCCGGGCTCGCACACCTTCTGCAGGTCGTTGCGGGACAGGTCCACGAGCATCAGGTGCTCGGCCCGCTCCTTGGGGTCGTCGAGCAGGTCCTCGCCGAGGCGCACGTCTTCCTCTGGCGTGGCTCCGCGGGGGCGGGACCCGGCGATCGGGTGCGTGATCACCCGGCCGTCCTGCACCTTGACCAGTGCCTCTGGCGACGCGCCGACGATCCAGAACGGCTCGCCAGCGGTGTCGGCCATGGACAGGAAGTACATGTACGGGCTCGGGTTGAGCGTGCGGAGGACCCGGTAGACGTCGAGCGGGTCGGCCGTGACGTCGTGGTCGAACCGCTGCGAGATGACGACCTGGAAGACGTCGCCGTCGCGGATGAAGTCCTTCGACCGCACGACGGACGCCATGTAGTCGACCGGGGTCGTGCGGTGCCTGGCGGTGGGCTCGGCGATGTCGAAGGCCTCGGCGACGGTGGCCGGGCTCGGCTGGACGAGGTCGGCCTGCATCCGGTCGAGGCGCTCCTGCGCACCGGCCCAGAGCGCGTCAGCGTCGTCGGTGCCGTCGTTGAGGGCGCTGGCCACGAGCAGGACGAGTCCGGTGCGGTGGTCCAGCGCGGCGAGCTCGGCGACGAAGGCGAGGGACTGCCCGGGCACCTCGAAGTCGGCCGGCGGCACGTTCGGCAGGTGCTCGAGCTGCCGGACGGCTTCCCAGCCGATGAACCCGACCGTCCCGCCGACGAGCGGCGGCGTGCCCGGCACGCGGGGCGTGGCCCAGCGCTCGTGCAGGCGCGCGAGGACCTCGAGCGGTGCGCCGTCGAGCGAGCCCACGGCACGGTCGACGCTCATGCCGGTGTCGATCCACGCGGCCCGGTCGCCGTCCTGGGTCAGGACGCCGTAGCTCCGCACGCCGACGAAGGACCAGCGCGACCACAGGCCGCCCTGACCGGCGGACTCGAGCAGGAACGACCCGGGGCGGCCGTCGGCGAGCTTCCGGTAGACGCCGACCGGCGTCTCGCTGTCGGCGTAGAGGGCGCGCACCACCGGGACGACGCGGTGGCCGTCCGCCAGCAGGCCGTCGAACTCCGGACGGGAGGTCGTGTGCGGCTTGTCGGGGACCGTCGCGGACGGCGGGGTGGTCGTCGTGGTCATCGGGTCGCCTCCGTCAGGTCGGAGACCGTCGCGTCGGCAGACGCGTCGGCAGACGCGTCGGCAGACGCGTCGGCAGGCGCCGAGGCGGTGACCGGGTCGAGCGGGTCGACGTCGAAGCAGCGGTGGGCACCCGTGTGGCACGCGGCACCGACCTGCTCGACGGTCACGAGGAGGGTGTCGTCGTCGCAGTCCAGCGCGGCCGCACGCACGTACTGGGCGTGTCCGGACGTGTCGCCCTTGCGCCAGTACTCCTGCCGCGAGCGGGACCAGAAGGTCACCCGCCCCTCGGTCAGGGTGCGGCGGAGGGCTTCGCGGTCCATCCAGCCGAGCATGAGGACGTCCTTCGACGATTCCTCTTGCACGACTGCCGGGAGCAGGCCGTCCGCACCGAAGCGCGCGCGGTCGAGGACCGCCTCGGTGCTGGTGCTGGTGCTGTCGGTCATGAGGCTCCTAGCGTACGGCGTGCCCGGACTCCCGCAGGGCGTCCTTGACGTCGCCGATGGTCATCTCCGCGCGGTGGAACACGCTGGCGGCGAGCACGGCGTCGGCACCGGCGTCGACGGCCGGCGCGAAGTGCTCGACCCGCCCGGCACCGCCCGAGGCGATCACCGGCACGGTCGACACGGCGCGGACGGCGCGCACGAGGTCGAGGTCGAAGCCGTTCTTCGTGCCGTCGGCGTCGATCGAGTTCACGAGCAGCTCACCGGCGCCCCGCTCGACGGCCTCGCGGGCCCACGCGACCGCGTCGACGTCGGTCTCCGTGCGGCCGCCGTGGGTCGTCACGACGAAGCCCGAGGCGGTGCGCTCCGAGCGCTTGACGTCGAGCGAGAGCACCACGGCCTGCGCGCCGAAGCGGTCGGCGATCTCCCCGACGAGCTCGGGCCGGGCGATCGCCGCGCTGTTGACGCCGATCTTGTCGGCGCCGCACTGCTGCAGTCGGGACACGTCGTCCACGCTGCGCACGCCACCGCCGACGGTGAGCGGGATGAAGACCTGCTCGGCCGTCCTGGTGACCGTGTCGTACATCGTCGAGCGGTTCTCCACCGTGGCCCCGACGTCGAGGAAGGTCAGCTCGTCAGCACCCTGCTCGTAGTAGCGCGCGGCGAGCTCGACCGGGTCACCGGCGTCCTGCAGGTCGAGGAAGTTGACGCCCTTGACCACCCGGCCGCCGGAGACGTCGAGGCACGGGACGACGCGGACCGCGACGCCGCCACGGGTGCCGCCCACGGCGGTGCTCACAGTCGTGCGGCGTGGATGGGGCTCACGAGGATGGCGCGGGCGCCGAGGTCGTAGAGCGCGTCCATGATGAGGTTGGCGTCGTCGCGCGGGATCATCACGCGGACGGCGGACCAGTCGCGTCCGTGCAGCGGCGAGACCGTCGGGGACTCGATGCCCGAGGCGATCGCGGTCGCCTGCTCGAGCAGGTCGGTCGGGATGTCGTAGTCGAGCATCACGTAGCCGCGGGCGACGAGCACGCCCTGCAGCCGACGACGGAGCACGTCGATGCCGGGGATGGTCTCGTCGGTGGAGATGAGCAGCGCGGTCGACTCGAGGATGACCGGACCGAAGATCTCCAGGCCCGCCTGGCGCAGGGTGCTGCCCGTCGAGACGACGTCGGCGACCGCGTCTGCGACCCCGAGCCGGACGGCGCTCTCGACGGCACCGTCGAGCTGCACGAGCGTGGCGGTCACGCCGTGACGACCGAGGAACTCCCCCACCAGCCCCGGGTAGCTCGTCGCGACGCGGACCCCGTCGAGGTCCTGCAGCGAGCTGTACCGTCCTGGCGTGCCCGCGAAGCGGAAGGTCGAGTCGGCGAACCCGAGGGCGTCGACCTCGCGCGCCTGGGACCCCGAGTCGAGGAGCAGGTCGCGGCCGGTGATGCCGACGTCGAGCGCCCCGGAGCCCACGTACGTGGCGATGTCACGCGGACGGAGGAAGAAGAACTCCACGCCGTTGCGCTCGTCGATCAGGTGGAGGGCCTTTGGGTCACGACGACCGGCGTAGCCGGCCTCCCGCAGCATCTCGGAGGCGGTCTCGGAGAGCGAGCCCTTGTTGGGCACGGCGATGCGCAGCATCAGGTGGTCTGCTTTCTGGTGGAGGTCGGCGACTGGTCAGCGCGTCACAGATGTCGCCAGACGTCCGCCGGGGTGAGGCCCTTCGCGACCATGAGCACCTGCAGGTGGTACACGAGCTGCGAGATCTCCTCGGCCGTGCGGACGTCGCCCTCGTACTCGGCGGCCATCCAGACCTCGGCGGCCTCTTCCACGATCTTCTTGCCGATCTGGTGCACGCCGGCATCCAGTTCGGCGACGGTGCCGGAGCCCTCGGGGCGCGATGCGGCCTTCTCGGTCAGCTCCGCGAACAGCTCGTCGAACGTCTTCACGGGACCAGGCTACCGTCCCGCGAGCGCACGCTGCGCCGCTTCGCGGAGGTCACGGATGCGGGACTCGGGGTCGCCGCCGTAGACCGCGGAACCGGCGACCAGGGTGTCCGCCCCGCTCCGGACGACCTGGGGAACGGTGTCGACCGCGATGCCGCCGTCGACCTCGAGCCAGACGTCGAGACCGGAGGCGTCGACGGCGGCACGGGCGTCGGCGAGCTTCGGCATCACCTCGGGCATGAAGGACTGGCCACCGAACCCGGGCTCGACCGTCATGAGCAGGATCATGTCGTAGGCGTCGAGGTGCGCGAGCACGGGCGTGATCGGCGTGCCGGGCTTCACCGCGACCGCGGCACGAGCGCCGTTCGACCGGATCGCCGCGGCCGTCGCCACCGGGTCGGTCGCCGCCTCGAGGTGGAAGGTCACGCTCGACACCCCGAGCTCGGCGTACTTCGGGGCCTCGGTGTCGGCGTCCGTGATCATCAGGTGGACGTCGAGCGGCACCGGCGAGACCTGCTGCAGGCGCTCGACGACCGGCAGCCCGAGCGTCAGGTTCGGCACGAAGTGGTTGTCCATCACGTCGACGTGCACCAGGTCGGCGGTGGCGATGCGCCCGAGCTCGCGCTCGAGGTTCGCGAAGTCGGCGGACAGGATGCTCGGCGAGATGCGGATCGTCACCCGACAACCCTACCGGCGCTCGGCGGGCCCCCCTAGGCTGCGACCATGACGGATGTGGGGCCGGAGTCCATCCTCGTGCGGGTCGTGTTCGCCCCGGACGCCGGCGCACCGCTGCCCGACGTGATCCGCGAGCTCGAGGACGTGCTCGAGGTCATGGACTTCGCGCTCTTCCTGTCCCACGGCGACGCGGTGCGCTGGGAGAACGGGGGCGGCCGCGGACAGGTCCGGCTGACCCGGCTCGACCACGGCACGCCGGTGACCGTGGACATCGAGCTGGTCATGTCCGGCGGGCTCGGACTGACCCACGCCGACGCCCTCGCGGGCGTGGCGGCCACCGGCACGGTGCTGCTGACCGCCGCCCGGAGCGGCGAGCCCACCGAGGACCCGGACGACACGGTCCCCACCGACGAGCCGGTGCCGACCGCACGGCAGGTCGACGCCGTCGCCGAGCGCCGGGTGGTCGAGGCGATGGAGCGGGTCGCCTACGACGCCCGCGGCACGGACCTCGCCTGGCGCATCCGCGAGGCCGAGGACCAGAACGTCACGACCGCCGACGGGACCCTGGGCAAGGGGCTGCGCTTCGTCCGCGCCGCGGGTCGGCTGGCCAGCAACGACGGCTTCGACTTCCGGATGGAGTGACCGGCCGCGTCACCGGCGGCGGAACAGCGCGATGAACATCGCGTCGGTCCCGACCCGGTGTGGCCAGAGCTGCGCCGTCATGCCGTCCGCGACCTGTGGGTCCCGTGCGGCGACCGAGCGGACCACCGACGCGGTGTCGACCTGCTCGAGCAGGTCCCCGTGCCGGCGCATCAGCGCGTCGACCTGCCCGCGGGTCTCGGCGAGGTGCGGCGAGCACGTGACGTACGCGAGCGTGCCGCCGGGTGCGAGCACCCGCACCGCGGCGTCGAGCAGCTCGGTCTGCAGCACCGCGAGCTCCTGCACGTCTTCGGGGACCTTGCGCCAGCGGGCCTCCGGGCGCCGACGGAGCGCGCCGAGGCCGGTGCACGGGGCGTCGAGGAGCACGCGGTCGTAGCGGACGCCGGAGCCGTCCTGGCCGTACCGGCGGGCGTCCCCCTCGACGACGCTGACGGTGTCGCCGAACGCCGCGAGGGCCTTCCGCACCAGTCCGACACGCGCCGGCACGAGTTCGTTCGCGACGAGGGTCGCGCCGGCCTGTGCGGCCTCGGCCGCGAGCAGCGCGGCCTTGCCGCCGGGTCCGGCACAGAGGTCGAGCCACCGCTCCCCCGGCTGGATCGCCGAGGACCGGCTCAGCGCCAGTGCGGCGAGCTGCGAGCCCTCGTCCTGCACGCGGAGCCGTCCGGCCGCGATGCCCGGCACGCGGGCGGGGTCCCCGGTCACACCGCGGATGCCGACGGGCGACACCGGCAGCGCGTCGGCGTCGGCCACGACGTCGGCTGCCTCGGCCGGGACGGAAGGCTCGGCACCGGTCGCGTCGTCGGCCTGCGGCTCGGCGTCGGCGGGCTCCACGGCCGTGGTCGCGGTGCGCAGGTCGTCGTCCGTCGCGAGTCCGGGCAGCGCGGCGAGCTGGACGCGGGGAGCAACGTCGTCGGCGGCGAGCAGCGCCACGAGTTCGTCGCGGGAGCGCTCGGCAGCCAGGGCGTCCCGCAGCGAGGCGATGACCCACGCCGGGTGTGACCACCGCGTGGCGAGGAGTTCGTCCCCGGACAGGCCCCGGGTGATCTCGGTGTCCCACTCCTCGGGCGTCTTCGCGGCGACCTTGCGCATCACGGCGTTCACGAACCCGGTGGCGCGGTGGGCACCGACCTCGCGGGTGAGCTCGACGGTGGCGGAGACGGCAGCGTGCGTGGGTGTGCGCATCGCGAGCAGCTGGTGGACCCCGAGGCGCAGGACGTCGAGCACGTCGGCCTCGACGTTGCCGACCTTCCGACCGGAGGCGGCCTCGACCACGGCGTCGTACCGGCCGATCATCCGGATCGTGCCGTAGGTGAGCTCCGTCGCGAAGCCGGCGTCCCGCGCCGAGAGCGCGGCGCGGCGGATGCGCGTCGGGAGCAGGAGGTTGGCGTAGGCGTCGTCGACCTGCACGGCCCGGATGACGTCGAAGGCGACCCGGCGCGCACTCGGGCCGCGGACGGTGCGGGTCTCGGGGCGGTGCTGCCGCTGCTGGTGGGGGGTCATGCGAGGACCTTCCCGTCGAGCTGACCGAGGCCACGGGCCCAGGCGGCGGCGTCCATCGCCGTCTTGCCGGCCGGCTGCACCCGGGCCAGCACGAGCGGCTCGTCGGCGGTCCCGACGAGGAGCGCGCCGCCCTGGACGGCCAGCGCGCCGGGGGCGAGCGACGAGGCGGGGTCCCCCGGGCCTCCCGGCTGGTCGGTCTGGTGGACCCGGTGGGCGTGCAGGAGCTTGACGCGGGTCTCCCCCAGGTGCGCGAAGGCGCCCGGCTCCGGCGTCACGCCGCGGATGTGGGCGTGGACCGCGGCGGCCGGCGCGGCGAAGTCGACGTGACCGTCCTCGATGGTGGTCTTCGGGGCGGTGGTCGGCTCGCCGACCTGCTCCGTGGCGGTGGCGCTGCCGTCCGCGATGGCGTCGACGACCCGGGCGACGACCTCGGCGCCGGTGTCGGCCATGGCGGCCAGCACCTCGCCCGCCGTGGCCTCGGCGTCGATGGCGAACGGTTCGCTGACGAACACGGGGCCGGCGTCGAGCGCCTCCACGAGCTGGAACACCGTGGCGGCGGTCCGGGTGTCGCCCGCCATCACGGCACGCTGGACGGGTGCGGCGCCGCGGTACGCCGGCAGGTCGGAGAAGTGCAGGTTGACCCAGCCGTGGCGAGGGGTGTCGAGTGCCGCTCGGCGGAGCAGGGCGCCGTAGGCGACGATGACGCCGAGGTCGACGTCCAGCTCGGCGATGCGGCGGGTGACCTCGTCGTCGACTCGGGCGGCCTCGAGCACGGGGAGCCCGAGCTCCGCGGCGGCCTGGGCGACGGGCGTCGGGGTGAGCACGCGCTTGCGGCCCTGTGGCGTCGGCGGACGCGTCAGCACCGCGGCGATCTCGTGGTCGGACGCCGCGAGCCGACGGAGGGTGGGGACGGCCGCAGCGGGGCTGCCGGCGACGACGAGACGCATGAGTCCGATCCTCCCATGCCGCGCGGGTGCCGGGCGGTCAGCGGCTGTCCGTCCGGCGCAGGTGGGTGCCGTCACGGAACCAGCCGCGAGCGATGTGCGTACGGTCCCGCTCATGGCAGACATCACCACCTCCACCAACCGGTACGCCGGTTCCACCATCCAGAAGGCCACCCTCGTCGTGGGCCTCGTGTTCCTGGTCGTCGGGATCGCCGGGTTCGTCCCCGGCATCACGACCGGCGACCTCGGCGGCGCCGGGCACGGCTCGATGGCGATGCTGCTCGGGCTGTTCCAGGTCTCGGTCCTGCACAACATCGTGCACCTGCTCTTCGGCATCGTCGGGCTGGCCGCCGCCCGGAGCGCCGTCGGCTCGCGCAGCTACCTGGTGATCGGCGGCATCGTCTACCTGGTGCTGTTCGTCTACGGGCTCTTCACGGCCGACCACGCGTCCGCCGCGAACTTCGTGCCGCTGAACACGGCCGACAACTGGCTGCACCTGCTGCTCGCCGGCGGCATGGTCGCCCTCGGCGTGTTCCTGCCGCGGCCGGACGGGCGTCAGCGCCGCGACCGCACCACCACCGCCTGAGTCGTCTCAGACCTCGGCGAACGGCTCCGCGTCGTCGAGCCGCGCCCGCAGTGTGGGTGCGGCTCGTCGGCGGTTGCCGCCCGGGAGCACCCGCCGTGTCGATGACCGGCGGATGACCTCGGCCTTGAGCGTCGCAGCGACCTCGGTGCCGTGGGCGTACGGGAATCGCACGATCGCCCGGACCGTGCCGGGCACGGGGTCGTCAACGGGGACCGGTCCGAGCACCGGCCCGACGGGCGCTTCCCCGAGGGCCTCGACCGCTGCGGTCACCGCCTCTTCCGTCCCGGTGAGCGTCGCGACACGGACCGCCGGCGGGAACATCAGCTCGCGACGGTCGACGAGTTCGTCGTGGGCGGGCGTGTCGAGGCGCCACAGCGCCATCGCGGTCGCCAGTGACCCGCCGATGCCGACGAGGTAGGCCTCAGCCCCGGGAGCGCCCTTGGCGGCCGCGTTCGTCCAGAAGCGCAGCACTTCCTCTTGCACCCGGAGACCTTCGCGCCCGAGCATCTTCTCGCCGTCGAGGAGCAGCACGCAGGCGTAGCCGCCGGGTGTCGACGGCTCGGCTCCGCGGGTGGCCACGACGACCGCCGGGCGTGCCGGGACCTCGTCGATCGGGCGGGAGCCGTCCGCGACGATGATGCGCGTGCCCGGGAACGCCCGGCCGAGTTCGTCGGCGGTGCGCTGTGCTCCCTGGCCGACGGCCTTGAGCTTGCCGCCGCCACACGTCGGACAGCGGTACCCGGCCGCGAGGGCGCCGCAGAACCGGCACTGGGGAACGGCGCCGTGCGTCGGGCTGCCGAGGGGTCCTCCGCACACTCGGCAGTGCGCGCGCTCCCCGCAGTCGGCGCAGACCAGCCCGGTGCCGAAGCCCGGGTTGGCGACCTGCACGAGCACAGGGCCGGTGCGGCTGGCCTCCCGTGCGGCACGCCAGGCGCTGCTCGGGATGCGCGCCTGCGCTGCGAAGCCCTCGGCGCTGACCTGCTGCGCCGTCGGGATGACCTTCGGCACCGCGGCCCGGAGCGGCGTCACGTCGTCGAGCCAGTGCAGCTCGACCAGGCGCTGCACGTCGGTGCTCCGCGCGTGCGAGAGGAACAGCAGTGCGGCACCCGACTGCGCCGCGCGGACCAGGGCGACGTCGCGGGTGTGTACGTAGGGCGCGCGGGGCTCGATGAAGGACGCGTCGCCGTCGTCCCACATCGCGATGAGCCCGAGGTCGGTGGCCGGCGCGTACATCGCCGTGCGGTTGCCGATCGCGACGACCGGGTGCGTGCGGGCCTGCAGCAGGGCCTTCGCGCGCTGCCCGTTCGACTGCTTGGCGTCGAAGCGGACCACCCGCTCGGCGGGGACCAGGGCGTGCAGGGCGCGCTCCAGGTCGGTGAGGTCGCGGAAGTCCGGCACGGCGATGACGGCGGACCGCTCGGTGGCCAGGGTGCGGGCGGCGGCCTCGGCGAGGGTCAGTGCCCAGCCGGGGACCCAGGCGGGGTCGGCGGGCGCATCGGCGGGTGCTTCGGCCTCCGCGTCGGCAGGTGGCGGTGCCGGCAGCTGTACGGGGTGTGGGATCGCGGCGACGGCGGCACGCTGGTTCGCTGTGAGGATGCCCTCGAGCACCCCGGGGCCGTACCCGGTCACCGCGGGGGCCTCGACCGGCGGCGGCACGTGGTCGGGGTCGCGCGCGAGCCAGGCCTTCTCGACCCGGACCTGCCGCGTCGGCACCGCGAGCCGGAGCACGTCGCTCGCCACGCCGGCGGCCCGGTCGGCCACGGCGCGCGCCAGCGTCCAGATCTCCGGCGCGAGCACCGGCACCGGGCTGACGAGCGTCTCGATGGCGCTCAGCTCGCCGGGGAACGCGCCACCCGGCGCCCCTGGACCGTCCTCGACGACCTCGATGACGTAGGCGTCCGACATCCGCGCGCCGGTGCGCAGCGGGACCTTCACGCGGACCCCGGGCACGCACGTGTCCTCGTGCTCGGCCGGTACCCGGTAGTCGAACAGCCGGTCGAGCTGCGGGAGCGGCGAGTCGAGGACGACGCGCGCGACGGTGGTCACGCGGTCACTCAGACGGTGGCGGCGACGAGTCCTGCGGCCTGGCGGAGAGCGTCGACACGGTCGAGCTGCTCCCACGTGAACCCGGGGAGCTCGCGACCGAAGTGGCCGTACGTCGCCGTCTGCGCGTACCGCGGCTTGAGCAGGTCGAGGTCACGGATGATCGCGGCCGGACGCAGGTCGAACACCTGACGGATCGCGGCCTCGATGACCGCGTCGTCGACGTGCCCCGTGCCGAACGTCTCGACGTACAGCCCGACGGGCTTCGCGCGGCCGATCGCGTACGCGACCTGGACCTCGAGCCGGTCCGCGAGCCCCGCAGCGACCGCGTTCTTCGCGACCCAGCGCAGCGCGTACGCCGCCGACCGGTCGACCTTGGACGGGTCCTTGCCGCTGAACGCGCCACCACCGTGCCGGGACGCCCCACCGTAGGTGTCGACGATGATCTTGCGTCCGGTGAGGCCGGCGTCACCCTGGGGCCCGCCGATCTCGAACCGGCCGGTCGGGTTCACGATGACCTCGACGTGCGAGGAGTCGAGCTCCACCTGGTCCAGGACCGGACGGATCACGTGCTCGGTGATCGCCGCGGTGAGCTCGTCGAGCGTCACGTTCGGGGAGTGCTGCGTCGACACGACGACGGTCTCCACGCTCTTCGGCACGACGCCGTCGTACCCGACCGTGACCTGGGTCTTGCCGTCGGGCCGCAGGAACGTGAGCTCCCCGGACTTCCGCACGGCGGACAGGCGCTCGGCGAGCCTGTGCGCCAGCCAGATGGCGACGGGCATGTACTCCGGGGTCTCGTTCGTCGCGAAGCCGAACATGATGCCCTGGTCGCCGGCACCCTGGCGGTCCAACGGGTCGACACCGGCGCCGGAGCGGGAGTCCAGCGACTCGTCCACGCCCTGCGCGATGTCGGGCGACTGCGCACCGATCGAGACCTCGACACCGCACGTGGCGCCGTCGAAGGAGACCTCGGAGGAGTTGTACCCGATGCCCGTGATCACGTCACGGACCAGCTTGGGGATCTCGACGTAGCCCGACGTGGTGACCTCACCAGCGACGTGCACGAGACCGGTCGTCACCATCGTCTCGACCGCGACCCGCGCGTGCGGGTCGACCGCGAGCAGGGCGTCGAGGATCGTGTCCGAGATCTGGTCGCAGATCTTGTCGGGGTGCCCCTCGGTCACCGACTCGGACGTGAACAGGCGCAGCGTGCTGGACGTCACCGGGCTCAGACGGTGGGCTGCGGCTGCTGCTTGGTGACGGTGAGCTTGTCCTCGTTGATCTCGTGGAGGGCCACCGACAGCGGCTTGTCGTCGATCGTGGAGTCGACGAGCGGGCCGACGTTGTCGAAGAGCGAGCCCTCGTGCAGGTCGGCGTAGTAGTCGTTGATCTGGCGGGCGCGCTTCGAGGCGAAGATGACGAGCGCGTACTTCGACTCGACCTTGGACAGCAGGTCGTCGATGGGCGGGTCGATGATGCCCTGGGGGTTGGCCATGGTGTCTCCAGTCCACGTGGTGTCGTGCCCGACGGGCACGATGTGCCGTCCCGAGCGGGACGGTGCGCTCCCGGCTAGGGCGCAGTGAACAAGTCTACGACCTCGCGTGCCGCCGTGCCGACGTCCGAGTTCACGATCCGCACGTCGAACTCGTCCTGCGCGGCCAGTTCGACCTTCGCCGTCTCGAGTCGACGGGCCTGTTCCTCGGACGACTCGGTGCCCCGACCGATCAGGCGGCGGACCAGTTCGTCCCACGTCGGGGGCAGCAGGAACACCAGGACCGCCTCGGGCATGGCGTCGCGGACCTGCCGGGCGCCCTGCAGGTCGATCTCGAGCATCACCTTGTCGCCGGCGTCGAGCGCACGGTCGATCGGCGGACGCGGGGTGCCGTACCGGTAGGAGTTGTGCACGGTGGCCCACTCGAGCAGTTCGCGCTCGCGGATCATCCGGTCGAACTCCGCGTCGTCGACGAAGTAGTAGTGCACGCCGTCGACCTCGCCGGGCCGCGGCTTCCTGGTGGTCGCGGAGACGCTGAGGTTCACCTCGGGGTACTGCTCGCGGATGTACGCGGAGACGGTCCCCTTGCCGACGGCGGTGGGGCCGGCGAGCACGACGAGCTTCGACACGCCGCGCTTCCGTCCGCGCGCGGCGAGCCAGTCGGAGAGCGCCGTCCGCTGCCGGGTGCCGAGCCCGCCGAGCCGCTTCGACGGCGCGATCCGCAGCGAGCCCATGATGGTCTCGGCGCGGGCCGGACCGATGCCGTTCAGGCTGGTCAGCAGGTCGCGGACCCGCAGGGACTTCTCCGCCGGGGCCTCGGCGTCGCTCCAGGCGGTGCGGGCGACGTCGAGTGCCGACCGCTCCCCCGACGCGACGGCGGCCTTCACCGCAGCACGGGCGCGGCGGGCAGCGACGGCGGCGCGTGCCGCTGCGGCACGGTCCACCTCGGGCGGCGTGCGGTGCGCGGGCAGTGCCCCGGAGTCGTCGCTCATGCCAGGGCCGCCTGGATGCGCTCGGCACGGTCGGTCACGAGCGCCACGACGCCGTCCGGGCCGTCGGTCAGCAGCCCGCGGGACTCGCTCACGAGCACCTGCTCGGCGCGCGAGCCGTACAGCGCGCGGAGGTCCTCGATCCGGGCGCCCTGCGCACCGAACCCGGGGGCGAGCACGGGTGCGTTCCCGATCTCGTCGGCGCCGATGCCGAAGTCCGTCAGGTCGAGGGTCGCGCCGAGCACCAGCCCCACGTCGCCGATGGCCTGGTCGTCCACGGCCGCGTTGTCGTCTGCCACGTCGAGAACGATACCGGCAGCGACGCTCCGCCCGGCACGCGGTCCCTCGGCGAGCACCGCGGTCTGCAGCACGCGCGCCTCGGGGTTGCTCGTCGCGGCCAGCACGAACACGCCGGCGCCGTTCCGCCGCGCGACGTCGAGCGTCCCACGCAGGGAGCCGTACCCGAGGTACGGCGACACCGTCATCGCGTCGGCCGCGAACGGCCCGTCGGCGTCGATCCACGCGGTGGCGTAGTCGTCCCCCGTCGACCCGATGTCGCCGCGCTTGACGTCGGCGACGACCAGGAGGCCCGCATCCCGTGCCCGACGGATCGTCGCGTCGAGCGCGCGGTAGCCAGCCACGCCAGCGGCCTCGAAGAACGCGACCTGCGGCTTCACCACCGCTGCTCGGCCGGCGGCCGCGTCCACGAGGACGCGGCCGAACGCGGTCAGCCCGGCCTCGTCACGGCCGAGCCCCCACGCCGCCAGGGTGGCGGCGTGGGGGTCGATGCCGACGCACAGTGCGGACCGCGACCCGATGGCGGCCGCGAGCCGGACGCCGAACGGCTCCGAGCCTCCTGACCGGTCTGCGGTGTCGAGTCGGCCCGTCACCAGCCCGCCCGCTCGAGCGCGTAGTCCTGCAGGCTGCGCACGCTGTGCGGCGTGCCGATCGTCTCGATGGCCGCGACGGCGGCACCGAGCTGGGCGATCGTCGTGAACAGCGGCTTGTCCGCGGCGACCGTGGCCGCGCGGATCTCGTAGCCGTCGGCGCGACCGGAGGCACCCGACGGGGTGTTGATCACGATGTCGACCTCGTTGCGGGCGAGCAGGTCGACGACGCTCTCGCCGCCCTGGCTGTACTTGCCGACCACGTCGACCATGATCCCGTTGCGGCGGAGCACCTCGGCGGTGCCCTCGGTCGCGGTGATCGTGAAGCCGAGCTGCTGCAGGCGGTGCACCGGCAGGACGATCGCGCGCTTGTCGGTGTCCGCGACGCTCACGAACACCGTGCCGCTCGTCGGGAGCCCACCGTAGGCGGCCTCCTGGCTCTTCAGGAACGCCCGCGGGAAGTCGCGGTCGATGCCCATGACCTCGCCGGTGGAGCGCATCTCGGGGCTGAGGACCGAGTCGACGACCTGGCCCTCGGCGGTGCGGAAGCGACGGAACGGCAGCACGGCTTCCTTGACGGCGACCGGTGCCTGCGCCGGCACGAACGCGCCGTCGCGGGCGGGCAGCATGCCCTCGTCGACGAGCCCGGCGATCGAGGTGCCCGTCATGATCCGTGCGGCGGCCTTCGCCAGGGCGATGCCGAGCGCCTTCGAGACGAACGGGACCGTGCGGCTGGCGCGCGGGTTGGCCTCGAGGACGTAGAGCACGCCGGCGGCGATGGCGAACTGCACGTTGAGCATGCCGCGCACGCCGATGCCCCGCGCGATCTTCTCGGTGGCGTCGACCACGGCCTGGATCTCGCTCCGGCCGAGGCCCACGGGCGGGAGGGTGCAGGACGAGTCGCCGGAGTGGATGCCCGCCTCTTCGATGTGCTCCATCACGCCGCCGATGTAGAGCCGCTCGCCGTCGAAGAGCGCGTCGACGTCGATCTCCACCGCGTCGTCGAGGAACCGGTCAACCAGCAGCGGCAGGTCCGGGCCGATGATCGCCTGGTCGGCCATCCGACCGAAGTAGTCGGCCATCGCGGTGGAGTCGTAGACGATCTCCATCCCGCGGCCGCCGAGCACGTACGACGGGCGGACGAGGACCGGGTAGCCGATCTCCTCGGCGATGCCGGTGGCGCTCGCCAGGTCGTGCGCGGTGCCGTTGCGGGGCGCGAGCAGGCCGGCCTGGTCGAGGATCGCGGAGAACTGGCCGCGCTCCTCGGCGGAGTCGATCGCGGTCGGGGTGGTGCCGAGGATCGGGATGCCCGCCGCCTCGAGGGGCTTCGCGAGCCCGAGGGCCGTCTGACCGCCGAGCTGCACGACCACGCCGACGAGCTCACCGGAGGCGGCTTCGGCCTCGATGACCTCGAGGACATCCTCGGTGGTGAGCGGCTCGAAGTACAGGCGGTCCGAGGTGTCGTAGTCCGTCGACACCGTCTCGGGGTTGCAGTTGATCATGATCGTCTCGAACCCGGCGTCGCTCAGCGCGAAGGACGCGTGCACGCAGGAGTAGTCGAACTCGACGCCCTGCCCGATGCGGTTCGGGCCGGAGCCGAGGATGACGACCTTCTTGCGGTCGCTCGGCGCGACCTCGGTCTCGACGTCGTACGACGAGTAGTGGTACGGCGTCAGTGCCGGGAACTCACCGGCGCAGGTGTCGACCGTCTTGAAGACCGGGCGGATGCCGAGCTCGTGCCGCGTGTCGCGGACCTGCTGCTCGGTGACGGGCTGGTCGGTCGTGCTGCGCAGCGAGGCGATCTGGACGTCGCTGAAGCCGTGCTCCTTGGCCCAGCGGATCGTGTCCGCGTCGAGGGAGTCAGCGGCGCGGATCTCCTCGGCGACCTCGTTGATGAGCACGATCTGGTCGACGAACCACGGGTCGATCTTCGTGGCGTCGAAGACCTCTGCCGCGGTGGCACCGGCGACGAGTGCCTGCTGCACCGTGACGATGCGGCCGTCGGTCGGGATCGCGGACTTCGCCAGCAGCGCGTCCTTGTCGAGCTCCGCGGCCGGGGTGTCCCAGTGGAAGCTCGACCCGCGCTTCTCGAGCGAGCGCAGCGACTTCTGCATGGCGGTGGCGAAGTTGCGGCCGATGGCCATCGCCTCGCCGACGCTCTTCATCGTCGTGGTGAGCGTGGCGTCGGCGGCCGGGAACTTCTCGAACGCGAAGCGCGGGGTCTTCACGACGACGTAGTCGAGCGTCGGCTCGAAGCTCGCCGGGGTGACCCGCGTGATGTCGTTCTGGATCTCGTCGAGGCGGTACCCGATGGCGAGCTTCGCGGCGATCTTCGCGATCGGGAAGCCCGTCGCCTTCGAGGCCAGGGCGCTCGACCGGGACACGCGCGGGTTCATCTCGATGACGATCACGCGGCCGTTCGCCGGGTCGATGGCGAACTGGATGTTGCACCCACCGGTGTCGACCCCGACGCGGCGGATGATGTCGATGCCGATGTCGCGGAGGTTCTGGTACTCGCGGTCGGTCAGCGTCAGCGCGGGGGCGACGGTGATCGAGTCGCCGGTGTGCACGCCCACCGGGTCGACGTTCTCGATCGAGCAGACGACGACCGTGTTGTCGGCGTTGTCCCGCATGAGCTCGAGCTCGTACTCCTTCCACCCGAGGATCGACTCCTCGAGCAGGACCTCGGTCGTCGGGCTCGACTGCAGCCCGTCCCCGACGAAGCGGATGAGCTCGGTCTCGTTGTACGCGAACCCGGAACCGAGTCCGCCCATGGTGAAGGACGGGCGGACGACGAGCGGGTAGCCGAGGTCCTTCGCGAACTCCTTGGCCTCTTCCAGCGTGTGGGCGATGTGGCTGCGGGCCACGTCCGCGCCGGACTCCAGCACGAGCTCCTTGAAGAGCTGGCGGTCCTCACCGCGCTGGATCGCGTCGACCTTGGCGCCGATGAGCTCGACGCCGTGCTTCTCGAGGATCCCGGCCTCGTCGAGCGCGATCGCCGCGTTCAGGGCGGTCTGGCCGCCGAGCGTCGGCAGGACGGCGTCCGGCTGCTCGATCCGGATGATCTCCTCGAGCGAGGCGTTCGTGATCGGCTCGATGTAGGTCGCGTCGGCGAAGTCCGGGTCGGTCATGATCGTCGCCGGGTTCGGGTTGACGAGGATCACGCGGATGCCCTCGGCGCGGAGCACGCGGCAGGCCTGGGTGCCGGAGTAGTCGAACTCGGCGGCCTGCCCGATCACGATCGGGCCGGAGCCGATGACGAGGACGGAGGAGATGTCAGAGCGCTTCGGCATCAGTTCGCTTCCTTGGTGATGTCTGCTGCGGGAGTCGTGGCGTCGGCGGTCGCCGCGTCGAGCGGCTCGCCGTGCTTCCGCGCCACGACCATGTCGCGGAACCGGTCGAACAGGTACATGCTGTCGTGCGGTCCGGCGGCGGCCTCGGGGTGGTACTGCACGCTGAACGCGGGGATGTCGAGCGCCCGGAGGCCCTCGACCACGTCGTCGTTGAGCGAGTAGTGCGAGACCTCGACGCGGCCGAAGCCGACCGGGGACTCGAGGACCTGACCGACGGGGGCGTCGACCGCGAAGCCGTGGTTCTGGCTCGTGATCTCGACCTTGCCCGTCGTGGTGTCGAGCACGGGCTGGTTGATGCCGCGGTGCCCGAACGGCAGCTTGTACGTGCCGAAGCCGAGTGCGCGGCCGAGCAGCTGGTTGCCGAAGCAGATCCCGAAGAACGGACGGCCGTCGCGCAGGCTCTCCTGCAGCAGGGTGACCTGCGCGTCGGAGGCCGCCGGGTCGCCGGGGCCGTTCGAGTAGAACAGCGCGTCGGGGTCGAGCTCGCGGAGGCGTTCGACGGTGACGTCCTGGGGCAGCACGTGCACCTCGAAGCCGCGCTGGGCGAGGTAGCGCGTGGTCGACGTCTTCACGCCGAGGTCGAGCACGGCCAGCGTGCCGATCTGCTCGCCGACCGCGTCGACGACGTACTCGGCGTCGGTCGACACCGCGGCGGAGAGGCTCTGCCCGGCCATGTCGGCCTGTTCCCGCACCAGCGTGAGCTGCTCGTCGGGCGACAGCGCGGCGTCGGGGCCGCTGAAGACGCCGCCCTTCATCGCGCCGGCGTCACGGATGCGACGGGTCACGGCGCGGGTGTCGATCCCGGAGATGCCGACGATGCCGTCGCGCTCCAGGTGGTCGTCGAGCGACGCGGTGGCGCGGTGGTTCGACACCACGCGGCTGGGGTCGCGGACGACGTAGCCGGCCACCCAGATGCGACGGGACTCGGGGTCCTCGTCGTTGACGCCGGTGTTGCCGATGTGCGGCGCGGTCTGCACCACGATCTGCCCGGCGTAGGACGGGTCGGTCAGCGTCTCCTGGTAGCCGGTCATCCCGGTCGCGAACACCACCTCGCCGAGGCTGCGTCCGCGGGCGCCGTACGCCCATCCGTCGTGTCGGGTGCCGTCCTCGAGGACCAGCACGGCCCGTTCGCGTGTCATGAGTTCGTCCCTTCGCCCGCGGTCTGCGGGTGGTTGTGCTTCGTCGCCAGCTCCTGGAGTGCGTGCAGCGGGGCTGCGTCGCCCTCCGGGAACCGCAAGTAGGTGTCGAGGTCCGTCGCACCAGCGGCGCCGGTCGCCGTCCATCGCAGACGCACCAGCCCCCCTGGTTCGACGACGCGGTCGATGGCCGCGGTCGCCCGGTCGGCGCCGCGGACCAGGTCGGCGGCGATCCAGCGGTCGGTCTCCCCCGCCAGGTGCAGGACGACGCCGGTCGGGTGGACGCTCACGCCGCCGCGGCCCCGGAAGCCGAGTCCGCCCGCGGTGATGCGTTCCAGCGGCTGGTCGGCGCGGGTCGTCGCGACGGTGAAGCCGTCCCAGGACCCGACAGCCGGTGACAGGCCGGCCGGCACACCGACGGGAGGCACGGTGTCGGCCTGCTTCCTGACCCGCGTCCGCCAGGTGCGCACCATGGCCACGAACAGCGCGGCGACGGCGAGCAGGATCACCCCGCCGAGGAGCCACCGTGCGGCGTCGCCGCTCATGCGCGGGTCCCTTCGGCGGCACGTGCGGCGGTGCGGGCCGCCGCTGCGACGGTGTCGGGGTCGACGAGCGCGCCGTCGAGGAGCGTCGGGTAGCCCTGGTGGAAGGTCGCGACGACCCGTCCGGGCAGGCGCATCCCGAGGTACGGCGAGTTCTGCGACTGCCCCGCCAGGTCGGTCACGGCGAAGTCGCGGACCGCGCTCGGGTCGTACAGGGTGACCTCGGCCGGGGCTCCCTCGGCGATCGCGTGCCCGTGGCCCTCGACCTGGCCGATGCGGGCCGGCGCGCTGGAGAGCACGCGGGCGACGTCGGACCACTCGAGGCGACCGTCCTCGACCACCGCCGCGTGCACCACGCTCAGCGCGGACTCGAGCCCGACCATGCCGTTCGCGGCGGCCGGCCACTCGCAGCACTTCGCCTCGGCGGTGTGCGGTGCGTGGTCGGTGGCGACGATGTCGATCGTGCCGTCGGCCAGGGCGGCGCGCAGGGCGTCGACGTCCTCGCGGGAACGCAGCGGCGGGTTCACCTTGTAGCGGGCGTCGTACCCGGCGGCGCCGTCGACCCCGGCGATGAGGTCCTCGGTCAGCACCAGGTGGTGCGGCGTGACCTCGGCCGTGACGTCGATCCCGCGGGACTTTGCCCAGCGGATGACCTCGACGCTGCCGGCGGTCGAGACGTGGCAGACGTGCAGTCGTGCTCCGACGTGGTCGGCGAGCAGGACGTCGCGGGCGATGATCGCCTCTTCGGCGACGGCCGGCCACCCGGCGAGCCCGAGCTCCGAGGACAGGCGGCCCTCGTTCATCTGCGCGCCGATGGTCAGGCGGGGCTCCTGCGCGTGCTGCGCCAGGACGCCGCCGAAGCCCTTGATGTACTCCAGCGCCCGGCGCATCAGCAGCGGGTCGGCCACGCACGAGCCGTCGTCGGAGAAGACCCGGACCTTCGCGCGGGAGGTCGCCATCGCACCGATCTCGGACAGGTGCGTGCCCTGCAGCCCCTGGGACACGGCGCCGATCGGGCGGACCGTGACGTAGCCGGCGTCGTCGCCGAGGGCCTGGACCTGCTCGACCACGCCGGCGGTGTCCGCGACCGGGCTGGAGTTCGCCATCGCGTTGACGGCGGTGAAGCCGCCGGCGGCAGCCGCCCGCGAGCCGGACAGGACCGTCTCGGACTCCTCGTGACCGGGCTCGCGGAGGTGCGTGTGCAGGTCCACGAGACCAGGCAGGGCGATCAGGCCGTCGGCGTCCACCGTGGTGGCCCCGGCCGCGTCGAGACCGGACCCGACCGCGGTGATGCGCCCGGCCTCCAGTCGGATGTCGGCACGCGAGCCGTCGACCAGCTGGGCGCCGCGGATGAGGTGAGCGGTCATGCGACGGACTCCTTCTGGTCGGTGGCGGACGGGGTGCCTGCGCCCGTCAGGGCCAGGTACAGGACGGCCATGCGGACGGAGACGCCGTGCTCGACCTGTTCGACGATCGTCGATGCCGGCGAGTCGGCGGCGACGCCGGCGATCTCCAGCCCACGGTTCATCGGCCCGGGGTGCATCACCAGCGTGCGCTCCGACAACCGGGCGAAGCGGGCGGCGGTCAGGCCCCAGTGGCGGGTGTACTCGCGGGGGTTCGGGAAGAAGGCGTCGTTCATGCGCTCCTGCTGGATGCGGAGCGTCATCACGACGTCGGGGTCCTCGGCGAGGGCGGTGTCGAGGTCGTGGTGGACGGCGGCGCCGAAGGGGCGCTCGGTCGCGGGGAGCAGGGTCGGCGGTGCGGCGAAGGTGACGCTCGCGCCGAGCGTGCGGAGCAACCAGGCGTTGCTCCTGGCGACGCGGCTGTGCAGGACGTCACCGACGATGAGGACGCGGACGCCGTCGAGGCCCTGCCCGCGGGAGGCGCTGCCGTGGAGCCGGCGGCGCATCGTGAAGGCGTCGAGGAGCGCCTGGGTCGGGTGCTCGTGGGTGCCGTCGCCCGCGTTGACCACGGGGACGTCGATCCAGTCGGCGTCGGCCAGGACCCGCGGCGCGCCGGACGCCCCGTGGCGCATCACGATGCCGTCGATGCCCATCGCGCCGAGGGTCTGCACGGTGTCCTTCAGCGACTCGCCCTTGGAGACGCTGGAGCCCTTCGCTGCGAAGTTGATGACGTCGGCGGAGAGGCGCTTGGCGGCGGCCTCGAAGGAGATGCGGGTGCGCGTGGAGTCCTCGAAGAAGAGGTTCACGACGGTCTTGCCGCGGAGGGCCGGCAGGCGCTTGACCTCGCGCGTGTTGACCTCGGCCATCTCCTCGGCGACGTCGAGGATCTCGAGGGCGTCCGCGCGGGAGAGGTCGGCGGTGGAGAGCAGGTGCCTCATGCGTCGGCCCCCTGCTCGGGTTGTTCGATGACGACCTCGTCGACGCCGTCCGTCTCGGTCAGGCGGAGCGTGACGCGCTCGTCGGACGCGGTCGGCAGGTTCTTGCCGACGTGGTCCGCGCGGATGGGGAGCTCGCGGTGGCCCCGGTCGACCAGGACCGCGAGCCGGACCGCACGCGGACGGCCGATGTTCTGCAGGGCGTCGAGCGCTGCCCGGACCGTGCGGCCGGAGTACAGGACGTCGTCGACGAGCACGACGACCTTGCCGTCGATGCCGCTCGCCGGGATCACCGTGCGGTGCGGGGCCCGGCCGATGCCGTGGCCGAGGTCGTCGCGGTGGAGCGTGACGTCGAGGGTGCCGACGCGCTGCTGCCCGCCGGCCCAGTCGGGCTCGATGCCGGCGAGGACCTCGCCGAGCCGGTCGGCCAGGACGGCTCCCCTGGTCGGGATGCCGAGGAGCACCAGGTCCGAGGCGCCGTGGTTGGCCTCGAGGATCTCATGTGCGATGCGTGTCAGAGCACGCGTGATGTCGGACTGCTGCAGGACCGTGCGGGTACCCACGCCGACCTCCTTCCCCGCCTCTCAGGACGGCATTTAAAGGATGCGGACGTGGTCAACCCTAGCGGGACTCCTGGTCTCCGGCGACCGTCCGACCGGACGGTGCACGGCCCCCGGCGACGGCGCCGAGGACGCCGTTCACGAAGCCGGCGGAGTCGTCGGTCGACAGCGACTGGGCGAGCTCGACGGCCTCCGAGATGGCGACGGCGTCGGGCACCTCGGGGTTGAAGCGGATCTCCCAGACGCCCATGCGCAGGATGCAGCGGTCCAGGACCGGCATGCGGGCGATCGACCAGCCCTGGGCGTGGTCGACGATGACGTCGTCGATCTCGCGACGGGCCTCGTCGACCCCGGTGACGACCTGGCGGGCGTAGTCCCAGCTCGACGCCCGCTCGGGGTTGTCGAGGTGACGGACGGTCTCCGTCGCGAGGACGTCGGCGATCGGGAGCTCCCGGACCTCCGCCACGTACAGCATGTCGAGCGCGCGCTTGCGGGCCTTCGAACGAGCACTCATCCGGCGGCCCTAGTTGACGCGGCCGAGGAAGTTGCCGTCGCGCGTGTCGATCTTCACCTTGGTGTCGGTCTCGAGGTACAGCGGGACCTGGATCTGGTAGCCGGTGGCCTTGATCGTCGCGGGCTTGGTGCCACCGGACGAACGGTCGCCCTGCAGGCCGGGCTCGGTCTCGATCTCGGTGACGATCGACGTCGGGAGCTCGATGTAGAGCGGGTTGCCCTCGTTCATCGCGAGGGTGACCATCGCGGACTCGAGCAGGAAGTTCTTCGCGTCGCCGACGACGGTCGCGGGGACCGGGACCTGGTCGTAGGTGTCGGTGTCCATGAACACGTAGGAGTCGCCGTCCTCGTAGAGGAACTGGTAGTCGCGGCGGTCGACCGTCGCGGTCTCGATCTTCGCGCCCGCGTTGAAGGTGCGGTCGACGACCTTGCCGGAGACGACGTTCTTCAGCTTGGTGCGGACGAACGCACCACCCTTGCCGGGCTTGACGTGCTGGAACTCGACGACCGACCAGAGCTGCCCGTCGATGATGAGAACGGCGCCGTTCTTGATGTCAGTGGTACTGGCCATGAGAGTCGATGTCCCGTTCGTGTTGAGGAGTGAAGATCTGCGGGCGCTGGGGCCCCGGACGAGTGTAGCCGACGGCCTCACGCGCGCCGTCGCGGGAGCCCGCGCAGTCGCGGGGAGCCCGCGTCGTCGCGGGACTCCGCGCCGTCGCGCGCGCTACTCGCGCCGACGCGCCCGCCAGGCGTCGATCGCCGCCCAGACGAGCAGCACCACGGCCGTCCCGCCGAGCAGCCCGCCGGCCACCCCGGTGCTCAGCACCGCCGTGGGCCGCGCCGGCGACGCGAGGTACACGATCGCCAGCACACCGGCCCCCGCTCCGAGCAGCACGAGCAGGATCCGTCGGATCATGCCCGAGACCGTCCGCCGGTCACGCTGGTCGGCGAGCAGGCGGATGTTCACCGACAGCCGGTTGTCCTCGATCGCCTCGCCGATGCGGTCGATCCGCCGGGGCAGGCGTCGGACGGTGGAGAACAGGCCGAAGAGCTCGCGTGCGGCGACGTCCCGCAGCACGCTCGGGCGGAGCTGGTCGCGGATCTGCTCGCGGGCCAGGTTGCGGGACTCGTCGAGCAGGTCGAACGAGGGCAGCAGCGTGCGCAGGGTCCCCTCGAAGATCGCCAGCGCCCGGGCGGCTGCGACGAAGTCCGGCGGTGGCTTGAGCCGGTAGCGCCCGAAGACCTCGACCGCGTCGTCCACGGTCTCCACGCCGATCCGTGCGCCAGGACCGAGCTCGTCGGCCACGAACCGGGCGATGTCCCGGCGGAAGTCGGCCTCGTCCTGCACGCGGCGCACCGGCGCCATCCGCAGCACCGCGTCCGCGATCCGCGAGGTGTCGTCCTGGATGTAGGCCGCGACGAGCTCCTGCACGGTGTCGCGCAGGGTCGGGTCGAGGCGTCCGACCGACCCGAAGTCGATCAGGGCGGGGCGACCGTCTGGCAGCAGCAGGACGTTCCCCGGGTGCAGGTCACCGTGGTAGATCCCGTCGAAGACGACCTGCCGCAGGAACGACCGGAGGATCGCCCGCATCGGCTCGTCGAGGTCGCGGTCGACCCGGGAGGCACGGATCGCGCTGAGCGTGTCCCCCTCGAGGAACTCCATCACCAGCACCCGCCGGCCCGAGAGCTCCGGGTACGGCGTGGGGAAGCGGACCTCGTCCGGCCGGGCGCTCCTGGCCTGGGCCGCGCGGAGCGCCTCGAGGTTGCGGAGCTCGGAGGAGAAGTCGACCTGCCGGATCAGGTCGTCGCCGTACTGGGTCGCGACGTCGATGACCCCGACCTGGCGCGCCTCCGCCGAGGTCCGTGCGAGGAACCGGACGACGCGGAGCGCGATGTCGACGTCCTGCCGCACGGCTGCGTCGATGCCGGGCCGCTGGACCTTCACGGCGACCGCGGTGCCGTCGTGCAGCCGTGCGCGGTGCACCTGCGCGATCGACGCCGCCGCCACCGGCTTCGGGTCGAACGACTGGAAGACCTCGGCGACCGGGGCGCCCAGGTCCGCGGTGAGCAGGTCGGCCACGGCCTGCGGGTCCGCCGGGGTGACGTCCCGCTGCAGGTGCGCCAGGCCCTCCATCCACTCCTCGGGCAGCAGGTCGTCGCGGGTCGAGAGCAGCTGCCCCATCTTCACGAAGCCGCCGCCCGCCTCTTCGAGCGCACGGCGCAGGTGCTCGGCCTGGTCCCGGCGCTTGTCCGAGGTCTCCGGGTCACGTGTGAAGTCGAGCCGTCGGAACGGCACGAGGCCGTGCCGGCGGGCGATGGACAGCAGTTCGGCGAAGCGGCGCGCGCGGGACCGGAGGGTTCCCGCGTCGGCGTCCGGCCGGGCGCCGAGGTCGCTCAGACGGGGTGGTGTTGGCACCCGTTCAGCATGCTCCCCCGTGCTGGGCGCCTGTCGCCGCCCCCTCCACAGCCGGAAGGCTCGGGGGGCCCTCCACAGGTCGGCCCGCCCCGCTCCCGTGACCGGCCGCCATCCGCGAGTGTCGAGCCATGGAGACAGCACTCATCGCCTCGATCGCCGCGGCCGCCTCAGCGGTCGCCGCGGTCCTGAGTTGGATCGCCGCCACGCGAGCCCGTCGGTCGTACGACCGCAACCACGCATGGGAGCGTCTGGTCTGGGCGATCGGAGCCAGCGCTGACGAGTTCGAACACGACATCTCGACGACTGTGCTGCGTCGTCTCACGGAAGTACCGTGGGCGCCGAAGGAGGACCAGAACCTCGCGCTGCGAGCCCTCCGCAGACACCAGCTCCGCGACCACTCCCGGAAGGACCAGTCTTGATGGCCATGTTCGCCCGACTTCCCGATCGCCCCGCGCTCGAGTTCCGTGAACCGGACGACCCGGTCGCCGACGCGTTCGAAGCCTGGCTCGAAGGCGCGACGCTCCCCGAACTGCACGAGTACCGGAGGACCGGTGTGCTCACGCTGTCGATGCGGGCCCGGTGGTGGTGGCGTCGCACCCGCCGCGTGCTGCGGTAGCGGCAGGCTAGACGCCGACCTCCTGGTAGGCGGTGAAGAGCAGGTGGTCCTCGGGTCCCTCGAGCGTGACGGGCTTGCCGACGCCGTCGAGCACGATGAACCGGAGCATGCCGGCACGGGCCTTCTTGTCCCGACGCATCGTCGCCAGGAGCGACTGCCAGCGGCCGAGCGGGTAGCTCGTCGGCAGCGACAGCGACTCGAGGATCGAACGGTGCCGGTCGACCGTGGTGTCGTCCAGGTGCCCGGTGAGCCGCGCGAGCTCGGCTGCGAAGACCATGCCGACCGAGACCGCCGCCCCGTGCCGCCACTGGTAGCGCTCCGCGTGCTCGATCGCGTGACCGAGGGTGTGTCCGTAGTTCAGGACCTCCCGACGCCCCTGCTCGGTGAAGTCCTCCGACACCACCGTCGCCTTGAGCTCGATCGCGAGTTCCACGACCCGGCGGAACTCCGGCGTCGACGGGTCGGTGGCACGGTCGACGTCGGCTTCGACGATGTCGAGGATCTCGGGCACGGCGATGAACCCGGCCTTGACGATCTCGGCGAACCCGGTCAGCACGTCATTGCGCGGCAGGGTGTGCACCAGGTCGAGGTCGACCACGACGGCGCGCGGTGCGGAGAAGGCACCGACGAGGTTCTTGCCCTCGTTCGTGTTGATGCCGGTCTTGCCGCCGACGCTCGCGTCGACCATGCCGAGCACGCTCGTCGGCACGGCGAAGAACGGCACGCCACGCAGCCACGTCGCGGCGACGAACCCGGCGAGGTCGGTGACCGCTCCCCCGCCCAGGCCGACGACCGCGTCGGTCCTGGTGAAGTCGGACTGCCCGAGGATCTGCCAGCAGAACGACGCGACCTCGATGCGCTTGGCGGCCTCGGCGTCCGGCACCTCCGCGATGAGGGCCTCGAAGCCGGCCTCGACGAGTCCGGCGCGGAGCTCCTCGGCCCGGGCACCGAGCGTGGGGGCGTGCACGATCAGGACCTTCGCGACCTGCGGTCCGAGGAGCGCGGGCAGCGACGCGAGCAGGCCGGTGCCGACCGCGACGACGTAGCCGTCCGCACCGCCGACGCGGATCTCGGTGGTGCCTTCTGGCAGGGTCGTCTCGGTCACGGTGCTCCTTCGGTGTGGTCGCCGCGCAGCCAGGCGACGACGTCGTCGACGACGTGGGCCATGGGGCGACGAGAGGTGTCGACGACCACATGCGCGAGCTCGGCGTAGGTCGCCGCACGGTCGTCGAGGATGGTCTGCCAGGCGTCGATGCCGCCGGATGCCAGCAGCGGCCGGTCGGACCCGGCGATGCGCTCGGCGACGGCCTCGGGCGAGACGGTCAGCAGCACCACGCGGGCGCCGCCCATCGCCCTGCGGGTGTCGGCGTGCGTGACGGCCCCGCCGCCCACGGCGATGACCCCGCCGGTCCGCATGGCACCGGCGACGGCATCGGCCTCGAGCGCACGGAACGCGGGCTCGCCACGGTCGGCGAAGATCGCGGGGATCGGGCCGTGCTCGCGCGCGATGACCCGGTCGGTGTCGGTGAAGGGCACGCCGAGCCGCTTCGCCACGCGCTTGCCGACCGTGGACTTGCCGGCGCCCATCGGGCCGATCACGACGACGGGCGCGGTGTCCCGCCGGTCGAGCTCGGGCCCTGGTCCGACGCTCACCAGGTGCTGGAGGGCTCAGCCGGCTCGGTGCGGCGGGAACGCAGGGTCTCCGGGATCGACGCCAGGTAGGACTCCAGGTTGCGCTTGGTCTCGACGACGTTGTCCCCGCCGAACTTCTCGAGCACGGCGTCGGCCAGCACCAGGGCGACCATCGCCTCGGCCACGACCCCGGCGGCCGGCACGGCGCAGACGTCCGAGCGCTGGTGGTGCGCCGAGGCGTCCTCGCCCGTGGTGACGTCGATGGTGTGGAGCGCGTGCGGGATCGTCGCGATCGGCTTCATGCCGGCACGGACGCGGAGCACGGTGCCCGTGGACATGCCGCCCTCGGTGCCGCCGGCGCGGTCGCTCGTGCGGATGATCTCGCCGTCCTCGCGGTACAGCTCGTCGTGGGCCTCGGACCCGCGACGCCCGGCGGTCTGGAAACCGTCGCCGACCTCGACGCCCTTGATGGCCTGGATGCCCATGATCGCCGCCGCGAGCCGTGCGTCGAGGCGCCGGTCCCACTGCACGTGCGAGCCGAGCCCGGGCGGGACGCCGTAGAACAGCACCTCGACGACGCCGCCCAGGGTGTCGCCGTCCTTCTTCGCGGCCTCGACCTCGGTGACCATGCGCGCCGAGGTGTCGGCGTCGAAGCACCGGAGCTGGTCGTCGTCGAGCCGGTCGACGTCGTCGGGCATCGGCAGCGCCGACCCGTCGGGCACGCGGACGCTGCCGACCTGCAGCGTGTGCGCCACGGAACGCATCCCGAGCTCGGCGAGGAAGGACTTGGCCACGGCGCCGAGGGCCACGCGGGCCGCGGTCTCGCGGGCAGAGGCGCGCTCGAGGATCGGTCGGGCCTCGTCGAAGCCGTACTTCTGCATGCCGACCAGGTCGGCGTGGCCGGGACGCGGCCGGGTCAGCGGAGCGCTGCGCCCGCGGGAGGCCTCGGTCTGCTCGACGGGCTCGGGGTTCATGACCTCGACCCACTTGGGCCACTCGGTGTTGCCGATGCGGATCGCGATGGGGCTGCCCATCGAGAACCCGTGCCGGACACCGCCGGAGACGTGGAGCTCGTCCTGCTCGAACTTCATGCGGGAGCCACGGCCGTAGCCGAGCTTGCGCCGCGCGAGGTCGGTGCGGATGGACTCGAACGACACGGGGACGCCGGCGGGCAGGCCCTCGAGCATCGCGATCAGTTCGGGTCCGTGGGACTCACCTGCGGTCAACCAACGAAGCATGGTGCCATCCTCCCACAGCCGTCGGGACCGGGACGCGTCCGTCCCGGTCCTGTGCGGCTACTGGTAGGAGGGGTGCGCCCGGAGCCAGGCCTGGAACTGCTTCACGGCCTGCAGGTGCTCGTCGTACGTGTCCGAGAAGGTCGTCTCGCCCGACTCGAGGTCGACCGTCACGAAGTACAGCCACTTGCCCTCGGCCGGGTGGGTGACGGCCTGCAGCGCGATGTCGCCCGGGTTCGAGATCGGCCCCGGCGGCAGCCCGTCGTGCTGGTACGTGTTGTAGCGGTTCGAGGCGTCGTTCCGCTCGGCGTCGGTCGTCGTGACCCGGTGCGTGTTGCCGGTGCCGTACGCCACGGTGGCGTCGGACTGCAGGCGCATCCCCTGGTCGAGCCGGTTCTGGAACACCCGCGCGACCTTCGGGTAGTCGGCGGCGAGCCCGGCCTCCTTCTGCACGAGCGAGGCGAAGACGAGCACCTTCTCCTGGTCGGCCTCGGCGACACCGGCGGACTGCAGGTGCTGCTTCATGGTGTCGACCATGGACTGGAAGTACTGCTTCGCCGACCAGCCCGGGTTGATCGGGTAGGTCGCCGGGAACAGCCAGCCCTCGAGTGAGGTCACGCCGGAGGGCAGCCCGTAGGCGCCGACGTCCTTCGCCGCGGCGGACACCTCGGCCTTGGTCAGCCCGGCCTTCGACACCATGCCGGCTTCGATGTCCGCCAGCACCGTGCCCTCGGGGATGACGATCGAGGCGTCCTCCACCCGGTTCGCCCGGTCCTCCAGCGCCGCCAGCGCCGCCTTCGAGCTCATCTTCTTCTTCAGCGCGTACGAGCCCGGCTGGAACTGCACGCTCGGGCTCTGGAGCAGGAGCTTGTAGAACACGCCGGACGTCTTCACGACGCCGCTGCGCTGCAGCGTCTTCGCGACGTCCTCGCCGATGTCGCCCTGCTTGATCGTGATGGTCACCTTCGACGTGCCGGTGCCGGAGTAGTCGTCCGGTTCCCTGGACCCGGTGAACGCCGCGACGACCTGCTGCACCTTCGGCGCCGCGAACGCGTACGCGCCGACACCGGCTGCGACGACGATCGCCACGATGACGATGCCCGCGATGAGCGCACCGCGCGAGCGACGGTGCGGCTCGTGGGGACCGCGGGGCGGACGGGAGGCTCCCCCGCCGCCGTCACCGCGGTCACCCCCGCCGCCTCCCGCGGCGCCGTCGCCGGTCCCACCGTCGGCGCCACCGCTGTCCGTGGCTGCTGCCGGCGCGGCCAGGGTCGCCAGGTCGTCGTGGTGTGCGGTGTCGGTGTCCGCACCCCGTGCCGACGCGGCCGCGTCGAAGGGGCTGCGCACCTCGGGCGCCGGAGCCGGAGCCGTGGGCTCCTGGGGCGTCCGCTGCTGCGGTGCCTGCTGCTGCGTGGTCGGCCGTGGTGCGGTCGTGCCGGCCGTCTCGGCGTCGCGAGCCGCTGCTGCCTCCCTGGCACGGGCCTCCCGGCGGGAGAGCGGGCGACCTGCGGACGGGTCCGCGTCACCGGGGCTGTCGGTGCGGTCATCTGACGCGCCGTCACGGCGGGTGCTGTGGCCCCGTCGATCGGCGTCGTTGCCGGGCGCGATGATCGCGTTCCAGTCCAGGTCGTCTGCCAACGGTCCTCGATCTCTCGGGTGGGAACTCCGCGGGGCTCCGCCGCTTCGGTGACGACGGGGGCAGCCCTACTCGGGGAGCGTGGCCCCAGGAGGGGCGCTGGACGAGCGCTCGTGGTCGAGCGCGTGTTGCAGAATGATAACAGCGGCCGCTTGGTCGATCACGGCCCGCGAGTTCTTCGTGGTCCGGCCGGCCGCGCGCATGCCCCGTTGTGCCGTGACGGTCGACAGCCGCTCGTCGACCAGACGGACCGGACGGTGCTCGGCGATCCGCGCCGCGAACGTCCGGGCGTCCGTGGTCGACGGGGTGTCACCGCCCGACATCGACAGCGGCAGACCGACCACGATCTCCAGGACGTCGTACTCGTCCGCGATCGCGAGGATGCGCCGCAGGTCGTGCTTGTCGTCGCGCCGGACGGTCTCGACGGGGGTGGCGATGAGCCCGTCGCGGTCGCACACGGCGACACCGATCCGGGCGCGGCCGACGTCGATGCCGAGCCGGCGCCCGGACCGGATCGCCACGGTCAGGCCGCGAGCCGGTCGGTGACCGCGCGGAGCGCCGCAGGCAGTGCCGCCACGTCGGTGCCGCCACCCTGGGCGAGGTCGGGCTTGCCGCCGCCGCCACCGCCGAGGACCGAGGCGGCCTCCTTCGCGAGGGGACCGGCCTGGACGCCTGCGCTGCGGGCGGCGTCGTTCGTGGCGACGATGACCGCCGGCTTGCCGTTCACCACGGCGCCGAGGACGACCACGGCCGCCTCGGTGCCCAGCTGGGCGCGCACGCTCGTGGCGAGCGACCGGAGCTCGTCGGCGGACTTCAGCCCGTCGACGGTCTCGGCGACGACGGTCAGGGCGCCGATGGTGGTGGCCAGGCGGGCGATCGCCGGCACACGCTGCTGCAGGCCGGCGGACTCGAACTCCGCGATCCGCTTCTGCGCGACGCGGAGGTCCTCCATCAGGGACTGCACGCGCGCCGGCAGGTCACCGCGGGGAGCCTTCAGCGCGCTCGAGAGCTGGGACACGATCGTGCGCTCGACCGCGAGCTCACGGAAGCCCTCGAGCCCGACGAGGGCCTCGACGCGACGGTTCGTCGACCCGACGCTGGACTCGCCGACCAGGTTGACGAGGCCGACCTGGGCGCTGGAGGCCACGTGGATTCCACCGCAGAGTTCGCGGGACCACGGGCCACCGATGTCCACCATGCGGACCTCGGCACCGTACTTCTCGCCGAACAGCGCCTGCGCGCCGAGGGCCTTGGCATCGTCGATCGGCAGGATGCGCGTGGAGACCTGGAGGTCGGAGCGGATCGCGCTGTTGACCACCTCTTCGATCTCGGAGCGGGTCTCGAGGGAGACCGGCTGGCTCCACGAGAAGTCCAGGCGCATGTAGCCGGACTTGTTGTAGGAACCGGCCTGCAGGGCCTCGGGGCCGAGGACGTCGCGCAGCGCGGCGTTGACGAGGTGCGTGGCCGAGTGTGCCTGCGTGGCACCGCGACGGTACTCGGCGTCGACGACCGTGGTGGCGGGAGCGCCGACGGCGACCTCGCCGGAGCGGACCTGCACGGTGTGCGACCACAGACCGGTGACGGGCTTCTGGACATCGAGGACCTCGAGGTCGAAGCCGTTGCCGATGATCGAGCCCTGGTCGGCGTCCTGGCCACCGGACTCGGCGTACAGGCTGGTCTCGCTGAGGACGACCTCGGCGATGTCCCCGACGACCGCACGGTCGACGCTGACGCCGCCGACGATGATGCCGAGCACGCGGGACTCGGCCTGCAGGGCGTCGTAGCCGAGGAAGGTGGTCTCGCCGGCGGCGCGGAAGGCGCTGTAGACGCTGAGGTCTGCGAGCGCGGTCTTCTTGCTCTTGGCGTCGGCCTTGGCCCGCGACCGCTGCTCCGACATGAGCGTGTCGAAGGCGGCACGGTCGACGTGCACGCCGGCCTCCTCTGCCATCTCGAGCGTCAGGTCGATCGGGAACCCGAACGTGTCGTGCAGCAGGAACGCGGTGTCGCCGCCGATCGAGGGGCGACCGTCCTGCTTGGCGCGGTCGACCGCGACGTCGAGGATCGTGGTGCCCTGCGCGAGCGTGCGGAGGAAGGTCTCCTCTTCCGCGTAGGCGATGCGCGCGATGCGGTCGTAGTCGGACGCGACCTCGGGGTAGGCGTCCTGCATGGCGTCACGCGAGGCGGGGAAGAGCGACGGGAACGTCGCGGCCTCGACCCCGAGCAGGCGCATCGCACGCACGGTGCGGCGCAGCAGGCGTCGGAGGATGTAGCCGCGGCCCTCGTTCGACGGGGAGACGCCGTCGGCGATGAGCATCAGCGCGGAGCGGACGTGGTCGGCGATGACGCGCATGCGGACGTCGTCCTCGTGCACGGCGCCGTAGCGGCGACCGGAGACCTCGGCGGCCTTGTCGAGGACCGGGCGGACCTGGTCGATCTCGTACATGTTGTCGACGCCCTGCTTGATGAAGGCGACGCGCTCGAGCCCCATGCCGGTGTCGATGTTCTTGTTCGGCAGTTCGCCGGTGATCTCGAAGTCGTACTTCGAGCGCACGTCCGCGATCTGGTACTGCATGAACACGAGGTTCCAGATCTCGACGTAGCGGTCGTCGTCGGTGGCAGGGCCGCCGTCGATGCCGTACGCGGGCCCGCGGTCGAAGAAGATCTCCGAGCAGGGGCCGGCCGGACCGGGCTGCCCGGTCGACCAGTAGTTGGTGTCCTTGCCGAGGCGCTGGATGCGCTCGTCCGGCAGCGTGGAGTGCTGCTTCCAGAAGGCGATGGCCTCGTCGTCGTCCTCGTACACCGTGACCCAGAGGTCGTCGGCCGAGAACCCGAGGCCGCCGTCGGGCTCCGGGGAGGTCAGGAACTCCCAGGCGTACTGGATCGCCTGCTCCTTGAAGTAGTCACCGAAGGAGAAGTTGCCGTTCATCTGGAAGAACGTGCCGTGCCGCGGGGTCTTGCCGACCTCTTCGATGTCGTTGGTGCGGATGCACTTCTGGACACTCGTGGCGCGGGGGTACGGCGACGGGACGAGCCCGGTCAGGTACGGGATGAACGGGACCATGCCGGCGACCGTGAAGAGCAGCGAGGGGTCGTCCGAGACGAGCGAGGCGGACGGGACGACGGTGTGGCCGCGGTCACCGAAGTACTGGAGCCAACGGCGGCGGATCTCTGCGGTCTGCATGGTGCTTCCTGATGACGTGGGACGAGGCGGGTGCGTCTGGTGTGACGACGCGGGTGCTTGTGGTGGGACGACGCGGGGACGTCGGGGCTGGCTCGACGGTGCGGGGACGACGGTCAGTCGTCGGTGCGGAGCTCGGCCTCGCGCGAGCGGTACCCGTCGGCGACGGCACCCGTGAAGGCCTTCGTGCGGGCATCGACCTGGGCGAGGAACCTCCCCCTGCCGGACGCGCCACCGCCGGAGCTCGCTCCGACGCGGTCGGCGACGACGAACCCGATGAGGACGCCGATGACGACGAAGAACAACTGCTTCACGGTGGCTCCCTCTCGCTGGCGCCGCGGCGCGCGTCCGACCAGCTTAGTCGCCGCCCCGGGAACGCCGAACGGCGGGCCGTCCGCTGTGGACGACCCGCCGTTCAGGGTGTGGTGCTGTGGATCAGCGAGCTGCGTAGTACTCGACGACGAGCTGGACTTCACAGGTCACGGGGACCTCGGCACGCTTCGGGCGACGCACGAGGCGGGCCTGGAGCTTGTCGATCTCGACCTCGAGGTAGCCCGGCACCTTCGGGAGGACTTCCAGGTGGCCACCGGCAGCGGCGACCTGGAAGGGCTCGAGCGACTCGGAGCGCGGCTTGACGTGCATCAGCTGGCCCTCCTTGACGCGGAAGGAGGGGCGGTCGACGAGCTTGCCGTCGACGAGGATGTGACGGTGCACGATCAGCTGACGGGCCTGCGACGTGGTGCGGGCGAAGCCGGCACGCACGATCAGGGCGTCGAGGCGCGTCTCGAGCAGCTCGACGAGGTTCTCACCGGTCAGACCGGTGGTCTTGCGGGCCTCTTCGAAGACGATGCGGAGCTGCTTCTCGCGGATGCCGTACTGGGCGCGCAGACGCTGCTTCTCTCGGAGGCGGACGGCGTAGTCGCTGTCCGCACGACGGCGCGTACGGCCGTGCTCACCGGGCCCGTAGGGGCGCTTCTCGAGGTACCGGGCCGCCTTCGGCGTCAGCGGGATGCCGAGCGCGCGCGACAGGCGGGTCTTGCTGCGGGTGCGTGACTTGGTAGACACAGGGTCCTTTTCTCTGTACTGAACTGAACTGAACACGGGTCTCGGCACGCGCACGTGCCGACGACCCCGTGAAGGGATCCAGAGGGATGAGCCTGTGGGATCGGACGGCTACAGTCCGAACCTCTGCCCCCGTGCTGCATCTGCAGCACTCTGTCCCCGACGCAGCCGCACGCGGGAACCAGGACGTAGGCCCGCCAACGATAGCAGGGTTCCAGCGAGCGCAGAAGCGCAGCGGTCACTCGCCGCGGGTGATCTTCCGGAGTCGCTCGAGTCGCGGACCGACCTCGCGCTCGTGGCCGTTCGTGGTCGGCGTGTAGTACTCGGTGCCCTCGAGCGCGTCCGGCAGGTACTGCTGCTCGGCGACCCCGTGCTCGGCGTCGTGCGAGTACACGTACCCCTTGCCGTGCCCGAGGCGCTTCGCCCCGGCGTAGTGGGCGTCCCGCAGGTGGTTCGGCACGACGCCCATCCGACCGGCCTTGACGTCCGCCATCGCCGCGTTGATGCCGTTGTAGGCCGCGTTCGACTTCGGCGCCGTCGCCAGGTAGACGACCGCCTCGGCGAGGGGGATGCGACCCTCCGGCATGCCGATGAGCTGGACGGCCTGCGCGGCGGCGACCGCGATCGGGAGCGCCTGCGGGTCGGCCATCCCGATGTCCTCGGCCGCGGAGATGATGATGCGGCGGGCGATGAACCGGGAGTCCTCGCCGGCCTCGATCATCCGGGCCAGGTAGTGCAGTGCGGCGTCGACGTCACTCCCCCTGACGGACTTGATGAAGGCGCTGATGACGTCGTAGTGCTCGTCGCCCTGGCGGTCGTAGCGGAGGAGCGCGCGGTCGACGGCGGCCGCCACCGTGTCGGCGTCCACCACCGGGACGGTGTCGTCGTCGTCCTCCTGTGCAGCGGTGGCGGACGCAGCCGCTGCCTCGAGCGCGGTGAGTGCCCGACGGGCGTCGCCCGAGGCCAGACGGACGATGGCCGCACGGGCTTCGTCCCCGAGGACCACACCGCCACCCAGCCCGCGGGCGTCCTCGACTGCGCGGTCGACGAGCATGCCGAGGTCGGCGTCGGTCAGGGGCTTCAGCGTGAGCAGCAGGGACCGGGACAGCAGCGGGGAGATCACCGAGAACGAGGGGTTCTCGGTGGTGGCGGCGATGAGGATCACCCAGCCGTTCTCGACCCCTGGCAGCAGGGCGTCCTGCTGCGCCTTGCTGAAGCGGTGGATCTCGTCGAGGAACAGGACCGTCGTGGACCCGTAGAGGTCACGGTGCGTCAGGGCCTTCTCCATGACCTCGCGCACGTCCTTCACGCCGGCCGTCACGGCGGACAGCTCGACGAACTCCCGCCCGGACTGCCGGGCGATGGCCTGCGCGAGCGTGGTCTTGCCGGTGCCGGGCGGCCCCCAGAGGATCACCGAGACGCCACCGGGGTTGTCCCGCGTGCCGGTGGCGAGCTGCACCAGCGGGGAGCCCCGTCCGAGCAGGTGCTGCTGCCCGGCGACCTCCTGCAGGCTGGTGGGACGCATCCGGACCGCGAGCGGGACGGACCCCTGCGCGAGGCCGACGCGGCCCCCGGTCGTGGGCGCGTTCATGCCCGAGCGATCCGATGCCATGCCGCAATCGTAGGCGCGTCCGCCGACACCGGATCCCACGGGGACGGGTCCGGTACGCTCGTCGCACACTGCGACGAGAGGGCAGACCAGCACCGTGGCACCGAAGAACCAGGCGCGCGAGACCCGCGAGGCACGCGAGCGGCTCCGACTCTACGAAGCACGGCAGGGCCTGCACGACCGGCAGCGACGCCGTCGGCGCAGGGACAACGTGGTCGGCGTCGTGGCCCTCGTGACGGTCGCCGCCCTCGCGACCGGCTCACAGCTCCTGTACGCGGGATCGCACGCCAGCCCTGCCGCGACCCCGTCGGCGTCCTCGAGCGCGAGCGCCACCCCGACGCCGTCAGCCAGTGCCACCGCGGCGAACACCGGTGACGTCCCCAGCAAGTCCATCGCGAAGGGCCGCACCTGGACCGGCTCCCTCACCCTGAACAAGGACGTCCGGCTGGGGATCGAGCTCGACGGCGAGCGGGCGCCCCAGGCCGCGAGCGTCGAGATCGACCTGATCCGCAAGCAGTTCTACGAGGGCACGACGTGCCACCGGCTCGCCGCCAGCGCCGACTTCCGCTTCCTGCAGTGCGGGTCGGCGAACGGCGATGGCACCGGTGACGCCGGGTTCCAGTACGGACCGATCGAGAACACGCCGTCGGACGACCGGTACCAGGAGGGCACGATCGCCATCGCGCGGAGCGCCTCCCCGTACTCGCAGTCCACACAGTTCTTCATCGTCTACGGCGACACCACGCTCGACGGCTCCACCGGCGGGTACACGGTCGTCGGCAAGGTCACGAGCGGCCTGCCGGAGCTGGAGTCGGAGATCACGTCGAAGGGCGTGGAGGACGCCGGCAGCGACGGCACCGGCACGCCGGAGGTGGCCACCACCATCACCGGTGCGACCATCGCGGAGCAGCGGTAGTCCACAGCCCGACGCATCCGCGGGCCGCGGGGGCCGCCGGTGCAATAGGGTGGCTTCCTGACCGTGCCGACGGTGACGTCGGTGATGCACGACCACGATCGAGGCGAGACCTGTGGGATCTGACGAAGCAACGACCTGGGGGCGGGTCGACGAGACCGGCACCGTGTACGTCCGGTACCAGGACACCGAACG
Organism: Curtobacterium sp. VKM Ac-2865; assembly: GCF_015350905.1. GTDB lineage: Bacteria > Actinomycetota > Actinomycetes > Actinomycetales > Microbacteriaceae > Curtobacterium. The sequence continues at coordinate 261,665 of NZ_JADKRZ010000001.1, read as the reverse complement.
TGTCGTGGGTGAGTACCCCGACGCGACCGCCGAGGAAGCACTCGCCTACTTCGCGCGGAAGTACGCCGACCTCGAGGGCCAGGTGAAGATCGCCGAGCAGCGCGTGCAGCGCGGGGCCTCGGCCAACGACGTCGCGCGCACCGTCGAGCACCTGACCGCCCTGGTCACCGAAGCCCGCGTCGTCGGCGACCTCAAGTCGCTCGAGGACCGCGTCGCCGTGCTCGCCGAGCAGCTCGGCTCCCTCACCAAGGAGCAGGCCGAGCAGAACCAGGCGGCCCTGGCCGAGGCACTGGCGTTCCGTGCCGGCCTGGTGGAGGAAGCCGAGGCACTCGCCGCGGTGGACCCGGCGCGCGCGCAGTGGAAGCAGATCACCGCGCAGCTCGACGACGTGTTCGCGCGCTGGCAGCAGCACCAGCACGACGGCCCCCGGATCCCGAAGAACGACGCCAACGAGCTGTGGAAGCGCTTCCGTGCCGCCCGCTCGACGGTCGACCAGCACCGCCGCGCCTTCTACTCGGAGCTCGACGCCCAGCACCGCGACGCCCGCACCCGCAAGCAGGAGCTCGTCCAGCAGGCCGAGGCGCTCGCGTCACGCGGCTCGGACGCCATCCCGGCCTACCGACAGCTGCTCGACGACTGGAAGCAGGCCGGCCGGGCCGGCAAGCGCCACGACGACGCGCTCTGGGCACGCTTCAAGGCCGCCGGTGACGTCCTGTTCGAACAGCGCCACGCCGAGAGCAGCGCGGAGAACGAGGAGTACTCCGCCAACCTCGAGGCCAAGCTCGCGGTGCTCGCCGATGCCGAGCCCCTGCTCCAGCAGCGCGACCGCGTCGCCGCCCGCAAGACACTGACGGACATCCAGCGTCGCTGGGACGAGATCGGCCGGGTGCCCCGCGCCGACGTCCGCCGGGTCGAGGACCGCATCCGCGCGATCGAGGACCACGTCAAGGGACTCGAGGAAGCGCACTGGCAGGAGTCGAACCCGGAGCGCAAGGCCCGGACGACCGGCCTCGCGAGCCAGCTCGAGGACGCCATCGGCAAGCTCGAGGGCGAGCTCGAGTCCGCCAAGGTCTCTGGTGACGCCCGCAAGATCAAGGACGCTCAGGAAGCCCTCGACGCCCGCAAGATCTGGCTGGACGCCCTGGGGAGCTGAGCCCCGACCGTCACACGACGAGACCCCCGCGAGCGCACGGCTCGCGGGGGTCTCGTCGTTCCGGGGCGGTGCGGCTCAGACCGGCGCGGACATCCCGAGGAGCAGGCGGATGTCGAGGTCGTCCTGGCGCATCTGGGCGGCGAGCTCGTCCATCGAGCCGAACTTCACCATCCCCCGCACGAATGAGACGAAGAGCACCGAGATGGTCTCGTCGTACAGGTCGATGTCGACGTCGAGCAGGTGGGCCTCGATCTGCTTCGCCGGCACGCCCTCGAACGTCGGGTTGTTGCCGACCGACACCGCCGCGGGGTAGGTGGTGCCGTCGTACAGCACCCGTGCGGCGTAGACACCGTCGTCGGGGACGAAGCCCTCGCACGCCGGGTCGAGGTTCGCCGTCGGGTAGCCCATGGCTCGACCGCGCTGGTTGCCCCGCACGACTGTGCTGCGGACGGCGTGGTCGCGACCGAGCAGTCGTGCGGCCTCGGCGACCCGCCCCTGGCCGAGGAGTTCCCGGATCCACGTGGAGGAGACCCGGCGTTCGCCGTCCGGGCGGACGTCGTCCACCAGGTCGACGTCGTCGATGAGCTCGACGGTGAAGCCGTGCTCGGCGCCGAGGGTCCGGAGCAGGGCGACGTCGCCGGCGCCCTTCGCGCCGAAGCGGAAGTCGCTGCCGACGAAGAGCAGCTTCGCGTTCAGGGTGTCCACGAGGATCCTGGACACGAAGGCCTCGGGCGACCAGGACTGCAGTTCGTCGTCGAACCGGAGCAGCAGGGTGGCGTCGACCCCGACGGCCTCGAGGAGCTCCCGACGCTGCGCGATGCTGGTCAACGCCGGCGGCACGCTCACGGGGTCGATGACGCTGAGCGGGTGCCGGTCGAAGGTGACCACCGTCGAGACCAGCCCCTGCTCGACCGCGGCCCGCTCGAGGTGCGCGATGACGGCACGGTGTCCGACGTGGACGCCGTCGAACTTGCCGATCGTGACGGCGCTCGGGCCGAAGCCCTGTGCCACGTCGACGACGTCCTCGTAGAACTGCATCGCTCCCCCGTTCACTCGCCGGCCGCCGCGACCGACTGGTCGGCGGGTCCGGCTGCCGCGCCCGCGGTGCGGTGGTGCTTCCGCAACCACCAGAGTCCGGCGATCGGGAGCACGAGCGGCGCGAAGGCGTAGCCGAGGCCGTAGTAGGACCAGATGGTGTCGTCCGGGAAGAGCTGGCGGTCGAGCAACGACAGGGTGCCGATGACCAGCACGCCGGTCATCTCGAAGACGATGGTGACGCACGCGACGCGGTACCAGGCACGGCCGGGCACGATCAGCGCGATCATCGCGACGATGTACACGACGGCGGCGATGGCGCTGAGTGTGTAGGCGAAGGGCGCGAACGAGAACTTCTCGGCGATCTGGACGACGCTGCGGCCCGTCGCCGCGAGGGCGAGGATGCCGTAGACGGCGATGAGGACGCGCCCGACACCGGTCGCGAGGGAGGACTTGGTCGCCATTGGACCGATTCTACCGACGTGCGGGCCGTCCTCAGTACGGCATCGGCCACGGTGCGCGTCAGTGCTCGCGCCCGGAGCCGGTCGCTGCCGAGCGGCTCAGTTCAGCGCGAACCAGATCTGGTACATCCGGTAGACCATCACCGCGACCGTGAAGGCACCGGCCCCGAGGACGACGGTGCTCCACCGGGTGCGGTCGACGAGCGCCCAGACGATCGCCGCGGGTGGGACGAGCAGCACCGACACCGCGTAGACCCAGAACTCGAGCACGTTGCCCTGCGGCGGGTTGCCGACCGCGGGAGCAACCAGGGACACGACGAGCTGCGCCACGAGCAACAGCTCCACGAGGGCGAGCGACCCGACCGTGGCGTCGTTCGGCTTCCACCCGATGAACCCGACCACCACGGCGAACAGCCCCACGACGACGGCGAGCACGACCTGCACCCAGGTGAGCCACTCGATCATGCGTTCGCTCCGGTCGGGGTCGGGAAGTTCGTGATGACGCGGAGCAGCCCACGACGGACCGAGACGAGTCCGATGAGGCGGTCGTCGCGGGCGGACACGGCGGCGACGGGTCCGTCGGTGTCGGGGTGGTCGGCTCCGACCCGCTTGCCGTCCGAGAGGTCCTTCGCGGCGATCGCGTCGAGCGCGACGACCGGGAAGAGCTCGCGGGCGATGGCCGCTGGCCGGGCGAGCGCGGCGCGGACGTCGACGGCATCGTCCTCGAGGTCGATGGCGTCATCGACCGAGAACGGGCCGACGAGCGTCCGCCGCAGGGCCGTGAGGTGCGCTCCGGTCCCGAGCGTCGCCCCGATGTCGCGCGCCAGGGCACGGACGTAGGTGCCGGAGGAGCAGGAGACGACCACGTCGAGGTCCACCACGTGCGTCTCGGCGCCGAGGCAGGTGACGACGTCGTCGCCCCGTCCGGTCACGTCGAAGCGCGAGATGGTGACCGACCGCGCCTTCAGCTCGACCGTCTCGCCCTTCCGCGCCAGGTCGTAGGCCCGGCGGCCGTCGACCTTGATCGCGCTGACGGTGGACGGCACCTGCGAGATCGGACCGCGCTGCAGGGCCACGGCGGCCTCGATCGCGGCGTCGGAGACGTCGGCGTCAGCGACGCCGAGTGCCTCGGTGGGCGTGCCGTCGGCATCGTCGGAGTCCGTGGTCACACCGAGGCGGATCGTCGCCGTGTAGGTCTTGTCGAGGCCGACGAGGTGGGTCAGCAGCCGGGTCGACGGCCCCGCGCCGAGCAGCAGGAGCCCGGTCGCCATCGGGTCGAGCGTGCCGGCGTGCCCGATCTTCTTCAGGTCGAGGCGTCTCCGGGCGATGGACACCACACGGTGACTCGAGATCCCCTGTGGTTTGTCGACGAGGAGGATGCCGTCTGCAGCGGTTTCGAGCACCCGAGGAGAGTAGCAGCGCCGGTCAGCAGGCGTCGTTCCACTCACGCCGAGGGTGCTCGGGGTCGGTGACGTCGAGCACCGCGGACGCGGCGATCTTGACGTCCGCACGGCGCTCGAGCCGGCCGGACTCCTGTTCGACCCACATTGACCACCGCCAAAGTGTGCGCGCGCCTTGGCCGAGCACCCCGTGCCCGTGCACGACGAGGACGCCGTCGCCGGCACCGGTCGTGCGGAACGGTGTGACGAGGTCACTGCGCAGCACGTCGACGTCGGACGAAGGAGCCGCTGCGGCCATCGCGGAGATGCCGTGCTGCTCGAACCCCGCGACGAGAGCGGCGGCCACGTGCTCCAGGTCGGTGCCCTCCTGGCCGTCGATGCCGACCACGGTGCGGTTCGTCCCCACCTGCGCGATCACCTCCGCAGCGATCGCGGCCATCGTGTCGGTCTCTTCGGGTGCCCAGCGTGCCATGCACCCACCGTAGGCTGTCGTGGTGAACGCGAGCGGAGCCTCCCGACCGGTTGCGGACAGCGGTGACCGTCCACAGGACGGCCCCGGCCCCGACATCGCCACCCCGCTGATCGCGTGGTTCCGCGCCGAGGCGCGCGACCTGCCGTGGCGTCGCCCCGGGTTCCCGGCGTGGGGAACCCTCGTCAGCGAGATCATGCTGCAGCAGACGCAGGTCGCGCGCGTGGTCCCCCGACTGGAGGCGTGGCTCACCCGGTGGCCGACACCGCGCGACCTCGCGGACTCGCCTCCGGCAGACGCGGTGCGCGCCTGGGACCGGCTCGGCTACCCGCGGCGCGCCCTCGCGCTGCACGCGGCGGCGACGGTGATCGCCGAACAGCACGACAACGTGGTGCCCCGCGACGTCGACGCGCTGCTGGCGCTGCCCGGCATCGGCGACTACACCGCCAGGGCCGTGGCGGTCTTCGCCTACGGTGACCGGCACCCCGTCGTGGACGTCAACGTGCGCCGGGTGCTCGCGCGGGCGCTGCTCGGCGAGGGGCAGCCCGGCCCCGCGAACGCGAAGAAGGACCTGCCGCTGATGGACTCGGTCCTCCCGGAGGACCGGGACGACGCGGCCGCGACCAACGCCGCGGTGATGGAGCTCGGGGCGCTCGTGTGCGTGTCGCGCTCCCCCGCGTGCGACGCCTGCCCGATCGCGGACCGGTGCGCCTGGCGTGCAGCGGGCTACCCGGAGCACGACGGCCCACGCGCGCCGCGCCAGGCGAAGTTCGCCGGGAGCGACCGCCAGGTGCGCGGGCTGGTCATGGCCGAACTCCGGGCGAGCGACGTGCCGGTCACGCCGGACGAGATCGCGATGGTCTGGCCGGACGCGGGACAGCGGGACCGGGCGCTCGCGTCGCTCCTGCGCGACGGACTCGCAGAGGGCGACGACGCGAGCGGCTACCGGCTCCCGCAGTCCTGACGCGGACGACGGCCCTGGGGTGGACGCCGGTCCTGACGTGGACGCCGGTGCTGGCGTGGACCGTGCCGCGCGGGCGACTCAGACGCGCGCCGGGGCCTCGTCGGAGGAGGTGTCGTCGTCCTCGTCGTCGTGCTTGTACGGGTCCGCGTCACCGGCGTAGGTGGCGCCCTCGGCTGCTGCGCGGACCTGCTCGTCACGCATCTGGGCCTGCACGAGCAGGTCCTCGAGGTGCGCGGAGGTGTCGGGCAGGGCGTCGGCGATGAACTCGAGCGACGGGGTGAGCCGCGCGGTGATGTTCTTGCCGACCTCGGTGCGGAGCAGCCCGGTGGCTGCCTTGAGTGCCGCGGCGGAGTCGGCGCGCTCCTCGTCGGTGCCGTACACCGTGTAGAAGATCGAGGCGTGCTGCAGGTCACCGGTCACCCGGACGTCGGTGATCGTCACGAAGCCGAGGCGCGGGTCCCGCAGGCCCTTGTCGATGCGGCGTGCGACCACCTCCTTGATGCGGTCGGCCATCTTGCGTGCGCGCTGCGGGTCAGCCATGGGGTGCCTCCTGAGGCAGGGGCGGGACGGAGCGTCCCGCTGGTGGTTCCTGGTCGAACGGGGTGAGCCCCGGCCTCCCGTGAGGGAGGCCGGGGCTCGGGTGGTCACACGATCAGTCGCGCGGCTTCTCGACGAGCTCGGTGGTCTCGATCTCGTCGCCGGGCTGGATGTCGTTGAACTTGCCGAGACCGATGCCGGCCTCGTAGTCCGTACGGACCTCGGTGACGTCGTCCTTGAAGCGACGGAGCGACTCGATCGCCAGTCCGTCGGCCAGGACCACGCCGTCACGGATGACGCGCGCCTTGGCGTTGCGCGTGATCGTGCCGGAGCGGACGATGACACCCGCGATGTTGCCGAACTTCGAGGACCGGAAGACCTCGCGGATCTCGGCGACACCGGACTGCACCTCTTCGTACTCGGGCTTGAGCATGCCCTTGAGGGACTGCTCGATGTCCTCGAGTGCGTTGTAGATGACCGAGTAGAACCGGACGTCGATGCCTTCACGCGCCGCACGCTCACGGGCCTTGACGTCCGGACGGACGTTGAAGCCGATGACGATGGCGTTGTCGATCGTGGCGAGGTCGATGTCCGACTCGGTGATCGCACCCACACCGCGGTGCAGGATGCGCAGCTGGACGCTGTCGTCCACCTCGATGTCGAGGAGCGACTGCTCGAGTGCCTCGACGGCACCGGAGACGTCACCCTTGATGATGAGGTTGAGCGAGTCGACCTTGCCCTCTTCGAGTGCACGGGTGAAGTCCTCGAGCGAGATGCGCTTGCGGGCCTTGGCCAGCTGGGCGTTGCGCTCGGCCGCTTCACGCTTCTCAGCGATCTGACGGGCCGTACGGTCTTCCTCCGTGACCAGGAAGGTGTCACCGGCGCGGGGCACCGAGGACAGACCCTGGACCTGCACCGGACGACTCGGGGTCGCTTCGGTGACGACGTTGCCGTCCTCGTCCGCCATCGCACGGACGCGGCCGTAGGCCGTGCCCGCGACGATCGCGTCGCCGACGTGCAGCGTGCCGGACTGGATGAGCACCGTGGCGACTGCACCGCGGCCCTTGTCCAGGCGCGCTTCGATCGCGACACCACGGGCGTCCTTGTCGGGGTTCGCACGCAGGTCGAGCCCGGCGTCAGCGGTGAGCAGCACGGCGTCCAGCAGTTCCTGGATGCCGATGTTCTGCCGCGCCGACACGTCGACGAACATGACGTCTCCGCCGTACTCCTCGGCCACCAGGTTGTACTCGGTGAGCTGCTGGCGGACCTTCGCCGGGTTGGCGCCGTCCTTGTCGATCTTGTTGACCGCGACGACGATCGGCACGTTCGCCGACTGCGCGTGGTTCAAGGCCTCGATCGTCTGCGGCATGATGCCGTCGTCCGCCGCGACCACGAGGATCGCGATGTCCGTCACCTGCGCACCACGAGCACGCATGGCGGTGAAGGCCTCGTGACCAGGGGTGTCGATGAACGTGATCGGACGGTCGATGCCCTCGTGCTGCGCGACGATCTGGTACGCACCGATGTGCTGCGTGATGCCGCCGGCTTCGCCCTCGACCACCTTGGAGTTGCGGATGGCGTCGAGCAGTCGGGTCTTGCCGTGGTCGACGTGACCCATGACCGTGACGACCGGGGGACGCTGCTGCAGGACGGAGTCGTCCTCGTCGGCGTACTCCTGGTCGATGTCGATGTCGAAGCCCTCGAGGAGCTCGCGGTCCTCGTCCTCCGGCGACACGATCTGGATGCGGTAGCCGAGCTCCTCGCCGAGGACCTCGAAGGTCGCCTCGTCGAGTGACTCCGTCGCCGTCGCCATCTCACCGAGGTGGAACAGCACCGTCACGAGGTTGCCGGGGCTGGCGTCGATCTTGTCCGCGAAGTCCGAGATGCTCGCACCACGGCGCAGACGCACGACCGTGTTGCCGTCGCCACGAGGGACCTGCACGCCGCCGAGCGACGGTGCCTGCCGCATCTCGTACTCGGCGCGCTTCGTCCGCTTCGACTTGCGGGCACGGCTCTTGCCGCCACCACGACCGAACGCACCAGCGGTACCGCCACCGGGGCCACGACCACGGCCGCCGCCACCGGCGGGACGCGGGCCGCTGAACGCCGGACGCGGGAAGCCGCCACCAGCGCCACCACCGGCACCGGGACGTGCGCCACCGGGGCCGCCACGACCGCCGCCACCCTGGCCCGGGCGCTGCCCGAAGCCGTTGGGACGGTTGGCCTGGCCGGGTCCACCGGGACGCGGAGCACCCGGGCGGGGTGCACCCGGACGCGGCGGCTGGGGACGGGGGATGCCCGACCCACCAGCAGCACCAGGACCACCGGCGGGACGCTGTCCCATGCCCTGGTTCGATGCGAAGGGGTTGTTGCCGGGGCGCGGCGGGCGCGAGCCCATGCCCTGGTTCGACGCGTAGGGGTTGTTGCCCGGGCGTGCACCCGGCTTCGGGCCACCCGGCTTGGGACCGGCTGCGGACGGCTTGGCGCTGCCCGGCTTGACGGCGTCGGTCTTGGGGGCGTCATCGGTCGACGACGACTCACCCGTCGACTCGGCGGCCTTCTCGGCTTCCTTCGCCTTGCGGGCAGCCTCGGCCTCGGCCTGACGCTGCGCGACCGACTTCGGCGCCGGCGTGACGGGCACGTCGGAGTCCTCGGGCTGCTGCACGGGGGCTTCGGGCTCGGGGGCCGGCGCGGGACGCTTGGGTCCGGGCTTCGGGCCACCGGGCTTGGGCGCAGCCGAGCTCGCCGCGGGGGCGGGGGCTGCGGCCGACTTCGAGGACGCAGCTGCGCTCTCGGCCTGCAGTGCGGCACGGAGCTTCCGTGCCACGGGGGGTTCGACACTCGAGCTCGGGCCCTTGACGAATTCGCCAAGCTCCTTGAGCTTCTCGAGTGCGGTCTTGCTGTCGACGCCGAGCTCGCTTGCGATCTCGTGTACGCGTGGTTTCGCCACTGTTCTCCTTCACGGGTCCCACCCCGTCAAGGGGCAGGACTCACTGGATGATGGGTCTCACTTCGAGCCGCTCATCAGTTGTCCATAAGCCGTTCAGCCTGTTCTGTCGTGTCCGTGCGCTCGTCCGCGTCGATCTGCCGCTCGTGGATGGGTTCCACTTCGGGCAGACGCCGCAGGTACTCGAGCACCGCAGACGTGTCCGGTTCACGTCCCAGCCGCAGCGCCCGGCGGAAAGCCCGGCGCTTGACGGCCAGTTCGTACGCTTCGACGGTCGGTGTGAGCCACGCCCCCCGGCCCGGCATGACTGCCTTCGGATCCGCCACCACGAGGTCTTCGCCCAGGGCGACGACTCGGAGGAGGGAGGATCGGGGTGCGCGACGACGACTGCCGATGCACGTTCTGACGGCGACCACTCTACTCCCTGCCTCCGACGACCGCGATCCGGCGCGCCCGGAGGGGCCTCGCCACGAGCGAAACGCTCGTCCTGGTGCGGTCGACACCCCGGTCGATGGTGCGGTCGACACCCCGGTCGATGCTCAGTCCTCGTCGAGGATCGAGTCCGGCTGGATGTCGATGCGCGCACCGGTCAGCTTGGCGGCGAGGCGGGCGTTCTGCCCTTCCTTGCCGATCGCGAGCGACAGCTGGTAGTCCGGCACGAGGGCGCGCACGGCCTTCGTCGAGGCGTCGAGCACGAACGCGCTCGTCACCTTCGCCGGCGACAGCGCGCTGGCCACGAAGGTCGCCAGGTCCGAGGACCAGTCGACGATGTCGATCTTCTCGGCACCGAGCTCGGTCGTCACGGCACGCACGCGGGCGCCGAGCTCACCGATGCAGGCACCCTTGGCGTTGACGCCGGGCTCGTTCGCCTTGACGGCGAGCTTCGTGCGGTGGCCGGCCTCGCGTGCGAGCGAGGTGATCTCCACCACGCCGGACGCGATCTCCGGGACCTCGAGCGCGAACAGCTTGCGCACCAGACCCGGGTGGGTGCGGGACACGATGATCTGCGGGCCCTTGTGTCCACGACCGACGCTCGTCACGTACACGCGGATGCGCGATCCGTGCGTGTAGGACTCCCCCGGCACCTGCTCCTCGGGCGGCAGGATCGCCTCGACGGTGCCGAGGTCGACGTGCACCATCTTCGGGTTCGGGCCCTGCTGGACCACGCCCGCGACGATGTCGCCCTCTTTCCCGCGGAACTGGCCGAGGATCTTGTCGTCCCCGATGTCGCGCAGACGCTGGTTGATGACCTGCTTCGCCGCGAAGGCCGCGATGCGCCCGAAGTCGCTCGGCTGGTCGACGGCCTCGCCGATGACGGTGCCTTCGTCGTCGCGCTCCGGCACGAAGACGCTGACCTCACCGGACTTGCGGTCGAGCTCGACGCGGGACTGAGCGTCGGCCGGCTCGCCGTTCTCGTCGGTGTGCTTGTGGTAGGCCGTGAGGATGGCCGACTCGATGATCTGGACGAGTTCTTCGAACGGGATCTCCCGTTCACGCTCCATGAGTCGCAGGACTGCGAGATCGATCTTCACCGAGGGCCTCCGTATTCAGATGAGTCGCTCCTGCGCACTGGAACCGCGCAGAAGTCGGCGTCCAGACTAGCGCACTGCGGGTCGCCGACCTGCGCCGCTGCTGACGGTGGGCACACGCGACCGGCCGTGCCGGACGGGAGGCTCGGTGCCAGCTGGCACCGAGCCTCCCGTCCGCGCGCTGGTCGCGACCAGACCGGTCGTGCGCGGCTAGATCGCGCTGACGGCCTCGCGGAGCTGGGCGACCGGCACCTCGGTGCGGTCGCCGGTCACGCGGTTCCAGAGCTCGACGATGCCGTCGGCTGCGCCGCGGCCCGCGACGACGACGATCGGCATGCCGAGCAGCTCGGCGTCGCGGAGCTTGACCCCGGGCGACACCTTGGGGCGGTCGTCGTACAGGACGTCGTAGCGGTCGCCTTCGAGCTCGGCGACGACCGACTCGGCCAGGTCGTAGGCGGTGGTGTCCCGGCCGGTCGCGACCACGTGGACGTCGAACGGTGCGACGTGCTTGGGCCAGGCGAGGCCCTTCTCGTCGTTGTGGGCCTCGGCGAGGATGGCGAGGATGCGCGTCACGCCGATGCCGTACGAGCCCATCGTGACGGTGGCGAGCTTGCCGTTCTCGTCCTGCACCTTCAGGCCGAGCGCCTCGGCGTACTTCCGGCCGAGCTGGAAGACGTGTCCGATCTCCATGCCGCGGGCGATCTCGAGGGGGCCCGAGCCGTCGGGAGCGGGGTCGCCGGCACGGACGTCGGATATCTCGACGACGCTGTCGGCCACGAAGTCCCGGCCGGCGACGAGTCCGGCGACGTGGATGCCGCGCTCGTTCGCGCCGGTGAGCCACGCGGTGCCGTCGACGACGCGCGGGTCGACGACGTAGCGGATGCCGGAGGCGCTGTCGGAACCGAGCACCTGCGGGCCGATGTAGCCCTTGACCAGGCCGCGGTGCTTCCGGAAGTCGTCGTCACCGGCGGCTTCGACCTCGGCCGGGGCGAAGGCCACCTCGGCGCGCTTGAGGTCGACGTCGCGGTCCCCGGGCAGCCCGACGACGACGAGCTCGCGCGTGCCGTCGAGCTGCGTGAGGGCGAGCACGACGTTCTTCAGGGTGTCGGCCGCGGTCCACGGGGCACCGTCGCGCGGGGCGACCTGGTTGGCGTGGTCGACGAGCGTCTGGATCGTCGGGGTGTCCGCGGACGGGAGCAGCACGGGTTCCGGCTGGCCCTCGATCGGCAGGGCGTCGGGCACGGCGGTGACGTAGGCCTCGACGTTCGCCGCGTAGCCGCCGTCGCTCCGCACGTAGGTGTCCTCACCGACGGCGATCGGGTGCAGGAACTCCTCGGACTTCGAGCCGCCCATCGCCCCGGCGTCGGCCTTGACGATGGCGTACTCGAGACCGAGGCGGGTGAAGATGCGCTCGTAGGCGTCGCGCATCGTCTGGTAGCTGCGGTCGAGCCCCTCGTCGGTGACGTCGAACGAGTAGGCGTCCTTCATCGTGAACTCACGACCACGCAACAGGCCGGCACGCGGACGGGCCTCGTCGCGGTACTTGTCCTGGATCTGGAAGAGCGTGACGGGGAGGTCCTTGTACGAGGAGTACAGGTCCTTCACGAGCAGGGCGAAGAGTTCTTCGTGCGTGGGCGCGAGGAGGTAGTCGGCGTCCTTGCGGTCCTTGAGCCGGAAGATGCCCTCGCCGTACTCGGTCCAGCGGTTGGTGGCCTCGTACGGCTCGCGCGGGACGAGGGCCGGCAGCAGGACCTCCTGCGCACCAGCCGCCTCCATCTCCTGGCGGATGATGCCCTCGATGCGCGCCCGCACCCGGAGGCCGAGCGGCAGCCAGGCGAAGATGCCGGGGGCCTGGCGACGGATGTACCCGGCGCGGACGAGGAGCTTCGCGCTCGTCACCTCCGCGTCGGAGGGGTCGTCGCGGAGCGTACGGAGGAAGAGATGCGAGAGCCGAGTGACCACGGAGCAAGCCTAGCGGCGCGCAGCAGACCCCACCGTGCGGCCCTGCTGCCTGTGGATGACTAGGACGTGACGACGAGCGGCTTGCCCGTGCCCGCTGCCGGGCCCATCTCGTCGGCCAGGCGGTTGGCCTCGTCGATGAGGGTCTGGACGATCTCGTTCTCGGGGACGGTCTTGATGACCTGGCCCTTCACGAAGATCTGGCCCTTGCCGTTGCCGGACGCGACGCCGAGGTCGGCCTCTCGAGCCTCGCCCGGGCCGTTCACGACGCAGCCCATGACGGCGACGCGGAGCGGGACGGTCATGCCCTCGAGCCCCGAGGTGACGTCGTTCGCGAGCTGGTAGACGTCGACCTGCGCACGGCCGCAGCTCGGGCAGGAGACGATCTCGAGCTTGCGCTCGCGCAGGTTGAGCGACTGCAGGATCTGCAGGCCGACCTTCACCTCTTGCGCAGGGGGCGCGGACAGGGACACGCGGATGGTGTCGCCGATGCCCTCGCCGAGCAGGATGCCGAACGCCGTGGCGCTCTTGATGGTGCCCTGGAACTCGGGGCCGGCCTCGGTCACGCCGAGGTGGAGCGGCCAGTCGCCGCGCTCGGCGAGCAGGCGGTAGGCCTTGACCATGATGACCGGGTCGTTGTGCTTGACCGAGATCTTGAAGTCGTGGAAGTCGTGCTCCTCGAACAGGGAGGCTTCCCAGACGGCGGACTCGACCAGTGCCTCCGGCGTCGCCTTGCCGTACTTCTGCATGAGGCTCGGTTCGAGCGACCCGGCGTTGACGCCGATGCGCAGGCTGACGTCCGCCGCCTTGGCTGCCGCGGCGATGGCGCCGACCTGGTCGTCGAACTTGCGGATGTTGCCCGGGTTCACACGGACCGCGGCACAGCCGGCGTCGATCGCCTGGAAGACGTACTTCGGCTGGAAGTGGATGTCCGCGATGACGGGGATCTGCGACTTCTTCGCGATGATCGCCAGCGCGTCGGCGTCGTCCTGCGTGGGCACGGCGACCCGGACGATGTCGCAGCCGGACGCGGTGAGCTCCGCGATCTGCTGGAGCGTCGCGTTGATGTTCGTGGTCGGCGTCGTGGTCATCGACTGCACGGACACGGGCGCGTCGCCACCCACCAGCACCTTGCCGACCCGGATCTGACGGGACTTGCGGCGAGGGGCGAGGGTTTCGGGGACCTTGGGCATACCGAGATTCACAGCGGGCACAGCATGGACTCTACGCGCTCCGACCGACACGGCTGCCCCCAGCCCGGGGCGGGTCCCGCGGGTCAGGTGCCGAGGGCGTCGAGGGTCTCGACGACGGTGATGAGCGGCGCGTACAGGCGCATGGCTTCGAGGGCGCGCTCGTGGTCGGCGTCGCTCGCCCCGGCGCAGGCGTCCGCCACGACCGTCACGCGGGCGCCGGCATCCGCCGCCGCCAGCGCCGTCGAGAGCACGCAGCAGTCGGTCGACACCCCGGTGAGCACCAGGTGCGGGTGGTCGCCGACCACGGCCTGGAGGCTGGTCCCCCACTTGCCGAACGTCGGCTCGGTGACGACGGGGCCGTCCACCGCCCCGAACGGCTCGGTGAGGTCGTAGAGCGGGTCGGCGTCGGGCACGAGGGCGAAGGGCCAGTCGCGGTAGTAGTCGACCCACGCGCCCGGTGGGCGTTCCGGCGCGATGAAGCGGGTCAGGACGGTGCGGCCGACGAACCGCGGCAGGAGCCGTTCGATTCCCGCAGCTGCACGGTCGTAGCCCGGTGTCGCCCAGGGGCTGTCACCGGTGAACACCCGCTGCATGTCGATCACCACGAGCCACGGTGCGGTGTCGGTCGTCGTCATCGGCGCAGCTCCGCGTCCGGCACGCTGCTGATCGGTTCGGTGACCGGCTGGGCCTCCTGACGACGGACGGCGCCCCGCGCGGTGGCGAGCGTCCCGACGAAGCCGACGACGAGTGCGACCAGCACGCCGAGGTTCGCGTACGCCCATGCACCGGTGCGTCCGCCGAGGCCGAACGGCTCGAGCAGGTAGCCCTGCCAGTTCAGCCAGGACGGCACGCCGTACGTGTTCGTGACGAGACCCCAGCCGAGCGCGGTGCCGACGAGGACCAGGGCGATCGCGCCCCACCGCACGTCGCCGTAGCGGCCGCCGACGCTGTCGAGCTCGTCCTCCGCGTAGGCCCGGCGCCGCAGCAGCACGTCGGCCACGAAGACGCCGCACCAGGCCGCCACGGGGACGCCGAGCGTGACGAGGAAGGCCTGGAACGGGGAGATGAAGTCCTTCGCGAAGAAGACGACGTAGATCGCGCCCGCGACCATGAGCACGCCGTCGACACCGGCGGCGGCGGGGCGCGGGATGCGGACGCCGGCACTGAGGAGCGCGAGGCCGGACGAGTAGATGTCGAGCACGGCGCCACCGACCAGGCCGAGCACGGCGACCAGGGCGAACGGGATGAGGAACCAGACCGGCAGCAGGGTGGTCAGGGCGCCGATCGGGTCGGCACCGATCGCGGCGCTGAGGTCCTTCGACGACCCGGCGAGCAGCACGCCGATCACGACGAGCACCGCGGGCGCGAGGGCTCCGCCGAACGTCGTCCACCAGACCACGCCGCCGGTCGACGCCGACCGCGGCAGGTACCGGGAGTAGTCAGCGGCCGCGTTCACCCAGCCGAGTCCGAAGCCCGTCATGACGAGCACCAGCGCCCCGATGACGTTCTGGGTGCTGCCGGACGGCAGGTCGGCCAGGGCGCCGAAGTCGACCGAGGGGACGGCGAGCACGATGTACACGACCGTCAACACGGCGGTGATGACCGTGATCCAGGTCTGCAGCCGCATGATCACGTCGAACCCGGCGATGCCGGCACCGATGACGAGCGCCGCGACGACGACGAGCGCGACGAGCTTCGTCACCACACCGTCGTCCCACCCGAGCTCGCGGAACACAGTCGAGGTCGCCAGCACGGCGAGGGACGCGAGGGCCGTCTCCCACCCGACGGTGAGGATCCAGCTGAGGAACGACGGCAGCCGGTTGCCGCGGACACCGAACGCCGCCCGGCTGAGGACCATCGTCGGCGCGGACCCACGCTTGCCCGCGATCGCGACGACGCCGCAGAGCAGGAACGAGAACGCGACCCCGATGACCGACACGATGGTGGCCTGGGCGGCGGAGATGCCGAACCCGAGCACGAACGAGCCGTAGCTCAGCCCGAGGACGGAGATGTTGGCCGCGAACCACGGCCAGAACAGCCCGCGGGGGCGCCCCTTCCGCTCGGACTCGGCGATGACGTCGATGCCCTGCCGCTCGACCGTGCGGACCTCGGGCGCTGTGCTCATGCGGAGAGCGTAGTGCTGCCCGAGGGCACCCGACAGCCGCTAGCCGAAGAGGTTGACCGGCCGGACGATGTCGGCGTAGATGAGCAGCGCGCTCATGCCGGCCAGCAGCACGACGACGACCATCGTGAGCGGCATCGTCTTCGCGAGGTCGATGGCGCCCGGGTCCGCCTTGCCGACGAGCTTGAAGGCGCGGCGCTTGACCGATTCCCACAGTGCCCCGGCGATGTGCCCGCCGTCGAGGGGCAGCAGGGGCACCATGTTGAGCACGAAGAGGCCGATGTTGAGCGACGCCAGCAGGCCGAGGATCGTGTAGATCTTGTCGACCACGGGCACACCGCTCATCGACGAGACGGTGCCGATGGCCCGGCCGACGCCGACCACGGACACGGGGCTGTCGGCCGAGCGGGCCTGGGACCCGAAGGCCGCGTTCCACACCGCGACCAGGCGCTGCGGCAGGTCGACGATGAGGTGCACCGAGGCACCGATCTGCGCGCCCGTCGCGGGGAGCACCGCTGCGGGTGACTGCCGGACGAGGGTCTGCCCGATGCTGACCCCGACAACGCCGACCTGCTGCGTCTTCGCGGTGCCGTCGGCCTGCTCGACGATCTTGCCCTCGGCGTCGTAGACGTTGCGCGTCGCGAGGGTCGGGGTGACCTCGACGGTCTTCCGCTCCCCGTCGCGCTGCACCACGACCGAGACGGACCTGCCGGCGGACTGCTGGAAGGCGTCGGAGACCTGCGTGATCGTGGGGTCCTGCTTGCCGTCGATCGCCACGACGACGTCGCCGGACCGCAGCCCCGCCTGCTTGGCCGGGGAGACGGCGTCGTCCGGGGAGCAGCTGGTGCTCGCGGTCGTCGGCAGGACGCAGTCGACACGGGAGGTGAAGGTGGTGGTCGGCGCACCGAAGCCGACGAGCAGCACGCCGAAGAGCAGGACGCCGATGACCAGGTTCATCGCCGGACCGGCCACCATCACGATGATGCGCTTCCACGGCGTCAGGCGGTAGAACGCGCGGGAGTCGTCCCCGCCGGACTCCGCGATCTGTTCGGCACTGGCCTGGCGGGCGTCCTGGATGAACGCGCTGTACATGCCCGTGTTCGTGATCGCCCGGCCGGACGCGCGGGGCTTCAGCATGCCGACCATCGAGATGTAGCCGCCGAGCAGGATCGGGCGGATGCCGTACTCGGTCTCCCCACGGCGGAAGGACCAGATCGCCTTGCCGAAGCCGAGCGAGTACTGCGTCACCTTCACCCCGAAGAGCTTGGCGAACGCGAGGTGACCGAGCTCGTGGAGCCCGATCGAGATCAGCAGGCCGACGATGAAGACGACGACGCCGAGGACGAACAGGAGCACGGTTCCGACGGTCACCGGAGCAGCGTACGGGACTGGTTCCAAGAACCAGCCGAGCGTGCGCTGGGTGGTGGGTCGAGCCTCCCGGCCGGATCAGGTGGTCAGCGCGCGGTCCGCAGCATCGCGTGCCCAGCGTTCCGCGGCGAGCACGCCCTCGAGCGAGGGCTCCCCCGGCGTGTGCGACTCGACGATCCGCTCGACCGTGTCGACGATGTCGAGGAAGCCGATGGCGCCCGCGTGGAACGCGGAGACCGCCTGCTCGTTCGCGGCGTTGAAGACCGCGGGGTACGTGCCGCCGAGCTCGCCGACGCGCTTGGCGAGGGCGACCGCACCGAAGGCGTCGGTGTCGAGCGGCTCGAAGGTCCAGGTGCTGGCGGTCGTCCAGTCGAGCGGCACCCCCACCTCTGGCACCCGGTGCGGCCAGGCCATGCCGAGCGCGATCGGCAGACGCATGTCCGGGGGCGACGCCTGGGCTATCGTGGAGCCGTCGACGAACTCGACCATCGAGTGCACGATCGACTGCGCGTGCACGGTGACGTCGATGCGGTCGTAGGGCACGCCGAAGAGCAGGTGCGCCTCGATGACCTCGAGGCCCTTGTTGACCAGGGTCGCCGAGTTCGTCGTGACGACGAGGCCCATGTCCCACGTCGGGTGGGCGAGCGCCTGCGCCGGGGTGACGTCGCGGAGCTCGGCGCGGCTGCGACCGCGGAACGGACCACCGCTGGCGGTGAGGACGAGTCGACGGACCTCGGTGTCCGAACCCGACCGGAGCGCCTGGGCGATGGCGGAGTGCTCGCTGTCGACGGGGACGATCTGCCCGGGTGCGGCGGCGGCCTGGACGAGGGGGCCGCCCACGATGAGGCTCTCCTTGTTCGCCAGGGCCAGCGTCGCGCCGGTCTCCAGCGTCGCGAGCGTCGGGCCGAGGCCCACCGAACCGGTGATGCCGTTGAGGACGACGTCGGCCGCCACGCTGCGGACGAGGCGCTCGGCGTCGGCGGCTCCGAGCGCGGTCTCGTGGACGTCGAAGGCCCGGGCCTGCTCGGCGAGGAGCTCGGTGTTGCTGCCGGCGGTGAGCCCGACGACCTCGAAGCGGTCGGGGTTCCGCGCGATGACGTCGAGGGCCTGGGTGCCGATGGAGCCGGTGCTGCCGAGGATGACGACGCGGCGACGGGCCGGGGTGGTGTCCATGGGTGTCAACCTACCGTCGGGGGTGTTGGCGGTGCGGTGCGGCCGGGCGCTCGATGCGAGGTTGACCACGTGGTGCGAGCCCGTCGAGCCGCACGGAGTGGTCAACCTCGCACCAGGCGGGGAACCGCTGGATCAGCCCTTGGCGAGCAGGTCCACCACGAAGACGAGCGTGGCGTTCTTCGGGATGCCCGAGCTCTCGGGCGGGGTGGCGCCGTAGCCGTCCTCGGGCGTGACGACGATCATGACCTGCGAGCCGATCTTCTGACCCACGAGCCCGGTGACGAAGCCCTTGATGAGCTGGCCCTCGGCGATCGTGAACGTGGTGGGCGCGCCCTTCGACCACGAGGAGTCGAACTCCTTGCCGCCGTCGTAGACGACGCCCTTGTACTGCACGAGCACCGTGTCACCCTCGGCCACTGCGTCGCCGTCGCCCTGCTTGATGACCTCGGGGGTGGTGGTCTTCGGAGCCGCGACGTCGGGGATCGTGATCTCCGGCTCGCCGTCGGCCTTGTCCTTGACCGTCGGCAGGTCGGACTTCTGGTCCTGCGGCGTGCCCGTGGCCTTGGTGGGGGTCTTCGCGATGACGTCGGCGACCACGACGATGTCGCCGCCGGTGGTGAAGCCGAGCGCGGAGGAGGACCCGATCGCTGCGACGCGGTCACCGACCGTCGAGCAGGCCAGGAGCGCGCCGAAGCCGCTCCCACCGACCGTCAGCACCTGGGGGTTGCCCTGGTCGAAGCCGACCGTGCCGAGCTTCTTCACGTTCGACGCCTGGTAGACGCTGTAGGCCACCTGTGCGAACTGGCCGGACTTGAGCTCGTCACCGGAGCCCTTGATGACGGTCGTGGCCTGCGGGGACGACGCGGTGAGGCCCTTGTCGAACTTCACGGTCGGCGCGGTCTTCCCGCCGAAGGCGCCGGAGACGTCGATCGCATCGGAGGACTTGCCGGGCTTCGGGCAGCTGGTGATCGCGGCGGGCGTCGAGCTCGAGGAGGCGGAGGGCGACGACGACGCACCCCCGGATCCGGAGCCGGAGCAGGCGGCGAGCCCGAGGAGGACGACGGGCACGAGGGCGATCGGGAGCAGGCGGGGACGCTTCACGAGGACCCAGTCTGCCTCACGCAGTCGATGAGTCCGATCCGAGTGCGCTCTGGTCGTCCTGCGGGCCCACGAGCGTGGTCGCCTCGTGGTGCACGGGGAAGGCCACGGACCGGGCGATGAAGCAGAGCGCGTTCGCCTGGGCGTGGGCAGCCTCGGCGTCGGCCACGCGGTCGGGTTCCGCGATGGTGACCACCGGGTGCAGCGTCGCGCCGGTGAGCTCCCCCGAGCCGTCGCGGTTCAGGTTCAGCGTGGCGGTCGCGCGGTCCTGGTACGCCAGGACCGTGAAGCCCTGCGTGACGGCGACGTGCAGGTAGCTCAGCATGTGGCACTGGGCGAGCGCGGCCGTGAGGAGTTCCTCGGGGTTCCACCGGTCGCGGTCGCCGCGGAACGTCGGGTCGGCTGAGCCCTCGACGTCCGGCTTGCCCGCGGCGCTGATGATGTGGTCGCGGCCGTACTCGCGGTACCCGCTCGTGCCGGTCCCCCGGTCGCCGGTCCAGCGGACGGCGACCTCGTAGCTGTGGTCCTGCACGGCGGCTCCTCGTCTCGGTGGCGGTGCTGCTCAGCTCGCGGTGCTGCTCGCGCCCGCTGCTGCTCGGTACGATCGCGGTATGACGGAGAGCACCGAAGTCCGCACCGACCGCCATCCTCTCACCGCGGCGGGGTCCGTCGAACTGGCGGTGCTCGAGCGCTCCGGGTTCGACGAGAGCCGCCACGTCGGCGCGGGCGTCGTCGTGGACGCGAGCGGGGCCGTGCTCGACGCCGTCGGCGACCCGACCGCGAGCATCTACCCCAGGTCCACGATGAAGCCCTTCCAGGCGCTGGCGATCCGCCGGGCCGGCGCGCTGTTCTCCGGGCCGGAGCTCGTGATGACGACGGCGAGCCACGCGGGGACGCCGTCGCACCAGTCGCTCGCCGAACACATGCTCGCGTCCTTCGACCACGTCGAGGACGACCTGGGCTGCCCGCCCGACATGCCCTTCGACCGGGCGACAGCGCAGACGATGGCCGGACCGCGACGGCTCGCCATGAACTGCTCCGGCAAGCACGCCGGCATGCTCGCCGCCTGCCGGGTGAACGGCTGGGACGAGTCGACGTACCTGGACATGGCCCACCCCCTGCAGCAGCTCGTGCGGTCGACGGTCGAGGACGCCACGGGCGAGGTCGTCGACGTGGTCGGCACGGACGGCTGCGGCGCCCCGGTGTTCCCGCTCACGCTGACCGGCCTGGCACGCGGCCTCGCCGGGTTCGTCCAGCGGGCGGACGCAGACACGGCGGCGCTCACCGACGCGGTGCTGGCGAACGCGTGGGCCATCGACGGCGTCGGGCGGGCCAACACCGTGACGATCGAGCGCCTGGGACTCGTCGCGAAGCTCGGCGCCGAGGGCGTCATGGTGATGGCGGTACCCGGTGGGTCCGCGGTCGTCGTCAAGGTCCTCGACGGGGCACTCCGCGCCGGCACGCTCGCCGCGCTGACCCTGCTGCAGCGCAACGGCCTGGTGCCGGCCGACGGCGTGGCGGACGTGCTCGCGGCCACCGGCGAGAAGGTGCTCGGTGGCGGGGTGCCCGTCGGGTCCGTCCGGGTCGGGGACGGACTGCGCTGACGGCTCGGCACTGACGTCGACCGACGGCTCCCGCCTGATGCCTCATGGGGTGGTCGTCGTGGTCCCGACCGAGGCCGACGACCCAGGCAGCGGCCCGGACGACTCCGGCGGCTCCAGCGATTCGAGCGGCTCCAGCGGCTCGAGCGCTGGCAGGGCGGGAACGACGGCCACGCCGCGTGGTGCGTCGGGGTCGGCTCGCACCGAGCACCCGTAGCGGCTGACCTCCACCGTCGAGGCTGGTCGGCGCGGCAGCGTCCGGAGGTCCGGGACCAGCACCACCGACGCGACGCGGAAGCCGGACTCGTCGAGCACGACCGCCACGGCGACGCTGTCCGGCACACCCGCGCGCGACGCCGGCAGCGCGATGTCGTCCCCCGCGGCGAGTCGGACGTCGTGGGTGTCGTCCGCCGCTGCGCTCAGCGCCGCCGCGAGTGCGGTGAACACCCCGACCGCGAGGGCTCCGTGGCCGATCACGACGATCCCCGCGGTGGCGTCGAGGTGGACGAGCCGCCCGTCGGCGTCGGTCCCCACCGCGAGCTCGTCCAGCCGTGTGACGACGGGTACGTCGAGCTCGACCGGCAGATGCGCCGTCGGGAGTCCTGGCTGCTGCTCCGTGACGACCGGGTCACGCACCAGGGCGGCGACGACGAGCAGACCCACCGCGCAGGCGGCGCCGGTCAGGTCGTGGTCTGCGAGCACGACGGCGCCGAGGAGGACCGCCGAGGCGAGGACGAGGAGCCGGACGACCGATGCGCGCATGCCCCGAGTCCACCGCAGGCCGAGCTCCGAACGGGCAGAGCCGGTTCATCCGTGGACGAACCGGCTCGTGGCCTCGGCTGTGGAGGAGTCCCGCCGCAGGAGACGGGGACTACTGCACGAGGAAGAACTGCTCGCCGACGTCCACGCGCGCGCCTCGTTCGACGCGGTAGCGCCTTCCTGGCTCACAGCGCCGGATCGAGCCGTCGATGTGCCGGATCACCGATCCGTTGCCCGAGAACCGGTCGGAGACCCAGAGGTCGTCGCCGTCCCGCCCGAGTTCCAGGTGCGTCTTCGACACCGACTTGCCCGGGTCGTGGATGGTGAGCAGGTCATCGAACCGCTCGCCCGGCTCCGGACGGGGAAGCCGTCCGAACAGCGCCGTGCCGTGCAGGCCGAGCCGCTCGCCGGTGCTGAAGTGCAGGACGAACGGTGCGCGGGTCGGCGTCTTCGACACGATCCGCGTCTCGTCCACGTCCTCGTCCTCGTCCTCGTCCGCAGTGCCGTCCCCGAGCGCAGGACCGTCCTCGGCGGCGTGGCCGCCTGCGAGCGCAGGACCGTCCTCGACCGCAGCGACCTCGTCGACTGCACCGGCGCCCGTCGGGACCGCGTCGACCAGCGGAGCCGGCGCGACGGACTCGACCCGGGCCTCCTGGCCGGACGGGTCGTCGTCGTCAGCGCCGTCAGCCGACTCAGGCAGCGGCGGCAGCGGAGCCGCGAGCGGCGCGCTCGCGGGCGGCGCACTCGCGGGTGGCGCCCATTCGTCGACGGCCGGCTGCTGCGGAGTCGACGGCGCGGCGGCCTCGTCATCGGACGCGGGGGCTGCCTCGTCCTCGTCCGCCGCGTCGAGGTCCCGCGCCGCCCAGTCGGGCCGGAGCATCGGCAGCGGCACCACGGGGCCGGTGAAGGCCGCGGTGACCGCTGGTCGGACGGCGCCGCACTCGTTGCAGAAGATGTCGTCGGGTTCGAGCTGGTGCCCGCACACGTGGCAGGTGGTCGGGTGGTGCGCGCCCGGCTGGACCAGGGAGGTGGGCCGTGGCGGCTGCCGGTCGACGAGGGGCTCGACGACGGCGGTGTCGCCGGAGCGGGCAGCGTCGTCCCCGCGGGTCGGCGTGTCGTCGCTGGCCGCGGTCCCTGCATCGGCGACCTCGCCTGCGGAGGCGCCGGCGGACGTCGTCTGGTGCGCAGCTGCTGCGGCGTCCGGCGACGGCTGCTGGGCCTGGTCGTCCGACCGCACGCCGTCGGGCGCCCCGGGTGCCACACCGGTCCCGGCGTCGGTCGGCTCATCAGCCGGCTCGGCGGTGGCCCGGTCGTCGGTGGCGCGGCCGATCCACCAGGACGGTGCGCTCGGCGCCGCGGGTGCCTGCTGCTCCTGCGGCGGCGCCCAGAACGGCGTGGCCGACTCGACGACCGGCTCGGGGGCCTGGTCGGCGGACTCGTCCGCCACGGGCTCCGAGTCGGTTGCCGGTGCTGGCGCCTGCCCCCGCTGCGCGACCCGGGTGACCTCGGGGTCGTCGTCGTTGACTCCGTGCTCTGGTGCCGGCCGGTCGTGCTGCTCCGGGGCAGCGGCACGCTCCCCGGGCGCGGCCGGCGCGTCCTGCCGCCCGCTCCACTCGCCCAGACCGCTGCCGGCCCCGTGCACGTGGGTGGGAGCCGTGCGCGGCGCGAAGGAGTCCGGCGTGCTGACCGGCACCGCCGGCGGGTGCTCGTCACGGCGGTCCCCGCCGGTGAGCCAGGCGCGGGTCGCCGGGTCGAGCGTCGACTCCGGCAGCCAGGCCTCGGCGGCCGGGTCCTGGCGTCGACCGTGCGCGTCGGGCTGCTGGAGCGGCGGCGGGGTACCACGATCGACGGGTTCGGGAGCGACGGTCCGGCGGCTGGCAGCCGCGCTCACCGCACGCCCGCACTCACCGCAGAAGATCGCTCCGTCGGGGAGCACCGATCCGCAGTGTTCGCATCTGATCACAGGTTGCCTCTGTCCTCGTCCGGCCCGCTGCGACGCTCGGCAGGCCTCCGGACATCGTAGTCATCGTCGGCTCCGCGTCCTCGGCGACCGACGGCGACCGCGTTCCTGGCTCGCTGGCGGGCGGCATCGCGGAGTCGTGCGGCGACGGCGTCCGTGCGCAGCGACCGCGTCGAGACCGCCGTGCGCAGCCGCTCACGACGGTTGCGGCCCTGGTGCAGGGTCCCGATCGCGGTCTCCGTCGCCTGCCACATCCGGTCGGCAGCACGGTCGTCCGCCTCGGCGGGACCGAACACGGCGCGGTCGGCCAGTGCCGCGAGCCCGGTGCCGCCGTCGCCGGGGGCTCCGGCGCCGACCTCGCGGCGGGTGGCGGCCGCGGGGACCTGGTGGCCGTGGTCGAGGAGGGCGTCCCGGTACTCGTCCCACGCGCCGGTGATCCGCGACCGGGCGTCGGGCCCACGGCGACGCCGACGGCGACGCGCTCGCTTGACCGCCACGATGACGATGAAGGGCAGCAGCACGAGGGCGACGAACCCGAGCGTGCCGAGCACCCACGGCAGTGCGGCGAGCAGGATCTGCAGCCAGAGCGGGGGCTGGTCGGGCGTGTCCCGGTCGGTCTGCGGCGGCGTCTGCTGGTCCTGGTCCTGCTGCTCGGCGGGGGGCGGCGGGACGACGGTCTCCGGTCGGGTCACCGGCTGCGGGGTCTGGTCCTCGTCCCGCGGGATCTCGCGGACCGCTGGGTTGGGGTTGATCGTCACCCAGCCCCACTGCGCCGTGTCGACCTCGATGCGGGCGGTGACGTCCGACCCGCGCAGGGTCGTCACGCCGGACACGGTGGCGCCCGGGCGCTCTGCGCCCGAGTCGCCGCCCGAGGCGAACCCGAGCACCACCCGCGTCGGGAACCCGATCTGCTGCGCCATCAGCGAGGCCGCCACGGCGTACTGCTCCTGGTCGCCGATCATGAGCGGTGCGGTCAGGAGCTCCTGGATGCGGTCGGCCCCGTGCCCGGACCGGCTGGAGCGGTCGTCGCCGACGCCGTGGCTGACGTACCCGTTCCGCTGCAGCGCACGGATCACCGCCAGGAGCTTCGCGCCGTCGGTCTCCGCGTCGGCGGTGGTCGCGTCGACGGTGTCCCGGACCGACTCGGGCACGTTGCGCGGCGCCGGCACCGACGCCGTCCCGGGTCGCGCTCCCGCCAGCTGTTCGTCCGTCGGCTGGTCGGGGACGACCGCGGACAGGTCGTACCGGGTGCCGTCCGCGACGCCGCCGACGACGGCACCGGTGCTGGTGGCCCGGTCGTAGAAGAACGCCGCGCGCTGCCGGTCCCCCGTCGTGCCGGCGAAGCGCACGGACTCGAGGTCGCCGACGGTCGGCAGCCAGACGCCGCGGTACCCGTCGACCGTCACCCCCACGTCGACGGTCGTCCCGCGGACGCCTCGGACGTCGACGGAGGTCGGCACCCGCTCGAAGGTGCCGGAGGCCGATGCCCCGTCCGGACCACCGACCCGGTAGGCGACGCCGTCCCACGTGTCGAGCGTGGCGATCCGGACGAAGCCGCCCTGCGGCAGCCCGGTCACGCGCAGCTGGGTGGTGTCCGCCTGCGCCGGCTCCTCGTAGGCCCGGAACCCGCTGAGCGGACTGACGTAGTCGCGCGGGTCGAACGGCTTGACGACGTCGGTGCGCGCGACGGTGCGCGAGGTGGCCGGCGGTGCGACGAGCCCGAGGCCGGTGGCGACGACCGCGGCGGCCACGATGGTGCCGGTGCCGACGAGTGCCGGCCGGAGCACGGACCGGCGGACCGCCACGCGGGCACCGATGGTCCGCGCCACCGCGACGGCGCGACGCGCGTGGCGCACCGTGAGCGCCCAGACCAGGGCGATGCCGGTGAGCACCACGGCCAGCGCGATCGAGGTGTCGAGACGGCTCGGCCCCAGGACGATCCCGGCCGCGAGCAGCACCAGTGGCGGGATGCTCGCCAGTTCCTGCCGGGAGGCTCGGGTCGCCACCGTCACGGCCGTCACCGTGGCCAGCAGGACCGTCACGAAGAACGGCACCAGCAGGGCCTCGTAGCTGCCGACCGGCAGGCTGATGGTCACCAGGCGCTTCCAGCCGAGGGCCACGCCGGAGAACAGGTCGAGCAGGCCCTGCCCGGTGGGCAGCAGGCCCCGCGCCTGGCCCGGCACCGCGGCCAACACGCCGGTCACCACGAAGACGGCGACGGTCGCGACGGCCACCGCAGCCGCCGGCAGTCGGTACGCAGCACCGAGCAGTGCGACCACCGTGCCACCGACGACGGCGGTCACCGCGGCGACGATCATCGCGTCCGACCGGTGGATCGGCCACCAGGCGACGCTCGCCACGGCGAGGAGCAGCCAGACCACGAGGGTGCCGCCGACGAGTCGGGAGACCGAGACCCGGCGGGCGTTCCGGCGGTCGGCCCGGCGGTCGTCCCGACGGGACCGGGCCGGCGCGCTGGCGGGGGCGTTCACGGGCGCGCTCACGCCGCGGCCGATCGGTGCAGGGCGTGGCGGAGGTCGTCGAGGTAGCCGATCGTCATCACGGTCAGGCCGGGCACCCGGACGAAGCGCGGGACGGCCTCCGGCTCGCAGATCACCGCGACGACCTCGACACCGACCGGGAAGCGGGTGGCGGCGAGGCGGAGCGCGGGCAGCTCGACCGTCGACCCGACGACGAGGAAGGCGACGGAGATCCCGGCGGTGTCGGTGCCGACGATGCGCGCGACCTCGGCGACCGGCAGGGTGGCGTCGGCGAGGGAGACCGAGGCGAAGGCGTCGAGGAGCCGGGTCGGGGTGACGGTGGGCAGCCGGTGGACGGCGTACACCGCGCGCTTGGCGAACTCCGGGGTGCGTTCGGAGACGACGACCGTGACCTCGCGGCCGTCGCGGACGGCTCGGCTGCCGAGGGACGCCGCCGCGCTGACGGCGAGCTCGAACTCGTCCTCGTCCGCGAACTCGGCACGCGACAGTCCGAGCGCGACCACGAGGTGCGATCGTCGTGTGTCCTCGAACTGCCGCACCATGAGCGCCCCGGTCTTCGCCGTGGACTTCCAGTGCACGGTCCTGGGGTCGTCGCCCGGCATGTACTCGCGGATCGCGTGGAAGGAGATGTCCGCCGGCGACAGGTCGGTCGTCGCCTGCCCCTCGAGGTCGCGGACCAGACCGGTGCTCGTCGACGGGATCGCGACGGTGCGCGGGTGCACGATGACCTGCTCGCGCTCGGTCCACACGAGCTCGCGGCGGACCAGCCCCACGGGGTCCGCGCGGACACCGGTCACCGGGCCGACGTCGAGCACCCCGCGGCGGAGCGTCGGCACGGGGACCGCACGCTCGAAGGTGCCGTGCGGGGCGATCGAGGGGATCGCGACGTCGACGAGCCCGGAGCCGACGGGGACCTCGACCGTCGTGGGCACCGACGGGAACCGCGTGGGGTTCTCCGCCGTCACCGTGACCGCGGCGTCGTCACCGACCGCGACCCGGCGGACGGGACGGCTCATCCGGATGAGCAGACGCGAGCGACCGATCAGCGCGACGGCCGCCACCACGACGAGCAGGGCACCGGCGAACCCGACGACGACGACCTCACGGAGGCCGAAGCGGTACCCGACGACGAACGCGACGAGCGTGAGGACCGCCACCGTCCAGCCCAGGCCGGTGACGACGGACGAGACCTCGTCCCAGGAACGCGAGAGACGCCTGCTGGCAGTGCGCCACAGACGGACGACGCCGACCACGGCCTCTGCGGCGACGCCGTCACGGTCACCGACCAGGCGGGTGCGGACGTTGGTGACGCCGGCCACCGTCCCCGTGCGTTCGTAGGCCGTGCTCGAGCGACGCGACCGCGTCGACGAGGGACGGCGCGAGCGCGTGGAGACGGGCCGGCGGTCGGTCACGCGGCGGCTCGGTCGGCGGGTGGTGCGGTCTCGACCAGGAGCTGCGAGATGACGCTCGATGGGCTCACGCCGTCGAACTCGGCCTCGGCGTCGAGGACCAGCCTGTGCGCGAGGACCGGTTCGGCGAGGGCCTTGACGTCGTCGGGGGTGACGTAGTGCCGTCCGCTCACGGCGGCGAAGACCCGCGATGCGCGCATCAGGCCCATCGCGCCGCGGACGCTGACGCCGAGCCGGACCTCGCTGGCGGACCGGGTGGCGTCGACCAGGCGCGCGACGTAGTCCGCGATCGTGGGGTCGACGTGCACGGTGCGTGCGACGGCGGCCATCTCGGTGATCGTGGCCGCGGGCACGACGCTCGCGATCGGGACCGACGACGCCGGCGCCGACGAGGTCTCGAGGATCTTCACCGTGGCGGCGTGGTCGGGGTAGCCGATCGAGGTCTTCATCAGGAAGCGGTCGAGCTGTGCCTCGGGCAGGCGGTAGGTGCCGGCCTGCTCGACGGGGTTCTGGGTGGCGATGACCATGAACGGCGCGGCGAGCCGGTGGGTGACGCCGTCGACGGTGATCGCGGACTCCTCCATCGCCTCGAGCAGGGCGGACTGCGTCTTCGGGCTCGCACGGTTGATCTCGTCGGCGAGCACGATGTTCGAGAAGACCGGGCCGCGGTGGAACTCGAACTCCTGCCGGCGCTGGTCGTAGACGCTGATGCCGGTGATGTCACCCGGCAGCAGGTCCGGGGTGAACTGGATGCGGTTCGTCGACCCCTGCACGCTCTGGGCGAGGGCCCTGGCCATGCTCGTCTTGCCGGTGCCGGGGACGTCCTCGAGGAGGAGGTGGCCCTCGCTGAGCATCGCCGTGACCGCCAGGCGGATCACGAACGTCTTCCCGAGGAGCACCTGCTCGACGTTGGTCACGATGCGGCCGGCGACGTCGGCGAACCAGGTGGCCTGCTCCGGGGTCATGGTCATGCGGGGTGCGTCCTCGTGTGTCGTGGTCGGGCGGGTGGGGGCGGCTGCTGGGTCACGGTCCTGCCGGGTCCGTCGGCTGGGACGGCGCTGGTGCCGGGTCCGGCTGCGGGGCCGCGGTGACCGAGGCGGTCGGGGGGTTGCCGTCCTCGTGGCCGTCGACGATCGCGGCGACCGTGACCGTGCCGGAAGCGGGCACCGTCGGCAGCGCGTCGGGCGCGTAGGTGTCGGTCGTGCAGTTGAGACCGAGGTTCAGCGTCGGGCAGAACGTGACGCGGTACTGCTGCGGTCCCGCCCCGGCGTTGGCGGGCGGCGCAGACACCGTCACCTGGCTGCCGGCGTCGTAGGTGTCCGGGATGCTCGCGCGGGTCAGGACCGGTCGCAGACCGTCCTGCACGAGCGGCGGACTGCAGAAGTTGTTCGTGCTGTCGGCGCAGGCGACGACCGAGACCCGCGTCACGACGCCCCACTGCGGATCGGCCACCCAGACCGAGCGGTCGGACATCGTCGTGTAGTTCTGTCCGTCGGTCGAGTACGCGAAGTGGTCGACCGTGCCGTTCGCGCTCGGGACGGCGAAGGCCCCGGTGATGCGGATGCCGAAGGCGCCGGCGTTCGGGTCCTGCTCGCGGACCGCGATCACGGCCGTGGGCTGCGCCGGTGCCTGGTACCCCTGCACCGTCGTCGGCGCGCTGGGGACGCAGAACAACCCGTTGTCAGCGAGGGCGACGTACTGGAAGTCGCCGTTCGACGCCAGGGTGTCCGTGGTGCTCCCGCCCGACCAGGACTGGTCCGACCCGGTGGTCGAGCAACCGGCCGGGATGTCGCGACCCGGTGGGTAGCGGACGATCCGGATGGAGCTGCTGCCGCCCGCCCAGTCGGTCTCGGTCGCCGCGATCGTCACCGTCGTCTGGCCGTTCCGGCGATCCGGGGTCGCCGTGATCGTCGGTGTCGCCGGCTTCCCGATCGCCGTGCCGCTGCCGCTGCCGCTGTTCCACTGCACGACGCTGCCGTCGCGGTCCGCCTGGTTCCGCGCCGACACGGTGACCGTGTAGCTGCCGCCGCTCTGCAGGCCGTCGAAGGACGTCGACGTGGTCGCGCCGACGTTCTTGCTCGTCGAGGCGCTCGGTCCGTCGATCTTCACGACGTAGTTGCCGACCGCCGTGCCCCGGTTCGGGCGTGGCACGGCGTTCCACCGGACGTCGAGGCGGTTGGGGGTGGTCCGGTCGGCGGTGACGGTGATGCCGGACGGCGCCGCCGGGACGAAGTCCGCGCTCACCGGTGCCGACTGCGCCGACGGCACCGACTGCCCCACGGCGTTGACCGCGCTCACCGAGAACCGGTACGACGCCGTCGGGTCGAGGCCCGTGACCGTGCAGACCGTCGCCGCGCCGCAGTCCTTCGCGACGCCGTTCGTGCCGGTGAGGCGGTAGCCCGTGATCGGCGAGTTGTTGGCCTGCGGCGTGGACCACGTCAGGGTCGCCTGCCCACCGTCGAAGCCGCCCGTGCGCACCGGAGCGCCCGGTGCGTCGGGGACGTCCTGCACGGCGATCGTGACGTCGCCCCAGACGTACCGGTCCGGGTCGTTCGTGGCGTCCGCCACCTGGTACTGCAGGTTCGTGTTGACGGGCTTGGCCGAGGCCGCGACGCTCACCTGCAGCCGCGCGTTGTCGGCACTCGGCGTGATCGTCACGCCGGACGGGACGCCGCCGGACAGCCCACGGATCGCGACGACGCGGAGACGCTCGTCCGGGAACGGGTTGGTGGGCTGGTCGTTCGCCAGCACGTCGATCGTCGTCGACTGCCCGCGCTTCGCGATCGCGGTGTCCGCGCCGGGCTGCACGCGCGGTCGGGTCGACCCGACGACGTCCACGGTGACGAGGCCGGACCGTCCGGCGTTCGCGGCGTCGGTGACACCGACGCCGATGGTCGCGGTGGTGTCCTTCTTCGCCGTGTCGGCGACCTGCACGGTGAGCTGCTGACCGGACACCGTCGCCGTGGTGCCGGCGGCCGGACGGCTCACCACGGAGTACTTCAGCTCGGGCAGGTCCTGCGGGTACGGGTAGTCCGTGAGCTTCGACAGGTCGATCGTGCGGGACTCCCCCGGCTGCATGTCGATCGTCGACCCGGTGAAGACCGGTGGCTGGTTCGAGCGCGGCGTCACCTTCACCGGGAGGACGAGCGTGGCCACGCGCCCCTTGCCGCCGTTGGCAGCGGAACCGTCCGTCACCTCGAAGGAGATGGACGCGTTGCCGTAGTAGAGCTTGGCGGACCGGAACTGCAGCGTCGAGGCGTCGACCGTCAGCCTGCCGCCGTCGGCGTGCGTCGCCTTGACCGTGCCGGGGTCGGTGACCCGCGCCGTCTGGCCGTTCGCCGTGACGACGTACTTCGACAGCGGGATCCGGACGGTCGACTCGCTGGTGACGCTCACGGCGCCGGCGCTGCGGTTCACCTGCGGGAGGGCGTCGTCGAACCCGGGGACGTGGATGAACCCGTAGGACACGATGTCCGGGTGGTCCACCCGGGCGACCGAGAACGGGATGACCTGGGACGCGTCGGCGAGCGTCACGACGATGCGGCCGTCGTCGGTGGCCCTGGCCGCCTCCCCGTAGCCGTCGACCACGCCGACACGGAGGTCGGCGGTGGTGCCCTCGGCGAAGAAGACGTTCCGGAGCACGTCCACGGTGACGGTCTTCCGGCGCAGGATGTCCTGCAGGTCGAGGGTGGTGTCGTCGACCTCCGGGCGGAGCGGGCGGGCGTCCCGGTCCACGGTCACCGTGAGGAACGCCGTGCTCGAGCCGCCGCTCGGGTTCGTCGCCGTGTACAGCACGGCGAAGTCCCCGCGGGTGGCGGACGCCGGCGGGCTGACACGGATCTCCTGCCCGCGCAGCACCTTCGCCGTGACGCCGGACGCCGTCGGCTCCGCCTTGCTCACCGAGAGCCGACCGCCCTCGGGGTCGGAGTCGTTCTGCAGGACACGGACGGTCACCGAGCCGCCCGGCCGGATCGTCACGTGGTCGGCTTCGGCGATCGGGTTCGAGGCCTGCTCGGCCCGTGGTGCGATGCCGACGCGGACCGTCCCCGTCGCGCGGGCCCCGAGCGCGTCGACCACCGTGTAGGTGAACTCGTCGGTGCCGGCGGAGTAGTCGCCGGCGTCGTAGGTGAGCGAGTCGGAGCTGACGTCGCTGACCGAACCCTTGTCCGGGTTGGAGGCCACGCCGACGAGCTGCACGGAGTCGCCGTCGGGGTCGATCCCGTTCAGCGGCACGGTCACCCGGACGGACTGTCCGGCGACCACGCGCGCGGTCACCGTCTGCGGCACCGGCGGGTTGTTCGTCGCGCTGTCCTGCTCACGCACGGAGATGGACACGGCGGCGTCAGCGGACTGGCCGTCCGGGCCGGCGACCCGGTACACCGCGGTGTAGTTGCCGGGCGTCGTCGGGGCGAGGTAGCGCAGGTGGTCGCCGGAGGCGAAGAGCAGCCCGCCGTCACCCGGCACGTTCTGCACGAGGTCGGGCTGCAGGGTCAGCGGCTCGCCCTCCGGCTGGGTGTCGTTGTCGAGCACGTCGATGTCGGTCACGTCGCCCACGCGGACGGTCGCGGTGTCCGGCTGCGCGACCGGCGGCTGGATGCGGTCGGGCTTCGGGATCTCCACCACGGTGATCGAGCCCGTCGAGGACGCCAGACCGTTCGTCT
Source organism: Curtobacterium sp. VKM Ac-2865 (assembly GCF_015350905.1). Classification (GTDB taxonomy): domain Bacteria; phylum Actinomycetota; class Actinomycetes; order Actinomycetales; family Microbacteriaceae; genus Curtobacterium. The sequence goes on along the minus strand of NZ_JADKRZ010000001.1, from coordinate 229,369 downwards.
CGGTGTAGCCGAAGGTGACCGGTCCGTCGAGCGGAGCCGTCAGCGTGACGCGCACCGTGTGCTGGTCGAGGATGCTCGCCTGCACACCAGAGCCGCGCTCCGGGCTGTCGAGGGCGGTGACGAGCAGCACGCCGCCGGCCGGGTCGATGTCGGTGGCGGTGACGTCGGTGTCCTTCGTGGACAGGGTGTTCACGAAGACGGTCTTCGGGGTGGTGATCGGCGCGGTCGAGGCGTCCGGCGGCGCGAGCACCGTGATGCGCACGACCCCGCTGGCGGTCTTGGTGCCGTCGGTGACCGTGTACTCGACCTGGTGGTCGCCGACCGCGCTGCTCTGCACCCGGAACGTGCCGGCGTCGTAGCTCGGCGTGATCGTCACACCGCTCGTCGACGACACGCTCGTCAGCGTCACGGTGCCGTTGCCGCCACGGACGTGCTCCAGCGGTGACACCGAGAACGGCTTGCCCGCGTAGCCCTGCACGGGGAACGCGTCCGCGCGCAACGGCACGCTCCCCTGTTTCGCGACGTGCACCGTCAGCGCACCCCGGCCGTCCGCGGTGCCGTCGCTCACGACGAGCTGCACGCTCCGGTCGCCGGTGCGTCCGCTCGTGTTCCGGAAGTCGAGGAGCCCGTCCGGCGTCGTCGAGACGCGGTCGCGGTCGGACGCGGTGGAGCTCCGCAGGTAGACGGGGTCGCCGTCCGGGTCCACCCAGTCGCCGAGCACGTCGGTCGAGACGTGCCCGTTCTGCACGACGTCGGCGGAGGTGTCCCGGACCTGGCGCGGCGGCGAGTTCTGCGACGGGGACCGCACCGTCACCCGGACCGTGGCCGTGTCCGAGCCGCCGTTGCCGTCGGTGATCGTGTACCGGAACGTCACGGTGCCCGAAGCGCGCGACGCCAGCGCGACCTGCAGCCGCTGGCCGTCGTCGACGACGGTGACGCGCGCACCGGACCCGCTGACGTCGCTGACCTCGCTGATGACGATCGGGTCGCCGTTCGGGTCGTGGTCGTTGAGGAGGACCGGGAGGCTCGTGGTGCGTCCCGGACGAGCGCCCAGGTCGTCGTCCACCGCGACCGGCGGCTTCTGGTCCTTCTCGACCTCCGGGTCGTCGTCGGAGACCTGCTCCTGCTGCTGGTCGTCGTCGCGCGTGATGAGGTCGGCCCAGTTGTCGATGAGCTGCCCGCTGCGGTCGATCGCCCAGGAGCGCCCCGTCGACGGGTCGTTGGCGACGACGGTGGCCCCGTTGTGCATGATCTGGAGCGGGGCGTCCCCCGGCATCCGGTCGAGCCGCTGGAGCGCACGACCGTCGCAGGTGTCGACGGCCTGACCGCCGCTCCATGCCCCGAAGGTGCAGGTGCCGTCGATGAACGGGCGCGCGGCACGACCGGAGACCGCCAGCGCGGTGGGCGTCACCGACCCGGAGGGGGTCACGCGGACGAGACCGGCAGCACCGGCGACGACGACGGAGTCGCCGTCGGTCGAGGACGTCTGCAACGCCGGTGCCCCGCCGACGCGGTCGCCGACGTCGACGGTGTCGCCGTCGATCGCGAGCCGCCCCGAGGTGCGGTCGAGCACCGCGACGTGGGTGCCGACGGCCGCGACCTGGAAGTCGTCCTTGCGGTCCATGCGGACGTCCCACCGCTTGGCAACGGACAGCGTGGTGCCCACCTGCACCAGGGACGCCGTCCCGGTGCGCGGCGAGTAGACGGCGACGTGGTCGTCAGCGGCGTCGAACACGGCGTCGGCGCCGAGGGTCAGGTCGGCCTTGGTCGAGGCGTCGAAGTCGGCCAGGTCCGCCGCCGGGGTGGACCAGAGCTCGCCGGTGTCCTCGTTGCCGATCACGGCGGTGTCCCCGGCGAAGAACACCTGCGGCGACCCCGAGGGCAGCGTGACCGCGTCACCGACCGTCGCGTCGGCGACGTCGACCTTCGCGACGGTGCCTTTGGTCTCGTCGACGCTGTAGACGGTGGAGCCGCGCTGCAGCACCGAGAGCGCATCGGTCGAGGCCTCGATCGCCGTGTTGAGCTCGAGGACCGCGGTGTTCGCGCGGCCGACGGCGCCGTACTCCGCGGACGGCACCCAGACCGTGCCGTCGCCGAGGTCGACCCGCTGCGTGTGGTACCCGCTCGAGACGACGGCCGCCCCGGCCACGAGCGCACCGACGAGGACCGAGACCCCCGCCGTCACCGCGGCCGACCGGTGCCGGGCGACGAGCCGACGGATCACGAGCCGCTCCCGACGGTGGCACACCGCTCGGCGCTGGCCGCCCCGGTCTTGCCGTCCCGGTTCACGGCGACGGAGATGCACTCCTGGTCACCGCGGTCACCGGACACGACGAACGAGGTGCCGGACTGCTGGCTCGACGAGCCGTTCGAGGAGATGACGTACGTGTCACCGGCGTCGAGGCCCGGGTCGTCCCAGCGGAACGTCACCGACTGACCGGTCGTCGACGCCCGGATGTCGGAGACCGTCGGGATCGCGCCGGACCCGACGCGACCCACCACCACGATCGCGGCGACGGCCACGGCGACCACCACGACGCCCGCGAGCGACGCGGCCCAGGCGACCGTGCGTCGGGACGACCGTCGCGCCCGCGTGGTCGAGCCGGTCCGGTGGACGGTGCCGACGCTGCGCGACCCCGTCGCGGCCAGGCCGCCCTGCACCGGACGTCGTGCGCGTCGTCGTCGGCTGACCCGGCTCGGCGGCTGGAGCTCACGCACCATCGTCCGGTCGCCGTCCGGGGTCGGGGTCGCGATGGCCCAGGACTCCACGGCGACGTCGGCGGGGGTCTGGGGCAACCCGAGCTCGGCCTGCACCTGCTGGAACCCACGGACGAGCTCCATCACCGTGGCCGGACGGAGCTGCGTCTTCCGTGACATCGCGGTCGCGAGCAGGCGCTCGAGCGACGGCGGCACGTCGGTGCGACCGGTCGGCTTCACACCACCCTTGTCGATCCGCGCCATCAGGTCGGATGCGCCGTTCTTGCCACCGGGCACCTCGAAGGGGCTGCGCCCGGCGACGAGCGAGAAGACGGTCGCCGCGAGCGAGTAGACCTCGGACTGGATCGTGCCGCGGGACTCGTCGATGAGGACCTCGGGCGCGGACCACGGGATCGACATGCCGATCGGCTCGTCGGGGTCGGCCTGTCCGATGGTGGCCGCGATGCCGAAGTCCGACAGCACGGGGTTGCCGTACGCGGTCAGCAGGATGTTGGAGGGCTTGACGTCACGGTGCAGCACGCCCTCGCGGTGGGCGGTCTCGAGCGCGGAGCCGATGCGGACACCGATCGACAGGACCTCTGACACGGGCACCGGGACGCGACGGTAGCGCTCGCTCAGCGACGACGAGCAGAGCTCCATCACGAGGTAGGGCCGCCCGTCGGACGCGACGCTCGCCTGGAAGACGGTGAGGATGGAGGGGTGCGTGCTGAGCCGCGCCATCAGGTTCGCCTCGGCCTGGAACATCTGTCGGACGCGGTCGTCGACGACCTCGTCGAGCAGGACCTTGACCGCCACCTGCCGCCGGGGCATGTCCTGCTCGTAGAGGAAGACGTCCGCGAAGCCGCCGGAACCGAGCACGTGGACGGGGCTGAACCCGGCGATCACAGGAGGGCTGGACGGCAGGCGTCGCACCATGACGGTCCCTCCCTCCGGCCCACTCGGCCTGTTGCTGGTCCAGGCGGTCAAGTCTACGGACGACGACCGGCACCGATCTGCTGACGCGTGCGCGGGGAACCCCGATCGCGCCCCAGTTCGGGGGTCGGCTCAGTGTCGAGGGAGCGTGTCCTCGAGGTCGCGGTCGACCGGTGCGTCGTCCACCTGCAGCACCACGACCGTGACGTTGTCCCGGCCGCCGGCCACGAGGGCGTCGCCGACCAGTCGCTCGGCCAGCTCCTGCGGGTCGACGACCTTCGCCGCGATGCGCCCGATGCCCGCGTCGCCGATCTCCTTCGTCAGGCCGTCCGAGCAGATGATGTAGCGGTCACCGGTGCGCAGCGGCAGCGTCCACCAGTCGGGCTCCGGCGGCTCCCCGAACCCGACGGCCCGCGTGATCACGTTGCTGTCGGGGTGGGCCTCGGCGTCCTCGGCGCGCAGGACGCCGGCGTCGACCATCTCCTGGACGACGGAGTGGTCGACGGTGATCCGCCGCAGGACCCCGCCCTCCACGCGGTAGGTGCGGGAGTCACCGACGTTGAAGACGAGGGCGGCGGGCTGACCGTCGGCCTGCACGAGGGCGAGCCCGGTGACCGTCGTGCCGGCGCCGATCGCGTTGCCCCCGGCCGCGCGCTCGATGTCGGCGGTCGCCAGCAGCAGTGCGTGCTGGATCGTCTCACGCGACCCGAACGGGCCGGTGACCGAGTCCCCGAGGCGTCGGACGACCGCGTCGCTGGCGCGGTCCCCGGCGAGGTGCCCGCCCATGCCGTCGGCGACGACGAAGAAGGGGGCCTCGACGATGTAGCTGTCCTCGTTGTGGTCACGCCGCCGGCCGATGTCGGTGGCCGCGCCCCAGGAGAGCGTCAGGGTGGCGCCACCCGCTCCGGGGACGTCGATGGCGTGGGATGCGGCTGCTCGGCCGAGTTCGGTCACGGTCTTCGATCGCTCTCTGGGGGGTCGTGGGCGTGCCGGTCAACGAGTGGTTCTGCGTGGCGGTGGGGACGTCGGGAAGTCGTCCGCCGGAGGCGTCACACGGAGGTGTGGCGAGAGGACCTCGATCCCGATGCCGTCCCCGATCTCGACTACCGTACCGGTCAACGCCACGATCGACGCACCGGACGGCATCCGGTAGGCAGCGGCCCCGGCGGGCCGGACCACGGTGCCGTTGGTGGAGTGCAGGTCGTCCACGACGGCGGCTTCGCCCTCGGCGTGGAAGGCCACGTGCGAGGACGACACCTGCCCGGACGGCGAGCGGACGACGACGAGCTCGGGTTCCGGGCCGCGCACCACGCGCGGCAGCGCCGGTCGGCGTCCGACCACGACCGGCCGGTCGAGCCGGATCACCCGGTCGGCGACCCGGATCGAGGGCACGCGCGCACGCGGCGGCTCGACGACGTCCGGGAGGCTCGGGGGCACCTCCGGCAGACCGGTCACCTGGGCGGATGCCCGTGCGCCGCGGGCCCGCACCACGGTGTCCTCGGGATCGGGTGCCGCCAGGTCCTCGGGATCGGGTGCCGCCACGTCCTCGGGGGCGGACGTCACCCCGTCTTCGCGACCAGGAGCCGAGCCGACCCGGCTGCCGTCGCGCGGGACCCGGATGACGGTGTCCTCGACGGCGTCCGAAGCGCGGTCCCTGCCGACGGCACGGTGACGCGGACGGAGGACCGTGTCCTCGATGTCGTCGCCGTCGTCGTGCACCAGGGCCCTTCTCTCCTCGTCGTCACCACCGTAGACGATCCGGTGCACCCGGCATCACCCCCACCACGCCGGACCAGTGCGGGCTCGGACGGACCGCAGCACGAGTCCGGCGAGGGCGTCGTCGGGGACGGCGTCGAGCGCGTGGCGCGCTCGGGTCCTGGCACGCTCGGGAGACCCGAGCGCCCAGGAGCACCACGCTCCCAGTGCGAGCGCGCCGGCGACGCCGAGCCGCTCGTCGTCGGGGCACCCGCGCCGTCGCCAGTCCTGCCAGAGCCCGACGCACCGGTCCCCCGCGGTCCGGAGCCGGACACGGTCCGGCACCGGGCCGGTCCCCTGCAGCGCGAGTGGCGTCGGGTCGTGGAAGGGGTCGAAGGGGCGGACGACCGTCGGAGCCCGGTCGGCCGGGGCGGCGATGTGCCGGATCAGGGCCATCCGCGTGGCCAGGGCGACGCACGCGGTCGACACGGCTGCGCTGCCGCGCCGGTCGAGCGGCGACGTGTCGGGCGAGACCAGCGCCGCGGCGGCGACCGGCAGGGTGACTGCGGCAGCGATCTCACGGGACCGGCCAGCGATCAGGGACTCGGGACTTCGGAGGGCGATGACGTTCATGGGGCCATCGTGACGCGATCCGGGCCTCCAGGCCGGGGTTGGTCGTGACCCCGTGGAGAACCGAGCCGATCCGGTCCCTGTGCAGGGATCGTCCGCTCAGACCGGAGCCGGTTGCAGGCTCTCCGCGACGAGGTCCCACCCGCCGTCGACGCGTTCCACCACCACACCGACCTGTGCTGCCCAGTCGGCCAGGTCATCCATCGACCCCACGGTGGCGTCGGTCCGCGCCAGCAGCGACACCAGCCGGCCCTTCGTGGTCTTGTTCCAGTGGTTCAGGGCCTTCCGTCGACCGGAACCGTCAACGCTGACCACGCGGAGCGTGACGGCGCCGTCCACGGGGCCGAGCGCGCGGTAGCCCTCGGAGCGGAGGTCGAGCACCAGTCCGTCGGGGCGGCCCCGGAGGGCGGACCTGGACGGACCTGGCCAGTGCGACGCCAGTCGCAGCGGTGGCAGTCGCGAGTCGTGCGACAACCGGTACGCCGGGATCAGGTCGCCGGCGCCGATCGGACCGAACATCGCCGACTGCACCACGACGTGTCGCGACCACCAGGCACGGACCTCGGCGGATGCGGCCGGGACGTCGAGCGGGTCGTAGAGGACACCCGTGTACCGCTCGATCGCGGGGAGCGTCGGCGACGTGGTCAGCGCGAGGTTGCGGAAGCGTTCCGCGATCGACTTCGGGCCGAGCTTGAGGGCCGTCCGCGCGGAGGACTCCTCGGAACTGACGGAACGGGCCGCGGTGATCACCGCGGCCCGTTCATCGTGCAGTTCCGGGAACGAGAGCCCACCCAGGTCGAGGGTGGAGCCCGTGTCCCCGCCCTCCCGCTTCGTCTCGGACGGCGGGAGGAGGACGGTCAGTCCGGTCAGGACGCCAGCGCGGCCTGCCGCGCCACGATCGTGACCGTGTCGTGCTCGACGGAGAGGAAGCCGTCCTCGGCGTCGACCGCGACGGTGGAGCCGTCGGCACGCGTGATGCGGACCTGGCCCTGCGCGAGGATCGCGAGCATCGGCTCGTGCCCCGCGAGGATGCCGATCTGGCCCTCGGTCGTGCGTGCGACGACCATGGAGGTGTCGCCCGACCAGACCTCGCGGTCGGCCGAGACGACGCTCACGGTGAGACCCGCCATGTCAGCGGTTCTCCTTCTGGATCTGCGACCACTTCTCTTCCACGTCGTTGATGCCACCGACGTTGAAGAACGCCTGGGTCGCGACGTGGTCGAACTCGCCGTCGGCGATGGCGGCGAAGGACTCGATGGTGTCCTTGAGCGGCACCGTGGAGCCCTCGACACCCGTGAACTTCTTCGCCATGTACGTGTTCTGCGAGAGGAACTGCTGGATGCGACGTGCGCGCTCCACCGTGATCTTGTCCTCTTCGGAGAGCTCGTCGACACCGAGGATGGCGATGATCTCCTGCAGCTCCTTGTTCTTCTGGAGGATCTGCTTGACGCGCGTGGCCGTCTGGTAGTGGTCAGCGCCCAGGTACCGGGGGTCCATGATCCGCGACGTGGAGGTCAGCGGGTCGATGGCCGGGTAGAGGCCCTGCGACGCGATCTCGCGGGAGAGCTCGGTCGTGGCGTCGAGGTGCGCGAACGTCGTGGCCGGAGCCGGGTCGGTGTAGTCGTCAGCCGGCACGTAGATCGCCTGCAGCGAGGTGATCGAGTGACCACGCGTCGAGGTGATGCGCTCCTGGAGCACACCCATCTCGTCGGCGAGGTTGGGCTGGTAGCCCACGGCGGACGGCATGCGGCCGAGCAGCGTCGAGACCTCGGAGCCGGCCTGCGTGAAGCGGAAGATGTTGTCGATGAAGAGCAGGACGTCCTGCTTCTGCACGTCGCGGAAGTACTCCGCCATCGTCAGCGCCGACAGGGCGACACGGAGGCGCGTCCCCGGCGGCTCGTCCATCTGGCCGAACACGAGGGCCGTCTTGTCGAAGACCCCCGCCTCTTCCATCTCACCGATGAGGTCGTTGCCCTCACGGGTGCGCTCACCGACACCGGCGAACACCGACACACCGCCGTGGTCCTGCGCGACGCGCTGGATCATCTCCTGGATGAGGACGGTCTTGCCGACGCCCGCACCACCGAAGAGGCCGATCTTGCCACCCTGCACGTACGGGGTGAGGAGGTCGATGGACTTGATTCCGGTCTCGAACATCGAGGTCTTGGACTCGAGCTGGTCGAAGGCCGGGGCCTTGCGGTGGATCGGCCAGCGCTCGGTGATCTCGAGCTTCTCGTCGGTGTTGAGCACGTTGCCCAGCACGTCGAAGACCTTGCCCTTGGTGACGTCACCGACGGGGACCGAGATCGGAGCGCCCGAGTCACGGACCTCCTGACCACGGACGAGGCCGTCGGTCGGCTTCAGGGAGATGGCACGGACGAGGTCGTCACCGAGGTGCTGCGCGACCTCGAGGCCGATCTCCTGCGACGAGTCACCGATGGTGATGGTCGTGAACAGGAGGTTGTACATCTCGGGGATGGCGTCATGCGGGAACTCGATGTCGACGACGGGACCCGTGACACGGGCGATCCGGCCGACACCGGGCGCCGACGACGTCTCGACCGCGGTGGTTGCGGTGTCGGTCATGGCTGGTGCCTTCCTGGTGGGTTCTGTCCGCGAACGACGCGGACTACTTCTTCTTCGACGAGAGGGCGTCGGCGCCGCCGACGATCTCGGAGATCTGCTGGGTGATCTCGGCCTGACGCGCGTTGTTCGCGAGTCGGGTGAAGTCACGGATCAGGGAGTCGGCGTTGTCGCTGGCCGCCTTCATCGCCTTCTGTCGTGCGGCGTGCTCGGAAGCAGCCGACTGCAGCATGGCGTTGAAGATGCGGCTCTCGATGTAGACCGGGAGCAGCGAGTCGAGCACCGCGTCGGCGTCCGGCTCGAACTCGTAGAGCGGGAGCGGGTCGTCACCGGTGGGCTCGTCGACGCCGTCCACGACCTCGAGCGGGAGCAGGCGCACGACCTGGGGCTCCTGCGTCGCGAGGCTGAGGAAGCGGTTGAAGACGATGTGGATCTCGTCCACGCCGCCCTCGGTCGTGTCCTGGAGGAACTTCGACACGACTGCGTCGCCGATCTCCTTGGCCGTCGAGAACTCGGGCTGGTCGGTGTTCCCGACCCACTGCTGCTCGGACGGGCGCTCACGGAACGCGAAGTACCCGACGGACTTGCGGCCGACCAGGTAGTAGACGACGTCCTTGCCCTCGCTGCGGAGCAGGGAGGCGAGCTCCTCGCCCTGCTTGAGGACGTTCGTGCTGAACGCGCCGTTCAGGCCGCGGTCCGACGTGAAGAGCACCACGGCGGCACGGGTCGACGACTCGGGCTCGGTCGTCAGCACGTGGTCGACGTTCGAGAACGTCGCCACGGCCGACACGGCCCGGGTCACCGCACGCGAGTACGGACCGGACGCGGCCATGCGGGCTTGCGCCTTCTGGATCCGCGACGCCGAGATCAACTCCATCGCGCGCGTGACCTTCTTCGTGGTCTTCGCGGACTTGATTCGCTGTCGGTAGACCCGGACCTGCGCTGCCATCTAGCGACGACCCTTGACGATCTGCTCCTGGTCGACGTCCTCGGCGTCAGCCGACTCGAACTGCTCCGAGCCGAGCGTCTTGCCGTCGCTGGTCTGGAAGCTCTTCGTGAACTCGTCGATCTGCTTGCCCATCTCGGCGACGGTGTCGTCGCTGAGCTGGTTCGTCTCGCGCAGGGTCGTGAGCACGTCGGAGTTGCGACGCAGGTGGTCGAGCAGTTCGGACTCGAAGCGCAGCACGTCCTTGACCGGGACGGTGTCGAGCTTGCCGTTGGTACCGGCCCAGATCGAGACGACCTGCTCCTCCACCGGGTACGGCGAGTACTGCGGCTGCTTGAGCAGCTCGGTCAGACGGGCACCGCGGTCGAGCTGACGGCGCGACGTCTGGTCGAGGTCGGACGCGAACATCGCGAAGGCCTCGAGCGAGCGGTACTGCGCCAGCTCGAGCTTCAGCGTGCCGGAGACCTTCTTGATCGACTTCACCTGGGCGTCACCACCGACGCGGGACACCGAGATGCCCACGTCGACGGCCGGACGCTGGTTTGCGTTGAAGAGGTCCGACTGCAGGAAGATCTGGCCGTCGGTGATGGAGATGACGTTGGTCGGGATGTACGCCGAGACGTCGTTCGCCTTGGTCTCGATGATCGGGAGACCCGTCATCGAGCCGGCGCCCAGCTCGTCGTTCAGCTTCGCACAACGCTCCAGCAGACGGGAGTGCAGGTAGAAGACGTCACCCGGGTAGGCCTCGCGCCCCGGCGGACGACGCAGCAGCAGCGACACGGCGCGGTACGCCTCGGCCTGCTTCGACAGGTCGTCGAACACGATGAGGACGTGCTTGCCCTGGTACATCCAGTGCTGGCCGATGGCCGAACCGGTGTACGGGGCGAGGTACTTGAAGCCGGCCGGGTCGGAGGCCGGAGCGGCGACGATGGTGGTGTACTCCATCGCGCCGGCGTCCTCGAGCGCACCCTTGACGGAGGCGATCGTGGAGCCCTTCTGACCGATGGCGACGTAGATGCAGCGCACCTGCTTGTTCTCGTCGCCCGAGTCCCAGTTGGCCTTCTGGTTGATGATCGTGTCGATCGCGATCGCCGTCTTGCCGGTCTGGCGGTCGCCGATGATCAGCTGACGCTGACCACGGCCGACGGGGATCATCGCGTCGATGGCCTTGATGCCGGTCTGCAGCGGCTCGTGGACCGACTTGCGGCTCATGACACCGGGGGCCTGCAGCTCGAGGGCACGACGTCCCTCGGCTGCGATCTCGCCGAGGCCGTCGATCGGGGCGCCGAGCGGGTCGACGACACGGCCGAGGAAGGCGTCGCCGACGGGGGCCGAGAGGACCTCGCCGGTACGGGTGACTTCCTGGCCCTCTTCGACACCGGAGAACTCGCCGAGCACGATGGCGCCGATCGAGTCCTCGTCGAGGTTCTGGGCGAGGCCGAGCGTGCCGTCCGCGAAGCGGATGAGCTCGTTGGCCATGACGCCGGGGAGACCCTCGACGTGGGCGATGCCGTCACCGGCGTCGGTGACGTGCCCGATCTCGGCCGTGGAGGCCTTCGTCGGCTCGTAGTTCGAGACGAAGTCCTTCAGGGCATCACGGATCTCATCGGGGCTGATGGTGATGTCTGCCATGGGATTTTCCTTGTTGGTTTCCGGGGCCCTGCGGCTCCGAGAGGGTGATGCTGCCCGGTGGGGACAGTTCCCGTTGTGGACTTGGGTGACGGGTTCGACCGTACGCTCAGCCGGCGAGCTGGAGCCGGAGGTCGGCGAGGCGCGTGGACACGGTGCCGTCGATGACGTCGCCGCCGACCTGCACCCGGACCCCGCCGACGACCTGGGGGTCGACGACGTGGTTGACGATGATGTCCCTGCCGTAGCGCTCCGAGAGACCGCGGGCGACACGGGCCGCCTGGCCGTCGGAGAGCGGGACGGCGGTGATGACCGTCGCCACGACCTTGTCGGCCTGGTCGGCCACGATGCGCGAGGCATCGCGGACGAGCTCACCGATCCGGCGGCCGCGCGGCTGCTGGACCAGGGCCGAGAGGATCGTCATCGTCTGCGGCGACGACTTGCTGCCGATGAGCCGCTCGACGAGGGCGGCCTTCTGCTCCGGGCTGCCGAGCTTCGTGCCGAGTGCCAGCTCGAGGCCGGCGTCCGAACGGACGGCGGTCTCGAACGCGAACAGCTCGGCCTCGATCGAGGTACCCGGGTCAGCGGTGGCGGCGACGGCGCGGATGCCCGCGTCCTCGATGCCGGCGAGCAGGTCCTGCTGCGAGGACCAGCGCGATCCGGCCACCGCCGTCAGCACGGCGCGCGTGGCGTCGGACTGTCCGGCGAAGACCCGGTCGACGACCGACTTCTTGCCGATGACGTCGGCCGTCGGGTCGGCCAGCAACGTGAGGAGCTGCGACGCACCGGCGACCACTCGCCCTGCGGCGAGGACCTCAGCGCCCGTCGCCAGATCGGCGCTCTGACCGAGGTCGGCGAGCACCGCCTGCGTGGACGACATGGCTGATCGGGTGGCGCTCCGCATGCTCAGCGCTCCGTCTCGACCTGGGAGGCCTCGACCTGCGACGCCTCGACGTTCTTCGACGACTCGAGGTCGGCGAGGAAGCGGTCGACGACCGCGGTGGCCTTGGCGTCGTCCTTGAGGGACTCGCCGATGACACCCGACGCGAGGTCGAGGGCCAGCGAGCCGACCTCGGTGCGGAGCGACTGGAGCGCACTCTGGCGCTCGGCCTCGATCTGCGCCTGGGCGTTGCTCGTGATGCGCGCTGCGTCGGCCGAAGCCTGCTCGCGCACCTCGTTGCCGATGGCGGTCGCGTCGGCACGGGCCTGCTCGCGGATCCGCGAGGCCTCGGCACGTGCGTCGGCGAGCTGCTTGTTGTACTCGTCGAGTGCTGCGGCGGCCTGCTGCTGGGCAGCCTCCGCCTTCTTGATGCCGCCCTCGATGGCCTCGGTGCGCTCATCGAGCATCTTCGTGATGCGCGGCGTGACGACACGCCAGAACACCAGGAAGATGATGACGAAGGCAACCAGCGACCACACGATGTCGTACACCGGGGGGACCAGCGGATTGTGCGTTTCCTCCGCCGCGATGATGAGTGCAGTGTTCATCGAGAGCCTTAGTTGGTGCTGGTGAAGATGAAGTACGTGGCGATGCCGATGAAGGCCAGGGCCTCGGTGAAGGCGATACCGATGTACATGAGGGTCGTCAGGCGGCCCTGGAGCTCAGGCTGGCGGGCCACGGACTCGATCGTCTTGCCGACGACGATGCCGACGCCGATGGCCGGGCCGATCGCAGCGAGGCCGTAGCCAACCGTCGCGATGTTGCCGTTGATCTCCGCGAGAACGGTCGTTGCGTCCACGTGTTTTCCTTTCGAGGTGCGGGTCCGACGGATGCCGGTCCCGTAGGGGGTCAGTGAGGAATCAGTGCTCGTCGGCCAGCGCCAGCTGGATGTAGACGGCGGTGAGGAGCATGAAGACGTAGGCCTGCAGCAGCGCGACGAGGATCTCGAAAAAGCTGAAGGCGATGCCGAACGCGATGGTTCCGATGCCGAAGGCCTTGAAACCGAGCGACGCGTCGAAGAAGAAGAACTGCGTGGCCGAGAAGAACAGGACGAGCAGCAGGTGCCCGACGACCATGTTCATGAGCAGTCGGAGCGTCAGCGTGACCGGGCGGAGCACGAAGGTCGAGACGAGCTCGATCGGCGTCACGATGATGTACAGGTACCACGGCACCCCGGGCGGGAAGAGCGAGTTCCGGAGGAACGTGCCCGGGTGCTTGCGGAGCCCCGCGTAGATGAAGGCGACGTAGGCGACGATCGCGAGGATCATCGGCATCGCGATGCGGCTGGTGCCGGCGAGGTTCAGACCCGGGATCAGACCCGTGAGGTTCATGAACAACACGCCGAAGAAGATCGTCGCGAGCAGCGGCAGGAACCGCTTGCCGTCCTTCTCACCGAGGTTGTCGAAGGTGTTGCGTCGGACGACGTCGAAGCCGTACTCGATGAACGCCTGACCACGGTTGGGGATCAGCTTGAGCGCCCGGGTCCCCGCGAAGGCGAAGACGAGCAGCACTGCGACCGCGATGAAGCGGATGATGACGACACGATCGATCTCGAAGGGCGTCCCGGCGAAGAAGATGGGGTCCGGGAAGAACTCGTTGATCGACGGGCCATGGAACTCGGCGGCCTTGCTGCTCCCCGCCGCCACGGTGTTGACCGCGGCGGAGAGGGACAGGGGAAGAGCGTGGGATAGCAGCGCTGTCTCCTGTGTCGGCGCGCGCACGTCATGGCACGCGATGGTGGACTGTGTGGAGGCTCGTCCCGCCCGAGCAGTGCTCCGGACGCGGACTCGTCAAACCCTATCAGGTGCGCGAGCCTTCCCGGGCTCTCAGGCGCGCGGCTCCGCGCTCCCAGGCTCCGCGGAGGCGAACGAGGACGACCCGTCCCCCGGCAGCGGCACGTCGATCGGCACACGGCCCTTGGCGATGACGGTGACGTCGATCACCAGGGAGCCGATCACGCCGACGATGATGGCCACGGCGAGCACGGGCGTGTCGACCCAGTCGCGGTCCTTGAGCAGGACGAGCACGACGATGAAGAGCACGAACTTCACGAGGAACATCCCCATGATCGTGCCGAAGAACGCGCCGGAGATCATCTGGCCGCCGGAGAAGCGGATCGCCAGCAGGACGCTGACGGCCGTGAGCCCGCAGAACACGACGCTCATCACGGCGCCGATGAGCCCACCGGCGAGTCCCGGTCCCCCGGCGAGGAGGAACCCGACCAGTCCCCCGACGACGGCCAGGGCGCCGGCCAGCAGCGCTCCCTGCACGAGGATCCGCCGGAAGAGCGGGGTGATGTGGTCGAGGCCGTTCGGCGTGGTCACGAGGGGTCTCCAGAGGGGGAAGGGGTCGGTCGGTCGCGGACGGCGGCGGCACGGTCCAGCGGGTCGAGGCTGGGGTCGACGACGGTGCCGGCGACCCGTGCGGCTCCTGCGGCGGTCTGCGCGGCGATCTCCGTGCGTTTCCGTCCGAGCGGCGCGAACGTCGCGATGGCGCAGATGGTGAACCCGACCGACACGAAGACGACGACCCACCACCAGTCGACGAACAGGAACAGCAGACAGCCGACAGCGACGGTGGCCGTCCACGCGTAGAAGATCAGCACGGCGTGGAAGTGCGAGTGGCCCATGTCGAGCAGGCGGTGGTGCAGGTGCTTGCGGTCGGCGGAGAACGGGGACTTGCCCGCGCTGAGCCGTCGGGACACCGCGAGGCCGAAGTCGAGCATCGGCACGATGAGGATCGCGAACGGCAGCAGGATCGGGATGAACGCCGGCAGCAGGTCGGTGCGCGTGCGGACGGCGGCCGGGTCGATGTTGCCCGTGATGGACACCGCGCTCGTGGCCATCAGGAACCCGACGAGCAGCGCGCCGGCATCCCCCATGAAGAGCTTCGCGGGGTGCCAGTTCAGGACGAGGAACCCGCAGCAGGCCCCCACCAGCACGGCGGTGAGCAGTGACGGCAGGTTGAAGAAGAACTCGGTCTGCACGACCACGCGGTTGATGAAGAACGTGTAGAGGAAGAACACCCCGCCGGCGATGATCGCGACACCGGCGACCAGGCCGTCCAGCCCGTCGATGAAGTTCACCGCGTTCATCACCAGCACGACGGCCAGCACGGTGAAGATCAGGCTCATGTACGACGACCCGACACCGAGCGTGTTGCCGATCGGCAGCGACACGATCGCCACGCCCTGCCACGCCAGGATCCCCGCGGCGATGATCTGCCCCGCGAGCTTCGTCATCCAGTCGAGGTCCCAGATGTCGTCCGCGACACCGAGCACGACGATGATGGTGGCCCCCGCCAGCACGGCGAGCACGCGCTGCGGTTCCGCGAAGACGAGTCGGAAGAAGTCGATGCCCTGGATCTCGGGGAACACGAACCACGCGCAGAGCAGCGAGACGACGACCCCGAGGAACATCGCGATGCCGCCCAGCCGTGGCACCGGCGTGCGGTGGACGTCGCGTTCGCGGACCTGGGGGTACCACTTGTACTTCACGCCGAGCTTCCAGAGCAGGAAGCTGACGACGAAGCTCACGACGGCGGAGATCGCCCCCGCGAGCAGGTAGTACTTCACGTCCTGAGGTCGTCCCCGACGACCCGTTCGATCTCGGCGTCCGAGATGACACCGTGCCGCACGATGCGCAGGCCGTCGCCGGTGGCCAGCCCCGTCGCGTCGACGATCGTCGACCCGGTGGACGCCGCGAAGCCGTCGTGCACCGCGAGCGGACCGCCGTCGAGGTACACCGCGACGCTGTCCCCGAGCATGGCCTCGGCCGCGTCGACGTCCATCGCGGCCGGGTCCCCGGTGGAGTTCGCGGAGGAGACCGCGAGCGGGCCCACCTCCTGCAGGAGTTCGAGTGCGATGCGCGAGTCCGGCATCCGCAGCGCCACGGTCCCCCGGGTCTCGCCGAGGTCCCAGTCGAGGGACGGCTGCGCGCCGAGGATCACGGTGAGGCCGCCCGGCCAGAACGCGTCCACCAGGTCGCGGACCTGCTGCGGGACCTCGCGTGCGAGCGCGTCGAGCGTCGCCGGCCCGGGGATGAGCACGGGCGGCGGCGACTGGCGCGTGCGGCCCTTGGCGTCGAGCAGCCGCTGCACGGCGGTCGCGTCGAAGGCGTCCGCGGCGATGCCGTAGACGGTGTCGGTGGGGAACACGACGAGTTCGCCCCGTCCGAGTGCGGCACGTGCGAGCCGCATCCCGGTCAGGAGCCCGTCGGGGTCGGTGCAGTCGTATCGGGATGCCATGACTCGCACGATGATAGTGCGACAGAATAGGCGGCATCGTGAACGAGACCCCAGCGCCCCGCCTCCTGTTCCTCTTCGACATGGACGACGTCCTGGTCCGCTACGACTGGCAGACCCGCATGGCGGGCCTCACCGAGCTCACCGGCCACGACCTGGTGGAGCTCCGGCGCCGCTGGTGGGTGTCCGGCCACGAGCAGCGCGCAGAAGCGGGCCACTTCCCCGACGGGGACGCCTACCTGACCGCGTTCCAGGACGCCATGGGCTGCGAGGTCCCGGAGTCCGAGTGGGCACGTGTCCGCGGTTCGGCGATGACCGAGCTGCCGGAGCGCATCGAGGCCGTCCGCATCGCCAGCGAGCACGGGCGTGTCGCGCTCTTGACGAACAACGGTCCGCTCGCCGGTCGGTGGATCCACGAGTGGGCGCCGTCCCTGCCGCCGCTCTTCGGTGAGCACCTGGACACCTCGAGCAACTTCGGCGCCCGCAAGCCCGAACCCGAGGTCTTCCGCAACGCCCTGGACCACCACGGTGCGCGCCCGGAGGACACCTTCTTCGCCGACGACATGCCCGAGAACGTCGCGGGCGCCAGGAGCGTCGGCATCCACGCCGTGCTCGTCGAGCACGACACCGACCTGCGGGACGCCGTCCGCGCGTTCGTCGCGTCGCGCACGGGCGCCAGCGTCGTCTGACCCGTCACCGAGACTCGGCCCCGCGGACACGACGCGGTTGACGGAGCGCACGGACTGTCCGGTGGACCGAGACTCGGCCTGGAGGCCCGGCTCGGCCCCGCCTAGCGCGTCGCGGTGGTCGTGCGGTCGCGTCCGGTGAGGTCCTGGTGCGTCTCCGGGGACCGGAACCCCCGGCGTGCCAGGACCTCGCGCACGGCTGCGCCCTGCGGTTCGGCGTGCTCGACCACGAGCAGGCCGCCGGGGACGAGCAGCCGCCACGCCGTCTCGGCGAGGGCGCGGACCGCGTCGAGGCCGTCGGGACCGCCGTACAGGGCGAGCTCCGGGTCGTGGTCGCGGACCTCGGGGTCGACGGGGACGGCGTCGTCCGGCACGTAGGGCGGGTTGGACACCACGACCGAGACCGTGCCGTCGAGCTCCGGGAACGCGTCGGCGAGGTCGCCCTCGACGAGCCGCACCGTGTCGCCGTAGGTCGCCACGTTCCGCCGGGTCCAGGGCAGCGCCTCGGCTGACCGCTCCACCGCGTACACGACGGCGTTCGGCACCTCGGTGTCCATGGCGATCGCGATGGCCCCGCTGCCGGTCCCGAGGTCGACCGCGATCGGCTCGGGCACGGCGGTGGCTCGGAGTGCGTCGATGCCGAACTGCACGACGCCCTCGGTCTCCGGCCGCGGCACGAACACGCCGGGTCCGACGGCCAGGGTCAGCGCCCGGAAGTGCGCCTCGCCGGTGATGTGCTGCAGCGGCAGCCGGGTGGCGCGTCGGGCGACGGCCTGCCGGAAGCGCGCGACGTGCTCCCCCGCGATCGTCCCGCCGGTCATGGCGCGGGCCTGCACAGCCCCGCGCGAGGTGTCCGTCGCCCAGGCGAGCAGGAGCTCCGCGTCCACCCGCGGGGTCGGGACGCCGTGCGCGACGAACGCGGCGGTCGCCTCGTCGAGGAGGCGGTCCGCCGCGTACGTGACGGGCGTGTCGGAGGTGATCGGAGCCTCCTGTCAGGCGCCCTGGTCGCCCACGGCGGCCAACTGGGCCTCTTCGTCCGCGCGGATGGCGGACTCGATGACCGGCTCGAGCGCGCCGTTCATGACGCGGTCGAGGTCGTACGCCTTGTACCCGGTGCGGTGGTCCGCGATCCGGTTCTCCGGGAAGTTGTACGTGCGGATGCGCTCCGACCGGTCCATCCCGCGGATCTGCGATCGACGGGCGTCCGATGCGAGCGCGTCGATCTCCTCCTGCTGCTTCGCGAGGATGCGGGCACGCAGGACGCGCATGCCCGCCTCTCTGTTCTGCAGCTGCGACTTCTCGTTCTGCATCGCCACCGTGATGCCCGTGGGCAGGTGGGTGATGCGGACCGCGGAGTCGGTCGTGTTCACGGACTGACCGCCGGGACCGGAGGACCGGTACACGTCGATCTTCAGGTCGTTCTGGTTGATCTCGACCTCTTCGGGCTCGTCGACCTCGGGGAAGACCAGCACGCCGGTCGTCGAGGTGTGGATGCGCCCCTGGGACTCGGTCGCCGGCACACGCTGGACGCGGTGCACGCCGCCCTCGTACTTGAGGTGCGCCCAGACGCCCTGGGCGGGGTCCGACGAGTTCGACTTGATCGCGACCTGGACGTCCTTGTAGCCGCCGAGGTCGCTCTCGGTGCGCTCGAGGAGCTCCGTCTTCCAGCCCTTGGACTCCGCGTAGTGGGAGTACATGCGGAGGAGGTCGGCGGCGAACAGCGCCGACTCCTCGCCGCCCTCGCCGCCCTTGATCTCCATGATGACGTCACGACCGTCGTCCGGGTCGCGCGGGATGAGGAGACGACGGAGCCGCTCCTGGCGCTCCGCGAGCTGCTCCTCGAGCCCCGGGACCTCCTCTGCGAAGGCCTCGTCCTCGCGGGCGAGCTCCCGGGCGGCGGCGAGGTCGTCCCCCGCCGCCGTCCAGGCCTCGTACGCGGACTTGATCCGGTTCAGCTCGGCGAACCGCCGGTTGACCTTCTTCGCACGGGCAGCGTCGGCGTGGAGCGCGGGGTCCGACAGCTGCTGTGTCAGGTCCTCGTGTTCCGCCAGCAGCCCGGCCACCGACTCGAACACCGGTTACTCCTGGTGACCGAGGTGACCGTTCCCGGTCGCCGGGACGGACTTCTGGACCTGGACCAGGAACTCGACGTTCGACTGCGTCTCCTTGAGGTTCCGCAGCACGATCTCGAGGGCCTGCTGCGGGTCGAGCCCGGCGAGGGCCCGGCGCAGTCGCCACGTGATCGTGACCTCGTCGGCGGAGAGCAGCTGCTCCTCGCGACGGGTGCCGGACGCGTTGACGTCCACGGCCGGGAAGATCCGCTTGTCCGCCAGGTGGCGGTTCAGGCGGAGCTCCATGTTGCCGGTGCCCTTGAACTCCTCGAAGATCACCTCGTCCATCTTCGACCCGGTCTCGACGAGCGCCGTGGCGAGGATGGTCAGCGAGCCGCCGTTCTCGATGTTGCGGGCGGCGCCGAAGAAGCGCTTGGCCGGGTAGAGCGCGGCGGAGTCGACGCCGCCGGACAGCACGCGGCCGGACGGCGGGGTCACCTGGTTGTACGCGCGGCCGAGGCGGGTGATCGAGTCGAGCAGCACGACGACGTCGTGGCCCAGCTCGACGAGGCGCTTCGCACGCTCGATCGCGAGCTCGGCGACCGTGGTGTGGTCCTCGGCGGGACGGTCGAAGGTCGAGGCGATGACCTCGCCCTTCACCGTGCGCTGCATGTCGGTGACCTCTTCGGGCCGCTCGTCCACCAGGACGACCATGAGGTGCGCCTCGGGGTTGTTCTTCGAGACCGCGTTCGCGATGGCCTGCAGGACGACGGTCTTGCCGGCCTTGGGCGGCGAGACGATCAGACCGCGCTGGCCCTTGCCGATCGGGGACACCAGGTCGATGATCCGCGTCGACAGCTTCGCCGGCTCGGTCTCGAGCCGCAGGCGCTCGGTCGGGTACAGCGGGGTGAGGTCCTGGAAGTCGACGCGGCTCGCGGCCTCGTCGGCGGTCTGGCCGTTGATCGTGTCGATCTTGACCAGGGCGTTGTACTTCTGGCGGCTCTGCTGCTCGTTGTCGCGCGGCTGCTTGATCGCACCGACGACGGCGTCGCCCTTGCGCAGGTGGTACTTCTTCACCTGGCCGAGGGAGACGTACACGTCGCTCGGGCCCGGGAGGTACCCGGTCGTGCGCACGAAGGCGTAGTTGTCGAGGACGTCGAGGATGCCCGCGACCGGGATCAGGACGTCGTCCTCGGTGATCTCCGGCTCGAACTCGTCGTTCTGGCCGCCGCGGCCGCGCTTGCGGTCACGCTGACGACGGCTGCGGCCGTTCTCGGCCTCCTCGTCACGACGCTGCTGGTCGTCACGCTGCTGCTGTGCCTGGCTCTGGCCGTTCTGGGCCTGCTGGCCGTTCTGCTTCTGCTGCGCCGGCTGCTGGTTCTGCTTCTGCTGGCCGTTCTGGCCCTGCTTCTGCTGATCCTGGCGGGCGTCGGCCTGCTTCGGCTCGGCCTGCTTGTCGTCGACCTGCTTGTCGTCGGCCTGCTTGTCGTTGCCCCGGGCCTGCTGGCCGTTCTGACGACCGTTCTGCTGCCGTCCCTGCTGGTCGGCGTCCTGCTGGTCGCCGTTCTGCTGGTCACCGTTCTGCCCGCGACCACGACCGCGACCACGGCTGCGACGCCCGCGGCGCGAACCGCCCTCGGCGTCACCGTTCTGGTCGTCGTCCTGGCCCTGCGCAGCGTCGGCGCCCTGCTCGTCGGTGTCGGCACTCTGCGGTCGCTCGGCACTGCGGGGCTGCTCGGCACTGCGGGGCTGCTCGGCGCTCTGGGGCTGCGCGGCCGACTGGGGCTGCTCGGCGTCCTGCGGCTGCTCGGCCTTCTGTCCGCGGCGACGGCGCTGTCCGCCGGACTGCTGGCCGCCGGACTGCTGCCCGCCGCCCTGCTGGCCGTTCGTCTGGGCGGCTTCCTCGGCGTCCTTCTCGGCGCGCACCTGGTCGAGTCCGGCGAGGAGGTCCTCGGTGCCGGTCTGGCCGTGGTTCGCGTGCTCCGCCGCCGTCGTCGGCGCGGTGGTCACGGTGCCGCCGGAGGTGGCGCGACGGGAACGACGGGCACGGGAGGGTGCGGCCTGCAGCGTCGGTGCGACGTCCACGCTGTCGGTCACCTCGGAGCCGGCGTCGTGGTGGGTGGGCGTCTCCGGCTCGAGCTCGGAGGAGACCACTGCGGCGTCGGCGCCGGTCGTGGTCGACGCGGCGGCCGGGGCAGCGGGCGCCTCGGGCTGGCCCTCGGGGCGCTTGTCCTCGATCGAGGCGATGAGGTCGCCCTTGCGGAGCTTCGAGAGCCCCGTGATGCCGAGGGAGGAGGCGATGCGCTGCAGCTCGGGGAGGCGCAGGGCGCGCAGGTCGCTGGGGATCTCCACCGAGGAGGCGGAGTTGTTCACGTTGGTCAAGTTGTCGTTTCCTTCCGAACCGCAGAGCGCGGAGAGTTTCCACCGACTTCCCACGCGATGCGCTGGCGCTGGTGTGCGCTGGCACGAGTGTGCGACGGCCGCCGTTCAGACGACGGACCGGGAAGCGGTGATCTGAGGGAGATCACACCTGCGGACCGGGAGCTCGTGCTGGCTGTTGTGCCGCGCTAGGAGCGTCCGACGTGGTCAACCGGGTGCGCGTTCACTGTAGCACCACCGAGATCGACGGCCAGCATGAGGGGCCGCCAGGTCGATTCGGCGTGTCGTTCGAGCAGCGCGGCCGCCGTCAGCCGCTGGGCCGGGTCCGACCCGAGCACGAGCAGGCTGGGCCCGGCACCGGACACCACGGCCGCGAGCCCGTGCTGCCGCAGCAGGCGGATCAGGGCGTCCGTCTCGGGCATCGCGCTGGCCCGGTACGTCTGGTGCAGCCGGTCCTCGGTGGCGGCGAGGAGCAGCTCGGGGCTCTGGATGAGCGCCGCGACGAGGAGCGCCGAGCGGGACACGTTGAACGCGGCGTCGGCGTGCGGGACGCTCTCGGGCTGCAGGGACCGCGCGAGCTTCGTGGACAGCGTCGACGTCGGCACGAAGACCACCGGTGCGACACCGCGGTGCACGAGCAGCCGCTTGTACGCGGGGCCGTCGGCCGTCATCCACGCGATGGTGAGTCCGCCGAAGAGCGCGGGCGCGACGTTGTCGGGGTGCCCCTCCATCTCGGTGGCGAGGGTGAGCAGCGTCGAGGCGTCGAGGTCGACGATGCCCTCGAGCAGGCCGCGCGCCGCCATCAGCCCGGCGACGATCGCCGCGGCCGAGGAGCCCATGCCCCGACCGTGCGGGATGGCGTTCACCGCGCGGAGCTCGAGCCCGGGCTGCTCGACGCCGGCGTGCTCGAGGCCACGGCGGACAGCGCGCACGACCAGGTTGGTGTCGTCGGTCGGGACCTCGCCAGCGCCGACGCCCTCGACCGTGACGATCGCGCCGGGCTCGCGGCGGACGCGGACGTCGACCTCGTCGTAGAGGGAGAGCGCGAGACCGAGCGAGTCGAAGCCCGGTCCGAGGTTGGCGGACGTCGCCGGGACGCGCACGCGGACCGCCCGTCCGGCCGGTACAGCGATGCGGGCAGTGGTGCCCTCCCCCGGCCCGGACGAGCGGTCGGGGGTCACCGGGCGCCGGCCAGTCCGAGGACCTCGGCGATCGCGCGGGTGTCGACCGGGACGCTCGTCGGCGTCACGTCGCCGCCGTCCTCGGTCTTGAGTGCCCACTGCGGGTCCTTGAGGCCGTGGCCGGTCACCGTGATGACGACCGTGGCGCCCTTGGCGATCTCGCCGGCGTCGGCGCGCTCGAGGAGCCCGGCGACACCGATGGCGGACGCGGGCTCGACGAACACGCCGACCTCGGCGGAGAGGATGCGGTGCGCAGCGAGGATGCCCGCGTCGCTGATCGCGCCGAAGTAGCCGTCCGTCTCCTCGCGCGCCTCGAGCGCGTACTTCCACGACGCCGGGTTGCCGATGCGGATGGCGGACGCGATGGTCTCCGGGTGCGGGACGACGGCGCCGCCGACGATCGGGGCGGCACCGGCGGCCTGGAACCCGAACATGCGCGGGAGCTTGGTGGAGCGGCCGGCGGCGACGTCCTCGCGGTACCCGCGGGAGTACGCGGTGTAGTTGCCCGCGTTGCCGACGGGCAGGAAGTGGAAGTCCGGCGCGTCACCGAGGACGTCGACGACCTCGAACGCGGCGGTCTTCTGGCCCTCGATGCGGTCGTTGTTGACCGAGTTGACCAGGTGCACCGGGTAGTTCGCGGCGAGGTCACGCGCGATGTCGAGGCAGTCGTCGAAGTTGCCCTGGACCTGCAGCAGCTGGGCGTCGTGCGCGACGGCCTGGCTGAGCTTGCCCATCGCGATCTTGCCCTCGGGCACGAGCACGGCGGCGGTGATGCCGGCGTGCGTGGCGTACGCGGCGGCCGAGGCGCTCGTGTTGCCCGTCGACGCACAGATGACCGCCTTCGCCCCGTGCTCGACGGCCTTGGAGATCGCCATCGTCATGCCGCGGTCCTTGAACGACCCGGTCGGGTTCATGCCCTCGAACTTGACGTAGACGTCCGCGCCGGTGCGCTCGGAGAGGCGACGTGCCGGGATGAGCGGCGTGCCGCCCTCACCCAGCGTGACGATGGGTGTCGCCTCGGTCACGTCGAGTCGGTCGGCGTACTCGCGCAGGACTCCCTGCCACTGGTGGGCCATCAGGGTTCTCTCTCTGTCTGGTGCTTCGGGGCGGGTGGGGTGGTGGACCGGAGGACCGGCTGTCCCGGCGCCGACGCGGGGCTGCGTCGGCAGGTCGTGGGGCTGGAGGTCAGGCGCCGACGACGCGGAGGACGCTCGCGACCTCGGCCACGACGTCCTCACCGCGGAGGGCGACGACGGTGTCGGCGAGGTCGGACTCCCGGGCTTCGTGGGTGCCGATGACGAGCGTCGCCGTGCCGCCGTCGCCGTGGGCGCTCGACTGCTCGACGGTCTCGACGCTGAC
This sequence comes from Curtobacterium sp. VKM Ac-2865, assembly GCF_015350905.1. Taxonomy (GTDB): domain Bacteria; phylum Actinomycetota; class Actinomycetes; order Actinomycetales; family Microbacteriaceae; genus Curtobacterium. The sequence goes on along the minus strand of NZ_JADKRZ010000001.1, from coordinate 205,418 downwards.
GCCGTGCGCCGCGAGGACCCCGGCCACGGTCGACAGCACGCCGGGGGCGTCCGTCACGTGCAGGGTGATCTGGTAGCTCGTCCGGACGGCCCCGATCGGGAACACCGGCAGGGCGGACTGGGTCGACTCCGCGACGCCGGGGCCACCGATGACGTGTCGACGGGCTGCGGAGACGAGGTCGCCGAGCACGGCGGACGCGGTCTCGACGCCACCGGCCCCGGCGCCGTAGAACATCAGGTCGCCGGCGGCCTCGGCCTCGACGAACACGGCGTTCTTCGCTCCGTGCACGCTGGCGAGCGGGTGGGTGTCCGGCACGAGCGCCGGGTAGACCCTGGCGCTGACGCCCTCGACGCCGTGCTCGTCCGTCAGGCGCTCGCACGTGGCGAGGATCTTCACGACGTAGCCGGCCTTGCGCGCGGCGCGGACCTGCTCGATGGTGACGGAGGTGATGCCCTCGCGGTGCACGGCGACGAGCGGGACCGAGGTGTGGAACGCGAGCGAGGCCAGGATCGCGGCCTTCTGGGCGGCGTCGTAGCCCTCGATGTCGGCGGTCGGGTCGGCCTCGGCGTACCCGAGCTCGGTGGCCGTGGCCAGGGCGTCCTCGAACGTGGCGCCCTCTCGGTCCATCAGGTCGAGGATGAAGTTCGTGGTGCCGTTGACGATGCCCATGATCCGGACGATGCGGTCGCCGGCGAGGGAGTCGTGCAGCGGACGGATGATCGGAATCGCCCCGGCCACGGCGGCCTCGTAGTAGAGCTGTGCGCCGACCTGCTCCGCCGCGGCGAAGAGCTCGGGACCGTGCGTGGCGAGGAGGGCCTTGTTGCCGGTGACGACGTCGGCGCCGGACAGCAGGGCCTGGAGCACGAGGGTGCGGGCGGGCTCGATGCCACCGATGAGCTCGACCACGATGTCCGCACCGAGGATGAGCGACTCGGCGTCCGTCGTGAAGAGCTCGCGCGGCAGGTCGACGTCCCGCTGGGCGTCGAGGTCACGGACGGCGATCCCGACGAGCTCGAGGCCGGCGCCGGCGCGCGAGGCGAGTTCGTCGCCGTGCTCGAGCAGGAGCCTGGCGACCTGGGACCCGACCGAGCCGGCCCCCAGCAGCGCGACGCGGACGTTGCGGTATTCGATCATGTGGTGCGTGTCTCCGGGATCTCGGGGGTTCACCGCGCGGCACCGGCTGCGGCCACGGGCGACACCCCGGTGTCGCGAGCGAGCAGGTCGTCGACCGTCTCGCCCCGGACGAGGATACGGGCAGTGCCGTCGGCGACCGCCACGACCGGCGGGCGTCCGACGTGGTTGTAGTTGCTCGCGAGGCTCCAGCAGTAGGCGCCGGTGGCCGCGACGGCGAGCAGGTCCCCACGCTGGACGTCGCCGGGCAGGTACTCGTCCTGCACCACGACGTCGCCGCTCTCGCAGTGCTTGCCGACGACGCGCGTGAGCACGGCGGGTTCGTCCGACGTGCGGGTCAGTCGTGCCGTGTAGTCGGCGCCGTACAGCGCCGGGCGGATGTTGTCGCTCATCCCGCCGTCGACGGAGACGTACGTGCGGGTCGCGGTGCCACCACCGCCGAGCAGGTCGCCGTCGCCGTCGAGCTCGAGGGAGACCGGCTTGACCGTGCCGACGCGGTACAGCGTGATGCCGGGCGGGCCGACGATGTAGCGCCCGGGTTCCACGGCGATCTCGGGGACGGGGATGTCCCGCTCCGCGCAGGCCTCGGCGACGATGGCGGCGAGGGCGTCGGCGATGTCCTCTGGTTCGAAGGCGGAGTCGTTCTCGGTGTAGTCGATGCCCCAGCCGCCGCCGAGGTTCAGCTCGGGGACCGGGCCGCTCGCGACGAGGGTGGCGTGCACGTCCATGAGTCGCCGGGCTGCTTCGCGGAAGCCGGACTCGTCGAAGATCTGCGAGCCGATGTGCGAGTGCAGGCCGACGAACGCGAGCGAGGGCTCCGCACGGACCGCCTCGGCTGCCCGGACGGCCTCGTTCAGCGGGATCCCGAACTTCTGGTCTTCACGAGCCGTCGCCAGGTACTCGTGCGTCGAGGCGTGCACACCGCTGTTGATCCGGATGCGCACACGCTGCACGGTGCCGGCGTCGGCGGCCGCACGGGCGACCCGACCGATCTCCTCGTGCGAGTCGAGGACGATCGTGCCGAGGCCCACCTGGACTGCGCGGGCGATCTCGGCGTCGGACTTGTCGTTGCCGTGGAACCCCATCAGCGCGGGGTCCGCACCGCCGGCCAGCGCCACCGCGAGCTCACCGCCGGTGCAGACGTCGAGTCGCAGGTCGGCCTCGGCCATCCAGGCGGCGACCTGGGTCGTGAAGAAGGCCTTGGCGGCGTAGTAGACGTGTGCCCGGGTGCCGATGCGCGCGAAGGCCTCGGTGAAGGCGTTGCGCACGCGGACGGCACGCGACTGCACGTCGCGCTCGTCGACCACGTAGAGCGGCGTGCCGAACTGCTCGACCAGGTCGGCGGCGGTCACGCCGCCGACGGCCAGCGAGCCGTCGTCGGTGCGGGTGGCGGAGGCCGGCCAGATGCGGGCCGTCAGCGCAGAGGCGTCGGACGGGTACCGCAGCCGCGGCGGGGCAAGGGGGTTCTCGCTCACGCGACCGATCCTACCGAGCCGCACCGGGCCTCCCGGCTCGTGTGACGCGACCTGTGCAGAACCCGCGTCAGCAGCGGCCGGTGGTCTGCAGGCCGCGCTCGCTCAGCGGGAGCTCGTCCGCGACGATCCGCACCGTGGCCTGCTGCTTCGTGACGTCGAACGACCGCACGCGGAGGTCCTGGGGCAGGAAGCGCGCCGTGCACACCGGCACAGGCGTGTTCGTGACGCCGGGGATGGCGCCGACGTCCAGGTCGAGCGCCGAGTTGGTGATGCGGACGGTCTTCGGGGTGATCGTGATGCCGCGGCCGTCGCCCTGCGCGACGACCGACCCACGTGCCAGGTAGGAGATCTGGTAGCCGAGCACGGCGGTCTTGCCGGAGAGCTCCACGCCGCCGTCCACCAGCGACATCCGTTCGAACAAGGGGCTGTACTTCGCCAGGTCCTTCACGCTCGACGACGCCAGCGTGACGGTGCCGTCGACGTCGTGCACCGCACCGGCGCCGTCGATCGGGACGTCGTGCACCGTCACGTCGGCCGCCAGCGGGATGCCGTCCACGGTGATCCGCTTCGAGTGGATGTCGACGTCGTCGAGGGAGCCGGCGATGAGCTGCGGGATGATGACGCCGTCCGCGTGGGCGTCGACCGAACCCGTGGTGCCGTCGGGCAGCGACTGCTCGACCTGCTGCGCGACCTGCCGGTCGACGACGCCGCGGAGGACGAACTCGGCGACCACCACGAGCACGGCGAGCACCACCAGGACGCTGACCAGGACGATCGCCGTGGTGCGGCCGCGGTGGCGCTGCTTCGGGGCGGGGGCGGGTGTGGACATGCGGCCCACCCTGCCAGGACCCACCGTCAGACAGCCGGGAGGCTCGGCTTCCGTCCGGCGGGACGGCGCGCTACATGCGCTCGGGCGCGCTCACCCCGAGCAGGCCGAGGCCGTTGCGCACGACCTGGCCGGTGGCGTCGTTCAGCCAGAGCCGCGTGCGGTGCAGGTCGGTCACGGTCTCGTCGCCGAGGGGCGTGACGCGGCAGGCGTCGTACCAGCGGTGGTAGAGCCCGGCGAGCTGCTCGATGAACCGCGCGATGCGGTGCGGCTCGCGCAGTTCGGCGGCACGGCGGACGACGCTCGGGTACTCCGCCAGCGCGCCGAGGAGGGCGCTCTCCGTGGCGTGGGTGAGCAGCGAGGCATCGAACACGGAGCGGTCGACCCCGGAGGCGGCGGCGTTCCGCGCGACGGACTGCGTGCGGGCGTGGGCGTACTGCACGTAGAAGACGGGGTTGTCGTTCGTGCGCTTGGTCAGCAGGTCGAGGTCGATGTCGATCGCGGTGTCGCTGGCGAACCGGACGAGGGCGTAGCGGCCGGCGTCGACCCCGACCGCGTCGACGAGGTCCTCCATCGTGACGATCGTGCCGTTGCGCTTGGACATCCGCATCGGCTCACCGTCCTTGAGCAGGTTCACCATCTGGCCGATGAGGATCTCGAGGTTCGTGCCCGGCTCGTCACCGAAGGCGGCGCACATCGCCATCATCCGGCCGACGTAGCCGTGGTGGTCGGCCCCGAGCATGATCAGGTTGCGCTCGAACCCGCGCTCGCGCTTGTCGAGGTAGTACGCCAGGTCGCCGGCGATGTACGCGGGCTCGCCGTCGGACTTGATGACGACGCGGTCGCGGTCGTCGCCGAAGTCGGTCGTGCGGAGCCACTCGGCACCGTCGGCCTGGTACATCTGGCCGTTCTGCCGGAGCCGCTCGATCGCGCGCTCGACGGCCTTCGACTCGTGCAGCGCGTTCTCGTGGAAGTAGACGTCGAAGTCGACGCCGAACTCGTGCAGCGACTGCTTGATGTCGGCGAACATGAAGTCGACGCCCTCGCGGCGGAAGAGCTCCTGGGCCTCGTCCCGCGGCAGGTCGTGCACGTCGCCGTCGAAGGTGGCGAGCACGCGGGCCGCGATCTCCGGGATGTACGCGCCGCCGTAGCCGTCCTCGGGCGTGGGCTCGCCGAGCGCCGAGGCGACGAGCGACCGGGCGAAGCGGTCGATCTGGCTGCCGTGGTCGTTGAAGTAGTACTCGCGGGTGACGAGGCCGCCCTGCGCCTGGAACACCCGGGCCAGGCTGTCGCCGACCGCTGCCCAGCGGACGCCGCCCATGTGGATCGGCCCCGTGGGGTTGGCGGACACGAACTCGAGGTCGATGCGTACGCCGTCGTACAGGTCCCCGCGCCCGAAGGCCTCGCCGGACTCGACGATGGTGCGCGCGACCTCGCCGGCGGCAGCGGCCTCGAGCGTGATGTTGATGAAGCCGGGGCCGGCGATGTCGACCGAGTCCACGCCGTCGAGCTCGGTCAGCTCGCCGGCGATCTCCGTCGCGAGCTCGCGCGGGTTCGTGCCCAGACGCTTCGCGAGCTGCATGGCCGCGTTCGAGGCCCAGTCGCCGTGGGCCCGGTTCTTCGGGCGTTCGAGGGCGACGTGCGACTGCTCGACCGTCACGGTGTCCGCGGCCCCTCGTCGCTCGACGATCCCGGTCAGGATCGACAGGTACGCGGCGGAGAGTTCAGCAGGAGTCACGGCAGACGAGTCTACCGGGCGGCATGCAGCATCATGGCCGCATGACCTCCCGCCGATCCGCACGGGCCATCGTCGTCGCCGCCCTCGCCGTCCCGACCGCCCTGGTGCTCGCCGCCTGCACCGGTGGCAGCGGCGACTCCCCCACACGGACGCCCGGCGCGACGTCGACCACGGGCACGATCGGCACGCCCGTCACGGAACGCTGCGCGGAACTGCTCCCGGCGTCCGCCCTGACGGTGTACGGGCAGCGGTTCGAGCTCGACGCCGACGCCACGCCCGCAGCGCACTCCGCCGCTGCGACGATCGCCCAGCAGCGCGGCCGGGTGTGCGTGTTCCGGCAGGTCGGGGACCACTCCGTCACCATCACGCTCGCCGTCGCGCACCTGCCGGAGAAGTCGCTCACCACGCTCAAGGACGCGCTGTTCGAGCGCGGCGGCTCGGTGCCGACCTACACGGTGGAGGGGTACTTCGCGCTCAAGGACGGCGTCGGACGCGCCGACGCGTTCCCGGACCCGTACTGGATCACGGCGTCCTCGTCCCTGTTCACCGAGCCCGGGTCCGCCCAGCCCGTGCTCGACGCGGCGCGCCAGGCCGTGGCACCGACGTCGTCCGCCCCCTCGAGCTCCAGCGCGACCCCTGCCGGCTGACGCCAGCCACTTCCCGGCGGGCTGGCACCCGTGCCTGGAGGGTCGCCGGTTCCCGTTCTCGGAGATGACGGATCCGGTTCGCGATCCCCGACGATCGCCGACCAGATCCGTCAGCCTGCTCGATCGGAACCGACCTCCGTCGGCCAACCACCGCGAACCCGGGCTGACGGTTTGGGCACCGCGCGCTGGCCAGCGGTGCCCGCACCGCACCCGGCCAGCGGTGCGCTCACCGCGCCCCCGGGCAGATCGTGCGGGCACGGCACCCCGGGCCAGCGATGCGGACACCGGTTCCCGTTCACGGAGATGACGGATCCGGTTCGCGATCCCCGACGATCGCCGACCGGATCCGTCACGGTGCTCGACGGGAACGGACCTCCGGCGCGCCAGGCACCGCTCGCCCGGCCGACGGTGCGGGCGGTCCGCTCGGACCTGCTACGGTGGTTGTCACCCAGGGCCCCCATAGCTCAGGGGATAGAGCACTGCCCTCCGGAGGCAGGGGCGGAGGTTCGAATCCTCCTGGGGGCACAGGGGTGAAGGCCCGTGCGGAGCACGGGCCTTCGCCGTATCTTCAGGGCATGACGTTCCCGGAACCGGAAGTGGCAGCGCTGCGCGGCGGGCCGGTGCTCGGATGGGGCGTCGTCGGGCCCGGGCAGATCGCCGACGACTTCACGAGCACCCTGCACGCCAACTCCGACCAGCGCGTCGTCGCCGTGGGCTCCCGCTCCGCCGACCGCGCCGCCGCCTTCGCCGCACGCCACGGCATCGAGACCGCGCATGCCTCGTACGAGGCCCTCGTCGCCGACCCCGCCGTGCAGGTCGTCTACGTCGCCTCTCCGCACCCGCAGCACCTCGACCATGCGCTGCTCGCGATCGCCGCCGGCAAGCACGTCCTCGTCGAGAAGCCGATGACCACCTCCGAGGCCGACACCAGGACCCTCGCGGCCGCTGCCCGGGCCGCCGGCGTCCTCGCGATGGAGGCCATGTGGACCCGCTACCTGCCCGGCACCACGGTGATCGCGCGGCTCCTGGCCGACGGCGCCCTCGGGACCGTCCACCTGGCGAGCGTCGACGTCGGCTGGCCGCATCCCCTCCCCGTCGCGGGCACCACCCCGGACCGGATGTTCGACCCGGCGCAGGGCGGCGGAGCGCTGCTCGACGCCGGTGTCTACGCGCACTGGTTCGCCCGCTTCGCCACCGGTGCCCCGGTGACCAGCCGCACGACGGGAGCGGTCTCGGACGGTGGGGTGGACCTCCAGTCCGTCACGGTGTCGACGACCGCCGACGGCGCGCAGGCGGTGGCGACCACGTCGATCAGCGCGTGGACGCCCGGGCTGGCCGCCATCGCGGGCAGCACCGCGACGGTCCGGTACACCGACCACTTCGTGTTCCCGGCCTCGTTCGCGCTGCACCACGGGGCGGAGGCCGACCACTGGCAGGAACCGACCGGCCTGCAGGGGCGACAGGGGCTCGTGTGGCAGGCGGCGGCGCTCGCACGGTACGTCGCCGACGGTCGGACCGAATCCCCCGTGCACGGGCTCGACGTGTCGATCGGGATCGCCGCCTCGCTCGACGCGGCACGGGCGGCGCTCGACACGCGTGTTCCCGAGCAGGACACCTCGGCCCCCTAGGATCACGGGCCGGTCGTCCTGCACGCGACCGGGAAGAGGACTCGATGACCACCGCCACCGGGAACCCGCAGTCGGAACTGGCCCGTGGGGACGCCGCTCCCCCGACCAGGACGCTCCTCGACGTCCTCACCGCGACCGCCGCGATGCACCCCGACGCGCTCGCGCTCGAGGACCCGGACGGTGCCCTCGACTACCGCTCGCTGCTCACCGAGGTGCACCGGCGAGCCGACGACCTCGCCCGCCGCGGGGTCCGTCGGGGCGACCGCGTCGGCATCCGGATCCCGTCTGGCGGCCGTGACCTGTACCTGTCGGTCCTCGCGGTGCTGGCGGCCGGTGCCGCCTACGTGCCCGTGGACGCCGACGACCCCGAGGAACGGGCGACGCTGGTGTTCGGCGAGGCCGCGGTCGTCGGCGTGATCGGCGCCGGTGGCGTGCTGCGGACCACCGGCGATGCGGACGCCCGCGCGTCATCAGTCGTCGAACCCGCGGCGAGCGCCGACCTCCCGACGCAGGACGACGACGCGTGGGTGATCTTCACGTCCGGGTCCACCGGGGTGCCCAAGGGCGTCGCGGTGACGCACCGGTCGGCGGCGGCGTTCGTGGACGCCGAGGCGCGGATGTTCCTGCGGCGAGCGCCGATCGGTCCTGGTGACCGGGTGCTGGCGGGGTTGAGCGTGGCGTTCGACGCCTCGTGCGAGGAGATGTGGCTGGCGTGGGGGCACGGTGCGTGTCTGGTGCCGGCGTCCCGGTCGCTGGTGCGGACGGGGGTGGACCTGGGGCCGTGGTTGATCGTGCGCGGGATCACGGTGGTGTCGACGGTCCCGACGCTGGCGGCGCTGTGGCCGGACGACGCGCTGGAACAGGTGCGGTTGGTGATCTTCGGCGGTGAGGCGTGCCCGCCGGAGCTCGCCGCGCGGATCGCGAGTCGGGACCGGGAGGTCTGGAACACGTACGGGCCGACGGAGGCGACGGTGGTGGCGTGTGGGGCCCTCCTCGACGGCAGTGCCCCCGTGCGGATCGGGCTGCCGCTCGACGGGTGGGACCTGGCGGTGGTGGACGCCGCTGGGCAGCGGGTGGCGCCGGGCGAGGTCGGGGAGCTGGTCATCGGTGGTGTGGGGCTGGGGCGGTACCTCGACCCGGAGAAGGACGCGGTGAAGTACGCCGCGTTCCCGGAGCTCGGGTGGGAGCGGGCGTACCGGAGCGGGGACCTGGTGCGGTACGACCCCGAGGGGCTGGTGTTCCAGGGGCGTGCGGACGACCAGGTGAAGCTGGGTGGGCGGCGGATCGAGCTCGGGGAGATCGACGCGGCGCTGCAGGCGCTCGACGGGGTGGCCGGTGGGGCGGCCGTGGTGCAGCGGACGCCCGCGGGGAACCAGGTGCTCGTGGGCTACGTGGCCCCGGCCGCCGGGGCGTCGGTGGACGTGCAGGCGGCGAACGCCCGGCTGCGTGAGGAGCTGCCGGCGGCGCTCGTGCCGCTGCTCGCGGTGGTCGACGAGCTGCCGACCAGGACGTCGGGCAAGGTGGACCGGGCGGCGCTCCCCTGGCCGCTGGCCGCGGACGACGGCGGGGCCGCGCTGCCGCCGACGGTGGCGTGGATCGCGGAGCGGTGGGCGGCGATCCTCGGCGTGCCGGTCGCGAGTCCGGACGACGACTTCTTCGCACACGGTGGTGGGTCCCTGACGGCGGCGCAGCTGGTGTCGGCGATCCGGGAGCGCTACCCGACGACGACGGTCGCGGACGTGTACGACCACCCGCGGATCGGTGCGCTCGCGGACGCCCTCGACGCGTCGGGTCCGGTGGCCGCAGCGGAGCGGGACGTGCGTCCGACGCCGCGGGCGACCGGGCTGGGGATGACGCTGCTCGGGCTCCCCGTGCAGCTGCTCCGGGGCCTGCGGGTCCTGACGTGGACGGCGCTCGTGGCGGGGGTCCTGCACGCGACGACGCTGCCGTTCCTGCCGGTGCTGCCCGTGCCGGCGCTCGTGGTGGCCCTGCTGGTGTTCGTCACCCCGGTGGGGAAGATGGCGCTGACGGTGGTGCTCGTGCGGCTCGTGCTCGTCGGTGTCCGTCCCGGTGACCATCCCCGGGGTGGGTCGGTGCACGTGCGGGTCTGGTTGGCGGAGCGGATCGCCGAGGCGGTGGACGGTCCCTCGACCTCCGGTGCCCCGTGGATCAGCTACTACGCCAGGGCGCTCGGTGCGACGATCGGCCGTGACGTGGACCTGCACACGCTGCCCCCGGTGACGGGGTTCCTGACGATCGGCAAGCAGGCCTCGATCGAGCCGGAGGTCGACCTGGCCGGGCACTGGGTCGACGGTGACGTCTTCCGCCTCGGCCGGGTCGCGGTCGGCGCGGACGCCGTGGTGCACAGCCGGTCGACGCTGCTGCCCGGTGCCGTGGTCGGCGACGGTGCCGAGGTCGAGGCCGGTTCCGCCGTCACCGGCGTCGTGGTCCCCGGCGAGCGCTGGGCGGGGTCGCCGGCGGAGCGCGTGGGGTCGGCTCGGCACGGCCGGGAGGCTCGTCCCGCGTCCCGTCGACGCTGGCTCGTCGCGTACGGGGCCGGTTCGGTCGCCGTGGCCGGGTTGCCGGTGCTGGGCGTCGCGGCCGGGCTGCTCGTGAGCGTGCTGCTGGTGGGGCGGGCGCCGACGCTCGACAGCGCGGTGGTGCGGGCGCTCGTGACGGTGCCGGTCGCCACCCTGGTCGCCGGGCTCGTGTACGCGGGGCTCGTCGTCGCCGTGGTCCGGCTGCTCGGCATCGGGCTCGACGAGGGACGGCACCCGGTGCGCTCCCGGATCGGCTGGCAGGCGTGGTGCACCGAGCGGGTGCTCGACGCGGCCAGGACGCTGCTGTTCCCGCTGTACGCGAGCCTGGTGACGCCGCTGTGGCTGCGGCTGCTCGGGGCACGGGTCGGGCGGAACACGGAGATCTCCACCGTGCTGCTGATCCCGTCGTTGACGCAGATCGCGTCGGGGGCGTTCCTGGCGGACGACACGATGGTCGCCACGTACGAGCTCGGGGGCGGGCGGATGACGATCGGTCGGTCGAAGATCGGGCGTCGGGCGTTCCTCGGCAACAGCGGGATGACGGGTGCCGGGCGCTCGGTGCCGCGCGAGGCCCTGGTCGCGGTGCTGTCCGCCGTGCCGAGGAAGGCCAAGCGCGGGTCGTCGTGGCTCGGCTCACCCCCGGTGCGGCTGCGGCGGGCGGCGACGACCTTCGACGAGGAGCGCACGTTCCGGCCCCCGCGTCGCCTGCGGGTGGCCCGCGGCTGCTGGGAGCTGCTGCGCCTGGTCGCCCCGATGGTGTCCGGCGCGATCGCCCTCGGTGTCGGCGGGACCCTGCTGGCGCTGTGGTCGTCGGTCGGGCTCGGCTGGACGGTGCTGCTCGCGGCGGTGGTCCTCGTCGTCGCCGGTGCGGTCGCCGCGGTGGTCTCGACGGTGGCGAAGTGGGCGTTCGTCGGCCGCATCACCGCCAGGGAGCACCCGCTGTGGTCGTCGTTCGTCTGGCGCAACGAGGTGCAGGACACCTTCGTGGAGACCGTCGCTCGGCCGTGGTTCGCCGAGCAGGCCGTCGCCACGCCGGCGCTGGCCGCCTGGCTGCGGAGCCTCGGGGCGACGATCGGCCGCGGGGTGTGGTGCGAGACGTACTGGCTGCCCGAGGCCGACCTGGTCAGCATCGGCGACGGTGCGACGATCGCCCGTGGGACCGTCGTGCAGACGCACCTGTTCCACGACCGTGTGATGCAGCTCGACCAGGTCCGGCTCGAGCGTGGTGGCACCCTCGGCCCGCACAGCGTGATCCTGCCGGCTGCCGGAATCGGCGCGGGCGCCACCGTGGCCCCGGCGTCCCTGGTGATGCGCGGCGAGCAGGTCCCCGGCGGCACCCGGTGGGCCGGCAACCCGATCTCGCCGTGGGTCGTGCCCGAGGACGGCGTCTCCCGGACAGCCGAGCCGGTCGCCGCCGGGGCGGTGCCGCACCCCGTGACAGACTGACCGGCACTGTGAAGCCGATGACCCCCGCACCGACCGAGCACGCCGACGCCGACCCGTACACCCCGCACGACGGCGACCGACGGTGGCGGGCCTCGCACTACGAGCTCCGGCTCGACTACCGGGTGGCGACGAACCGACTCGAGGCCGAGGCGACGATCACCGCGACCGCCGTCACCGCGCTCGACAAGGTCGTGCTCGACCTGCACGGGCTCGGCGTGGACCGGGTCGACGTCGACGGGCAGCGGGCCCGCAAGGCGTCGACGGCCGTGCACAAGCTGACGGTCACCCCGGCGACGCCGATCACCGCTGGCGCCGAGTTCACGATGCACGTCCGGTACAAGGGCGCCCCGCGACCGCTCCGCAGCCCGTGGGGCCAGATCGGCTGGGAGGAACTGACCGACGGCGTCATCGTCGCGTCCCAGCCCACCGGCGCCCCGTCCTGGTTCCCGTGCAACGACCGCCCGGACGACAAGGCCACCTACCGCTTCGAGATCACCTGCGAGTCCGGCTACGACGTCGTCGCGAACGGCGAACTGCTCGGCAAGGAGCGCGCCGGCCGCGGCACCCGGTGGACGTACGCCACGACCGACCCGATGGCGACGTACCTGGCGACCGTGCAGATCGGCCGCTACCGCACCCACACGCTCCGCGGTGCCGACGTCCCCGTCACGGTGCACCACCCCGCCGACCTGACCGCGGCCGCGAAGACCGACTTCGGCCAGGTGCCGGAGATGCTCGCGCTGTTCGCCGACCGGTTCGGCCCGTACCCGTTCCCGTCGTACGGCGTCGTCGTCACCGACGACGAGCTCGAGATCCCCCTCGAGGCCCACGGGCTCGCCGTGTTCGGCCGCAACCACGTCGACGGCGAGCACGGCACCGACCGGCTCATCGCCCACGAGCTCGCGCACCAGTGGTTCGGCAACTCGGTGACGCTCGGGCGCTGGCGGGACATCTGGCTGCACGAGGGCTTCGCCTGCCACGCCGAGTGGCTGTGGTCCGAGCACCGCGGCGGTGACACGGCGGACGTCCTGGCAGCGCGGGCACGAGCGGGTCTGCTCGACCAGCCCGAGGACCTCGTCGTCGCCGATCCCGGCCCGTCCGACCTGTTCGACGACCGGGTCTACAAGCGCGGTGCCCTCGCCCTGCACACCCTCCGCCGGACGGTCGGCGACGACGCCTTCTTCACCGGGCTCCGCACCGTCACCGACCGACACCGCCACGCCACGGTCACGCCCGAGGACGTGCACGACGCGTTCGCGGACGCGGCCGACCGCAGCGCGACGGCGATCGCGGCCGTGCTGGCGCCGTGGATCGACGAGCCGGGCGTGCCGGAGCTCCCGACGCGCCAGCGCTAGCGGTCTGCGCGCCGAGATCGCACTTCCTGTCGCCTGGCCTCCGCCGGACCCGACACGGAGTGCGATCTCAGCGGCGGTCGTCGACGACGAGCCGGTCGGAGTCCGACGCCACGGCGAGCACGAGGTCGTCGTCGAGCCAGCGCACCCGCACCCAGTGCACAGCGCCGTCGAGCACCGCGGTGCCCGCGTCCAGGTCGACGTCGACGGACGCCGGGTCGACCCGGAGCCCGCGGCCGTCCCGCTTCAGCACCGCCTCCTTCGCCGCCCAGCACGCCGCCATTCGGACGGGGTCGGCGCCGTACCGCTCGTGCTCGCCCGGCGTGGACGCGTCGAGCGGCGCCGAGGCCACCCTGCTGACACGCTCGACATCGACGCCGAGGTCGACGGGCCCCACGGCGAGGGCGAGCACCCCGGGAGTCCGCGACAGGCTGACGCCGACGGCGACACCGTGCACGGTCGCCCAGGGCTGGCCGTGCGTGTCGCTGCCGCAGTGCGCGCACCGGCGGCCGACGGCGGTGGACGCGGGGTGCGCTCCGGTGACCTCCGCGACGGCGGCGAGGAGGGCCTCCCGGTCGGCTGCACGGGACCCACCCGGGTGCGCGAGGCGCACCGTCACGGCCTGGAGGCTCGGCTCACCCATCCCTGCAGCGTACGTGGACAGGGGGTCGGCGCCGCCGCGCACGCGCGCCCGGACGCGGACGAGGCGCCGCCATCGCTGGCGGCGCCTCGTGTCGGGCACGGTGCCTCGGGTGCACCGTGGTGTCGGTCAGGCGTGCGTGAGGGCGATCAGTGCCACGTTCATCGTGGAGTACTGGCCCTCGGACCGCGTGGCCTGACGGACACGTCCCCGCAGGACCTCGTACCGGCCGTTGTGCTCACGCACGAAGCCGATCACGCCGCTCGCCGGTGTCGACACCCGGTGGAAGCCGTCCTCCAGTGGGACGACCTCGGTGTTCATCGTTCGTTCCATTGCTGACCCCTTTCGTCGTCGAAACGGTCACTTCGGGTGATGGTACCCCTCACCGGGGGACAAGACCCGTCCCCCGGCGCAGTCTGTCCACAGGTCGCGGTGGTTCTGGGGGAACGCGTGCGCTGCCTGGATACACTTCGGGCGACGGCGCTCCCTCCGCGGCACACCGGGCCTCCCGGGTCTCAGGGCGCGGGCGCTGCCGGACGGACGGAGAACGGATGCGAGCGGTCCAACGTGGATCGGACACCAGGCGGTCGAGCACGGACAGGGGGACGTCCGGGCGGTGGGCGGCGCGCGTCGCCGCAGCGCTCGTCGCGGCGTTCCTGGTCGTGGCACCGGCGACGGCAGCACAGGCGACCGCGCCGGTCGACCTCGGCGGGGCCTACGTCCTCGACCAGGCCGACGCCCTCACCGCGGGCCAGCAGGCCTCGGTGGAGAAGGCCGTGCGGGACCTGGCCGATGAGACCGACACGCAGCTCTACGTCGTGTTCGTCCCCGAGTTCACCGACCCGACCGACCACACGGCGTGGGGCGACGCGACGATGTCGCGGAACCAGATCGACTCGAACGGCATCCTGCTCTCCATCGCCACCCAGGCGCGCACGTACGACGTCCAGCAGACGAACGAGACCTCGATCACCGCGTCGGACGTGCAGTCCGCGGTGAACGACGACCTCATCCCGAAGCTCCGCAACGACGACTGGGCCGGCGCGGCGACCGCGTTCGCCACCGGGCTCGGCGACAGCCAGAAGCCCGCGAACCTGACCGGGCTCTGGATCGCGCTGCTCGTCATCGTCATCGCGGTCGTCGTCGTGGTGCTGGTCATCCGCCGCCGGAACCTCCGCCGACGGGCCGAGGCGACCAGGGCACAAGAGGCCTCGCTCGCCGACCTCGAGCGCACCGCCGGCGGGGCGCTCGTCACCATCGACGACGAACTCCGCACCGCGGAACAAGAGGTCGGCTTCGCCACCGCGCAGTTCGGCGCCGACGCGGCCGAGCCGTTCGCGAAGGCCGTCGCCGCCGCCAAGAAGGACGTCCGCCGGGCGTTCACGTTCCAGCAGCAGCTCGACGACGAGATCCCCGACTCCCCACAGCAGCGCGCCGAGTGGTCGAACCAGATCATCCAGATCTGCGAGCAGGCGCACGCGTCCATCGAGCAGCAGACGGAGTCGTTCGACCAGCTCCGCTCGCTCGAAGACGGTGTCGAGGGCGCCGCCACGGCACTCGGTGGCGCCGTCCGGGCAGCCCCGGCCGAGCTCGCCGCTGCCGCCACCGCGCTCGACCGCGTCCGCGCGGCCTACGGCGGTCGCACCCTGGCGTCCGTCGCCGACGCGGTGGACCAGGCGCACCAGGTGCTCGCCTTCGCGACCGAGCGCTCCCAGGCCGCCGACGCCGCCATCGCGAGCGGCGACAAGGGCCAGGCGGTCGTCGCCGTCCGTGACGCCCAACACGCCCTTGCGCAGGTCCAGCAGCTCACCGCCAGCGCCACCGGGGCCGAGGCCACCTTCCGCGAGGCCTCAGCACGCGTCGAGGCCATGCGCCTCGACATCCAGGGCGACGTCGCCGCGGCGCGTGCCATGCCCACGACCACGCCCGAGCTCGCCTCCGCGGTCGTGACGGCCGAGACCGTCCTGCGCGAACGGCTCGACCCGAAGGACCCGATCGCCGCGGTCGACTCGCTCACCCGCGCGAACACCGAGATCGACGCCGCCCTGGCCTCCGCGCGCACCGCGCAGGAGCAGCAGCAGCGCGCGCAGCAGGCCCTGAACGCCGCCCTGCGCGACGCCCGCTCTCGGATCAGCCAGGCGCGCGAGTTCATCTCGCTGCGCCGTGGTGGTGTCGGACCCACGGCACGCACCCGCCTGTCCGAGGCCGAGCGCGCGCTCGACGACGCCGTGCAGCTCGCCACCCACGACCCCCAGCAGGCACTCCAGGCCGCCCGCGCGGCCGAGCAGTACGCCGCTGCCGCGATGGACGAAGCCGGCAACGACATGGGCGGATGGCCCGGCGCGGGCGGTGGCGGCAACGGCGCCCAGCTCGGCGGACTCGTCACCGGCATCGTGCTCGGCGGGCTCCTCGGCGGACGCGGCGGCAGCTACGGCGGCGGCTCGTTCGGCGGCGGGGGCTTCGGGGGCGGAGGCGGCGGCTTCGGTGGGGGCGGCGGCTTCGGCGGAGGTGGCGGCGGCGGGGGCGGCGGCGGCTTCTCCGGCGGCGGCCGGTTCTGACCCAGCGCCCCTGACGACTCCCCCACGAACACCCAGCAGACCACCCCAGGAAAGGGAACAGCAATGGCAAAGCAGTCCATCTTCGGTCGCATCTCCGGACTCGTCCGGGCGAACGTCAACCAGCTCATCGACAACGCGGAAGACCCGCAGATGATGCTCGACCAGCTCGTGCGCGACTACACGAACAACATCGCCGACGCCAAGAGCGCCATCGCCCAGACGATCGGCAACCTCCGTCTGCTCGAGCAGGACAACGAGGAAGACGTCCGCGCCGCGCAGGAGTGGGGCCAGAAGGCCGCCAACGCGTCCGTCGCCGCCGACAAGTACCGCGCCGAGGGCAAGGCCGCCGACGCCGACAAGTTCGACAACCTCGCCAAGATCGCCATCGGCAAGCAGATCGCCGCCGAGCAAGAGGTCAAGGACAACGCGTCGCCGCTCGCCACGCAGAACGAGCAGGTCGACAAGCTCAAGCAGGGCCTCGCGGGCATGGAGCAGAAGCTCGAGGAGCTCAAGGCCAAGCGCAACAGCCTGGTCGCCCGCGCCAAGACGGCCGAAGCCCAGTCGAAGGTCAACGACGCCGTCGGCAACATCGACGTCACCGACCCGACGAGCGACCTGGCGCGCTTCGAGGAGAAGGTCCGCCGTGAAGAAGCCAAGGTCATCGGCCAGCAGGAGCTGCAGGCGTCGAGCCTCGACGCCCAGTTCGAGAGCCTCGAGGACGTCGGCCGTGACGCCGAGGTCGAGGCCCGTCTCGCCGCGCTGAAGTCGGGCGGTTCCTCGACGATCTAGTCGAGTCTGAGAGCGACATCCGCGACGACGCCGGACCCGCCTGACAGGATGAGGACATGCAGTTCCTCGTCGTCGGTCAGTGGCAGGGTTCGGCGTCGTCGCGTGCGATGCGCCTCGGCGACGGCGCGACCGCGATCGCAGCCGACCTCCCCCGTGCCGCCACCACCGTCGTCGACGTCCCCGTCGGCGCGGGCGACCGCCTCGAGACCGCCGTCGCCCGGTACACCTCGGTGCTGCAGGTCGCGGACCGTGTCGCGCAAGAGGTCGCGATCGCCAGCGAGCCGGTGCTCGTCATCGGCGGGGACGGCGCCAGTGCCCTCGGCGGCAGCGTCGCACTCGGCCCCGGCACCGCGTTCGTGCGCATCTCGGGCTCCAGCGGGTACCGCCCTCTCAACCGCGCCCAGCCCGTCGCCGCCGAGACCGCGGCGCTCCGGCTGTTGGTCGACCGCCCGGACGACCTCTTCCCCGACCTGCCCTCCGTGGCCGCCGGGTCGGTCGTCCTCGCCGGCACCCGCGGGGTCGAGGACGCCGAGGTGAACGCCGTCACCCGCGCGGGCATCCACCACCTCGACGTCGACGCCGCGACGCCCGATGCCCTCGCCGCCGCGGTCGAGGCCACCGGAGCGGACTCCGTCTACGTGCACGTCGACCTCGACGTCCTCGACCCGTCCGAGGTCGACGGCCTGCTCGAACCCGTGCCGTTCGGCCTCGACGGCGCCGGACTCGTCGAGCGGATCCACGCGGCGACCCGCGGACGCCGACTCGTCGGCGCGGCCATCACCGGCTTCGCCCCGGTCGACCCGGACCGAGCGGTCGACGACATGGGCGTCATCCTGCGGGCCGTCGGTGCCCTGTCGGCAGCGTCCCGCGTGTCCTGAAGTTCCTGCCCGCTCCTGTTCTCCACCGGGGCACAGACCACTCGGCGCGGGTCATGCCGGTCCGCGTACGCTCGGCCACATGACGGACTACGACCTCATCGTGATCGGAGCCGGCGCTGTCGGCGAGAACGTGGCGGACTACGCCCACAAGCGCGGCCTGTCGGTCGCCGTGGTGGAGGCGGAGCTCGTCGGCGGCGAGTGCTCCTACTGGGCGTGCATGCCCTCGAAGGCGCTCCTGCGCAGCGGCCACGCCCTCGCGGCGGCTCGTCGGCTCGACGGCGCGAAGCAGGCCGTGACCGGCACGCTCGACGCCGCCGCAGTGCTCAACCGCCGCACCTCGTTCACGAGCGACTGGGACGACAGCAGCCAGGTCGCCTGGCTCGAGTCCGCCGACATCGCCCTGCTCCGCGGCCACGCCCGGATCACCGGCCCGAAGACGATCGAGGTCACCGGCCCCGACGGCCAGGTCGAGACCCACACCGCCCGCGCGGCCGTTGCCGTCGTCACCGGGTCGCTGCACACCCTGCCGCCGATCGACGGCCTCGCCGACGCGAAGCCGTGGGGCACCCGCGAGGGCACCAGCGCCCGCCACGTCCCCGAGAGCCTCATGGTCATCGGCGGCGGCGTCGCCGGCTCCGAGCTCGCCACCGCCTGGGCCTCGCTCGGCGCGAAGGTCACCCTCGTCGCCCGCCACGGCCTGCTCGGCGGCATGGAGCCGTTCGCCGGGGAGCTCGTCGCCGACGCGATGCGCGAGGCCGGCATCGACGTCCGCACCGGCGTCAACCCCACCCGCGTCGACCGCGACGAGCACGGCCTGGTCACGACGACCCTCGACGACGGCACCACCGTCATCACCAGCGAGGTCCTCGCCGCCACCGGCCGCGCCGCGCACACGAAGGACCTCGGCCTCGAGACCGTCGGACTGACCGCCGGCGACTGGCTCGACGTCGACGACACGATGCTCGTCACCGGCACCGACTGGCTCTACGCCGTCGGCGACGTGAACCACCGCGTGCTCCTCACCCACCAGGGCAAGTACCAGGCCCGAGCCGCCGGTGAGGCCATCGCCGCCCGCTTCCAGGGCACCCCGCTGCACACCGAGCCGTGGGGCGCCCACGTCGCGACCGCCGACCACGCGGCCGCGCCGCAGGTCACCTTCACCGACCCCGAGGTCGCCAGCGTCGGCCTCACCGAGGAGAAGGCCAAGCAGCAGGGGCTCAACGTCCGCGTCGTCGAGTACGAGCTCGGCAACATCGCCGGCGCCGCTCTCCAGGCGGACGGCTACGTCGGCCGCGCGAACATGGTCGTGGACGAGGACCGCAAGGTCGTCGTCGGCATGACCTTCGTCGGCCAGGACGTCGCCGAGATGCTGCAGGGCGCGACCATCGCCGTCGTCGGCGAGGTCCCGATCGACCGCCTGTGGCACGCCGTCCCGGCCTACCCGACGATGAACGAGATCTGGCTGCGACTGCTCGAGACCTACGGCCGCCCGGAGTAGCGGGTGCGCAACCCCCTGCTCGACTCCCCCGTCTCGCGGGTCGGTTGGCTGTTCGGCACGCTCGTCGGCCTGGCCGTCGGACTGCCCCTGTCGACCGGCCCGGTCCGGGTCGTCGACGGGCTGATCGTCTGCACGGGGCTGCCGCGCTGGGTGTTCCGGCGCGGCGGCACCTGCGTCGGGTCCGTCTACCTGACCCGCGACAACGACGGCCCCCGGGTGCTCCGGCACGAGCGAGTGCACGTGGCGCAGTGGCGGCGGTACGGCATGCTCATGCCCGTGCTCTACGCGGCCGCTGGCCGCGACCCCCTGCGCAACCGCTTCGAGGTCGAGGCCGGCCTCGAGGACGGCGGCTACCGCTGACCACCCGCTGAGATCGCAGTTCGTGTCGGCTCGGCGCCAGCCAACCCGACACCGAGTGCGACCTCACCCCCCGCCGGACGGGAGGCACGTGGCGGCCACGCACCGCGTCTCCCGTCCGCCCACTGGTCACGACGCCCCGACGGCTCGCCGTCGACTGGTCACGGCCCGTCGGCCGTCGGCCTCCCGGCCGACGGACCCCGATCCCTCAGGCCCGCTGAGATCGCACTTGGTGTCGGCTCGGCGCCAGCCGACCCGACACGAAGTGCGACCTCACCCCCTGCCAGACGGGAGGCTCGTGGCGGCCCCGCACCGCGCCTCCCGTCCGCCGACCGGCCACGACACCCCGCCGGCCCACCGCCGACTGGTCACGCCCGGTCGGCCGGCGGCCTCCCGGCCGACGGACCCCGACCACTCAGGCCGTTGAGATCGCGCTTCGTGTCGGCTCGGCGCCAGCCGACCCGACACGAAGTGCGACCTCACCCCCCGCCGGACGGGAGGCACGGGGCGGCTCCGCGCTTCGCCTCCTGTCCGCCGGCCGGTCGCGACACCCCGACGGCTCGCCGTCGACCTCCCGGCCGACCGAACCCGGCCACTCGGGCCCGCTGAGATCGCAGTTCGTGTCGGCTCGGCGCCAGCCGACCCGACACGAAGTGCGACCTCACCACCCGCCGGACGGGAGTCAGGTGCCGGCCACGCACCGCGCCTCGAGTCCGCCGAGCGGTCGCGACACCCTGCCGGCCCGCCGCCGACCGGTCGCCTCTGGTCGGCCGGCGGCCTCCCGGCCGACGGAACGCGACCACTCGCCGAACGTGAGCGGGGAGTCCCGACCACTCAGGCCCGGTGAGGTCGCAGTTCGTGTCGGCTCGGCGCCAGCCGACCCGACACGAAGTGCGACCTCAGCGCAACGCAGCGAACGCCGCCGGCCGCGGCGTCAGCGCGCGCGACGGGGCACGACGAGGGGCGTGCCGGTCTCGGGGTCGGGGACGACGACGCACGGCAGGCCGAAGACGTCCTCGACGAGGTCGGCCGTCAGCACGGCGGCCGGCGGGCCCTGCGCCACGATCGCGCCCTCGCGCATCGCGATGACGTGGGTCGCGTACCGCGCCGCCTGGTTCAGGTCGTGCAGGACCGCGACGACCGTGCGCCCCGCCGCGTGCAACGCTGCCGCGAGCTCGAGCACGTCGTACTGGTGCGCGATGTCGAGGAACGTCGTGGGCTCGTCGAGGAGCACGATGTCGGTCTCCTGCGCCAGCACCATCGCGATCCACACGCGCTGCCGCTGCCCACCGGAGAGCTCGTCGACGCCGCGGTCCGCGAGGTCCGCGGTGTCGGTCTGCACCAACGCCTGCTGCACGGCGGCGCGGTCGGACCCGGAGGACGGGTGGAAGAGGTCCTGGTGCGGGAAGCGTCCGCGGGTGACGAGGTCGCGAACGGTGATGCCGTCGGGGGCGATCGGCGTCTGCGGGAGCATCGCCACGCGGCGCGCGACGGCCTTGGGGCGGTACGACCCCAGCGGTGCGCCGTCGAGGAACACGGTGCCGGCACTCGGCTTCAGCGTGCGGGCGAAGGCCTTCAGCAGCGTGGACTTGCCGCACGCGTTCGGGCCGACGATGACGGTCAGCTCGCCGTCGGGCACGTCGACGTCGAGGCCGTCCACCACGACGCGGTCGTCGTAGGCGAGCGTCAGGCCGCGTGCACCGAGCGCCGTCGCGGGGACGGCGCCGACGACGGGCGCGACGGGGGCGGACACGGGCTAGTTCTCGGCCTTGCCGTGCCGCCAGTAGCCCATGAAGGCGACCTGCTTGCGGTCGAGCCCGACCCCGCGCACCAGGTGGCGGCGGAGCTCCTTGATGCAGGCGGCCTCGCCCGCGATCCAGGCGTACACGGGGCGGTGCGACTCGGCGGTGGGGACGTCCCAGAGCGTCTGGTGGTCGACGTCCACGTCCGCCAGCTCCACGTCAGCGACGTCCACCCCGGCGACGGACGCCCCGGCGATCGGCACAAGACCCGACGTCGACAACGGCGACACCGCGGTCGACGCCCACGCGTGCACGTGGTCGGTCATCCGGACCCCGTGCGACGCCCCGTTGCGGGCGATCCACCGGACCTCGACCCCGGCGGGCGCGGTCACCGGCAGCCGGTCGGCGTCGGTGGGGACCTCGATGAAGACATGTCCGACGGTGGTGACGTCGAGCGCCTCGAGGATGGCGCAGATGGCCGGCGCCGCGGTTTCGTCGCCGGCGAGCAGGATCCGGTTCGCCGCTCCCGGGGCGAACTCGGCGGCGCCCGACGGCAGCTCGTCCGGGGACGACGGCACGGCGGGCCCGACGATGCGGAGCTCGTCGCCGACCGCGCACCCGGCGACCCAGCGCGACGCGGGGCCGGTGTCACCGTGGGCGACGAAGTCGATGTCGAGCTCGTGGGCGTCGGGGCGGAAGGACCGGACGGTGTAGGTGCGGAGGGGGTTCCGCGTGTCGTCGGGCAGTGCGCGCCAGGCGGCGTACCAGTCCTCGCCGTCGGGCAGGTCGGTGAACCCGTGCCCGGGGATCGGCAGGACGACCTTGATCCGCTGGTCGAGCCCCACCGAGGAGAACGCGCCGAGCTCGTCGCCGGTCAGCGTCACCCGCACGAAGTGGGGTGTGAGCGAGGACACGGCTGCCACGCGGACGGAGAACACACGGTACCGGGCTGCCACAGGAGAAGTATGGCATGCCTTACCTAAGCCCACCCAGGAACGGGTCGGTGCGAGACTGACCACGTGCACGAGGACGACGACGAGTTCCGGGACCTGCCCGACCTGGCCCGCGCGAGCGGCGTGGCGGAGCCGCTCCGAGCCTCCCGGCAGGAGATCCCGGCCACGCCGGGACCCGACGGCCACGGCGCCGTCTCCGCGATCCGCTGGCAGGACCCGGCGGACACCGGACGGGAGGCCCGGGTCGTCTACCTGCACGGGCTCGGCATCGACGCCCACAGCTTCGACCAGACGGCGATCGCCGTCGGCGAGCCGGCGGTCGCGCTCGACCTGCCCGGTCACGGCCGCTCGGCGTGGCGGGACGACGCCGACTACGCGGCGTCCGCGACCGCTCCGGCGGTCCTCGCGGCGCTCGACGCGCTCGCGGTGCCGCCCGGCGTGCTCGTGGGGCACTCGCTCGGCGCGATCCTGGCGGCCCGGATCGCGGCGACGGCGCCGGAGCGCGTGACCGGCCTGGTGCTGGTCGACATGTCGCCGGACTTCGCCCAGCGCGCCGTGGACCGGATCGCCCGGGCGCTGGAGTCCGAACCGCCGTTCGAGGACCTCGACGAGGTCGTCGACCGGGCCGTCGAGGCCAGGGTCGGGGACGACCGCCAGGTGCTGCTGCGCGAGGCCCGGCACACCACCCGGCTCGGCGCGGACGGACGCCTGGTGCGGCGGCACCACTTCCCGCACCTGCCGGCCGGACGGACCTCGTCGGTCGGGCGGTTCGCGGACGCGTGGCCGGACCTGGAGTCGCTCGACGTGCCGGTCCTGCTCGTCCGCGGCGACCGGGGCTACGTGTCGCCGAAGCTCGTCACGACCTTCGCCGAACGGCTGCCGGCAGCGACCATCGTCACGGTGGAGGCACGGCACGCCGTCCAGACGCAGGCGCCGCTCGACCTCGCAGCCGCCATCCGGGAATGGGGCGTCCGTAACGGTTTGTTGTACGGCGTCGAACAGCGCCCGGACCGCCGGTAGATTCTTCCGAGCGCGCGCGACGACCGTCGCTCCCCGTGCGCCCGGAAGGAACACACCACCCATGCGCCCCTCCCTCCCCCGCGTCGGTCGGCAGCACGTCCGTCGCTCGGTCCTCGCCGCGACCGCGATCGCCGTGGCGGCGGCCATCGCCCTCGCCGGGTGCACCGGCTCGACGAAGCCCACGGGCGGCGCCGACGCGACCGTGCGCGTCGGGCTGGTCCTCGAACCGACGAGCCTCGACATCCGGACGCAGTCCGGCGCTGCGCTCGACCAGGTCCTGATCGACAACGTGTACCAGGGACTCGTCGGCCGGACCCCGACGGGCGGGATCCGCGACGTGCTGGCCGCGAAGCACGAGGTCTCCGCCGACGGCCGGACCTACACGTTCATGTTGCGCGAGGGCATCACGTTCCAGGACGGCAAGCCCGTCACCGCCGCCGACGTCGTCTGGTCGCTCGAGCAGGCGAAGGGGAACGCCTCCTACGTCGACTCCGCCAAGCTCGCCGGCGTCAGCTCCATCGCGTCGCCGTCGTCCGACACCGTCGTGCTGACGCTGGCGAAACCGGACTCGGACCTGCTGTTCAACCTCACCGGTCGTGCCGGGCTCGTGCTGGAGAAGGCTGCGGAGAACGACCTGTCGGACAGCGCGAACGGCACCGGGCCCTTCGAGGTCACCAACTGGAAGCAGGGCGACTCGCTGACCTTCAGCCGGAACGCCGACTACTGGGGCACGAAGGCGAAGGTCAAGACGATCGTCTTCCGGTACATCACCGACCCGTCCACGGCCGTCAACGCGATGGCGAACGGCGACGTCGACGTGCTGAACCCCGTCGACGGCACGCTCAAGAGCCAGCTGCAGGGCAACCCCGACATCGCGTTGCACTCCGGCAAGACGACCGACAAGTACACGCTCGCGTTCAACGACGCCAAGGCACCCTTCACCGACAAGCGGGTCCGCCAGGCGATCCGGCAGGCCATCGACCCGAAGGCGCTCATCAAGGCCATCGGCGGCACGGGCGTCGAGCAGGGCGGCCCGATCCCGGAGCTCGACCCCGGGTACCAGGACCTCACGGACATCGACGCGTACGACCCGTCGAACGCGAAGCAGCTCCTGGCCGCAGCCGGGGCGACGAACCTCAAGCTCACGCTGACGTACGCGAACGTCTACCCGGCGACGATCGGTGACGTGCTGAAGTCGCAGCTCGCCGACGTCGGGATCACGCTGACGGTCAAGCGCGTCGACTTCGCCACCTGGCTGTCGTCGGTGTTCCAGGCGCCGAAGTCGGGCGTCCGCGACTTCGACCTGTCGATGGTCGACCACGTCGAGGCCCGTGACTTCGGCAACTGGGCGAACCCGGACTACTACTTCGGGTACGACAACGCACGCGTGCAGGCGCTCTACGCCGAGTCCGTCGCGACGACGTCCGCGTCCGAGAAGGCCGCTGCGCTGGAGCAGGCCGCGCGGATCGTCAGCGAGGACGCGGCCGGCGAGTGGCTGTACACCGCGACGGAGATCACGGCGATCCGGAAGGGCGTCACCGGGTTCCCGTACGACGGCGGCAACTCGCGGCTCGACCTGTCGAAGCTCGCCGTCGCGTCGGGCAACTAGCATCGTCTCGTGACCCGGTTCCTCCTCGGGCGGGTGCTGCTGCTCGTCGTCGGCCTGCTCGTGGCGAGCGTGATCATCTTCGCCACGCTCCGCGTGCTGCCCGGCGACGTCGCCCAGGTCGTCGCGGGCACGCAGTCGACGCCCGCGCAGGTGGAGGAGCTCCGTCGGCAGCTCGGCCTCGACCGGCCCGTGGTGCTGCAGTACCTCGACTGGATCGGCGGCGTCGTCACCGGTGACCTCGGCCGGTCCCTCGTGACGAAGGGCGCCGTCGGCCCGGAGATCGCCGCGAAGCTCGGCGTCACGCTGCCGCTCGCGGGCATGTCCCTCGCCGCGGCGCTCGTGCTCGGGGTCCCGCTCGGGGTCCTCGCCGCGGTGCTGCGTCGCCGTGCCGGTGGGGCGGTCATCGCGTTCGTGGCCCAGGCCGTCGCCGCGGTCCCGGTCGTCTGGGCCGGCATGCTGCTCGTCGCGCTGTTCGCCGTGACGCTGCACTGGCTGCCGACGCAGGGCTTCCCGCTCGACGGCTGGTCGGAACCCGGGCGGGCGTTCTCGTCGCTCGTGCTGCCCGCGCTGACGATCGGCGCCGTCGAGGGTGCCGTCATCCTCCGCTTCACCCGCTCGGCGACGCTCTCCGTGCTCGACGCCGACCACCTCCGCACCGCCGCGGCCGTGGGGCTCACCCGCACCCAGGCGCTGCTCCGGCACGGGCTCGGGTCGGTGGCGCTGACCGTGCTCGCGGTGCTCGGCGTGCAGATCGCCGGGCTCCTGGTCGGCGCGGTCGTCGTCGAGCAGCTGTTCTCGCTGCCCGGGGTCGGCCGGATGCTCGTCACCGACGTCGGCCGCCGCGACGTCACGAAGGTGCAGTCGGAGCTGCTCGTGCTCACCGGGCTCGTGCTGGTCGTCGGCTTCGCGGTCGACGTCGTGCACCGCGCGCTCGACCCCCGGCAGCGGGAGGCCACCTGATGACTGGATCCAGCATCCGCCGACTCCTCCACCGCCCCACCGGGGTCTTCGCCGTGGTCGTCCTCGGGCTGCTCGTGGTGCTCGCCGCCGTGTCGCTCGTGTGGACGCCGCAGGACCCCTTCCGCGCTGACCCCTTCCACCAGTGGGACCCGCCGAGTGCCGCGCACTGGTTCGGCACCGACGGCATCGGGCGTGACATCGCCAGCTACCTGCTCGCGGGCACCAGGACGACGGTGCTCGTCGCGGTCGGCTCCGGGGTCATCGCGAGCGTGGTCGGCATCGTGCTCACCGCCATCGGCTCGCTCACCGCACGCTGGGTCCGCGAGGGCACGGCCGTGCTCCTCGACATCCTCGTGGCGTTCCCGACGCTCCTGACGGCGATGCTCCTCACCGCGGTGTTCGGCGGCTCGCTCGGCGTGGTGATCGTGTCCGTCGGGCTGGCGTTCGGCGTGACCATCGCCCGGGTCGCCCGCGGGGAGATCCGCCGCATCGCCAGGAGCGACTACGTCACCGCGGCCCGGGCCTCCGGCGTCGGACCCGGCGGGGTGCTGCTGCGCCACCTGGTGCCGAACGCGGCGCCGCTGTTCACCGTGCAGCTCTCGCTCGCGATGGCCACGGCGGTGCTCGCCGAGGCCGGGCTCTCCTACCTCGGCTACGGCGCGGGATCGGGGACGGCGTCGTGGGGGAACCTGCTGTCCGACCTGCAGACGTACATCGGCGTGCACCCGTGGAGCGCGACCTGGCCTGGGGCCGCCATCGCCCTCGTCGTGATGGCGCTCTCGCTGCTCGGGGACGCCGTCCGCGACGCCTCGGACCCGCGGCTGACCACCGGCGACCGCGCGAGCGACACGGAGCGCACCGCCGCCGTGCCGGGGGTGACCGCGTGAGCGGGGACGACGTGCCGACCACGGGCACGACCGCGGCGACCGGACTCGAGGTGCGCGGCCTGTCGGTCCGGATCGCGGGGCGGACGGTCCTCGACGACGTGACGTTCACCGTGCCTCCAGGCGGTCGTGTCGGCGTGATCGGCGCGTCCGGTTCCGGGAAGTCGATGACCTCCCTGGCCCTGATGGGGCTGGAACCGACTGGCGCCGACGTGACGGGCTCGGTGCGGCTCGACGGCGAGGAGCTGCTCGGACTGCCGGACCGGGCCCGCGCGGCGTACCGCGGGGCGCGCATCGGGATGGTGTTCCAGGAGCCGGGCACGGCCCTCGACCCGCTGCGTCGCGTCGGGAAGCAGATCGCGGAGCCACTCCGGCTGCACCGCGGGCTCGACCGGCGGGCGGCGGACGCGGCGACGCTCGAACTCGCCGTCGCGGTCGGACTGCCCGACCCGGAGTCCCTGCTGCGCCAGTGGCCGCACCAGCTCTCCGGTGGGCAGCGGCAGCGGATCTGCATCGCGATGGCGATGGCCGGGTCGCCGGAGCTGATCGTGGCGGACGAGCCCACCACGGCACTCGACGTCACGACCGAAGCGCGGATCCTCGACCTGCTGCGCGGCCTCGACGTGTCGCTGCTGTTCGTCACGCACGACCTGGCGGTGCTCGCGCAGATCGCCGACTCCGTCGTCGTGCTCGACGCCGGCCGCGTCGTCGAGTCCGGTTCCGTCGCCGACCTGCTCGCCCGGCCGCAGCACCCCACCACGCGAGCGCTCGTCGCGGCAGCCCGCGCCACCGCCAGGAGGACCACGTGACCGACGCCCTCACCGCCGTCGGCCTGCACCGGACGTACCGGCTGCCCCGCCGCGGGCCCTTCGAGCCCGGACCGATCCGCACCGCCGTGGACGGCGTCGACCTGGTGGTCCCGGCCGGTTCCCGGCTCGGGATCGTCGGGGAGTCCGGGTCCGGCAAGTCGACCCTGGTCCGACTGCTCGCCGGCCTGGAGGCCCCTACCGCCGGCACCGTGACCGCCTCCGGTCGTCCGGTGGTCGCGTCCGCCTCCGCTGCCGCGATGCGGTGGTTCCGGCGGGAGACCGGGGTGGTGTTCCAGGATCCCTACGCGTCGCTCGACCCGAGGATGCGCGTCGGGCAGATCGTCGAGGAGCCGCTGCGGGCGATGCGGGTGCGGGTGTCTGGTGCTGGTGCTGCTTCGTCGCATGCGGCGATGGTCGCGTCCGCGCTCGAGCGCGTCGACCTGCCCTCGGACGCGGTCGACCGGTACCCACACGAGTTCTCCGGCGGGCAGCGACAGCGCATCGCGATCGCGCGGGCGATCGTCCACGGGCCGCGGATCCTGTTCGGGGACGAGCCGATGAGCGCCCTCGACGTGGTCGTCCGCGCACGGGTGATCGAACTGTTCCAGTCGCTGGCGTCGGAGCTCGGGCTGACGATCGTCCTGGTGTCGCACGACATCGGCGTGGTGCAGCGGCTGTGCGACACCGTCGCGGTGATGTCGGCCGGGCGCATCGTCGAGCACGGGCCGGTGTCCCTGCTCGATGCGCCGACGCACCCCGTCACGCGGGCCCTGGTGGAGGCGGCGCCGACGCTGCCGTAGGGCGCGGGCGCGGCGTCAGTGCCTGCGTACGCATGGTCCGACACCGCACGAGTCGTACGACGCCCGCCGTGTCGCTCGATGCGGGCACATCTCGTGCGTCCGCATGATCCGACACCGCACGAGTCGAACGACGCCCGCCGTGTCGTTCCATGCACGTGCACCTGCTGCGTCCGCAGGTTGCGACACCGTCGAGGTCGTACGACAGCGACGATGTCATTCCGATTCAGGTCGTGGCGGGACGGTCGGGTCATGCGTCCGCGGGCTCCGACACCGCACGAGTCGAACGACGCCCGCCGTGTCACTCCATGCAGGCACATCTCCTGCGTCCGCATGGTCCGACACAGCACGAGTCGGTCGACGCATGCCGTGTCGCTCCATGCACGCACATCTCCTGCGTCCGCATGTTCCGACACCATCGAGGTCGTACGACAGCGACGATGTCGTTCCGAGTCGTGCGAGCCGAGCCCGACCGGCCGCGCATCACCCGCGCGACAAACTCGACGTCGTACGACACCGATGTTGTCGTTCCGAGTCGGGCGCGGCAGGACCCTCACGACCGCACGGCACCCTTGCGACAACGTCGACGTCGTACGACAGCGACGATGTCGTTCCGAGTCGAGCACACCCGCCCGCACACGGCGCCCGCCCTCACCACCCCGGCGGATGCCTCCGCTGCCACCGCACCCGGCGCTCGAGCTGCGCCCCCAGCGCGAGCAGCGTGCGCTCCCCACCCGGCCGCCCGATGAGCTGCACGCCCATCGGCAGCCCGGCACCGTCGGGGTGGTCCGCGGGCGTGACCCCGACCGGCAGCGTGATCGCGGGCAGCCCGGCCACGTTCGCCATCGAGGTCCACGGCGAGTACGCGCACTGGCGGCGGAAGTCCTCCTCGGGGTCGTCGCCGTACCACCCGAGCGGCCGGGGCGTGAGCGCCAGCGTCGGGGAGAGCACCGCGTCGAACCGGTCGAACGCCCGGATGAGCGTGGTGGAGAACACGTCGAGCGCCGTCATCGCGTCGAGCACCTGCGTCCCGGTCAACGCCTGGCCCCGGGCGACGAGCCACGACACCAGCGGCGTCAGCGCCGACAGGTCGATCCCGGGCACGGCGGGCAGCCGCGCAGCCGAGGTCTCCCACGCCACCCGGAAGGCCGCGCCGTAGGGCACCGAAGGCATCCGGACGTCCTCGATCCCGTGCCCGAGCGCGTCGAACTCCCGGACGGCCGTCGCGACCACCGCCCGCGCTGCCGGGTCCACGACGACGTCGACGGTGTCGTCCCACGGCGAGCCCTCGAGCACGCCGAGCACGAACCGCCCCTCGCCGCGCACGGCCGCCGCGGTGAAGGGTCCCTCGCCGACGTCTGGCGTGACGAGCGCGTACGGCACAGGTTCGTCGAGCCCGGTCGGCGCCACGAGCGCGTCGAGCAGCATCCCCGCGTCCGCCACCGACCGCGTCAGGGGCCCGGCGACCGACAGCCCGCCGACACCGGACCGCCCGGGCATCGAGGGCACGCGCCCCCGGCTCGGCTTCAGGCCGACGAGCCCGGTCGCCGCCGCCGGGATCCGCACCGACCCCCCGCCGTCCGACCCGACCGCCGCGGGCAGGAGTCCGGCCGCCACCGCGACCGCGGCACCGCTCGACGACCCGCCCGGCGCCAGGTCCGTCCCGTAGGGGTTCCGCGTCACGCCGAACCGCGTCTCGGAGGACGACGACATCCCGAACTCCGGCGTCGTGGTCTTGCCGAGGCTCACCGCCCCCGCGGCGTCCAGGGCCGCGACGACGGGGTGGTCCGCCGCCGCCGGCCGCTCCGGCAACGCCGTGGTGCCGGAGCGCGTGGGGACCCCGGCACGGTCGTACAGGTCCTTGTCGCCGGACGGGAGGCCCCACAGCGGCCGCGACATCGGCACCAGGTGCCCGAGACGGTCGGCCCGCTCACGTGCAGCGTCCGCCGTGACCGTCACGAAGGCCCCGAGCCCTGGGTCCAACCGCTCGATCCGGGCGAGGTAGTGCTCCGTCGCTTCGCGGGCCGTCGTGTCGCCGCGACGGATCCAGTCCCAGAGGTCCTGCGCGGAGAGGTGGTGGAGTTCGAACACGGCCCGAGCCTATGCGCCGCCCGCCGCGGCACCCGGCCGCGACTACGCTCGTCGGGTGACCCGCCGGTACCCGTCCACGATCGCCGCCGCGGTCGAACACGAGATCGTCATCACGAAGTCGCGCTTCGTCGCCCACGCCGTCCCGGTCACCGGCCCCGCCGACGCCGAGCGCGTCATCGCCGGCATCCGCCGCGACGCCTGGGACGCCCGTCACCACTGCGTCGCGATGGTCACCGGCGTGCTGGGCGACCAGGCGAGGTCTTCCGACGACGGCGAACCGTCGGGCACCGCCGGCGTCCCGATGCTCGAGGTCCTGCGCCGCCGCGAGCTGACCGACGTCGTGCTCGTGGTCTCACGCTGGTTCGGTGGCGTGAAGCTCGGCGCCGGCGGACTCGTGCGGGCGTACTCGACCTCGGCGTCCGAGGCCCTCGACCGCGCCGCCCTCGTCCGACGCGCGGCCCTCACCGAGGTCACGGTCGACGTCGAGCACGCCGATGCCGGCCGCGTCGACAACGTCCTGCGCGACTGGGTCCGCCACCACGACGCCACCCTGGGCACGACGACCTACGGCGCGCTGGCGACGTTCGCGCTCGCCGTGTCCGCCGGCGACCTGGACGCCCTCCACGCTGACCTCGCCGCCGCGTCCGCCGGCACCCTCGTCCCCGTGGTCGGGGCCGAGACGGTCGTGGACGTCGTCCGGCCCTGAGTCGGCCCCGGCCGAGACAGGGGTGACGCGATCGCTCCGCTGGTCGTAGCATTCGTGAGAACCAATCTCAGAAAGGATGATCATGACCGACACCAGCGCAACCCCCACCGGCGACGACGAGCACCGCATCGCGGAGCACGGCCTGCACGAGCACGAGCACGGCCAGCAGGACGACGACCACGAGACCGTGCAGCACGGCGACCACGTGGACTACCTCCACGACGGCCACAAGCACGCGCTCCACGACGACCACTACGACGAGCACTAGGCACTGAAGCCGCGCCGTGGGTCCGGGGCTCCCCCGGGCCCACGGCGTCCGTCGTCAGGCGGTGACGAAGAGGGACACCGCGAGCACCAGTCCACACGCGGCGATGGCGATCCGCAGTGGCCCGGGCGGCACGCGGCGGGCGACGGTCGGTCCGACGAGCCCGCCGAGCACCGCGCCGATCCCGAGCGGCCACATCGCCGCCCAGACGACGGTGCCGGACAGGACGAAGAGCACGGCGGGCAGGACGTCCGCGGCCAGCAGCAGGACGTTCTTCAGCGCGTTCGCCCGGTGCAGCACCGGTTCCCCGTCGAGCAGCAGCACCGCGATCATGAGCACACCGGACCCCGCACCGAAGTAGCCGTTGTAGAGGGAGACCGCCGACACGCTCGAGACCCCGGCCGCCCGACCCAGACGCTCGCCGCCACGACGACGGTCGATCCAGGGCTGCACGAGCAGCAGGACCGAGCCCGCCGCCACGAGGAACGGGACGACGTGGTCGAACACCTGCGCCGGCGTGACGAGCAGCAGCACCGCGCCGACCGTCGACGCCCCGACCGTCAGGGGCAGCCACCGCCGCAGCGCCGACCCGTGTCCGGCGAGGTCGGCACGCGCCCGCAGCGCCGAACTCGCGCCGCTGCCGAGGAGCGCCACCGAGTTCGTCACGTTCGCGGCCAGCGGCGGCACACCCACCAGGAGCAGTGCGGGGTAGGCCACGAGCGACGTGATCCCGCCGGCCGTCCCGATCACGCCGGCGACGACACCGGCGACCAGGAGGAACGCCGCGGTCAGCACGCCACGATCCTGGCACGGACGAGCCGTCCCGTGGCCGTCCTGCGGGATGGGACGATGGGGGCATGACCGCCACGCTCGTCGCCAAGGGCCTCGCCGGTGGGTACGCCGCCCGCACGCTGTTCGACTCCCTCGACCTGACGGTCGCACCCGGGGACGTCATCGGCGTCGTCGGGGTCAACGGCGCCGGCAAGTCCACGCTCCTCCGCCTGCTCGCCGGCGTCGACGAGCCGCTCGCGGGCACTGTCTCGCTGGCACCCACCGACGCCTTCGTCGGCTGGCTGCCGCAGGAGCACGAACGCGTCGAGGGTGAGACCGTCGCGCAGTACCTCGGCCGGCGCACCGGGTGCGCCGCCGCCACCGAGGAGATGGACGCCACCGCTGCCGCGCTCGGGGACCCCGATGCCGGTGCCGACGCCGGCGACCGCTACTCCGTGGCACTCGACCGGTGGCTCGCCTCGGGCGCGGCCGACCTCGACGAGCGCGTGCCCGCCGTCCTCGCCGACCTCGGGCTCACCGTCGACACCGAGTCGCTGATGACCTCGCTGTCCGGCGGCCAGGCAGCCCGCGTCGGGCTCGCCGCGCTGCTGCTCTCCCGCTTCGACATCGTCCTGTTGGACGAGCCGACGAACGACCTCGACCTCGACGGCCTCGCCCGACTGGAGGACTTCGTGCGCGGCCTCCGCGGCGGCGTCGTGCTCGTCAGCCACGACCGCGAGTTCCTGGCCCGGGCCGTCACGAGCGTCCTCGAGCTCGACCTCGCGCAGTCCTCCAACCGGCTGTTCGGCGGCGGGTACGACTCCTTCCTCGAGGAGCGGGCCATCGCCCGGCAGCACAAGCGCGACGCCTACGACGAGTTCGCCTCGACCAAGGCCGACCTCGTCTCCCGTGCCCGCACACAGCGCGAGTGGTCCAGCCAGGGCGTCCGGAACGCCTTGAAGAAGGCACCGGACAACGACAAGATCCGCCGCAAGGCCGCGTCCGAGTCGAGCGAGAAGCAGGCGCAGAAGGTCCGCCAGATGGAGTCGCGCATCGCCCGACTGGACGAGGTCGACGAGCCCCGCAAGGAGTGGCAGCTCGAGTTCACCATCGGCAGGGCGCCGCGGTCCTCCGCCGTCGTCGCCACCCTGTCGGACGCCACCTTCACCCAGGGCGACTTCACGCTCGGCCCGGTGTCCCTGCAGATCGACGGCGGGGACCGCATCGGCATCACCGGACCGAACGGCGCCGGCAAGTCCACGCTCCTGCGCGCCCTCCTCGGCACGCAGTCCCCCACGACCGGCACGGCCTCGCTCGGCACGAACGTCGCCGTGGGCGAGGTCGACCAGGCCCGAGCCGTCTTCACCGGGACGACGGCGCTCGCCGAGGTGTTCGAACAGCTCGTGCCCGAGATGGCCACGGCCGAGGTCCGCACCCTGCTCGCGAAGTTCGGGTTGAAGGCCGACCACGTCGCCCGTGCCGCCGGGGAGCTCTCGCCCGGTGAGCGGACGCGTGCGGGCCTGGCGCTCCTGCAGGCCCGCGGCGTCAACGTCCTGGTCCTCGACGAGCCGACGAACCACCTCGACCTCGCTGCGATCGAGCAGCTCGAGCAGGCCCTCGACTCCTACGACGGCACCCTGCTCCTGGTCACCCACGACCGCCGCATGCTCGACACCGTGCAGCTCGACCGCCAGTGGCGGGTCGAGGCGGGTCGTGTCACGGAGCGCTGACCCACCGGACAGGAGGCTCGGTGCCGGTGGTGCGCGGAGCCTCCCGTCCGGTGGCGCGCAGCGCACCCTCACCATCCTCTGGTGGACTGGACCCGACTGAGGGGGTCGACATGCGTCGGAGGACCTGGCTCGTGGTGGGCATCGCCGCCGCCGCGGTGATCGGCATCGGCATCACGGTGAGCGTCGTGAACGCGCCCGACGCCCCGCGCGCGGCCGCGACCTCGAGCCCGACGCCCGCCCGGACCACCCCGACGCCGAAGCCCACGCCGACGCTCGCGGCGGTCCCGGCAGCGCCCTCCGCCGCCGAGCTCGCGGCCCTGCCCCTGGCCTTCCACGACGCCGTGGTCCCCGAGCTCCTCGACGGCTCGAGCGCCCACCCCGAGGACTCCTGGCAGATCGCCACACCGACCGCGCAGCTCGTGGCGCTCTACGCCGCGCCCTCGGCCGACGCCCGTCCGGTCGCGACCCTCTCGGCCACCGTGTCGACCATCGAGACCCCGGCGGCGACCGCGGTCTGGGGTCGCTCGGCGGGCCAGGACGGCGGGATGCTGCTCGTCTCGACCCCGGCGCGGAACCGCACGCCGGGCGACGGCGGGCAGCAGGAGGCGCCGAGTTCCACGTTCGCCTGGGCCCGGGCATCGGACTTCTCCGTGGTCGACACCGACCGGATGATCCGCGTCGACGTCGCTGCCGGCACCGTCTCGGTCGTGACCAAGGACGGCTCCGTCGCGGCGACCGAGGCTGCACGACTGGGGACCCCGGACGACCCGACCCCCACAGCGACGGCGACGTACGTCGAAGCCGCCTACGTCGACCCGCGGGTGACGTACACGCAGGGGAACCCGATCATCCTGACGGGCGCGCACTCGTCGCGGATCGCCGAGTACGGCGGCAACGCGGCCCTCACCGCGCTGCACTACTACCCGGACCCGACCGGCAGCTCCCACGGGTGCGTGCGGATCTCGGCCGCGATGACGCGGACCCTGTCGGCGCTGCCCGTCGGCACCCCGATCCGCTTCATCTGACGCTGACGCTGACGCGGTCGCGGACGCCAGCGCCGACCGGCATCAGTGGATGAACACCCCGGCGAGCAGCACCCCGAGCAGCCCGGACACCGAGATCAGGCACTCCAGCACGGTCCAGGTCTTGAACGTCTGCCCGACCGACATGCCGAAGTAGCTCTTCACCAGCCAGAAGCCGGCGTCGTTGACGTGCGACAGGAACACCGACCCCGCACCGATCGCCAGCACCAGGAGCGACACCACCGGCGAGGACAGGTCCTGCGCGATCGGCGCCATGATCCCGGCGGCCGTGACCGTGGCGACCGTGGCGGAGCCCGTCGCGACCCGGACCAGCGCCGACACGACCCAGGCGACCAGCAGCACCGAGATGCCCGAGTCCTTGACGGCGTCGGCGATCACCCCGCCGATGCCCGTGTCGATGAGCACCTGCTTGAACCCACCACCGGCGCCGACGATGAGCAGCACACCCGCGACCGGCGGCAGCGCGCTCTCGAGCGACTTCGAGACGGCCGAGCGGTCCATGCCGCCGCCGATCGCGAAGAACACCATGGCGTACACGGCGGCGATGCCGATCGCGATCATCGGCGTCCCGAGGAAGTCCAGCACGCCGACCCAGGTGCCGGCGGCGTCGGGCGAGGTCGCCTCGCGGATCGCCTGCGCGAGCATCAGCACGACCGGCAGCAGGATGCCGACGAGCGCCACGGCGAAGGACGGGCTGCGCGGCTCGCTGATGACCCGCGTGAAGTCGCTCTTGCCGTTCGGCAGCGACGCGGTGTCCTGGGTCACCGTGCCGCGGCGGGCCTGACGCCCCTCGTGCGCCGGGTCCGACGGAGCCGAAGCGACGCCGCCACCGGCACCGGCACCGGCACCAGCACCAGCACCAGCACCAGCCCCACCACGCGCGCCGAACAGGTCCGGCGCCGGCACGTCGACCCAGCGCGCCGCGAACCCGGCGAACAGCGGCCCGGCCAGGATCACGACGGGGATCGCCAGCACGATGCCGAACGCCAGCGTCGTCCCGAGGTTCGCGCCGACCGTCGAGATCGCGACGAGCGGTCCGGGGTGCGGCGGCACGAACGCGTGCATCGTCGACAGGCCGGCGAGGGCCGGCACGGCGATGCGCATCACCGGCACGTCGCTCCGCTTGGCGACGAGCACGATGATCGGGATGAGGAGCACCAGCCCGACCTCGAAGAACATCGGCAGGCCGATCAGCGCCCCGATGAGCGCCATCGTCCACGGCAGCGCCGCCTTCGACGACCGCCGGACCAGGGTGTCGACGACCCGATCGGCAGCGCCCGAGTCGACGAGCAGCTTGCCGAACATCGACCCGAGCCCGACCAGGATGCCGACGCTCGTCATGGTGTCGCCGAACCCGGTGCCGAAGCTCGTGACCGCCTTGTCAGGAGCGAGCCCCGCGCCGATGCCGACCCCGAGCGCGCCGATCGTCAGCGCGATGAACGGGTGCACCTTCAGCCAGGTGATCAGCGCGATGATGACGACCACGCCGACCAGGGCCGCGATGACCAGCTGCGGGACGGGCCCGGCTGGCTCGATCGTCGGCGTGCCCGCGGCGAGCACGATGCCCCCACCGTGCCCGCTCGTGTCCAGCAGATGCGACATCGGTTCCCCTTCCTCGGGCCGCTGCTCTGCGACCGCAGTTCCGTCGTCGGACCGCCCGACCCTACCCCCGCGTCGCCCCTCGGCGCGTCCGCGGCCCACGCAACCGCAGGCTCATCGTCACCGTGCCGAGCCACCGGTCGTACTTGTAGCCCACCTTGCCCATCCGGCCGACCTCCTGGAACCCGAGCCGCTGGTGCAGCCGGATCGAGGCGTCGGCGGACCGGTCCGCGATCACGGCCACCACCTCTCGCACGCCCGCGGCACGGCACTCGTCGAGCAGGGCCTCCATGAGCGCCCGTCCGAGCCCCTTGCCGCCGGACGCCGGCCCGAGGTAGATCGAGTTCTCCACCACGTGGTTCGACCGGTCACGCGGGTTCCACGGGTCGACCAGCGCGTAGCCGAGCAGCTGCCCGGACGGGTTCACGGCCACCAGGAACGGCAGCCCGCGCCGACGGATCTGGTCGTAGCGCTGCTTCCACGCCGCGAACGAGAGCACGGCGCCGTCGAAGGTCACCGAGGAGTTCCGCACGTAGTGTGCGTGGACCTCGCGGATGTCCGGCAGGTCCGTCGGCTCCGCAGCCCGGATCGACCACGCGAACGCGGTCTCCGTCGGCGCGGGCGCACGGAGATGCCGCGGCAACACCCGCCGCTGGCGGTATTCCTCCTCGAGCACGTCCCAGAGCCTACGGGTCACCCCCGGCGCGCGACCACGGGGACGGCCTGGAGGCTCGTCAGGACTGGGCGGGCAGTGTCCAGTCGACGGGGTCGGCGCCCTGGGCGGCGAGCAGCTCGTTCACCTGCGAGAAGGGACGGCTGCCGAAGAACCCGCGCGACGCGCTCAGGGGGCTGGGGTGCGCCGACGCGACGATCGGGGTGTCCCCGAGGAACGGCTTCACGGACCCGGCCTGTGCACCCCACAGCACGGCGACGAGCGGGCGGTCCCGCTCGACGAGCGCTCGGACGGCCTGCTCGGTGACCCGCTCCCAGCCCTTGCCACGGTGGCTGCCGGCGTCGCCGGCGGTGACCGTGAGGACACGGTTGAGCAGCAGCACGCCCTGCTGGGCCCACGGACGCAGGTCACCGTGCTGCGGGGGCACCACGCCGAGGTCGTCGTGCAGCTCGCGGTAGATGTTCGTCAGGCTGCGCGGCACCGGACGCACGCCGGGGTCGACCGCGAACGACAGCCCGATCGGGTGACCCGGTGTCGGGTAGGGGTCCTGTCCGACGACGAGCACCCTGACGGCGTCGAAGGGGTCCTCGAAGGCCCGGAGCACGGCTGCGCCCGCGGGCAGGTACGGGCGCCCGGCGGCGGTCTCCTCGCGGAGCCACTCCCCGAGCCGGTGGACGTCGTCCTCCACCGGAGCGAGGGCCTCGGCCCATCCGGGGTCGACGAGGTCGGCGAGCGGCCGTGGCTGCACGGGGTGCTACGCGCCCATGGTGGCGACGGAGACGGAGTCCTCGCCGCTGACCACACGCCAGACGCTGCCGGAACCGCGGACCTCGAGGGCCCCCTCGCCGACGACGAGCACGGTGTCCTCGTCGATGGCGAGCCCCGCCGTGACGAACTCGGCCTCGGCGCTGGCGATGAGCCGGCTGATCGTGCCGGCCTGCACCGCGTGCACGTCGATGGTCAGGTCGACGAGTCCGAGCCCCTCGCGGAGCTCCACCTCGTCCAGCCCCTCGGAGGCGTCCTGGCGGCAGACCTCGACGCCGCCGACGCGCCAGCCGCCGACCAGTGCACGGTCGGCCGCGATCATCGCGCCCGCCGAGTAGCCGAGGTACGGCAGGCCGTCGGAGACGAGCAGGCGGATCTGGTCGACGAGCGGGACCACGGCGTCGAGGTAGTCCGGTGTGCGGCCACCGCCGACGACGAGCGCGTCGACGTCGCTGAGCACGGTGGTGTCGAACGACTGCCCGGGCTGGACCTCGGTCACCAGGACCTCGGCGCCGTCGCCGAGGACGGACGCGATGTCGGCGGTCGAGGACGGGGAGGTCCCCGTCTCGTCGGCGACGGAGAGCAGCGCGATGCGCGGGGTGTTGCGACCGACGGCGGCGGAGCGGGCCTCGGCCTCGGCGAGGAAGGAGACTGCGGCGTCCGACGCGGCGAGGAGCCCGCCACCGACCAGGTGGATGCTCATGACTCGGCCGTCACCGGGGCGAGGGCGCTCCACGGGAACGTGATCCAGCCGTCGACCCGACGCCACACGTGGTCGGGTTCGAGCACGGTGCCGGGCTTGGAGTAGAGGCAGGCGCTCCGCACGTCGGCGCCGGCCTCGGTGATGATGTCCACGACGAGGGCCAGCGTGCGGCCGGAGTCGGACACGTCGTCGACGACCAGGACGCGCTTGCCGGCGAGGCTCGGGGCGTCGAGCGCGGGGGCGAGGACGACGGGTTCCTCCAGCCGCTGCTCGACGTCGGTGTAGAACTCGACGTTGATCGAGCCGCACTCCTTCGTGCCGAGTGCGTAGGCGACGGCACCGGCGACGATGAGGCCACCGCGGGCGACGGCCACGACGACCTCCGGCTCGAAGCCACCGGACAGGACGTCCTTGGCGAGCAGCCGTGCCGCGTCACCGAACTCCAGCCACCCG
Source organism: Curtobacterium sp. VKM Ac-2865 (assembly GCF_015350905.1). Classification (GTDB taxonomy): domain Bacteria; phylum Actinomycetota; class Actinomycetes; order Actinomycetales; family Microbacteriaceae; genus Curtobacterium. The sequence continues at coordinate 166,342 of NZ_JADKRZ010000001.1, read as the reverse complement.
AGGACCTCTGGCCCGCTCGTCACGGTCACGACACCCGACGAGGTGGGTTCGGCGGGCTCGCTGCTGATCGGCATCCGACCACGCTACCGGCAGGGACCCCGCCGCCGCGACCCGCAGTCGCAGCCCGGGCGCGTGCTACGCCCGAGGTGACAGGGGCCCGCGTGCCAGCTTGTGCTGCGCCGACTGCGCCACCGGCCGGATCGTCACCAGGTCGAGGTTGACGTGGGCCGGCAGCTCGACCGCGTGCACGATCGCCTCGGCGACGTCGTCCGCCGACAGCGGGTCCTCGACGCCGTCGTAGACCGCGGCGGCCTTCGACGTGTCCCCGCCGAACCGGACCAGGGCGAACTCGTCGGTCTTCACCATGCCCGGCGCGATCTCGACCACGCGGATCGGTTCGCCGTTGAGCTCGAGGCGGAGCGCACCGAGCAGCGCGTGCTGGCCGGCCTTCGCGGCGTTGTACCCGCCGCCGTTCTCGTACGACACGAACCCGGCCGTGCTCGTCACGGTGACGACGTCCGCGCCACCGGTCGCCGCCGCACGACGCCGGAGCGACGGCAGGAGCGCAGCCGTCACCCGCTTCGTGCCGATCACGTTCACCTCGAACATCGCACGCCAGTCCTCGACGTCCGAGTCCTCGACCGTGGCCGAGCCGAACGCACCGCCGGCGTTGTTCACCAGCACGTCGGCACCACCGAGCTCCTCGACCCGGGCGGCGAGCGCGGCCACGTCCTCGGCGGAGGTGACGTCGGCCACGACCGTGTCGGCGCCGGTCTCCTCGGCGAGCGCCGCCAGCCGGTCGGCTCGACGGGCGACGGCGACGACGTCCCATCCACGCTGTCGGAACAGCCGCACGGTGGCTGCCCCGATCCCCGAGCTCGCTCCGGTGACGACGACGCGACGTGCCATGTGGGTTCCTCCAGCTGGTGCCGACCGTGCCGGTGGTGGCGCGGTCCGTTGGTCCGCCACCACCGTACCGAGCCGACGGGGACGCGTTCCGGTACCGTGACCACCGATGACCACGGACGCAGCGCCGCCGGCCCCCGAAGCCCCGGCCACGAACCTCGAGCCGGGGCGCGCACCGCGGCGCATCCCGATGTGGGACACCGCGCGGTTCCTCGCCGTCACCCTCGTGGTGATCGGCCACGCGATCCAGCGGCAGACGCCCGCGAGCGAGCACGCCCTGGCGCTGTACACCTTCATCTACGCGTTCCACATGCCGGCGTTCGGCGTGATCAGCGGGTACTTCTCGTCCGCGGACACCCCGACGGGCAAGCGCATGCGTCGGACGATCACCGACATCGTCGTGCCGTACATCATCATGCAGACGATCTGGACCGTGGTGCAGGCCCTGGTGGAGGGCGGCAAGAAGTTCAACCCGACGCAGCCGACCTGGACGCTGTGGTTCCTGCTGGCGCTCGGGATCTTCCGGCTGATCCTGCCGTACCTCGCGCAGCTGCGGTGGCCGCTGTTCTGGGCCGTGGTGTTCAGCATCGGTGTCGGGTACTTCGACAACGTCGACTCGACGCTCTCGCTGTCGCGGGCGATCAGCCTGCTGCCGTTCTTCCTGCTCGGCTGGCAGGTGAAGCAGTGGGGCGTGTTCGACCGCTGGTACGAGGCCTCGCGGCGCACGGTCGTCCGGGTCCGCGTCGCCGCCGGGGTCGTGTTCCTGGCGTGGGCGGTGTCCTGTGCGCTCTGGATCCCGCAGTTCAAGGAGTTCGACCTGCACCACTGGTTCTTCTACGACGACTCGTACTCGGGGCTCGGCGAGGACGCCTGGTGGGCCGGCGCCGTCCGCTTCGGGCTGATGCTGCTCGCGACGCTGCTGACGGCGTCGTTCCTGGTGCTCGTGCCACGGCGGACCGTCTGGCTGACGCAGTTCGGCGCGGCGACGATGTACGTGTACCTGCTGCACACGTTCCTGCTCTACCCGATCCGGGAGTCCGGCATCCTCGCCGGCGAGCACTCGGCCTGGCCGTACGTGCTCCTCATGGTCGGCATCGCCTGCGTCGTGAGCCTGTTCCTGGCCCAGCCGTTCGTCCGACGGGGCATGCGCTGGCTGCTGGAACCGAACGTCGGCTGGCTGTTCCGCAAGGAACCCGCCTGACGGGAGGCCCGGCCCACCGCCGTCAGGCGCGTTACGTCACGAGACGGGTGCGCTGGTGCGGACCTGGCCACGTCCGTAGCGTGACCCGCGTCGCGACGGCGCACCGAGCCTCCCGACCGCACCGCCGACCCGACGACCAGCTGCACGGACAGGAGCACGAGATGACCGAGAACGACACCGCGCAGTGGCGGTTCGAGACCACGCAGATCCACGCAGGCGCCCAGCCGGACCCGACCACGGGTGCCCGTGCGACGCCGATCTACAAGACGACCTCGTACGTCTTCGCGAACTCGGACGAGGCGCGTGACCTGTTCGCCCTGGCCAAGCCGGGCAACATCTACTCGCGCATCATGAACCCGACGAACGACGTCCTCGAACAGCGCATCGCCGCGCTCGAGGGCGGGACCGGCGCCCTCCTGGTCGCCAGCGGCCAGGCGGCGGAGACGTACGCGGTGCTGAACATCGCGCAGGCCGGGGACCACATCGTCTCCTCGTCCTCCATCTACGGCGGCACCTACAACCTGTTCAAGTACACGCTCGCGCGGCTCGGCATCGAGACCACGTTCGTCGAGGACCAGGACGACCCCGAGGAGTGGCGTCGCGCGGTCCGTCCGAACACCAAGCTGTTCTTCGCGGAGACCATCGGCAACCCGCGCATCAACGTCCTCGACATCCGGGGCGTGGCGGACGTCGCCCACACCGCCGGCGTGCCGCTCATCGTCGACAACACGATCGCGACGCCGTACCTCATCCGTCCGCTGGAGCACGGGGCGGACATCGTCGTGCACTCGGCGACGAAGTTCCTCGGCGGCCACGGCACCGTCATCGGCGGGCTGCTCGTCGACGGTGGCACGTTCCCGTGGTCCGAGCACCCGGAGAAGTTCCCCGAGTTCAACGCCCCCGACCCCTCGTACAACGGCGTCGTGTTCGCACAGGCCGTCGGCAACGAACTCGCCTACATCGTGAAGGCCCGCGTGCAGCTGCTCCGCGACCTCGGGGCGTCGAACTCCCCCGACACCGCCTTCGCGCTGCTGCAGGGCATCGAGACGCTCTCGCTCCGGATGGAACGGCACGTGTCGAACGCGCAGGAGATCGCGGAGTTCCTCGACGCGCACCCCGACGTCGCCACCGTCGCCTACGCCGGGCTGCCGACCTCGCCCTGGTACGGCGCGGCCAACCGGTACGCGCCGAAGGGCGTCGGCGCGGTGCTGTCGTTCGAGCTCAAGGGCGGTGTGGACGCGGGCCGGGCGCTCGTGGACACCCTGCAGCTGTTCTCGCACCTGGCGAACATCGGCGACGTCCGCTCGCTCGTGATCCACCCGGCGTCGACCACGCACTCGCAGCTCACGCCCGAGCAGCAGCTGACCACCGGGGTGACGCCGGGGCTCGTGCGCCTGTCGGTCGGGATCGAGAACGTCGAGGACCTGAAGGCCGACCTCGAGGCCGGGCTCGCCGCAGCACGGTCGGTGGCGCAGGCGGGGTTGCGGGTGTAGCTCCCCCGCCCCCCCTCTCCGACTCGGAACGACAACGTCGGTGTCGCACGACCTCGGTCGTGTCGTCCCGTCCCGCGCACCGCGCCCGCTTCCCCGTCGGAGCGACAACGTCGCTGTCGTAGGACATCGACGTTGTCGCTCGGGCCGGGGAGGGGGGCCGGGCCGGGGCGCCACCGAGCCGAGCGGCGCACGACCCGCGGCCGCCCACCGGAGCCGGTGCGAGCCTCCCGGCCGGGTGCAGGTGACCATGCACCCGCGTAACACGGCGACGGCGCGCACCGGGGTCCGCGAGAATGGACGGACCATGGACTGGCAGACGACTCCCGAGGACTCCGTGCCGTCCACCCTGGTGCCCGGCACCGCACTCGGCACCCTCGGCAAGCCGCCCGTGACCGGTGCCTGGCGTCCGGGCGACCCGGTCGGGGCGCGGCACTTCGTGTCCCTCGGCGAGCAGTGGGTGCGCGGCGGTCGTCTGCCGAGCGTGCGGATCGCCTACGAGACCTGGGGCACCCTCAACGCCGCGCGGGACAACGCGGTCCTGGTGTTCCACGCCCTCACCGGGGACTCGCACGTCACCGGCGACGCCGGGCCCGGCCACCGGACGGCGGGCTGGTGGGGCGACGTCGTCGGACCGGGGCGGGCGATCGACACCGACCGTTGGTTCGTCGTCGCGCCGAACATGCTCGGTGGCTGCCAGGGCTCCACCGGGCCGTCGTCGGTCTCGCCGGACGGCGTGGAGTGGGGCTCCCGGTTCCCGTTCGTGACCGTGCGCGACCAGGTGGCCGCGCAGGTGCGGCTCGCCGACACGCTCGGCATCGAGTGCTTCGCCGCCGTGGTCGGTGGGTCGATGGGCGGGATGCACGCGCTCGAGTTCGCGGCCTCGCAGCCGGCCCGGGTGGAGCGGCTCGCCGTGCTGAGCACCACCGCGCAGACGACCGCCGACCAGATCGCGGCGAACTCGCTGCAGCGCGCGGCGATCCAGATGGACCCGGGCTTCGCCGGCGGCGACTACCACGACGCCGAGCCCGGCGAGGGGCCCTCGCGGGGGCTGTCGCTCGCGCGTCGGATGGCGATGATGACCTACCGCGCGTCCGACGAGCTGAACGGGCGGTTCGACCGGTCGTGGCAGTCCGACGTGTCACCGCTCGGCGAGGACGGCCGATTCTCGGTGGAGAGCTACCTCGACTTCCACGGCAACAAGTTCACGCGGCGCTTCGACGCCTCGACCTACGTCACGCTGACCCACGCGATGGACTCCCACGACCTCGGCGCAGGGCGGGGTGGCGTGCCGGCGGCGCTCGGACGGATCACGGCGCGCACGCTCGTCGTCGGGATCTCCAGCGACCGGCTGTTCCCGGTCGAGGACCAGCACCGCATCGCTGCCGGGGTGCCGGACACCCTCGACGGTGACCGGGCCGCGGTGATCGAGAGCGAGTTCGGGCACGACGGCTTCCTCATCGAGCACGGAGCGGTCGGCGCGCACCTGGCGCGGCTGCTGGGCTGAGGCGCGCGGGTCCGACGCGCGCGGGACGCGGGCGGGTCCGGCGCGCGCGCGACGGGGGCGGGTCCGGTGCGGCACGGCGCGGCGCGCGGGTGACGCGTCCGCGATGTCCGCGGACCGCGCTCCCCGCCGGTCCGCCGTGCGTCCTGACTGTCCGCTACCCGCCCCCGACACCCGTTGCGCACGGTCTGTCCACGCGAGTCGTGACGACATCGTTGCCAAACCGAACAACCAGGCGTGCCGAACACCCCCCAACGAGTGCCGCTCGTGGAATGATGACTGAGCGTCCACTTCGGATGCCTTCCCGCACGACCCTCGCTCCACCGACGAGGACAGACGCTTCAGGACCCCGATGGAACCCTTGGCTCAGGAACGCGACCGGTTGCTCCGGTCGACGACCCGTGTCGTCGGCATCGTGTGCACCCTCGTCAGCCTGGTCGGGGTGCTCTGCTCCTTCGCCGTGCCGGCCGGTCCGCTCGCCCTCGGCGTCGCGTGCATCGTCGTGATGCTCGGTGCGCTGGTCGCCTTCGGCTGGAACGGCGCCGTGTGGTGGACCGCGCTGACGCAGGTCTCCGGGCTCGCCGCGCTCGTCGTCCTGCTCGCGAACGCCCAGCCCGACCTGCGCCAGGTCGTCGCCAGCGCCCTGGTCCCGCTCGCCGCCGGCGGGCTGTCCTCGATGTTGATGGCCCAGCGCGGCCACGTGGTCGGTCTCGCGCTGACGGTCCTCGGCGGCGGGGCGTCGCTGGTGATCATGACCATCGCGACCGGCTCGGTGCTCTCCTCCCCCGTCGGCGGCACCGCCCTCGGGTGGGTCCTCACCGCGGTCGTCGCCTACTGGATCTCGCGCAGCATCCCCCGGGTCGCCCGTCGCATCTACAGCATCGGCACCGCGCACCGGGCCGAACGCCAGGCCAGCGAGACCGAGGCCCAGCGTCGACAGGGCGCCCGGCTGCTGCACGACACCGTCCTCGCCACGCTGACGCTCCTGGCCCACTCCGGCGTCGGAGTCTCCGAACAGGCCATGCGCGAGCAGGCCGCCGAGGACGCCAGACTCCTCCGCCACCTCCGCCTCGGCGCCACCCCGCAGCCGCAGCAGTCCGGCGACTACTCGCTCACCCGGGCCGAGGAGTCACCACTCGGGCAGACCCTCGAGTCGGTCAAGCAGCGCTTCGGCCGGATGGGTCTCGAGGTCAGCTGGCACGGCACCGGGCAGGTTCTCCTGCCCACGCAGGTGCTCGACGCCTTCCTGCTCGCCCTCGCCGAGTGCCTGGAGAACGTCCGTCGGCACGCCGGCGTCGCCGAGGCCCACGTCACGATCGTCCACGACAAGGACATGGTCCGCGCGATGGTCACCGACTCCGGTGTCGGGTTCGAGATCGGCCTCATCGACGAGGAACGCCTCGGCTTCAAGGAGAGCGTCGTGAACCGTCTCCGCGAGGTCGGCGGCGACGCCCGCCTGTTCTCCGCGCCGGGCTCCGGCACCACCGTCGTCCTGGAGGCGCCCAGATGACCCGCACCCCCGAGGACACCATCGGTCGCAGTCTGCCCGGTGACACGAGACAGCCCGCTCCGCGGACCCGCCGGGAGGCGCGTGAGCGGTACCGGGGCACGGAACGTCGGCAGGCGCGCGGCCTGCCCTCCACCTCCACGGGAGCGCGGTCGCTGCGGCAGGCCGCCAAGCCGGGTGCGTCCCTCGGTGCTGGGCACCTCGGCCTCGGCGCCGCGGTGCTGACGGCACTCGAAGCGGTCTCCGGCATCGTGTTCTTCCTGACGGGCTGGTCCGGGTACCAGGACCCGTGGCTCCCCGCCGCCGCGTGGATCCTGTTCGTCATCGCCGCGGTCGGTGTCGGGCTCAGCGTCATGACCTACGGCGAGCGGCTCACCGGTGTCGCGTTCGCCCTCATCTGCGTGGTGCTCAGCTGCGTCGTCACGCTCGACTTCATCGGCATCTGGCCCGAGCACGACCTCGCCCACACGGCCAGCGCCTCGGTCGCCGCCGGGTTCGCGCTGCTGCCGGTCGCGACGCTGCGACCCGCGCGCGAGGTCGCCGCTGCGATCGCCGTCCTCGGGCTGGCCTTCGTCGGGATGTCGCTCGCGTCGACCCCGATCACGACCGACACGATCCCGGGGCTGTTCTCCCTGCTGGCGCTCGTCATCGTGCCGCCGTCGGTCGCCATCTTCGTGACGCACCGGTTCCGGCAGCTCGTGCAGCGCGAGCTCGACCGGGTGCTCGTGCAGTCGAACGTCGGTGCGCCGCAGTTCGCCGTCGGGATGCTGGCCTCGGACGAACTCGCCCGCCTCGACCTCGCCGCCGAGAAGCTCCTCGACGCCGTGGCCAACGGCACCGACCCGCTGCCCCTGTCCGACGCCTCGTCCTCGGTCGCCGCCTCGCTCGCCACCGAACTCCGCCTGCACCTCATCGAGGGTCGCCGCGAGACCTGGCTGTACCACGCCATCACCGAGTCCGACCACCTCGGCCGGGCCGTGAGCGTCGCCGACCCGAGCTCCCTCGCCGGACACCTCACGCCCGCGCAGCGCGACGGACTGCTCCAGGCGCTGTGGCAGATGGTCGGGGACGGCCGCGGACACCAGCCCGGCGTCCCGGTGGTCTCCGTCACGCTCGGGCCCGTCGGCACGGCGGGACACCCGGTCTCCGACGAGACCATGGACGTGCCGATCGTCATCGAGTCCCGGGGCGTGCCGCGTCGACGTCTCGGGCCGCCCGCCTGGACCGGTCTGCAGCGCATCGGGCCGTACACCGAGAACGTCCGCGAGGGCGTCCTGCACATCGTCGCCCACTGCGTCGTGAGTCGACACCCGAACATGTGACCTGCCGGACACCCTGACCACCTGCGCCTCCAGCGTGCAGCCGACCTCTAGGCTCGGCCACGCAGACCACGAGAAAGGACGCCGACATGGCGACTCCAGAGGAACCGATCCGACTCGCACTCGTCGACGACCACAGGATGCTCCTCGGCGCGCTGACCGAGTGGATCCGGGGCGCCGCCGACGACATCACGCTCGTCGCCGCCGTCACGACCTGGCCGGAGCTCCTCACGAGCCCGGCGTTCCCGGTGGACGTGGTGCTCCTCGACCTCGACCTCAAGGACTCCATCCCGGTCTCGCTGAAGATCTCGACGCTGAAGACCGCCGGCGTGAAGACCGTCGTGATGAGCACGTACTCGGAGCCGAACGTCGTGCGCGAGGCCCTCGGGTCCGGCGCCCTCGGCTACCTCGTCAAGAGCGAGGACGCCGACATGATCGTCGAGGCCATCCGCTCCGCCCAGCGCGGCGAGCAGTACGTGTCCGCGGAGCTCGACCTGGCGATCAACTCCGGCGACGTCGGCGGCGTGCCGAAGCTGAGCGCGCAGGAGCGTCGCGTCATGGCGCTCTACGGCGGCGGCGAGCCCGTGAAGAGCGTGGCGTACCAGCTCGGCATCTCCGAGGAGACCGCGAAGAGCTACCTCAAGCGCATCCGCGAGAAGTACCGCGTGGCCGGCTTCGACGTGGGCACGAAGGTGGCGCTCCGGAAGCGGGCGATCACCGACGGCATCATCGTGCAGGACGGCAGCCCCCACGGCCTGTAGCCCGCTCCGCTGAACCCGTTCAGCTGAGCCCGTTCCGCTGAGATCGCACTCCGTGTCGCCTCGACCCCGGTCGACCCGACACCGAGTGCGATCTCGTCGTAGGGGGCGGGGGGTGTCGGGCGCAGCCGGACACCCCTGACCGGCTGCCTGCCGAGCGGCCACGACACCCCGCTCACGTCCGCCGAGCGGCCACGAGTCGTCGCTCCCCGACGCCGCGAACGACGAGCGCTGCCCCCTCGACGGCACACCGGCGGCGTGTCGCACCCGCTCGGCGCCCGCCGGAGTTCCGCTGAGATCGCACTTCGTGTCGCCTCCGTTCCAGTCGTCCCGACACGAAGTGCGATCTCACTGCCGGGGTTGGCGCGTCCCCGAACCACCCGTGCGCCCCGCACCGCCCCACGCCCCCACGCCGGAGTTCCGGTGAGATCGCACTTCGTGTCGCCTCAGCCGCGCCGGACCCGACACGAAGTGCGATCTCACCGCCTGGGGATGACGACGAACGGGACGACGAGGAGCGGGTCTGGCGAGCGGGTCAGCCGACGGGGACCGGGGCCTCGATCGGGCCCGTCGAGGTGTGCTCGGCGGCGGCAGCTGCCGCTCGGCGGTTCGTCCGACGCTCGACCCCGTAGCTGATGGCCGTCATGCCGACGCCGAGCAGCGCGAGCCCGATGCCGAGCCACCCCGGCGCGAGGAACCCGAACCCGGCCGCGATGACCGCACCGCCGAGGGCCGCACCGAGCGAGTTGCCGATGTTGAACGCGGAGTGGTTCAGCGCCGCCGCGATCGTCCTGGCGTCACCGGCCATGTCCATCAGGCGCGACTGCACCGCCGGCGGGATCGCGGACGAGGTCGCACCGAGCAGGAACGCCCCGACGAAGACACCGACGGTCCACTGTGCGGTGAGCACCATGAACAGCAGCGAGCCGATGAGCGCGAACATGCCGACGTAGATCGTGCGCTTGACGCTGTGGTCCGCCAGGTGCCCGCCGAGCACGCCGCCGACGACCATGCCGAGTCCGACCACCACGAGCACGAGCGGCACGACGGACTCGGACAGGCCCGTGACGTTCGTGACGAGCGGCGAGATGTACGAGTAGACGGCGAAGAACCCACCGAACCCGACGGCCCCGAGCCCCATCACGAGCCAGACCTGCGGAACGCGGAAGGCACTGAGCTCCCGACGGATCGAGGCGGACTCGTCCCGAGCGGATCGCGGGACGAAGGCGGACACGGCGAGGAGGGTCGCGACGAAGAGGACCGCGACGACGCCGTAGGCCACGCGCCACCCGGACATCTGCCCGATCCACGTGATCGCGGGCACGCCGATGACGTTCGCGACCGACAGCCCCAGCAGCACCATCGCGATGCCCTTGCCGCGCTTGCCCGGGCCCATGATGTCGCCGGCGACGATCGACGCGATGCCGAAGTACGCGCCGTGCGGGAGGCCGGCGACGAAGCGTGCGACGAGGACCAGGCCGAACGAGGGCAGCACCGCGCTCGCCACCGTCGCCACCACGAACCCGACGAGCAGCACCATGAGCAGGCCTTTGCGGGGGAACCTGGCACTCATCGCGGCGATGGTCGGGGCACCGACCACGACGCCGAGTGCGTAGGCGCTGACGAGCCACCCGGCGTGCGCGATGCCGGCGTCCGGATCGGCGGAGTACTGCGTCGGCAGGAGCGCTGCGGCGATGTTCGGCAACAGGCCCATCGCGACGAACTCGGTCGACCCGATGGCGAACCCGCCGAGGGCGAGGGCAGTGATCGCGAGCGCGCGTCGCGCCGGCGTGAGCTGGGACATGGTGCCTGGTCTTCGAACGAGGTGCGGGCAGGACCGACCGTGGACACGGTCAGGTTCGCGGTCGGCGGAGCGGCGTCGACGGGGCCGCCCGAGGCCCGGCGTCCGGACCGCATCGTCACGACCGACGTCTGAGCCGGCCCGTTCGGCGGTGAACGGAAGCGACCGAGTCAGCGGAGCGACTCGGTCGATTCAGTGTAGACCGCTCCAAAGCATCGACGAAAGGCCCGGACCGAATCGATTCGAGTTCGTCGATGAACGACCTCGACGACAGACCGGACAGGGTCAGGCCGCTCGACGCTCCGCGGGCTGCTGCGCAGCGGCACGACGCGACGCGTCCGACCGGTGCTCGTCACGATGCACCCAACCGACGCCGCACTCCGTGCAGGACGCCCAGGCGTTGCCGGAGCCGGACTCGTCTGAGTCGATGACGACCGTTCGCAGGTCGCAGTCGGGGCACCAGCCGTCGTGCATCATCACGGTCTCCTCGTGGTCCGGGCGGGACACCCGCTGTGTCCGTCTGCAGCCATGACACACCCGACCACCGACATCACCGGGACCCGGGCGGCGTGTCGTGGAGGGCTCAGGAACCGCCCTCGAGCGCCGTCTCCAGGCGTGCGACCTTGCCCTCGAGCTCGCCCGTGTACCCGGGTCGGATGTCGGCCTTGAGCACGAGCGACACCCGCGTGCCGAAGACCCCGACGGCCTCGGTGGCGGCCTTCACGACGGCCATCACCTCGTCCCACTCCCCCTCGATCTCGGTGAACATCGAGGACGTGTGGTTCGGGAGCCCGGACTCGCGGACCACCCGCACGGCCGCTGCGACGGCATCGTGCACGGACCCGTCCGGCTGCTCGGAGGGACCACCGGACGGGGCGACGGAGAACGCGACGATCATGCGCCCATCCTGCCCCGCGACTCGTGGTCCGGACCAGACCCGGGGACCGGACCCGACCCGTGGTCCCGACCGACCCCGGGGATCGGACCCGACTCGGCAACCCGACCCGAGCCTCCCGGCCGCACGACCGGACGCGACGCGACGCGCGATCCGCGCCGCCCGACCGGACGCGCCCCGCGCCGCCCGACCGGACCCCCGCGTCGCCCGGCCGACCCCAGCCGCACCACGACCACGATGGCCCACACCAGGATCGCGACCTCGAGCACGTTCCGCACGGTCAACACCACGAGGATCCACGGCTGCACGGTGAGCACCTGGTCGTACCACCCCGGGTAGACGAGCTGCGTCAGCAGGGCCATCGGCAGCGCGGCGACCGCCACGGGCAGGAACCGCCTGGCGCTCCCCCGCCCCGCGACCAGCCCCCACACGATCGGCACGGCGAACCACCCGATGTACTGCGGCGACCCGACCTTGTTCGTCGCGACGAGGGCCGCGACCAACAGCAGCGCGAGCACCGGCGCCACGTCCGTACGGCGTGCCCCACGGCCGACGGCCCACGCGGCGAGGACGACGCCCGCGACGACGACGAGCGCCATCAACGGCGTCGACACGGCTGCCGCCAGGTGCGTGCCCGTACCGGAGACCTCGAACGTCAGGATCTCGGTGTCGTAGAACACGGCGGCGCCGGGCACGTGCGCGGCAGCGGCCCACATGAAGGGCGTCGCGAGCGGTGCCTCGATCTGCAGCGCCCGGCCGCTCTGCTGGCCGATGAACGAGAGCAGGTGTGCCGCCCCGCCGAAGAGCACGTCGACGAGCACGACCAGCGCGGTCACGGTCAACGCCCCGGTCAGCACGCCGGCACGGTGCCCACGCCGCAGGAGCAGGAGCACCCCGACGAGCGCCGCCGGCCACACCTTGACCCAGGCCGCGACGGTGAACACCGCTGACGCCACGGCCGGCCGCGACGCCACGAAGCAGACCCCGACCAGGGCCACGGCGGTCGCGACGGTGTCGATCCGCCCGAGCCCGATCGGGCCGAGCGCGAGCAGGAACACGAGCCACCACCAGACGACCCGCACGCCGAGCGCCCGGAACCGCCACAGGAACACGCAGGCCACGGCGTCGAGCAGCACCATCAGCACGAGCCAGCCGGTGCCGATCGAGGCGACACCCCCGATCGCGGCAGCGGCCATCGGCACGATCGCGAGGATCGGGTACACCCAGTCCGAGTCCATCCCGACCCAGAAGTGGGAGCTCAGACCGGTCTCGATCCACCGCCGGTACGTGATCGTCACGTCGCCGAGCGGCAGGTTCGCGGTCACCGTCGTCAGCCACCACAGCACGAGGTGCACGGCCGCGAACGCGACCCCGAAGCCGGCGCGTTCGAACCACCTGGACTGCTGCACCGGACGAGCGTAGCGGCACCGGTCCCCAGGAGTTCCCGAGGGTGACGTGTCAGCGTCCTCCGTGTGACCTCCTCATCCCGGCGCGGCAACACACCCCGGCGCACGGCCGTCATCTGGATCTCCGTCGTCGTCGGCGTCGCCGTGCTCGCCGTCGTGGGTACCGTGATCGGCACCTCGGTGTACTCGGACACCGAGAACGCGAAGGCGTCGGCCACGCCGACCGTCGCCGCGACCCGGGAGCCCTCCACGCTGACGACGCAGACCCTGTCGGGCGACTGGGTCGTCGGTGGCGACTCCGAGGCCGGCTACCGCCTGCACGAAGTGCTCAACGGGAACGACGTCACGGTCACAGGCCGCACCAAGAGCGTCTCCGGCAGCGCGAAGGTCGACGGCACCGCCATCGCCGCCGCGACGATCGAGGTGCAGGTCGGCGACATCGCGACCGACTCCGAGCAGCGCGACTCCTACTTCCGGGACTCCGCGCTCGACACGTCGGCGTTCCCGACGGCCACCTTCACCCTCACGAAGCCGATCGCGGACGCCGTCCCCACGGGCACCGACACGAAGCAGGTCGAGGCCACCGGGGAGCTCACCCTGCACGGCGTGACGAAGACCGTGACCGCGACGCTCGAGGTCGGTCTGAGCGGCGACGGGGTCGACATCTCCGGCACGGTCCCGGTCACCTTCGCCGACTTCGGCGTGCAGGCGCCGAACCTCGGGTTCGTGAAGGTCGACGATGCGGGAGCCGTCGAGTTCCTCGTCCACGCGACGCCGCAGCAGTAGCCGCACACCCCACCGGACAGGAGGCTCGGCGCCGGTCCGGCACCGAGCCTCCAGTCCGCCTGTGGCCGGGTCTAGACGGCGGACCAACCGCCGTCACTCGGCAGCACGACGCCGTTGACGTTCGACGAGTCCTCGCTGAGCAGCCAGGTGATCGCCGCGGCGAGCTGTTCCGGCTGCGCGGGGGCGGGCACGATCGCCTGGACGACGGGTCCGATGCGGCTGGCGGCGTACTCGCTGCCCATCGGGGCCTCGATGTTCGTGTCGACCGCGCCCGGTGCGACGGCGTTCGCGCGGATGCCCTGCGGTCCGTGGAAGAACGCGATGCTCTTCGTGAAGCCGGCGATGGCGTGCTTGGACGATGTGTAGGCCGCTCCAGCGGTGGAGCCACGGAGCGCGGCCTCGGACGCGACGTTCACGATCGTGCCGGAACCGGCGGCGATCATCAGCGGGAGCACGGCGCGCGTCAGCCGCATGGGCGCGGTGACGTTCACGCTGAAGACCCGCTCCCACGTCGCGTCGTCGACCTCGGACGGCGGCAGGAAGCGGTCCATGATCCCCGCGACGTTCGCGAGCGAGTCGATGCGGTCACCCGCCGCGGCGACGATCTGCTGGATGGTCTCGGCCTGCGAGACGTCGCCGACGACGGTCTCCAGGTCGGCGTCGGGCAGGTCGGCGCGCAGGGCGTCGAGGCGCTCGGCGACGACGTCGGTCGCGATGACGCGGCCGCCCTCGCCGGTGAGGCGGATCGCGGTCGCGCGGCCGATGCCGGAGCCGGCTCCGGTCACGACGATGGTCTTGCCGACGAAGCGGCCGGCGGTGGTGTCTGTCATGGTTCTCCTCAGTGAGTCACGAACACGTGTCACCAGTTGTAGCACTCAGTGCTGAAAGGAGGCCCTGATGCCCGACGCCCCCATCGGCCGACCGCGGACGATCGCGCCGCACCACATCGCCGCCGTCGCCCTGGAGCTGTTCACCGCGCGGGACTTCGACGCGGTGTCGATGGACGACGTCGCCGCGGCCGCGGGCGTGAGCCGCCGGTCCGTGTTCCGGCTCTTCCCGTCGAAGGGGTCGCTCGTCTGGGGCGGCTTCGACGAGTTCACCGAGCGGGTCGCAGCAGCCCTGCGCGCGGTCCCCGCCGACGTGGACGGCGACACCGCCGTGTGCTCGGCGCTGGTGACGGCGTCGGCGTTCCCACCCGACGACCAGGACGTCACGCGGCGGCGGCTCCTGGTGATCGACCGGAACCCGTCCCTGGCGAGTGAGGGCGCCGCACAGCACAGCGCACTGACGCAGGTGCTGCGCGAGGCCATCGCCGAGCGCGACGGGGTCGAGCACGCGGACCTCCACGTCGCGGTGCGCGCTGCAGCACGCGCAGCCGAGGCGACGGCCGCCCTGACCTGGTGGGCACGGGAGGGCGCAGAGTCGCCGGAGGCCGTGGTCGAACGCGCGCTCGGCGGGTCGGCCGTCCGCGACTGACGCGCAACTGACTCACTCCTTGCGAAACGGAAGCGCGTTCCGTATCTTTACGGAACGGCGTTCCGCTTCGGTGCGCCGGACCGTCGACGAGAGGCACCACCACCGTGATCACCGACCAGCACCCCATCCCCTCCGGCTTCGACGCCGCGTCCACCGCGACCGACGTCCTCGCCGGCCTCGACCTCACCGGACGGCAGGTGGTCGTCACCGGCGGGCACAGCCGACTCGGGCGCGAGGTCTCCCGCGCCCTCGCAGCCGCCGGCGCCTCGGTCACCGTCGCAGCACGGGCCACCGAGCGGGCAAGCGCCGCCGTCGCCGACCTGCCCGGGGTCACCGTCGAGCAGCTCGACCTCACCGACCCGGCCTCGATCGACGCCTTCGCCGAGCGCTGGGCCGCGGCCGGACGCCCGCTGCACGCGCTCGTCAACAACGCCGCGATGCTCTTCTCCCCCGAGCGCCGACTCGACGGCCGCGGCAACGAGCTGTCCTTCTCGACCACGCACCTCGGGCACTTCCAGCTCACGCGGGCACTCCTGCCGGCGCTCCGTGCCGCGGAGGGCGCCCGCGTGCTCACCGTCACGTCCGGGGCCGCGCGGTTCGGGCAGATCCGCTGGGACGACCTCGCGTTCACCCGCGGGTACGACGCCGGTGCGGCCTACGGGCAGTCCAAGCGGGCGAACGTCCTGTTCACGGTCGAGCTCGACCGGCGCCTGGCCGAGGAGGGCATCCGGGCCCTCGCCGCGCACCCGGGCGTCATCATCGGCCCCGGCCCGCACGACCCGTCGCGCCTGGCGTCGTACCGGGAGCAGGGCCTCGTCGACGCTGACGGCACGACCGTGATCGACCCCGCCGTCGGCAAGAAGACGATCGAACAGGGCGCGGCGACCCTGGTGTTCGGCGCAGTGAGCCCGATGCTCGCCGGCATCGGCGGCGTCTACCTCAAGGACAGCGACGTCGCCGTGTTCGACGACACCGTGCGCCCGCTGACCGCGTCGAGCATCCCGTCGGACGCGAACTCCGCGATGCTCGACGAGGCGGACGCCCGGCGGCTCTGGGACGTCACGGAGCAGCTGCTGGCCTGACGACGGCCGTCCGGTCCGGCGGTCTGCCGCACCACCCACCGGACGGGAGGCTCGGCACCGGTCCGGCACCGAGCCTCCCGTCCGGACGCGGTCCGGTCACGTGCGCTCGGCGGAAGCAGCCTGGTCGATGGTCAGTCGGCGGCGCGAGCCGGCTCGACGTCGTCCGGGGTCTTCGAGCCCTCGTGCCGGATGCGGATGACGCTGGCGACCGTGGAGACACCCATCGCCGCGAGGATCACCACGAGTGACACCCACGTCGGGATCTCCGGCGCCCACTCGATGTGGTCGCCGCCGTTCAGGAACGGCAGCTCGTTGCCGTGCAGTGCGTGCAGCACGAGCTTCACGCCGATGAACGCGAGGATGAACGCGATCCCGTACTTGAGGTAGACCAGCCGCTCCAGCAGTCCCCCGAGCAGGAAGTACAGCTGCCGCAGGCCCATCAGGGCGAAGACGTTCGCCGTGAAGACGATGAACGGGCTCTCAGTGATGCCGAAGATCGCCGGGATCGAGTCGAGGGCGAACAGCAGGTCCGTGGTGCCGATGGCGATGAGCACGACGAGCAGGGGCGTGAAGTGCCGGACGCCGTCCTTGTGCGTGCGGAACTTCATCCCGTCGAAGGTGTCGGTCAGGCGAACGCGGCGACGCAGCAGCCGGACGATGAAGCCGTCCTTCTGGTCGGCGTCCTCGTCCTCGCCGCGGAGCTGCTGGATCGCCGTCCACACGAGCCACGCGCCGAAGATGTAGAAGATCCACGAGAAGTTCTCGATGAGCTGCGCGCCGACCAGGATGAAGATCCCGCGCAGCACGAGCGCGATGATGATGCCCAGCATGAGCACCTCTTGCTGGATCTTCTTCGGCACCGAGAACCGCGCCATGATGATGACGAACACGAACAGGTTGTCGATGCTCAGGCTGTACTCGGTCAGCCAACCCGCGAGGAACTGTCCCGCCGGTTCACCGCCTGCGAAGACCAGCATGGCGACCGCGAACACCAGCGCGAGGCCCACGTAGACGCCGACCCACACCGCCGACTCCTTGAGCGTCGGCACGTGCGGGCGCCGAGCCACGATGAGCAGGTCCGCGAGCAGGATCAGGACGAGCGCGACGATCGAGCCGACTTCGAACACGACGGGGAGTTCGGGCATTGCGTGGTGGTCCTTGCTGCTGGTGGGACTCGCTGAACAGACGTCAAGGATAGGCGACGTGGGCCGCGGCGAGCGCTCCGACGATCAGGACGACAGGGTCGCTGTCGTACGACCTCGACGCTGTCGTTCCGGGTCGAGCACCCCGCCCGCCCGACCTGCGGACCTCACAACCCGAACCCGCCGTCCGTCGTCAGGACCTGCCCGACGACCCAGCTCCCGGCCGAAGTCGCCAGCCACCCGATGAGCTCGGCGGGGTCCTGCGGCGCCCCCACGCGACCGAACGGCGTGCTGGCGACGTAGGCGTCGAGGTCCTCGAGCGACCGGTCGGTCGACTCCGGGTCCATGTAGCCCGTGTTCACCGGCCCGGGGTTGACCGTGTTGAGCACGATCCCGAGTTCGAGCAGCTCAGCGGCCACCGTCGGGGTGATGCCGGCGAGCGCGGCCTTGCTCGTCGCGTAGGCCACCTCGCCCCGCATCGCGCCGTGGATCTGCCCGGAGGTCATCCAGAACACGTGCCCCTGCGCCTCGGCGTACGGCCCGTTCCCGACGATCCGGTCGCCCGGTCGGCTCGGCTCGTCGCGGTGCGGTGCCCGGAGCCGTGCGAACTCGGCCGTGAGCAGGAGGGTCGAGCGGGCGTTGACGTCCCAGAAGGCGTCGAGCCGCGCGGGGGTCATGTCGAGGATGCTGCCGTCGTCGCCGCTCTTCGCGTGGTTGCACACCAGGATGTCGAGGTGTCCGGTGAGCCCGACGGCCGTGGCGATCACGTCCGGGATGGTCGCCGCGTCGGACAGGTCCGCGCCGACGTCGGCGAACCGGGCGCCCTCGGTCAGGTGCTCCCGGATGCCCGCGCGGACCGCGTCGAGGTCGTCCCCACCCCACGGCAGGTCGAGGTCGTGCGGCCGGTGGTGGTGGATGACGACGTCGGCGCCGAGGGACGCGAGCTTCGTGGCGACGGCGTACCCGATGCCGCGGCGCCGTGAGACTCCGGTGACGAGGGCGGTCTGGCCGTGCAGGGGCAGTGGTGCGGACATGGTGAACCTCTCGATGGCGCCGCAGGAGGGCGCGTGGGTGGGATCGGAGACGGTTCAGCGGCACTGCATGGCCAGGACGCTACCGGGTTGCACGCACCCTGGCAACGCCCGTGCCGGCGAGCGCGGCGCGCACCCCACCGGCCTGGAGGCTCCCCACCGGCCCGCCACCGAGCCTCCCGTCCGGAACGTGCCAACGCACACACTCGACGAGCGAGCGGACCGCGTCAGGCGCGGCCGTCGCCGTCGACGACGAGGTCGCGCACGACGCCGGGCAGCGCCTCGATGAGCGTGGTCATCGTGAAGGGCCCGCCGCCGGACGCCCGCCGGGCCGCCGTGCCGTGCACCACCGCGGCCGCAGCGGCCAGGTGGGCGAGGTCCGACGGACCGACCTCGCTGCTCCCCGCCCGGCTGGCGACGAGCGCTCCGAGCACCCCGCCGAGGACGTCCCCGGCGCCGGCGGCCGCGAGCCACGGTGTGGCGGACGAGGCCACGAGCCGGACGGACCCGTCGGGCGTGACCACGTGGGTGTCCGCGCCCTTGAGGAGCACGACGCTGCCCGTCCGCTCGGCGGCCCGGAGCGCCGAACCCCGCGGGTCGGCCTCGACGGACTCGCGGGAGACCTCGAGCAGTGCGGCCAGCTCCCCCGCGTGCGGCGTCAGCACCGCGAGCGGCCCGAGGTCGACGAGCGGGATGGCGCCGGCGTCGACGACCACGGGCACGCCGTCCTCGGACGCGTGCTCGAACGCGGCAGCGGTGTCGGGGTCGAGCGACCCGAGCGAGGACGCGGAGATGCCGGAGCCGACGAGCCAGGCCTGCACACGGCCGACGCCGGAGACGACCTCGGGGCGCCGGGCCAGCACGGAGTCGGTCGCACGTGACGGTCCGACGTAGCGGACCATGCCGACGCCGGTGTGCACGGCCGCGTCGACGCCCATGACCGCGGCGCCCGGGTAGCGGTCCGAGCCGGTCGCGACGCCGAGCACCCCGCGGCGGTACTTCGTCGACTCCCCGGTCGGCGCGGTGACCCAGGCGGCGGCATCGGACACGGAGAAGGGCACGAAGTCGTTCATCGTGCCCACGTTACGGTGGGGCGCATGAGCCTGTCCCTGCCTGGTCGTGTCGTCGTCTTCGACTACGGCGAGGTGATCAGCCGGACACCGCACGCAGCACGCCAGGCCCTGCTCGCGGCGACGGGGCTGACCGCCGACGAGCTGTTCCCTGTCTACCAGGAGCTCCGGCACGACCTGGACCGCGGTGACCTCTCGGTGCTCGACTACTGGCGCGCGATCGGCGAGCGCACGGGCCGCACGTGGTCGGTCAGCGAGGTCCACCGGCTCTGGGCACTCGACTACACCGGGTGGTTCGAGGTCGACCCCGAGGTGCTCGACCTGGTCGAGGAGCTGCACGACGCCGGCACACGCCTGGCGCTGCTGTCGAACGCCGGGTTCGACTTCGGCGACCCCTACCGCCGGTCCCCGATGGGCTCGCTGTTCGAGACCGTCGTGGTGAGCGCCGAGGAACACGTGCTGAAGCCCGATGCGTCCATCTACCGCGACACCTGTGCCCGACTGGGAATCGACCCGGCGCAGATGGTGTTCGTGGACAACAGGGCCGAGAACGCCACCGGTGCGGAAGCGATCGGGGCGGTCGGCCACCACTACACCTCGCCGGCAGCGCTCCGCACCTTCCTGCAGCAGCTCGCCGACGCACCTGACGAAGGAGCCACCGCGTGACGCACGCCCTGTTCGAGCCGATCACCATCCGCGACCTGACGGTCCGCAACCGCATCTGGGTCTCGCCGATGTGCCAGTACTCGGTCGATCAGCAGGACGGCGTGCCGACGCCGTGGCACCTCGTGCACCTGGGCGGGTTCGCCAAGGGCGGCGCCGGCGCGGTCGTGCTCGAGGCGACCGGTGTCGTGCCGGAGGGCCGCATCACCCCGCAGGACCTCGGCCTCTGGAACGACGAGCAGCGCGACGCCTACCGGCCGATCGTCGACTTCATCCACTCGCAGGGCGCCGCCGCGGGCATCCAGCTCGCGCACGCCGGTCGCAAGGCCTCGACGTACCGCCCCTGGGACACCACGCACGGCACGGTCCCCGCGTCCGAGGGCGGCTGGACCACGGTGGCCCCGTCGGCCGTGGCCTTCGACGGCTACGACACCCCCCGCGAGCTCACCACCGAGGACATCCGGCTCGTCGCGCTCGGGTTCGCCGCTGCCGCACGCCGGTCGGTCGAGGCCGGGTTCGACCTCGTCGAGCTGCACGCCGCGCACGGGTACCTGCTGCACCAGTTCCTGTCGCCGCTGAGCAACCACCGCACCGACGAGTTCGGCGGCTCGCTCGAGAACCGCGCCCGAGCGCTGCTGGACGTCGTCGACGCCGTGCGCAACGAGGTCGGCGAGGGCTTCCCGGTCGTCGTCCGCTTCTCCGCCACCGACTGGACCACGGGCGGCGTCACGCTCGAGGAGACCGTCCAGGTCGCACGCTGGGCCGCCGAGCACGGGGCCGACCTCGCCGACGTCTCGACCGGCGGCAACGTGGCCTCGGCCCCGATCCCCGTCGGACCCGGCTACCAGGTGCCCTTCGCCGCCGGTGTGAAGCAGGGCGCGGGCATCGGGACGATCGCGGTGGGCATGATCTCCGAGGCGTTCCAGGCCGAGCAGATCGTGGCGACCGGGCAGGCCGACATCGTGATGGTCGGACGCGAGTTCCTCCGCGACCCGTCCTTCGCGCTCCGGGCCGCTCGTGAGCTCAACGTCGAGATCGACTACGAGCCGCAGCAGTACCACCGAGCATCCGTCACCAAGTGAGCGCATTCTCGGCATCCGCCGACTGAGCGCCCGCTACCATGACACTCACTGTGGACGATCCTCCGAATCCTTCTTCGCCCCATCACTCATCCGGCGCTCACTCGGTGAGCTGCCCTGACTCATCGCGCGCCCGACGCGACGTCCGCCTCGACGACCGGGGGTGGCGACGATGAGCCCCGTCGACGTCCTCATGCTGGTCGGCGGCATCCTGCTGACCCTCGGCACCGGCGTGTTCGTGGCGTCCGAGTTCTCGCTCGTCAACCTCGACCGCGCCGACGTCGAAGCCCGTCGTGATCGCGGTGAGGCCGGCCTGGCGCCGGTCATCGGCGCGCTCAAGGTCACCTCGACGCACCTGTCCAGCGCGCAGCTCGGCATCACGCTGACCACGCTGCTGACCGGCTACCTGCTCGAGCCGTCGATCGCGAAGCTCCTCGAGGCCCCGTTCCTGGCGATGGACCTGCCCGAGGGTGTCGTCGAGACGGTCGGGTCGATCGTGGCGCTCGTCATCGCGACGCTGCTCTCGATGATCCTCGGTGAGCTCGTGCCGAAGAACTTCGCGCTCGCACTCCCCCTGCAGACCGCACGCCTGGTCGTGCCGCTGCAGATCGCGTTCACCACCGTCTTCAAGCCGGCCGTCGCCGTGCTGAACGGCACCGCGAACGCGGTGCTGCGCGCGATGGGCATCGAGCCACAAGAGGAGCTCTCCGGTGCACGCAGCGCCGAGGAGCTCACCTCGCTGCTCCGGCGGTCCGCGTCCGAGGGGTCGCTCGAACAGGACACGGCGACGCTGCTGCAGCGCACGCTGTCCTTCTCCGAGCTCGACGCCAGTGACGTGATGACCCCGCGCCCGCGGCTCTCCACCATCCGCGTGTCCGAGTCGGCCGAGGACGTCATCGCCCTCGCCCGCCGCACCGGCTTCAGCCGCTTCCCCGTGATCGAGGAGGACGCGGACGACGTCGTCGGCCTGGTGCACGTCAAGCAGGCCGTCGCGGTCCCACGCGAGAAGCGTCCCGAGGTGCCGGTCGGTGCCCTGATGACCGACGC
Source organism: Curtobacterium sp. VKM Ac-2865 (assembly GCF_015350905.1). Classification (GTDB taxonomy): domain Bacteria; phylum Actinomycetota; class Actinomycetes; order Actinomycetales; family Microbacteriaceae; genus Curtobacterium. Next base: position 144,179 of record NZ_JADKRZ010000001.1, on the reverse strand, counting down.
CGAGCGGGTCCCCGAGACGATGCCGGGCGACACCCTGCTGACCGAGGTCCGTGGTCGCGGCTACCAGATGGTCATCGTCGTCGACGAGTACGGCGGCACCGCCGGGGTCGTCACGCTCGAGGACCTCATCGAGGAACTCGTCGGCGAGGTCTCCGACGAACACGACCGCGCCCGCATCGACGTCGTCCGCTCCCGCAACTGGCTGACGTTCCCGGGGCTCCTCCGCCCGGACGAGCTCGAGGACCGCGCCGGCGTCAAGGTGCCCGAGGACGGCCCCTACGAGACCGTCGGCGGCTTCCTCATGTCGACGCTCGGCCGCCTGCCGATCGTCGGCGACGAGGTCCCGCTGCCGGACGGCGTCTTCCGCGTCGAACGCCTCGACGGCCGCCGGGTCGACCGCATCCGCTGGACCCCGACGCCGGCAGACACGCCGCCCGACGGCGTGACCGTCCCCGCAACGGGCAAGAGCACGACCAAGACCAAGAAGGAGGCCACCCGATGAGCTCCGACTGGTGGGGGATCTTCTGGCTGTTCGTCCTGCTCGGCGGCAACGCGTTCTTCGTCGCGGCCGAGTTCGCCGTCATCTCCGCGCGCCGCTCGCAGATCGAGCCCCGGGCCGAGGAGGGCTCCCGCGCCGCACAGATGACCCTGTGGGCGATGGAGCACGCCACCCGGATGCTCGCGACCACGCAGCTCGGCATCACCGTGTGCTCGCTGCTCATCCTCAACGTCTCCGAGCCGGCGATCCACCACCTGCTCGAGGGTCCGCTGCACCTGACCGGGTGGAGCGTCGAGGTCATCGGCATCGTGGCGTTCGTCTTCACGCTGCTGCTCGTGTCGTTCCTGCACGTGGTGTTCGGCGAGATGGTGCCGAAGAACATCTCGTTCTCGATGCCCGACCGCGCCGCACTGCTGCTCGTGCCGACGCTCTGGTACATCGGTCACGGCCTGCACTGGGTCGTCGTCGGCCTGAACGAGGTCGCCAACGCCGTGCTCCGGCTCTTCAAGGTCGAGCCGAAGGACGAGGCCGTCAGCGCCTACACGGTGGAAGAGGTCCAGACCATCGTCGAGCAGTCCCGTCGCGAGGGCACGCTCTCCGACGACGGCGGCACGCTCCGGATGGCGTTCGAGTTCACCGAGAAGAAGGTCAAGGACATCGCCCTGCCGATGTCGGAACTCGTCACGCTGCCCGACGTCGCCACCCCCGGTGACGTCGAACGTGCGGTCGCGCAGCGCGGGTTCTCCCGATACGTGCTCGTCGGCGACGAGGGCGAGCCCACCGGCTACGTCCACGTCAAGGACGTCATCGACCTGCGACCGGACGAGTTCGACGACCCGGTGCCGCCGAAGCGCATCCGCCAGCTCATCTCGCTCTACACGGAGATGGACCTGGAGGACGCCCTCGCCACCATGCGCGCCGCCGGCCGCCACGTGGCCCGCGCCTTCGACGCGGAGGGCCGCACGACGGGCGTGCTGTTCCTGGAGGACATCCTCGAAGAACTGGTGGGCACCGTCGAGGACGCGACCCGCCGCCGGTAGACGCACCAGGACGACGGACGGGAGGCTCCCCACCAGCTGGTGGGGAGCCTCCCGTCTGTCCGTGGTCGGCTACCAGCTGACGGGCCAGCCGAGGGTGCTGTCTTGCCCTCGTCCGGCGCTACCAGCTGACGGGCAGCGGCTTGCCCTCTTCGTAGCCGGCGGCGGACTGGATGCCGACGAGCGCGCGCTCGGAGAACTCGGCCAGGCTGGTCGCGCCGGCGTACGTCGCGGAGCTGCGGACGCCGGTCGTGATCATGTCGAGCAGGTCCTCGACGCTCGGGCGCTCCGGGTCGAGGTAGATCGTCGAGGACGAGATCCCCTCGGCGAAGAGCGCCTTGCGTGCTCGCTCGTACGGGTCGAGCCGCTCGAAGCGCTCGCGGACCGCCTTGGCGGACGCCATCCCCCAGCTCTCCTTGTACGCGGCGCCCTTGGCGTCCCGACGCAGGACGCCAGGGGCCTCGAGCGTGCCGGCGAACCACGAGCCGATAATCACGGCGCTGGCACCGGCCGCGAGGGCGAGTGCGACGTCGCGCGGGTACCGGACGCCGCCGTCGGCCCAGACGTGGGCGCCGAGGGACCTGGCGGCAGCGGCGGTCTCGAGCACGGCGGAGAACTGTGGACGGCCGACCGCAGTCATCATGCGCGTGGTGCACATGGCGCCGGGGCCGACCCCGACCTTGACGATGTCGGCGCCGGCTGCGACGAGGTGTGCGACGGCGTCGGCGGTGACGACGTTGCCGGCCACGAGCGGGATGCCGAGGCGGAGCTCGGACACGGCGCGGAGCGCACGGAGCATGCCCTCCTGGTGGCCGTGGGCGGTGTCGAGCACGAGGACGTCGACGCCGGCGCTCGCGAGGGCCTTCGCCTTCGCGGCGACGTCGCCGTTGATGCCGATCGCGGCGGCGACCCGGAGCCTGCCGGAGGCGTCGACGGCCGGGCGGTAGATGTCCGAGCGGATCGCGCTGGTCGGGCTGGTGGTGCCGACGACGTGCCCGTGCCGCATGACCGGGGCGAAGTCGACGTCGGCGGCGGTGAGGACGTCGTAGACGTGGCGCGAGGAGCCGGCGTCGTCGGCGTCGACGGCCGTGGAGGCGCCGTGCAGCAGGTCGCGGAGCGTGGCGTCGGGGCCGGCGGTGCCGAGGCGGGTCGCGGGGACGCAGCCGAGGTACTCCCCCGAGCCGTCCCGCACGACGACCCCGCGACCGGCGACCGGCAGCAGCTGTTCGAGGGTCTCGGCGACCGTGGTGTCGGCGCCCATGTCGATCGCGGTGTCGTAGTCGACCGGCTGGTCCTTGACCCAGCGGATCGCGGCGTCGAGGTCCTGCAGGTGCATGTCCTGCGGCAGGACACCGAGCCCACCGCGTCGGGCGAGGGTGGCGGCGAGGCGCGGACCCGTGACCGAGTTCATGTTCGCGCTGACGATCGGGATGGTGGTGCCGGTGCCGTCGTTCGACGCGAGGTCGACGTCGAAGCGGCTCGTGACACCCGATCGACTGGGCACGAGGAAGACGTCGGAGTAGGTCAGGTCGTGCGTCGGCCGGGTCTCGTAGAACCTCATGCCGACCACCGTACTGCGCCGACGACATGCGTCGACCTGACACCGGACGGTCATGTGGGAACGGCTACGCTGGACGTCGTGCGGGGCAGGGTTGCGCCGCACGACACACACGAGCATCAATCGACGGAGAGTGGGCGATCGGCTGTGTCGAGCCATCTGACCGGAACTGACGAGACCGCGGGCGAATTCGGCGCGAACGAGTGGCTGGTGGACGAGCTCTACGAGCAGTTCCTCGCCGACAAGGACTCCGTCGACAAGTCGTGGTGGCCGGTCCTCGAGAGCTACCACCAGAGCGGCAAGGGCGCCGCTGGTGCCGCGGCTCCCGCAGCTCCGGCTCCTGCGGCCGCCTCGGCGCCTGCTCCCGCAGCGCCTGCTCCTGCTCCGGCCGAGGGCAAGGGCGGACAGATCCAGGCCCGCACAACCTCGAAGCAGCCGTCGCCGCAGCCGATCCCGGCCGAGGCGAACGACCAGACCGACGAGCACGACGAGACCCACGAGGACGTGGCCACCCCGCTCCGTGGCATGGCGAAGACCCTGGCGTCGAACATGGACGCCTCGTTGACCGTCCCCACGGCGACCAGCGTGCGGACCATCCCCGCGAAGCTGATGATCGACAACCGCATCGTCATCAACAACCACCTGCGCCGGGCCCGCGGCGGCAAGATCTCCTTCACGCACCTCATCGGCTGGGCCATGGTGCAGGCGCTCAAGGACACCCCGAGCCAGAACGTCTTCTACGAGGACCGCGACGGCAAGCCCTTCGTGGTGCAGCCCGCGCACGTGGGCCTCGGCATCGCGATCGACGTCCCGAAGAAGGACGGCACCCGCTCCCTCCTCGTCCCGAGCATCAAGCGTGCCGAGTCGCTGACGTTCGGCCAGTTCCTCTCCGCGTACGAGGACCTCGTCAAGCGGGCCCGTGACAACAAGCTCACGCCGGCGGACTTCCAGGGCACGACGATCTCCCTGACGAACCCGGGCGGCATCGGCACCGTGCACTCGGTCCCCCGCCTGACCAAGGGCCAGGGGTCGATCATCGGCGCCGGCGCGCTCGAGTACCCGGCGCAGTTCCAGGGCTCGGCCGCCAAGACCCTCGTCGAGCTCGGCATCGGCAAGACCATCACCCTGACCAGCACCTACGACCACCGCGTCATCCAGGGCGCCGGGTCGGGCGAGTACCTCAAGCGGGTGCACGAGCGGCTCATCGGCGAGCACGGCTTCTACGAGGGCATCTTCTCGGCGCTCCGGATCCCGTACAAGCCGATCCAGTGGGCGAACGACATCAACGTCGACCTCGCGCACCGTGTCAACAAGACGGCCCGCGTGCTGGAGCTCATCAACAGCTACCGGGTCCGCGGTCACCTGATGGCCGACATCGACCCGCTCGAGTACCGGCAGCGCACGCACCCCGACCTCGAGATCGAGAGCCACGGGCTGACGTTCTGGGACCTCGACCGCGAGTTCGTCACCGGCGGGCTCGCCGGCACGACGAACGCCCCGCTCCGCGACGTCCTCGGTGTGCTCCGTGACGCCTACTGCCGCACGGTGGGCATCGAGTACATGCACATCCAGGACCCGGAGCAGCGCCGCTGGGTCCAGTCCCGCATCGAGGTCCCCTACAGCAAGCCCTCGAAGGAGGAGCAGCTCCGCGTCCTCGGCAAGCTCAACGAGGCCGAGGCCTTCGAGACCTTCCTGCAGACCAAGTACGTCGGCCAGAAGCGGTTCTCGCTCGAGGGCGGCGAGTCCACCATCGCCTTCCTCGACACCCTCATCCAGCACGCGGCGATCGCCGGGCTCGACGAGGTCGCGATCGGCATGGCGCACCGCGGTCGCCTCAACGTGCTGACGAACATCGCCGGCAAGACCTACGGCCAGATCTTCCGCGAGTTCGAGGGCACCACGCTCCCGGGCTCCGTGCAGGGCCAGGGCTCCGGCGACGTGAAGTACCACGTCGGCACCGAGGGCGTCTTCCGCGCATCGGACGGCACCACGATCCCCGTCACGATCGCCGCGAACCCGTCTCACCTCGAGGCCGTCGACGGCGTGCTCGAGGGCATCGTCCGTGCCAAGCAGGACCGCGGCCCCGCCGGGGTCTACGGCGTGCTCCCCGTGCTCGTCCACGGCGACGCGGCGATGGCGGGCCAGGGCGTGGTCGTCGAGACGCTGCAGATGTCCCAGCTCCGCGGGTACCGCACCGGCGGCACCGTGCACCTGGTCATCAACAACCAGGTCGGGTTCACCACCCCGCCGGACCAGGCGCGCACCTCGGTGTACTCCACCGACGTCGCCAAGACGATCCAGGCGCCGGTCTTCCACGTGAACGGCGACGACCCCGAGTCCGTCGCCCGCGTCGCCGACCTGGCGTTCGCGTACCGCGAGGAGTTCCACCGCGACGTCGTCATCGATCTCGTCTGCTACCGCCGCCGCGGCCACAACGAGGGCGACGACCCCTCGATGACGCAGCCGCTCATGTACAACCTCATCGAGGCCAAGCGCTCCGTCCGCACGCTGTTCACCGAGGCCCTGGTCGGCCGCGGCGACATCACGCAAGAGGAGTACGACGAGGCCCACCGCGACTTCCAGGACCGCCTCGAGCGGGCCTTCGCGGAGACGCACGAGGCCCAGACCGGCACGATCCCGGTGATCGAGGTCGACGACGACGGCGCCGTGCAGGGGCTCGAACGACCGGCAGCGCAGCGCGACGACTCCGAGCACGAGGCCCGCGACACCGCGATCTCGCAGGATCTCGTCGAGCTCATCGGCGACGCCCACGGCAACCCGCCCGCCGGCTTCCAGGTCCACCCGAAGCTGCAGGCCCTGCTCACGAAGCGCACCGAGATGACCCGCAAGGGCGGCGTCGACTGGGCGATGGCCGAGCTGATGGCGATCGGCTCGCTGCTGACCGAGGGCAAGCCCGTCCGGCTCGCCGGGCAGGACGCCCGCCGTGGCACCTTCGTGCAGCGCCAGGCGGTGTTCCACGACCGGGCCAACGGCCAGGAGTGGTTGCCCCTGTCGAACCTGACCGAGGACCAGGCCCGCTTCTACATCTACGACACGCTCCTCAGCGAGTACGCGGCGATGGCGTTCGAGTACGGCTACTCGGTGGAGCGGCCGGACGCCCTCGTGCTCTGGGAGGCGCAGTTCGGCGACTTCGCCAACGGCGCCCAGACGGTCATCGACGAGTTCATCTCCTCCGCCGAGCAGAAGTGGGGCCAGCGCTCCGGCCTGGTGCTGCTGCTGCCGCACGGCTACGAGGGCCAGGGACCCGACCACTCGTCGGCCCGCATCGAGCGCTACCTGCAGCTGTGCGCCCAGGACAACATGGTGGTGGCGCGTCCGTCGACCCCGGCGTCGTACTTCCACCTGCTGCGTCGTCAGGCGTGGCAGCGCCCGCAGAAGCCACTCGTGGTGTTCAGCCCGAAGGCGATGCTCCGACTCCGTCAGGCGACGAGCCCGGTCGACGCCTTCACGAGCGGCACCTTCGAGGAGGTCATCGACGACGCCGCGATCACCGACCGCAGTGCCGTGCGCCGCGTCGTGCTGCACTCGGGCAAGGTCCACCACGACCTGCGCGCCGAGGCCGACAAGCGCGGGATCACCGACGTCGCCCTCGTCCGCCTCGAGCAGCTCGCACCGCTCCCCCTCGAGCGCCTGCTCGAGGTCCTGGCGGGCTACCCGGACGCCGAGGTCGTGTGGGCCCAGGAAGAACCCGAGAACCAGGGCGCCTGGCCGTTCGTGTGCATGAACCTCTCGCCGCACCTCGACGGCCGACCGCTGTCGGTCGCGTCCCGTCCGGCCAGTGCCGCACCGGCAACGGGGTCGTCGAAGCGCTCGTCGCAAGAGGCCTCCGACGTCATCACGAAGGCGCTCGGCTAGCCGACCGCGCCCCGTCACGAACGACGCGCCCCGATGTGTCGGGGCGCGTTGTTCGTTGCGGGGCGCGAAGCTCGTGGTGCTGCGCCGGGCCCGGCGCAGTACCCGTCACACGATGCGCGTGTACCGCACCCCGGAGTCGTGGTACCCGCGCTTCTGGTAGAACCGGTGCGCGCTGTCGGTGGCGGCCGCGCTGACGGCGGACAGCCGTCGCGCGCCCTGTTCGGCGGCCCACGTCTCGAAGGTGCCGATGAGCAGGGAACCGGTGCCGAGCCTCCTGGCTGACGGGTCGACCACCAGCAGGAGCAGCTGCGCCGTCGGCTCGTCCGAGGCGTACGCCCACGTGACCTGCGCTCCCGCGACGGCGACGGCCCGGCCGGCGTCGTCCCGGACGATCCACGTCCGGTGGCCGGCCTCGGGCGTGAGCCGCTCCAGGCGTTCCCGCATGCCCACGGGGTCGGCGTCGTGCCCGAGGAGGCGGACGAGGGTGGTGACGTCGTCGACGTCCGGGTCGGACCAGCTGGTGATCGACTCGACGGAGAGGCTCATGTCCGTGACCCTACCCGGGCCGTGGATCGTGTTGCGACGAGGGTTCCATCGCAACTGATATTCATATACGCTGCTGGTATGTCACCAACCCGGGTGACCTCACCGACAGGACAGCCATGCACATCTCCTCCCGCCACGGTCGCACCGCCGCCTGGATCGCACTCCCCCTCGCCGTCGTCGCGAGCGGCGCGCTCATCGCCACCGCGTCGTACGCCGCGTTCTCCGCCTCCACCGACAACGCCGGCAACAGCTGGCGGACCGGTGCCGTGGCGCTGACGGACAACGACGAGGGTGTCGCGCTGTTCGACGCCGAGGACCTCGTCCCCGGGTCCACCGGCTCGAACTGCATCACCGTCACGGCCACCACGACGAACCCCACGACCGTCAAGCTCTACACCGCCGCCCAGACGGACGAGGACACCCTCGCGCAGCACGTCAACATGACGGTCGAGCGTGGGTCGCTCGGCACGGCCGGGGACTGCAGCACGTTCACCGCGACGTCCACGGTGCACGACGGCACGCTTGCCGGCCTGATGGACCTCGACTCCTACGGCGAGGGGCTCGACGACTGGGCGCCTGCCACGGGCACCGCGAGCACCACCTACCGGTTCGTCTACGACCTCGCGGAGGACACCCCGAACACCGCGCAGTCCTCCGAGGCCGGCACGACGTTCGTCTGGGAAGCCCAGACGGCGTCCTGACGCGCTGACCGACCCGTCCGACCTGTCCCACCCGTCCGAGCCCGAGCACGAGGAGCAGCCGATGTCGACCACCATCACCACCTGGCACCGCCGGTGCGTGGGTGACGTCCCGCGGCTGCTCCTCGCGGTCACGGCCAGGACCGTGCTGTGGTCGGTCCTGCTGCTCGCCCTGTGGTCCACGCTCCCCGTGTTCCTCGGCTGGCACGTGACGACGGTCGTGTCGGACTCGATGGCCCCCGCGATCCGGACGGGCGACGTCGTCGCGGCGATGCCGACCGGGCCGGACGCCGTCACACCGGGTCGTGTCCTGCTCGTCGAGGACCCCGACCACGACGACCGGCTCCGCCTGCACCGGCTGCACCGCGTGGAACAGGACGGCTCCCTCCGACTCCGCGGCGACGCCAACCCGGCCGCCGACCGGACGGCGGTGGCACCCGACGCGGTGCTCGGCATCGGGGTCCTGCGGTTCCCGTTCGTCGGGCTGCCGCGGGTGTGGGTCGGCGAACAGGCGTGGGCGGACCTGATCGCCGTCGGGCTCGCAGCCGCCGCGTTGCTGCTGCTCGCCCGCCTCGACCGACCGATCCTCGACGGTGAGCCGTGCCGACGGTGCGGTGCCCCGCGCTGGGACCTCCGCACCACGCCGCTGCGGCCGGGCACCCCTGGTCACGCACCCCGCTCGGCAGCGGTCCCCCTCGTCGCCGGAGCCCTCGTGGTGCTGGTCGGGGTGACCACCGCGTTCTCGGGCGCGTCGTTCTCCGGCACGACCACGACCGCGGCGGCGCTCGGGTCCACCGAGTTCGGGTGCTTCCACCACGACCCAGCCGGTGCCGTGCTCGCGTGGGACTTCGCGGAGAAGAACGGTGCGCGGGTCGCTGACGTCAGCGGACACGGCGCGGACGGCTTCTTCGCCAACGTCGGTGCGTCGCGGATCGACGGCGACTGCGCAGCGAACCCGTCCGTCCACCTCACCGCCGACGGCTCCGAGGGCTACGCGGTCACGGACACGGCGGTCGCCGCCCCGAACGTGTTCACGATCTCGGCGTGGTTCCGCACCGAGGTCGCCGGGGGGCGGGTGTTCGGCTTCGGGTCGGATCAGAACCTGTCCTCGGTCTACCGCGATCGACACCTCTTCGTCGACGCAGACGGACGCCTGCGCTTCGGCACCGAGGAGTCCGGCTCGCAGTTCAAGTTCATGGTCGTCGCACCCACCCGTGTGGACGACGGGCAGTGGCACCACGCCGTCGCCACCTTCACGCCGGGGTCGATGGTGCTGTACCTCGACGGCGAGTGCCAGGGCAGCCGCACCGATGCCAGGAGCCTGCGCCAGTACAGCGGGTTCTGGCGCGTCGGACGCCAGTCACTCAGCGGGTGGGGAGGCAGCGGCGCCTGGGCGTTCACCGGCGACGTCGACACGGTCCGCGTCCACGACCAGGTGCTCGACCCGGCAACGGTCGCGGCCGAGTACGCAGCCGGACGCTGAGCGGACCCGACGCGGGACGTGCGCGACTCCGCCGGACGACGTCAGTGCGTCGACTGCTCCTCGCGGATGCGGGTCAGGATCTCGCTCCGCAGCTGGTCCGGCGCGGTCTCCCGGCAGGCACGCTTGACGGTCTCCATCAGGACCACGCCGACACGGTGCTCGGTCTGGCAGTCCACGCAGTCGTCCATGTGCTCGCGGATGTCCGCGGCGTCCTCGTGCCGCAGCTCGTCGTGCAGGAACTCCTCGAGCTCCGCCTTGGCCTTGGAGCAGTCGCAGCCGCTCATCGCGCACCCTTTCCGTTCGTGCGGCTCGACGCCGCAGCAGTTCCTCGGCCTCGTCCGCGCATCGTCGCCGTCGACGCTGCGTCCGGAACGACACCGGTCTCGCGAGCGTGGTCCGCCAGGAGCCCCCGGAGGAGCCGGCGTCCACGGTGGAGACGGCTCATGACCGTCCCCACGGGGGTCTTCATGATGTCGGCGATCTCCTGGTAGGAGAAGCCCTCGACGTCGGCGAAGTACACGGCCATCCGGAAGTCCTCGGGGATGGCCTGCAGGGCGTCCTTCACGGCGGAGGACGGCAGGTGGTCGATCGCGTCGGCCTCGGCGGACCGCGCGGACACCGACTGGGTGACGCTCTCCGCGCCGCCGAGCTGCCAGTCCTCGAGCTCGTCGATGGTGCCCTGGTACGGGTTCCGCTGGTTCTTGCGGTACGTGTTGATGAACGTGTTCGTCAGGATCCGGTACAGCCAGGCCTTCAGGTTCGTGCCCTGCTTGAACTGGCGGAACGCGGCGAACGCCTTGACGAAGGTCTCCTGCACCAGGTCGGACGCGTCCGACGGGTTCCGGGTCATCCGCATGGCCGCGCCGTAGAGCTGGTCCATGAACGGGAGCGCCTGGTCCTCGAAGAGCCGGCGCAGTTCGGGGCTCGACACGGTCTTCGCGTCGACGACCTCGGCCTCGGCCTCCTCAGCGTCGAGCTGGGCCTCGGTCTCCTCGACCAGGTCGTTCGGTGTCGCCTGCGGCTCGTCGGTCGTCATCGCCCGCCAGTCTAGGGCGAGCGACGTCGGGACGACGGGCAGCGTCGTCGACGCGTCCGGCAAGCGTGTCCGCGTGGGTGCGAGTGCTGTCGCCACGGGTCCTCCACATCGTTTCAGTAGTCTTGTGAACCGATGGCAGACACGACGCATTCCCAGAGCCAGACCCCCACCGGAGCGGGTCCGGCCCCGTGGGTCGCGCCCGTCGCGAGCGGGCCCCTCCGCGGCGACGTCTCGCTGCCCGGGTCGAAGTCGTTGACGAACCGCGAGCTCGTCCTCGCGGCCCTCGCCGACGGACCGTCCAGGATCCACCTGCCGCTGCACTCGCGCGACTCCGCCCTGATGGTCGAGGGGCTCCGCGCACTCGGCGTGGGGATCGAGGAGCTCCCGAGCACGGACCCCGACGGCCCGAACCCGTACGGCCCCGACCTCCGGGTCACCCCGGCGCCGATGACCGGGGACGTCCGCGTCGACTGCGGTCTCGCCGGCACCGTGATGCGCTTCCTGCCCCCGCTCGCCGCCCTCGCCGTCGGCCCGGTCGTCTTCGACGGTGACGAGTCCGCCAGACGCCGCCCGATGCGCCCCGTCATCGACGCCCTGGTGCAGCTCGGCGTGGACGTCACCGACGACGGGGACGGCTCACTGCCGTTCGCGTTCACCGGCACGGGCTCGGTCCGCGGCGGCGCGCTGTCGATCGACGCCTCGGCCTCGTCCCAGTTCGTCTCCGGCCTGCTGCTCTCGGCCCCCCGCTTCGACCAGGGGCTGCACCTCCGCCACGAGGGCGAGCGCCTGCCGAGCCTCCCCCACATCGAGATGACCGTCGCCGCCCTCCGCGCCCGCGGCGTCCGCGTCGACGAGCCCGCGGTCGGCGAGTGGGTCGTGCACCCGGGCCCGATCGCCGCGGTCGACGTCACCATCGAGCCCGACCTGTCGAACGCCGCGCCCTTCGCCGTCGCCGCACTCGTCGCCGGCGGCACCGTCCGCATCCGCACCTGGCCCACCCACACCACGCAGGTCGGTGCCGACCTCGAGACCCTCCTGCCCCGGTGGGGCGCGACCGTGGTCCGAGACGGCGACGACCTGGTGTTCGGTGGCGGCGTCGGGATCCGAGGGGGAGCCTCCGTCCCGGGTCTGGACCTGGACCTGACCCGCGGTGGCGAGCTGGCACCGGCGCTCGTCGCGCTGGCGGCGTTGGCCGCCGGACCGACGACCATCACCGGGATCGGCCACCTGCGCGGCCACGAGACGGACCGGCTGGCAGCGCTCGCTGCGGACGTGAACCAGACAGGAGGCTCGGTGCACGAACTCGACGACGGCCTGCGGATCGAGCCGGCGCCGCTCCACGGCGGTGGCTGGGCCGCGTACGAGGACCACCGGATGGCGACCGCTGGCGCGATCGTCGGGCTGGTGACGCCGGGCATCGCGGTGGACGACATCGGGACGACGGCGAAGACGCTGCCGCAGTTCCCGGAGCTGTGGGCCGAGCTCGTGGCGTCGGCTTCGGTGTCGGCGTCGTCTTCATCGGCGTCGCCGTCCTCGTCGCCGGAGGTGTCGCGATGAGCTGGTGGGACGACGACGGCGGGTCGGACGGCGACGAGGACGAGCCCTACGGCCAGTACGACGAGTCGAGCGTGCGGGTGCGCCCGAACCCGAAGGGCAACCGGCCGCGCACGAAGACGCGTCCCGCGTACGAGGACGCGCCGAGCGGCTGGGTGACGAACGTCGACCGCGGGCGGTTCGGCGTGCTCGTGACCGACGAGGACGGCGAGCACGTCATCACGGCGACGAAGGCCCGGGAACTCGGGCGCAAGTCCGTCGTCACGGGCGACCACGTGTCACTCACCGGGGACGTCTCCGGCGACGAGGGCTCCCTGGCGCGCATCGTGCGGGTCGCCGAACGGACGACGCTGCTGCGGCGGAGCGCCGACGACTCGGACGAGGTCGAGCGTGTCATCGTCGCGAACGCCGACCAGATGCTCGTGGTCGTCGCGGCGGCGGATCCCGAGCCCCGCACGCGGCTGATCGACCGGTACCTCGTGGCGGCGTTCGACGCCGGCCTCGACCCGATCCTGTGCATCACGAAGACCGACCTCGCCGACCCGACAGCGTTCCTGGCGCACTTCGCGTGCCTGGACCTGCGGATCGTGACGAGCCGTGCGGACGACTTCCCGCTCGACGACCTGCACGAGCTGCTCGACGGCAAGGTCACCGTGACCGTGGGGCACTCCGGCGTCGGCAAGTCCACGCTCGTGAACGCCCTGACCGGGTCCACGCGGGCGATCGGCGTCGTGAACTCCGTCACCGGGCGGGGGCGGCACACGTCGTCGTCCTCGGTCGCGTTGCGCGTGCACGACGGCGGCTGGATCATCGACACGCCGGGTGTGCGGTCGTTCGGCCTCGGGCACGTGCAGCCCGAGAACGTGTTCCGCGCCTTCGCCTCCCACGCGATCCCGGTGCTGCCCCCGCGGGACGACATCCCGCTGCCGCAGGCCCACGACTGGGAGATCGTCGACCGGGTCGCCGCCGGGGAGCTCGGGCCGACGGGCATCGAGCGGCTGGACTCCTTCCGTGCACTGCTGACGGGCATGGGCGCGCACGACCCCGGTTCCGACTGAGCCGCGCGGTTCCGTGCCCGCCGCGGCTGGCGTGGCCGCCGGCGGTTGTCCTCGGTGAGATCGCACTTCGTGTCGGGTCGGCCGGGCCGGACCCGACACGAAGTGCTATCTCACCGGGCTGGTCGTGCGACGCGCAGCCCCGCTCGCCGGGCTGGTCCCGCCGCGCAGCCCCGCGCAGCCGCCTGGTCCCGCGTCGACAAACCCCCGGCACGGGCGTAGCATCGCCACACGTGTCTGAAGTTGCAAAGTACAACTACGTCAAGAGCCACCACGCCGCTCCCCGACCTCCCCACCGCGCGCCCGGGGTGCTCCGCCCCGCGGGCCTCGGCCGCACGCTGCTGACCTTCGCGACGCACATCCTCGTGCCGCTGTTCCTCGCGGCCGGCATGGGCCTGGCCTACCTCGGCGCCTTCCACGCCCCCGCACCGAGAGAGCTCCCCGTCGGCATCGTCGGTCAGGGCCCCACCGCGCAGGTGTTCGCGCAGACGGTCACGGACCAGTCGGACGGCGCCCTCGTGGCCCACGTCGTGGCGACGACGGCCACCGCCGAGCGTCAGGTGCGCGACCGCGACCTCGCAGCCGTGTACGCCCCGACGACGACGGGCGCCACGCTCTACGTCTCCACGGCCGCGTCGGAGACGACCGCCACGGCGGCGCAGAAGGTGTTCCTGCCGATCGCGTACGACCAGCACCTGCCCTTCCGCGTGGTCGACGTCGTGCCGGCCGGCGACCAGGACACCACCGGGCAGGGACTGTTCTTCCTGCTCGTCGCGCTGAGCGTCGGCGGGTACGCCTCGGCCATCGCGGTCGCCGCCTTCGCGACGCGGCTCGGTGCGGTCTGGACGGCGGTCGTCGGACTCGCCACGGCCGGGGTGGTCGCGGGCATCGGCACCGTCGTCGCCGGACCGGTCTACGGCGTCGTCACGACCCACACGTGGCAGGTGTTCCTGTTCGCGTGGATGTACGACGCGGTCATCATCGCCCTGGGGATCGGGCTGCACCCGTTGCTCGGGCGGTGGACGACGCCGGTGCTGACGATGCTGTTCGTGATGCTGAACTTCACGTCCTCAGGCGGAATCTTCCAGCCGGCGTTCCAGCCCGGGTTCTTCGCCGCCCTCAACACGTTCTGGAGCGGCGCCGCCTGGCTGGAGGCCGCGCAGGACCTGCAGTACTTCCCCGGCGCGTCCCTCGGCCGGAGCTCCCTGGTGCTGGCGCTCTGGCTCGCCGCGGCCGTGCTGCTCTGCGTCGTCGTGCACGGCCTGGTCGCCCGTCGCAGCCGCATCGCCCGTGCGCGCGAGGTCAGCCGGCTCGAGGAGGAGGAGGTCGTCGCGGCCTAGCCCCGCTACGCTCGTCCCGTGGACCTCAGCGCCGACCTGGACTTCGCCCGTTCCCTCGCGGACACCGCGGACGCGATCAGCCTCGAGCGCTTCCGGGCCGCCGACCTGCACGTGTCGCGGAAGGCCGACAGCACCCACGTCACCGACGCCGACCAGGCGGTCGAACGGGCCCTGCGCGACCGGATCGCCGCCGAGCGCCCCGACGACGCCTTCCTCGGCGAGGAGACCACCGCGGACACCGGCGCCGACGCCCTCAGCGAGGGACACCGCCAGTGGGTGGTCGACCCGATCGACGGCACCGCGAACTACCTCCGTGGCGTGCCGGTCTGGGCGACCCTCATCGCGCTCGCGGTGGACGGCCGGCCGGTCCTCGGCGTGGTCAGCGCCCCCGCGCTCGGCAAGCGCTGGTGGGCGGCAGCCGGCCTCGGTGCGCACGGGTTCGACGGCCCCCTGCACGTCTCCGGCGTCGCGGACCTGGCGGACGCCAGCCTCAGCTACAACAGCATCCAGCAGTGGGACGAGGACGACCGGCTGGAGCCGCTGATCACGCTGTCCCGGATGGTGTGGCGCACGCGGGCCTACGGCGACATGTGGTCGTACATGATGGTCGCGGAGGGCATCCTCGACGTCGCCGGCGAGCCGGACCTGAAGCCGTGGGACATGGCGGCGCTCGTGCCCATCGTCGAAGAGGCCGGCGGCCGCTTCACCTCGCTCGACGGCGATCCCGGCCCATGGCACGGCAGCGCCCTCGCCTCGAACGGCCTGGTGCACGACGCCGTGGTCGAGATCATCCGGCGCTGACCAGCCGCTGGTCCGCCCGGAGGGGGACAGACCTGTCCCCCGTTCTGACCCCTGGATCGCTCCATGTGCCCCCCACGAGGGGGGAAAGACCCCCCGTTCTGGGGTGACCCATCGTCACATCCGACTGCGTGCATCGGCTGTCCCGTCGAACTACTGAGATAGGTTCCTTCACAGACGGCAGGCCAGTCGACGCCTCGGGATCCCTAGTCCCGGAGCTGACACAGACCCGTCGTGTTCGTCAGATACCCAACCCGAAGGGTGAGAAGACGATGAATTCATCGTTCCCGAGCGAGATCGAGTGCACCCTCACTCGACCGCATTCCAACCACGATCTGCCCGGCGCCTCCCTGATGGCCGCCACACGTCCGAGCTCCAGCGGGGTCACCACCCCCGTCCTGGGCCGGTCCGCCTCCGTGCGCTCTGACCGCTGGTCCGCCTCTGGTACCGGAGGCCGGTGAGTCCTGATGGAACTCACCGGTCGACGTTCTGAGGTCGACCGGATCGCAGCCCTCGCAGTCCTCCCCCGGGAGTCTGCGATGGTCGTGGTCGGCGACCCTGGCTCCGGACGCAGCAGCGTCCTCGACGCGGTCTCGCACCGTGTCTCCATCCCCGTCGTCCGACTGGGCGTCAACGGAAGCGAAGCCCGTTGGCCCATGTCGGGAGTGACATCCCTGTTCACCGCCCTCGACGACCCCCGGGCCTCGGCGCACATCGCGCGTCTGGTCCGCAACGTCGACGACGGCCTCGCCGCAGCGCACGACTTCCTCGACGCCGTGCACGCGCTGACGCTCCCGCCGACGCTCGTGCTCATCGACGACCTGGACCGCATGGACGCCGAGAGCCAGGAGCTCATCGCCTTCCTCGCGGGACGGCTCGCCGGCACGGCGCTCCGCCTCGTGGCGACCGTCCGCCGTGTGCCGTCGAACGGCCCGCTCACGTCCCTCCCCACGCTGCGGCTCGAACCGCTCGCGCAGGACGAGGCACTCGTGCTGGCTCGTGACATGGCCCCGGAAGAAGCGAACGACGGCGTCCTCGCCGTCCTCGCCCACGAGACCGGTGGCAACCCCGGAGCCCTCCGCGAGCAGATCGGCGCACTCCGCCGTGAACAGCTCGTCGGCACCGAGCCGCTCGTGCTCCCGCTCCGCCCCACCCCGACGACCGCCGCAGCCGCGGCACTCGTGCTCGAAGCCGCCGCAGGACGCGATCTGGACGTCCTGGCGCGGTTGGCACTCGTGCCGACGGCCCGGCTCGCCGGCTGGGACCGGGACGCCGTCGACGACCTCGTGGGCGCCGGCCTGGCCACGCTCCGCGGGCAGTCGATCGCCGTCCGTGACCCGCTCGTCCGCTCCGCGCTGTACTGGAGCATGCCCGCGAAGGACCGCCGCGAGGCGCACACCGAGCTGGCAGCGGACGCGGCGGCGCACGACGACCGCTCCGCCGTCTGGCACAGCAGCTTCGTCGAGCACACGCCCGACGCGGTCGCACTGCTCACCGCGGCGAAGTCGTACGCGGCCGAGGGCGACTCGCACGCCGCCGTCGCCCTGACCGAGCGTGCCCTGCACGTCGGGACGGGCTCGGAGGTCGAGCACGCCGCACTGCTGACCGTCGCCGAGGTCCTGCTCGGACACCGGCTGCTCGGCTACGCGGCGCGGTACCTCGCGGCGATCAAGCCGTTCGAGGAGCTGCGCGACGAGGTCCGACGACTCCGCCTGCAGTACTCGGTGCAGTACCTCAGTGGCGACGTGGTCCACGCGGACGAGCTGATGGTCCCCGTCCGGACGGACGACGCCGAGGAGTCCGACGCCCTCGCCGGCCTGCTGGCCATGGTGGCGTCCTTCCGCGCCGAGGCGTGGGAGCTCGACCAGGCACGTGACCTGCTGCACCGCGCCGAGCTCTTCGAGGACCGTGCTTCCGAGCACACCGCGGAGGTCCTCGCGACGGCGCGACAGCTCGTCGCCGCCGTCGACGGCACCCTGCCGCCGGACGCCGAGCTGCACGAGGGCCTCGCCGCCCAGAAGCTGCTCGCCATGTCCGACCCGGCACTGCTGCTGCTCTCGCACGCACTGAGCCTCGCCGAGCGCTACCGCAGCGCCCGCCGCGTGTTCGCACTCGTGCTCGCCCGTGCCAACGACACCGCTCCGGTGTGGCTCGAGGCGGCGCGCTACCTGTCCGCCGAGAACGAGGTGCGCTCCGGGAACTTCCGGCAGGCGCTCCGTGCGATCGACGTCTGGGAGTCCGGCTCGGCGGTCGTGGAACGGCTCCGCGAGCCGTCCCGGGCGATCGCCATCGCCTGGCGGCACTTCGCGGAGGGTCGCTCGGCCGACGCGCTCGACGTCGTCGACCACTGCCTGCGACAGCGCACCACGAGCCGTCTGTGGGGTGCGACGGCGAAGCTGTACGCCCTGCGCGGCCGCGTGCTGCTGCTCGACGGCCGGCTCGAGGAGGCGGCGTCCTCGCTCGAGGCCGCCGACGCCATCGGTCGTTCCCTGCGCAACCCGGCGGTGCTCCGGCACCTCGGGGACCTGGTCGAGGCCTACGCCCGGCTCGACCGGATCGACGACGCGCGGAACATCACCGCACGGCTCGCCGCTGACCACCACGCCCGGCCGTCCCGCTGGGGCGCCCTGGTGCTGGCACGGAGCGTGGCGCTCATCGCCGACGAGGGGACCAAGGACGCGTCCAAGCGACGTGCCCTCGAGGTCTTCCAGCCGGCGGACTCGCAGTTCGAGCGTGCTCGGACGTTCGCGGCCCTCGCCGCGGTCGGCACCCCCGCCGACCGTGCCCGCCTGGGTGCAGCAGCCGCGGCGGCCTACGAGGCCGCCGGTCTCCGACGTCCGCTCGTGACGCCGGCCCCGACGGTCGCGATGCCCACCCTCGGTGGCGTCGTCGGCTCCGGTCCGTTCTCCGGTGCGGTGCGCTCCGGCGTGCTCCTCTCCGCGACCACCCCGGGCACCCCCGGGACGCCGCGGAGCGCGCCGGACGCGTCGGCAGTGCTCACCTCGCTGACCGCGGAGGAGCGTGCCGTGGTGCAGAAGGTGACGGAGGGCTACCGCAACCGCGAGATCGCCTCGTCGCTGTACATGTCCCAGCGCACGGTCGAGCTGCGGCTGACGCAGATCTACCGCAAGGTCGGGGCGCGGTCGCGCTCCCACCTGGTCGCGCTGCTCACGTGATCTGAACCCGCCCATCCACACACGGGAGGCCCGGTGCCAGCTGGCACCGGGCCTCCCGTCTGTCTGCTGGTCGCGCACCCACCGTTCGGTCCACCGGTTGCGTGACCCCGCATCGGGCACCGCAGTCTCGCACCTGGTGCGCGGGGAACCGCAACAGTCGTCGGCGGACGTTGTCCGGCGGCAGCCGCGCCGGTGATGCTGTCTGTGCACCGGCCGCCGCGCCTCCCCCGGGAGGCCGGCCGCGGTACCCCGATCGGACCCGAACGATCGACCCCAGGACGCCGTCGTCCGTCCTCGCCTGATCCGAGGACGGGCGGCGGTCCAGGTCGACGAACCCCGATCGCGTGGCTGACCCGAGTGGCGGTCGGTGCCGACCCGCTCCCCCCACCCCTCCCACCCGAAGGGATCCACGATGTGCGGCATCATCGCGGCCCGCGTCTCCGACGACGCCACCCCGTACCTGCTCGACGGCCTCGAGCGACTCGAGTACCGCGGCTACGACTCCGCCGGCATCGCGGTGCGGACGGCCTCCGGCGGGACCGAGACCATCCGGTCCGTCTCCCGCGTCGGTGACCTCCGCACGCTCGTCGCCGCCCGCTCCGGCGACGCCCTCACCGGGACCGGCATCGGCCACACCCGCTGGGCCACCCACGGCGGCGTGTGCGAGGCGAACGCCCACCCGCACCAGGACTGCTCCGGTCGCATCAGCGTCGTCCACAACGGGATCATCGAGAACGCCGAGCGCCTCCGCACGATGCTCGAGGCGCAGGGACACGTCTTCCGGTCCGACGTCGACTCCGAGGTCATCAGCCACCTCGTCGAGCGCGCCCTGGCCGTCGACCACGACCTGATGCTCGCCGTGCAGATCGCGGCCGCGCAGCTCGAGGGCTCCTGGGCCATCGTCGTCCTCGACTCCCGCTCGGGACGCATGGTCGTCGCCGCCGAGCGCTCCCCGCTCGTCGTCGCCCGGGCCTCCCGCGGGGACTTCGTCGCGAGCGACATCGGCGCGATCGCCGAGTGGTGCGAGACCTTCGTGGCGCTCCGTGACGGTGACGTCGTCGAGCTCGGCGAGTCCTGGTCCTGGTCCTCCGACGGCGTCTCGGTCGCCGTGCCCTTCCCGACCCCGTCGCCGTTCGCGGCCGCCGCGCTCGACCTCGGCGACCACCCGGACCACATGGCGAAGGAGATCGAGGAGCAGCCGGAGGTCGTCGCCGGCATCATCGAGCGCATCGCCTCCCGCGCCGCCGACGGCAGCATGTGGATCGGTCTCGGCCTGCCCGGGTTCCACCGGCTCGCCATCGTCGCCTGCGGCACCTCGCTGAACGCGGGGCAGGTCATCGCCACCGCGCTGCGCGGCATCGGCGGCGTCCCCACCGACATCATCGTCGCCAGCGAGGCGGACCAGGTCGTCCTCGGCCCGGGCACCCTCGTCGTCGCGATCAGCCAGTCCGGCGAGACCGCGGACGTGCTGCGGGCCCTCGACCGGTTCGAGGACCGCTTCCCGGTGCTCGCCCTGACGAACAACGTGCACTCCTCGCTCGCCCGTCGCGCCAGCGCCGTGCTCGACTGCCACGCCGGTCCCGAGATCGGTGTGGCGGCGACGAAGACGTTCACCGCCCAGGTCGTCGTCGGGGTCGCCGCGATGATCTCGGCGCTCGTCGCGTCCGGTCGCATCGAGCCGATGCACGCCGCCACCCTCGTGGCGTCGCTCCGCGAGCTCCCGATGCGCCTCGCGACCGCAGGGCAGGTCGCGGCCGACCGCATCCCGCTGCTCGTGTCGAGCGTGAAGGACGCCACGGGCTTCCTGTTCCTCGGGCGTGGTGTCGGCCTGCCGTACGCCGCCGAGGGGGCGCTCAAGCTCAAGGAGCTCAGCTACCGCTGGGCCGAGGCGTACCCGTCCGGCGAGCTGAAGCACGGCCCGCTGGCACTCGTCGACGAGGGCACGCCCGTCGTCGTCATCGACCACGGCGAGCACCGCCTGCAGGCCGCGATCTCCGAGGTCCGTGCCCGTGGCGGCTTCGTCATCACCATCGGAGGGCCGGGCTCGGACATCCCCGCGCTCGGCGAGACCGGGCCGTGGGGTCCGCTCGAGGCCGTCGTACCCCTCCAGATGCTCGCCCGCGAACTCGCGCTGCAGCTCGGCTGCGACGTCGACAAGCCGAGGAACCTCGCCAAGTCGGTGACGGTCGAATAGCCAGGGAGACCCGCATGAACCGCCTGACGATGTTCCTCGTCATCCTCACCTCGGTGGCCGTCCCGGCGACGGTCCTCGCCGTCGTGCTGCTCCCCTCGGTGCACTCCTAGCCGTCTCTGCCAGGGTGGCGGACGATGTCCTCTGCTTCCCTGGTCTTCGTCGCGATCCTCGTCGGCGCCGTGCTCCCGTTCGTCCCCGGCGTCGGGCGGGTGGCGCGGATCGCCGCGACGATCGCGCACGAGGTCGGCCACTGCGTCGTCGTGGTGCCCTTCGGCGGCCGCATCCGACGCATCGACCTGCGCCCGGACGGCTCCGGGGAGGCCTGGGTGCAGCTCGGCGGTGTCCCCGGCGGCATCCGGTGGCTCGTGCGCGTGCTGAACCTCTACGCCGGCTACAGCGCGCCGCTCTGGGCGGGCACGCTGCTCGTGACCGGGGTGCTGCACGGGTCCCGGTGGCTCCCCGTCGTGGTGCTCGGGGTGATCGGGCTCGTCGCCCTGGTCTTCGTGCGCAACTGGTTCGGGCTCCTGGTCGTCGTCGGCTTCGACGCGCTCGCACTCTGGGTGGCGCTCCGTCCGTCGGAGGCCACGGTGCTCGTCGTCGCGGCCGTCGGCGCCCTGTTCGTCGTGGACGGGCTGCGATCGGTCGTGCAGGTCGCACGGTGGCTCGGCACCGGGGCGCGCGTGCAGACCGACTTCCACATCGCCGCGGCCGAGATGCGGCTGCCCGCCGCGGTGTGGTTCGTCCTGTTCGTGCTCGTCAACGGCGTCGCGGTGTGGCTCGCCCGCGAGCCGCTGCTCGCCGTGTGGGACACCGTCGCGACGGGCGTGCGCGGGCTGGTCTGACGCGGGCGCCCGTCCGCGAGCACCGCGCGGACCCTGCCACGATGGACCCCATGCACGCGCTCGATGCCCTCGCCGAACTCCGAGCCGCACCGCCCGGCGCAAACCGCGATGCCTTCACCGCCTTCGTCGTGTCCCACGGCGACGCCGCACTGTGGCGCGCGGGTGGCCGCGAGCACCTCACAGCATCCTGCTTCGTGCTGTCGCCCGACCTGTCCCACGTGCTGCTCTGCCTGCACCGCAAGGGCCGGTTCTGGGTGCAGTTCGGCGGACACCTCGAGCACGGCGACGTGTCGCTCGCGGACGCCGCCCGTCGTGAAGCCCGCGAGGAGTCCGGCGTCCCCGACCTCGACCTCGCGGCGACCCGGGTCGTCGACCTCGACCGGCACGACCTGCACGGCGGCTTCGCCTGCGCCGCGCACTGGGACGTCGGCTTCGTCGCAGTCGCCCGGCCGGACGTCGCAACGAGCGTGAGCGACGAGAGCGACGACGTCTGCTGGTTCCCCGTCGACGCCCTGCCCGCGGCGCTGCCACCAGGCTTCGCCGACCGACTCAACGGCGTCCGGACGGCGTTCCGCGCCCGTATCTGAACCCGCACCCGCATCGCCCCTCTCTGGCACCGCCGCGGCGCCAGGCATCGGACGTGCCTTCCCTTCTCGGGACGTGACGGATCCGGTTCGCGAACCCCGAGGATCGTCGACCGGATCCGTCATCGCCGGGAACGGACATCGACGTCCGACGCCAGGACGCGCGCGTCGGCCACGACACCGATCCCCCGCGTCGTGGATCAGTCCGCCGACGGGCCGCCGCTCGGCACGAGCACCTGCGCCACCGACCGCGGCGCGAACCGGTCGGCGAAGTCGCGTTCGTTCGGCACCCACACGTCGTGCCACAGCGCCTCGTGGGACCGGCCGAGCGCCCGGTCGCGGGCCAGGCCCCGGGCGACCGCGGTGTCGAGGTCGACGTCGCACCACACCGTCAGGTCGAGCTCGTCGAGCACCTCGGGGTGGAACAGCCCGATCAGGTCGACCACCAGCACGCGCGCCACCGGCACCGGTTCCGGTTCGCCGAGGGTCCGCGTGGACCAGTCGAAGCGCTGGAACGTACCGCCGGTGCCGGAGCGGAACGGCCGGACGACGGTGTCACGGAGCCGGACGCGCTCGACGCCGTCCCAGTCGGACGACCGGTGGTGGGACCGCGTCGGGTCGAGGAAGTCGTCGCCGCGAATCCGGACGCTGCCTGGGACCTCGTCGACGACCGTGCGGGCGAGCGTCGACTTGCCGGACCCGCAGAAGCCGGAGACCCCGACCACGACGGGCCGCCCGGCATCACGCGCCACCGCCCTGATCCGAAGGAGGAGCGCGGGATCCGGGGTCACCTGGGCAATCGTACGGCGGCGGACGTAACCGGACGCCGCATTCACGTGTCCACGGAGCGCGGCCTGCGAGAGTACGGACACCACGTCCCGGAGGTGCCCATGTCGAACGACGACCACGGATTCGCGACCGAGCAGGTCCACGGCGGCTTCGTGCCCGACGCCGGCCACGGTGCCCGGGTGCCCGCGATCCACATGTCCTCCGGCTTCCTCTTCGACGACTTCGACCAGGCCCGCGACCGCTTCGCCGGCACCGACGACGGCTACACGTACACGCGGCTCGGCAACCCCACGAACGCCGACGTCGAACGCCGCGTGGCCCTGCTCGAGCGCGGCGCGGAGGCGATCCTCGTCAGCAGCGGTCAGGCCGCGGCGACCGTGGCGTTCCTCGGACTCCTGCAGGCGGGCGACCACGTGGTCAGCGCCAGGAGCATCTACGAGGGCACGCGAGGACTCCTGACGCAGAACCTCGGGCGCCTCGGCATCGAGGTCGACTTCGTCGGCGACGCCCGCGACCTCGACGCCTGGGCCGCCGCCGTCCGCCCGAACACCAAGGCGTTCTTCGCCGAGACCATCCCGAACCCGAAGAACGACGTCCTCGACATCACTGGTGTGGCCGACACCGCGCACCGGGCGGGCGTGCCGTTGATCGTCGACAACACCCTGGCGACGCCGTACCTCGTGCGTCCGGTGGAGCACGGCGCGGACATCGTGGTGCACTCGGCGTCGAAGTTCCTCAGCGGGCACGGCTCGGGCCTCGGCGGCGTGGTCGTCGACGGCGGGACGTTCGACTGGTCCGCCTCCCCCGAACGCTGGACCCACCTGACGAGCCCGGAGCGGTCCCTCGGCGACCAGAGCTACGTCGACCGGTACGGCACCCGCGCGTACATCGTCTACGCCCGTGACGTCATCAGCTCGCGGATCGGCCCGACCCCCTCGCCGTTCAACGCCTTCCTGCTCCGCCAGGGCATCGAGACCCTGAGCCTGCGGATCGAGCGCCACAGCGCGAACGCGCTCGCCGTCGCCGAGTGGCTGGACCAGCAGCCGGAGGTGACGAGCGTCGACCACGCAGGTCTGGCCTCCAGTCCGTACCACGACCTGGCGGAGCGCTACCTGCCCCGGGGAGCCGGCTCCGTGTTCGCCTTCACGCTCGCCGGTGGCGAGCCGGCCGCCCGTGCCTTCATCGACGCGGTGCAGCTGTTCAGCCGGATGACCCACCTGGGCGACGTGCGGTCGCTGATCCTGCACCCGGCGACGACGACGCACGCCGGGCGGACGCCCGAGGAACGCGCGGAGCAGGGCATCGGCGACGGCCTGGTCCGCCTGTCCGTCGGCATCGAGGACGTCGCCGACCTGCTCCGCGACCTGGAGCGCGGGCTCGCCGCGGTGCGCGGCGGCGGCAGGACCGGCCAGGAGGCTCAGACCACGCCCGCCACGGAGCTCGCCACCCTGGGACACACGGTCCCGGCACAGCACGTGATCGCCGAGGAGATCTGACGATGGCCGACCTGCAGCACTTCGGGTACTTCTTCTCGCGTGGCTTCGGCCCGCAGGCGTGGGGACGGTCCGACTGGGACTGGGGCCACGACTGGACGAAGCCGGACATGTACCAGCAGTCCGTGCGCGCACTGGAGCAGGCGGGGATGGACCTGGTCATCGCCGAGGACGCGATCTCCCTCGGCACCCCCTCGACGCTCGACCTGCGGATCCGCCAGGCGTACGGCGGACCGAAGCACGACCCGCTGTTGCTGGCGCCGTACCTGTTCGCCGCGACCTCGCACATCGGGATCGCGCCGACCGTGAACGCGGGGATCACGCCGCCGTACCTGGCGGCACGGCAGTTCGCCACGCTCGCGCACCTGTCGTCGGAACGCTTCGGCATCAACGTCGTGACCGACGTCGGCAGCGCCAGGCACGCCGGGGTGCCGCCGCTGCCCCACGACCAGGCCTACGACCGGGCCGAGGAGTGGATCACCCTGCTGCGGCGCCTCTGGCACTCCTGGGGTGACGCCTACATCGGCAACAGCCAGGACTGGAGTTTCGCCGACGGTGACGCGCTCGACGCGTTCCACCACGAGGGGGCGTACTTCACCGCGGACGGCCCGCTGAACGCCCTGCCGATGGCCAGCGACCCGGTGGTGGTCTCCCCCGGTGGGTCGGGCCGCGGACTCGGGTTCGCCGGCACCCACTCGGACGTGCAGCTCGCCCTCGCACCGCTGTCGGCGTCCGCCGTGTCGGACTACCGGGGCCGGGTGCTCGCCGCAGCGGCCGATGCCGGTCGTGCCGCGTCGGACCTGCGCATCCTGTTCGTGCTCAAGCCGGAGATCACCGTCTCCGCGGACGAGGCCGACCGGATCGTCGCGGCCTCGACGCACCCGTCCGACGACGACCTGCGCACCGCCGCGATCGCCTGGTCGAGCGACTCGGAGACCGACCTGCTCGCGCTCGACCTCGACGCCCCCGTGCCCGACGGCACCTTCGGGGACCACGTGTCCGCCGGCACGATCCGCGGGCTGCTCGGGGACACGCCGGACGCACCGCTGCGGGAGCTCCTGACGCGGAAGGCGCGCAAGGGGCGGGTGTCCTCACGTGAGGGGTTCGTGGGCACCGCTGACGAGTTCGCGGACTTCATCGAGGAGCTCGGCGCCGACGCCGACAACGACGGGATCATCTTCTCCGGCGACCTGCACCCGGCGCAGGTGTACCGGATGTTCGGCGACCTGGTGCCGGTGCTGCGGCAGCGGGGCCTACTCCGGCGCGAGTACGGCTCGGGTGGGCTGCGGGCGAACCTGTTCGACTTCTGACGCGGGTGCCCGTCGACGCGTGGGGCCCGTCGCGGGGTCCACCAGACGGGTGTCCGGCGATGACCGGATGGTCGATGTGCTGCACCGTGCTCCGACGAGAGGCTGGTCGCACCACATCGAACGGAAGGCAGGACCCATGCGTCTCCCCCACACCCTCGTCATCACCACCGCCGCGGCACTCGCCGTCGCCGGAGTCACCACCGGCGCCGCGCTCACCGGCACCGACGCTCCCGCGACCGCCGCTGTCCAGCCCGCCGCAGCCGTCACCGGCAAGGCCGTCGTCGACGCGAAGCGCCTCAGCTCCACCGACGCCATGAAGGCCGCGGCGGCCGCGCTCGCCGCGGCACAGGAGGACGGCGCCGGCTTCGTGAGCGTGTCCGTGGTCGACCGCAACGGGCAGCTCCAGGCGTTCGTCCGCGGTGAGAACGCCGCATCGCACACGATCAGCGCCTCGCGCCAGAAGGCCTACACGGCTGCCGCGTTCGGAGCGACGACCTCCGACCTCGCGAAGCGGGCGACCGGGGACAACGCCGGCCTGAAGGACCTGCCCGGCACGCTGTTCCTCGCCGGCGGTGTCCCCGTCAAGGCCGGTGATGCCTCGATCGCCGGCATCGGCGTCGGTGGGTCCCCCTCCGGAGACAAAGACCAGGAGTACGCACAGGCGGGCCTGGACGCCATCGCTCGCTGACCTCGTCACCAACAGCACCGTCGACGGACCGGCGGGACGGCCACCGGGTCGCCTCGTCGGTCAGTCGAGCGCGATGACGCCGCGCCGGCTCGCCTCGGCCACTGCGCCGGCACGACCGTCGACGCCGAGCTTCGCGAACACCCGGATCAGGTGGGTCTTCACGGTCGACTCGCTCATGAACAGCCGCTCCGCGATCGCCCGGTTCGTCAGTCCTGCGCCGAGGAGCTCCAGGACGTCGAGTTCCCGCGGCGTGAGCGACTCGTCCGGACGTCGCCCGCGGTCGAGCATGCGTGCGGCGACGGCCGCGGCGTACACGGCGGTGCCGGTCGCGGCGGCGCGGATGCCGGCCGACAACTCGTCCGGCGAGGCGTCCTTCAGCAGGTAGCCCGTCGCTCCGGCGTCCAGCGCGCGCATGATCGCGATGTCCGTCCCGGTCGCGGTGAACACCAGCACCCGGGTCCGGCGGACCAGCTCCGGCAGCAGGTCGCCGCCGTTCCGCGAGCCAAGTCCGAGGTCGAGGACCACCACGTCCGGCGCGGTCGCGTCCACCAGGCGGAGGACGTCGTCGGGATCGCCGGTCGCCCCCACCACCTCGATGTCCGGGGACGTGCCGAGCACCGCAGCGACCCCGGTCCGGAGCATCGGGTGGTCGTCGACGAGGACGACGCGGGTCATCGGTGGCCGACCGGGACGCTGGCGCTGACGACGGTCCCACCGTCGTCGGAACGGATGTCCAACGTGCCCCCGACAGCGTCGACACGGCGACGCATGATCGTCAGACCGTGCCCGCCGTCCGGACCCGCGACGACGGCGGTGCGGACGTCGAAGCCTCGTCCGTCGTCCCGCACGGTGACGGTCACGTCGCGGTCGCCGTGGTCGACCTCCACCGCCACGGTCGTCGCCATCGCGTGCCGCTCGGCGTTGCCGAGGGCACTCTGCGCGGTCCTGACCAGCGCGAGTGCGCGCATCGGCGACACTGCCACGGGGGCGCCGATGACGCGGAGCGACGCACCGGTCCGCGCGGCGACGGCGGCGAGCTGGTCCTCGAGCGGCTCGACGTCGCCGCCGTCGGCATCGAGCCGGTCGACGAGTGCTCGGGCATCGGCGACCGCGGTCCGGAGCGCAGCACGCGCACCCGTGGCGATGGTCGCGTCCCCCGACCGCTCGGCTGCCTCCGCGAGGTACAGCGCACCCGCGACCGACTGCACCACGGTGTCGTGCAGCTCCGCGCTGACGTGTCGGCGTTCCTCGAGGGCGCTCGCCCGTCGTTCGGACGCCACCAGGCGCGCCCGCGCAGCGATGAGTTCCCGCACCGTCCTCGACTGGGCCGCGAGCGCCGTCCGCGAGACCACGATGGCGGCGATGACCACGAGTCCTGCCAGCAGACAGCCGAGGAACAGCCCGGGGTCGCGCGCCCCGGTCAGTCGGGGCACTGACACGGCCGCGGCGGTCACGGCGATGCCGCTGGTGATCGTGGCCGGGCGCACCGGCAGGGCCGTGTGCAGGACCACGATGAGCGGGACGACGCACCACGCCGCACTCGGCGCGACGGCGACCAGGACGACCGTCGCGCCGCCGAGTCCGAGCGGCAGCCACGGGGCGACGACCCGCCGTCTGACGAGGGCGGCGACCGTGACCGCCGTCAGGACCACCGCTCCCCCGAGTGCGACGACCAGGACGTGCTCGGCGCCGGTCGTGTGGAAGCGGTGGTAGCGGAGCGTGCAGACGGCGGCGACCAGGGCGAGTGCGGCTGCACTGAGCGCGGGCGCCTCGCGCTCCCCGACCCTGCTGCCGCGCCGGCTCGTGATGTCCAGTGTGCGATGTTCCACCGGACGATGCTACGGCCGTGCGCTGGGAGTACTCCTCAGTGGCGGACGGGTTCGACGACCGCCGACTCCTCGACGTCACGGACGTCGTCGGCGGTGCGCAGGATCTCCGCACGCGGGGACGCCGAGTTGATCGCCCAGTAGTAGACGATGACCGAGAACACGGCGACCACGACGATGTCGATCCAGAGCGGGAACACCGGGTGCGTGAGCGGCCCGAAGTCGCTCAGGAACACGATGAGCCCCATGCCGACCAGGTAGGGCAGCAGCCACTGGGCCGCCTTCCAGTCCCACCGCGGCCGGACGCTCGTCTGTCCGCGGAAGACGTTGTTCGCGATGATCACGACCGCGCCGATGAGGATCGCGACGCCGAGCTTCCAGTCGGTGTCCCACCCGGTCCACAGGATGATGAGGTTCGCGACGATGAACGCGACCGGGGAGAGCACCGCAGCCGCGGGCATCCGGTAGGGGCGCTCGACCTCGGGGATGCGCTTCCGGAACGCGCCGAGGGCGAGTGGCGCTCCGGCGTACATGAGCACCGACGCGCTCGTGATGAGGCTGACCAGGCCTTGCCAGGACGGGAACGGGGCGAAGCACGCGCACCCCACGACGAACGCGGTGATCAGGCCGACCCACGGCACACCGGCCTTCGTGGTCCACTCGAACGCCTTCGGGAAGTACCCGTTCCGGCTGAGGCCGTACGAGATGCGCGACGTCGCCGTGACGTAGATGAGTCCGGTGCCCGCCGGGGAGATGATCGCGTCGATGAAGATGACGACCGCCAGCCACGTGAGTCCCGCCGCCATCGCGATGTCGGCGAACGGGCCCGTGTACTTCGTGAAGTCCGCGGTCGCCCACGAGCCCTGGATCGCGTCCGAGCGCAGCACGCCGAGGAAGACGACCTGCAGCAGCAGGTAGATGACCAGGCCGATCACGACGGAGCCGATGACGGCGCGGGGGATGTCGCGCCTGGGGTTCTTCGCCTCGCCGGCGAGCTGGTCCGCCTGCTCGAAGCCGAGGAACGCGAAGATGATGCCGGACGTGGACACCGCGGCGAGGACGCCCTTCGCGCCCTGGGGCATGAACCCGTCCGCGGCGGTGAAGTTCGAGCCGTGGAACCCGCTGAAGGCCAGCACGATGATGACCAGCAGGGGGATGGCGACCTTCCACCAGGTCGCCGCCGAGTTCGTGTTCGCGAGGATCTTCACGCTCAGCAGGTTGATCACCGTGACGACCGCCATGAGCAGCACCGCCACGGCGATGCCCGCGCCGGTGAGGAGCTGCTGGGTCTCCCCGTCGACGGTGGTGGTGTGCAGCCACGGGTGGGCGAACTGCCAGTGCTGCGCGTACTTGATCATGGCCTCGACCTCGATCGGCGCGACCGTGACCGACTGCAGCCACGAGAACCAGCCGAACGACGCCCCGGCGACGCCGCCGAACGCGATGTGCGGGAACCGGGCCGTGCCGCCGGCGATGGGGAACATGCCCCCGAGCTCGGCGTGCACGAGTGCGAGTACCAGGATCGCGACGCCACCGATCAGCCACGAGATGATGGCGGCGGGCCCGGCGGTCTTGAGGGCCTCCTGCGAGCCGAACAGCCAGCCGGACCCGATGATCGAGCCGGTCGAGGCCCAGATCAGTCCGATGAAGCCGACGTTCCGCTTGAGTCCGGAATCCGGAAGCGTCGGTGCGCTCGTCGTTGCCACGGTTGCTCCTGTCGAGTCAGACACGACCCCGGTGGGGGGCCGTGTCCGACTCTGGCACCGTGCGGCGACGACGGCGGGATTGTTCACAGGACTGAAACATCAGTCCTGTACAACACCTCAGGCTACTGCTTCTTGGACTTCTTCTTCTCGTCCTTCTTGGACTTCTTCTTGTCGTCCTTCGTCTTGTAGTCCTTCTTCGACGACTTCTTCTTCTCGTCCTTCTTCTTCGACGACTTCTTCTTGTCATCGTCCTTCTTCGACGACTTCTTGTTCTCGTCGTCCTTCTTCGTGTCGCCCTTCTCCGTCGGCGACTGCTGCTCGGGCGCCTCGGGCACGGGCGGCACGGCAGGGACGGTCGGCACCACGGGGTCGCTCGGCTCGAGTCCGTCGACCGGCTCGACCACGACGGCGGACCCGGTGTCCTCGAGCACGTCCACGGGTTCCTCGGTCAGCTCGGAGGCGAGCGCGTCCTCGACCCGCTCCACGGTGAACTCGGCGGCGTCCTCGGCCAGCCGCACGAGGGCCTGCGCGGCACGGAGCCGTGTGGTGCTCTTGCGGGCCAACACGTCGGCCCGGGCGCCCTCGAGGAATGTCCTGAGCGACCGCTCGACGGCCGAACGGCCTCGGGGGGCCGAGCGGTCCAGGCGGTCGATCTCCCCCGCGACCCCGGCGACGTCGTCCTCGACGTGCTCGAGCCGCACGGACTCGATGAGCGCGGCCACGGCGGCGGCGGCGCGCTCGACGGCGGCGCTGCGCTGGTCCAGCACGACGAGCATCTCGAACGTGGAGCCGTACGACACGGTCTCCAGGCGGACGGGCTCGGCGCCACGGCCGCGGATGACCAGTCGGGCATCGGGGGTCGGGAGCCAGGCGGTCAGCGCGGCGACGGTGGCGACCGACGCGACGGTGCGCTCGTACTCGGCCAGGCCGACTCGTTCCTGCTCTCGCAGCCGGACTCGGATCGCGATCTCCTGCACAGCGGGACCTTCCACTCGGGTTCGGCACGGGCGTCTTCCCGGGCCTGCCCCGGAGCGTAGTCCTGCGGGGTGCACGAACAGCGAACGCCCCGTCGGTGTCCTTCGACACCGACGGGGCGTTCGGTCCTGATCACTCAGGCCACGTGTGACAGCAGCTGCGCCGCTCGGCGATGGTGGAGATGGGGGGAATCGAACCCCCGTCCATCGCTGCAATTCGACGTCTTCTACGGGCGTATCCGGATGATTCGTTCTGCTCGGCCCCGTCCTTTGCTACCGGCTTCTAGGACGACGGGCCCAGTCTCAGTGCAAGTCCCGCACGGCCCTGAGGCGCAACCGTGCAGCAAGTCCTCTGGATGACGCCGGAACTCAGGTTAGAAGACGATCACCTGGCCGACGGACTTCATGTGCTGGGCTGCTTACGCAGCGAGAGCGAAGTCAGTGCGCTTGGAATTGGCACTTGTTGTTTTCCACGGATCGTTGACGAGATGACCGTGGATCCTCGGCCCGCTTCCCGTCGGCACACAGGCAATGTCGAAACCGATCATCCCCGTACGGGCCGAACAGCGAGCCGCTGTCACACTGTGGAGTTGTCATGCCCGCTCACGCAGGCAGCTGTTCAGTCTACCGAGGAACGGCCGTCACCGCTACTCGCCGACACGGTTCCGCGTGCGCATGGCCCGCTCGGCCTCGCGCTTGTCGGTCTTCTCGCGCATCGCCTGGCGCTTGTCGAACTCGCGCTTGCCCTTGGCCACCGCGATCTCGACCTTGGCGCGGCCGTCGTGGAAGTAGATCTGCAGCGGCACCAGGGTGTAGCCACCCTGCGCCGTCTTGTGCGAGATCTTCACGATCTCCTGCTTGTGCAGCAGCAGCTTGCGCTTGCGCCGCGGGGCGTGGTTGTTCCACGTGCCCTCGGTGTACTCGGGGATGTGCACGGCGTCGAGCCAGGCTTCTCCCCCGTCCACGAAGGCATAGCCGTCGACGAGCGACGCGCGGCCTTCCCGCAGGGACTTGACCTCGGTGCCGGAGAGCACCATGCCGGCCTCGTACGTGGACTCGATCAGGTAGTCGTGGCGCGCACGACGGTTCGTCGCCACGATCTTCTCGCCGCGTTCCTTCGCCATGCGCGTCTCCTCTCGAACCATCGCTGCGGGTGCGCAGCCCCACAGTCTATCGGACGATCAGACCTTGAGGTAGCGGCGGATGGCGATCGACGCCGACACCGCCGCCAGGACGACCCCGATGACGATCACCGCCGGCACGACCACGGCCGCGTCGCTCATGCCGATGAACGCCACACCGCTGAACCGCTTGGTCAGGTAGTTGCGGACGAAGAACCAGACGACGGCGGTGATCGCGCCACCGGCCAGCACCGCACCGATCGCCGCGGCGATCACGCCCTCCAGCACGAACGGCGTCTGGATGAACCGGTTCGACGCCCCCACCAGACGCATGATCCCGAGCTCCCGTCTCCGCGAGAACGCGGACAGGCGGATCGTCGTGGCGATGAGCAGCACGGCCGCGATGAGCATGAGCGCGGCGATGCCGATGGCGGTGTACGACGACGCGTTCAGCAGGTTGAAGATCGGTTGGAGGTACCCACGCTGGTCCATGACGCTCTGGACGCCGGCGACCTTCGACAGGCTCTCCTGCAGGACGTCCGCCTGCGACGGGTTCTTCAGGTTCACCCAGAACGTCTCGTTGAGGTACTCGGGCTTGACGAACTCCGTGGTCGGCGCGTCCTTGAACTGCTGCTTGAAGCGGACGTAGGCCTGCTGCTGGTCCTGGAAGTACGTCTTCTCGATGTACGGCGCCAGCGTCGGGCCCTTGAGCTGTTCCTCGATCTGCTTGCGCTGGTCCTCGGTGGCCTTCGCCCCGGTGCAGTTGCCGGTGGTGTCCGTGTCGGTGCACAGGTAGACGGCGACCTGCGCGCGGTCGTACCAGTACCCCTTCATCTGGTTGATCTGCATCTGCAGCAGGATCGCGGTGCCGACGAAGGTCAGCGAGATGAAGGTGACCAGGACGACCGAGACGACCATCGAGGCGTTGCGGCGGAGGCCGGAACCGACCTCGCCCATGACGAGTCCGAGCCTCATCGGATGAGCCCCGGGATCGTCTGGATGCCGGTGGTGTTCGAGACGCCGGCCGGGTGCTGGATCGGGAGCGCCTGGGTCTGGTACCCGCCGGACTGCTCGTCGCGGAGGACCACACCCCCGGACAGCTCGATCACCCGTCGCTGCATCTGGTTCACGATGCTGGCGTCGTGCGTCGCCATCAGCACGGTGGTGCCTCCCTGGTTGATGCGTTCGAGGAGCGCCATGATGCCCGCCGAGGTCGTCGGGTCGAGGTTGCCGGTGGGCTCGTCGGCCAGGAGCACCGACGGCTTGTTCACCACGGCACGGGCGATCGCCACGCGCTGCTGCTCACCACCGGAGAGCTCGTGCGGCATGCGGTTGGCCTTGCCGTTCAGCCCGACGAGCTTGAGCACGTCGGTCACGGCCTCGCTGATGAAGCCCTTGCTCTTGCCGATCACCTGCAGCGAGAACGCGACGTTGTCGAACACGTTCTTGTTCGGCAGCAGGCGGAAGTCCTGGAAGACCACGCCGAGGTTCCGGCGGAAGTACGGGACCTTCCGCGAGGACAGTGCACCGAGGCGCTGCCCGAGCACGTGGATCTGGCCGCGCGACGGCTTCTCCTCCTTGAGCACGAGGCGCAGGAAGCTCGACTTCCCGGAGCCGGACGCACCGACGAGGAAGACGAACTCGCCCTTGAGGATCTCGAGGGTGACGTCGTCGAGGGCGGGACTCGGGTTGCCCGAGTACAGCTTGGTGACCTGGTCGAATTTGATCATGACCGGATCAGGGTAGGTCGCCCGGCTCGGAAAGACCGCCAGGCGCGCGGCTCAGGACTCGACGGACTGCTTGCGCCAGCGGATGCCGGCGTTGATGAAGCCGTCCAGGTCGCCGTCGAACACGGCTGAGGGGTTGTTCACCTCGTGCTCGGTCCGCAGGTCCTTGACCATCTGGTACGGCGCCAGGACGTAGGAGCGGATCTGGTCGCCCCAGCTCGCCGTGATGTTCCCGGCGAGCTCCTTCTTCTTCGCGTTCTCCTCTTCCTTCTTCAGGAGCAGGAGGCGCGACTGGAGCACGCGCATGGCGGCCGCACGGTTCTGGATCTGCGACTTCTCGTTCTGCATCGACACCACGGTGCCGGTCGGGATGTGCGTCAGGCGCACAGCGGAGTCCGTCGTGTTGACGGACTGGCCGCCGGGGCCCGACGAGCGGAAGACGTCGACGCGGATGTCGTTCTCGGGGATGTCGATGACGGCGGTCTCCGGCATCAGCGGGATGACCTCCACCGCGGCGAACGACGTCTGGCGCTTGCCCGCGGCGCCGAACGGCGACATGCGGACCAGGCGGTGCGTGCCGGCCTCGACCGACAGGGTGCCGAACGCGTGCGGGGCATCGACCTCGAACGTGGCCGACTTGATGCCGGCCTCTTCGGCGTAGGAGGTGTCCATCACGGTGGCCTTGTAGCCGTGCTGCTCGGCGTACCGCAGGTACATGCGCATGAGCATCTCGGCGAAGTCGGCCGCGTCGACACCACCGGCGCCGGCGCGGATCGTGATGACGGCGGGACGGTCGTCGTACTCGCCGTCGAGGAGCGTCTGCACCTCGAGCTCGCCCATCGTCTTCGTGATCGCCTTGAGCTCGGAGGCGGCTTCGTCCGCGGACTCCTGGTCGTCGCCCTCGTTGGCCATCTCGACCAGGACCTCGAGGTCGTCGATGCGCGCTTGCGTGTCGGTGATCTTCTTCAGGGCCGACTGGCGGTGCGAGAGCGCGCTCGTCACCTGCTGCGCGTGGTCGACGTCGTCCCAGAGGTCCTGGGCCCCGGCCTGCTCGCTGAGGTCGGCGATCTCGCGCTGCAGGCGGTCGACGTCGACCACCGAGCGGATGTTGCCGAAGGTCTCGCGGAGGGCGGAGAGCTGTTCGGTGTAGTCCAGTTCGACCATGGTCACCGATCCTACCGGCGCAGCCAGTCGACGGCCGACCGGGAGGCTCGGCGCGGCTCCGTCACGCACGTCACGTCGCCGCGGTGCCCTGCCCGCGCCTCCGGAAGGCCCGTCATCCGGCTCGGGAGATGCTCACCCACGCGACCTGCACGTCGCCGGCAGCGGCCGCCGGCGGCTTCGCGCCGCCCGCCGTCGCCGCCTGCAGGACGAGGTGGAGCGGCTTCTTCGGGATGTTCTGCGTCGTGGAGCTGACGCTCACGCCGTCGACCAGGAAGGTCAGCTTCGTCGGCGTCCACTCGATCGAGTAGGTGTGCCAGGCGGAGAACGTCGTACCGAGGTCCCGGTGCAGGCAGTTGGCGGCCGGGTTGCCCGGGCAGTGGTTCGAGAGCGTGACGTTGCCGTCGAGCGCGCCCTCGGGGAAGTCGACCTCGCCGTCCTCCCACGTGTTCGTGTCCGACCACAGCAGTCCGGCGAGCCCGTACCCCTTGACCGGGTCCGCTCGGAGCCGGATGTCGTACCGGCCGCTGGTCTGTCCGCCCCACTTGCCGTCCACGAGCGGGATGAACGCGGCGCCCGTCGGCTGGCCCGAGGCATCGGTGTGCATGTGCATGTCGAGCGTCCCGTCGGCCACCGACATGGCGGACTGCCGGTACATGCCCACGCCGCTCGTGTCGTTGAACCCGTCGTAGGCGACGAAGCGGTCCCCGTAGGTCTTCATGAAGGCACCGGAGGCTGCCGGTGTCGTGAAGTCCTCGCCGAAGGTGCGGGTCCACCCCGACGCCGCGGCCGGCATGGCCCCGCCGTCCTGCTGGTCCGACGGAGCGGTGGTGGAGTCCGGCGTCGTCGGCCGGGAGGGTACCGGCGACGTCGTCGGCACTGCCGGGATCGTCGTCGTGCGGCACGCGAGCTGCTTGTCGCTCCCGTTCCCGACGTTCACCGCGACGGCGCACACCGACTGCGTGCCGGTCTTCGTCGTCGCGAGCGAGGTGGCGAACCCGTGGGTGCCGGTGACGCGGTGGACCCGGTTCACGTCGCCCCGGGTGACGTCCGTGTGCACGGTGCCGATCCTGGTGCCGCCGACGGTGACGGTGACGTCGCTGGCGGCGGACGACGTGTCGGGGTCGAACGCCCACCCACGGACCGTCACGGTGCCGGGGGTCGCGGCGACGCTGTCGAACGCACCGAGCGGGGAGGGGTTCCCGACGGTGACCGTCCGACACCCCAGCGAGACGTCCTTCCCGCGGGTCAGGCTGAGCGCCGTGACGCAGACCGACTGCTTGCCGTACTTCGTGGCGACGACCGAGCCGGCGTACCCGTGGGCCCCGCGCACGCCCAGGCGGCGGTTCACGTCCGCGCGGGCCGTCGCGGCGGGGACGGTGCCGGCGACGCTGCCGCCGACGGTGACCCGGACGCTCGTCGACGTCGCCGACTTCGCCCGGTCGAGCGCCCACCCGCGGATGGTGACCGTGCCCAGGCCGGTGCTGACGGCGTCGATCGACCCCGTCGGCGTCGCACTCGCGGCGAGCACCGGGGACGCACTGAGCGTCGCGGCGACGATCGCCGACACCGTGACGACGACGGCGAGACGACGTCGTGCGCGCCGGTGGACGGCGACCGTCCCGACACCCGCTCGTGCCCGCGTCGCACTCGTGTCCGTCTGCATGTCCATGTGCTGATTCCCTGCCCCTGACCGACCAGAACGATCGGTACTGTACGGGCGCTCAAGTGCGCTCCGACAGCGTTTCGAGCAGGTCAGCCCCGGACTGGGGACAGGGGTCCAGCGCCGGGCGGGACGGCGGAGAAGCCCTGGTCAGCCCCGAACTGGGGACAGGTACCTAGCGGCCGAGCAGCGGCGCGCGGGACGCCATGCCGGCCGCGCTCGCCCGAGCCACGGCGTCCGGCAGGGCCGCCAGGAAGGCGTCGACGTCCGCGTCGGTCGAGGTGTGCCCGAGCGTCACCCGGAGGGCGCCGCGGGCATCGTCCTCGGACAGGCCCATGGCGAGGAGCACGTGGGAGGCCTCGGGCACGCCGGCCTGGCACGCGGAGCCGGTCGAGACGGCGACCCCGGCGGCGTCGAGGAGGAACAGGAGCGAGTCGCCCTCGCACCCCGGGAAGGTGAAGTGCGCGTTGCCCGGCAGCCGGTCGACCGGGTCGCCGCGGAGCACGGCGGTGGGCACGGCCTCGAGGACACCGGCGACCAGTCGGTCGCGCAGGGCCCGGACGTCGGCGTGCGGGATGGACGCCGCGGTGCCGAACGCGATCGCCGCCGGGGCGTCCTGCGTCCCGCTGCGCACCTGGCGCTGCTGACCGCCCCCGTGGATGAGCGGTTCGACCGTGGCGCGCCGGCCGAGCACGAGCGCGCCGATGCCGACCGGTCCCCCGATCTTGTGGGCGGACACGCTCATGGCGTCGAGGCCCGATTCGCGGAACGACACCGGCACCTGGCCGTAGGCGGCGACCGCGTCGGCGTGCACGGGGACGCCGGCCGCGTGCGCGAGCTCGACGATGCGGGTGACCGGCTGGATCGTGCCGACCTCGTTGTTCGCCCACAGGAACGTGACCAGGGCGACGTCCGTGGCGGAGGCGAGCCGGGCCTCCAGGCCGTCGAGGTCGAGGTGACCCTGCTCGTCCAGCGGGACCACGTCGACGACCGCGCCGTCGTGGCGTTCGAGCCAGTCGACCGTGTCGACGGTGGCGTGGTGCTCCCCCGCCGCCACGACGATGCGGGGTCGCGGGTGGTCGACCTGGCGTGCCCAGAAGAGGCCCTTGACGGCCAGGTTGACGCTCTCGGTGCCCCCTGAGGTGAAGACGACCTCGACGGGTTCGGCGTCGAGCGACGCGGCGACGCGGGCGCGGCCGTCCTCGAGCAGCATCTTGGCGCGCTGGCCGGCGCTGTGGATCGACGACGGGTTGCCGACCGTGGCGAGGGCGTGGGTGAAGGCGGCGAGCGCCTCGGGCAGGATCGGTGTCGTCGCTGCGTGGTCGAGGTAGACCGGCATGGGACCCCCTTCTCGAGCGTTCCCACGATACCTGCGTGTCCTCGTACCCTTGTCGGGTGCAGGAGACAGCGATCGACACCGTCCAGGGGTTCCACCTGGGTCAGGACCTCGCGCGGTTCGCGATGCGCTCGGCGACGGCGACGGCCGTCTCCCTGGTGCTCGACGCCCGGCCGGACGGCTCGGCGCCGGAGCGCCACGTGGCACTGACCCAGGAGCCGGACTCCGACCGGTGGCACGCCGAGGTGCCGGACGTCCGTGTGGGCGACACCTACCACCTGCTCGTGGACGGTCCGACCGGCGGTCGGCACGACTTCGACGGCGAGCGCCCCCTGCTCGACCCGTACGCCCGTGGCGTGGTCCGGGCTGCGGAGGGCGCGGCGGCCAGGTGGACGAGCGTGGTGGTCGACGACGCGTTCGACTGGGGCGACGTGCCCAAGCCGACGGTGCCGCTCGACCGGGTCGTGCTGTACGAGGCCAACGTCCGGACGCTCACGAGCGCGAACCCCGCCGTGCCGGAGCACCTGCGCGGGACCTTCGCCGGGGTCGCGCACGAGAGCACCATCGCGCACCTGCAGCGGATCGGTGTGACGACGCTCGAGCTCCTGCCCGTGCACGCGTTCGACTCCGAGCACTGGCTGCAGCAGGCCGGACGGGAGAACGCCTGGGGCTACAACACGCTCGGGTTCTTCGCCCCGCACGCCGGGTACGCCTCGTCGTCCGCCCGGGAAGCCGGCGCGGACGGGGTGCTCCGGGAGTTCAAGGGCATGGTGCGGCTGCTGCACGAGGCCGGCATCCAGGTCGTGCTCGACGTCGTCTACAACCACACGGCGGAAGAGGGACAGGGTGGTCCGACCTCCTCGCTGCGCGGCATCGACGGCGCCAACCGGTACCGCTTCGCCGAGGACGACACCTACTACGACACGACAGGCTGCGGGAACACGCTCGACACCTCGGTCGAGGCCACGGCGGACCTCGTCGTCGACAGCCTGCGGTACTGGGCGCGCGAGATGCAGGTCGACGGCTTCCGGTTCGACCTGATGGCCGCGCTCGCGCGTGACGCCGACCACGTCTTCGACCCCGCACACCCGCTGCTCGAGCGGATCCGGCAGCACCCGGACCTGCAGGACGTGCTGGTCATCGCCGAACCGTGGGACGTCGGCCCGGACGGCTGGCGCACCGGGGCGTTCGGCGCGGGGACGCTCGAGTGGAACGACGGCTTCCGGAACACCGTGCGGCAGTTCTGGCTGGCGGACGTCGGACAGGAGCGCCGCAGCGGCGTGCCAGGAGCCGGCATCGGTGCCCTGGCGAACTCGCTGACGGGGTCGCGGAGCGTCTTCGACGTCACGCGCGGGCCGCTCGCCGGCGTCAACTTCGTGACGGCGCACGACGGCTTCACGCTGCACGACCTGGCGTCGTACGACGGCAAGCACAACGAGGCCAACGGCGAGGACAACCGCGACGGCTCCGACGACAACCGGTCCTTCAACCACGGGCACGAGGGCGCGACGGCGGACCGCGGCGTCCGTGCGGCCAGGGGCCGGTCGATGCGCAACCTGCTCGGCACGCTGTTCCTGTCCGCGGGGGTTCCGATGCTCACCGCCGGGGACGAGCGCAGCCGCACCCAGCACGGCAACAACAACGCGTACGTCGTCTCCGGCGACCTCACCCCGGTCGACTGGTCGGACGACGAGGACGCCGAGTCGATGACCGAGACCGTGGCCGCGCTGACCCGGCTGCGTGCCGCGCACCCGGCGCTCCGCCCGTCGCGCTTCGGCGTCGAGGGGAAGGTGACGCCCTCCGCGTCCCGGATGACCTGGTACGGACCGGACGGTGGTCCGATGACCGGCGAGTGGTGGGACCAGCCGATCCACCGCGCGTTGCAGTCGTTCATCGAGTCCACGCCGGAGCACGAGCCGTACGACCGGGTGCTCGTCGTGGTGCACGGCAGCGGGCGGACCCGTGACCTGACGCTCCCCGTACGCGAGGACGTGCTGGCCTACCGGCTGGCCTGGTCGAGCGAGAAGCACCGCGACCACGACCGGCACCGCCCCGCGGGCACGGTGTTCACGGCGTACGGACCGGGCATCCACGTGTTCGAGGTCGTCTGAGAGCGTTCCTCCACGGGTCGTGCGACGCGCCGATCCGTCCACAGGACACGCCTTCCGGGGAACACGGAGGCCCGCGCCGGGT
Source organism: Curtobacterium sp. VKM Ac-2865 (assembly GCF_015350905.1). GTDB lineage: Bacteria > Actinomycetota > Actinomycetes > Actinomycetales > Microbacteriaceae > Curtobacterium. Next base: position 103,916 of record NZ_JADKRZ010000001.1, on the reverse strand, counting down.
AGCGTCTGCTCCGTGGCCACCGCAGACCGACCCCGGCGTCCGAAGATCGGGCGCATCCCGATCACCGAACTCACCCCGAGGACGCCCAACGGCTTCCCCGGCAAGGCCTTCGACGGCGAGGTGATCACGTTCGGCGCGACCGTCTTCCGGGAAGGCCACGGCGTGATCGGCGCCGACGTCGTGCTGGAACGACCGGACGGCGGGACGAGGACCGTCCCGCTCCGCCTGGCCGCCGCCGGCACCGACCGCTACGAGGCGACGGTCCAGGTCGACCACGTCGGCGTCTGGACCTGGCACGTCGAGGCCTACTCCGACGACTGGGCCTCCTGGCTCCACGGCGCCCAGCTGAAGATCGCCGCCGGTGTCGACACCGAGGCCACGCTGCTCGACGGCGCGGTGCTGCTCGACCGGCTGGCGGCGGAGACCGACTCCCCCGCCGCCACCCGCGCCGCCGCGCAGGTCCGTGACGAGGCGCTCGACCCAGCAGCGCGTCTCGCCGCTGCCGAGGACCCGCGCATCCTCGCCGAGGTCGAGGACTCCCCCGTCACCTCGCTCCGCACCCACTCGCCCGTGCAGCTCCTCGACGTCGAGCGCACCCGTGCCGGCGTCGGCGCGTGGTACGAGTTCTTCCCGCGCAGTGAAGGCGCCAAGCGGAACGCCGACGGCTCCTGGAAGAGCGGCGACTTCCGCACCGCCGCGCGCCGTCTGCCTGCCGTCGCGCGCATGGGCTTCGACGTCATCTACCTCCCGCCGATCCACCCCATCGGGACGACCGCGCGCAAGGGGCCGAACAACACGCTCGACGCCGGCCCGAACGACCCGGGCAGCCCCTGGGCGATCGGTTCCGCCGAGGGTGGCCACGACGCCATCCACCCGGACCTCGGCACCGAGGACGACTTCCGCGACTTCGTCGAGACGGCGAAGAACACGGGCATGGAGGTCGCGCTCGACTTCGCGCTCCAGTGCTCGCCCGACCATCCCTGGGTCACCGAGCACCCGGAGTGGTTCACCACCCGCGCCGACGGCTCCATCGCGACCGCGGAGAACCCGCCGAAGCGCTACCAGGACATCTACCCGATCCAGTTCGACTCCGACCCCGAGGGTCTCGTCGTCGAGGTCGAACGGGTCCTGCGGCACTGGATCGCGTTCGGCATCCGGATCTTCCGCGTCGACAACCCGCACACCAAGCCGCTCTGGTTCTGGGAGCGCGTCATCCGTGAGATCCGCGACGAGCACCCGGACACGGTGTTCCTCGCCGAGGCCTTCACCCGCCCGGCGATGATGCGGGCCCTGGCGGAGGCCGGCTTCCAGCAGTCGTACTCGTACTTCACCTGGCGCAACACGAAGGACGAGATCGCCGACTACTTCGACGAGCTCGCCCACGAGACCTCGGACTACCTCCGTCCGAACCTGTTCGTGAACACGCCGGACATCCTCACCGAGTTCCTGCAGTTCGGTGGGCGCGCCGGGTACAAGATCCGCGCTGCCCTCGCTGCGACCGGAGCCCCGACGTGGGGCATGTACGCCGGCTACGAGCTCTTCGAGGACGTCGCACGCCCGGGCTCCGAGGAGAACATCGACAACGAGAAGTACGAGTACAAGCCGCGCGACTTCGCCCTCGCCGAGGCCGAGGGCGCGAGCCTGGCGCCGTACGTCACGATGCTGAACCGCTTCCGGCAGGCGCACCCCGCGCTCCGCCAGCTCCGGAACCTGCACGTGCACGAGAGCGAGGACGACGCGATCGTCGTCTACTCCAAGCACCTCCCCGCGCAGTTCATCCGCTCGGGCCGCGCCGACACCGTGATCGTCGTCGCGAACGTCGACCCCCACTCCGCCCGTGAGACCACGGTGCACCTCGACCTCGCTGCACTCGGACTCGACCCCGAGCAGTCGTTCGACGTCCGCGACGTCGTCACGGGTGCGCGCTGGGTCTGGGGATCGTCGAACTACGTCCGCCTGGACGCATTCCAGGAGCCCGTGCACCTGCTCGTCGTGGAAGGACCCCACCGATGACCGACCCCCACAACCCCGAGCGGATCGAACCCCACGACCGCGGCCAGGGGCCCAGCGTGCCGCCGGTGCAGCCGCCGCCCCCGCCCGCGCGCTCGGAGCACCCGGCGAAGCACGTCGACCCGGCAGCGGACCCCGACGCGCTCGACCCCGTCGACGCCGCTGACGCTGCTGGCCTGAGCGCCGGGTCCCCGGTCCCGAGCCGTCCGGTCCCCGCGCCGGTGCCGTCCCGCGCTCCGCAGGCAGCGCCGCGGACCGAACCGCGGACGTCGGCTCCTGGCGAGGACCTCCCCGGTGCCCGCCTGCCGCACCGCGAGGCCCCCGACCGTGACGTGCCCGAGTCGGCGACGCTCGCCGGCGGGCTGGACGCCACGCACCCCCGTCACGCCGAGCCCGTCGACACGACCCCGGCCACCACGGCGCAGGACGTCGCGGAGTCGGCTGCCGCCTCCGGTCCGACCGACAGCACCAGCACCAGCACCACGACCGATGCTGCTGCCGCGCCGGTCGAGCCGCGGCCCGCTCCCCTCGAGGAGTGGCTGCGCCAGCAGGTCGCCGAGGGCCGGTGGTCGCAGCCGCACGACGTGCTCGGCCCGCACCCGGTCGACGGCGGCACCAGCGTGCGCGTCGTGCGCCACCTCGCCGAGGCCGTCCGCATCGTCCGGCCCGACGGCGACGACATCGAGCTCGCACACGAGGGCGACGGCCTCTGGTCCGGCGCCACGACCGGCGAACTCGGCCGGTACCGCGTCGAGTCCGAGTACCTCGAGGACGACACCACGTGGACCAGCGACGACGCCTACCGGTTCCCGCCCACGCTCGGCGAACTCGACCTGCACCTGTTCGGTGAGGGCCGCGACGAGCAGCTCTGGAACCACCTCGGTGCCCACGTCACCACCGTCGACGGCGTCGACGGCGTCGCGTTCGCCGTCTGGGCCCCCCGGGCCACCGCCGTCCGTGTGATCGGCGACTTCGAGGGCTGGGAAGGCCGCACCACCGCCATGCGTCGCCTCGGCGACCTCGGCGTCTGGGAGCTGTTCTGGCCGGGTGCCCTCGACGGGCAGCGGTACAAGTTCCAGATCCTCACCGACGGCGGCTGGGTCGAGCGCGCCGACCCCTTCGCGCGCCGCGCCGAGGTCCCCCCGCTGACCGCGTCCGTCATCACGAGCTCCACCTACACGTGGTCGGACGGCGACCGCCAGTGGATGGCAGACCGCGCCGCCACGACGACGCACGACCGTCCCATGAGCGTCTACGAGGTCCACCTCGGATCGTGGCGCCCGGGCCTGTCGTACCGCGACGTCGCCGACGAGCTCATCGGCCACGTGCAGCACCTCGGGTTCACGCACATCGAGTTCCTCCCGCTGTCCGAGCACCCCTTCGGCGGGTCGTGGGGCTACCAGGTCACCGGGTACTACGCCCCGACCTCGCGCTACGGCACCCCGGACGACCTGCGCTACCTGATCGATCGACTGCACTCCGCAGGCATCGGCGTGATCATGGACTGGGTCCCCGGGCACTTCCCGAAGGACGAGTGGGCCCTGGCGAAGTTCGACGGCCACGCGCTGTTCGAGCACCCGGACCCCCGCCGTGGCGAACAGCTCGACTGGGGCACCCTGGTGTTCGACTTCGGCCAGCCGCAGGTGAAGAACTTCCTCGTCGCGAACGCGCTGTACTGGATGGAGGAGTTCCACATCGACGGCCTCCGGGTGGACGCCGTCGCCTCGATCCTCTACCTCGACTACTCCCGCACCGAGTGGCTGCCCAACATCCACGGCGGACGCGAGAACCTCGAGGCGATCTCCTTCCTGCAGGAGACCAACGCCACCGCGTACAAGCGCTACCCCGGCATCGTCATGATCGCCGAGGAGAGCACCTCGTGGCCGGGCGTCACCCAGCCCACCAGCGCCGGCGGCCTCGGCTTCGGCCAGAAGTGGAACATGGGCTGGATGCACGACTCTCTCGAGTACGTGCAGCGTGACCCGGCGTACCGCTCGTACCACCACGACGAGCTGACGTTCTCGTTCGTGTACGCGTTCAGCGAGCAGTTCACCCTGCCGATCAGCCACGACGAGGTCGTGCACGGCAAGGGCTCGCTCTACGGCAAGATGCCCGGCGACGAGTGGCAGAAGCTCGCCAACGTGCGCGCCTACCTCGCGTTCATGTGGTCGCACCCCGGCAAGCAGCTGCTGTTCATGGGCCAGGAGTTCGCCCAGATCGGCGAGTGGTCCGAGGCCCGCGGGCTCGACTGGTGGCACCTCGACGACCCGGGCCACCGGGGCGTGCAGGACCTCGTCGCCGAGCTCAACAGCGTGTACAAGGACACCCCGGCGCTGTGGACACACGACAGCACCGCCGAGGGCTTCGAGTGGCTCGAGGGCGGCGACGCTCCCCACGCCACGATCGGGTTCCTGCGCAAGGCCGGTGACGAGCGCCTCGCGGTGTTCGTGAACTTCTCCGGCGTGCCCGTCGAGCGGCGCTTCGGCCTGCCGACGACCGGCGAGTGGCACGAGGTCCTCAACACCGACGCGGCCGAGTACGGCGGGTCCGGCGTCGGCAACCTCGGTGTCGTCACCGCCGAGGACACGCCATGGGCCGGCCGCCCGGCATCGGCGAACCTCGTCGTGCCCCCGCTCGGTGCGGTCTGGCTGAAGCTCGCCCAGTAGTCCACCAGGGCAGCCGCGAACGCGCGGAGGAGGTCGGTACACCCGACCCCCTCCGCGCGTTCGTCTGTGCGGCCGCGTCGACCAGGTGCCGCGCGACTCTGCGCGTGGCAGGTCGAAACGCGCGTAGGGGGTCGGATCTTCCGGCCCCCTACGCGCGTTTCCACATCCCACCGCACCCGTGATGGGTGGGACCGCCGCCACGACGGACGGGAGGCTCGGTGCCAGCTGGCAGCGAGCCTCCCGTCCGTCCCTGGCTCACACCGCGGGACGCCCTCGTGCGGTCAGTAGAGCGCGTTCGCCAGGCGGCGGCGTGCCGCCACGACGCGCGGGTCCTCCGCACCGATGAGCTCGAAGTACTCGACGAGCCGGACACGGAGCGCCTCACGCTCGTCGCCGAACACCGTCGGGACCAGGTCGAGCAGGCGTCCGAAGGCGTCCTCGACGTGGCCGCCGCTGATGTCGAGGTCGGCGACGGCGAGCTGCGCCTGGACGTCGTGCGGCCCGGCTCCGGCAGCAGCGCGGATGTCGTCCGCGGTGTGCCCGGCGAGCCGGTCCAGGAGCGACACCTGGGCCAGCCCCGCGACGGCCATCTGGTCGTGCGGGTCCTGCAGGATCGCGGTCTTGTACTCCTGGATGGCGGTGGCGTAGTCGCCCTGCTCGATCGCGTCGTACGCGGCCTGGTGGTGCGGCGGCAGCGGCTCGGGTTCGGGCTCGCCCTGCTCGACGGCCTCGGGTTCGACACCGGCACCGTCGACGGTCACGCGCCCCGAGACACCGTTCTGCTCGGCGGCCTGGAGCACCTGCTCGAAGACGTCGCGGACCTCGGCCTCGGGCAGCGCCCCGACGAACAGCCCCAGCGGGCGTCCGGCGATGACGGCGGCCACGGTCGGGATCGACTGCGCCTGGAAGGCCTGCACGAGCTGCGGGTTCGTGTCGGCGTCGACCTTGGCGAGCAGGACCCGACCGCCGTACTCAGCGGTCAGCCGTTCGAGGATCGGTGAGAGCTGCTTGCACGGCCCGCACCACTCGGCCCAGATGTCCACGATCACGGGGACGATGGTCGAGAGCTGCAGGACGTCCTGGAAGCTCTCGTCGGTGACGTCGAGGACCAGTGACGGGACGGTCAGGTCGCCAGCGCTCTCGCTGCCGGGGACGCCGGCACCGGGAGCTCCGGCGCCAGCAGCACCGGGACCTGGTCCCGCTGCACCTGGGCCTGCTGCACCGGGACCGGCCGGCTGTCCTGCCGGTCGCTGCGCGCGCTCGACCAGGGAAGACAGGTCGACGGCTCCGCGGAGTCCGGACGGGGTCGGGGGGACGTTCGTCATTGCACCTCACTCGCTGCGATCAGGCCCTGGGTGAACCCGAGCAGGACCATCTTGTCGTCCGACCCGACGGCCGGCACGGAGAAGAGCAGCTGGACGCCGTAGGTGGCGCTCACGCCCTTCTTGCTGGAGTCGACACCGGACAGGGCCTTCACGGCACCCTCGGTGTTGACGGAGGCCCCGGCTGCCGTCGGCGTGACCTTCTCGATCTCGTCGAGGCTGACCGACACCAGCGCGCCGGCCCCGTTCGTGGCCAGGGCGATGGCACTGCCGTCCTCCGACTCGGACGAGTACTCGATCTTGGCGGTGTCGGGCAGGGCCTCGGACTTCTTGTCCTTGTAGTCCTTGCCGATCTTCGGCCGGAGGTCGTCGCCGTCGCTCTGGAACAGGTCGGCGTACTCGCTGTCGGCGTCCTTGGACAGGACGTCACCGTAGGCCTTGGCGACCTGGTCGGGGGCGATCGCCAGGAGCGGGGAGTCCGAGGCGAGCTGCGCGGTGCCGATCGACACGGGTGCGACGGAGGGCAGGGTGGCGTCGGCCTCGAGCGAGACGTCGTACATGACCTTGTAGTCGTCGCGTGCCGACTCCTGCACGAGGGTGAGCGCCTGCGGGGCCGTCTTCTGGTCCGCCGGGTCCGACGTCACGACGAACACCGTGCGGGGCCAGCTGTCGGTCTGCTGCGGGAGCGCGACCGAGACGTCGGCGGCCGAGATCGTCGGGGGTGCCTGCACGTCCTGGTCGGCGTCGCGGATCGTGTAGTTCGCCTTGCGGAGGTCGAGCGCGGGCCCGGCGAACCGGGTGGCCGCGAGGTCGGCGTCCTTGTCGCTGTCCGCCTTCGAGGCGACCTCGGCGACGCGCTGGACCACCCGGGTGATCTGCTGCCGGGTGGCGGCGGTCGGCTCGGCCTGCTCGGCGGCTCCCGTCGCCGACGCGCTCGGGGTCGGGGTCGCTGCCACGCCGCCCTGCGGCCAGTACTCGGACGAGCACCCGGCCAGCGACAGTGCGCCGACCAGGACGACCGGCACCGCGATCAGGGACCGACGGCCACGACGGGACTTCACGGGCACCTGGGCACCGGCCGCGGCGGCGCGGCGGGAGGCCCGGACGCGGGGCGGTCGGGTCCCACCACTGCGACGGCGCGGTCCGCGGGAACGACGCTGGTGCAGGAACGCCCAGACCAGCAGCACGATGCCGCCGAGCACGAAGACGCCGCCGGCGGTCATGAGCGGACCCACGGAGGGGGTGGAGGTGTCGCGCGGCCAGGTGACCGAGACGTCCGACGCCGCTGCCGACGAGTCCTCGCCGACGATGACCACGGAGACGTCGTCGGGCAGCCGCACGGTGAACTGCCGGGCGCCGTCGTACTCCTGGTACCAGAGGTCGCTGCCCTTCGGGTCCGGCACCGTGGTGTCGGTGCCCGCGGTCCTCGCGACGAGCCGGGACTGGTCGGCGTCGTAGCGGAGCGTCCGGTGACGGGCGTCACCCACCCAGGCGTCGACGTCGGAGGTCTTGCCGTACGCGGCGAAGACCTTGCCGGGACCGGAGACGGCGATCCGCTGGTACCCGGGGTTCGCGTTGAGCACGGAGCCGGGGATCACGGTCACGGGGGCCTTGGTGGTCGAGGACGTCTGCGCGACGATCGAGGACGGCGGAGCGAAGACCGTCCGCTCGGCGACCCCCAGGCCGACGAGCAGCAGCCCGATCACGAAACTGACGATCGCCAGGACGAATCGCACGGAACTCTCTCCCTCCGCGCCGGGGTGGGGGAATCGGCGCGAATCAACGGCCCAGGTTACGCGAGAACCACTGGGAGGCGCATCCCGTCGTGCTGTCCCCGAGCACAGCGCTGGTCATCGGGGCACCACTACAATCGGGGCGCGGGCGGCACCGGGCCGCACGAGTGGACCAGTGGGAGCGACACGTGGCGAACGACGAGGCAGAGTTCGGGACCGAGCTGCGGGGCTACCGCAAGGACGAGGTCGACCGCTCTCTGAACGACCTGCGTCGTGAGCTCATCAAGTCGAACACCGACCGCGCCGAGGCCGCCAAGGAGATCCGTCTGCTGCAGTCCCGCGTCGCGGAGATGCAGGGCGAGCTCGACGAGGCCGGCACCCCCACCTACAGCGGGCTCGGCACGCGCCTGGAGTCGACCCTCCGCGTCGCCGAGGAACAGTCCACGCGGCTGATCGCCCAGGCCGACATCGACGCCCAGCGCCTCCGTGCGTCGAGCCGCGCCGAAGCCGACCGCACCGTGCGCGAGGCCCAGGAGGAAGCGCGCGAGACCCTCGAGGACGCCAGGACCCGCGCCACGAACGAGCTCGCCCGCGCCCGCGCCGAGTCCGGCGACACCGTCGAGCGTGCCCGCGCCGAGGCCGGCATGCTCACCCAGGACGCCCGCAACGAAGCCGCTGCGATGCGCGGTGCCGCGGTCACCGAGGCCGCCGAGACCCGGTCCGTCGCCATCCGCGAGACGAACGCCCTGCGTGCCGGCGTCGAGCACGAGGTCGCCGAGCTGCGCGAGCTCGCCCAGCGCGAGGCCGCCGCCGCCCGCGGTGCCGCCGCCGACCTCGACCGCGAGACCGAGCACCGCCGCAGCGTGTTCGAAGCCGACCATGCCCGCCGCGTCGAGGACCTCGACCGCGACGAGCGCACCCGCCGCGAGGCCCTCGAGCGCGAGGTCACCGACGGCCGCGCCGCCTGGGAGCACGAGCACACCGAGCGCCGCCGCGCCTTCGAGCTCGAACTCGAGACCGGCCGAGCCGACCTGGCGTCCGAGGTCGACGCGCGCCGCGCCGAACTCACGGCCGAACTCGCGGACCGCCGCCGTGAGCACGACGAGGACCTCGCCGCCGCACGCGCCGGTTGGGAACGCGAACTCGCCTCGGCCCGCGCGGCCCTCGCCCAGGAAGCCGACGCCGTCCGCGCACAGCTGCAGGTCGACCAGGAGCAGACCGCCACCGAGAACGAACGGCTGCTGCAGGAGAACGCTGCTCGGATCGCGCGCGAGACCGAGGAGCACCGCGAGCGCATCGACCGCGAGCGTGCCGAGGCCCTCGCCGCCGCGGAACGTGCCGCGCAGGACCACGACGCCGAGCTCGCCGCACGCCGCGAGCGGGAGCACGCCGAGGTCGACTCCGAGATCGCCGAACGTCGCAGCGCCGAGCTCGGCACGCTCGAGGCCGAGCGGACCGCGCTCCGCCAGGAGATCGACACCGCCAGGGCCGCCCTGGCGAAGGAACGCGACGAAGCCCTCGCCGAGATCGCGCGTGACCGCGACGAGGCCCGCACCACCCTGGAGTCCGAGCTCGCCGCGCGACGGGACGACGCCGAGCAGGACTACCTGCAGAAGCACCACGAGACCGTCACCGAGACCCAGCGCTACCTGGACGAGGCCAACCTGCAGCTCGCCGAGGCGACCCGCCGGGCGACCGAGGCCCGCGAACGCGCCGAGCACCTCCGTCAAGAGGCCAACGACCTCGAGCGCACCAGCACCGCGGATGCCGAGGAACACGCCCGCCGGCTGCTGGCCGACGCGCAGGAGCGCGCGCACCAGCTCGTCGCCGAGGCCGAAGCGCGCACCGCCGACCAGATCGCCGAGGCCGAGGACCGGCTCGCCGCCATCCGCACCGAGCGAGAAGCAGTGGCCGGCTACCTGGAGAACCTGCGCGGCGTCCTGTCGCACGCCGCCAGCGTCGTCGACGACGTGCCGACACGGGTGGACGCGACCGACTCCTGAGGCGACCCGACCTGGAGGCTCGACCCGGTCCTCCAGGTCGGCCCACGCTGATCAGGCGATCAGGTGATCAGGTGCTCATCGCGGCCAGTGTGTCGGCAGTGGCGCCGTCCCAGGGACCACCAGGTCCGCGACGGCGTCGAGGACGACGCGGACGTACCGCTCCCCCACCCACAGGTGCTTCGCACCGGGCACCGGCACGACACGGACGTTCGGTGCGACGGCGAACCGCCGGGCGGCGGCGTCGGGCTGCAGGAAGTCGTCGTGCTCCGGGACGAGTGCCACCACGGGCACGTCGACGGCGGCCCAGCGGGCGAGCTCGTCGTCGCTCGTCCGGTGCAGCGGCGGCGAGAGCAGGACGACCCCGGCGACGGTGCCGGCTTCGACGTGTTCGCGTGCGTGCTTGAGGATCACCTCGGTGCCGAAGGACCACCCGACGAGCCACGGCGTCGGCAGCCCGCGGGCGGCGACGTCAGCGACGGCGGCGCGGAGGTCGAAGCCCTCGGAGACGCCCTCGCCGAAGGTCCCCTCGGACGTGCCGCGCGGGGAGGTCGCCGAGCGGAAGTTGAAGCGGAGCACCGCGATGTCGGCGAGTTCCGGGAGCCGAGCCGCCGCCTTCTTCAGGACGTGCGAGTCCATGAATCCCTGCGCGGTGGGCAGCGGGTGCAGGGTGACGATCGTGCCGCGCGCGGATCGGCCCTGCGGCTCGGCCAGCTCGCCCACCAGGGTGAGGTGGTCGTCGGTGACGAGCTCGATGTCGGTGCGGACGGCGGGCAGCACCGTGGCCGACCGGATCTCGGTGTCCGTGGTGGTCGGGTCGGGGGCGTCCGTCATGCCGTCCTCCAGCAGTGGTTGTGCCAGTGCCGGCGGGACGCGAGGTCGGCAGCGTCGCCGAGGACGCCGTCAGCGCGCCAGACCACCACGTGCGCGACGCCGGGCTCGATGGTCAGCCCGCAGCCCGGGCAGAGGTACTCCTTCTGCGCGGACGTTGTCGAGATCGGCTGCACGGCGTACTCTCGGCCGCGGCGGACTTCCGTCCGCTTCCAGCCGCTCATGAGTCGGTCGAGACCGAACGGTTCCTCGACGTCCTCGACCCGAGCGCCGTCGGCTCGCCCCTTCGGACGCCGCGGCCGGTTGCTGCGCGGCATTGGCGGGGGCTGCCGATCAGTACCAGTTGAAGGACTGGCTGTGACCCCAGGCGCCACACGGGGTGCCGTATACGCCGGAGATGTAGTTCAGGCCCCAGGTGATCTGCGTGGCGGGGTTCGTCTGCCAGTCGGCACCGGCGGTCGCCATCTTGCTGCCCGGAAGCGCCTGCGGGATGCCGTAGGCGCCGCTCGGGTTGTAGGCGTTGACGCGCCAGCCCGACTCCTTGTTCCACAGGGAGACGAGGCAGCTGTACTGGTCGTTGCCCCATCCGCGGGCAGTGACGAGCTCGAGCGCGATCGACTGCGCGCTGCCCGGGTCGGGCGTCGCGGCGACGGCGGCGATGCTGTTCGACGGGGTGACCGCAGCGGCGGACGCGGGCTTCGCGGCGTCGGTCGTCGTCGTGGTGTCCGTCGCGGTCGCGGCCGGCGCGGGCTTGACGACCTTCTTCGGCACGGGCTTGATGATCTCGTAGCCGTCGCGGGTGACGTCGAAGGCGGCGTACGTGCCGTGCGCGCTGAACTGCTGCGGCGCCGCGGGGGCCTTGGTGAGCACCGGCGTGTCGACGGCGGCCTGGGCGACGTCGGCCTGCAGCGGGTTGAACAGCGAGCCGCATGCCAGCAGGGCGACGGCGAAGAAGGAGAGCGCGGGCACGTTCGAGCGACGACGCATGAAGCCGTTGAGCGTGGCGTCCGTTGCGGTGCGACGCGCCTGCGGGGCGATGCGGTTCTTCGGGCTCGTGCGGGCCACGGCACCGCGGCGCTGCTTGACGACGCGCGGGTCCGACGGCGTCGCCGGGCTGACGCGGTTCGCCGCGACCGACTTCGGCGCGACGGGCGCGGGAGTCTGGCCGTGCTGCACCGGAGTCGCTGCGGTCGGGTCCACCGACTGCACCGGGGTCTCCGCTGTGCGGGTTCGGTTCAGTGCCGCGCGGCGCTCACTGACGACCTGGTCGTCGAGGTGCTGCCGGGATGCGCGGTCGGAGCTGAGATCTGCCGTGTGCCTGCCCATGAGTCTGACCAGGATAACGGAACGATCACGGAAAGCGAAGCACCTGGCGCCAGCGCGTCGCGATCGGTCAGCGGACGGCGAGCATGACCTCGACGACGGCGTCGAGGAGCGCGTCCACCTGGGCCTCGCGGTACCCGCCGTGCTTCGGGCGGAACACGATCGACCGCACCTCGGTCAGGCTCAGCGGCTTGCCCTCGCGGAAGTAGCCGCCCAGCCGCTTCGCGAACGCGTCGACGTCCTTCGGGTGGTATCCCGTGGCCAGGACGTTCACGCGGTGGAACCGCTGGCCGTCGGGACGCTCGAGGCGCTCGACCACGTCGGACGCCTTGGTGCGGGCGTCGGCGTACCAGGTCTTCTGCCCGACGTCGGCGATCTCGCGCTCGCGCTCCCGGGCGGCGAAGGCGTCCTCGAGCCGTTCGAGCGCGGCGTCCACGTGCTGGGTCGAGTAGCCGCCCTTCTTCATCGAGAAGGCGGTCGCACGGATCTTCGCGGCCTCGAGCCCCGGGGCGCTGTCGTTCGCGGTGTAGGCGCGGCGGGCGTCCTCGAGGAAACGGTCGACCTCGTCGACGTCGTAGCCGAGGACCGAGCGGGGAGTTGTCGGGAAGGTCGTGGACACGGCGACATTCTGCCAGCACACCACCCTGGGACCCGCTGGACGCGCGGGGGCCGGAGCCGTCACCGCGGACAGGTCAGTGGTTCACGATGAGGTAGAGCACGTAACCGACCGCCGCGGACGGCAGGATGCTGTCGATGCGGTCGAGCAGGCCGCCGTGGCCCGGCAGGAACGACGAGATGTCCTTGATGCCGAGGTCGCGCTTGATCATCGACTCGGTCAGGTCGCCGAGCGTGGCGGACCCGGAGATGAGCACGCCGAGGATGATCCCGAACCACCAGGGCATGTCGAGCATGAGCCAGGACACCAGGATGCCCATGACGATGCTGGCAGCGACGGAGCCGGCGAAGCCCTCCCACGTCTTCTTCGGGCTGATCCGCGGCGCCATCGGGTGCTTGCCGAGGTTGAGCCCGGTGGCGTACGCCCCGGTGTCGACCGCGACGACGACGAGGATGAAGCCGACCACCCAGAAGTTGCCGCGTTCGAGCCCCGACAGGAGGACCACGCACGCGCCGAGGAGCGTGACGTAGGCCTGGACGAACAGCCCGTTGGTCAGGTCACGGACCACGTTGCCCCTGGACGGCCGAGGGCGCGCGACCGCGACCTCGACCAGACGCCAGACCGAGATCAGGACGATGCCGCCGAGGATCGTGAAGAGCGCCTGGACCTGGCCGCCGAGGAACGCCGCCGGCACCATCGCGACCGCGGTGGCGACGCTCGGGATCCGCGGGACGTCACGCCCGGCGAAGCGCATGGCCCCTGCGAGCTCCCACACGCCGAAGCCGAGCAGGAACGCGGCGACGACCATGAACGACGGGGTCCAGAGCAGCAGCGACCCGAGCATCACGACGGCGAACGCCAGCGCGATCGCGATCGCGGCGGGCAGGTTCCGACCGGTGCGGGCGGTCAGTGCCTCGTTCCGGGCGTCGAACGAGGCGCGGCGCGCGTCGAACGACGCCCGGCCCTGGCGGAGCTGGGCCTCGAAGTCCGTCCGCGCGGCGCGGGCCCTGGCATCGAAGTCCTGCCGGAGACCCTTCGCCGGCGGGCGGGGGTCATCTGCTGTCGGGCGGTCAGCGCCCTCGTCGTGACGCCGCATCAGACCTCGAGGAGTTCGGCTTCCTTCTTCTTCAGCGACTCGTCGATCAGGTCGACGTGCTTCTTCGTCAGGGCGTCGAGGTCCTTGTCGCCGCGGGCGATGTCGTCGTCGGAGACCTCCCCCTTGAGGGCCTCGAGGTCGTCCTTGGCCTTGCGGCGGATGTTGCGGATGACGACCTTGTGGTCCTCGCCCTTGCCGCGCACGAGCTTCACGAACTCCTTGCGGCGGTCCTGGGTGAGCTCCGGGATCGTCACGCGGACGATCTCGCCGTCGTTCGTCGGGCTGGCACCGAGGTTCGGGAAGGTCGCGATGGACCGCTCGATCTCCTTCAGCGCCGTCTTGTCGTAAGGCGTCACGATGAGCGTGCGCGCTTCGGGCGTCTGGAGGGACGCCAGCTGCGCGAGCGGCGTCGGCGAGCCGTAGTAGTCGACCGGGATCTTCTGGAAGAGCGCGGCGTTGATGCGCCCGGTTCGGACGGTGGCGAAGTCGTCCTTGGCGACCTCGACGGCCTTCGCCATCTTCGCGGTCGCGTCGGTCATGACATCACTGATCACGGTGGTTCTCCTTCGGTACGTCGTCGAGTCTAGTCAGGCGCTCGGGTCAGTTGCTGACCACGGTGCCGATGCGCTCGCCCCGGATGGCGGCGGCGACGTTGCCCTCGCCCTCCATGCCGAAGACGTGCATCGGCATGCCGTTGTCCATGCAGAGCGAGAACGCGGTGGCGTCCACGACCTTGAGCCCCTGCAGCAGGGCGTCCTGGTACGTCACGTGGCGCAGCTTCTCGGCGGTCGGGTCCTTCTTCGGGTCGGCGGAGTACACGCCGTCGACGCCGTTCTTGGCGACGAGGACCTCGGTCGCGCCGATCTCGAGCGCACGCTGGGCAGCGACGGTGTCGGTGGAGAAGTAGGGCAGCCCGGCACCGGCGCCGAAGATGACGACCCGGCCCTTCTCGAGGTGCCGCTCGGCGCGCCGCGGGATGTACGGCTCGGCGACCTGGGTCATGCTGATCGCGGACTGCACACGGGTGGCGGCGCCGGCCTGCTCGAGGAAGTCCTGCAGCGCCAGGGCGTTCATGACCGTCCCGAGCATGCCCATGTAGTCGGCACGGCCGCGGTCCATGCCCCGCTGCGACAGCTCGGCACCGCGGAAGAAGTTGCCACCGCCGACGACGATCGCGACCTCGACCTCGCGCGCGGCCTCGGCGATCTGCTTGGCGATGGTGGCGATGACGTCGGGGTTGACCCCCAGGGAGCCGGCGCCGAAGGCCTCTCCGGAGAGCTTCAGCAGGACTCGTCGGCGTCCGGTCGTCTCGTCGGTCATGTGTCGCACCCTTCGTCGAATGTCTCGTGGGAATCTACCCGGCCGCAGCCGGTCCGGCGGAGGCAGGTGGAGCCTCCAGGCCGGTCACGCGCCACAGTGCGCGAAAACGGGGCCAGGAACCGATGTGGTTCCTGGCCCCGTCACGGGTTCGTTACGCGCCGACCTTGACGCGGGCGAAGCCCTGGATCGTGATGCCGGCGTTGGACGCGGCCTTCGCGACGGAGATCTTGTTGTCCTTCGCGTAGTCCTGGTCGAGGAGCGACACCTGCTTGATGTAGGCGTTCACCCGGCCCTCGACGATCTTCGGGAGGGCGGCCTCGGGCTTGCCCTCCTCGCGCGTGATCGCCTCGACGGTGGCACGCTCCTTGGCGATCTCGTCGGCCGGGACCTCGTCGCGCGTCAGGTACGTCGGGTTCGCGAACGCGACGTGCTGCGCGATCGAGCGGGCCTCGGCGGCGTTGTCGCCCTCGTAGGCGACGACGACGGCGATCTGCGGCGGCAGGTCCTGGCTCGTCTTGTGCAGGTAGATCTCGAAGGAGGAGCCCTCGACACGGCGGACCGTGCGGACCTCGAGCTTCTCGCCGAGCGCAGCCGCGTTCTCGTTGACGACCTCGAGGACGGTCTTGCCGTCGAGCGGGGCCTGGTTGGCGGACGCGACGTCGGTGGCGTTCGCAGCGGCGACCGCGGCGAGGACCTTGTCGGCGAGGGTGGTGAACTTCTCGTTCTTCGCGACGAAGTCGGTCTCGCTGGCCAGCTCGACGACGGTGGCGGCACCGTTGTCGGCGGTCGCGACGACGACGCCCTCGGAGGTGGCACGGTCATCGCGCTTGGCGACGGCCTTGGCACCCTTGATGCGGAGCAGCTCGACGGCCTTGTCGTAGTCGCCGTCGGCCTCGACGAGCGCGTTCTTCGCGTCCATCATGCCGGCCCCGAGGTCCTCGCGGAGCTTCTTCACGTCCTGTGCGGTGAAGTTTGCCATTGGCTGGCGTCCTTTCTGGACTGTGCGTGTGTGGGGATCGAGCGGAGTCGAGGGCGCCGGGCCGTGTGGCCCGGCGCCCTCGGGGACTCACTCGGCGGGGGTGGTCTCCGCAGCGGCCTCGGCCTCGGCGGTCGGCTCGGCGTTCTTGGCGGCGTCGGGGATCGGGTCACCGATCGCCTTGTCCGCGACCTGCGCGTCGGCGTTGTTCTCCTCGACCGTGCTGCCCTCAGGGGCGGCCTCGGCGGACGGGGTCGCGCTGTCGCCACCGAGGAGCTCCTGCTCCCACTCGGCGAGCGGCTCGGTGGCCTCGTCGTCGTCGCCACCGTTGTGGCGGGTCTTGAGGCCCTCGGCTGCGGCGTCCGCGATGATGCGGGTCAGCAGGCCGACGGAGCGGATCGCGTCGTCGTTGCCCGGGATCGGGTACGTGATCTCGTCGGGGTCGCAGTTGGTGTCGAGGATGCCGATGACCGGGATCCCGAGCTTCTGCGCCTCGTCGACGGCGAGGTGCTCCTTCTTCGTGTCGACGATCCAGAGCGCGCTCGGGGTCCGCGTGAGGTTGCGGATGCCGCCGAGGGTCTTGTGGAGCTTGTCCAGCTCGCGCTTCTTGATGAGGAGCTCCTTCTTCGTGAAGCCCTTCGTGGTGTCGTCGAAGTCGAGCTCCTCGAGCTCCTTCATGCGCGCGAGGCGCTTGGACACCGTCTGGAAGTTCGTGAGCAGACCGCCGAGCCAACGCTGGTTGACGTACGGCTGGCCGACGCGGGTCGCCTGCTCGGCGATGGAGCCCTGCGCCTGCTTCTTGGTGCCGACGAAGAGGATCGTGCCACCGTGCGAGACCGTCTCCTTGACGAAGTCGTACGCGCGGTCGATGAAGGCCAGCGACTGCTGGAGGTCGATGATGTGGATGCCCGAGCGCTCGGCGAGGATGAATCGCTTCACCTTCGGGTTCCACCGACGGGTCTGGTGTCCGAAGTGGACGCCGCTGTCGAGCAGCTGGCGGATGGTGACGACGGCCATGTGCCGTCCTCCTTCTGGCTTCTCGGCGCACGGCATGACCGTGCACCTGGTGCGGTTGTGTCGACCACGACCGGAGGTCGTGGTCCCTGGTGCCCTGACACGCGACCGCCCGCTCGTGAGAACGGGACCGATGATCGGGTGTGTTGCGTGGACACGCGAAGTCAGCGCGCCACGGCGCGCTGCTGGAGAAATGCTAACAGAAAGGAGGCACGGTGCGGGTCGGACCCGCACCGTGCCTCCAGGCTGTGGTGACTAGGCCTTCGCGGCGCTCGTCTCCCCCTCGGCGGAGATGCCCATCTCCTCGAGCGAGCGGCCCTTGGTCTCGGGGATCTTCGCGATCACGAAGAAGAACGAGATGAGGGCGAACAGCGCGTAGATGCCGTACGTGACGGTGAGGTTGAAGCCCGACAGGACCGGGAACGAGATCGTGACGATGAAGTTCGCGACCCAGTTGGCGGCCGACCCGATGCCGAGCGCGGTCGCACGGATGCGGTTCGGGAACATCTCGCCGAGGAGCACCCACATGAGCGGACCCCACGTGGCGCCGAACGAGACGACGAAGAGGTTCGCGAAGATCAGCGCGATGATGCCCCAGGCACCCGGCAGGCTCGGTGAACCGTCGACCATCACGGACTGCGAGAAGGCGATGGCGACCATGGCGAGCGAGACGAACATGCCCGCGGAGCCGGCGACCAGGAGCGGTTTGCGACCGACCTTGTCCACCAGGAAGATCGCGATGAACGTCACCGCGACGTTGACCACCGAGGTGATCGTCGAGATGAGGAACGAGTCGCCCTCCTTGAACCCGACGGCCTGCCAGAGGGTGGTCGAGTAGTAGAAGATCACGTTGATGCCGACGAACTGCTGCAGCACGGCCAGGATGATGCCGACCCAGACGATGGGCTGCAGGCCGAAGCGGTTGCCGCGGATGGAGCCCTTCTTCTCGTTGGCTTCCTTCTCGATGCCGTCCTGGATCTCCTCCAGGCTCGTGTTCACGGTGTCGCGCGGCACGATCTTCGTCATGACCTCGCGGGCGTCGTCCTTGCGGCCCTTCGTGAGCAGGTAGCGCGGCGACTCCGGCAGCGTGATCGCCAGGATGCCGTAGACGATCGACGGGATCACGCCGACCAGGAACATCCAGCGCCAGGCCGGCAGACCGGCGACCTCGGCCGACGCGCTGCCAGCAGTGACTGCGAAGAACTGGTCGGAGAGCAGGGCGGCGAAGATGCCGAGCGTGATCGCGAGCTGCTGGAACGAGGCCAGCCGCCCACGGATCGCCTTCGGGGAGACCTCGGAGATGTACGCGGGGGCGATGACCGACGCGGTGCCGATGCCGAGACCACCGATGAGGCGCCACAGGACGAAGTCCCACGTGGCGAACGCGAAGCCCGAGCCGATCGAGGAGACGAAGAACAGCACGGCTGCCCAGAACATCACCCGGGTGCGACCCCAACGGTCAGCGAGACGGCCGGCGAAGTAGGCGCCGAACGCACACCCGATGAGGGCGGACGCGACCGCGAAGCCGCTGGCGCCCTCCGACAGGTCGAACTCGCCCTTGATGGCCTCGACCGCGCCGTTGATCACGGACGAGTCGAATCCGAAGAGGAAGCCACCCACGGCCGCCGCGATGGCGAAGAGGGTCACCTTCCCCTTGAACGCACGGTCTTCTCCGTGCCCGGTTGCTGTGTTCGACACGATGCTCCTGGGTTCTGCCGCCGTGCGGGATCGTGCACGGTGCCCCGGCGGTCGACTGGTTCGCCGGCCGGGCGGCGTTGCGTGGTCCGGAGCGGCCTCGACGATACTCCCCGAGCGGCTGGTGGTCATAACCAGGTTCGTGGAGGTGTTCGTCGGGGGTTCTCGACTCGGAACGACACGGTCGCTGTCGTACGACGTCGATGCTGTCGTTCGAGCTCCGGCTGGCCGGGGGTGGCGCGGGCGGCCGTCGCGTTCTCGACTCGGAACGACAAGGTCGCTGTCGTACGACGTCGATCTTGTCGCGCGATGGCCCGGCTCGCCTCCGCCGTCCCACCACAGCCGGGAGGCTCGCCCCACCCTCCACAGATCCACCCGCGCCCGCCAACGCTTGGCTCCCGCCCGACACGCTCGTTCCATGGACCGTCTCACCCTGGTGCTCGCGCTGCTCGGGCTCGTGGTCACGCCGACACTCGATCCGGCTCCGGCACTCGCCCCGACTCCGGCGCGCGTTCCTGGCGGCGTCGACACCGCTCACCGTGCCGCCGCTCCCGGTGATGTCGCCCCCGATGGCAAGGGTTCCGGTGGTGGCCGGCCTGGTGGTGCTGCTCCTCCGTGGGTGTGGCCGACCGGGTCGCGCGTGGTCGAGCGGTCGTGGGAGCCTCCCGCCGATGACTACGCGGCCGGGCATCGCGGCATCGACGTCGTTGCCGCGCTCGGGACCACCGCGGTCGCGGTCGACGACGGCGTCGTGACGTTCGCCGGTGCCGTCGGCGGCCGGCCCGTCGTGACGATCGACCACGGCGCTGGGCTCGTGAGCACGCTGGACTCCGTCCAGCCCGCGGTCGTACGGGGCGACGTCGTCGAGCAGGGTGACCCCGTGGGACTCGTGGCCGTCGGGCACTGCCCTGCCGAGGACCCGTGCGTGCACCTCGGCGCCAGGCTCGACGACCGCTACGTCGACCCCACGCCCTACCTGCCCGCCGCCGCGTGGCCGGTGCTGCTCCCCGAGTCCGCCTGGCCGGGGTGACGAAGCGCGACTGCGTCGGGCGTCGGGCGTCGGGCGTCAGGCGTCGGGCGTCGGGCGTCGGGCGTCGGGCGTCGGGGTCAGGCTCGGGGGTGCGCCGTGCGGTAGACCTCGCGGAGCCGGGCCGAGGACACGTGCGTGTAGATCTGCGTCGTGCCGAGGCTCGCGTGGCCGAGGAGCTCCTGCACCGCACGGAGGTCCGCTCCCCCGTCCAGCAGGTGCGTCGCCGCCGTGTGCCGGAAGGTGTGCGGGCCGCTCGGCCCCTCGCCGGGCAGGTCCTGCAGCAGCCGAGCGACCACGCGGTAGGCGCTCCGGACGCCGAGGCGCCCGCCCCGGTCACCGAGGAACAGTGCCGGCGACGCCGTCCCCGCCGCCCGGGCGGCGAGCGCTGGACGCCCCCGCGCGAGCCAGGCCTCGATCGCGTCCTGCGCCGGCACACCGAAGGGCACGACCCGCTCCTTGCCGCCCTTGCCGAGCACCCGTACCGTCAGCCGTCCGCGGTCCACCGCCGTGACGTCGATGCCCACAAGCTCACTGACCCGGATCGCCGCGGCGTAGAGCAGCTCGACGAGCGCCAGGTCGCGCAGTGCCACGGGGTCGTCCCCGCTCGCGCGCCCGGCGAGTCCGTCGAGCAGTTCCCGCACCTGGTCGGCAGAGACCACCCGCGGCAGGTGCGACGCACCCTTCGGAGCCCGCAGCCGGACACCGGGGTCGTTCGGCAGGACGCCGTTCTCGCTCCCCCACCGGGTGAACGCCCGGACGGACGACGACCGCCGCGCGATGCTCGACCGCGCCAGGCCGCGCTCGTTCGACGCCCAGAGCCAGTCACGGAGCACCTCGAGCGACAGCCCTTGCACGACGTCGAGCCCGCGGGCCTCGGTGAAGCGGAGGAGGTCCTCGAGGTCGCCCCGGTACGCGCGAACCGTCTGCTCGCTCAACCCACGCACGTGCAGCGCGTCGCTGAGGAACGCCGAGACCGCGCCACCGAGTGACCCGCCACGACCGTCCATGCCCCAACCCTAGGCACCGGGGCATCAGCGCGCTGCCCACCCGTCCGGTCGTCGGACGACGAGCCCCTGCAGTTCGGCCAGGGCCAGCGCGTCGGTGGCTGCCGCGACGGAGAGCCCGGACCGCCGAGCGACCTCGGTCACGGGCGCAGGACGGCGCCCGAGGGCATCGACCGCCCTGACCACCTCCGGGTCCTCCGACGCCGAGCGCAGCGGCACAGCGTCCTCCGGCTGCACCGACGCTCCCCCGGCGGCCTCGAGCGCCGCGCGCATCGGGTCGTCGGGCTGGACCGCGAGCTGCGCCCGGCCCTGCGCGACGAGCCGGTGGCAGCCGACGGACGCCGGGGACGAGAACGCACCCGGCACGGCCAACACCGGTCGTCCCAGCTGCGCCGCGTGGTGCGCGGTGTTGAGCGCCCCGGACCGTGCACCGGCCTCGACCACGACGGTCGCGTGCCCGAGCGCCGCGATCAGGCGGTTGCGGGCGAGGAACCGCCACCGCGTGGGCCGTGTCCCCGGTGGCGACTCGGCGAGCAGCAGCCCCTGGTGGCCGACAGTGCGGAGGAGTTCGACGTGTCCGGCGGGGTAGAGCTGGTCGATCCCACCGGCGAGCACCGCGACCGTGGGCGTGCCGGCGGCGATGGCGACCCGGTGCGCCACGGCGTCGATGCCGTACGCCCCGCCGCTGATCACCGAGCAGCCGGCATCGGCAGCCGCTGACGTGATCTCCGCCGTGGCCTCGGCCCCGGCGAGCGTGTTCGCGCGACTGCCGACGACCGCCAGGCACGGGCGTCGCAGCGCGCTCGTGGGGCCACGGAGCCGACCGCGTCCCCAGAGCACGAGCGGGGCGTGGGCACCGAGGTCGGTGAGGCGTTCGGGCCAGTCCGCGTCCCCGGGAAGCAGCAGCGCACCGCCGACCCGACGCGCAGCCGCCACCACCGCATCGACGTCGATCGCCTGGGTCCTCGGACGCCAGCGAGCCAGTGCCGCCACGAGCGCGGACTCGAACGCCGTGCCCTCGCCGGGCCCGACGACGCCCGCGTCCAGGCACGCACGGACGAGCACGGCCGGGTCGCGCTGCACGGCCTCGAGCACGAGGGCGAGCGCCCTGGCAGCCCCGAGCCCCTCGACGAGGACCCCCGCGGTGGAGTCCCCCGGCTCCACGAGCGCGCTCCACGCGACCCGGGCCAGGGCGTCCTCGGTGTCGACCGCTCCCTCGTGCACCCCGCCGAGGTCCACCGGTCGGCCTCCGACTCCGAACCCGCTCACAACGCGCTCCGGAGCCCGATCGCCGCGCGGACCTGCGGCTCGCCGGGGAGATCGACCCCGCCGAGGTCCGCCAGTGTCCACGCGAGCCGCATCACCCGGTCCCACCCGCGCATGGTGAGCGTGCCGAGGTCGAGTGCCCGATCCAGGTCCTTCGTCGAACCGGGGTCCGCGCGCCCGGCCCCACGGAGCCAGCTCCCCGCGACCTCGGTGTTCGTGGTCCATCCCGTGCCCTCGAGTCGGGCGTGCATCCGGGCGCGCGCGGCTGTGACGAGCGACCGGGCCTCGGCGGTCGTCGGCGTGGTCCCCGCCGCTCGTCGGATCGCACCCGTGGTGACCCGTTGGACCTGCACCCGGATGTCGATCCGGTCGAGCAGCGGCCCGGACAGCCGTCCCATGTACCGACGCAGCGTCATCGCCGTGCAGTCGCAAGGCGGCGCACCGGACCCGGGCAGGGCACCCGCGTTCCCGCACGGACAGGGGTTCGCGGCGAGGACGACCTGGCACCGCGCCGGGAACTCGGCGGCCCCGGCGGCGCGGTGCACCGTTATCCGTCCGGACTCGAGCGGCTGCCGCAGCGCGTCGAGCACGGCCCGGGGGAACTCCGGCGCCTCGTCGAGGAACAGCACCCCGCGGGTGGCGCGGGACACGGCACCCGGCCGGATCGTTCCGGAACCACCTCCGATGAGCGCGACCGCCGACGCCGAGTGGTGCGGGGCCTCCCACGGCGGCCTCGGTGTCCACGACCGGGCACCGAGCCCGGCGACCGACCGGACCGCAGCGACCTCGAGCGCCGCCTCGGAGTCGAGGTCCGGCAGCAGCCCTGGCAGTCGTTCGGCGAGCATCGTCTTGCCGGCGCCCGGTGGACCGAGCAGCAGCGCGTGGTGTCCGCCGGCTGCGGCGACGATCATCGCGTGCACCCCGACCTCGTTCCCCACGACCTCGGCGAGGTCCACGGCACGCTGGGGCTGTTCGGGTGGCAGGTCCGTCAGCACCGGTTGCACGTCGACCGACGGCAGGAGGGCGCCCGCGTCGATGGCGGCACCGCGGAGCGAGTCGACGCCGTGCACCGTGACGCCCGGCACCACCCGTGCCTCCGCCAGGTTGCCGAAGGGGACGACCACCCGCTCGATGCCGGCGTCACGGGCGGCGAGCGTCATCGGGATCACCCCCGGCACCGGACGGACCCGCCCGTCGAGGCCGAGCTCACCGACGTAGGCGACCCGCGCGGAAGCCCGAGGCGCACTGCCGGCAGCGGCGAGGACCGCCATCGCGATCGCCAGGTCGAAGCCCGACCCGCGCTTGGGGATGGCCGCGGGCGTCAGGTTCACCGTGATCCGCCGCGCGGGCAGTGGACACCCCGCGTTCGCCGCTGCCGAGCGCACCCGTTCGCGTGCTTCGCCGAGGGACGTGTCCGGCAGCCCGATGATGCTGAACGCGGGCAACTGGCTGGTCAGGTGGGCCTCGACCTCCACCAGCCTGCCGCTGACCCCGAGGAGTGCCACCGCCGACGCACGCCCGATGTCCGTCACGCGACGGCCTCGACGTGCTCGACGACCGTTCGGTCACCCAGCACGTGCACGGCGATGGCGTCGATGCGGATCGCCCGCGCCGAGTGGTCCGGGTGCGCGGCGAACCACGCAGGCACGAGTCGTCGCAGGCGGAGGAGCTTCTGTGGCGTGACGGCCTCGAGCGGGTGCCCTGTCGAGGCCCCAGCGCGGGTCTTGACCTCGACGAAGACCAGGTCCTCGGCGCAGCGGGCGACGATGTCCAGCTCCCCCCGCGCACATCGCCAGTTCCGGTCGACGATCTCGTACCCGTGCCGTTCGAGCCAACCGGCGGCGATCGCTTCGCCGCGGGCTCCCAATGTGACTGTTCCCATCCGGTAATGGTCGAGAAACACCGATCACGAATCGACGACCAACGGTCATCTGTGGAGAACGACAACGATTTCGCACCTGTGGAGGAACGAAGAAACCCGGCCGACCATGCGGTCGACCGGGTTCCCGAAGAACGTGAGGATCAGTGCGCGGCTGCGTATGCTTCCTGCACCTGCGTGGAGATACGCCCACGGCTGGAGACTTCGTAGCCGTTCTCCTTGGCCCATTCCCGGACCTTTGCGAGTTCCTCGGAGTTGCCACGCTTCGGAGCCGTCTTCGGAGCAGCAGTCCCACCGCTGGTGCGACGACCACTCACCTTCCGCGCTGCGGCGATGTAGTCGGAGATCGCGTCGCGGAACTTGTCGACATTGTCGTTCGACAGATCGATCTCGTACGTGGAACCATCGAACGCGAATTCGACGGTACGGCCGTCGCCTGCGGTGATGGGCGAGTCATCGAGATCGTCGACGAGCTGGACGGTGACCTTCTGTGCCATTGCGTGCTCCTTGCGCGTGGGGGTGGAAATCCCCTCCACAGTATCCGGCGATCCGGAAATGCGCACAATTCCCCCGGCGGTTCACGATGACCACGGTGGAATGCGTCTACTCGTCGAGCGCGAGTTCCTTCGGCAGTTCGAGTTCACGCGTGGTGAGTTCCTCGACATTGACGTCCTTGAACGTCAGCACGCGGACGGACTTCACGAATCGGTCGGAACGGTAGACGTCCCAGACCCAGACGTCGGTCATCGTCAGTTCGAAGTAGAAGTCGTGCTCGGTGTCCCGGCGCGCGAGCTCGACCTCGTTGGCGAGGTAGAACCGGCGCTCGGTCTCGACCACGTAGCGGAACTGCGACACGACGTCGCGGTACTCACGGTAGAGAGCGAGCTCGACCTCGCGGTCGTAGTCGTCGAATTCGTCATCATCCATTGCGGCACCAGTCTACGGCGCAGACGGCGCCGAGACGACGCGCCATCGACCGATCACGCAACGGGGGCCGCCAGCTCGTCGAAGCCGTCCAGCGCCACGCTCGACGCCGCGTGCAGCCAGCTCTTCCGGTGCAGGGCGTGCGGTCCGACCGCGCGGATGGCGTCGTAGTGCGCCGTCGACCCGTAGCCCTTGTTCGACGCCCAGGCGTAGTGCGGTGCGTCGTCGTGCGCGGCCACCATGAGCGTGTCCCGCTCGACCTTCGCCACCACGGACGCCGCGGCCACCGAGGCGCAGTCCCGGTCCGCCTTCACGCGCACGGTGACGTCGAGCGGCGAGGCCTCGACCAGGGACGCCGGCAGGGCTCGGGACAACCAGTCGAAGGAGCCGTCCAGCACGACCACGGCGCCCTCGAAGGACACGCCGGAGTCCGCCAGCGCCGAGAGCGCCCGCGCCCCGGCCAGTCCGAGCGCCGGCACGATCCCCTGCTCGTCGACGTACTCGGCCGACGCCATGCCCACGGCGGTGCGGGCCCACTTCGTCACCACCGGCACGAGTTCGGTACGTCGAGCGGCCGAGAGCAGCTTCGATTCCGCCAGGCCCTGCGGTACGCGGCGGACGTCGATCGTGACCGCTGCCGCGCCGACCGCGACCGGACCGGCGATGGCGCCACGGCCGACCTCGTCGACGCCGATGACCGTCACGCTCCCGGCGGCGAAGAGCGACTTCTCCACGCGCAGGGACGGACGGACCGGGGTCACTGGCGCTTCTCCTCCACGCCCGCGAAGACGTTCGGGTAGTCGTCGAGCCACGTCCACCGGCTGGTCGGCCAGGAGATCACGAAGGCCCGCCCGGTCACGTCGGACAACGGCACGAAGCCCTTCGACGGGGTGTCGCCGTTGTACCGGGAGTCCTTGGAGTCGTAGCGGTTGTCGCCCATGACCCAGATGGTGCCCTTGGGCACGGTGACCGAGAAGTCGGTGCCCGAGGCGCGGGTCTCACCGGCGGGCAGCTTGAGGTACGGCTCCTTGAGCGGCACGCCGTTGACCGTCATCTGCCCGAGGTCGTTGCAGCAGGCGACCTTGTCGCCCGGCAGTCCGATCACGCGCTTGATCAGGTGGTCGTCGCTGTCGCCGGTCCCGAGGCCGACCTGGGTCAGCAGCCAGTCGATCGCGCGGGCAGGCTGCGACGTCGGCGTGACGCTCGGCACCTCGGCGCCGGTCAGCCACCCGCCCGGGTCCTTGAAGACGACGATGTCGCCGTGCTTCAGCGACACGGTGTCGGGGACGAGCTCGTTCACGATGACCCGGTCGTCGATCTGCAGCGTGTTCTGCATCGACGCGGACGGGATGTAGAACGAGCGGATCAGGAAGGTCTTGACCAGGAACGAGACCAGGAGTGCTGCGACGAAGATGATGAGCAGGTCACGGAGGAACGTGAGCACACCGTTCCGCTGCTTGGTCCCACGAGGCCGACGCCCGTCGTTCTCGGTCGTGTCGGTCATGCCATCCTCGTCGTCAGGAACCAGCGTCCGGCGCTGCTTCGAGCAGGACCGGGGGAACGGGAGAGCCCCCCGTCCGATGCACAACCGTACATGGACGAGGGGCCGTCAGCGGCGTCCGGCTCGCGGCGCTCACTGTGAAGGCGATCAGTTGTCGCGCTTCTCCTTGATCTTGCGACGAGCCGCCTTGCCGCGCAGTTCGCGCAGGTAGTACAGCTTGGCGCGACGGACGTCACCGCGGGTCACGATCTCGATGTGGTCGATGATCGGCGAGTGCACCGGGAACCAGCGCTCGACGCCGACCTGGAAGCTGACCTTGCGGACCTTGAAGGTCTCGCCGATGCCGTGGCCCTGGCGGCCGATGACGACGCCCTGGAACACCTGGACACGCGAGCGCGTGCCTTCGATGATGTTGACGTGGACCTTGACGGTGTCACCCGCACGGAAGTCCGGG
This sequence comes from Curtobacterium sp. VKM Ac-2865, assembly GCF_015350905.1. GTDB lineage: Bacteria > Actinomycetota > Actinomycetes > Actinomycetales > Microbacteriaceae > Curtobacterium. Next base: position 77,256 of record NZ_JADKRZ010000001.1, on the reverse strand, counting down.
ACGTCGGTGCGCAGCGATGCTGCGTCGACGTTGTCGAGGAGTTGGCTCATGAGTCAGTTCACTCTCTGCGGACGCACACGGGTCGCCGCGGATCGGTGGTGGGAACGAAGTGGTGTGCCCGGTGTCGGCGACTCCCCCGTGGCAGAGTCCAGCCAGGGCACAGCTGTCCATACTGCCACAGCTCCGGTACGCCGCACAACGCGGGACCGGGGAGGATGGCTCCATGACCGAACTCCGCACCCCGACCGAACTCGACGGACTCCGCGTGGCCGGCCGGTTCGTCGCCGACGTCCTCGACGAGCTGCTCCGGACCGTCGACGTGGGCGTGAATCTCCTCGACCTCGACCGGGTGGCCGCGCAGATGATCGCCGACCGCGGCGCCGTCAGCTGCTACGTCGACTACCACCCGTCGTTCGGCAACTCCCCGTTCGGCCGGAACCTGTGCACGAGCGTGAACGACGCAGCACTCCACGGGCTCCCCCACGACCGCGTGCTCGTCGACGGCGACCTCGTGAGCCTCGACTTCGCCGCGAGCGTCGACGGCTGGACGGCCGACTCCGCGGTGACCGTCCAGGTCGGCACGCCTCGGGAGGAGGACCAGCGCCTCATCGACACGGTCGAGCGAGCCCTCGCCGCGGGCATCGCGCAGGCGCGGCCGGGCAACAGGCTCGGCGACGTCTCGTCCGCGATCGGGGCCGTCGAGCGCCGAGCGGGCTACGACGTCAACCTGCAGTTCGGTGGTCACGGTGTCGGTCGTACGATGCACGGCGAGCCGCACGTCCCCAACGACGGTCGGCCCGGTCGCGGCCTGAAGCTCCGCCCCGGTCTGGTCATCGCGATCGAGCCGTGGCTGATGCAGGGCACGGACGAGCTCGTGCAGGACGCGGACGGCTGGACGCTCCGGAGCGTCGACGGCTCCCGCGCCGCGCACGTCGAACACACGGTCGCGGTCACCGAGACCGGCCCCGAGATCCTCACCCTGCGCGCAGACGCGCGCACCTGACGGACTGCCGGACGGGAGGCTCGTGGCGGCCTGGCCCCGAGCCTCCCGTCCGGCGCACGGTCCGACCCACACCACCTGCGATGGCAAGCGAGAACGCGCGTAGGGGGTCGGAAGATCCGACCCCCTACGCGCGATTCAACCTGCTACGCGGGCTTCGACCCGCTACGCGTCGGGGAGCAGGTCCGGGCGGACGCGCCGCGTCCGCTCCACCTGCTGCTCGTGCCGCCAGGCAGCGATGCGCCCGTGGTGACCGGAGAGCAGGACCTCGGGCACGTCGAGGTCGCGCCACGCGGCGGGCTTCGTGTACGAGGGGTACTCGAGCAGGCCGTCCTCGTGGGACTCCTCGACGAGCGACTCGGGGTTGCCGACCACGCCGGGGACCAGGCGTCCGACGGCCTCGATCATGGCCATGGCCGCGACCTCGCCGCCGTTCAGCACGTAGTCACCGAGGGACAGTTCGACGACCGAGCAGCGCGACGCCGCCCACTCGAAGACCCGGGCGTCGATGCCCTCGTACCGCCCGCAGGCGAAGACGAGGTGGTCGTGGTCCGCGAGCGAGCGGGCGATCGACTGCCGGAACGGTGTGCCCGCTGGGGTCGGGACGACGAGCGTCGACGACCCGTCCTGCCGCAGGATCGCGTCGAGAGCCTGGGCCCAGGGCTCGGGCTTCATGACCATGCCGGCGCCACCGCCGTACGGGGTGTCGTCGACGGTGCGGTGCCGGTCGGTCGTCCAGCTGCGCAGGTCGTGCACGTGCAGGTCGAGGAGCCCGCCCTGCCGCGCCTTCCCGAGGAGCGAGACGTCGAGGACGCCGAAGAACTCCGGGAAGATCGTGACGATGTCGATGCGCACGGCGCTAGGACTCGTCGTCTGGGGCGGGACTCGACGCGTCTGCGGACGGCGGCTCGGGCGTCGCCATCTCGGCGACCGGGTCCTCGAAGAGCCCGGTCGGCGGGGTCACCGTGACGGTGCCGGCGGCGATGTCGACCGCCGGGACGATCGCGGAGACGAAGGGCACCAGGACCTCGCCGCGGTCGGCGGTGTCGATGGCGAGCAGGTCCTGTGCCGGCAGGTGGTCGACGCGGGCGACCGTGCCGACCTGGACGCCGTCGCGGAGGACACGGAGGCCGACCAGCTGGTGGTCGTACCAGGCGTCGTCCTCGCCCGTCTCTTCGTCGGGGTCCTGGTCGACCCAGAGGATGGCCCGTGCGAGGGTCTCGGCGCCGGAACGGTCCGTGATGCCCTCGAAGAAGGCGACCGGGTGGCCGTTGTACCAGCGGAGTTCATCGATGGCGAGCGTCTTGCCCGACCAGGGAGAGTCCTCGGGGACCTGGAGCGTGAAGACCGCTCCGTGCGTGAACCGACGATCCGGGTCGTCGGTGTAGAGCTCGAGCTTGAGACCGCCCTTGAGCCCGTGCGCCTTGGTGATGCGACCCACCCGGACCTGGGTCGCCTCGTCAGGAATCGGAGTCGACCACGTCGACCCGCACCCGCTTGCCATCGGCGAGAGCCGTGACGAGGGTGCGGAGCGCCTTGGCGGTCCGACCGGCGCGTCCGATCACGCGGCCGAGGTCCTCGGGGTGCACGTGCACCTCGAGGACCTCGCCCCGCGCGGAGGTGGAACTGGCGACGCGCACGTCGTCCGGGTGATCGACGATCCCCTTGACGAGGTGCGTCAGCGCAGATTCGAGCAAGGTCGTTACGCCTCGGTCGTCTCTGCGTCGTCGGCCGACTCGGCGGGAGCGGCCGGGGCCTTCTTCTCCGCCTTCGGCTTGAGGACGGCCTTCTTGGTCGAGTCGACCGTGAAGGGCTGCTTCGGCTCGGCGACCTTCACCTTGGAGGTGGTGTCGGCCTCGCCCTTGAACTTGGCCCAGTCACCGGTGAGCTTGAGGAGTGCGGCGACCTGCTCGGTCGGCTGTGCGCCGACGCCGAGCCAGTAGAGCGCGCGCTCCGACTCGATCTTGATGACCGAGGGCTCCTCGGTCGGGTGGTACTGACCGATCTCCTCGATGACGCGACCGTCGCGCTTGGTGCGCGAGTCGGCGACGACGACACGGTAGTACGGCGCCCGGATCTTACCGAGACGCTTGAGACGGATCTTGACAGCCACAAATGCTCCTGTTGCGTGTTGTTGTGGTTGAACCGGAACCGCGGGCGTGGGGGCACACACGGTGGAAGCTCGAGAGATACGTGATCCGCTGGATAGAGGGTCGAGCGGACACGTTTCGACCGTTCATTCTTGCAGGTTTCCGAGCGAGAAGCGAGCCAGGACGCGCCGTCACGGCGCGAGTGTCCGGACCGCCTCCAGCGCCTCGGTCGTGGCACGGACGGCGTCGACGCTGCGGGCGTCGCGTGCGCCGCCCACGACGGCGAACGGCACGCCGGCGTCCTGGAGGCCCGACACCAGTCCGGTGGGGTCGTCACCGTCGGCGCCGATCACGCTCTCCTGGCCGGCACAGATCACGACATGGTCCGCCGGCACCGCGCGTTCCGCGCCGTCCTCGTCGCGGATCCACAGCGTGCCCGGCTCGATGCGCAGGTACTCCTGCACCCCGCCGACCATGCGCACGCCGGCGTCGCGGAGCCGCCCGAGTGCGACCCACCGGGACGTCAGGCCGACGCCCTGGCCGAACTTGCCCGTGCGTCGGAGCACCGTCACCTGGTCACCGGGACGGATCGTCCGCGTGGCAGCGGGCTCCCGCTGGGGCAGGTCGCCGACGACGTCCCGCGCGACCGAGAGGTCCCAGCGGGCGGCGAACTCCCCCGCACGGACGGCCTCGTCGGGCGACTCGGTGAGGAACGCCGCCGTGTCGACGCCGATGCCGCCGCCACCGATGACGGCGACGGTGCCCGCGGGGACGCCCTCGGTCAGCGCACGCTCGTACGACACGACGTGCGGCAGGTCGGCACCGGGGACGTCGACCACGCGCGGCAGCACCCCGGGGGCGAGCACCACGGCGTCGCTGTCGACGAGGTCCGCTGCGGTCGCCGGGCGCCCGAGGTGCACGGCCGCACCGCGTTCGTCGAGCTCGGCACGGGCGGCGCGGACGGTGGCGGCGTAGTCCTCTTTCCCGGGGACGACGGCGGCGAGCCCGAACTGGCCGCCGAGCCGGTCGGCGGCCTCCCACAGCGTCACCCGGTGGCCACGACGGGCGGCGTCGACCGCTGCGGCCAGGCCGGCCGGTCCCCCGCCGACGACGTCGACGCGCTTCGGCTCGGTGGTCGGGCGGAGCGGGAAGGCGACCTCTCGCCCGGCACGGGGGTTGACCAGGCACGACACGGGCGCGCCGACGATCGAGCGGTCGAGGCAGGCCTGGTTGCAGCCGATGCAGGTGTTCACCAGCGCGAACCGGCCCTGGAGCGAGCGGGACACGATGGCGGGGTCGGCGAGGAACGGGCGCGCCAGGGCCACGGCGTCGATGAGTCCGTCGGCGAGCACGGCATCGCCGTCGCGCAGGTCCGTCATCCGGTTCGAGGCGATGACCCGCACGTCCGGGTACGACGAGTCGCGGACGACCCGGGCAATCCGCCGCGCGTAGGACAGCCACGCCCCGTGCGGCACCGCGGCCTGCACGGTGGGCGTCCGGGACTCGTGCCAGCCGATGCCGACCGAGATGCCGTCGAGGCCGAGCGGCAGCAGGTCGTGCACCAGGGCGTCGACGTCCTCCGGGGTCGAGGACCCGGGCATCAGGTCGGCGCCCGACAGCCGGATCGTGACGGCGAGGTCGGGCACGGCGTCGCGGACGGCCCGGACGACGGCCACCGGGAACCGTCGACGGCGCTCGGGCGACCCGCCCCAGGCGTCGTCACGCAGGTTCGTCAGCGGCGAGTGGAACTGGTTGATCAGGTAGCCCTCGGACGCCATGATCTCGACGCCGTCGAAGCCGATGTCGCGGGCGGACCGCGCCGCGGCGGCGAAGTCCTCGATCGTCCGCTCGATCTCGTCCGCGGTGAGCTCGGTCGGGATGACTCCGCGTGCCGCCGCCCAGGGCAGGGCCGACGGCGCGACGGCGCGCTGGGGGTCGCCGTGCCGGTCGACCATCCCGCCCACGAGCGCGTACCGGCCCGCGTGGAACAGCTGCGCGAGGATCGTGCCGCCCTCCTGGTGCACGGCGTCGACCGCGACCCGGAAGCGCTCGTCGGCGCCGTCCGCACCGAACACGGCGAAGTCGGGACCACCGCGGGCCTCGTCGCTGACCGCGATGCCGCCGGTGATGATGCAGGCCGCTCCCCCAGCAGCACGTTCGCGGTAGAACGCCGCCATCCCGACGCCGCCGTCGTCGTGGACCTCGAGGCCGGTGTGCATCGACCCCATCACCACGCGGTTCGGCAGGTGCAGGGGGCCGAGCGTCCACGCGGACGCGACGGACGCGACGGCGGTGTCGGGAGCGGCGAGGGACATTGCTACTCCCCGACGTCGCCCATGACGGACGGCCCCTTGGGACCGCCAGCGCCGCCACTGCCGTCAGCGCCGTCAGCGCCGTCGCCCGGCAGGACGGCGTCCCGCAGCGGCGACGTCGTGTCCGACCAGAACGGCGGCGCGACGACGGTGATGCCGCCGTCGACGGAGAGGATCTGCCCCGTGATGTACGACGCCTTGTCGGAGAGCAGGAAGTCCACCGCGTCGGCCATGTCGTCCGCGGTGCCCGGGCGCTGCAGCGGCACCTTCGACAGCACGGACTCCATCGGTGCCATGCCCGGCACCGCGTTGTAGAAGTAGTCGAGCGAGTCGGTGTCGATGAGCCCGCCGTTGACCGCGTTCACGGTGATCTGGCGCGGACCGAACTCGACCGCCATGTACTGCATGTACGACTCGGTCATCGCCTTGGCGGCACCGAGTGCGGCGTACGTCGGGAACGCGCGCAGCGACCCGTAGGACGTGACGACGACGATGCGGCCGCCGCGGTCCATCAGGTCGGCGGCACGCTGGGCGCCGAGCACGAAGGACCGGGCGTTCGTGGCGTAGCTGCGGTCGAGGTGGTGCAGCTTCAGGTCCGCGACGGGCTTGAACGCGCTGGCCGCGGCGTTCGCGACGAACATGTCGAGGCGGCCGTAGGTGTCCCGCACCAGGTCGAACATGGCGTCGAGCGACGCCGGGTCCTCGATGTCGGCCTGCACCGTGATGCCGTCGCCGCCAGCGGCGCGGACGTCGGCGAGCGACTCCTCGGCCAGGTCCGCGTTCTTCTTGTAGTTGATCACGACGGTCACGCCGCGCGCGCCGAGCTTCTGCGCGAGCAGGCGGCCGATGCCGCGTGACGCGCCGGTGATCAGGGCGATGGGTGCGGTGCTGGGGTCGGTCACGTCAGTCCTCTTCTTGCGTGTGCAGGGGCGGACGGGAGGCTCGTGGCGGGGCCGCCACGAGCCTCTCCCCACCGGCACGGCCGGCTCGCCGCTGGGGCGTCGATCCGGAACCGGCGGTGTGGGCCCAGTCCGGTGGTTCGATTGTGTCTCAGAAGCCGACCTGGCCGGTCACGACGGCACGGCCGACGATGAGCTTCTGGATCTCGTTGGTTCCCTCTTCGAAGCGCTGGGCGCGAGCGTCACGGTAGACCCGCTCGATCGCGTTGCGCTTCCAGTAGCCCTGCCCGCCGTGCACCTGCAGTGCCTTGTCGCTCACGCGGGCGAGCATGTCCACCGCGATCATCTTCGAGGCGCTGGAGAGCGTGCCGGCGTCCGGGCGGCCCTCCTCGTAGGCACGCGCGGCCTCGAGCACGAGGGCCCGGGCGGCGGCGATGTCGGCGTAGTTCTCGGCGAGGTAGAACTGGATCGCCTGGCGCGTGGCGAGCTTCTTGCCGAAGGTCTCGCGTTCGTTCGCGTACTCGACCGCAAGTTCGTTGGCCCGCTCGGCGAGGCCCACGGCGCTCATGGCGACCGAGATGCGGCTCGGGAGCAGGAAGCCGCCGAGTGCGACCTCGAGCCCCTGGCCCTCGTCCCCGAGCAGCGCGCTGGCCGGGATCGGGGTGTCGGTGAAGCGCAGGATCGCGTGGTCGGTGCCGCGGATCCCCATGGTGTCGGAGTCGTCGATGACCTCGGCGCCGGGCAGCCCGGTGTTCGGCATCAGGAACGCGACGGTGCCGTCCTGGCCCGTGGTGCCCTCGAGGCGGGCGGCGATGAGCCAGTAGTCGCACTTGACGCCGAACGTGATGAGGTGCTTCTCGCCGTTCATCACGTACGTGTCGCCCTCGCGGCGGACCGTCGTGCGGATGTCCGCGCCGGTGCCCGCCGTCGCCTCGGTCAGGGTGAAGGCGACGAGCTTGTCACCGGCGACCGAGGGCTTGACGACCTGCTCGATCTGCTCGGGAGACGCGTACGGGGCCATGGCCCGCCAGGTGCCGTTGATGACGTGCACGAGCATCCGGATCGACGCGTGCGACCGCGAGATGATCTCCATCACCTCGAGGTAGCGGGAGAACGGGATGGCCCGGCCGCCGAGCTCGACGGGTGCCGCGAGGCTCAGCCAGCCCTTGTCCTTGAGCTCCTGGAAGAGCTCGGGCGCGACCTTGCCGGTGCGCTCGATCTCGTTCGCCCAGTCCTCACCGCGCGTGCGGACCCACTCGGTGACCTCGGCCTTGAGCTCGTGGAGGTCCTGCTCGGTCGCGGGTTCCATGACCATCGTCATCGTCTCAGTTCTCCTTCGTGCTCACGAGCGCGGCGACCTGCTCGCGCAGGACGTTCTTCTGGACCTTGCCCACCGCGTTGCGCGGCAGCTCGTCGATGTACTCGAGCCGCTCGGGCCAGTAGTACCTGCTGACGCCGGCGTGCTCCAGGTACTGCTGCATGCCGGCGAAGTCGAGCGGCTCGTCGGAGCGTGCCGACACCACGTAGGCGCAGGCCCGCTCGCCGAGGCGCGCGTCGGGCATCGCCACGATCGCGACGTCCGTCACGAGCGGGTGCTGGTAGAGCAGGTTCTCGATCTCCACGACCGGGATCTTCTCACCGCCGCGGTTGATGACGTCCTTGACGCGACCGGTGATCGAGAGGAAGCCGTTGGCGTCCACCTTGGCCAGGTCGCCGGTGCGGTACCAGCCGTCGGGGGTGAAGACGTCGTCGGTCAGGTCGGGGCGGTCGAGGTAGCCGTCGAACATCGTCGGCGAGGACAGCTCGAAGTTGCCCTCGGTGTCCGCCGGCAACTCGGTGCCCTCGTCGTCGACGATGCGGATGCTGATGCCGGGGAGCGCCCGACCGTCGTGGCCGTACGCCGCGGCGGGGTCGTCGCTCGGGCTGGAGAGCGCGCCGAGGCACGTCTCGCTGGTGCCGAACGCGCCGAGGATCGCCGTGCCGAGCACCGTGGCGGCCCGCTGCGCGAGGGCACGGGGCACCGCGGCGCCGGTCGGCACGAAGATGCGCAGGCTCTCTGGTGCCGGGGCACCGGCCTCGACCAGGTCGACCAGGTCGGTGAGGAACGGCGTCGCGCACTGCACGAAGGTCGCCCCCGCCGCGCCGAAGGCCTGCTCGAGCGCCGCGCGGCCGTCCCACACGGGCTGGATGACCTGCGGTGCACCCAGACGGAAGGCCAGCAGCATGCCGTAGAGGAACCCGGTCTGGTGCGCGAGCGGCGACGGGATGTAGATCCGGTCCTCGCTCGTCAGTCCCGACTGGGCGACGTGCATCGCCGTGGCCAGGCCGAGCGTGCGGTGCGGGTGCTGGACGCCCTTCGGCTCGCCGGTGGTGCCGGAGGTGAAGAGGAGCTGGCAGATGTCGTCCGGGGTCGGGGCGTGCGAGCGGATCTGCTCGACGTCGACCTGCACCGAGCCGAGCGCGGTGTCCCAGTAGCGCCAGTTCCACTCGCTCGCCGCGACGCGCTCGAAGGCGTCGGCGGGCACGGGCGGCTGGTTCGTCGGGGTCTCCCCCGGGCCGCGGGCCTCGGAGCGCAGCACGATCACGTGCTCGACCGCGAGCCGACGCTTCTGGGCGGCGGCTTCGTCGATGACGTCGAGGAGTTCCAGGGCCGGGCGTCGCTTGCGGAAGACGTTCGGCAGGAAGACGACGCGGGCGCGGGACCGAGCGAGCGTCATGGTGGTCTCGCGGGGCCCGAAGACCGGCATGATCGGCGTCGCGACGGCGCCGATCTGGATCGCCCCGAGGGTGATCGAGACGAACTCGCGCCAGTTCGGCAACTGCATCGCGACGGACTCACCGCGGCGCACCCCGAGCTCGAGGAGCAGGGCGGACACCCGGTCAGCCTCGTCCTGCAGTTCCCGCCAGGTCGTGTTCACCGGCTCCGGACCGCCGACCTCGATCACGGCGAGGCCGTCGGGGTCGGTCTCGGCGAGCGAGCGCACCTTCTCGCTGAGGACCAGCGGTTCGGCGTCGACCCCGGCGAGCGCCGGCAGGTCCTCGGCACGGGCGGCCGCGGTGGTGTCCTCGCCGAGGTCGGTGCGCTGGTCGACGATCTCGGCCCGGTCCGCGCGGATCTCGGCTTCTGCGATCGTGGCCTCGGCGTCGCCGACCTGCATGTCCAGGCCGACGGAGTTCATCGCCTCGAGGAAGGTCGGGTAGGAGATCCGGTAGGCCCGGGGGTAGGTGAGTGCGGAGACGCCCTCGGCCCGGGTCGCGGCGACGGCCAGGGACATCAGCACGCGGTGGTCGTTGAACGACGACATCGACGCGCCCTGCAGCGCACCGGCGCCCACACCCGTGACGCGGAGCTCGTCGGCGCCCTGCTCGGCGCGACCGCCCATCCGGTTCAGCTGGAGCATCGCGGCGACGCGGTCGGACTCCTTCAGGCGGATGTGCGCCACGTTCCAGAGCCGGGTCGTGCCCTCGGTGAAGGTCGCCATCGTCGACAGGACCGGCAGCAGGTCGGGGATCGGCTGGCAGTCGATGTCGAGGGGGCGCAGCGGGGAGCCGTCGTGCTCGATGCGCACGAAGCCGGTCTCCTCGTCGATGCGCATCGGGACGCCCATGGCGGTGGCGAGGTCGAGGAACTCGCTCTCCGGGTGGTCGGTGTCCGCCGTGGTGAAGGACCGCAGGCCACGCAGCAGCACGTTCGACTCGCGGATGCCGGCGGCGGCGATGCCGAACGCGGCCGAGCCGATGTCCGGCGGGATGACGTAGTCGTGCGGCGTGGCCTGCTGGCCCGCCGGGATCCGGTACTCGAGCCAGTCGTCAGAGACGTCGACCCGCAGGCCGAACTGCCGCATCATCCGGACCGTCAGCTCGACGTAGGGCTGCTCGTTCAGCCGCCCGCCGGTGATGTGGATGCGGGTCTCCTGCTCCGCGAACGGTGCGACGAGCAGCAGCCCCGACACCCACTGCGACAGGGTGCCGGCGATCGAGACATCGCCACCGCGGGGACGCCCCGGCTGCACGGTGACGGGCGGGCAGTCGTTCGGGGCGTCGAGCTGGATGCCCATCTGCGTCAGCGAGGTCAGCAGCGCTTTGATCGGACGACGCTGGAAGTACTTCATCCCGGAGAGCGTCATCGGCTTGTCGGCCAGGGACGCCAGGCCGGTCATGAAGTACAGCGTGGTGCCGGAGGAACCCATGTTCAGCAGACCGTCGGCCCCGCGGGAGCCGTGGTCGACGACGTCGGTGGCCTCGTACCGGCCGCCGAGCCCGGTGACGTGGTACTCGTCGCCACGGCGCTTGACGTCGACACCGAGGGCACGGAGCGTGCCGACGGTCCACTCGACCTGTCGCGTTGCGCTGATCCCGTAGACGATGCTCGTCCCCTTCGCCAGCGACGCGAGCACCAGTGCGCGGTGCGCGTGGTACTTCGAGACCGGGATGTCGAGTTCCCCGACGAGCGGTGCGGACGAACCGCGGACGACCAGCTGCATGCGTACCTCATTCCCTGTGCGGCGCTTCTACGGTAGTCCTGGTGTGAAGGTCCTGAGAACCGGATCCGCACGATCGACACTGCGGTTCGTTGTGCGTGTCCGACAACCTCCCCGGCAGGATGTACAGCATGGACATCCGCTTCACCGAGTCCCGCCCGTCGACCCTCGGCGTCGAGTGGGAGCTCCCGCTGGTCGACCGCGACACCGGCGACCTGACCCCGCGCGCGCCCGCCGTCATCGCCGCCGTGCACGAGCGACTCGGCGACCACGACAAGGTCACCGAGGAGCTGCTCACCAACACGGTCGAGGTCGTCACCGGCGTGCACGACACCGTCCACGGGGCCACCTCGGAGCTCTCCGCCACGATCGGCGAGGTCATCGACGCCGCCGAGCCGCTCGGCGCCCAGGTCATGTGCTCCGGCACGCATCCGTTCGCCGTGTGGGACCAGCAGGAGATCACGCCGGACAGCGAGCACTACACGGAGCTCATCGACCGCACGCGGTGGTGGGGCCGTCAGATGCTCATCTGGGGCGTCCACGTGCACGTCGGGATCGACGACCGCGACAAGGCGGTCCCGATCATGAACGCGATGCTCGCGTACGTGCCGCACCTGCAGGCCTTCACCGCGTCGAGTCCGTTCTGGGCCGGCACCGACACCGGGTACGCCTCGAACCGTGCCCTGATGTTCCAGCAGCTCCCCACCGGCGGCCTCCCGCCCCAGCTCGGCGCATGGGCCAACTTCGAGGAGGTCGTCGGCGACCTCACCCACACCGGTGTGATCGACGGCGTCAAGGACCTCCGCTGGGACATCCGCCCCTCGCCGGGCTGGGGCACGCTGGAGAACCGGGTCTCCGACGGCATCTCGACCCTGCAGGAGGTCGGCGCCGTCACCGCGCTCGTCCAGTGCCTGGTGACCGCGTCCTCGGACCGGCTCGACGCCGGCGAGACCCTGCCGACCATGCAGCCCTGGTTCGTCCGCGAGAACAAGTGGCGTGCCGCCCGCTACGGCATGGACGCCGAGATCATCACGAACGTGGCCGGCGACGAGCGGCTGGTCACCGACGAGGTCCACGACCTGGTGACACGGCTCGACCCGATCGCGGAGCGCCTGGGCTGCCAGCAGGAGCTGCACCACCTCGACACGATGATCGAGCGCGGCGCGTCCTACCAGCGGCAGCTCAAGGTCGCGCAGGAGCACGGAGGCGACCTGCGCGCGGTCGTCCGGCACCTGGTCGCCGAACTGAGCGACTCGCTCTGACGCCGCAGGCGGTCCCGCGCGTCGCAGGCTGATTCGCGCGTCGGAGGTCGAATCGCGCGTCGTAGGTCGCATCGCGCGTAGGGGGTCGGAATTTCGGACCCCCTACGCGCGATCCGACTCGCTGAGTCCGGCGCGGTGGGTCAGAACGCACCACAGGCAGACGGGAGGCCCGGTGCCAGCTGGCACCGGGCCTCCCGTCATGCAGGTGGTCGCGTCAGCGACCCAGGAACTTCTGCAGGCTCGCGAGCTCTTCCACGGTCGGCGCCTTGCCCTTCTTGCCGCCACCGAGCCCGAGGCCCGAGCCCTGCGGCACCTGCTGCTGCGGCGCGGCGGTGCCGGCGGCGAGGGCCGCACGCTTGGCCGGGTTGCCGACCTTCTTCTTCTTGCTGCCCTGCTGCTGCGCCTTCTTGCCGCCGTGCATGCCCGGGATCGGCCCCATGCCCGGCATCTGCGGCACACCACCGCGAGCGACGGTCTTCATCATCTTCGCCGCCTGCTCGAAGCGGTTCACGAGCTGGTTGACCTCGGTCACGGTGGACCCGGCACCGCGCGCGATGCGGAGGCGACGGGAGCCGTTGAGGAGCTTGGGCAGCTCGCGCTCCTGCGGCGTCATCGACTGGATGATGGCCTCGGTGCGGATGATCTCGCGCTCGTCGAAGTTGTCGAGGGCCTCGCGCATGCCCTTCGCGCCGGGGAGCATCCCGAGCATGCCCTTGATCGACCCCGCCTTGCGGAGCTGCTGCATCTGCTCGAGGAAGTCGTTGAGCGTGAAGGTGTCGGACGCGATCTTCTCGGCGACCTTCATCGCCTGTTCCTCGTCGAAGGCGCCCTGGGCCTGCTCGATGAGGGAGAGGATGTCGCCGAGGTCGAGGATGCGGCTCGCCATGCGGTCCGGGTGGAACGGCTCGAAGTCGTCGAGGCCCTCGCCCGTGGAGGCGAACATGATCGGACGGCCGGTCACGCTGGCGACCGACAGCGCAGCACCACCGCGGGCGTCGCCGTCGAGCTTGGACAGGACGACGCCGGTGAAGTCGACGCCCTCCTGGAACGCGCGGGCCGTCGTGACGGCGTCCTGCCCGATCATCGCGTCGATGACGAAGAGGACCTCGTCCGGGTCGACGGCCTTGCGGATGTTCGCGGCCTGCTTCATCAGCTCGGCGTCCACACCGAGACGACCGGCGGTGTCCACGATGACGGTGTCGTACTGCTGGTCGACCGCGGCCTTGATCGCGTTCTTGGCGACCTTGACCGGGTCCCCGACGCCGTTGCCGGGCTCGGGGGCGAAGACGTGCACGCCGGCCTGCTCGCCGACGACCTGGAGCTGCTGCACGGCATTCGGACGCTGCAGGTCGGCCGCGACGAGCATCGGGGTGTGGCCGTCCTTCTTGAGCCACTTGCCGAGCTTGCCCGCGAGGGTCGTCTTGCCGGCACCCTGGAGGCCGGCGAGCATGATCACCGTCGGCGGACGCTTGGCGAACTCGAGCCGGCGCTGCTGGCCGCCCAGGATGCCGACGAGCTCCTCGTTGACGATCTGGACGACCTGCTGTGCGGGGTTGAGCGCCCGGTTGACCTCGTCGGAGAGGGCACGCTCGCGCACCGCCGCCGTGAAGGCCTTCACGACCTCGAGGGCGACGTCCGCGTCGAGCAGGGCCCGGCGGATCTCGCGGACGGTGCCGTCCACGTCCGACGGCGTGAGCCGTCCCTTGGTCCGCAGGTTGCGGAAGGTCTCGGTGAGCCGATCAGAAAGCGATCCGAATTGCGCCATAGTCCGACGATTCTACAGGGCCGCGTCCCACAGCGATGCCGTGCCGGGTTGCGCCATAGTCCGTCGATTCTACAGGGCGCGGCGTCGCCGCTCGTCGGGGCCGGCCCCACGACGGACGGGAGGCTCCCCACCAGCTGGTGGGGAGCCTCCCGTCCGGTGCGGAACGCGTCGTCAGACGCGCGAGCCGGCGCCGCGGACCCGGCGGACGATCCAGCCGATGACGGCCAGGACGATGAGCACGAGGCCGATGAACAGCAGGAACTTCAGCGCGGCGCTGACGATCCCGGTCACGAGCAGCACGATGCCGATGACGATGGCGATGATGAGCAGTGCGGGCATGTGTGGACCCCTTCCGATGTACCTGGACGATCCGTGTACTGCCCAGACGGTACCCGGGCTCAGCCCACGAGGTTCTGCACGAACACGTGCGGGGTGAAGCCGGTGAGGTCGTTGATGCCCTCGCCCTGCCCGATGAGCTTGATCGGGATGCCGGTCTTCTCCTGCACGCTCAGCACGAAGCCCGCCTTGGCCGAGCCGTCGAGCTTGGTGATGACGAGCCCGGTGACGCCGGCGCCCTCGATGAAGGCCTGGGCCTGTGCGAGCCCGTTCTGCCCGGTGGTGGCGTCGAGGACCAGCAGCACCTCGGAGATCTCGGTCTGCTTCTCGATGACGCGCTTGATCTTGCCGAGCTCGTCCATCAGGCCGGCCTTGGTGTGCAGACGGCCCGCGGTGTCGATGACGACGATCTCGGTGCCGTCGCGCATGGCCTTCTCGACGGTCTGGTACGCGACCGAGGCCGGGTCCTGTCCGGGCTGCGACGGCCGGACGACCTCGACCCCCGCACGCTCGGCCCACGTCGCGACCTGCTCGACCGCTGCCGCGCGGAAGGTGTCAGCCGCGCCGACGACCACGGTGCGGTCGTACGCCTTGAGGAACTTGGCGAACTTGCCGATGGTGGTGGTCTTGCCGACGCCGTTCACCCCGACGACGAGCACGACGGCCGGACGGGCGCTGAGCTTCAGCGTGGTGTCGAGCTTGGACAGCCGTTCCTCGAGGACCTCGCGGAGCATGCGGTTCAGGTCGGCGGGGTCCGTCGTGGCGTACCGCTCGACCCGGGCGCGGAGGTCCTCGATGATCTCCTCGGAGATGTCGGGGCCGAAGTCGGCGCCGATGAGGGCGGTCTCCAGGTCGTCCCACGTCGTGTCGTCGATGGTCTTCCGCTGGAAGAGGCCCCGGAGACGGGAGGACAGTGACCAAGTACTCGCCATGCTCCCAGCTTAGAGCGCGGCGGATGTGGCCGGGCCCCGCTACGATGGGTGACACGAAGGGGAGTATTCCCTCTCGGTGTCCCCGTCAGTACGGGCCGGAACGATCCGGTCCCGGGGCGCCGGTCGCATGCAGCCCGCTCGGGCCCCTGCGGCGGAAGAGACCTTCAGGCCTCGGCGTACCCACTCGCCCACACACCTGAAGGATCCATCCGTGGACGTCCCCACCTCCGTCTGGCTCATCACCATCGCCGGCATCCTGGCGCTGCTGGTCTTCGACTTCTACTCGCACGTGCGCACGCCGCACGTGCCACACATCCGCGAGTCCGCGATCTGGTCGGCCGTGTACATCGCGCTGGCCATCGTGTTCGGCTTCGGCATCCTGGTCTTCGGCGGCGGGCAGGCCGGCGGCGAGTACTTCGCCGGGTGGCTCACCGAGAAGGCCCTGTCGGTCGACAACCTCTTCGTGTTCCTCATCATCATGTCCTCCTTCGCGGTGCCGAAGGAGTTCCAGCAGAAGGTCCTGCTGGTCGGTGTCGCCATCGCCCTCGCTGCCCGCGGTGTGTTCATCGCCCTCGGCGTCACGATCATCGACAACTTCTCGTGGGTGTTCTACCTGTTCGGCGCACTGCTGTTCTGGCTCGCCTGGTCGCAGGCCCGCAGCGGCAACGACCACGGCGCCGACGAGGGCGACTCCCGCCTGATCCGCATCCTCAAGCGCGTCATCCCGACCTCGGACCACTACGACGGCGACAAGCTGACCACCCGTGTCGACGGCAAGCGCCTGTTCACCCCGATGCTGCTCGTCATGGTCGCGATCGGCCTGACCGACGTGCTCTTCGCGCTCGACTCCATCCCCGCGATCTTCGGTCTGACGCAGGACGCCTACATCGTGTTCACCGCGAACGCGTTCTCGCTCCTGGGCCTCCGGCAGCTGTACTTCCTCATCGCCGGAATGCTCGAGCGGCTCATCTACCTGGGTCAGGGCCTCGCGGTCATCCTCGGCTTCATCGGCGTGAAGCTCGTCTTCCACGCCATGCACGTCAACGAGCTGCCCTTCATCAACGGCGGCGAGCACATCGAGTGGGCGCCGGAGATCCCGATCTGGTTCTCGCTCGGGTTCATCCTGCTGACGATCGCGGTCGCCACGGTGGCCTCCCTGGTGGTGTCGAAGAAGCGCCAGGAGCGCGGGCTCACCCCGACCGGGTCCCAGCGCACCGTCGAGACGACCGACGCGAAGTAACGCGTCCGCACCACAGACCGACGGGAGGCGCGGTGCCAGCTGACACCGCGCCTCCCGTCCGTTGCGTGGCCGGCTACGCGACCGCGACCGCGTCGGCCGGCTCGGGCTCGCGGCGCTGCACGCGCTGCCCCACCACGGCGGAGACGCCGTCCTGGCGCATCGACACCCCGTAGAGCGCGTCGGCGATCTCCATCGTGCGCTTCTGGTGCGTGATCACGATGAGCTGCGACGTGTCGCGGAGCCGCTCGAACACGGTGAGCAGCCGCCCGAGGTTCGCGTCGTCGAGCGCCGCCTCGACCTCGTCCATGATGTAGAACGGCGACGGCCGGGCGGTGAAGATCGCCACGAGCAGGGCCACGGCCGCCAGGGAACGCTCCCCGCCGGACAGCAGCGTCAGCCGGTCGATCTTCTTGCCGGCGGGCTTCACCTGCACCTCGATGCCCGTCGCGAGCATGTCGGTGGGGTCCGTCAGCGTGATCGACCCCGAACCGCCGGGGAACAGGATCGGGAACACGACGTCGAAGGCGTCCCTCGTGTCGTTGAACGCCGACTCGAAGATCGTCTGCATCTTCGCGTCGAGCTCCTCGATGATCGTCATCAGGTCCGTGCGGGTCTTCTGCAGGTCCTCGAGCTGGTCGGCCAGGAACGCGTGCCGCTGCTCGAGCGCCTGGAACTCCTCGAGCGCGAGCGGGTTCACCCGGCCGAGCTGGCCGAGGTCGCGTTCGGCAGCTGCCAGTCGACGCTCCTGCTCCGCACGGACGTAGGGCACCGTCTCGACGTCGGCGGGGTCGATCTCGGCCGAAGCGTCGAACTCCGGCAGCGCCGGGCCACCGGGCAGTGTGGACTCGGCGGGCAGGAGGTCGGCGGCGGCGCCGTCCGCGTCGGTGGCGTCGTCGTCGCCGGCCGCGTCGACGTCGGCCGCTGCCGCTGCCGCCCGTTCGGCGTCCCGGTGCCGTCGCGCCAGCACCCGCGGGTCGATGAGCACGTCGACGGGGACCGGCACGTGCGGCCCGTACTCGGCGACCAGGACGGACTCCACCAGGCCGAGTTCGCTGAGCGCCCGGTCGACCACGCCCGACACGTGCAGCTTCTTCTCGTAGATCTCCATCTCGAGCGAGTGCACCCCGTCGGTGATCCGCTGCAGCCGGTCGCGGAGCTCGCGCTCCTCGGTGCGGATGGTCTGCAGCTCGGTGTTCCGCTTCGCCCGCTCGGCCTCCTCGGTCGCCAGGCGCACCCGGGCCTCGGCGAGCGAGCGGTCCACGGCACCGAGGACCTCCGGCAGGTCGGCGAGCACGCGCTCGGCGGTCGCCATCTGCCCCCGTCGGATCACGGCGAGTCGTGCGGCTTCGGCTGCCGCGGCCCGCTCGGACGCGAGCTGCCGGTCGAGCTGGTCGGCCCGCGTCCGCTCGGAACGCGCCCGTTCGCGCACGGTCTCGACCTGGATGCGCTGTTCGATCTCCGCCGCACGGGCTGCCTCGAGCGCGTCGAGCAGCCCCTGCCGCTCCGATGCGTCCACCCGCGGTCGTGGCTGCGCGGCGTGCTCCTGCTGGGCGCGTTCGGCGTCCGCGAGGACCCGCTCCGCGGTCTCCACCGCGCCGTCGGTCTCCCCGAGGGCGGCTCGCAGGCGGTCGACTTCGGCCGCGGCGTTCTCCGCGCGTGCCCGGACCGACGCACTGGTGCGGTCGTAGTCGGCCACCGCGGCGGCGTGCGCACGGCTCGCCCGGTCGGCGTCGTCCAGCTGGCGGCGCGCGTCGTCGACGGCACTGCGTGCGGCCTGGAGGCTCGTGGCCGCGTCCTCGGCGTCCGTCGCGACCGCGTCGCGTCGGATGACGGCGTCGTCGCGTTCGGCCGCGAGCTCGATGCGGGACGTGGTCCGGGCACCGCCGCCGGTGACGCGGACCGCGCGGACCAGGTCGCCGGACCGCGTCACGACCGTGGCCTGCGGGACGGCGGTGAGCACGGCCTCCAGGTCGACGTCGTCGGACACCGCGACGAGCGTGTCGGCGAGGATCGCAGCGAGGGCCGGCGGACCGGTGACCAGGTCGAGGGCCGGGCGGACGCCGTCGGGGACGGGGCCGGCGGACGGCGTGCCGGACGCGTCGGCGACGACGACGTCGATGCGGCCGATGTCCTCGGCCCTGGCGTGGGTGACGGCGTCGAGCGCGGCGGTCCGGTCCTCGGCGAGGACCGCGTCGGCCAACCCGTCGAGAGCGGCCGCGATCGCGCCCTCGTAGCCGGGCGTGACGCTCAGGCGATCGGCCAGACGGCCGACGATGCCAGCACGACCGGCGTCGATGAGGGCCTGGGAGCCGTCGCGGACGTCGATCGACATCGCGAGGGCGGCGACGCGCGCCTCGAGGGCATCGCGTTCGCGTTCGAGGCCGTGCAGGCGGTCGCGGAGGGCGTCGCGGTCGGTCTGCGCCTGCTCGAGGCGGGTCCTGGCGGTCTCGAGCGCGGTCTGCAGGGCGTCCGGGTCGGCGTCGGCCGACGGGTCGGTGCCGACCTCGGCCAACGCGGCCTCGGCGGTGCGGGCGCGCTCGGCGGCCTCGGCGAGGGCGCGCTCACGGCGCTCGCGGTCGGCGACGGCGGACCCCCGCTTCGACCGTGCGACGTCGACCGCGCTCGTGAGGCGCTGGGCGGTGAGGTCGTGCTGGGTGACGAGGGCCGCCTGCGCGGCGATCCGCTCGTCGAGGGCGTCGAGAGTGGCCCTCGCGGCGCGGACGGTCTCGGCGGTCGCGACCATCCCGCCGGCCATCTCGGCGGCCTGGGCGTCGAGCCGGGTGGCCTCTGCGCGGACCCCGTCGACCTGCTCCGGCGTGATCGTCGGGCCCTGCTGCGGAGCGTCCGCCTGCTGGGCGAGGAGCATCAGCCGCTGGTTCGCCAGGCTCGACAGCCCGCGGAGTCGCTCCTGCACGCTCTCGAGCCGGTGCACGACCGTGCGGGCGCGGTCCACGTCGTCGCCGACCATGCTCTGCTCGACCTGCTGCTGGCGCGTGCGGGTCTGGTCGAGGCGTTCGGACAGGACGATGCGCTCGGACTTCCGGCCGGCCTCGACCTCCTGGTGCTCGTGGAGCTCCCGGCGCAGGCGCACGACGTCGTCCGCGAGGATGCGGGCCTTGGCGTCGCGGGCGACGGCGGCGACGGACTGGGCCTTGCGGGCGACCTCGGCCTGACGCCCCAGGGGCTTCAGCTGGCGGCGGATCTCCCCCGCCAGGTCGGACAGGCGCGTCAGGTTCGTCTGCATCGCGGTGAGCTTGCGGAGCGTCTTCTCCTTGCGGCGACGGTGCTTGAGGATCCCCGCGGCCTCTTCGATGAAGCCGCGCCGGTCCTCCGGGGTGGCGCGGAGGACCTTGTCGAGCTGGCCCTGCCCGACGATCACGTGCATCTCGCGGCCGAGGCCGGTGTCGCTGAGGAGCTCCTGGACGTCGAGGAGTCGGCAGTTCTCGCCGTTGATGGCGTACTCGCTGCCGCCGTTGCGGAACAGCGTGCGGGCGATCGTGACCTCGGTGTAGTCGATCGGCAGCAGGCCGTCGGTGTTGTCGATCGTGAGCAGCACCTGCGCGCGGCCGAGCGGGCCCCGGCTCGAGGTGCCGGCGAAGATGACGTCCTCCATCGTGCCGCCGCGGAGGGTCTTCGCCCCCTGCTCCCCCATCACCCAGGCGAGGGCGTCGACGACGTTGGACTTGCCCGAGCCGTTCGGCCCGACGATGCACGTGACGCCGGGCTCGAACGCGAACGTCGTCGGCTGCGCGAAGGACTTGAACCCCTTGATGGTCAGGCTCTTCAAGTACATGCGGTCTCCGGGCTCCCTCGTTGCCGGAAGGCTAACGCCTGGTGGCCCTCGGGCGCGGTTGGCACACGGGGCAACGGTGGCTGGACCGGTTCATGAAGGCCTCGCGCACGATCGGGGTGCCGCAGCGGGGACACGGCTTGCCCTGCTGGCCGTACACCGCGAGGCGTTGGGAGAAGTACCCGGACTGCCCGTTCACGTTGACGTACTGGGCGTCGAAGCTCGTGCCGCCGTCCTCGAGCGCACGGCCGAGCACGGCGCGGACCTCGGCGAGGAGCAAGCGCAGGTCGGCCCGGGTCAGGCGCTCGGCTGGGCGGTCGTAGTGGAGCTTCGCGCCCCACAGCGACTCGTCGGCGTAGATGTTCCCGATGCCGCTGACGACGCCCTGGTCGAGCAGGACGCGCTTGATGCCGCTCGCACGCTTCCGCGCCATCGCGATGAAGCGGTCGTCGTCGAACGCGGGGTCGAGCGGGTCGCGGGCGATGTGCGACACCTGGCTCGGGATGCTCCGGCGCCAGGCCGCGTCCGGGTGCTCGTCGTCGACGTGTCCGGCGTACCCGGCTGCTGCGCCGTCGATCGTCGGGACCATCGTGTCGATCGCCATCGAGCCGAACGTGCGCTGGTCGACGAACTCGAGCTCGACCGGGGGTTCCGGCGTGCCGTCGCGGTCGGTGCCGGCGGGCTGCACCGCGAGCAGGATGCGGCGGTGCTTCGCCGCGGGGCGGTCGCCGCGGCCGAGCAGGATCTGGCCGCTCATGCCGAGGTGGGCGACGAGGGCCTCGGGGTGCTCGGGGTGCTCGGTGGTGGTGGCTTCGCGGGTCGGTGCTGGTTCGAGCGGCATCCAGAGGAACTTGCCCCGTCGGACGGCCGCCGCGATCGTGCGGCCGGTCAGCCGGTGGGCGAAGTCCTCACCGGGGCCGTCGTGCCGGGTGAGCGCCCGCTCGTCGAGCACCTGCACGGCGAGGACCCGGGCACCGCTGACCGCGGGTTCGAGGCCGGCGCGGACGACCTCGACCTCGGGGAGTTCCGGCACCTGGTCAGGCTCCGCGCGTGCTGGATCCGCGCGTGCTGGCCGCGGTCGCCGCTGGGTCGGCCGTCTCGTCGGCGCGACCGGACAGGCGCGTCCAGGCCTCGAGCGCCGCGGACATCTCGGCGGTCTTCTTGCTCGACCCTGATCCGGTGGCGACGTCCTCGCCCTGCAGCACGACCGTCGCGTGGAAGGTCTTGTCGTGATCGGGACCCTCTTCGGTGACCCGGTAGGCGGGGTTGCCGAGCGTCAGGGACGCCGCGAGCTCCTGCAAGCTGGTCTTCGGGTCCATCGCGGCACCGAACCGGTCCGGGTCGATGAGCAGCGGGTCCACGAGCCGCAGCACGAGCGCGGTGGCGGGGTCGGGGCCGGCGGAGAGGTAGGTCGCGCCGATGATGGCCTCGACGGTGTCCGCCAGGATCGAGGACTTGTCGCGGCCGCCGGTCTGCTCCTCGCCCTTGCCGAGACGGAGCCAGGCACCGAGGCCGTTCAGCCGGGCGATCTCCGCCAGGGCCACCGTCGACACCAGGCTCGCCCGGCGCTTGGCCAGGTCGCCTTCGTCGAGGTCGGGGAAGTCGCGGAAGAGCTTGACCGTGACGGCCTGTCCGAGGATGGAGTCGCCGAGGAACTCGAGGCGCTCGTTGTGTCGGATGCCGCCGTGCTCGTACGCGTACGAGCGGTGGGTGAGGGCGAGCTCGAGCAGGTCGAGGTCGACGTCCACCGCGAGGAGTGCACGCAGACGAACGACGTCCGACCCCACCGGGTTGGACCCCGCGGAGCCGGACGTCGCTGTCATGCGTTCAGTCCGGATCAGACGTCGGCGACCTTGCGGCCCTTGTACTCCATGTACAGGGGCGTGCCGGCCGAGTCCTCGACGACCTTCGCGCGGTGCGGGAGGCTGTAGGTGACCTGACCGTTCTCGATCGTCTTCACGAGCTGGACCGGTGCGGCCTTCCACTGCGAACGACGGGCGTGCGTGTTGGAACGTGACTGCTTGCGCTTCGGAACGGCCATGGTGGTTCTCTTTCGGTTGGTCGGTGGTCAGTCGGTGGGCGTGCGGTCACTCAGCCGTGTCGGCTTCGGTCCGCGCCGCGCCATCGGTGGCATCGGGGGCGGTGGTGGTGCTGTGCGTCGTGCTGCTGTCGTCGAACCGGAGCCCGTCCAGCGCGGCCCAACGAGGATCCGTGGGCCCGGAAGCGGGACGGTCACCGAGGTCTGCCAGACGTTCGCCCGTCACCGGGTCGAGGCCTGGGCAGTCCGGTCGGCAGACCGGCTGGAACGGCAGTGACAGCACCACTGCGTCTCGAACGACCGGTTCACAATCCACGAGGTCGTCGTGAACATGGAAGTCGAAATCCTCCGAGGGATCATACGCGAACAGCTCGGCGAAATCGACCTCGACGGGTTCGGAGATGTCGATCAGGCAGCGCGAGCACTGCCCGGTGGCGTCGGCCGAGGCGTGGCCGGAGACCAGCACGCCCTCGTGGAGGCCCTCGAGCCGGAGTTCGATGTGCATGTCGTCGCCCTGGCGGACGGCGATGACGCCCGCTCCGAGGTCCTCGGGAACGGCGATGTCGAGCGTGTGCTCGCGCATCTCGCCCGGTCGGTGCGCGAGGTCACGCACGCGCAGGGCGTAGGGGCTGTTCACGGGGGAAGACACGATCGACCATCCTAGCGCGGGACCGCTCCCACGTCGAGGAGCGGCGTGCCGTGTCGGGGCGCGTCGGGCTGCTGTCGAGTCCGGCGTGCGGGGTGCGCCGGGCTGCTGGCGTCCAGCCGGGGTCAGCGCAGGCGGTCCTGCAGCGCGCGTTCCACCACGGCGGGGACGTACGGCGTCACGTCGCCGCCGAGCGTGGCGACCTGGCGGATGAGCGAGCTGGAGACGTGCGCCCGCGAGGCCTCTGGCAGCAGGAACACCGTCTCGACGTCCGCGAGGTGCCGGTTCATGATCGCCATGGGGGTCTCGTAGGCGACGTCCTCCCCGGAGCGCACGCCCTTCACCAGGACCGTGGCGCCCACCTGGCGGCAGTAGTCGACGAGCAGCCCTGCGGTCCACTCCCCGACCCGGATGTTGCCCGGCGCGCCGACCTCGGCGAGCGACTCCTCGATCAGGCGCACCCGGTCGACGGCGTCGAACATCGCCGTCGACTTGGCCGGGTTGTGGACCACGAGGACGTGGACCTCCTCGAAGAGCCCCGCCGCACGCCCGATCACGTCGAGGTGCCCGAGGGTCACGGGGTCGAACGAACCGGGGACCACCGCGATCTGCGTCATGCCCCCGACGATACCGGCGGTGCCCGCGGGGGCGCCTCGGCCGGTGCCGCTCGGGTCAGTTCTTGCCGAGGAACGCCGCGTCGGACTCGTCCAGCCGCCGAGCCAGGGCGTCGCGCAGTTCGGCCTGGTCGGCGAGGGTCGGGTCGCGCTCGAGCAGGCGCTCGGCTTCTTCCCGCGCGTCGATGATGACGTCGGCGTCTCGCACGACCCGGAGCAGGTTGAGCGACGAGCGCCCACCGGACTGTCGTTCGCCGAGCACGTCGCCCTCGCGCCGGAGCTCGAGGTCGACCCGGGCCAGCTCGAAGCCGTCGTCGGTGGCCGCCACCGCGTCGACGCGCTCACGGGAGGTCGTCTCGTCCTCGGCCGCGGTGACGAGCAGGCACACGCCAGCGTACTGGCCGCGGCCGATGCGCCCGCGGAGCTGGTGCAGCTGCGAGACACCGAAACGGTCGGCGTCGAGGATCGCCATCATCGAGGCGTTCGGGACGTCCACTCCGACCTCGATCACGGTGGTCGCCACGAGCACGTCGACGTCCCCGGCGGCGAACGCCGTCATCACGCGGTCCTTCTCGTCGCCGGACATCCGGCCGTGCAGGACCTCGATCCGCCGGCCCTGCAGCACGGACATGGTGCGCATGCGTTCCGCGGTGGCCAGCACCGTCGCGGGGGTGCGCTTCGGGGCGTCCTCGTCCGTCTCCGGGTCCGGCTCGCCGTCGTCCTCGGCGTGGGCGTCGTCGATCGCCGGGCACACCACGAAGGCCTGGCGCCCGGACGCGAGCTCCTCGGCCATGCGTGTCCAGATGCGCGACTCCCACCCGGGGTGCTCGGCGAGGCCCACGGTGAAGGTCTCGACGCCGGCACGGCCGGACGGCATGCCCGCGATCGTCGAGACGTCGAGGTCGCCGAACACGGTCATCGCGACGGTGCGCGGGATCGGCGTGGCGGTCAGCACGAGCACGTGGGGCGGAGCCTGGCCCTTCGTCCGGAGTGCCTCGCGCTGCTCGACGCCGAACCGGTGCTGCTCGTCGACGACGACGAGGCCGAGCTCGGCGAAGTCCACGCGGTCGCCGAGGAGCGCGTGCGTGCCGACGACCAGCCGCGACCCGCCCGAGGCCGCGGCCAGGAGCGATCGTCGTCGTTCGTCCGTCGACTGCGACCCGGTCAGGATCACCGGTCGCAACTCGGCGGCGAGGTCGGGTCCGAGGAACTTCACGATGGACCGGAGGTGCTGGGCGGCGAGCACCTCGGTCGGGGCGATGAGCGCGGACTGGCCGCCGGACTCGGCGACGGTGAGCATCGCGCGGATCGCCACGAGGGTCTTGCCGGAGCCGACCTCGCCCTGCACGAGACGGTGCATCGGCCAGTCGCCCGCCAGGTCGTGCGCGATCTCGTCGCCCACGGAGCGCTGGTCGTCGGTCAGGGTGAACGGGAGCGTGGCGTCGAAGCGCTCGAGGATCCCGCCCGGGGAGGCCGTGCGCGGGGTCGAGGCGGTCGCGCGGGCGGCGATGCGGCGCTGGACCAGGGCGGTCTGCAGCACGAAGGCCTCGCGGTACCGGAGGGCGTCCTGGGCGCGCTTGAAGTCGGCGACCTTCTCGGGGCGGTGCAGCAGCTCGAGGGCACGACGGAACGGCACGAGATCGAGCCGTGCGCGCACCGACGAGGGCACCGGGTCGGCGATCTCCGGCAGCGTGTCGAGCACCACCGCCATGGCCTTGGCGATCTGCCACGACGACAGCGACGCGGTGGCCGGGTAGATCGGGATGGGCTGGCGCGAGAAGCGGATCGCTTCTTCGGACTCGGGGTCCGCCGTGGCGCGGGGGTCGTCGGCGTCGAAGAGCTCGTAGTCCGGGTGTGCCAGCTGCCGGGCGCCGCGGTAGTCGCCGACTTTGCCCGCGAAGATGCCGCGGGCACCGACGACGAGGTCCTTCGTCCGCCAGCCCTGGTTGAAGAACGTCAGCGTGAGCAGGCCCTTGCCGTCGCCGATCTTGGCTTCGAGGATGGAGCCGCGGCGCTGGCGCATCGTGCGTTCGCGGACGTCGACGACCTCGGCGACGATGGTGACGGACTCCCCGATCGCGAGCGAGTCGAGCGCCGTCAGTGCCCCGCGTTCGGCGTACCGACGCGGCGCGTGCTCGAGGAAGTCGCCCACGGTGCGGTACCCGAACGCCTTCTCGACGGCCTTCGCGGTGCGGCCACCGAGCACGTTCGCCAGGCGGGTGTCGAGCGGCGCCGGTGCCCAGGCGGTGCCGGCGGGCAGGTCCGTCCCTGCGGGCGACTTCTCTGCTGGCACGTCGACTGCTCCGGCGGGGTCGCCGGATGACGCCTTCGTGCGCGCAGCGGCTCGTGAGGTGACCACACGGCAACGGTACCCGGGACGGCCGACGTGGTCCGAGCCTCCGAACCGGCCTGTGGACAACCCCTGCGAGCCAGCGGACGGCCGCTACGGTTGCTGCATGACCCGCATCATCGCCGGCGCCGCCGGCTCCACGACGCTCCGGGTGCCGAAGTCGGGCACCCGTCCGACGAGCGACCGCGTGCGCGAGGCACTGTTCTCCTCGCTGGAGTCACGCGGGCTCGTCGACGACACCGCGGTGGCCGACCTCTACGCGGGCACCGGGGCTCTGGGGCTCGAGGCCGCGTCGCGCGGGGCGGTGGAGGTCGTCCTCGTCGACCGTGCGGCGGCGGCCGCTGCTGCCTGTCGTGAGAACGCGCGGATCGTCAAGCAGCGGGTGCCGGGCGCCCGCATCGACGTGCACGCGCAGCCCGCGCTCGGGTTCCTGCGCGGGACCGTCCGGACGTTCGACCTGGTGTTCATCGACCCGCCGTACGAGGTCACCGAGCACGAGATCGCCGAGGTGCTCGAGGCCCTGGTGCCGCGGCTGACCGCCCAGGCCGTGGTCGTGGTGGAGCGCAGCAAGCGCTCCCCCGAGCCGAGCTGGCCGGCGGGGCTGGAGCCCTTCAGCAAGCGCAGCTACGGCGAGACCGTCGCGTGGGAGGCCGTGGTCGCAGCGGCGTGAGGCGGGGGCTGCGGCGCCCGACTCGGAACGACACCACCGCTGTCGTACGACCTCGACGGTGTCGCACGCTCGCCAGCGCTCACGATGCCCGACTCGGAACGACAGCACGCGCCACCCTCAGCCCGCGACGCCGTCCCAGTCCGCGTAGGGGTCCCACCCCGTCGTCGGCACAGGCTCCCCCGCGCGCACCAGGTCAGCATCGCCACGCGGGACGACGACGCCGACACGACGGAACCCACCGGGCAGCTCGACGTCCGCGGGGAAGGTCGCGAGCAGGCCGTGGTCCTCGCCCCCGTGCAGCGCGATCTCGTCCAAGACGACACCGGCACCGGCACCGGCGTCGAGCTCGAGCGTCACCCCGCTGGCCCGTGCGAGCCTCCCGGCGTCGATCGCGAGTCCGTCGGACAGGTCCAGCATCGCCGTGGCACCGGCGACCCCGGCAGCGGGGCCGTCGGCGATCGGCGGCACCGGGCGACGCTGCCGTGCGACGTCGGGGTCGGTGTCCAGCCCGGACGCCCGCACAGCAGCGGTCGAGGGTTCCCCGTGCGCGTCGACGCCGTCGCGGAACAGGCGCCCGAGTCCTCGCGCCGCGGCCCCGAGCTCGCCGGACACCGCCAGGACGTCGCCGACCCGCGCGCCCGACCGGAGCACCGGAGACCGGCCCTCGAGGTCGCCGAACGCCGTCACCGCGACCGTGAACGCCGACGAGGTCGACAGGTCCCCGCCGACGACGCCGCACCCGGGCACCAGTGCCGCGACGGCCAGTCGGAAGCCGTCCGCGATGCCCTCGAGCACCGCGACGGGGGTGTCCTGCGGCGCAGCCAGCGCGACGACGAGCCCGGACGGCACGGCGCCCATCGCCGCGACGTCGGAGAGGTTGGTGGCGGCGGCCTTCCAGCCGACGTCCTCGGGCGAGGACCACGCCCACCGGAAGTCCGGCCCGTGCACCATGAGGTCCGTCGTGACGACGAAGCGTCCGTCCGGCGCGGCCACCACGGCGCAGTCGTCCCCCGGGCCCACCAGCGGCGAGCCCGTCGGCAGCCGCGACGTCACCCGGTCGAGCACGACGAGCTCGCCCAGCTCCCCCACGGTCGGTCCGGTCCAGGGGTCCACGGGTCCGCTCGACTCGTCCGTCTCGTCCACACGAGAACGGTAGCCTGGTCGGCGATGGACACCGCGCGCCGCACCACCCGGATCACCGCCGGTCTCGCGCTGCTCGTGGCCGTTGCAGGTGTGCTCACCGGCTGTACGAACGCCGTCCCGATGACCGCTGCCCCGTCGGCGAACGCCGCGGCGTGCGCGAACGCGCAGGTCCGGCTCCCGGAGACGGTCGACACGAAGTACGCGCTCCGCAACACGACCGCGCAGTCGACTGCCGCTTGGGGTGACCCCTCGGCCGCGGTCTACCGCTGCGGCGTGGCCGTCCCGACGGTGTCCGACCTGCCGTGCTTCTCGCAGGGCTCCGTCGACTGGATCCGCGACGACCGCGGCAAGCAGGTCGTCTACACGACGTTCGGGCGCGACCCGGCCGTGCAGGTCGTCATCGACACGTCGAAGGCGACGTCGTCCGTGCTGCAGGACATCGGCAACGCGGTCGACTCGCTGCCGAAGGACGGCCACGAGTGCCTCGACCCGTCCCAGGTGCAGGGCTGACCGGTCACGACACCCCGCTCACGGGTGCCGAGCGGTCGAGACCCGTCGCCTGACGGCGCCGCAGGCGACGGCGGGTGACCACTCGGCGGACAGCGCGGTGCGTGGCGACCAACCGCCGGACGGGAGGCTCGGCGCACGTCCGGCACCGAGCCTCCCGTCCGGTGGAACGCGCGTTCCCACCTGCTGACGCCCCGGCGGCGAGTCGGATCGCGCGTTGGAGGTCAGGACTTCCGACGACCTACGCGCGAAATGACCCACCACGCGCGAGTCGACCTCCTCCGCGCGGGACGACGCACCACGCGGGACGACTGCCCGCGTGCGGAAGGACTCACTACGCGCGAAACGACCTGCTACGCGCGGAACGACTCAACACGCGCGGGACGACGCACCGGCACGTCAGCGGATCGCGGCGCGACCCAGCTCGATGAGCTCGGCGACGAGCTCCGGGTAGGACACCCCGGTGGCCGCCCAGCACCGCGGGTACATCGAGAACGGGGTGAAGCCGGGCATGGTGTTGACCTCGTTCACGACGAAGCCGTCGTCGGTGAGGAAGCAGTCGACCCGGGCCAGACCCGAGCCGCCGATGGCCTCGAACGCGCGGGCGCCGATGGAGCGGATCGCATCCGTCTCGTCCTCGGTCAGGGGCGCCGGGCAGAGGAGCTGCTCGTCGCCACCGAGGTACTTGGCGGCGAAGTCGTAGAAGCCGTCCTCGGCGACGACGATCTCGCCCGGCAGGCTGGTGCGCGGAACGCCGTCGCGGCCCTCGAGCACGGCGACCTCGACCTCGCGGCCGAGGACCCGCGGCTCGACGATGACCTTGCTGTCGTGCTCGAAGGCCAGGTCCATCGCGGCGCCGAGCTCGGACGGCTCGTCGACGCGCGAGACGCCCATGCTCGAGCCGGCCCGAGCGGGCTTGACGAACAGTGGCCAGCCGTGGATGGCGATGCTCTCGGCGGTCCCGAGCCGGTCCGCGTCCCACTCGCGGCGCAGCACCGTCGACCACGGTGCGACCCGCAGGCCGGCGTGCTCGAGGACCGCCTTGGCGACGTGCTTGTCCATGGCCAGGGCGCTGGCGAGCACGCCGTCCCCGACGTAGGGCAGCCCGGCGATCTCGAGCATGCCCTGGATGGTGCCGTCCTCGCCGAACGGGCCGTGCAGGATCGGGAAGACGATGTCGACCGCGACGGTGGTGACGGAGCCGTCCGGGTGTTCGACCGTGAGCTCGCGGGGTTCGGCCGCGCTCGGGAACCGCACACGCGTGCCGTTGTCCGGCACCACCGGCAGGTGCTGGCCACGGAGTGCCCACGCCGACGGGTCGTCCGGCTGGAGCGTGAAGTCGCCGTCCTTCGTGATGCCGACGGGGACGATGTCGTACGCGGTCCGGTCGACGGCGTCCATGATGCCGCCGGCGGTGACGCAGCTGATCTCGTGCTCGCTGGAGCGGCCGCCGAACAGGACGACGACGGTGGTGGTGCTGGTCATGGACGCTCCTGGTTGCAGAGTGGCCGGACCGGTCACTCGCCCTGGGGCTCGTCGGTCTCGGTGAGGTGCGGTGCGATGTTGCGCGGATCGAGCCTACCGGCGAGGACCTCGGCCACCTGGCCCACGATGGGCATGTCGACGCCGTTCGCCGCGGCGAGGGCGAGGATCGGCGCGACGGACGCGAGCCCCTCGGCGGTCTGGTTCATCTGCCGGACGACCTCGTCGAAGCGGTACCCCTGGCCGAGCAGCCGGCCGGCGGTGTTGTTGCGCGAGAGCGGCGACTGGCACGTGGCGATGAGGTCGCCGAGGCCCGCGAGCCCGGACAGCGTCGACGGCTGCGCACCGAGCGACACCGCGAAGTCGGTCATCTCGGCGAGGCCGCGCGTGATGATCGACGCCTTGGTGTTCTCGCCGTAGCCGACGCCGTCCACGATGCCGATCGCGACGGCGATGAGGTTCTTGAGCACCCCGCCGAACTCGGTGCCGATGACGTCGGTGTTGATGAACGACCGGAAGTACGGGTTCGTCGCGACGGCGGCGACGGCGGTCGCGGTGTCGATGCTCGAGGACGAGATGACGGCAGCGGTCGGCTGACGCCGGGCGATCTCGAGCGCCAGGTTCGGGCCGCTCGCGACGGCGATGCGGTCCTGGTCGATGCCGAGGCCCTGCAGCAGGACCTCGCTCATCCGCAGGCCCGTGCCCTTCTCGACGCCCTTCATCAGGCTGACGACGGGCACGCCGGCTGGCAGCAGTTCGCGGATCGCGTCGAGGTTGGACCGCAGGGTCTGCGACGGCACCGAGACGTAGACCTGCTCGACGCCCTCGAGCACCCGGGCCAGCGAGGTGTTCGCGGTCAGGGTGCGGGGCAGGTTGATGCCGGGCAGGTACTCCGAGTTGCGCTTGGTCTCGGTGATCTCGCGGGCGATCTCCGGACGGCGGGCCCAGAGGACCGTCTCCGCGCCGCCCTCCGCGAGGACCTTCGCGAAGGTGGTGCCCCAGCTGCCGGCACCGATGACGGCGACGCGCGGCTTGTCGGTGGACTGCATGACGACGCGGATGGCCGCGGTGTCGACGGCGCCGCGAGCGGCGACGGAGGGGTCCGGGTGGTCGTCGTGCGGGCGGAGGCCGGGCGCGGTGGTCCGGTCGGCTGCGTCACTCAAACTTGCCGGTCTCCTTCTGGTTGTTCGCGCTCGGGTCCCAGCGCTTGGCGGGGGCCTGCTCGCCGCGGAGCTGTTCGACGAGCGCGGTGATCTGCGCCATCAGCTCCGCCGTCACCTCGGCCAGCAGCTGCTGGTCGAGGGGCTTGCCGCGGTACGCCGACAGGTCCATGGGCTTCCCGACGATGACGTCCACGTGCGCCTGGCGGAACAGGTGCAGCCGCTTGGAGTACCGCGGCATGATCCGCTGCGTGCCCCAGTGGGCCATCGGGATGAGCGGCACGTCGTTCTCGAGCGCGATCCTGGCGGCACCGGTCTTGCCGCGCATCGGCCACAGGTCGGGGTCACGGGTGAGCGTGCCCTCCGGGTAGACGATCACCGCGCCGCCCTGTTCGACCAGGCTGCGGCCGCCGCCGAGCGGGTCGTTGAGGCGCGTGCGCCCCGACCGCTCCACCGGGATCTGGCCCATGCCGGTCATGAGACGCCCGACCAGCGGCACGCGGAAGATCGACGCCTTGGCGAGGAACCGCGGCAGGCGTCGACTGACCCAGACCGCGGTGCCGACGACCAGCGGGTCGATGTTCGTGTAGTGGTTCGGCGCGAGGACGAACGCCCCGTGCTCGGGCAGGCGGTTCGGCCCGTGCCAGCGGTACGCCGACACCCAGCGGAACAGCGGGATCACGAAGACCGAGGTGATGCGGAAGGCGGTGTTGCGCTCGCCCCGCTTCCACCGCCTGCCCGGGTTGGGCAGGCCGGTGGTGACGGTGTCGAGCGCGCGGGCGTCGTCGGGGCGGTCGACGCCGTCACGCCCGCTGCTGCGGTCGCGACCGGCGCCGTGCGCGGCGGCGTCGTCGTGCGTCATCTCAGCCGGCGAAGTCGAAGTCCGCCCCGAGCTTGCGCAGCTTCGGGATGAAGTGCTCGTACCCGCGGCTGATGATGCCGACGTTCGTGATGTGCGACTCACCCTCGGCGGTCAGCGCCGCGATGAGGTGGCTGAAGCCACCACGGAGGTCGGGGACGCGGACGTTCGCGCCGTGCAGCTTGGTCGGGCCGGTGATGACGGCGGCCTGCTCGAACGGACGGCGGGCGACGCGGCGGTCGTGCCCGGGCAGCCCCTCCTTGTGCACGACGATGTCGGCACCCATCTCGTTGAGGGCGTCGGTGAAGCCGAAGCGGTTCTCGTAGACGGTCTCGTGCACGACGCTGCGGCCCTCGGCCTGGGTCAGCGCCACGACGAGCGGCTGCTGCCAGTCGGTCATGAAGCCGGGGTGCACGTCGGTCTCGATGACGACGGGCTTCAGGACCTCGAGCTCCCGGTAGAACCGGATGCCGTCCTCCTGGATGTCGAACCCGCCGCCGACCTTGCGGAAGACGTTGAGGAACGTCATGAGCTCCTGCTGCTTCGCGCCCTCGACGAAGATGTCGCCGTTGGTCGCGAGCGCGGCGGACGCCCAGCTGGCTGCCTCGTTGCGGTCGTTGATCGCCCGGTGGGTGTAGCCGCGGAGCGACTTCACGCCCTCGATGAAGATCGTGCGGTTCGGCTCGACCGTGATGATCGCGCCCATCTTCTGCAGGATCGCGATGAGGTCCATGATCTCGGGCTCGATCGCGGCGTTGCGGAGCTCGGTGGTGCCGTCGGCGAGCGTGGCGGAGAGCAGGACCTGCTCGGTCGCACCGACGCTCGGGTAGGGCAGCTCGATGTCCGCGCCCTTGAGGCCGTTCGGCGCCGTGATGTGGATGCCGGAGATCTGCTTGTCGACAACCGCGCCCATGGCCCGGAGGGCGTCGAGGTGGAAGTCGATCGGACGGTCGCCGATGCGGCAGCCGCCGAGGTCGGGGATGAAGGCCTCACCGAGCTTGTGCAGCAGCGGGCCGCAGAACAGGATCGGGATGCGGCTCGAGCCGGCGTGGGCGTCGATCTCGGCGAAGTGGGCCGACTCGACGTTCGACGGGTCGAGGATGAGCTCGCCTCGTGCAGGGTCCGTGATGCGCACACCGTGCACCTCGAGCAGCGCCCGGACGACCTTGACGTCGGAGATGTCCGGGACGTCCTTGAGGATCGACGGAGTGTCGCCGAGCAGGGAGGCCACCATGGCCTTGGTCGCGAGGTTCTTGGCCCCGCGGACTTCGATGCGCCCGACCAGCGGCTTGCCACCGCGGATGACGATCTCGTCCGACTTGAGTCCCACGCGGGCTCCTGCTGCTGCTGCGTCCTGTACGAGAGAGTTCACTACTTCACCGGCAATGTTTTCGGCCGCCAGTTTCCACGGCGGGATTCGAACTCCGTGATCGAGGTCTCGTCACGGAGGGTGAGCCCGATGTCGTCGAGCCCTTCCATCAACCGCCAACGAGTGTAAGCGTCGATCTCGAAAGCCACGTCCACATCGCCCAGCGACACGCGCTGCGTCACGAGGTCGACCGTGGCCTCGATCCCCGGGTGGGCCTCGATCTCGGCCCAGAGCCGCTCGACGTCGGGCTCGGTGACCATCGCGGTGACCAGGCCCTGCTTGCCGGCGTTGCCCTTGAAGATGTCGGCGAAGCGGGGCGAGACCACCACGGAGAACCCGAAGTCGCGGAGGGCCCACACGGCGTGCTCGCGGGACGACCCGGTGCCGAAGTCGGGCCCGGCGACCAGGACCTTCGCGCCCTGGTACCGCTCCTGGTTCAGGACGAACTCGGGGTCCTGGCGCCACCCGGAGAACAGCGCGTCCTCGAAGCCCGTCTTCGTGACGCGCTTCAGGTACACGGCCGGGATGATCTGGTCGGTGTCGACGTTCGACCGCTTCAGCGGTGCGGCGATCCCGGTGACGGTGGTGATGGCGTCCATCAGACGGCTCCTTCGAGTGCGGACTCGTGCTCGTTCGTCAGGTCCCAGGGGCTCGACAGCGTCCCGCGCACCGCGGTCGCGGCGGCGACGAGCGGTGACACGAGGTGCGTGCGGCCGCCCTTGCCCTGGCGTCCCTCGAAGTTGCGGTTCGAGGTGCTCGCGCAGCGCTCCCCCGGCGCCAGCTGGTCCGGGTTCATGCCGAGGCACATCGAGCACCCGGCGAAGCGCCACTCGGCGCCGAAGTCGGTGAAGACCTTGTCGAGCCCCTCGGCCTCGGCCTCGAGCCGGACGCGGGCGGACCCCGGCACGACCATGACGCGCACGCCCGGTGCCTTCTCGCGGCCCTTGATCACGGAGGCGAAGGCCCGGAGGTCCTCGATGCGGGAGTTGGTGCAGGACCCCATGAAGACCGCGTCGACGGCGATGTCCTTCATCGGGGTGCCCGCGGCGATGTCCATGTACTCCAGCGCCCGGGACGCCGCAGCGCGGTCGTTCGGGTCGGCGTAGCTGGCCGGGTCGGGCACGGACTGCGACAGCGAGACGCCCTGCCCGGGGTTGGTGCCCCAGGTGACGAAGGGCTCCAGCGTGTCGGCGTCGATGAACACCTCGGCGTCGAAGACAGCGTCGTCGTCGGTGGCGAGGGTGTCCCAGTACGCGACGGCCTCGTCCCAGTCGGCGCCGGTCGGGGCGTGGTCGCGGCCCTGGACGTAGTCGTAGGTGGTCTGGTCGGGTGCGACCATGCCGGCGCGGGCGCCCGCCTCGATCGACATGTTGCAGATCGTCATGCGGCCCTCCATGGAAAGCGCCCGGATCGCCGAGCCGCGGTACTCGAGCACGTAGCCCTGCCCACCGCCGGTCCCGATCTGCGCGATCACGGCGAGGATGATGTCCTTCGCGGTGACGCCGGTCCGGAGCGTGCCCTCGACCGTGACGGCCATCGTCTTGAAGGGCTTCAACGGCAGGGTCTGTGTCGCCAGGACGTGCTCGACCTCGCTCGTGCCGATGCCGAACGCCATGGCGCCGAACGCCCCGTGGGTCGAGGTGTGCGAGTCACCGCAGACGACGGTGATGCCCGGCATGGTCAGGCCGAGCTGCGGGCCGACCACGTGGACGATGCCCTGCTCCTTGTCGCCCAGCGAGTGCAGGCGGACGCCGAACTCCTCGCAGTTGCGACGGAGCGTCTCGATCTGGATGCGGCTCGTCGGGTCCGCGATGGGGCGGTCGATGGCGAGCGTCGGCGTGTTGTGGTCCTCGGTCGCGATCGTCAGGTCGAGACGACGCACCGGGCGACCGGCCTGCCGCAGCCCGTCGAAGGCCTGGGGACTCGTCACCTCGTGCACGAGGTGGAGGTCGATGTAGAGGAGGTCGGGGTTGCCGTCCTCGCCCTTGACGACGACGTGGTCGTCCCACACCTTCTCGGCGAGCGTCCTGCCCATGCTCTCGACCCTTCGGTTCGTGTCCGTCCACCCCGCTGTCGCGGCGCGGTGCAGCGATGCTACCACTGGTATACCAACGCTCCCACCCCGCCGCGTGGCCGGTTCGGCACGGCCGGGAGGCTCGCCCTCCGTTCGGCGACACGTGTCGCGGTGAGAGGATGGCCGGGTCATGCAGAAGCCGCCGCACTCGTCCCGCACCGTCAACCTCGAGGGCGCGACGCGCGCCGCGATCGCCGGTGGGGCACCGCTCGCGCTGCTCATCGCCCTGGGCATGCCGGACTACGCGGCCTTCGCGATGTTCGCCGGGTTCACCGCGGTGTTCGGGCAGACCGAGCCCTACCGGCAGCGGGCCGTCACCACCGGGGTCGCCGGGGCGCTGCAGACGCTGTGCATGTTCGCAGGCATCGGGGTCGCGCTCGTCGGGTCGCCGCTGTGGCTACAGGCGGTCGGGCTCGTCGTCGTGCTCGTCGTCGCGGTCGGCACGCTCAGCGCGCTGCGGGCGATCCCGGCGCAGCCGATCTTCCCGGTGTTCGCGTTCGTGGTCTCGGCGCTCGTGCCGCTCCGGCCGTCGGACCTGCCCCTCGTGACGACGATCATCCTGGGGTCCGTCACGTGGGCCTGGCTCGTCGCGATGTCCGGCGCCGTGGTGCGTCGGGTCGGCCATCCGCGCGCCCCGCACGCCTTCCGCCCGCTCGGCGACCGGAAGCACCGCGACCTGTCGGTGCTCCGGACCGCCGCGCTCTGGGAGACCGTCGCGCTCAACGTCGTCGGAGCACTCGTCGCCGGGTCGGTCGCCGAGACGATCCCCGGACTCGGGCACCCGTACTGGGCGGTCATCGCGGTGGTGTCGATCCTGCCGGCCCTGCGACAGCGCCACACGGTCGTGCGCGCGGTCCAGCGCCTGGTCGGCACGGCGGGCGGCACGGTCATCGCGGTCGGCATCCTGCTGCTCGAACCGGGCCTGTGGTGGATCGTCGTGATCGCGGTCGTCGGGCAGTTCTTCGCCGAGGTCTTCGTGGCGCGGCACTACGCCGTGAGCCTGCTGTTCCTCACGCCGCTCGCGCTCGCGGTCTCGTGGCTGAGCCTGCCCGAGGCGCCGGAGCTGCTGGCGCTCGACCGGATCGCGCAGACGACCCTCGGCGCCCTGGTCAGCGTCGCCCTGCTCGTCGTCGGACGGGGCATCGAGCGGCGGCGTGGGCGAGCGCTCGGGGCCACGAGCACGATCCGCACCGTCTGACCGGCGGTTCCGTCTGTTCGGCGGTTCCGTCTGACCGGCGGTCTCGGGCAGGATCGCGTCATGGACACGAACACCATGCGGCTCGTCGAGGGCCCGCCGCCGCTGGCCCACTACCTCCGCCTCCGCCGCGACTCCGGGCTGACACCGGTGCGCGCCGACCAGGGTGCCGCCGCGGTCACCGGCAGCTGGACGGCGTGCCACGTGGTCGACGCCGACGGCGTGCCGGTCGCGATGGGTCGTGTGATCGGCGACGGCGGCTGGTACTTCCACGTGGTGGACGTCGCCACCGACCCGGACCACCAGCGGCGGGGACTCGGGCGCCGGGTCGTCGAGTGGCTGATCGCCGACGTCCGCGCCCGGGCACCGGAGGGCGCCTACCTGTCGCTCGTCGGCGATCCCCCCGGGCAGCGGCTGTACCGGTCGCTCGGGTTCGACGACGTCGCCCCGAGCCTCGGGATGGCGATGGTGCTCGGGGCGGACGACTAGCGCGGCTGCAGGTTCCAGGTGTCGATGACCGGGCGGCCGTGCTCGTAGCCGAGGATGCTGACCGAGGCCGTGCCGAGCTTCAGCACCGCGCCGTCCTGCGGGGCGAGGCGGATCCACGCGGCGCCGATCGCACGCAGGACGTGCCCGTGCGCGACGAACACGGCGTCGTGCCCCTCGGCGAGGAACGGCCGGGCGCGGTTCAGGACGCGTTCCGCCCGCACTCGGACCTCCGCGGCGTTCTCCCCCGGCGTGGCACCCGCCGGGACACCGTCGGTCCAGAGGTCCCACGGCCCGTGGCGCTGCACCTTGATCTGCGGCGTGGTCAGCCCCTCGTACGCGCCGTAGTCCCACTCGTACAGGTCGTCGTCGAGCTCGGGGTCGACACCGATGAGCGCCGCCGTGGCCCGGGCGCGCTGCAGGGGGCTGGACAGCGCGAGCGCGAACTCGCGGTCGGCGAGGTACCGGCCGGCCCGTTCCGCCTGTTCGATGCCGTTGTCGGTGAGCGGGATGTCCGTGCGGCCGGTGTGCTGGCCGCTCTTGGACCACTCCGTCTCGCCGTGGCGGACGAGGACGAGTTCGCCGGGGCGTTCCGAGGTCATGGGTTCCTTCCGATCCAGAGGCCGAGCGCGGCTGCGCCGACCGAGACGACGAGCATCCCGAGGCCGTTCAGGACGGCGAGCCGGGTCTTGCCGGATCGGAGGAGCTGCACGGTCTCGACGCTCGCCGTCGAGAACGTCGTGTACCCACCCATCATGCCCGTGCCGAGGACCGCGACCGCCGGGAGCGGCAGGGTCCCCGCCTCGCCGAGCCCCGTCAGCAGGCCGAGGACGAACGACCCGGAGACGTTGATGACCATCGTGCCGAGCGGGAACCCGGCGACACGCGCCTTCACGGTGCCGTCCAGCACGAAGCGCAGCGCCGCACCGACACCGCCCCCGACGGCGACGAGCAGCAGTTCGAGCGGGGTCACCGTGCGCGCTCCTGCCCGCGCACGCGTCCGGCCGTCCAGAGCCCCGCGACGACCGCGGCGAGCCCGAGCAGCACGGAGAGCAGCGCGTACCCGCTCCCCACGGCCCACCGACCCGAGTCGAGCAGCCGTGCGGTGTCGTCGGCGAGCGTGCTGTAGGTCGTGAAGCCCCCGAGGACACCCGTGCCGACGAACAGCCGGACGGTGCGTCGTCGCCCGACGTCCGGCCCACGACGCGCCAGGACGTCGAGCAGCAGCCCGAGGCAGAACGCCCCGACCACGTTGATGCCGAGGATGGTCCAGCTCACCCCGTCGACAGCCGGCAGGAGGTCCGCGAGCACCGCGCGGACGCCGGTGCCGAGCGCACCGCCGAGTGCGACCAGGCCGATGAGTCCCCAGCGGTGGTGGGGTGGTCGCTCGTCGTTCACCTGACCAATCCTGGACCGTCGCCAGCCGGACGTCCTACTCTCGGGCTCAGACGGCACTCCGGCCGACTGACGAGAGGGAGCTCCATGAGCATCAACGACGACGACATCACGACGGACACCCAGAACGCCGGCGAAGGCCCCGCTGACGGCGGCGCGAACCCGAACGGCCACGACGGCGGCGCGGACGGCTCCGCGGACGCCGGCGAAGGCCCCGCAGACGGCGGCGCCAACCCGAACGGCCACGACGGCGGC
Source organism: Curtobacterium sp. VKM Ac-2865 (assembly GCF_015350905.1). Classification (GTDB taxonomy): domain Bacteria; phylum Actinomycetota; class Actinomycetes; order Actinomycetales; family Microbacteriaceae; genus Curtobacterium. Next base: position 38,906 of record NZ_JADKRZ010000001.1, on the reverse strand, counting down.
GCGGACGGCTCCGCGTGAGTCGAGGACCCGACACGACGGAGACGGTGAGCGCCCTCGACCGGTGCATCGCCGTCTCCGTCGCGGAGTTCGCCGCGGACCACTGGGGCAAGCGCGCGCTGCTGAGCAGTGCCGCTGACCTCGGCACCACGTTCGACGACCTCTTCTCCACCGAGGCCGCCGACGAGCTGCTCTCGGTCCGGGGGCTCCGCACGCCGTTCATCAGGATGGCGAAGGAGGGCTCGGTCCTGTCGCCCGGTGCCTTCACCGCGCCGGGCGGCTACGGTGCCGAGGTCGGTGACCAGGTCAGCTCCGAGAAGGTGCTGGCCGAGTTCGCCGCCGGGTCGACGATCGTGCTCCAGGGGCTGCACCGCACCTGGCCGCCGCTGCAGGAGTTCACCCGCCGGCTCGTCGCCGAGCTCGGACACCCCGCCCAGGTCAACGCCTACATCACCCCGGCGTCGTCCCGCGGCTTCGACCCCCACTACGACGTGCACGACGTGTTCGTGCTGCAGATCGCGGGCCAGAAGCGCTGGGTCATCCACGAACCCGTCCACGAGCTGCCCTTCGCCGACGAGCCGTGGGGCGACCGACGTGACGCGGTGGCCGCTCGCGCCACCGGGGAACCCGCCATCGACACCGTGCTCTCCCCCGGCGACGCCCTGTACCTGCCGCGCGGGTGGCTGCACTCGGCGACGGCACTGGTCGGCACCACGATCCACCTGACGATCGGCATGCCGGCCGTCACCCGGGCCGACCTGGCGCGGGACCTCATCGGTCGTGCGCTCCGGTCGGACCGGCTGCGTGCCTCGTTGCCGCTCGGCATCGACCTCGCCGACCCGGCACAGATCGCCGACGACGTCCGTGCCGCGGCGGAGGACCTCATCGCCTCCCTCCAGGGTGCAGCCGACGGCTCCGCCGTGGACGAGGTCGCGGTGCGGGTCGGGTCCCGGTTCCGCCGGTCGACCCGTCCGAAGCCGGTCCGCCCGCTGCACACGGTCGAGGTCGCCGCGGCCCTGACCGGGGCCGTCCAGGTGCGCTGGCGCGACGAACTGCACGCCGCCGTGCGGGAAGAAGGCGACCAGGTCGTCATCGTGCTCCCGACGAAGACGGTCCGGCTGCCTGCCGTGGCACTCGCGGCGGTCCGGGCGCTGCACGGCGGCGGGACGTTCGCCGTCGGGGCACTCCCCGCGCTCGACGAGGACGACGCCGTCGTCGTGGTCCGTCGGCTCCTCCGGGAAGGCGTCCTGGTACCCGTCCCGTGACCGAGTGGCGCCGAACGGGCCCTGCGCTCGGACCGCCCCGCTCCCGGGGCGGTCCGGCGTGCAGCGTGCGGTCCCGGGCGAGCGACGAGGACCTCGTGGCCACCGCCTCCCCGGGGCGGCGCTGGCTGCTCGTCGAGGTCGCGAGCGCCTGGGGCTGGGACGTCTGGACGCAGTCGCCGGCGCTCCCGCCCGAGATCGGCACCGCCCTGGCGCGGCGTGCCCAGCGTGCCGGCATGCGCATCCTCGCGATCCGCCGGACCGGGCGGCTCCGCGGTGCCGGACGCTGGCGGTGGGCCGTGGTCGACGCCGACGCCGACCAGCCGACGGTGCGCTGGGGCGAGGTCGACGGTCCCGAGGCGCTCCTGACGCTCCCGCTCGACGGCAGCACGGGCGAGCTGTCCGACCGACCCGTGTTCGCCGTGTGCGCCCACGGCCGTCACGACGAGTGCTGCGCGGTCCGTGGTCGCTCGGTCGTGGAGCGGCTCGCTGCCGCCTACCCCGACGAGACGTGGGAGTGCTCCCACCTCGGCGGCGACCGGTTCGCAGCGACGACGATGGTGTTCCCGCACGGGCTGAACCACGGCCGCGTCGACGAGCACGACCCCGTCGTCATCGCCGAGCAGTACCTGCGCGGCCGCGTCGCCCCCCTCGGGTTCCGTGGTCGGTCGACGCACACGCACGTCGAACAGGCAGCGGTCGCGGCCGCCGTCGCCGAGACCGGGGACGACCGGATCGACGCGTTCCGGCCGCTGTCGGTGTCCGAGCCGACGATGGACGGCACCGACTGGTCCGTCGACCTCGACACCGACGGACGCCGCGTGCGCGTCGACCTCGAGCGGGTGCGGACCGCCGCGACGTACACGACCTGCCGCGCGACGCTCGCCGTGGAGGTCCCGCGCTTCGTCGTGCGCAGCGTCACCCTCTCCGCGTGACCGTCGACCGAGGTCGAGCCATCGCTTCTGCTCTTGCCGTATTCTGAATAGACGGATTGAGGAGCGGCGATGCTGTACCAGACCACGTTCGAGGACCTCCGGTCCCGCATCACGAGCGGTGAGTTCCCCGTCGGGCAGCGTCTGCCGTCCGAGGCCGACCTGCTCGCGCACTACGACATCAGCGCGATCACGCTCCGACGTGCGCTCGACATGCTCCGGGAGGACGGCTACGTCGCGCGGCGACCACGCGTCGGCACCACCGTCGTGAGCGCGGAACCCACCACGGGCCGGCAGCCGACCGCACGCTCGGAGATCGGGGTCGTCCTGACGAACTTCGACGACACGTTCGGCACCCGGGTGCTCGAGGGGATGCTCGACGAGGCCGGCACGGAGACCGACGTCGTCGTCAAGCGCACCCACGGCGACCACGACGCCGAGGACACCGCCATCCGCGCGCTCGCGGGTCGCGTCCGGGGGCTCGTCGTGCTGCCGAGCAGCTCGGAGTTCATCCCGCCCGCCGTGCTCGAACTGCTGCCGGAGGGGTTCCCCGTGGTGATCCTCGACCGGCGGTACGAGGGCATCCCCGTCTCGGACATCTCGACGGACAACATCGCCGCGGGGGCCGCGGCCACCGAGCACCTGTTCGGCCTCGGCCACCGCACGGTCGCACTCGTGACCTCCGACAGCCGTGTCACCTCGAACGACGACCGCCGGCGCGGATGGGTTGGCGCGCACGCCCGCCACGACAAGGCCCTCGACGACCGGCTGGCCTTCCACGACGTCGAGTCGACGCTCCCCGGTGCCACGGACAGCCCGGATGACGACGTCGCCCGGCTGACGGCGTTCATCGAGGCGCACCCGGAGGCCACCGCGTTCGTCGCCGGCGAGTACAACATCGCCCTGCTCCTCCGCGACGCCCTGGAGCGGGTCGGCAAGCGGGTGCCGGACGACGTCTCCATCGTGTGCTTCGACCATCCCGACGCGACCTTCGACCGGCGGCTGTTCCGGTTCACGCACATCGCGCAGGACCAGCCGGGGGTGGGCCGTCAGGCCGTGGCGCAGGTGCTGCGACAGGCACGAGGCGAGAGCGGCTCCCGGAAGATCCTCGTGCCTGCGCAGCTGGTGCCCGGCGCGTCGACGGCTCCGCCGCCTACCGGTCGAGCCGGGCGCGCAGCTCGGTCGCCATCGCGGCGCTGAGCTGCGTGGAGAACGGCACCGGACCCACGGAGGCCGTGGTCCAGTCGTTCGCGGCCGGCCGGTCGAGCTCCTCCGGGAACGTCCCCCAGAGCGCGTCGGTCCCGGCACGGACGAACGCCGTCAGGGCGACGCGGTCGGGGTCCCCGTCCGGCAGCCGCTCGAGGAGGAGCCCGAGGTAGCGGTAGTACACGCCCTTGAACAGTCCCTCGTCGCCGCCGTCGCCCTCCTGGCGGAAGACGACGCCGTCGGACAGCTCGGTCACCGCCGTGCGCGCCGTGCGGACCGCGACCGCCACCAGGTCCTCGTCCGGTCGATGGTCGGCGAGCTCGACGGCGGCCCCGACGTACAGGCCCTGGTTGTAGGTGAACCGCCACTGCGTGTCCACCCGCCCGTCCCCCTCGCGGTTGACGCCGTCCTCGACGAACCCGTCGCGCGGGTCGACGAGGTGCTCGGTCAGCCAGTCGAACGCGGTGTCCGCGTACCGGGCGAACCGGTCGTCGTCCGTGAGGCGGTGCAGGCGTGCACCGAGGATGACGAGCGGTCCGTTGGCCGGCGTGTTCTTGTACGCGAGCTGCTGCCTGCGCCACGCCAGGCTGGTCCCGCCGTGGTCGTTCCACCCGTGCTCGACCACGTGGTCGAACAGGGCGACGACGTCCTCGAGGTACCTCGGGTCCCCGGTCGCACCGTGCAGGCGCAGGGTCGCGAGGGCGAACCACAGCATGTCGTCGAAGTAGTCGTTGAACAGCGATCCGCCGTTCCGTTCGACGATGTTCCGGTGCACGCTCCTGGCCTGCTCGAGCCGGACCGGGTCGCCACTGCGCTCGTATGCGTCGAGGCGGACGTCGATGAGGTGGGCCAACCACCAGTAGTTGAAGGTGCCGTCGTCGGCGTCCTCCACCGGCCAGGCGTTGTGGAGGTACTGCGGCCAGGGCGCCCCCCAGAGCTGCTCGATGCTGTCCTGGATGCGGTCGGCGCGGTCGGCCCAGACGCCGGTCATGGTGTCGGTCACTTGCGGTTCTCCTGGAGGATGCGGTCGCCCTGCTTCGCGGCCTGGGCGAGTGCCTGCTCCGCCGTCAGCTGGCCGGACATGAACTTTTCGAGCGCCGGGGTGAGGGCCTTGCCCTCGACGTCGCTGTACCCGGGCACGGCCGGGCGGACCGACGCGTAGTCGAGCGTCTTCACGAACCCGGCGTAGCGCGGGTCGTCGGTGAAGAACGGGTCGTTCGCCGACGACCGGTTGGCGGGGATCCACCCGGAGACCTTGGCGAAGTCCACCCCGTTCTCGGCCTTCGTGGCCCACCACTTCTCGAACGCCCATGCGCCGTCGGCCTGCTGCGCACCGGTCGGGATCGCGAGTCCGAAGCCGCCCATCACGGCGCCCTTGTCACCACCGGGACCGGCGACCGGCTCGGTCACGCCCCACTTGAGCCCGTCCGCCTTCTCCAGGTTCGGCACGTCCCACGGGCCGTCGTACTTCATCGCCGCCTGGCCGGCCGCGAAGACGTCGTTGCTGTCCCCGAACCCGTTCGTGTAGACGCCGTCGTCCATCAGGCTCTTCCAGAAGTCGAGCACCTCGACGCCCTGCGGGCTGTCGAACGCCGTCGCCGTGCCGTCCTTCGTCAGGAGTCGCCCACCGGCCTGCTGGAGCCACATCGAGAACAGCCCAGGGTCGTTCAGCATGAACCCGGACTGCTGCAGCTTGCCGCCCTTCGCGACGGTCAGCTGCTTCGCGTCGGTCTTCAGTTCGTCCCACGTCGTCGGCGGCGTGAGCCCCGCCTTCGCGAACAGGTCCTCGTTGTAGACGAGCGACCGGTTGTCGACGAGGAGCGGCAGTCCGTAGAGCTTGCCGTCGACACGCATCTCGGAGAGCGCCTGCGGGTAGAACTCCTTCGTGTCGACGTGGTCCTCCTCGACCCGGTCGTCGATGGCCTGCAGTGCCCCCTTCGGCGCGTAGAGCGAGGTCTGGTAGCGGTCCCAGAGCACGAGGTCCGGGACCTTCCCCCCGGCGATCGCGGTGAGCAGCTTCTGCTCGACGAGTTCCTGCGGGACGTACTTGACCGTGTACTTCGTCTGCGCCTCGTTGAAGGCGCTGGTCATGGTGTTGATCTGGCTGACCTGGTCACCGGACCAGGAACCCCACATGGTCACCTCCTGGCGGCCGCCGGCGCCGGTGGCGCCGGACGACCCGGAGGAACACCCGGTGAGGACGAGTGCAGCGGCGGCGAGCGCAGCGGCTGCGGCGATGATGCGTCGTGACGTCATTGTCGTGGCCTTTCTGATGTGCGGGGACCGGCAGGACCGGCATCCCCGGGGAGGACGGGATGACCTACTTGGTGCCGGCGTGCGCGATGCCCTCGATGATCCAGCGCTGCGCGAGGACGAACACGAGCAGGACTGGGAGCATCGTGATGATGGTCCCGGCCATGAGCGGGCCGTAGTTCGTGGTGTGGTCGTTGACGAACCCGGCGAGGCCGACCTGGACGGTCATCATCTTCGGGTCGTTGAGGACGATGAGCGGCCAGAGGAAGTTGTTCCAGCCGGCCTGGAAGCTGAGCAGGCCGAGCACGGCGAGCCCGGCCTTCGTGAGCGGGAAGTAGATGACGGCGAAGATGCGGAACTCCCCCGCACCGTCGATGCGGGCGGCCTCGCCGAGCTCGTCGGGCAGCGACTCGAAGAACTGCTTCATGAAGAAGACCGCGAACGCGCCGGCTGCACCGGGGACGATGACGGCCCAGTAGGTGTTGATGAGGCCGAGGCCGCCGTTGCCGCCGACGTCGTTCCCGCCGAGCAGCGGGAAGTGTCGGAGGATGAGGAACGTCGGGATCATCGTCACGATGCTCGGCACCATGAGCGACGACAGGAACGTGACGAACACGGCCTGACGCCCCGCGAACCGGAGCTTGGCGAGCGCGTACCCGGCGAGCGAGCCGAAGAACAGGTTCGCCACGGCACCGCCGACCCCGAGGACGAGCGAGTTGACGAAGTAGCGGCCGTACGGGACGGTCGTCACCGCCTGCACGTAGTTGTCGATGGTCGGGTTCGCCGGGATCAGGGACAGCGAACTCGCCAGGATCTCACCCGCGGGTTTGAGCGAGGTCGCGAGCGTCCAGACGAGCGGTGCGACCGTGATGACGCTGACGAGACAGACGGCGACCCACCAGGCGATGGTCTTCGTGCGCTTCACGGCCGCGGCACGGCGGCGCAGCTGGTCGCGGTCCCGCTCGGTGGCGGCTCCGGAGGCGGGGCGGGTGGCTGTCGTGGTCATCGGTCGGTGTCCCGGTTCGTGAGGCGGGCGTTGACGAGGGAGAACGCGAGGATGATCACGAACAGGATGAACGAGAGCGCGGACGCGTAGCCCATCTGCAGCGACCCGAACCCGCGGTCGTAGATGTAGTAGACGATCGTGACGGTGGAGTTGCCCGGACCGCCCTTGGTGAGCACGTACGCCTGGTCGAACACCTGGAAGGCGTTGATGATGAGCAGCGTCGACACGAGGAACGTGGTGCGGCGGACGCTCGGCACCACCACGTACCGGAAGACCTGCCACGCGTTCGCACCGTCGAGCCGCGCCGCCTCGCGGAGGTCCGGCGAGACGCCCTGCAGCCCGCCGAGGAAGATCATCATGTTCCCGCCGAAGCCGGCCCAGACGCTCATCATGACGATGGCGGTCATGGCCCAGTGCGAGTCGTACAGCCAGGCCGGTCCGTTGATGCCGAACCAGCTGAGCGCCTCGTTGAGCAGACCGTGCTGCGGGTCGAGCACCCAGTACCAGATGGTCGCGGTCGCGACGGTGGACGAGACGACCGGGATGTAGAACAGCGTGCGGAAGACGCGTGCGCTGCGGGCGCTGCGGTTCAGCAGCAGCGCGGTGGCCATCGCGATGACGAGGCCGAGCGGCACGTACAGCACCGTGTAGAGCACGGTGTTGCGGAGCGCGATCCAGAAGAACGGGTCGGAGGCGATGTCGACGTAGTTGTCGAACCCGGTCCAGGTGAGCGGGCCGATGACGGCGTAGTCGCTCAGGCTGACGACGGCGGCGATGACGACCGGGAGCGCCGTGAAGAGCAGGAACAGTGCACCCGGCAGCGCGAGGAACACCCACGCTGCCCGGGTCTGCTGCTTCCGGGTCGCGCTGACACCGCTCCCCCGCTCGGTCCGCCGCCGTCTCGGGGGCGTGGCGTCGAGGGCATCGTCGGCTTCGCCCGCGACGACGGCCTGCTCCTCGGGGGTCGTGACGACGCTCACCGCGTGCCCCGTCCCGAGACCGGCACGCGCACGGGTGCGGCGCGCAGCCCGGCGAGGTCGAGCACGAACTCGCAGAACATCGCGTTCGCCCAGGAGAACCAGGGGCGGGTGTACGTGGTGGGGTCGTCGACGTCGAAGGACTCGTGCATGAGCTCGGTCCCCGCGTGCGTGGCGCAGAGCTGGCGCAGCAGGAGTGCCCGCTCGTCCGGGTCGGTGGCGGTGAGCCCCTGGACGGCGAGGGCGATCGGCCAGACGTTGCGCCCGGGGGTGTGCGGGCTGCCGATGCCGCTGCCGGCCGCCCCGCTGAACCAGGACGGGTTCGTGGGCGAGAGCACGGCGGCGCGGGTCCGACGGTAGAGGGCGTCGTCCGGGTCGCACCAGCCGAGGAACGGCAGGGACAGCAGGCTCGGCACGTTCGCGTCGTCCATGAGCAGGGAGGCGCCGGCACCGTCGACCTCGTAGGCCAGGACCGTGCCGTGGTCGGGGTGGTCGAGGACACCGTGCGTCCGTATGGCGTGGTCGATCTCGTCGGCGAGGGCCGTTGCCCGTCGTGCCAGGTCCGCGTCGTCCAGCACCGCCGTGGCGAGCTCGGCGACGTGTCGCAGCTCGGTGACGGCGAAGGCGTTCCCCGGGATGTTGAAGCCCAGCGTCGTCGCGTCGTCGCTCGGCCGGAACGCGCTCCAGGTCAGACCGGTCCGCACGGTGCGCGGGCCGCGCCCCTGGCGGACGAGCGTGTCGCTCGGCAGCAGCGGGTCGGGTCGCTCGAACCGGTACGACGAGCCCGTTTCGTGGTCCTGCTCGACGGTCCACAGCGCGATGGCCGCACCCGCGACCTCGGCGAACCGGTCGAGGTGGTCCGTGCGTCCGGTGCGTTCCCAGAGGTCGTACGCCAGACGGATCGGGTAGCAGAGCGAGTCGATCTCGTACTTGCGCTCCCAGACCCAGGGATCCATCGTCGTGGCGTCGTCGGCGTGCCCGGCACCGTCAGGGGCGCGGTTGAAGGCGTTGGCGTAGGGGTCGATGAGGACGTACTCGAGCTGCCGCCGCGACACGGACGCCACGGTGTCGGCCAGCGCCTGGTCCTCGGCGACGAAGTGCAGGTACGGGGTGAGCTGCGCGGTCGAGTCGCGGAGCCACATCGCCGGGATGTCGCCGGTGACCATGAAGGTCGTCCCGTCCGGCATCGCCGTCATCGTCGTCGACAGGGTGTTGGCGAAGCAGTTCGCGAACACCGCGCCGACTGCTGACCCCATCCGGTCCTCGACCTGCTGGGCGACCCTGCCCACGAGGTCTGCATGCATCTGAGCCACGTTGCTCCCTTGACATTCACTGGTACTGCTCCAACTATATGGATTACCCCAATCCACGCAAGAAGTAGTTCAAGTATACTTTTTACGCCTGCACGCGGCAGGGCGGATCGGACCTCGGATCGAAGGAGATCCCATGCAGCACAGACTCGTCGGCCTGCTCGTGGCCGGTGCCGTCGCGACGGCCACGCTCACCGGCGTGGGCGTCGCGGCCGACCCTGGCCGAGCCTCCGCCCTGACCACCACGCAGGCGACCGACGCGTACGACGCGTTCGTCGCCACCTACTGGGACGCGGACGCGAAGTACTTCACCACCTACAGCGACCGCCAGGTCCACCAGGAGCACGCGGTCGGCCCGCAGGGCGGGCTGTACACCGACTACTGGTGGGAGGCCCAGAACTGGGAGGCGGTGATGGACCGCTTCGAGCGCACCCACGACGCCGCGAGCCGACAGATGATCGACGACGTCTTCGACGGCTGGCAGGCCGCCTACCCGGACTTCCGGCAGAACGACTGGAACGACGACATGGGCTGGTGGGCGCGCGGCGCGGTCCGCGCCTACGAGCTCACCGGGGAGCAGCGGTTCCTCGACGAGTCCGAGGAGGTCTTCGGCTTCATCGCACAGTACGAGGACACCACGTACGGCGGCGGCATCTGGTGGAAGAACGTCGACGTCGGCGACGGCAGCAAGAACGAGAAGAACGTGGCGACGAACGGCACCGCCGTTCAGACCGCGCTCCGGCTCTACGCGGCGACCGGGGACACGACCTACCGGGACACGGCCGAACGCCTCTTCGCCTGGCTGCAGACCGACTTCGACCGGAACGGGCACATCCGCGACCACGTCAGCGGCACCGGGCAGTTCACCGACTACGACTGGACCTACAACCAGGGGCAGTACGCCGGGGCCGCGCTGCAGATGTACCTGGTCACGAACGACCAGCAGTACCTCACCGCCGCCACCCGCTCGGTCGACTGGGCGATCGCGAACCTCACCGTCGCCGGCACCTTCGTGAACGAGGGCTCGAGCGACACCCAGGGCTTCAAGGCGATCCTGACCCGGGACATCCGTGACCTGATCGACGACGCCGGACAGACGCAGTACGAGTCGGTCCTGACCGCGAACGCGTCGCAGGCGGCCGCGCACGTCTCGCCCGAGGGGATCGGTGGGCCCGACTGGACGGCGCCCACACCGTCGATCGGCACGACGCCGCAGCAGTCCCTCGCCGCGTCCGCGACCGTCGCGGTGCTGCAGCAGGCCACGCCCGACGGCTCCACGGCCGTGGTGCAGGGCGACGGGGTGTACCAGGCCGAGAACATCGACCACCCGGGCATCGGGAGCGAGTCGTCGAACGCCGGGTTCACCGGCCGCGGCTACCTCGCCGGGTGGAACGCCGTGGGCACCGCGGCGACCGCCCACGTCAACGTCGCGGCCGCGGGGTCGCACACGCTCACGCTGCGGTACGCCGCGGCGGCCGGCACCGCGACCCGGACCGTCAGCGTCGGCGGTGGCGCACCTGTCACGGTGACCTTCCCGGCGACCTCGTCGTGGTCGACCTGGGCCACCGTCACCGTGTCCGTCCCGCTCGGCACCGGGTCGAACGCGGTGACGATCAGCAACGCATCGAGCAGCGGCAACTACCTGAACCTCGACCGGGTGGCCGTCTCGCTCTGAGGGCGCCGGACGACGACGAAGGCCCCCGCCGGATCCGGCGGGGGCCTTCGTGCTGGTGACCCCAGCGGGATTCGAACCCGCGTTACCGCCGTGAGAGGGCAGCGTACTAGGCCGCTATACGATGGGGCCGCGGCTGGCTTCGGGAACGACGTTCCCATGCCTGTTGTCGGACTCGGAGCATGTCACCTGTGGTGACCCCAGCGGGATTCGAACCCGCGTTACCGCCGTGAGAGGGCAGCGTACTAGGCCGCTATACGATGGGGCCGTTCCGACAACTCGACAAGTATGGCACAAGCCGCGCAGGCTGCCAAAACGCGGTGTGTCGCACGGGCGTGCCGCGTGACGGAGCCGAGCCGGGCCTCCCGTCCGCCCTGACGGTGACCCGCGTCAGACCGTGAGCGACTCGCCCGGAGCGAGCACGACGACCGAGCCGGTCGGGGCGACCGCGTCGCGGAGGCGACCGACGTGCATGTCGAAGCCGATGGCGGAGAGCGTGGCCTCGTGGACCGGGTACGCACGGCGTGGAGCCACGGCTGCGACGAAGTCCATCATCTCGGCGACCTTCAGCCACGGAGCGCCGACGGGCGCGGCGAGGACCTCGACCGGCACACCGGGGACCGTGTAGGCGTCGCCTGGGTGGAACAGCCGGCCGTTCACGAGCACCCCGGTGTTGTCGACGACGGGGACGGAACGGTGGATGACGTTGTGCCGGGTCCCGTGGAAGGTGAGCGCGAACGGGCCGATCTCGCGGTGGTCGCCGCCGGTGACGACCTCGACGTCGATCTCGGGCAGCACCCGGGCGACGCCGGCCGGGCCGAGGACGACGGCTCCGGGGTTGCGCTCGAGGATGCCGGCGACCTGCTCGGGCGTGACGTGGTCGGGGTGCTCGTGCGTGACGACGACGGCGACGACGCCGGTGGCCTCAACCGGGCGGGTGAAGCCGCCGGGGTCGATCACCAGGCGGGCGTCGCCGATGGTGACGACCTGGCACGCGTGCTCGAGCTTGGTGACGTCCATGCCGGCGAGCGTACGCGGGGGGCGGCGGGCGGCGGTTGCGGCGGGGCTGGCGGTGCGGCGCTGGCGGCGGGCGGCGGCCACGGCAATGCGTCGCCGCGGGTGCGCACGGCAGGATCGCGCCCCGGTACGGACATCGCGCCCCGTCAGACCAGGGCGCGATGTCCACGGCAGGGCGCGGCACGCGGCAGCCCCCCCCTACCCCGGCCCCGGCCGGCGCCCCCTACCCCCGCGGCACCCCCGTCGTCCCCCGCACCACGAGGGTCGCGGGCGCGGGCGGCACGGCCTCGGGCCGAGCCCCGTCGACCTCGGCGAGCACCGCCCGCGCGGCCACCCGCCCCTGCGCCTCGGGGTCCTGCGCGACCGTCGTCAGGCCGACGGCAGCGCCGTACTCGTGCCCGTCGATGCCGATCACCGACAGGTCGTCCGGCACCCGGAGCCCGAGCCGCCGTGCCGCGAGCAGCACCCCGAGCGCCATCTCGTCCGAGGCGCAGAACACCGCGGTCGGACGCCCGGACACGGACGCAGACCCGCACCCCGCCGCAGACCCGGACGCAGACCCGGACCCCGCCACGGACGCGGACCCGGTCCCGGACCCGCCGAGCAGCATGGCCCCCGCGGCCACTCCCCCGGCGAACGAGAACCGCCCGTCCGCCAGCCACGACGGCGGCACGTGCAACCCGGCAGCCGCCATCGCCCCGAGGAACCCGTCCCGCCGCCGGTACGGCACCGCGACGTTCATGCCGGCCTCGTCCTGCCCTCCGACGTACGCGATCCGCCGGTGTCCGAGGCCGAGCAGGTGCCCGACCGCGGTGGCCGCGACCGCGACGTCGTCGACCCCGACGTTCCGCAGGCCGGGTGCCGGTCCCCCGATCACGATCATCGGGTGCCTGGTGAGCTCCAGCTCGGAGCGCTCCGTCTCGTCGAGGACCAGCGAGAGCAGCACGAGCGCGTCGACCCGGTGCCGCAGCATCGACCGTCGGAACGCCCGGTCGCGGTCGCCGCCCGGCCCGCCGAGGTTGTAGAGCACCAGGTCGTACCCGGCCCGGCGCAGCTCGACGTCGACACCGCCGATGGCCTTGGCGTAGAACCACCGGTCGATGACCGGCACGACGACGCCGACCGCGCGCTGCCGTCCGGTGGCCAGGCCGGCCGCCGCCGAGCTCGGCACGTACCCGAGCTCGTCGGCGACCCGCCGCACGTGGTCGACGGTCGTCTCCGCCACCGACGGCAGCCCGCGCAGCGCCCGGGACACCGTCGCCTTCGACAGCCCGGTGACGGTCGCGATCTCCTGGATCCCCACCGCGGTGCCGGCCAGGAGGCTCGTCAGCCGTCCGACGCGCGCGTCGCGTCCCCGGGACCCCGGCTCGCGACCACGGGCGACGGTGCCGACGTCGTGTCCGCGCTCCGCCGGAGCACCAGGACGCGCCAGCGGTCGAGCACGACGACGACGAGGACCAGGGCCAGGAGCGTCAGCGCCCAGCCGAGCGCCGGCCGACCGGAGAGCTCGCAGGCGATGGTGACGACGAGGAACACGACACCGAAGAAGCCGACGAAGCCCATGGCCTCCTCGATCGGTGCCGAGGGGCGACGGGGTGCTCTGAGCGCCACGGTCGTCAGCCCTTCACGCCGCCGGCGGTGAGGCCCGCCACGATGCGTCGCTGGAACACGAGCACCAGGATCACGAGCGGGATCGTGACGATCGTCCCGGCGGCCATCACCGCGGTGTACGGCTCCTGGTGCGGCTGCGACCCCGCGAACGACGCGATCGCGACGGTGACCGGCTGCGTGGCGTCGCTCGAGAGCTGGGACGAGATGAGGTACTCGTTCCAGGACGAGATGAACGCCAGGATCGCCGTCGTGAACACCGCGGGGGCGGCCAGCGGCAGGATGATCCGGCGGAACGCCTGCACGCGGGTGCACCCGTCGATGCGGGCGGCCTCCTCGAGGTCCCACGGCATCTCGCGGAAGAACGACGCCAGCGTGTAGACCGTCAGCGGCAGCACGAACGAGATGCTCGGCAGGATGAGTGCCTGGTACGAGCCCATCCACCCGATGTCCGTGAAGAGCTGGAACAGCGGGGAGATCAGCGCGACGCCGGGGAACATCGACGCGGCCAGGATCGCGCCGGCGATGAGGGACTTGCCGCGGAACTCGAGCCGGGCCAGCGCGTAGGCGGCGGTCGTGCCGACGAGCAGCGCGATGACCGTCACGACCGCACCGATGAACACGCTGTTGAGCAGCGCGCGGCCCAGGTGGTTGCCGAGGGCGGTCGAGAACGCCGTCGCGTAGTTGTCCAGCGTCACGTGCGTGAACCACGGCGTCGGGTCGAACGTGTAGCCGACGTCCCGGAAGCTCGTGACGATCATCCAGTAGAACGGCAGGAGGCACCACACGGCGATGACGAGCGCCTGGATCGCGGTGCGGACCCGGGGGCCCGTGTGCCGCTTGACGCGGACGTCACTGGTGTCGACGGCGTGGTCGCGGGACCGGGCCGACGCCCGGGGACGGTCTGCTGCGAGGGTCACTTGAGTTCACCCTTCTGCTGGGCTGCCTGGGTCTGCACGACGTTCGCCCCGAGGAACCGGACGAACACGAACGCGACGAGGAAGACGATGACGAAGGTGATCGTGGACAGGGCCGACGCGGCGTTGAAGCCCTGCCGGATCTGGTCGACGACGAGCACCGAGAGGGAGACCGTGGCGTTGCCGGAACCACCGCCGCCGCCGGTCATGATGGCGATGAGGTCGTAGATGCGGAGCGCGTCGAGCACGCGGAACAGCACGGCCACCATGAGCGCGGGCCGGACGAGCGGCAGCGTGATGAGCAGGAAACGCTGCATCGTCGAGGCGCCGTCCATCTTGCTCGCCTCGTACACCTCGTCCGGGATCAGCTGCAGCCCGGCCAGGATGAGCAGCGCCATGAACGGCGTCGTCTTCCAGGTGTCCGCGATGACGATCGCGAACCGGGACGCCCACTCGTCGGAGAACCAGAGGACCTGGTGCCCGATGACGTGGTTGAGCACGCCGTTCGCGTCGAAGATGAAGTACCAGAGCTTCGCGGTGACGGCGGTCGGGATGGCCCACGGCACGAGGATCGCGGCCCGGACGAGCGCACGGCCCCGGAAGTTGCGGTTCATGATGATGGCCATCCACAGCCCGATCACCGTCTCGAGCACGACCGTGACGAGGGTGAAGAAGAACGTGTTGCCGAACGCCACCCAGAACTGCGAGCCGAGGCTGCCGGGCGGGCAGGTGACCTCGCCGCACCGCTGTCCGAGCCAGTGCACGTAGTTGGTGACGCCCGCGAAGCCTCCGGCGACGAACAGCCCGGTCGCCTTGTCGAGCCCGGCGTCGAGCTGGAACGACTGGATGACCGCGCTGACGACGGGGTAGCCGATGACGATGGCGAGGAGCACGATCGTCGGCCCGATGAGGTACACGGCCCACCGGCCGTGCTCGGCGTTCAGCCCGCCCTTCCGCCGCTTGCGCGGCTCCAGCCCCTGGGGGTTCGGGATGGCTGCGGGGATCTCGGTTGCTGCTGACACGGACGGCCTCCTTGCCGGTGTCGGAACGCATGGTGGGGCGGACGGGAGGATCGTGGCCAGGCCGCCACGAGCCTCCCGTCCGATGCGGCGCGAGCCGCGCGACCGGGGCCGCTAGTTGCTGCTGGTCGCCGACTTCAGGGCAGCGTCCATGTCCTTCATGGCCTCGTCGACGCTCTTCGAGCCCTTGAGGGCGGCGTACGAGTTGTCCTGGATCGCCTTCGTCACCGCCGGGTAGAAGGGCGTGACCGGGCGGGGCTCGGCGCTCTTGATCGACTCGAGGAGCGTGGGCAGGTACGGCAGCTTCGCCGTCAGCTCGGAGTCCGTGTAGAGGTCACCGATGACCGGGGCGAGCGATCCCTGCGTCGCGAAGAACTTCTGCGTGTCGTTCGAGATCAGGAACTCGAGGAAGTCGTGCGCCGTCGCCTTGTGCTTCGAGTACACGCTGATCGCCGCGTTGTGGCCACCGAGCGTCGACGCACCGACGCCGTCCGCGCCCGGGATCGGGGCGATGCCGAAGGTGTCCTTCACCTTCGACGAGCCGTCGGTCTTGGCGAGGTTGTAGACGTAGGGCCAGTTGCGCAGGAACAGCAGCTTGCCGTCCTCGAACGCGGTGCGACCCTGCTCCTCCTGGTACGTGATCGCCTCGGCCGGGATGTTGCCGTCCTTGAACGCGTCGACCAGGTTCTGCAGGCCGGCCTTGGCCTTCGACGTGTCGACGTCCGGGGCGCCCTTCGCGTTCAGGATCGAGCCGCCGGAGCCGTTCACGGCCTCCGACGCGTTCACCGTCAGGCCCTCGTACTTCGCGAACTGGCCGGCGTAGCAGCCGATGCCGGCGTCCTTCGCGATCGAGCAGTCCTGCATCATGTCCGCCCAGGTGGTGGGCGGCGTCTTGACGAGGTCCTTGCGGTAGTAGAGCAGGGCGCCGTCGGAGGTCTGCGGGGCCGCGTAGAGGGTGTCGTTGTACGTGGCCGTCTTCACGGTCGACGGCAGCAGCTTCGAGGTGTCGAGCGCCATGTCGCCGGTGAGCGGGGTGAGCCAGCTCTTCGCCGCGAACTCCGCCGTCCACACGACGTCGACGTCCACCACGTCGTAGCCGTCGTCCTTCGCCTGGAAGTGCTGCACGAGGTCGTCGTGCTGCTGGTCGGCCTGGTCGGACTGCTCCTTGAAGGTGACCTTCTCGTCCGGGTGGGCCTTGTTCCACTTGGCGATGAGCGGGCGGACGACGTTCGAGTTGTCCTTGCCCTGCACGTAGGTGATCGGACCGCGGCTGTCCTGGCCGGTCTTCGCGTCGTCCGAGGCCGAGCTCCCGCTCGAGCAGCCGGCCAGGGTCAGGCCGATCACGGCGACCCCGGCCACCGATGCCAGACGCATCTTCTCGCGTGTGTTCTTCACGGCGTTGTCTCCTCATCGAGATCACCAGGCAGCGCGCATCGTGTCACGACAGCACCGGCCTGGAGCAGGCGACGCTGCCTGCTGGGCGGTGACGCTACGCCCGGTGCACAGTGGGCGCAACCGGTTGCAGGCGGTCCGTGACCTGAGTGTGACCTTCCGATCGGCAGGGAGTTCGCCGGTGAGCGCTCACTCCATGAGGGGGCCTGCGGAACCCCGCATGAACCCCGCCACGGACTCCGCCGTCCGTTGTCCACAGGATGGGGGAACCGTAGCGTCCCCCTCATGGTCTCCCTCCCCGCCGTCAACGTGCCCGGCCCGCGCCGTGTCATCGGCATCAACCTCGACGCTCCCCTGCCCGAGCTCGTCGCGGACGAGACCGGTGCCTCCGCGCTGGTCATCGGCTACCGCGACGGGTACCCGGTCACCACCCTCGACCTCCTGCTCACCGCCGACCCGGCCGACGCCTCCCGTGCGCTCGCGCCGCTGGTCTCCTCCATGGTCGAGGAGGGCGCCTTCGACGACCACGCCCCCGTGACCGACGAGGAGCTCCCGACGATCTCCGTCGTGGTCTCCACCGTCGTCGACCGCGTCGAGGACCTCGGGAAGCTGCTCGACGTGCTCGAGCACCTCGACTACCCGGACCACGAGGTCATCCTCGTCGACAACCGCGTGAAGCTCCCCGACATCGACGCGCTGCCCGCCATGCTCGAGGGCCGCAACGTCCGTCTGGTCACCGAGCGACGCCCCGGGCTCTCCGCCGGGCGCAACGCCGGTGTGGCCGCCGCGACCGGTAACGTCATCGCGTTCACCGACGACGACGTCCGCGTCGACCCGCAGTGGCTCCGCGCGATCGGCACCCGGTTCGTCCGCGAGCCCGGCCTCGACGCGGTCACCGGCGTGATCCTGCCCGTCGAGCTGACCACCCCGGCGCAGATCTGGTACGAGGCCTACTACGGCGGGTTCAGCGCCGAGCGCACCTTCGCCCCGGTGACGATCGTCCCGGACGACGTCAAGGGCGCGATGCGGCACGCCCGCGTCTCCGCCGTGCGTCCCGACGGGACCGTCCGCAAGACCTTCGCCGTGTACGGCATCGGTGCGTACGGCGCCGGTGCGAACATGGCGTACCGCCGCTCCCTCATCGACACCGTCGGCGGGTTCGACACCACACTCGGTGCCGGCTCCCCCGCCCGCGGGGGCGAGGACCTGGCGATGTTCATCGAGACGCTCTGGCGCGGAGGCCGCATCGGCTTCGAGCCGAAGGCCGTCGTGCACCACCGGCACCGCCAGACCGTCGAGGACCTGCACAAGCAGCTGCACGGCAACGGCGTCGGGTTCACCGCGCTGATGTGTGCGCTCGCCGCCAAGGACAAGCGGCACCTGACGGTCCTCGCGCGCCTGATGCCGCTCGCCGCGAAGGTCAAGGCGAAGCAGATGGCGTCCCGGCTCGCGGGTCGTCGTGACGCGGCAGCCGAGACGACGAACGAGGCCTCGACCACACGCATCCCGCGGTCCCTGGCGTACCACGAGCTCCGCGGCTTCCCGGCCGGTCCCGCCGCCTGGTACCGCAGCCGCCGCCGCTGGCGTGACGTGGAGGCCGGTCGCTTCCGCGCGTAGGGCGCTGGCGGCACTGCTGCTGCGTCGTCCGTCCGACGCCGGGGTCCTCGTGGCCCCGGCGTCGTCGTGCGTGCGGGGGCGCGACACCATCGCTGTCGTCGGACGTCGGACGTCGACGGTGTCGTTCGGCGTCGATCCGTCTGCATGCTCCGACACGGCACGAGTCGAACGACGCGTGCGGTGTCGACCCATGCGCACGCACCACATGCGTCCGCACAGAACGACACGGCACCGGTCGAACGACGCGTGCGGTGTCGACCCATGCGTACGCAGCACATGCGTCCGCATCAGACGACACGATCGCTGTCGTACGACGACGACGATGTCGTCCGGCGTCAGCGGCTCGCTCGGGTCGGCGGGCGCGCGACAACGCGGCTGTCGTACGACGACCACGATGTCGTTCCGAGTCGGATCAGCGAGGCAGATCGTCAGCGGGCAGCTGCCAGACGCGCCCCAGCGGGCAGCAGGCAGCCGGACCGCCCCGCGCGTCAGCCCCGCCGCGACCGCAGCCGGCCGAGCAGGTAGCGCCACGGCCCGCCGAGCGCCGCGACGAGCTCGACGCGCTTGAGCCCGGCGGTGGCCGCGCGGAACTCCTCGTCGACGGGCCACCCACCGACGGCGTCCACGGCAGCGGACACCTGGTCGGTCCCGGCGCCCTGGCCGAGCGCCCCGAGCTGCTTCAGCGCACCGGTCGCCCGCCGGAACACGGCGAACGCGGTGGCCGGGCGCAGCATCAGCTTCGTGACCCAGGCGCCGAGCCCGGTGCCGTACCCGAGCGCCTGCGACCGCAGCGCCGCCCGGTCCGCACGGTGCCGGTGCCACACGAAGGCGGAGGGCTCCACGGCGAGCGCCCCACCCGACAGCAGCACGCGGGTGAACAGGTCGGGGTCCTCGCCCGCGCGGGACGGGGTCCCCGGGCCGAGCGCGACGTCGAACCCGCCGAGGGCGATGGCGGGTGCGCGTCGGAGCGACATGTTCGCGCCGGTGCCGAACGCCCCGACGGAGAACGGGAAGAGCGGCAGGTCGGCGGGCGGCGTCGCGGTGCGGAACACCCGACGCTCGAGGTTCCGCGCCCACGTCACCCGCTCGTCGAAGTACCGCTGGGTGGGCGTGCGCAGTTCGCCACTCGGCACGAGCCCGGTCACGCAGACGACGTCCGCGTCGCGGGCGAAGGCGTCGGCGACGCCGGCGAGCCAGGACCGGTCGACGACGACGTCGTCGTCGACGAAGGCGACCACGCTGCCGGAGGCGCGGGCGAGACCGGCGTTCCGTGCGCGGGAGACGCCGGGTCGGGCCTCCAGGACGTAGTGGAGGCGCGGGTCCGCGAACGACGCGACCACGTCGCGGGTCGCGGTCGTGGACGGCGCGTTGTCGACGACGAAGACCTCGAAGTCGTCGTACGCCGACGCCAGGACGGACTGCACGCAGGTGCGGACGTCCTCCGGACGGTCGCGGGTGCCGATGACGACGGAGACGCGGCCGACCGGCGTGCCGGCGGGGCCGGACGGGAGGCTCGTGGTGCGGAGTGCGTCGAGGGCCGGTCGCAGCTCGGTCAGGTCCACGTCGCCGCTCGCGTCGACGGCGACGTCGACGAAGCCGGCGACCTCGCGGCCGTCGCGGACGAGCAGGCGGGCGCGGCGGAAGCCGGCGGCACCGGCGAGCTCGACGGCGGAGGCGGCGAGCGCCTCCTGCCGGTCGACGGCGCCGACCCAGGCCGCACCGGCCCATGCCGGGGCGTCGGGCGAGGGCATGGCGGGCGTGAGCGTGAGCACGCGGGTCGTGGTCGCCTGGGGGTCGGTCATGTCGTCGATGCTCCGGTGGCCAGGTGACGTGGTCAACGGTGCCGGCGGGTGGTTGCGGCGACGGTCGCGGCTCTTGCGGTTTGCCGCTACGGGGGCGGCGTGTTCCCCCTAGAATCAGCGTACGACCTGACGGCAGCACGTCGGGCACGAGGAGGACGCATGCCGCTGGGCCCCACGACCGAGCTCGGTGTCCCCCGTACGGCCGACGGCGCCGCTGCGCCCACGTCCGGTCCGACCCTCGTGGCGGTGCCGGCGGCCGAGGACTCCGCGACCTGCGTCTGCGGTCACCAGCAGGCGGCGCACGAGCACTACCGGCCCGGCAGCGACTGCGCGCTCTGCGACTGTCCCCGGTTCCGCAAGAAACGCTGATCACACCCCGGTTCGGCGGGTGGGTGCGGGAAACCGCCGCTTCCCCGCAGAGGGCCCCTGATCGCCTTGTCGGCCCGGGAACGCCGCCGTTAGCGTCGCGTCCATGGCCATCTCCCCAGCCGCTCTCGCGTGCATCGTCCTCGCTCATGAGGACCCTCGGCACGTGCGCCGACTCGTCGAGGCGCTCGATCCGTTCCCGGTGTTCCTGCACTGCGACGCGCGCACCTCGGAGTCCGTCTTCCGGGCGATGACCGACGGCCTGCCCGAGCGCGTCCGGGTGCTGCCCCGGATCCGCACCGGGTGGGCGAAGTGGGAGAACGTCGCCGCCGAGGTCGAGGGGTACCGTGCGGCGCTCGCCGAGACGGACGCCTCGCACGTGGCGGTCCTGACCGGGAGCGACTACCCGCTGGCGAACGCGGCGGAGATCCAGGACCTGCTCGAGGCGCACCCCGAGGAGTCGTTCATCGACGCCCGTCCGCTGCCGCACCCCGCGTGGGGTCGGGACGGCGGGGCCGCGCGGATCCGTTTCCCGCACTGGGCCTGGCGGAAGCACATGCTCCGCGTCCCGGTCCCCCGCCGGGTCCCGCGTGACGTGGTGTTCGCCGGTGGTTCGCAGCTCAAGGTCCTCGCCCGGCACCATGCCGAGGCCGTCGTCGAGGTCGTCGACAGCCGTCCCGACCTGGTCCGGTTCTGGAAGCGCGTGTGGATCGCCGACGAGACCTTCGTGCCGTCGGTGCTGCGCTCCCCCGCCCTGGTGCCGGACTTCGCCGACGAGCACGTCCCGCACGCCCTGTGGTGGATCGGGTGGGACGGCACCGCGCAGAAGAGCCCGCCGTGGCTGGGCACCGCCGACGCCGGGCGCCTGCTCGAGCGTCGGACGGAGCCGGGCGTGGCGCCGCAGCACGTGTTCGCGCGGAAGTTCTCCACCGCTGTCAGCTCCGACCTGCTCGACGTGATCGACGCCGCGTTCGACCTCCACACCGAGGCCGCCCGCGAGGTGGTCGCACCGTGAGCGCCCCCCAGACCCGCCGCGAGGCCCGCGCCGTCCGCGACGCAGCCGCCCGCGACGCCGCAGGCACGCCCGCAGCCGCTGCCCCCGTCGCTGCCCCGGCACCCGGTGCCGCCGCTGTCCCCGCCCCCGGCGCCACTGCGACCGGCACCATCACCGTCCCGGACCTCGCCCCCACCGAGGGCGCCGCGGAGGCCCTCGACACGGGCAGCGTCGCCGTCCGCAAGGGCGCCTCGGTCCTGTTCGGCCGCGGCCTGCTGTACGTCGTCGTCTGGTCGATGCAGCTCGTCGTCTCCTCGCTGATCTCCCCCGTGCTGGCGCACCTCATGCCGCCGGCGGAGTTCGGCGTCCTGGCGTCCGCGATCGCCCTGTACCAGGCGCTCGTCGTCCTCGCCGTGATGGGCATCGACCAGGCGTCGGTGCTGCAGCGCGCCGAGGACGGCACGGACACCCGCGCCCGCGGCCTGCTCGCCGTCGGCATGATCACGGCGAGCATCGTCACGGTCATCGCCCTGACGACCATCCCGCTCTGGGGCGACGCCGCCGGGTTCATCGGCAACCACCCGCTGCTCCTCGTCGCCGTGCTGTGGACCGGACCCGCGGCGATCGTGCAGATCTCCCTCGCGCTCCTCGTCGCGCAGGACCGCATCAAGGTCTTCGCGGTGACGAGCCTGCTGTCCTCGATCGGCGGCTCGATCATCGGGCTCGGTCTCCTGACGTTCGTGCGGGCCGACGCGACCACGTACGCCTGGGGCGGTGTCGTCGCGCAGGGCGTGGCGATGGTGATCGGCATCGCGGCGACGAAGCCGCGCCTGGCCGGGCTCCTGGACCGGAAGACGACCGCCAGGGCGTTCCGCCTCGGCATCCCGGTCGCCCTCGGCAGCCTGTCCTACTTCGTGCTGAACGCCGGGGACCGCCTCGTCGTGCAGCGGCTGCTCGGCCCGGACGAGGTCGCCCGCTACCAGATCGCCTACGTCGTCGGGTCGGCCGTCATCCTGCTCCTCACGTTCACGAACCAGGCCTGGGCGCCGCTCTTCGCCGCCCTCCGCGACGGTGTCGCCCGCCGGCAGCTCGCGATGCACTCCCGCGACGAGCTGTACAAGCTGCTCGCCCCCGTGCTGCTCGCGGTGACCCTCGTGTCGCCGATCGCGCTGCCGATCCTCGCCCCGGCGTCGTACCGCGTGGAGCACCTCACCGTCGTCGTGTTCGTCGTCGCCATCACCGCGTTCCCGGTCGTCGCGAGCGGTGCCACCGGACGGCTGCTGCTCATCGAGCGTCGCGGGGTCGCCGTCGGGGTCATCGGTGCGGTCGCCGGCGTGGTGAACATCGGCGCGAACCTGCTCCTGGTGCCGGTCCTCGGCATCGCCGGGGCCGGCCTCGCGACGGTCATCTCCTACGCGGGCCTCGCCGCGCTGCAGCAGGCGTCGCTGTCCGACCGGCGCGAGTGGCACGGTCCGCCGTTGCGGGTCGTCCTGGTGGTGCTCTCGGCCCTGACGGTCGCCGGTGTCTCGGTGTTCGTCCCGCAGGACCTGTTCTGGAACTGCGTCCGGATCGCCGGCGTCCTCGGCTGCATGCCCTGGTTCTTCCGTCGCCTGCGCGCGGCCCGCGGCGGTGTCGCATGAGCCACCGCGGCATCGACCGTCGCCGTCCGCGCCGTCGGCACCGGACCACCGCGGCGCGTCCCCCGCGGGTCGGCGTCGTGACGAACGGCCTCGCGATCACGGGCGGGGTGGAACGCTGCGTCCTCGAGGACACCCGCGAGCTCGTCGCCGCCGGCCTCGACGTCGAGGTCTGGCACCGTCCCGCCGTCTCCGGCCCCGCCGACGCCGGTCGTGCCGCGTACGACGACCTCGGCGTCCGCCTGCACCACGCGAGCGACTACCGCTTCGGACTGCGGTCCGCGGTCGGTGACGCCCTGCGCTTCGTCCGGCAGGGCCTCGCCGTCCGTCGGGCCCGCCTCGACGTGCTCTGGCTGAACCGGCCGGAGTTCCTGCCGTGGGGCCGCCTCGTCTCGACGGTCGCCGGCGTCCCCCTCGTGGTCCACCTGCACCACGCGCCGAACTACGCGCGCCTCGGGCTGCTCGCCGGCGGACGCACCGAGTACCTCGCTGTCTCGCACGCGATGGCGCGTGCCTGGGCCGCAGCCGGTGTGCCGCCGCAGCGCATCACCGTCGTGCCGAACGGGGTCGACACCGACGCCTTCCCCGCGTCCACGCCGCACCAGGTGCGCGCGGCCCGGGTGACGCTCGGCATCGACGACGCCACGCCGACGGTCCTGTACTACGGCCGACTGACCCCGTCGAAGGGCGTGCTCGCGCTCCTCGAGGCCTGGGGCCGCGTCCTCGCGACCGCCTCCGAC
The DNA here is from genome assembly GCF_015350905.1 of Curtobacterium sp. VKM Ac-2865. GTDB lineage: Bacteria > Actinomycetota > Actinomycetes > Actinomycetales > Microbacteriaceae > Curtobacterium. Next base: position 15,182 of record NZ_JADKRZ010000001.1, on the reverse strand, counting down.
CGCCTGCCGGTGACCACCGTCACGACGGGCGCCACCGCCCCGCGCCGCGAGCCGCTCCTGGTGCTCGCCGGTGCGCTCCGCCCCGGAGACGCCCCCGCGGTGCAGCGCGCGATCGACGCGCTCCCCGACGGCTCGGTCCTCGTGCTGCCGGAGCGGGACGACGTCGTCCCGCTCCTGCACGCGGCCGACCTGGTCGTGGTGCCGTCGATCGAGCCGGAGGGCTTCGGCCGCGTCGTCGTCGAGGCCATGTCCGCCGGCCGTCCGGTCGTCGCAGCGGCGTCCGGCGGCACCGGCGAGATCCTCGCCGACGAGTGGGCGCGGTTCACCGTCGACCCGGAGGACACCGCGGCACTCGCGAAGAAGGTCCTCGACGTCCTCGACGAGGCCGTCCACGACCCCTCCCTCGGCGCACGGTGCCGCGAGTGGGTCCGGGAGCACTACGGCCCGGAGCCGCACCTGGCCGGGCTGCTCCGCGCCCTCCGCGCCCACGGACGCCGCTGACGCGAGCTCGTCCCACGGCGTGGTGGCACGACACGGCGGCACGACGAGGTGGCCGGTCCTGTCAGGGCCGGCCACCTCGTCGTGTCGTCACCACACGACGGACGGGAGGCTCGGTGCCAGCTGGCACCGAGCCTCCCGTCCGTGACGGGGTGACCGCTCAGCCGGCCGCCGGCTTCGTCGGGGGGGTCGCCTGCGGTGCCGCGCCGTCGGCCGGCACGTCGATCGTCATCCAGTCGATGAGCAGGGACCCGTCGGCGTCGGCCGGCGGGTTGCCGGAGTTCGAGCCGGCCTGGATGACGAGGTGCATCCGTGCGGTCGGGATGTCCTCCGTCGTCGAGCTGACGACCTCGTCGTCGATGAGGAACGACATCCGTGTCGGGGTCCACTCGATCGTGTAGGTGTGCCAGTCGGCCAGGGACGCCGCGGTCTCCAGGTGGATGCACTTCTCCGCGGGGTCGGCGAGGCAGTGGACGTTCAGGTACGCCGGCGCACCGAGCGCCCCCTCGGGGAAGTCGATCTCGCCGTCCGCCCAGATGTTCTGGTCGCTCCAGAGGAGCATCGCGACGCCGTACCCGGCGACCTCGTCGCTCCGCATGCGCACGGTGTAGCGGCCGGAGGTCTGTCCGCCCCACTGACCGTCGACGAGCGGGACGATGCCGCCTGCGAGCGGTGTGCCCGCCTCGGTCGTGCGGAGCCGCATGTCGAGCAGGCCGTCGTGGGCGGTGAGCACGTCGGCTTGGTAGCGGCCGGTCCCCGCGGTGTCCGCGAAGCCGTGGTACACGGAGAAGCGGTCGGCGTAGGGCTCCTCGAACCCGCCGGTGGGCGTGGTGTCGGCGAAGTCCTCCGAGAACACGCGCTTCCAGCCGTCGCCGTCGGTGGTCGGCATGGACACTCCACTCGGGTCGTGGCTCTCGCCGTCAGCGGTGCTCGTGACCGAGGCGGCGACCACCCCGGCGACCAGCACCAGGGCGCCGACGCCGAGCGCCAGGCGCCGGGCGCCGCGGCGGGCCGTCGGGCGGTGGCGTGCGAGCCCCGCACCGTGGGCCGGTGCGGCACCGTGCGCTGCGGCCGCCGTGTCGTCCACCGGCGGGTCGTCGACCGGCGGGTCGTCGATCGACGTCCCCGTCACCTGGCTCCCCACGCGCGGATCTCGGAGAGCCCGACGTTCGTCGTGCTGTTCGAGACGCCGGTCGTGGTGAAGCGCACCCACTTCACGTTCCGGGCGCTGAAGTCGACGGTGAGGGCCGAGCCGTCGTCCGGCAGCGAGCCGACCTGCACCTGGCTGCCGTCCGAGAACGTCAGCGTGCCGCTCGTGATGTGGTCGGACAGGTTCGGCCGGTCGTTCAGGACGATGCGCTGCAGGGAGACCGACGACGACCAGTCCAGCTGGTACCAGACGCCGGTGCGACCCCACGGTGCGACCCACTCGGCCGCCGAGTTCGTCGGGTAGCCGGACACGATGCCGTCGACGCCCTTCGCGACGGTCTGGCCGTCGGCGGGGTTGTCCCACGCGGCGGTCGGGGTGGCGCTGCCGGTGATGTCGGCGGACGTCGGCGTGGGGGTCGGGGTGGGCGTCGCCGTCGGGGTGGACGTGGGCGTCCCGGTGGGTGTCGCCGTGGGCGTTGCGGTCGGCGTCGGCGTCGCGGTCGGGGTGGGCGTCGGCGTCGGGGTGGGCGTCGGCGTCGGGGTGGCCGTGGGCGTCGCGGTCGGGGTGGGCGTCGGCGTGGACGACGTGGCCGGGCCGTACACGCGGATCTCGGACAGGCCGACGTTCCGCGTGGTGCTGCTGACCGCCGTGACGGTGAACCGGGCCCACGTGACCTTCCTGGCCGTGAACGCCAGGCGGGTCAGGGAGCCGCCGTTGTCGAGCGACGGGACGGTCAGGCTCGAACCGTCCGAGAACGTGAGGGTGCCGCCGGTGACCTGGTCGTCGGCGTTGGGCCGGTCGGCCAGGTCGACCTCGCCGATGGTCGTCGCGCTGGACCACCCGAGCTGGATCCAGGTGCCGACACCGCCCCACGGGACGGCCCACTCGGCGGTCGGGGCGTCGGGGTAGCCGCTGACGACGCCGTCGACGGCCTTCTTCGCCGTCTGCCCGTCGGCCGCGTTCTCACCGCTGGCCGTGACGGTGGCAGCGCCGGTGACGTCCGTGCCGCGGGTCGGGCTGGTCGGCTCGGTCGGCGTGGTGCTGCCGGGGTTCGTGGGGTTGCCGGGGTTCGTCGGGACGCTCGAGCCGGCCGTGTACTGGCGGCTGAGCCACGAGCCCTCCGGCTTCGAGGAGCAGGCCTGCCACGAGGCGCAGGTCTCCCCGTCGTGGGCGGCGTACGAGTAGAACACGGCGCCCTTCGCGTCGGTCTGCGCCTGGGTGAGGTTCGACGGACGGTTGGCGATCGGGTACCCCATGTACCCGGTGAAGGCGTGCGTGCCGGTGTACTGCTTCTGCACCTGGTCGGTCAGGTAGCCGATCGTGTGGTGGTCGCTGTGGTCCCCGTCGCCGTACCCGCCCACGTGGTCGAGGGTGTGGACGTCGGTCGGGGCGAAGTCCTGCATGACGCCGAGCAGCGTCGCCGTGAGCTGCGGCAGGGTGTACGTCGTGGGCTGGGCGGCACCGGTGAGCGTGTGCATCGTCGTGATGCGGCCCTGGTACAGCTTCTGCAGGCTCTCGCTGCCGTCCACGGCGAAGCCGGAACCGTCGACGTTGCCGTCGGGCAGCTCGAGGAAGACCAGGCTCAGTCGCGGGTTCGTGGTGAGCGTCGCGGTGCGGAGCGTCTTGCCGGCGGCGGTGAGGGTGCCGGACGCCCACTGCGGGGCGACGCCGGCCAGGTTCGCGTAGGCGGCCATCAGCCCGTCCTCGCGGCCCTGCCAGTACCAGGCGGGCTTGCCGGCGTCGCCGCCGGTGACGACGACGGAGCGCACGCAGCGCCCGGCGTCGACGTCGGTGCGGAGCGCGGTGCCGTCGAAGAGCAGGTCGTCGTCGGCGTGGGCCACGACGGTCAGCACACGGCCGGCGCTGCAGTCGGCCGCGCCGCTCGCCGTGGTGCCGGTCGCCCGGGTGACCGCTGCCGTGCCGTAGGTCGCGCCCGACGTCGTCGTCGTGCTCGTCCTGGTCGCACCGGTCCACGCGCTCGCGGCGACGGGGGCGACCACCAGGCCGACGACGGCGACCGCGGCGACGAGGACGGCCGCGACGGGCGCGGTGATCGCTCGCCGCGCCCGTCGGTGTCTGGCCCTACTCGGCGCCATGTCGCAGTCCGGCCGGGGTCAGCTGGTACATCGCGGTGGTGCCGGAGGACCAGACGCGCTCCCAGTACGGGGACTTCGCCATCGCCGCGCCGAACTGCTGGTAGTCGGCGTCGCTCTGGTAGCCGTAGCGCTCGTCGTAGGCGCCGAAGGGCTCCGCCACCAGGGCGTAGTACTTCGTGGCCGGCCAGGTGCTGACGAGGTCCTGGGTCACCTTCGACACGTCGGCGGTGGCGTCGTACGACCCGGTCGGGTCCGGGTACGCCCCGAGGACCTCGCGCGACAGGTAGCCCACGTCGAAGTACCGGGCGCCGGTGTTGCTCGGCACGGCGTTCGCGGACCCGGTCAGGAGCATCAGGGAGCCCTTCGGCGCCGTCCGGTCGTAGAGCTGCGTGGCCTCGGACTGGCTCCGCGTGGGGACGCGGTTCCAGTCGAGCGAGGTCTGCCCGAACGCCCCGACCGCGACGAGCGCCGCGACCCCGGCGGCCGCCACCGCGTACTTGACGGCGGTCGGACGCATCGAGCGTTCCACCAGTCGACCGGACCAGGCGAGGCGCCCGGCCGGAGCCGGCAGCGCCGCGGCGAGGATCGCGATCCACGGGGTGGCGAACAGGACGACGCGGAAGATGCCCTCCTGGCCGTAGTTCGTCGCGACGAGCAGCGAGATCGGGCTCGCAGCTGCCGCCAGGAGTCCCCAGTGCAGCCGGTCCCGACGGAGCAGGACGGTGATGAGCGCGATCAGCCCGAGCACGATGAGCGCGGCGGCCGGGATGTCGAACGCCAGGCGGGTGACGAGCGGCTTCGGGAGCACGGTCATGTCGTGGGTGGGGGGCTGCACGTTGTCGAGCACCCGGCCGACGGCGGCCAGCGAGAGGAACTTGCCGAGGACGTCGTCGTTGAGCAGCGCGAACACCACCGCGGGGACGAGGACCACGACCGGCAGCCACCACGGGCGGAGCAGGCGGAAGACGACCAGGGTGACCAGCGCCGCGACCGTCAGGTACGGCGAGATCTGGTGCGTCACGGCGAGGACGATCGCGATGCCGGCGATCGCGATGATCCTGGACAGCCCGACCTTGCGGGCACGCAGCGTCTCCACGGCCTCGCCGTTGGTGCCGGTCACGACCGCGGGGCGGAGCTGGCCGGTGGCGAGCACCAGGATCACGACCGACATCAGGATGCCGGTCGACTGCGGGGAGAAGTACGTGGTGTTCAGCGAGCCGGTCATCGCGGTCAGGAACGCCGCGATCCAGGGACGACGGGCGCCGGGCAGCCAGCTGGCCGCCAGGACGCCGACGGCGATCGTGGTGCTGAACGCGAGGAGGACGGGGAACCAGGCGGCGATGAGCATCGCGTTGGCGATGCCCCCGACGTCGGCGACCCACGCGCCGGCGGCGAAGAGCCCCGACCAGGTCTGGAAGATGTCGGCGGTCGGGTTCGTGCCGCCGTACTGGCGGATGTACTCGAGCACGCCGACGTGCCGCGCTGCCGCCGTCACGGTGGGCATGCCGTACGTGATCGCCTGGGCGAGCTGGACGACACCACCGAGGACCACGACGGGCACGGCCACGCCACGCCCACGGACGAGCGCCACGACGGCCGCGGCGACGATGACCAGGATCCCGATGACGAGACCGGGGCCGAGCGAGCCGAACAGGCCGGCCGGCACGGGGTCACCGATGTGCGTGAGTGCTGCGACGACCACGATCGCCAGGCCGACGAGCGTCAGCGCGGTGACGGTCGCCGTGGTGCCCCAGCGGGAACGGAGCGCGCCCTCGGGCGTGGCGAGGCGGTTGCGGCGCAGGTCGGCGACGTCCCGCGGGACGGCGATCGCGACGGCGAGGGCCGTCAGCACCGTGACGCCGACGAACGGCACGACGGGAGACCAGATGTGGAACGTCGCCATCGTGTAGCCGATGCCGATCGTGCCCACGAGCGAGGCGGTGACGGCGAACGCCGAGAACCGTGCCAGCGGCATCGGTCGGACGAGCAGCAGCGGGGCGACCCCGAGCAGCGCGAAGAGGTACACGGCGATGGCGCTGGCGCGCAGCGTGGGCATCCCGGCGATGGTGCCGATCGCGGCCAGCAGCAGGGTCGCCACGACGATGCCGGCGGCGACGAGCCGTGCGACGGGGCCCATGGCGCCGTTCTCGGTGGTCCGCGACGGGCCGGCGGTCGTCAGGCCGCGCTGCAGCTCGTGACGGCCACGTGCGGTGCGGTCGATCGTGCCGGCACCACCGAGGCGTTCGCGGAGCGCCAGGAACGGCGCAGTGAGGACGGAACGTCGCTCGACTCCGCGCAGGCGGTGCTTCGTGGCGCGGAACTCCGCGTCGACGGCGTCCGCCGGCACGGCGCCGGTGTCGGCGTCCGGCTCGACGCCCGTCGCGCGGCGTGCGAGCGCGCCGACGTCGGAGGCGTGGTCGCCCTGCTCGAGGCCGAGTCGCGCGAAGGCGCTGACTGCCCCGGGCGCGGCGTCGACCGACGCGGTGAGCGTCTCGCGGTCGAAGGCGTTCTTGGTCATCCATGCTCCGAGTCCGTGGCCGTGCGCCGCAGCTGCCGCGCGGAGCGACGCGACGTCGTCCGCTGAGCGCTGCCAGACGATGGCGGCCGGTTCGACGGCGATCGCGGAGCCCGCGGACAGCAGTCGGGTGAAGAGGTCGAGGTCGTCGCCACCGCCGACGCGGGTCCCCGGACCGAAGGCGGTGTCGAAGCCGCCCATCCGGAGGACGGTCGCGCGGTGCACGGCGAGGTTGCCGCCGGTGCCGTAGGCGGACGCAGCGAAGGGGTGCAGCGGGGTGCCGTCCTGCTCGTCGTCGCGACGGATCACCCGGCGGCGGACGGTGCGGGCGGCCGGGGTGCGGTCGTCGTGCCAGCGCTGCGCAGGCGTGCGCAGCTCGGCGCTCGGGACGAGCCCGGTCACGCAGGCCACGTCGGCGTCGGCGGCGAAGGCGGACGCGATGGCCGAGAGCCAGCCGTCGTCCACGATCGCGCCCTCGTCGAGGAACGCGACGACCTCGCCGGTGGCGGCGAGGAGTCCGGCGTTGCGGGCGGCGGCGAGGCCGCCGGTCGGTGCGGCGATCGTCGTCACACGGCGGCCGTCGATGGTGACGACCGTGGCGTCCCCGTCCTCGGCGGCGTGCGAGACGACGACCACGTCGAAGTCGTCGTGGCGCACCGCGAGCAGCGAGCGCATCGTCTGGTCGGCGGCGCCGTCGGTGCAGAGCACCACGGTGACGGACGGCAGCACCTGGTCTGCTGCCGGCCGTGCCATGGGTGCGGACATCGGGCGCATCGCACGCTGGAGCGTGCGGACGTCGATCGTCGCGCCGATGCGCCGGCGCTCGGTGACGTCCGTCTCGACGAAGCCGAGCGGCTCGCCGTGGTCACGCACGAGCAGCCGTGCGCGCCGGTAGCCCTCGGCCCCGCGGAGCGCGATGACGTCCCGGTGGCTCGAGGCGTGCACGTCGGCGCGGTCGACCTCGCCGACCCACACGGCGCCGTCCCACGTCGGGAACAGCGGCCCCGCGACGACCGGCGAGATGACCATCGCCAGGGTGGAACGGGTCACGGTGCACCGACGGTCTGCGGCGCCTTCACGGGGGCGGCCGGCGACACGACGACGCCACCGAGGACCCGACCGACTGCGTAGCCCGTGATCGTCGACGCCACGGACAGCGCGATCGCGAACGCACGGGTCCCACCGCCGCGTCCGAGCGCACCGAGTTCCCGCAGCAGCGCGCCGGGGAGCACCTTCGTCAGGTACGTCGACTCGCTGGAGAGCGAGTCACCCGTGCCGACACGACGGCTGAGGACGGCCTTGGAGATGCCCTCGTAGTAGCTGCGGCGACGGACGTAGCGCATCTCGACGCGGTCCGGGGACACCCGGTGCGAGACGTTGGAACGCGGTTCGTAGCGGATGCGGGAGGAGGGCTTCGCCTGGGCGATGCGGATGCAGAGCTCCGTCTCCTCGCAGCCGAGCGGCTGGTTGCCGACGCGGCCGATGCCCGAGCGGAACCCGCCGGCGGCGAGCAGCACGTCACGGCGGAAGGCCATGCTCGACCCGATGACGTTGCGCACGTCGCCGGCCGCGGTGGGCAGACCGGCGTAGCTGCAGCCGACGATCCAGAGCAGTTCGGCCGGGTACGGGCCGGCGCCGGTCGTGGTGGGCCAGGACGGCGTGGCACGGCCGCCGACGCCGACGACGTCGGGCAGCTCGAGCGCTGCGACGAGGTGCTGCAGCCAGTCGGCGTCCGCCGTGGCGTCGTCGTCGAGGAACGCGACGACGTCGGCGTCCGTCAGGGCGACGCCGGTGTTGCGTGCGCCGGACAGGCCGCGGTCCTCGGAGTTCTCGACGACGCGCAGCTCGGGCCAGCGGGCCTTCGCGCGGAGGTACAGCTCGGGCTCGTGGTCGATGACGACGACGACCTCGGTGGCCTCCGGCTGGCGCTTGGCCGACTCGACGGAGTCCTGCAGGTCGCCCCAGCGCTGCTGGGTGTACGCGCAGATGACGACCGCGACGGTCGGGGCGTTCACGCCGCTTCCTCGTCGAGCGCCGGCACGGCGGTCGGGACGGCGCGGGTGACGGGGGCCATGCGGGCGCGGGCAGCGGCCTCGGAGACGCGGCGACGCTCGTGCATGATCGACTTCAGCACGCGGATGCCGTCGGAGATGGCGTTCAGGTTGCTGGTGCCGTGCACGCGGAGCTTCTCGTGGCTCGGGACCTCGGAGATGACCAGGTCCGCGGCGGACCAGCGGCAGGTGAGGATGGTCTCGATCTCGAAGCCGTCGCCCCACAGCATCGAGCCGTCGGTCGGCTTCGGCAGCGTCGAGGACAGCAGGCCGATCTTGGGCAGCGTGTCGGCCCAGAAGGCGTTGTAGCCGTAGCAGAGGTCCGTGTAGCGCGCGCCGAGCAGGACGTTGCTGACGACGTTCAGGCCACGGTTGCCCAGGCTCCGGACGATCGTGATGTCGTCGCTGCCGCCACCGAGGGCGTAGCGGGTGCCCTTCGCGACGTCGGCGCCGGCGACGAGCGCGTCGACGAAGCGCGGGATCTCGTCGGGGTCGGCGGAGCAGTCGGCGTCGAACATGACGACGACGTCGCCGGTGACGGCTTCGAAACCGCAGACCAGGGCGTTGCCCTTGCCCTTGCGGGTCTGCTGCACGACCTTGATCGACGGCATCAGGCGCTGGGCCGTGGCGATCGTGTCGTCGACCGAGTTGCCGTCGACGAGGATCACCTCGTACACGGGCGGGAGCTTCGGGAGGATGATCTCGAGGTTCCTCGCTTCGTTCCGAGCGGGGATGACGACCGAGACGCGGGGGTCTCGGGGTCGGGAGGTGCTGGCGGACATGGTGCTCCTGTCGGGTTCAGGGGGCATACGGATGAGTTCGTGGGAAGCGAACGGTCGTCCGTGGGTGACGGAGGACGAGACGCTGAGACGTCGGCGACGATGCCTGCGGAGTCGAGTGCCCCCGCCTGGTGGTGGAGAACGGTGGTACGCCGTTCCCTGGTGATTCCCACCCTCGCGGCGGCAGCAGTGAGGGTCAATGCGATGCGCGGTCCCTTGCGGACCACCGAGTGCGGATACGGAAACCCGCAACGGCCCGCGGTGCGCGGGCTGGGACCAACGGACTGGAGGCTCGTGGCGGCGCTGCCACGAGCCTCCAGCCGGTCCTGTGTGGGCCCTAGGGCCGCGCGTCGGTCGGCGCGAGCGCCTCGCGGAGCACCGCCGCCAGTTCGGCCACGTGCGGCTCGCGCAGGAGCGAGCTGTGCTCGCTCTGGATGCGAACGGTGCGCGTGTCACCGCGCAGGACGGCGGACCAGCCCTGCACGTCGGGGTTGCCGTCCGCGAGGACGAACGTCGACCGCCCGTGGTACGGCGTGGCCGTGTGCCGTCGGGTGACGAGCTCCGCCTGGTCGAAGAAGGCGTCGAAGTCCTTCTGCCCGCCGAAGCGCAGCACCCCAGCGCCGTACGCCCGCAGGCGGCGACCGAGCAGGCCGCCCCACGGCAGACCGGACGGCATGATGCGCTTGGTGACCCGGTCGAGCCCACGCTTGACGGACCGCGCCGCCGTGTTCTGGGGCTCCCGCTGCTCGATCCGTCCGAAGTGCAGCTGCGCGCTCTCCGAGCGGGTCCGCGGCAGGTAGGTGTCGAGCAGGGCGACGTGGTCGACCTGCTCCCCCGCCTCCGTCAGCATCCGGGCGACCTCGAGTGCGATGAGCCCGCCGAGGGAGTGCCCGACGAGCAGGTACGGGCCGTGCGGCTGCACGATGCGCATCAGGGCGATGTAGCGGCGGGCGGCGCGGGCGATGCTCCAGTCCGGCAGCCCACGGCGCTCGATGCCGTGCTGCTGCAGGGCGTAGACGTCGTGGTCGGGCAGGTACCGGGACAGCGGCAGGAACGTGAGCGCGAGGGCCCCGCCGCCGGACAGGCAGAACACCGGCGGGTGACCGGGGTTCCGCGCCTCGGCGACCTTGACGATGTCCGGGTGGCTCGGCAGGGCGCTGGCACCGGACCGGACGTGGCGGGCGAACGAGCGTAGCGTCGGGTGCTCGAGGAGCTCCGAGGCGCGCAGGTCCACGCCGAGGCGCTCCTGCACGATCGCGAGCATCTCCTCGGCGGACAGCGAGTCGCCGCCGAGCGCCGAGAAGTCCTCGTCGAGGTGCACGCCGCGCAGGCCCAGGACCTCGGCCCAGATCTGGCCGACGACGAGCTCCCACTGGTCGTACTCGCCCTCGACCATCTCGACCTCGATCGCCGGCGCACCGGGCAGCTCGGCACGGTCGACCTTGCCGCGCTCGGTGCGCGGCAGCGCGGGCATCGGGACGATCGTCGCGGGCACCATGTACTCGGGCAGGACGTCGCGGAGCGCACGGCGGATCGCCGCGGGCGACGGGGTGCGGCGTCCGGGACGACCCACGACGTAGGCGACCAGCCGGGTGACGGCGGGCGGTTCGACGAGCGCGGTGACGGCCACGTCGTGGACCTCCTCGAGCCCGCGGATGGCGGCCTCGATCTCACTCGGCTCGACGAGGTACCCGCGCACCTTGACGGCGTCGTCGGAACGGCCGAGCAGCACGATGCAGCCGTCCGGCTCCATGCGGGCCAGGTCACCCTGGCGCCAGGTCGGGACGCCGTCGGCGCTGACGCCGGCGTGCTCGGCGGTCTTCTCCGGCGCGCCCCAGTAGCCGGCGGTGAGACCGGTGGACTCGACGAGCAGCTGGCCCGCCTCACCGACCGGTGCCGGGGTGCCGTCCTCGCGGACGACCGTCACGTGCTTGTTCGGCAGGGCGTACCCGGCCGGGACGACCCCGGACGGGGCGACGTCACCGGGGGCCACGGGGAAGAAGGCGACGCAGCCCATCTCGCTCGCACCGAGCGCGTTCCACACCGTCGTGGTGTCGCTGAGGACCGGACGTGCGGCGACGACGTCGGAGCCGCTGATGGCCTCGCCGCTCGTGACGACGACGCGGAGCGCCTGCATGGCGGCGATCCGGTCCTCCTGGCCGGGACCCTGCAGCACCCGGTCCTGCGTCACGCTCGACACGATCGAACGGAGCAGGTGCGGGGTGCAGACGAGGACGTTGACGTCCTCGGCGGACATCCGCTCGAGGACCCGTTCCGTGCCGAGGTCGCGGGGGTCCAGCAGCACGATCGCCCCGCCGTTGAGCAGGGTGCTGAAGCCGAACAGGAAGCCGGCCGCGAACGACAGCGGCATCACGAGCGCCAGCCGGTCCCCCGGGGCGCTGCCGATCGCGACGGCGTCCTGCTCGACGTTGTCGATCTGCTGCTGGTGGGTGATCGCGACGCCCTTCGGCATCCCGGTGGAGCCGGAGGTGAACGCGAGCACGAGGGGGTCGCTCGCGCCGGGGCGGCCCGGGTTCGTGGTCGTGGTCGTGCTGGCGTCGTTGGTGGGCTCCGGCTTGCCGGCCTCGGCGTCTGCCAGCAGCGTGTGCAGGTCGTGCACCACGCCGGCGGCGCCGAGGACGGCGGCTGCGGCAGCCGACCGCTCGGTGTCTGCCAGCACCTCGGTGACACCGGCCAGCTCGACCACGTGCCGCAGGCGCGCGGCGGGCAGGTGGTCGTCGAGGACCACGACGAGGCGCTCCGCCATCACGAGTGCGAGGATCCCGACGACCGCCTCGGTGGTCTGCCCGGCCATCACGCCGATCGGCACCGGGGCACCACCCGGCGTCAGCCCCGTGCCCGTGCCCGAGTGGTCGTCCGGACGCAGGCGTTCCCCGAGGTGCAGCGCGAGCGAACGGGCCAGACCGTCGGCCTGCACGAAGCTCAGCTGGCGGCCCTCTCCCGCGAGTGCCGGCGCGTCCGGATGTGCTGCCACGACCCGGTCCCAGCGGTCCACGACGGAGTGGTCCGCGGCGGCGGGGACGGCAGCGCTGTACGCCCAGGGGTGTCGGGTGTCGGGTGCTGTTGTCGTCAAGGAGGTGCCCTCAGGGATCGTCAGGAGACCGGTCGCTCCGGCTCACTCCAAGGGACACTAGGTCGGATCGTCACCCTCGTTCCAGGGGCACCGACGCGGGTGCGGACATCCTGCGGTTCTGCGCATCGTCGCGACTCCCCCAGAACCGACTGCGAACCAGCGCAGAACGGGCTGCGAACCCGCGCAGACTCCGCGGTCGTCGGGGATGCGGACGAGCGACGGGGAGACCGGGGGCGGAAACGCGAACAGCCCCCGGGAAGACCCGGGGGCTGTTCGTCAGTCTGGCTGGGGTACCTGGACTCGAACCAAGAACGACGGTACCAGAAACCGCTGTGTTGCCAATTACACCATACCCCAAGAAGCCTGTCGGCCTCGCGCCCCGTCATCCGGGGCACGGTCATCTACTGTACATGATCCCGGAGGTCCGCGAGACCACCGACCAGGTCACGGTGCACCGCCGCAGCCGTGGTCGCCCCGTGGCCCGCCGCGACGATGAGCTGCTCGGGTCCGGGCGGTGTGACGTCGCCGACCGCGTAGAGCCCGGGCACGCTGGTGCGGCCCGCCCGGTCGACGACGACCAGGCCCTCGGGGTCGCGCTCGAGCGTGGCGTCGACCCAGTCCAGGTCGACGTGCCACGTCGGCCGCACGAACCCACCCGTCCGCGGCTCCACGTGCCCGTCTGCGAGCCGGACACCGGTCATCCCGGACCGGTCCCCCTCGAGGTCGGCGACGGGCCGCTCCTCGACGCGCACGCCCGCCGCAGCCAGCCGCGCACGACCGGCCTCGTCGAGCGGCGCGACGCCGTTCGTGAAGACCACGAGGTCGTCGGTCCACGAGGCGATGAGCAGGGCCCGGTCGACCACGTCGGGCGTCTCGCAGACGAACGCCAGCGGCTGCCCCGCCTTGTCGTACCCGTCGCACTCGACGCAGCTGTGCATGGCGCTGCCGTAGAAGGCCCGCAGGGAGGGCAGCGCCGGGAACTCCTCGCGGAGCCCGGTGGCGATGACCACGGTGCGCGCCGTGGCCTCGACCTCGGCGCCGCGCCACGTGCCGTGCAGGCGCCAGCCGGCGTCGTCAGGACGCACGTCGTCGATGACGGCCTGGACGACCGTGGCCTCGGGGTACTGCTCGACCTCCGTGCGCCCGAGCTTCCGCAGCTCGAGCGGCGAGATGCCGTCACGCGTCAGGAACCCGTGCGAGCGCAGCGTCGCGGCGTTCCGCGGGCGGTTGGCGTCGACCAACAGCACGGTCCGCTTCGCGCGCACCAGGTTCAGTGCGGCGCTGAGTCCGGCCGGGCCGGCACCGATGACCGCGACGTCGTGGACCGTCTGCCCGTGCTCGTCCATGCCGTCCGCGTGTCTCAGCGAGCCGCGAGGGCGCGCAGTCGGGCGAGCGTGGAGTCCTTGCCGAGGATCTCCATCGACTCGAACAGCGGCGGGCTGATCCGACGACCGGACACCCCGACGCGCAGCGGACCGAACGCCACGCGCGGCTTCAGCCCGAGCCCGTCGATGAGCGCCGTGCGGAGGGCCGCCTCGATCTGCTCGGTGCGCCACTCCTCGACGCCCTCGAGCGCGGTGGTGCTCGCCTGCAGGACCTCGGTCGGGTCGCCCTTGAGGCTCGCGAGGGCGTCGTCCTCGACCACCAGGTCGGCGTCCGCGGTGAAGAGGAAGCCGAGCATGGCCGGTGCCTCGCCCAGCAGCTGCATGCGCTCCTGCACCAGCGGCGCAGCGAGCTCCAGGACACGCTCCTGCTCCGGAGTCGCAGGGACGTCGACGTACTCGGTCAGGTACGGCTTCAGACGGTCACGGAAGTCGACCGGGTCGAGCAGCCGGATGTGGTCGCCGTTGATGGCCTCGGCCTTCTTGTGGTCGAACCGTGCCGGGTTCGGGTTGACGTCCGCGACGTCGAAGGCCTGCACCATCTCGTCGATGGAGAAGACGTCGCGGTCGGGTCCGATCGACCAGCCGAGGAGCGCCACGTAGTTCATGAGCCCCTCGGGGATCATGCCCGCGGCACGGTGGTGGAACAGGTTCGACTCGGGGTCACGCTTCGAGAGCTTCTTGTTGCCCTCCCCCATGACGAAGGGCAGGTGCCCGAACGCCGGGATGAACCCGGTCAGGCCGATCTCGTACAGCGCCTCGTACAGGGCGATCTGTCGCGGGGTCGACGACAGCAGGTCCTCGCCGCGGAGCACGTGCGTGATGCCCATCAGTGCGTCGTCGAGCGGGTTCGTGAACGTGTAGAGGGGCTTGCCGTTCGGCCGCACCACGACGAAGTCGGGGAACGTGCCCTGCTTGAAGGTGATCTCCCCGCGCACGAGGTCCTGGAAGCTCAGGTCGCGGTCCGGTACCCGGAGTCGCAGCGCCGGCGCCCGGCCCTGGTCGCGGAACGCCTGACGCTCCTCGTCGGTGAGGTCGCGCTCGTGGTTGTCATAGCCCTGCTTCGGGTCGCGGCCGGCGGCGACGTTGCGGGCCTCCATCTCCTCGGGCGTGACGAAGGACTCGTACACGTGCCCGGAGGCCTGGAGCTTCGCGATCACGTCCTGGTAGACGTCCGTGCGCTCCGACTGGCGGTACGGGCCGTGCGGTCCCCCGACCTCGACGCCCTCGTCCCAGTCGAGCCGCAGCCAGCGCAACGCGTCGATGAGCTGCTCGTAGGACTCTTCGCTGTCGCGAGCGGCATCGGTGTCCTCGATGCGGAACACGAGCTTGCCGCCGGTGTGCCGGGCGTACGCCCAGTTGAACAGGGCCGTCCGCACGAGTCCCACGTGCGGTGTGCCCGTCGGGGACGGGCAGAAGCGGACGCGGACATCGGACCCAGTGGCAGTGGTGAAAGGCGCAGTCATGACGCCCACGATCCTACCCGTGGAACGCAGAAAACCCCTGACCACACGTGGTCAGGGGTTCCCTGGTCGTACAAAAGAAGTCCGGCGGCGTCCTACTCTCCCACAAGGTCCCCCTTGCAGTACCATCGGCGCTGAGAGGCTTAGCTTCCGG